>JARGPI010000027.1 GCA_029213005.1 Verrucomicrobiales bacterium
AGGAGCAGGAGCAGGAGCAGGAGCAGGAGCAGGAGCAGGAGCAGGAGCAGGAGCAAGAGCAAGAGCAAGAGCAAGACGCACCTTTTTTTCCGCAGGGGACGGCGGTTCCAGTGCTCCGGGAGGCTGAAGGCCTCACCCATAAAAAGACCGGGACTTCAGTCCCGGGTTCCAGAGTCCACGGATTCGTGTCCTGTAGGGACACCGGAAATCGCAATCCAGCCCCTCAGAGCAACTTTGTAAAACTGCGGACCAAAGCGTCCGCAGCGCAAATCGTCCCTTAAATCGACATCGCGGAAAACCCGCCGTCGACGATCATTTCGACACCGGTCACGAACGAACCGGCATCGCGCGAGGCAAGCAGCAACGTTGCACCGAGCAACTCCGACGCTTCACCAAAACGTTTCGCCGGGGTGTGCCCCATGATCGCTGCGATGCGGTCTTCGGTGAGGACTTTGCGATTCTGCTCCGCCGGGAAAAATCCGGGAACCAGCGTGTTCACCCGGACGCCCTGCTCCGCCCACTCTCTCGCGAGGTTTTTGGACAAATTGTGAACCGCTGCTTTGCTGGCCGAATAAGTGAAAACCCGGCTGAGAGGTCCCAATCCGGAAATTGATCCCAAATTGATGATCGATCCGCCTTTCTCCTGAGACAGCATCTGCTTCCCGAAAATCTGGCAGCTTCTCAACACCGCCCCGAGGTTGATATCGAGAATCCGCGAAAACTCTTCGTCCTCGATATCCAGAACCGGTGTGGGTGAGTTAACCCCGGCTCCGTTGACCAGAATATCAACCTGACCATGGGTGGAAACGACTTCTTTCAAAAGTGATTCAAGTGATTCACGCGAAGCGACATCGGCCGCGATAAAACTCGCTGAGCCGCCTGCTGCCTCGATTGCGGAAACGCGCTCCGCTCCCTTCTCCTGGCTTCGACCGACCACCACGACATGGGCTCCCGCTTCCGCGATGCCCTGTGCCATTTCGCCGCAGAGTGTTCCCGTTCCACCGATCACAACGGCGGTCTGGTCTTTAAGAGAGAAAAGTTTTTCGATCAGGCTCATATTCGATTTCGTTATGGTTTGGCTAAGGAAATTTCAAATGATATTTCGCTGAAGGGGTCCATATTCACTTATGGCTGAAGTCGCTGAACAATCCATCAACGCAGACACCCCAATGGGTGAAATCCTCGACCGGTTCCCCGGAGCGAAGCGGGCTCTTTTCTCCCGTTATCACATCGGAGGTTGCCAGAGCTGCAGCTATTCGGACGACGAGACTCTTGGCGAAGTTTGCGAAAGAAACGAGAATTTGCCCGTTGAGGAAGTGGTCGATCACATTCTCTCAGCCAACGAGGAAGACAGAAAGATTCTGATCGATCCTGTGGATTTGAAAGCTCTCATCGAAAGCGACGAAAAAGTCCGCCTGATCGACCTCCGCACCCGTGAGGAGCACGAAGCGGTGAAACTTCCCGACGCGGAGATGTTCAGCAACGAGTTGCTCCAACAAATCTTCGGCACCGAAGACAAGGAGCGTCGTATCGTTCTTTACGACCACACCGGGGACCGATGTCTCGATGCGGCCGCTTATCTTCTGGGGCACGGTTTTAAAAACACCCGTGCCCTTCGTGGTGGAATCGATGCCTACGCGGAAAAAGCGGATCCCGAGCTGCCGCGTTACAAAGTAGAATTCGAAGATTAAGACCACGATGAGCAAAGACGTAGAAGATAAAATTCAGGAGGCGATCGCCAATCCCCGAAATATGGGGGAAATGAGCGATGCCGATGCCGTCGGCACCGTGGGAAGCCCGGACTGCGGGGATATGCTCCGAATGTGGCTGAAATTTACCGAGAAAGACGGTCAGAAAGTCATCGATAAGGCCTCTTTCCAAAGCTTTGGCTGTCAGACCGCGATTGCCGTCGCGAGTATGGCGACCGAAATGCTTGCAGGCAAAACGATCGATGAGGCCAGGGCGCTGAGCAGTTCCGAGTTATCCGAGCCGCTCGGTCCGCTTCCTCCCATGAAAATTCACTGTGGCCAAATGGTGGAAGGTGCTCTAAAGGAGGCTTTGGAAGCTGATTCCGGCGAAGTCAGTCAGAAATCCACCGCTCCGACGTCTGAAAAGCCATCGACTTTGCTCGACAGTTTCCAGACACCCGCTCCCGCCCTCAAAAAAGGCGGCCTGAAAATCGTCCTTGAAGAAAAGGACTGACCTTAATTTTATACAACAACCTTACGGAAAATGACACATACCGAAATCGAACTCACCCGCGACGTCGAAGCGATTCAAATCCCCAGTGGAGAAGAAATCAGCCTGCCCGCCGGAATCAAAGTTATGATTACCCAGGCATTGGGTGGCACCTACACGATCGCGACTCAGTCCGGTTTGGCACGAGTTAAGGCTGAAAATGCTGATGCGCTTGGAATCGATCTGGAAGCCGAGAAAAACAAAAAGTCAGAGGCAACTCAGGCGCTCGAAAAAGGTGATCTCGAAGGAGCCGTCTGGGCGCAGCTTAAAATGGTTTTCGACCCCGAGATTCCGGTGAACATCGTTGATCTGGGGCTGGTTTACGATTGTCAGATCAAAGAGGAGGAAGGTCAGAAAAATGTCGAAGTGAAAATGACACTGACGGCTCCGGGCTGCGGAATGGGACCCACCATCGCCGCTGATGCTCAGTCAAAAATTCTCATGCTCGATGATGTTGACAATGCCCGCGTGGATCTCGTCTGGGACCCGGCCTGGAATCAGGACATGATCAGCGAAGAGGGCAAGATGAAGCTCGGGATGATCTAAACATCACCTCCACGTCCCATCTCCAGGGACGATTTCACTGTGCCGGTAAAGATTTCATCAGGAATGAGGGTGTATATCGATATGGATGATGTGCTGTGCGCATTTACGGCGGCCCATCGTAAAGCTCTCGAGATTAATTCCGAAATTAGATATCCCCAAAGTGTGGAAGGATTCTTTTTGATGTTAGAGCCCCTTCCCGGTGCCATCGAAGTTGTTAACGAGTTTCGCTCGAAATTTGAGGTTTACATCCTTACCGCCCCTTCGACCCGGAACCCGCTGTGTTACACCGAAAAGCGGCTCTGGATTGAGAAGCACTTTGACTATGAATTCACCAACCAGCTTATCATTAGTCCGAACAAGGGACTAATGATTGGTGACTACCTGATCGACGATCACATCGAGGGTAGAGGGCAGGAGGATTTTACCGGTGAACTCATTCACTTCGGTTCCGAAGACTATCCAGATTGGCAATGTGTTAGAACCTACCTCGCCCAAAAATTTACAGAGACGGTGTAAAGTCAGGGGCGGGCTCTCTTACAACCAGGTCAATCTCGGGTATCTCATTCCCCGGCTCAGAGGATAGGTATTTATTTGACAACGGGGCGTCGTCGCTGTATTCAGCCGCGTATTTTGTCCTGGATTGAAAAAGCTTCTTACAGCTCTGTTGCGCTCTACGCTTTTGCTCCTGCTGACCTTTCTAGTCAGTGGTGCTCTACCGCTAGTTATACAGGGCTACGCCTGGTTTGATATGACCGTAAAGGCAGGGGGGATTAGTCAGCTTGGTTGGGTAATGACAGAGGCCGCGCCTTGTCAGCACTGTATGGCAGCTGCCGAAGCCATGCAGGAAACCAGTAACGAAAGCTCGGATCGCAATATGCCGACAGGGCATTCGTTCGAGTTCCTCAAAAATGTCACTTTCGAAGAGGCTCTCGTGCCTTCGTTTGATGATGCCGGGGCGGTTCTGGAATGGTCTTTTCCGTTCCCTGAAGACTCGATCCACCCCGGTCATTGTGAAAACTCGCCACTGACTCCGCCGCCTCAGGTCGCTGTCAGCTAGTCTCTCTATCTAGACCTAATCTGTACTCAGCCAAAATTTCGGGCTGAACTAGAACAGTCGAATCTACAGGGTAGCCCTGTGTTCGAAGCCGTTTGGCGCGGCCTTACCACAAAACCGACCTGTGGGCGTAAGCCTGCTTTCAGTGGCTCGGTAAATGTTATTCTATACTAAACAATTTTAATGAAAAAAACTATTCTGTTGGCAGCGTTTGCTGGATTCTCTATTTCACTCACTTCCAGCTATGCCGGGGAGCCCATCATCACTTGTGATAAAGAGGTGATTGAGGTTTGTGAAGATGAATTTGATACACACCGGGTTGATTCTCATGCTCCGATCGGAGTGATGGGAGATCACACCCATGAAGCTGGTGAGGTGATGGTTTCCTATCGATATCACCACATGAGTATGGGTGGCAGTCGCGAAGGAACCAACAGCCTTTCCATACCTCAGGTCTTCCAGCGCGGATACGGCGTGGGAGTGAAGGAAATGGAAGGCCACATGCACATGCTCGGTTTCATGTATGCGCCGAGCGACTGGTTGACGCTCACCACAATGATTAACTACGTCCAAAAGGATATGGTTATGGTGGCAAATCCGCATGCGATGCACCACGGCGGACACGGTGGTGGGCACACCGGGACTTTTGGCCACTCCAGTGAGGGGTTGGGGGATATCACCGTTGGCGGCTTGATCAAAATCTATGATGCCAACCGTCAGCGCGTTCATTTGAATCTCGGGTTGGTCCTTCCGACTGCGGAGGTTGATCAGATGGAAGGCGGTACCTTTTTGCCCTATGGTATGCAGGCGGGTAGCGGAACATTTGATCTTCAACCCGGAATTACCTACCTCGGCCAAAGCGACGCCTTTTCCTGGGGCGCTCAAGCTATCGCGAGGATTCCACTCGAAGATGAAAACGAAAGCGGTTATTCCCTGGGTGACAGTGTTAACATCACAACCTGGTTGGCGCGTCCTCTGACCGACAACTTGAGTATTTCCGCCCGTCTGAATTACAATTTTTCAGATGCACTGGAAGGTCATTACAATGGTCCCCATGCTCACGCGGCGCCTCCTCACTTTCAGGCCAACTACGGTGGTCATGTGATTGAAGCATCTCCGGGAATCAATCTTCTTCTCAACAATGGCTACCGTTTAGCGGTTGAGGGATTGATTCCGGTTTATCAGGATGCCAACGGCGTCGGGATGGATCGCGACTTTGGAGTGGTTGCCGGTTTGCAAAAGGCATTTTAGTAAATCGATTTAACTTCCCGGTTCGATTGGTTAAAAAGCGGTCGTTGCCATTTTGGTAGCGGCCGTTTTTTGCTGTAGCCGATTCCTGCACATTGATCCGGCAGGAGGTTTCCGCCAAACTTAGTGATAGAAGATTTGTTCTGCCCTTAACTTTATGCCTACGGCACAGACGACACCCCGTGATATCGCACCGATTCTTGAGCCGATTCTAAAAAAATCAAAGCTTCCGGCCATTGCTGGAGGTGTCTTGGTTGGAGATAAGGTGGCAGGACTCGGCGCAGTAGGAGTACGAAAGTTTGGTGATCCCACCCCGGTCACAGCCGAAGACAAATTTCACATCGGATCCTGCACGAAAATGATGACGGCAACGCTCGCGGCAATTCTTGTCGAAGAGGGGATGCTGAAGTGGGACTCCACCATCGGTGATGTGATCGGCGATCGAATTGGGACGATTCATCCGGATTTTGAGCCAGTCACTCTCGAGCAGTTGCTGGCCCATGTCGGAGGTCTCCGAAAAAGTCCGCCGCGTAAACTGTGGCGCGAGGCCTGGGAGAATCAGGGGGAGTTGAAGCCTTCTGAACAACGGATGGTATTTGTTTCCGCACTGCTGGCCCGGAAACCCGGGTATCGACCGGGCGGAAAAATGGTTTACTCGAATCAGGGCTATAGCGTGGTGGGCGTCATGTTGGAGACTGTGGCAGGTGCGTCGTGGGAAGACTTGCTTAAAGAAAGAATTTTTGTCCCATTGGATATGTCCAGCGCCGGTTTTCGGGCTCCGATGGGGAAGGGGGAAATCGATCAGCCCTGGGGGCACAGTGGAAAAAAGCCGGTTTCCCCGGTGTCGGTGGAATCGGATAACCCCGATGCGATCGGACCCGCGGGTGCGGTGCATCTATCGATGGAGGATTTACTGAAGTTTGCCCGTTTTTATTTGAGGCGGGAGCCGGGAGCGCTTTTGAAAAAAGAGGAGTCTTTCGAAAAACTAAACAGCACCCTGCCCAATAGCCGGGCTCAGGGCGTGGGAGGTTGGTTGGTGCACGATATCAAGACGTTTGGTGGGCACTGTCTTCAAATGATTGGTTCGAACACGGTGTGGTTCACGATCTTCTGGATTTTCCCGGGTTTTGATATGGCGATTGTGGTGTCGGCGAATTCTGCTCCGTTTTCCGCATTTTTTACCTGTGATAAAGCGGTGGCGGATTTGCTAGAGGAGTTTAAACCATGAGCGAGGATTCAGGTTTTTGTCAGATCCCGCGGTTGGGCCTCAACTTGAGCGGGGAGTTCCAGTTTGTCGCTGTTCTCTGGGCTGGCGCCAAGTTCTTTAAATTTCCGGGCGCTGACCAGCACACGGGTTTCCAATGCGCCAACGGCCTGATTGTAAGACGCGACGGAAGCGGTGAGATTTTTCCCCAGTTTTGAAAAGTGGTCGCCCATTGTGGCTAGGCGATCGTACATTTCATGGCCGAGCGCGCAGATTTCGCGGGCGTTATCGGTTAGGGACTCCTGTCTCCATCCGTAGGACACGGCTCGGAGCAGCGCGATCAGGGTGGTGGGGGTTGCGAGGATGATGCCCTGGGCGACTCCGCTCTCTATCAGGCTGGGGTCCTGACTCAGGGCGTCGCTGAAGAAGGATTCGCTGGGCAGGAACAACACGGTGAATTCCGGGGAGGTCGCAAACTGGTTCTGATAACTCTTTTTGCTCAGTTCCCGAATGTGGGTTTTTACCTGAATGGCATGGCGGGCTAGGGCGGCCTGAGTGGCTTCGTCGTCGCCTTTTTCCCGCGCTTCGACGGCGTCGAGATAGGCTTCCATCGGGGTTTTTGCATCGACCACGATCATTTTGTCTCCGGGCAGATTGACGATCAAATCAGGCCGGAGCCGGTTACCTTCATCGTCTGTGGTGGTGGTCTGCACGCTGAAATCGCAGTGTTCCTGCATTCCTGCCATTTCCACAACCCGGCGCAGCTGCATTTCCCCCCATTGACCGCGACCGATCGGTTGCCGGAGAGCTCTGACGAGGTTTCCAGTCTCCTTCTGGAGATTGACCTGAGTGTCCGCCATCGTCGTGACCTGTTGGCGAAGTTCGCGGTAGGCACCCTCGCGCGCTTTTTCCATTTCGTGGATTCGCTGGTCGACTTTGGATAAGGATTCGCTGACGGGTTTGACGATGTCGTCGATCTCCCGTTTCCGCTTTTCCATGTCGTTCTTTTCGACTTCCCGTTCTTTGGCGAGGGCTTCTTTTGCGATCGAGAGAAATGTCTCCTGACTGGAGCGAAGGGCATCTGCCGATATCGATTTGAATGAATTTCCCATCTGATGATAGGTCTGTTCGAGGCTTCGCAATTTCTCTTCGTGAATTTCGGCCTGATGCTTCAATTCCGTATCTTTAATCTGCTGTTCGGTTTCCCATGCGAGCTTTGCTTTTCCGAAACTCGACCGGCAAATGAGCCCCACAATCAGACCGCCCAAAAGAAGGCCCGATGCGAAAACGATCACTGCCTGCGTGTAGAGCGGAACCCAGACAAAATCTGAAAAAGGCGAGTCTGGTATCGGGATGTCCATTGGTTTTTCGGGAGTAAACGCTTTGGCTAATTGCAAATCTGAAATCGTGTTCTAACCGTAATCTTGTTAGTAGACGAAACGTTTCGCAAACTAGTAGCTTAGATAACTTAATCTTACATATTTCTAAATAATATCATGGCCCACGAATTACCTGAATTACCTTACGCGTTCGACGCGCTCGAACCTCATATTGATGCTAAAACGATGGAAATCCATCACGGCAAGCACCACGCAACTTACATCTCGAATTTGAACAACGCTCTGGAGGGCACTGGTTTGGAAGACAAGAACATCTGCGCTTTGATCATGGATCTGGGCAGCGTTCCTGAAGGGATCCGCGGCGCGGTTAGAAACAATGGCGGAGGTCACTTCAATCACTCTCTCTTCTGGGGGATGATGAGTCCTGACGGTGGCGGAGAGCCGACCGGAGACCTCGCAACTGCGATTAACGACGCATTTGGTTCGCTTGACGGATTGAAAAACGCTTTCAAGAAGGCGGCTTTGACCCGCTTTGGTTCCGGTTGGGCCTGGGTTGTGGCTGATAAAGATGGGAAACTCTCTGTGACCAGTACTCCGAATCAGGATAACCCGATGATGGGTGCAGCAGCTGATTGCTGTGGGAAGATGCCGATTCTCGGACTCGACGTTTGGGAGCACGCTTACTACCTGAATTACCAGAACCGCCGTCCTGACTATGTTGATGGCTTTTTCAATGTCGTCAACTGGAACGGTGTGTCAGAAAATTACCAAAAGGCCTTGAGTTCCTGATTAGATAAGGCTAGTCATAATTGATAATCATATTTGCGAAGGGTGGGTCTTTACTCACCCTTCTTTTTGGCCTGAAATATGCTCATAACTTTACGAAGATTGAGTGTTGAATTTGAGAAAGGCCGCCCCCTAAAAGCGCTCGGTCTTCTTCCGGGCGACTTCTCTCGGATTTATATCTAATAAAGGGATTAAGATAATCAACTTTTCCTAAAATCCGCTTGCAGAACCACAACATGTTGCGCTATCCTCGCGCTCGACAAACAAGATGTGGTGGTTTTGCCTGAGAATGACAAATTGCCCGATTGTCGAAAATTGCTAGAATTACTACTCTAATTTTGAACAGTTGATGGACGTGGATTGTCTATTTTAATCAGATTCCCAAGTCTTAATCAATCAACAAAACACACACATCCCAATACGATCTGCTACTTATGGAAAAAACGTTTACAATCGGCCACCGGACTTTTGTTCTTGATCAGGATAAAGCTGAAGCCGCCTTCGCCGCGAAAAGTGTCATCAACGGTCGTAAATCTGAGGCCTTTAATCTGCTTCCTCTCAAGTACCAGTGGGCATACGAGATTTACCAGACGATGAAGCAGAATCACTGGGAGCCCGAGGATATCCAGATGCAAAAGGATATCGAACAGTGGAACGGCACCGAGTTGAGCGAAGCGGAGCGCTGGATCATCAGAATGGGGATCGGTTACTTTTCAGCCGCTGAGGGCATCGTGGGTGATAATATCCTTCACGTGGTCCGCGAAGTGGTCACCGCTCCGGAATTGAAGCTGGCTCTGGGACGCCACGCTCACGAAGAGAATATTCACGCTGACAGTCTGCTTTACATGATCAGCAGCCTTGGAATCAATCCCCACGAGTGTGAGGCGATGTTCGAGCAGATTCCAACGATCAAAGCCAAGAACGAGTTTGTTACGAAAACTTCGCACGACTTGAGACGCGACGTGGATCTTACCGACCCTGAGAACAAGAAGAAGCTGGCCCGCAACATCTTCGTATTTGGTCAGTGCATGGAAGGCACCCAGTTCTACGGTCTCTTCGGGATGATCTTGAGCCTTTACCGCCAGAATATGTTCCCCGGGATCGGTCAAATGTTCCGTTACACGTTGCGGGATGAATCAAATCACATCGAATTGTTCCGGAATCTGTTTATGGACCTCGTGGGTGAGAACATGGAGATCTGGAATGATGAATTCCGTCAGGAGTTGGTTGATACGATGAAGGAGGCTGTCAGGCTCGAAAAAGACTTCATCAACGACTGCCTGCCGGTAGGAGCTCTCGGAATGAGCTCAAAAGAGTTCTGTCAGTATATTGATTACATTGCTGACCGCCGCCTCGAAGGGGTTGGACTCACTCCAATCAATCCCGGCATCAGCAACCCGTTCCCATGGTTGGCTGAAATGATGGACATCAAGAAGGAGGCCAACTTTTTTGAACAGCGAGTTACCGAATATCGTAAATCATCAGCTCTTGTCATGGGTGATGACGATGATCTTTAAAACTCACAGGATTAACTGATTGGGGAATAGCTGATTGGATAGGTTTTTCACACTGATTCACTGTTTTTCACACCCTGAAAAAACTTACAGTTTAGCTTATTTTTTAACTTTCATTGATCCAAAATCACATTTAAAGCGCCCAAGCAACACAACCGTAACAGACAAATAACCGCACAAAATCTGCCACAAATGATCACCAGAGAATATATTGAACAAGACCTGGAGCTGCATCGATATGCAGCGACACCCCAGGACATGAAACCTCGCTTTGAATGGGGAGGTTTAGCCGCGCAAAATCCGGAGATGCCAACATCCCGTTTATTTGTCGACGTTGACGGGGAGAGAGTGGACTTCAATATCGCTGAGATCGCCGAGATGGTGGGCAAGGCCGTTACCGACCTCGCGTTGTCCAGAAATCAGGACAATATTTTTTCACCTGAGAATCAGCAACTGGTGACAGCCATCTCCAGTTCGGTTTGTACGGATATTATCAATCGCCTTCAGAACGAAGAGGCGACCGCTGCGATTGTTTTAAGCAAGATTGAGCTGACTTCGTTGATCGAGCGGGCGTTGGTCCGTCAGAACGCTCACGATGTCGCCAAAAGCCTCTTGTTCGGAAGAAAAGCCTCAAATATCGGTATGGAGCCAACCACTGAAAAATCCATGTGCAAAGTCATCCGTCGTAACGGCGAAGTGGTGACCTGGAACACTAACAAGATCGAGATTGCGGTTCGCAGCGCATTTCTCTCACTGGGGCTCGATTCACGGGCGGCGGCAGGCGTTGCTGATGCGGTAGCAGACGGTGCGTTACGGAGCGGACTCGATTACATGAAGATCGAAGATCTTCAGGACCGGGTTCAGGAAGAGCTGATGAGACAGGGGCACTACAAAGTGGCCGCTGCTTACATCCTTTATCGCGCACAGCGTTCCGAAACCCGTGCTACGGACGAGAACATTTCACTCGATCTGGATCAGGAGTCTCTCGATTCCATGATCGTTTTGACTCAGGCGGACGGTCAAAGCATGCTTTGGGACGGAACCGAACTTCGTCGTCGTATCGAATACGCCGCTGAAGGGCTCGATCTCGATATGAATCTCGACACGATGGAATATGAGCTTCGCCGCTCGATTCTTCCGGAGATGACGAGCGAATCACTGAAAAAACTGGTGATTCTCAATGCCAAAGCCCTGATTGAAAAGGACGCCGATTTCGCCAAGTTTGCCGGACGAATTCTTCTTTCCTACATTTATGAAGAAGTTCTCGACTGGTCGATTCGCGAGACCGGGGCAGAAGCTCTGAAAGAAGTCCATGAGAGAGCGTTTTCCGTAAATCTGGCGCGCGGAGTTGAAATTGGCCGGATCTCAGAGCAGATGCTCGAATACGATTTGGAACGCCTCGCTGCAGCCATCGACCCGGCAGCAGATTTGGATTTCGATTACCTTGGAATTCAGACACTTTATGATCGCTATCTGTTGGTTGATAAGACCAAGGATAAGCATTTTCGAATTGAGACTCCCCAGTTGTTCTGGATGCGCGTTGCGATGGGACTGATGGTCGGGGAAACTGGAGATCGTGAAGCGAAAGTTATCGATCTTTATCGCCTCTATTCCGGACGCCGGTTCTGTTCTTCGACACCGACTCTTTTCAACTCGGGGACGCCGCACAGTCAGTTGTCTTCCTGCTACCTCTATAAAGTAGATGACAGTATCGAATCTATCATGCAGCGGGGGATTGCTGAAAATGCCTACCTCTCAAAATGGGCTGGTGGACTCGGTGGTTCGTGGACATCGGTTCGCGGAACCGGTAGTCACATTCACGGTACGAATGGTGAAAGCCAGGGTGTGATTCCATTCCTCAAACTACACAACGATCAGTTGGTAGCGGTTAACCAGGGCGGAAAACGTCGTGGCTCCGGGTGTGCCTATATCGAAACCTGGCACAACGATATCTTCGATTTCCTCGAACTTCGGGTGAACACAGGTGATGAGCGCCGCCGGACTCATGACATGAATACGGCTAACTGGATTCCTGACCTCTTCATGAAGCGGATGGAAGGCCGTGAAGACTGGACTCTGTTCCGCTCCAACGAAGTTCCTGAGTTGCATGACTTGTATGGAAAAGCGTTTGAAGCCCGTTACGTCGCTTACGAAAAGGATGTTGAAGATGGAAAAATCTTTGGCCGCAAAGTTCCAGCGATTGATCTCTGGAAGAAGATGCTCAAGATGCTCTTCGAAACCGGTCATCCCTGGATCACATTCAAAGATCCCTGTAACCTGAGAAGTCCACAGGACCACGTTGGAGTGATTCACAGCTCGAACCTCTGCACCGAGATTACCCTGAATACTTCCGGTGACGAAACTGCGGTTTGTAACCTCGGATCCGTAGTTCTCGAGAACCACCTCAAGGAAGATGGTTCACTCGATTTGGAAAAACTGCGCGAAACCGTTCAGATCGCTGTGAGAGCGCTCGACAACGTGATCGACATCAATTTCTACCCAACCGACGCAGCGAAGAACGCCAACTCACGTCACCGCCCCGTAGGGCTTGGTGTGATGGGGCTGCAGAACGCTCTGTTTGCGAAGAACCTGTCTTTTGCCAGTGACGAAGCCGTTGAGTTCAATGATGAGTTCATGGAAGCGATTGCCTACTTTGCCTACGAGGCATCGAGCGATCTCGCCAAAGAGCGTGGTTCCTACTCCACCTTCAAAGGTTCCAAGTGGGATCGCGGGATCCTTCCTCTCGATACTCTTGAATTGCTCGAAGAAGAGCGCGGTGAGTTGATCGAAGTTCCTCACGGTAGCAAAATGGACTGGGATAAGCTTCGGGCCAAAATTCAATCGCAGGGAATGCGCAACAGTAACGTGCTGGCGATTGCTCCTACCGCGACGATATCCAACATCATGGGAAGTACGCCGTGTATTGAACCGACCTTCAAGAATCTCTTTGTGAAGGGGAATCTTTCCGGTGATTTCATCGTTCTTAACCAATTCCTCGTTAAAGATCTGAAGAAACTCGGACTTTGGGACGAAGATATGGTGGAGCGCCTCAAATACTACGACGGAGAGTTGGCGGATATCGACGAGATTCCGGAAGACTTGAAGCGCAAGTATATGACGGCCTTCACTATTGATTTCACCTGGTTCATCGATGCTGCGGCGAGACGTCAGAAGTGGATTGATCAATCACAGTCAGTAAACCTGTTCCTCTCGGACCCGGAGTTGAAGACTCTGTCTCATATGTATCGCGCCGCGTGGCGTAAGGGATTGAAAACCACTTATTACCTACGGACCCTGCAGGCTTCCAACATTGAGAAAGCCACTACCAAGGTGAAGAAGGAAGTGCGTCACATTCAGAATCCGGATGCGAAAGTTTATACCGAAGCTGAAAAAGCGGCCTGCTCAATCGACGCCCTGTTGAATGGCGAAGAGTGCGAAGCTTGTCAGTAAAAGGGCACAAACAGCATTATTTCGAAGAGCCCCATCGGTTTACCGGTGGGGCTTTTTTTTGCTTCACTCAGACGGTTTCGCCGACGGCAATCGGTTGGCAAACAACGTTGACGGTCTACCGGCAGAGATCATAATCTTGTGTTTTCTTTGCCCATGAAACCCCGGTTCGTCTTTTTAATCCTTTTTCTTATGCTTCAAAAGGCGGGCGCCGTAGACGAATGTGATCTCTCGCAAGGAGGTTCCGTTATTTTGCAGCCAGGCTTGGAGGAAACTGCTCAAAGCGCTGGTTCTGATTTGGCCGAAAAACTTTCGTCTATTACAGGCGCGGTGTTCCAGGTATCGACGAATCGAGAAGGTGCTGTCATTCAACTTAAGCTAAATTCGAAACCGTCTGCACCTCTGGAGCGGGATTCCTATTCAATCCGCACTTCCCGGGATGGAATCGAAATGGTCGGTAATTCTGAGCTTGGTTTGCAGCACGCGATCTGGGATTTTCTCTACCGGATTGGATACCGCCAATACTTTCCGGGGAAGACCTGGGAGATAATTCCCAAAATTGGCGATCTCAAGGTAGCTATAGATGTCTCGGAATCTCCCGCCTATGCGAATCGTCGGATCTGGTATGGTTACGGACTGTGGGAGCACAATAAAGAGGTCTACCGTGACTGGGTGAAAAAGAACCGGATGAATGGTAGCTTCACTCTCAATACCGGTCACGCCTATCATCGTCTGATTCGCTCGCAACAGGCCGAATTTGACGCCCATCCAGAGTACTACGCACTGCTTCAGGGGAAGCGGAAGATTCACGAACATTCCAAACTGTGTATCTCAAATCCCGGTGTGATAGAGGCTGCAGAACGATATGGGATTGAATATTTCAATAACAATCCCGCTGCAGATAGTGTGTCGGTCGATCCCAGTGATGGTGGAAACTTGTGCGAATGTCAAAATTGCGCCAAATTGGGGGAGCCCAACGACCGCGCGCTCATTCTGGCTAACGCAGTGGCCGAAGCTGTCATTAACGAATTTGGTGATCAAAAATATGTCGGGATGTACGCCTACAACTACCACTCATCACCACCTACAATTCCGGTTCATCCCAATGTAATAATTAGCGTCGCCACTGCTTTTATAAAAGAGGGCATGAAGGTCGACGATATTATTGCCGGTTGGTCCGATAAGGGTGCCATTATCGGGATTCGCGAATATTACAGCGTCAATACCTGGGATCGCGATCTGCCCGGGGCGGCGCGTGGTAGCAATTTGGAATACCTCTCCGAAACAATTCCCAAATTCCATCGTAACGGAGCCCGGTTTTTATCGGCGGAATCCAGCGACAACTGGGGATGTAACGGCCTCGGTTACTATTTCGCTTCGCGTCTCATGTGGGATCCGGATGAGGCAGGTTCGAAGGACAAGATAGTGGCTGAATTTATCGACAACTGTTTCGGCCCCGCGAATACACCGATGGCTCAATTTTATCAGTTGATCGACGGCTCCAACTCCCGCGCCCGCCTCGTCTACGAAGATCTGCTCGCGAGGATGTATCGTTGTCTCAGTGAAGCGCGATCACTCGCGGCAAATCATGAGGATGTGCAGCGAAGAATTGATGATCTGATTCTCTACACCCGGCATGCAGAATTGTTCAATACCTACCGGCGGTCATCAGGGCAGGATCGGCAGCAGGCTTATAAAGCCGTGATTCGACACGCCTATCGGATCCGTGATACTTACATGGTTCACAGTTATGGGCTCTATCGGGATGTTCACAACCGCGACAAAACCGTTGCCCTACCAGCGGAGGCATACTGGAAGGTTCCGGAATCCGAAAATCCGTGGAAAAACAGCGCCAGATATTCAGGAAATGAAATCGTGTCATTTTTAAAGGAGGGACTGGAGAATTACGAGGTGGTCGAGCTGGATTTTGAAGCGAGACGTTATGCTGAAAACGATCTTGTCCCGGCATCAACGCTGTTGCCGCTGGACCCGC
Organism: Verrucomicrobiales bacterium; assembly: GCA_029213005.1. Lineage (GTDB taxonomy): Bacteria > Verrucomicrobiota > Verrucomicrobiia > Verrucomicrobiales > DEV007 > Arctic95D-9. The sequence goes on from JARGPI010000027.1 coordinate 15,371, forward strand.
TCCCGCCGGGAATTTGTCAGGTAGGTAGAGGCAAACGCTCCTGGTTTTCCGTAGTTGAGAAAGCCCCGACCAAAATCGTGTTGAACATCACAGGAGGGCTCATCAAACACTATCGCGACCGGGGTAATGTCCAGGTCCAACTTTACAAAGTTGGCGGAGCCAGCGAAACCGGTGAGGAAATGACGCTGGTGGCGGAAGATTTCAGTGTGCCGCCGCACGGGGTCGAAAGGGTTGTGGAATTACCAGTCACCGAACCCGGCGTTTACCGGATCAATCTCGACGACGGGTCGGATATGACAAAAGTGACCTGGCCCCACGGTCAATTCATGACGATAAAGATGTCATTGGACGATTATCCGAAGAAAATCACCGGTCGCTGGACGCTATATTTCTATGTTCCCGAAAATACGCAGAAAATTGGGATCTATTCCGCCGCAAGCGCCGGTCAATTGCTCGATCCCGAAGGTAACGTTGCCCTGGAATTGAAACAACCCGGCGGAGAATTTCTCTCAGTCCCAGTGCCCGGGGGGATGAGCGGACGGCTCTGGAAAGTGTCCAAAGCTGCGGGTGGCGTTCGGTTATTGAATGTTCCGCCCTTCCTTGCCCAAAGTCCTGAGGAGTTGCTTCTACCGATAGATTCCGTGACCTTTTAGAAGTGGTTCGATCAACAAATCCGCTCTGATGACCCGGTTCCCGGAGGATTAATCATCTTGATCAAAAGAATCGAACTTTGTTTTTGAAAGAATTACTCTATTCCTCCTTCAGCATTTCGACCGCAGCCTGGCTGTCTGCTAGCGAGGTCAGGATGATGTCAGTAGAGATTTCGCGGGGAGTGGATTCAGGAAGTTCTACGATATCCCGGGCTTTTTTGATCGCCGCTTCGGTTCGCTCCTTCAAGGTTTTCGCTGTCGTTGCCGCTTGTTCCGCTTGCTTGAGTTTCTTTTCGAAAACAATCTTTTGCTCTTCAGCGAGGCGAAAATTGTCGCGGGTCTTTTTCGCTTTCTTGATCTCTTCCTTAGATGGTTTTACTTCCTCCGGTGACTCATCTTCAGAAGGTTTTGCGGATTCTGAAGATTCCACTTCACTGTTGTCGGAGGTTTCAGCTTCGGCTTCGTCTTCCTTTTTTTTCAACTGTTCGTCCAGCTTTGTAACTTCCTTTTTCAGATTGCGGACTTTTTCCTCGGTGGCTGTAAGGGCTTTTTTGGCTTCGACGACTTCCTTCTCGCGTCGTTCGATAAAAGGAGTGAACTGTGTCGCCAGCTTTTCAAGTTCGATCATTGCCTTGCGTTCGGCGGGCAGATCGCGCCAATTGTGTAGATAATAGTTTTTCCCGATTCCACCAATCTCTTCGAGTAGATTCTCGCACCGTTCCCGCCACTTGATCAAGTCGGGTTGTTCACCTTTCGGGGCGGTGCCGGGGAAGACCAAATAGGTTACTTTTAAATCGCTCACCGGGCGGTAATTTGGGTTGGATTTGGGGTTCAGGGTTCGTGCGAGAAAGAGTGAGCCTTCGCCGAGCTTCCACGAAGGACCGGCATCACCACAGATTGCCGGGTAGAGCTTATTGTTGTAGATCACTACCGCAAAGTCACCAATCGATGGTGCGTGAGACAGTTTGTTCTGATTGAGAAATGACAGTGGTAGGACGATGAACGGATCGACTTCACCAATGAGAAAACTGGTCGATTTCATCTCCCGTATTTGCCGCTGCAATTCGTCGCGGCGGTTCTTTAGTTTGGTGTTTTCAGATTTTGATAAACCTTTGATGGAATATCTTGCTAAGACCCGTTTTAACTCACCTTCAGCGCGGGCGAGTAAGGGGTTCGGGGTATCGCTTTTCTTTTTCCAGCGATAGCTCGTGGCGTGTTGGAAATATTTCGAGCGGGTAATCATTTCATTGAGGTAGGGCCAGCGGTCACCATCGGTTCCGTCCGAAACGACATCCATTTCGCCCTGCATCAGTAGAACTTTCTTTTTGGATCGGGGATGGGTTAGCGCGAGGATGGTTTCACAATCGTAGAAATTGTGGCGGGTCTCCATTTCCGAAGGTGAACTGATGTCCTCAATAACCCGTTCGAGTTTCAATTCATAGATTTTCTCAAACAGAGGAGACACCGAGCTTTTTTTCAGCAGATCATCGAGTCCGGGGAGGATTTTCGGTAGTTCGGGATTCAGTACACTGAGTTCGCTAACCGTTCGGTTGGCTGCGGGAAGATTGATTTTCAGCCGGGTTTCCAGTTCGTATGCTTCTTTTCGATGCCTAACATTTGAGGCGGTTTCGTCCTGCCGGATGTCCACATAACTACGAACCGTGACGCCGTTTCTCAGCGTGGTGACTTTTTCGTTTTTCTTCGAGCGGACCGCAATTTCCGGTGGAGGTGTTCTGTCAGGAATAGTGACGCGAGGTGGCGGCGAGACCGGTTCGGGGGGCGGTGGAGGTGTAGTCGGTGGAGTGGGGAAAACTTGCTCGACTGGTGCCGGCTTCGCCACGTTCGTATTGGCCAGTTTCTGCTCGAGTTCCGAAATTTTCAGGTTTGCGTCATTCAGTTCTGACTTGGTTTTTCGATACAGACTGTAATCGGCAACCAGTTTGCGCAACTCGGTCCGGACAGGGGGCACCCAATTGGTATAGTATAGTAGCGGTGGAACGACAAACAGGCAGATCAGGATCAGCGCAATAAAGAGTCTCCGAAAAAAGCGCTTCACTGCGATAAGCAATCTCTGACCGTGAGCCTCGACGCCGTGAACACTTGCCGCGATGGGATTTTCGGGGCCAGATTCGCTGCCTGTATTCCGGGTGTTTCGCGGCATTGTTGAGTTAAGCTATCCGTGAGTAACTAAGTAAATTCCTTTTAAAATCCATAGATTGCAAGCGCCATCGGTCGGGAGGCGTAAACGGTCCCGATTTCTTATCGATGAATCCTTCTACCAACCAGTCAAAGTTACCGGTCAGAACAATCGCTCAGAATCCGGGTAGAGCTTGCTCAAAGCACCAGCGAGGAGGCCTCTGACTTTACTGCGGACTTCTTTGCGAAGCTTGTCCGGATTGCCTTTGGCTCCACCGAGTTTCCACAGGCTTTTCAGCATCTCCTTATTCGACCGGAGTAATTCGTCGGTAGTGGCCTCCCAGTGACTGGGGTTGTTTTCAGGATCCTGCCAGGCTCCGCGGCCCCGTCCAAAATGGGCGACAGCGAGGTATAGCATGATGATAAATTTCAGTTGGTTCTCGAAGTGAGCTTCGGTCCAGCGGACTTCATTGGCACCGGTCTGAGTCAAATTGTAGCCTTTGGCGAGCGCATAGGTGGTTCCTCCACCGAGGATCATTCCCAGGATCGCCCCCCCGCCAAAGGTTGCTCCCCCGGCGATCAAGTCAGCGGACAGGCCGCCGACCAGGCCGGACACCGCTCCGCCTACTGCAGCGTAGAGTGATTCCTCGACATTTCTCTGAAAAGTAAATTCTTCCCGTGAAGTTCGGGCGAGTTCTTTTGCGGTCTGACCATCGAGACCGTGGCTGGCGATAAGTCGATTGATCGTCTCGGCGGTGCGTTCAGCGAGGCGCTTGTACATGTTTTGCTGCACCTTCTCCATCTCGCTGTCTTTATCGTTGGTTGCGAGGATGTTTTTCAGCTTATCGACGACGGTGTTTTCCTTGAGTTTTTCGGTATCGAGCAGCGAAAAAACGAGGAGATCAGTGATTTCGTCGAGAGACTTGTCGAATACCGCGAGATTCCGTTGGGTCCAGGCATCTGCCAGTTTATCGGCGGTTTTCTGCTTTTCCCCTTCGAGTTGATCCGCCGCTTTTTCGAGAATGTGATGTTCCTGAGTCCAGCAGCGGGTAAAGGCGTCGAGGGTGGAGACACTCTTGACGATGTCGAGATTGGCAAGGTGGGCGCGCCATTCTTCCTCTTCGCGTGCGATCCGCTCCGGTTCGGGGCGACCGGTTTGGTTGAGAAATACAAGCACGGGTTTCCCGATCCAGCTCAAAATCTCCATCTCGAGATCGACGTATCCGATCGTTCCGGGGGACTGAGAGGCATCGACGAGATAGAGCACCAGATCGGCGTCCTCTTTGATGTTCCGGATCGCTTCCTGGCTGCACCAGAGGGATTCATCTTTGAACCGGTCCCAGACCTGATGCATGATCCAGCCGACGGGATTTCCGCTGGATCGAATTCGTTTGGCCAGTTTGGCGAGATTGGAGCCGAAGCCAGGAGTGTCCCAGAGTTTAGCGGCGAGGCCGTCACTTTCGATCAGGGTGTAGGCCTCCGAGGCGACGGTAACATGGGCACGGTCCGCCACTTCCCCGACATCCCGCCGAAGCAGGGTTCTCGCCAAAGCGGTTTTCCCGACATTGGTGTGGGAAATGAGGCTGAGGATGACCTCGTCTTGCTTTCCGTTTGATTCTTCAGCCATCTCTTTCTTCAGTAACGACGATGTTGTGATCGGAAATGATATGGATTTCGCACTTTTCAGCGGCAAAAAGATTCTGCCAGGCGCTTAAGCGAGTGGCGCGGCGCTCGTCGGCATCATTGAAGCTGTCGGCCTTTCGGTCAAAGGCTTCGCAATCGAGAATCACCTGATAGGGCTTCGCATTCTCCGGAAGATCCCCGGAGAGTTTCCGGTAAAGTGCCAGATGGGTTTCTTTTTCCGGAGTGGAGGCGAAATTAAACAGTAACATCGGCTGAAAATTGGGAGGAAGCTGAACTTCGGCGTCGTCTTCGTCACCAAACGAGATTTGATCGAGCCAGGTGATCGAAACGGCGCGCTTGAAATGGTTTTCCATGTCCGTTCGGATTCCCTGAATGATATTATCACCTGCGTTGTGGGCGTAGGGAACGATCACAATCCCGAGGCTGTCACCGGTGGCGAGGGCCAGGACCCGATCATAATAGGCGGGTGAAATCTCCCGAAACGGCAAGTTTCGATCGATGGCCAGAGACTTGAAATGCCAGACGATAGCGAGGAACAGCCGGGGGAGCAGAACAAACAGCGTGATGGTCACGGCATACCAGTGAATCCATTTGGCCGCATTCTGACCATTCGGGTTGTTCACTTTTTTAAGGCTATCAAGCTGTTCGCCGTCCGGCAGTTCATCACCGAGAATCGTGGCGGCAGGCCCGAGGATGACTTTCAGAAAAGGTTCGAGCTGGTCCCCGGTTTCGAAAAAGGTGCTTTCCCATTCCGCCTTGTATTCTTTTGCGATGCCCTTGACATACATTCCGGTGATCGCCGCTGCGGCAAGGATCAGAGCGGTGATGTGCAGGGTGCCTTTTACCCTCGCTGAAAGGGCAGGGAGGTTGATCTGTCGCCATCGACTCTGATAGAGCGCGCGGGCCCGGAATTCGAGACTGGATTCGTTTTCGTCTTTTTTCAGGCTGATGGGCGGCGGGAACAGCGCGCGGCAAATTAATCCGGCAATCCCGGAGGCGGCACCTTCTCTTCGGAAGATGACGAAAAGCTCGGTCAAATAGACCAGAAGACTCCACACGATGATTCCCATGAGCGGAAATTGCAGGATGTTTAGTCGCTCCGTGTCCTGCTTTGCCAGTTCATTGGTGTAATAGCCGAAAAGCGCGGCCGCGATCACGAGGAGGATCGCAAAAATGCTGAATTTGGAGCGGAAAGGACTCGATCGGAGCCAGCTTCGGTCGCCATCGAGCCGGGGCTCGATGGTCCCGATCACGCTGGAAGCCCGTTTGGCGAGAAAGACGTTTTGTTTTGATTTGCCCGTTGCCTGAGGGAGCGGTGCCCCTGCGGCCGCTTCGGCAAGACGCTTTTCGGCATCGGATATGAGGCGGCCGGCGCTATCCGATTCTTCGAGAGCCTGAGCAATCACAATGTTTCTGGTATCAGACAGCTTCATCCGTGCGGTCGTAAGAATGGGCAGTTTACCGGTTTCTGCAAGGAATTAGGATTTTCTTTGAGTCTGACTGCCTTTGGGTGGTAATTCGTCTATTCAACATTACTTTAATAACGTGAGATGGACGCCAACCTTATAGAACGCATGGAGCGACTCCTGATCCGCGAGGCGGATTTGGTGGAGAAGTTCGTGTTGGGTTCGGGTCCCGGAGGGCAGAAAATCAATAAAACGGCGTCCTGTGTCTTCCTGCGCCACGTGCCATCGGGGATCGAAGTCCATTGTCAGGAAAGCCGGTCCCGCGATAAAAACCGCGAAATCGCGCGGGAAAGAATTTGTGATCGCATCGAGGAGCAAAAGAAAAAAGCCCTTCTCGAGCGGGCCAAAAAACGCGCCAAAGTCCGCTACGCAAAACGAAAGCCCTCTGCGAGAACGAAAGCCAAGATGCGGCAGGAGAAGAAATTCCGGGCGGATAAAAAGAAGAACCGGAAGCGGGTCTCTTCCAAGCGATTCGACGACTAGAGGCGGGGCTACATCAACCCCCGGATTGGTCGAGGCTCGGTGATGGCGCTCATCACATCGTTGGAAAGGCCGTCCATGAGGCGGACTTCGTTGATATCGAGGAGGGAGTGAAGAATGGTCGCTGTCAGGTTTTCCATCACCACAGGACTGGAGGCCGGCTCACCGCCGCGGCTGTCGCTCTGACCGATGACCTGGCCCATTTTTAATCCACCTCCATAGATCATCAGCGGAGCGAGTTTTCCCCAGTGATCCCGGCCCGCCCTTTTATTCATGACCGGGTTTCGGCCCATTTCGCCGCAGCATACCAGCAGAATTTTTTCGCTGAGGCCCCGGCTTTCGACATCTTCAATAAAAGTCGAGACCGCGTGATCAAATGGCGCGCCGACATACTCCATTCCTTCGGTGATGGTCGCGTTGTTTTTATCGGCATGCATATCCCAGACAAAATTGGTCGTGACGGTGACGAATCCCGCACCCCGCTCGCAGAGGCGCCGGGCGAGCAGCATTAACTTTCCGATATTCTGGCTGTGATCCCGGTATCGTTCGTGATTGGCCCACACTTTCCGGATCGACCCGACATTGACAAGAGGAGCGGTATCATAGGCTGCGAGGGTTCGCGGATTTTCGCGGGACAGGTCAAAGGCCTCGGAAACTCCTCCTAAAATGGTATCGAAAGCCTGAGCTTGAAACCCCGTCATGCCATCGGAGACGCCGCCATCGAGGGCGCATTTTGCCTGATCGAGGTTTTTGAGAAGCGTGCGTCGATCTTCTAAACGGGTGCGCTGCATGCGCAGGGTCATATCGGTCTGGAGCGTCCCGCCTTCTCCGGGCTCAAACGGCGCGTAGGCCGCCCCGAGAGGCCCTGCGGAAGCGAAGTCGCCGAATTTTTTGATCATCGGGAGTGCCTCGGCATTTACCGCTTTGGGGTAAAGAGCGATATTTTTCGGCATCCCGTTGAGAGGGTTGTTGGGGCCCGCCACCCGGGTATAGAGAGATCCGATATTGGCCTCGAGGGAATTTTTCCCCACAATTGGTTTGATATCGTGAGCACCCGTTCCGGTGGTAAAGGAACGCACGATCGACATTTTGTGAGCCAGCTTTGCCAGTTTCGGAAATGTCGCTCCAAAGGTAATCCCGGGAATCGAGGTGCGGACCTCGCCCGTTGCGGAATGGATGCCCGAGGGCTGATCCATTTTCGGGTCGAAAGTCTCCGTCTGCGAAGGGCCACCGTGCATAAAAAGAAAAACCACGGAGCGATCTTTGACCAGATTGGGAGCCATTGATTTGGCCGCGAGGAACTGCGGTAGTGACATAGCGGCGCCTCCCATTTGGAGCGTGCCAATGCGCAGGAAGGATCTGCGCGAAATATCACCGATTTCGATCATGCTATCGAATTCAATGTCCTCCCCGGGTTTATAAAAGCAAAGGCACAATTACGGATGGCGTTGATCTGCAGGGAATCGGGGTGGGAAAAATTGTACCCTGTACACTTTTGGACGGTACAGGGTACAATCGAATAACTACGGTGGACGACAGCCGGATTTTGCGAAAGATTTTGATATGGAAAAGGAATCGGTTTCGGGTTTTGAAAGATTGAAGGCGATCTGGAATCATCCGCTGATTAATGTCGGCTTTTTAGTCTGGGGGCTGTTTGTCGGGATCGTCTGGGCGACGGTGCGGGATGATGTGTATCTGATCGCGAAGGCAGGGGAGATCATAGCTCTGGCTCTGGGCCGGTTTTTGATTCGCCGGGAGACCCGAATGTTTTTCACGGGAATACTCGCAACCTCTCTGGCGATACCCATCGCGCTCTACACGACATCGCCGATTTTCTTCCGGGAACGATTGCCGATCGTCTCTCAGGAAAGTTTTGAGCTGTTCGGGCTGGGTATTCTCTGCGGACTGCCGCTGTTTTTTATCGGAATCTGGGGCCTCCGGTGGCGCCGGCTGCCAACCGAAACTGATCGGGAAGATCCGGCGTGGGTGTCGAAATTAAATCACATCTTCAAGTGGGCCTTATTGGGGATGGTACTCAGCTTCCATATCGCAAATCCCTTCCTCATCATTGCCGGAATTTTGATTTTCCTCGGCGGGATGATCTGTCTGGCCAAAGTTCGATTGAGTTTAACCCTGCGACATGTCGGGAATTTTCTTCTCATTGTGGGAATCGGAACCGTGGTGGTGTCGCTCCTGCTTATTCCTGTGGGCATCGCCCATGTCAGTGGGGCGGAGGCCGCTTTGGCGGTAGTGCCCGGTGTAATTCTGGCGTTTCTCGGTGTGGCTATAAGGTCGCGTCACTGAACCCGAGTCGGGTGCGATACGAGCGATTGATTATTTTCTTAGCCTTTTTGTGCATAAGAAAATTGTGACTTCGTATAACGAACATGCAGGGAGTCATTCATTACAAAATGCCCTCTAATTTATAACACACACCAGAAAGCCAAACTCATGAAAAACAAAATCGCTAAGTTAATCTGTCTCGTCACTCTTACCGCAACTGCACTTCTCAGCACGGCCACTTCGATGGCTGAAGAAGCTTACCTCGGAGTGGGTGGTTACATCACTTCAGTTCCCCGCGATATGATTATCGAAACCACTGCGAAGAGTAGCTATATCACAACGGCCTGTTCGACTAACAAAGGTTTCAAAATCAAAAAGATAGAGAATGGGTCTCCCGCTGACAACGCCGGGTTGCGCTATGGTGATATTCTGATCGAAGCTGAAGGCGTGATGTTAAACAGCTATTCCAATCTTTCCAGAATGAGAAGAAAGCTGGCTCAGTCCGACTCCATTCAGTTGTTCTTTGTCCGGAACGGAGATCTCAGATCAACCTGGATCGGAGGATCTGACACGATCACCACTACCGTTCAGTAATCTTCGGTATTTGAATCGAAGTCACGAATTCAAAAAGAGGCGCCACGAGAGTGGTGCCTTTTTTGTGTCTTCCCGGTTGATCTATATCGTGGGGTGCGGAGTTGCGTTCAGCTGTAGTTTTTGGTTTCCTGATTCGATTTGTGTATAAATACTATAAATACAACTTGATATATAACTATATGTGTTTCTATTGACTACAAAAAGGGGATGAAACAAACCAAACGAATCTGGGAGATCATAGTTGGCGTGTTTGTGGTGATGGGGATACTGGTATCCATATTCACTGCCGCGTGGATGATTCGTGACGGTCTAACGAAAACCTACCCGATAACGATTCATGTGAATGAGGTTGGGGGGCTTGAAAAAGGGGCCCCGGTGGAGATGGGTGGATTGAAAATTGGGGAAGTGTCGGATCGGCCCCGGTTCAAAAATGACTACACAGCTCTGTTAGTTCCTCTGGAAATCGAAAGCGGAGTTCAAATCCCCGAGGGTGTGATGGTGTTGATCGACCGGCGTGAGCACGACGGATCGAGCTTCGTAAGAATGACGTTGCCTAAAGAAGCTCCGGCCCGTTTTGTCCAGGCTGACGATTACCTGAACGGTTTCCGTTTGGACCGGGAGGAGTTGAAACAAAAAGGGTTGAATGACTCCTTGGAAAAGTTCCAGAACTCGATGGAATCACTGAACTCCACTTCAACGACGCTGGAACGCTTGATTACCTTATTGGAGAATAAAGGGGAGGCGGGAGTGCCGGCTCCGCGATCGCTTTCCTCTATCAATCGAAGTATGGAGTCCTTCGAGCAAACCAACCTGAAAATGAGTCATACCATCGATAGGCTCGATGCACTGTTGCTGACAACCGGGGAGGGGATGAAGCGTGTCGATTCCTCGATTACTAAGTTTGATCGCACCATGGCGGAATTTGATACCATGGCGAAGACCGGCGACCGTTCATTTCAAAAAATCTATGATCTGGCGGATCGGAACACGGAGACCTCAGAGGATTTTCATCTCGCCGTGAATGAGTTTCGCTCTTTTCTATATGATCTGGATCCAATTGTTTCTTCAATCAGAGATGGAAACGGTCTATTGAAAACTTTAGCGGAAGATGAGTGTCTCGACCACGACATCAAGTCTTTTGCAAATAAACTCGAAAAACACGGCGTCCTGTTTTATCCCCGGGAAAAGAAGAGGAGTTCGGAGCCGCGTCCCGGTAATCACCGTTTGCTTGGTCGGCGTTAGGAGACGGGCGCTTCTTTTTTCTCGTAGCGCCGGGGTTGATCGTCTCGAAAGTCGTAGTCGGGAATCGGTTTCTTCTTTTGAAAGCCTTTTCGAAAGATTCCCTGAATTATTGCGGGCAGCAGGATTAGATCGCCGACCAGAGCGACGACGAGGACCACACCTGAAAAGACAGCAAAACGCATCGATGGTTCAAAGTCGCTGAGAAAGAAGGCCATCATGCCGAGGCTGATAATCAGAGTGGTCTGGAGGATCGCGACCGCGCAATTTTCAAACGCATAGCGAACGGCATTTTCCAGGTATTCGTATTTGCGGAGCCCTCTCGATAGCCAGGTAAGGAAGTGGACTGTATCATCGACCGCGATACCAAATGCCACTGCGGCAATCATCATGGTGGCAATGTCGATCCGGAAATCAATCCACCCGAGAATGCCAAAAAAGACGACAAGAGGGAACAGATTACCTATCATTGCAATCAGGCCGAGAGAGATGCTTCTCATCAAGATCATGATGATCGGGGTGATCACAAGAAAGGCGCAGAGAAAGGAACGCAATAGTTGATTGACCAGTCCATCCTGCGAGTTGGAAAAGAGCTGAAACACTCCGGTTAAGTAGATATCGGGTTGATGGCGTTCCCGAATCTCAGAGTCCAGTGCGGTTTCTGCGATCAACTGATGGATCTGCGCTTGAAAAACTGATTCACTAGGGTCCGGCTCGAGAGGGTGCCGTACCGCTATTCTCCATTGGTACCTTCCGTCTTCGTAGATGCCTAGTCCGCTTTTCTCCGCTTTTTTCCAGACTTCATCGACCGATTCGTTGCGCAGTAGATGATAGAAAATTGACGGAGAGAATACCGAATATTCCGGATTGAGAGCGCGAACTTTGTCGGCGGTTTTCCCAATAATTTGAAACTGAGTTTCCAGATCAACCGCGCCGTGAAAGGTCATCAGCAATTCGGATCCCATCACGGACCCCATTTTTGACTCAAACCATTGTTTATTGATTTGGTAGCGGGACTCCTCCGCAAAAAATGAGCCCATTCGAATGTCGGAATGGAGCCGATTTAATCCGAAACCGGAAAACAGAAATAAGGAAAGCAGAGCTGTGGTAACTGGCCATTTCCTCCGGGTGGTCAAATGGAGCAACCAGTTCACGAACGTTTTCTGTAGTTGAAGACGCGGTTTTGCATTCGGTTTCAGCAGAATGAGTATCGCAGTGGTCGACGTCAGGACGATGACCATTGAAATCAATACGGCGCAGGTTCCGAAGACTGAAAATTTTCGCACCACTTCGATGTTACTGGTCAGTAACGCGGTAAACCCGATGACGGTGGTTAGTGAGGCTGCCACGGTAGGGAGCCATCCATTGGAAATGGCATCCCGCCATGCCCGGTTTTTGTCGCCATGTTTGTGGAGCGACTCCATGTAGTAATTGACGAGATGGATCACGTTCGACATGGCGAGGAGCTGCGCCAGGCTGGGAACCATAGACAGCATATTTCCCATGGTGCTACCTCCAAAATGAATCGCTGCGATAGAGAGTGCTGCGGCGAGCCCACTGACACTGAAGGCGGCTATGGCGAGTAGCGGACTTCTGAGAAAGAACCAGGCAATCAGTAGAGAAATCAGCGATGATATCGGGGTGATGACCTTGAGAACCTTGCGGGTTTCTTCATTCGCGCAGATCGACAGAAAGCAGGGGCCGGCATACCTCGGCTCGACTTGAGGAGGTATCGTTTCGCGGACGATGCGATCGACCATATCGAATATAATCACCCGGTTGTTAGCGCCGAATTTGGTGCACTCGATAATGAGGACTCCGGTAGCGCCTTCTCTTGAAGTTAGGTAGCCGGTCATGGCGGCGGTGGCTTCCTTCCGGAAGGCTGGGTCGGACGAGTAGGTTTCCCCGAAGGATTCGATAAATGTCCCGAGGCTGACGATACTGCCGACCAGAGGGCTCTCTCCGGTCTGGAAGGCCCGCATCCGGTCCGCCTTGATAATCTTTTCGGTTAAGGTGCGGAAAAGCGGGTCTTCTTTGTCAGCTCCCTCCCAGCTGACGTGAATGGAATCGTGGTTTTTGAAACGGTTCGCAAAGTCGTTAAAGATTTGGCGTTCTTCCGTTCCTTCCGGCAACCAGGGGCTGACGGAACCGCTGGATACCCGGAGGTCTTTCAAGGTAAAGAAGACCAGAGGCAGTAGGTAGAAAGATATACCAACGATTACCCAGGCTATGAGTCTCGCTTTATTCTCGGGGAGATTGGAAAATATTACCGAGTTTTTTGAGCTCATCGCACTTTTCGGAAAGAAAAGTAAAGTAAGCTAAACGGTCATAAGTTCTAGGAATAATACTAATTGTTTAAAATATTAGTCAGTATATCTAAGAAAGTAAGGAGAGTTTATTAAAAAACTCCTTAACCGGGATTGATTGCCTACAGATTGGAAGGCGGAAGAAAATTGGGCTTCTCGACGAGGATCGGCCAGTTTTTCTCGATTGAGGTATGGTGAACCCAGCCGACCAGATCGCCGGGTATCGAAGCGTAGATCCACGGTCCGGTGTCTTCCAGAATGCGAATTTCGGAGCCTTCCGGAAGTCCGATTATGGGATCCGAGTCGGGAGCGGGGGAAACCAGGGCTGACGTTTCTCCCACGATCACAGTTGCGAAGTTCCGGGGCGCCAGCTGATTTTCCCGATAGGAAGCCAGCCAGAAGAACCCGATCGAAAAGACGCCTCCGAAGAATAAGGTCACCCAGTAGAGTGGTTTAAACGTCCGGCGTTTCCCGAGGAAAAGCCACAGCAGTGAGAAAAGCGCTCCCCATAGAGACAACCAGAAAGCCCATTGTAGGCTGACGGGGGAGATTCTGAGAAGCATTTGCTGCCATTCGGCGGCGCTGAACTCGAGAAGTCCCTGTTGGCGACGGAGAAATTCGAAATTTTGTCGGACTTCCGGCATTTCCGGGGTGAGGAGCGAGGCTCGCCGGAACCAGAGGGCTGCAGTCCCCGGGGAGCCATTTCGGAAATAGGCGGTCCCGAGATTCAGATAGAGGGAATCGGAGGACTGACCACCGGCGACGAGCAGTTGATACAGCTGGATGGCATCGGAAAAATTTCCTTTTTCAAAGGCGATATTACCCTCTTCGTAGACCTGATTGATCAGTGATTTGTCCGATTCAAAAGCCTTCTGAAGGGCTGCCGGAGACAGTTTGGAAAACGAAGACAGTGGTCCCTCAATTGCCTGTAGAGTTGACAGGCAAAAGACCGGCAGGATAAGAAATATAAGTTTGGTGAAATTCAAAACGCTCCATTCCAAGCTTCGTGATCCTAATACGAAGATCAAAGTGTTTTTTTAGGCAGCGGCGAAATTGCTGAGGTCAAAAAAAGCGTTGATAAGCTGGCAAGACCATCGAATTTCTCATTAAATAGAATTCAACTGCTATGGATTATCTGGACTGTGCTCAGGAAGTTATCGATAACATGCTCGGTTACCTGGGGTTTGTTACAACTGTGGAAATAGATCGGGAGAACCGAACCATTAACGTCAATTCCGGGGAGCCGAACCTGCTGATCGGTCATCATGGAGATCGTCTCGAAGAACTTCAGTATCTGGCGAACCGTATCGTTCAGGACCGGGTGCCTGACGCTCCCAAATTTCGAGTCGATATCGATTTTTACCGGGCTTCGTTCGAAGAGCGAATGATCGAGGAGGCGGAACATGTCGCTGCAAAAGTGATCAATACCCGCGAGTCCGCGAAACTTGAGCCGATGAATTCCTATCATCGCCGGATCATCCACAATCACTTCAAAAATCATGACCAGGTCAAGACCTGGAGCCCGGGTGATTCCGCCCGTTTGAAGCGGATCACGATCATGCCGAAATAGCCTTCTTCTCAGGAGTTCGAAGGCTCAATCGTTTCGTTGTATTTTTCCTGGTGGAGTCTTTTTGCCTCTGCCACCCATTGATCGACCGGGACATGACCGTTTCCGTTGACGCTTAGGATTCGGCGGAAATGTTCGATTTGGCGATCATTCCACAGAGCGATTTGTTTGAAACGATAGATCCCGAGGTGGTGGAGTCTCTCGACAAAGTGTTCGGTTAGGCTCTCTATCCCGCCCAGCTCGTCAACTTCCCGGGGACGATGAGTGAAGATGGGACCCAGGAGGCGGTCGATCTGCACGGTCGCATCACCACCGGCGTGTCCCGGGGTGTTCCCATTCGACTGGGAGCGGTGAGTATCGAGATCGATTCGAGGGCTGAGGTGTTCGCCGTAATCTTTGAGGTGGAGATCGATCGCCTGGGCGACCCATTGATCCCGCTCGATCCGGTCTTTGAAGGTGAGTCTTCTGCCGAATTCTTTGATTTGTTCGAGGTTCCACGCTGCGATTTGCCGGAACCGGTAGACTCCATGCTCGTGAAGTTTCTTTTCGAGGACTTCCGCAATTCCATTGATTCGCTTGAGGTCATCGATTTTGTCGGGCTTCCCGGTATAGATAAATCCGAGCGCCGCATCCTCCACGATTTTGTCATCGTGGAAAGGGTTCGAGTTCGCTTTGAGCGCTGCAATTTCTGTTTCCCGTTCCTCCAGCTGTTTGAAGACGGGGCGCAGCGTTTCCAGTTCGTCGACTCGCTCGATCAGTTTCTGTTCGAGTTCCTCGATTTGAGCCTCCCGGTCCCTTTCCAGGGAGTGCAGCCTTTGTTCGAGTTCCTCGATGCGAAGTTCCGCCGCGATCCGTTTCTCCTTTTCGGGCCGGAGTTCCTTCAGCTCGCCGTCGCGCTCTCCCAGGTACCATTCCAGCTCGGAGATCCGTTTGTCCGGGGCCTCGCTGCGAAGTTGGTTCAGTTCGCCGTCGCGTTCGCCGAGCAACCATTCGAGTTCCTGGATCCTCTGGCCCATTTCCCCTTTGATGGCTTCTCTTTCGTCGCGCAAAACATTCAGTTTTGAATCGCGATCCTCCAGAGCTCCACCGATTTCGCTGAGCGTGAGGCGGGCACCCTGATTCTCTTTCAAATCGGTTTCCAGCGTCTCGATGGCGTGGTTTTTGTCATTGAGATCACTTTCCAGTTCATTGATCCGGTTTTCGAGAGAGAATCGATCGGTCCTTTCCCGCTCCAATTCCCGCTCCCGGTTGAAAAGCTGTTCCTCCAATTCGGAAATGCGGCTTTCGGTGGCGGCCAGCTTTTTGACTTCGCGACGGAGATTGACGAGCTCGGTTTCGCTTTGGCTCGCGTTTCCGGTGAATTGGGTGATTTCGGAATCCCGCGCGGCGATGGTCTCCTCAAGTTCGCTGATGCGGCTCTCCAGCGATTCACGGAGGCTTTCTCTCTCGCTGCGGAGGTGATTGACCTCTTCATCCCGCTTTTCGAGAATGACATCGACCTCATCGAGTAACTGCCGGGCACCCTGTTTGTCGGTTAAATCCGATTCCAGAATCTGTATTTTGGCGGTTTTTTCCGACGTTTCCATCTCCAGATCGTTAATCCGGTTTTCCAGTTCGATCTGATGACGCTTGTGATAATCGAGGTCGCGGTCCCGGTCCCCGAGGGTTTCCTCCAGTTCGTCCAGCTTTGAGCCGTAGCCTTCGCGAACCTGGAGTTCCGACTTGAGATAGGAAATTTCGTTGCCCTGCTGTTCAGAAAGGTGAGTCAGTTCGCTGATTTTACTCTCTCCTTCAGAGATCCGGCGTTCCAGTTCGGTTCTTATCGTTTCTCTATCATGGTGTAGTTGATTGACTTCGGTATTGCGATGGGAAAGCAGGTTTTCCAATTCCAGAGAACGTTCCGAGACTCCGTCTTTTTCGGCCAATTCGATCTTAAAGGCATAGAGCGCGTTTTCTTTTTCCTCCAGCTCGAGTTCGAGAACATTGATCCGGGTCTCGAGCTCGACCCGATAGGTTTCATCGTCGCTGGTTTGTTGATTCAATAAGTCGAGTTTGTTATAGAGTTCGTCGATCTCCCGGGCCTTTTCTGTGAGTGCATGATGCTCAACGCAGACCCGGTCGTGTTCGCGGTTTATTGACTCGAGCTGTTGCTTCAGATCAGCGAGATTGGCATCCCGTTCGTGGTCTTTTTCATAGTGAGCTTCGATAGCGGTTTTATGATCGAAAGTGAGGTCGCCGATTTGTTGATCCCGCCGGTTCAAAGCTTCCTCCAGTTCCACGATCTTTTTCGCCATCCGTCCGTGGGGCGACAGGTCGTTTTTGAGAGCTTCGATCTCGTAGTCCCTGCCTTGCAGCTCGTTTTCGAGCGTTTCTTTTTCGTTGATACTGTGAGCGATGTCACTTTTCAGGCCGGTGATTTCCGCCGTTTGTTGAGCCAAGTTTTTTTTGTAGTTCGCTTCGGTTTTGTCGAATCGGGAGATCCGGATTTTCAGGTCCTTGAGGAGTTGGTCCCGGTTGGAAACCTGTAGTGCCCATCTTTGCTTTTCGGTAGCAAAGGTTCGGGACAGTTCTTCGAGCAATGTGGCCTGTCGGTCAGTGACGGCGGTGAGGCGTTTTGATAGTGAGATTTGTTTGGTCCGTGATTGGCGGATGCTACTGAGCGATTGGTTTCGCCAAAGTAGACAGGCGATCCAAAGCCCGATGAGAAGAAATAGCCACGGGGGGCTGTAATAGAGGAATTCCTTTATATAGGTAGTACTGCTCTCAGGGGTGGTCTGGGCAGCAATGGAGGCTATCCCGATTAAGATTGACGGGGTGGAAATGGAAGAGAGGATCATGGTGGAGAATTGATTGGGTGGTTAGCCTTTCCGGGAGAGTCGGGCGGCTTTTTCTTCATACTTAAGGCAGGCGGTCTCTCTGGTGTTGAGAATTCGGGCGAGTCTCCGGTTCTCATCCTGAAGCCGGGATGATTCATCGTTAAATCCTTTCCATATGATCCATCCGATCAAGAGGCCGACGATGGCGAACAACAGATAGCAAATAAGTGCCGCGAGCATGAAGATTGGGTTCGGGCCATCCGAATTCGCCAGAATGAGGAGAAATTCGTGATTCATAGTTATCATTATTTCAGATTTTGGAGTTAAAACAAAGCCGTAATCTTGGTTTTGCGCTCCAAAAGCCCGCTGAAAGGGGAGTGTACCCTGTACAATCCGGGACTGTACCCTGTACAATCGCGCTTTTTTTCTGGTTTACACGGTCCCGTTGATTTGTCAGTTTCAACCGGTTGTCCTATAAACGAAAACAAAAAGCTAAATGCCTTCATTCACCACCTTTGATCCAATTTTTGCCCAGACGCCTTTGCCTGTGGCGTCCCTGATTGCGCTGCTCTTTTTCGGCATTGTTCTCTTGTTGCTGATGATTCTGAAGTTCAAATGGCAGGCCTTTATTGCGCTGCTGGTGGCTTCGATCGCGGTTGCGCTGGGGGCGGTTTTTGTGAACGGAAAGGCTGAGCCTGTCGCGGTGACCGGCGCCTCGGTTGAAAATGGAAATATCGTTCTGACGGTTCCGGGTCATGGTAGAGCGGTGGGCTCTACAGTCGCGGTTTCGGGCATCGAACCGGGAGTCTACAACGGGAATCGCAAGGTTATAGGCGCGCCGGATGCCAATACGCTGATTTTTGAAGGCGGAGCTGCAGGAACACCGGCATTGTCAAAAGCGGGCAGTCTGAAAAATCCCTATGCGATCAGTCTGACTCAGATTGGCGGGACGGTGGTGAACGGTATGGGCAGTGCGCTCGGTTTTATCGCGACCATTATCGGGGTCGGGGCGATTTTCGGGGCGCTCCTGGAGCATTCCGGGGGAACGCAATCGCTTGCCAGATCAACGTTGAAGCTGTTCGGGGTGAAAAAAGCGCCCTGGGCGATGCTGCTTACCGGCTTTATCATCTCGATTCCGGTGTTTCTGGATGTCGCCCTCGTGATTCTGGCGCCGCTGCTTTACGCTCTGGCACGGGATACCAAAAAGCCGCTTCTGATCTTTGGACTGCCCTTAGTGGCGGGGATGGCGGTCACTCATGCCTTTGTGCCTCCGACTCCGGGACCGGTTGCCGTTGGCTACATTCTTGGAGTGAATCTGGGGTGGGTGATCGGCTTCGGGATATTGGTAGGGCTTCCCACGGCGTTGATTTGCGGTCCGTGGTTGTGCTCGAAAGTAGCGAAGTTAGTCGATGTGCCACTGCCGGATCACGTGGTCGAGGCTGAAGTCGAGGACGGGCAATTGCCTCCGGTCTCTTTAATTCTCGGGCTGATCGCTTTGCCGATTGGAATGATCCTTGCCTCCACGATCGTCGAGCAGATCGTAGCGGGAGGGCTCGATCCCTCCTTGTCGAACAGTGCCCGTAAAACCGCGCTCGCGTCAGCATTGACCTCAAGTTCGCCGCTGATTCAGATTATCCACTTTATCGGGCACCCTGTGATTGCTTTGTTAGGCTCGACTTTGCTTGCTATTTGGTTTCTGGGAACCAAGCGGGGCGGCACGAAAGATGAAATTCTGGAACTGTGCACCAAGGCGCTCGGTCCGGCCGGGATCATTATTTTAATCACCGGAGCGGGTGGTGTGTTTAAGGGTGTGCTTATTTCCACCGGTATTGCCGACGCCCTCGCCGATGTGTTCGGGAACAGCGGAATTCCCGTGGTGGCGCTGGCCTATGTCTTTGCCACTCTGGTGCGAATTGCCCAGGGATCCGCAACGGTGGCGATGCTGACTGCTGCGGGACTGATGGCGGGGTTTACGGAGGACCTTTCTCAGCCCGTTCTCGCGCTCATTACCGTGGCGATCGCGGCGGGCGCGACCGGTTTCTCTCATGTGAATGATTCCGGTTTCTGGATGATTTCGCGGTATATGGGAATGACCGAAAAGCAGACCTTGAAAACCTGGTCGGTGATCTCCATCGCTATATCATTGGTGAGCTTCACCTTTATTATGATATTGAGTCTTTTTGTTAAATAGATCCAAAAAAGGCCATCAGGAAAAAATCCTGATGGCCTTTTCGGTTCAGTTCTGCGGGTAACAACTCAGAATTTACGTAGTACTGAACCGAGCGGGATTGGAGAGAGATTCTCTCTGATGCTGGCAATTTCCATCGCCAGGCTGTCATTGCCCGGAGCTTTGGCCAGCATGGAAAGTAATTCCTTTTCCAATTGGTTAGTGGCTACAGCGAGGTTGCCGTGAACCACCATTTGTTCTTGCTTCGGAAGCATTTTGGTTTGCATGTGAACATACTCAAGACGCGGGCGGAAGCTTTCGAGAGCGCTGACAAAGGTATCAAGAGATTTTGCTTTGCGATGTTCTTCAATCGTTTCCTTTACGCCGTCCTTGATGGCCAGCAGTTCGATGACCGTTTCTTCGCGGACTTCGACCGCTTTTTCCCCGGAGTAACCTGCGACCGGGGCATCGGGAATAGTGGGTTGCCCGGGGTCTTCTTTACTACAGGATGTGATTAACAGGGCCGCACAGGCCGAAGCTGTTGTTGTTAATATGGAATAAGTTTTCATCAAATTGGATCGTTTTTGAATTGAAGGATTAGTCTTTAACTTTAACATTTTTACCCTTGCCTTTTTCAGACATGTTTTTCAGGATGGCTTGATCGGTTCCGAGCGAGATCGTATCAAACTGTTTGATACCTCCCTGGACGAGGACGTCGATTGCACTGAAAATAGGAGCGTGATTACTATCACTTGGGTAACCGTCACTGAGGAATATGATCTGGTCGGCACCCACCGCATTTAGAGTGATGGCGGCTTGCAGAGCGGCACCATACATCGTGCCTCCGCCTGCTACCATGTTGTTAATGGCATTTTTTGCTGCATCCTTGCGGGCAGAGGTTCCGGGACCCCAGTCGCTGATCACCTTCGGAGTCGAGTCGTAGTCGATAATAGCGAAATCATCGCTGGTTCCAAACACCTCAAGAACGGTGATGGCCGCGCTTTTGAGGCGGTCGATTCGATTGTTTGTAACCATTGAGCCTGACGAATCAAGAATGAAAATGGTCTTGCCTGTGACTTCGAGTCCAAAGAAATGAACGGCGATTGATTTTTTCGCGGTTCCACTTTCTCTGTAGTAACTGTCCTCCGGAACGACTTTGGCGAAGATCGAGAATCCTTTTGGATACTGACCGCCGGTAACCGTGAAGGGCGAACTATAGTCGATCCATCCGGAAGCGGAGTTTCCTACGTCATCAAGAACCTGATATACGATAGAGGAAGACCCGGTTGGATTCGGGTTAGTCAAAGTGATCACCGCTGATTCGCTCGCAGAGGTGAGGGTATCGAGGGTGGAATGAATCGTCGGTGCATCCAGTTTATAGAATGCGTTGACGTCTTTTGAGACTTCACTGCTGTTCACGAAATTGGGACTGCTTGAAACCACTCTGGAGACGACTTCGAATCCGTGCGGAAACTGGGGGCCGCCAATGTCGAAAGGTGCCTCGTAGTTCAACCATCCGGTTTCCGTGCCTTCGCCAGTGACCAGTGGGATAAGTTTGTATTGCACCGAGAAGGAGTTCGGAGAGACCGAAAGCTGTTTCCCGTTGTAGTCGAGATAGGTCGGATGATTGTTATGAGTAATCGTGACCGTGGTAGAACCGGTCCGGGCATCGATCTCGTCATTGGATACGGAGATGGTCGGCTCGGAAAGAACTGCGGTCCAATCGTAGTGCTCGTCGACGGGATCACTGTGATGGAATTCTGTAGGCTTAAGTGACTCCACAAAAGCGAGCACTTTATCTCCGGGATTGACCGCGATCGGGCCGGTGTAGTCGAGCCACTCCCATGCATCGGTATTGATGATGCCATAGATGATCTTACCGGAACTGCTTCCGTTCGGGTTGTTGATCGATACCTGCATCGGAAAGTTTTCCAGAGGATAGTTATCCGTAGGTATCGAAAAGGTCGGTGGAAGTAGTTTGGCGAGAACCGGCGCCGACGGTCCGGTAGGAGCTCCGACCCCGGTTGGGGTTTCGTTTGTCGGAGTGGCTACATTAACCTTGGTAACCAGAGTGGGATCCAGTCTGGCCGGCGGTGCCACGTCTTCATAGTCCCAAACCCAGGAGCTGGTGTGAGAGTATTCGAGCGCCGATTTTGCCCTGGTTTCTTCAATCACGTCGATGCCTTTGTCATCGAGATCAAGAAGCTGGATTTTAAACCCGACGACCGGTTCGGAGGTAAGAGAAAAGCGATTCGTCGCATTGTCGTAAATCGCCCGTGGCCCTTTGTAGGTAGGTCCAACTTCCAGAATCGACAGTCTGGGGTCCAACATGGAACCGGTGTAGCCAACATAGGATTGCGCGGTAGATTTTTGTCGAACTGTTTTCAACTTCGCAATCACTTCGGCGGGAGTCGACACTTTGGTCAAATCGCCTCCGCTGTGTTTGTAGATTTTGATCGCAGTATTCAGGTTTTGGATGTCGGACCGTAGTTTCGACATCTCGGCGGCGGGTTTTACTTTTGTGATCGTTGCAACGGCGATCAGGGCCAGAATGGCGACCACCGAAACAGCGATCATAACTTCTACCATAGAGAAGCCTGCTTTGTGTTTAGATATAGTTTTTGGTGATTTCATCGATGTGCTCTTAGAAAAATAATGGATGCAAATTTTTTCCAAATGACCTAGTCGGATATGACGACGGATTCACCGCCACCGGCTGAAGCCATATCTTTCAGGATTTGCGAATCAAGCCCGAAGCCGATTGTGTCCAGCCGTTCGACACCGCTGCTGATCAGGTCCTCAACCAGTTCGACAATACCGTCGGTGTTTTCCGGATTGGATGCTTCCGGGGCAAAAGGAAGGCCGTCACTCAGGAAAATGACCTGGGTGGCATCGTCTGCGGCGAGAGACAGCGCGGCTTCAAGAGCGGCATGGTAGTTTGTCGCTCCACCTGCCTCCATCGAGGATAGCGATGCTATAGCTGACTGAATTCTGGATTCCGTGCCCGGACCCCAATCTGAAATCACAGCCGCGGAATCGTCGTAATCAATAATAGCGAAACTGTCGTCCTCTCCAAATTCGCTAATTACCGCTACAACCTGACTTTGAAGTCTGGCAAGCCGATCGTTAGTTACCATCGACCCTGAACTGTCGAGGATGAATATCGTTTTCCAGGTAATATCGATATCAAAGAATTTCCCCGAAATTGCTTTTACCGATTCCGAGCTCTCGCGGTAAACCGGGTCAAGAGGTGTGGCTTTGGCGATGATTTTAACTCCTTCGGGGAAGTCGCTTCCTTTCACGATAAACGGATTGCTGTAGGTCGACCAGGCACTTGTCTGACTGCCGTCCAATGACTGGGTTCGGTAGGCCATTTCGGAAGTCCCTGAAGGGTTGGGATTTTCCAGAGTGATGAGAGCCTCCGGATTTTTTGCATTGATCGAGTCAACGTTCGAATTGATCGTAGGTGCCTGCAGTTGGACATAGGTTGTAACCGTTTCCACTTCGCCGAAAATTTCGGAGTAGGCGCTGTCGGAAGGAACAATTTTTGACGCAATTTCGAAACCTTTCGGAAACTGAGGCGCTCCAACGCTGAATCCACCGTGGTAAGGGGTCCAGGCTGTTTCAGCTCCTTCACCAGGTACGAGTGGTCTCAACTGATACTGGATCTCGTAGCTGAGATGGGACTGGTTGGTAAAACCGATATAAACCGTGGTGCTGCCTGTGGATGCTTCAATTTCTGACTTCGACGCCCAAACCCAAGGTCCGTTAGGTTCGACACTGAGCCGGTAATGTTCCGAGGCGGTGCTGCTGTTGCTATACTTCGAGGTATCCAGTGACTCAATGTAGGCATAAACCTTCGTGTCAGCTTCTACTGTGATCGGGCCGGTGTAATCATTGGATTCACCATTAATGGTGTAGACGATTTTTCCACGACCGGGAGGATTGGGATCGGTAAGGGTTACTTCCAGAGGGAAGTTGCTGGAATGGAAGTAGCCACCCTTGGGATCGAAAATCGGCGGAGACAGGCCCGGTGCCGGGGCTCTCTCGGAGATTCTAATCGTAAGGACGTCATCAAAGGTTGGAACACCGTTCCGGGCAAGGTAAACCTTGTAGATACCATCACCGCTGTTGCCGGTAAAAGATGCGCGATCCGCTTCGGTTACCGTAACGGTGTTGCCGGAGTTAAATGCGCTGAGATGCCAGTCTGCTGGATTTGGCGGATTATTGGCTCCGGCTTCCGTATAGGTGAAAAATGCTTTGTCCCAGTCAACAGCTTCTGTCGGATCGCTTTTGACTCGAACGTAATCTCTAATGTTGAAGGAGTCGCCGTCGCTCAGATTGAGGTAATTAGTTGTGTACTCGAGTTCCGAGCCGGGAGGGTTGTCCGGATCAAACGTTGAAACGGACGTGTCATTAACCCAGCTTTCACTGATCCCGGGAAATTTAGAGGAAACTTTGGCGTAAACGGTAAATCCCGCGCTGTAGTTTGCCGCTGCGACATCAAAAGGCATGGAATAGGTAAGCCAGCCGGTTTCGCTGCCGGGCCCCCCGTTCAGCGGAGCGATGCGGTATTGAACAATGAAAGAATCTTCAGGGACCATCAAACCGCTCTCCATGAAGTAATCGACATTGTTATCGTGCTTAATTTCGATCGATGCCACGCCGTCTTCTTCGCTGATGGCATTTTCGGAAACATTGAACCACGGGCTGCGCAGTTTCGCATTCCAGTCATACAACGCCTGGGTGGTGGAACTGTTGTGGTATTGTTGGGGACGCCACGATTCTATATAGGCAACCACCTGAGTGCCCGGTGAAATCACAATCGGGCCGGAGTATTCGTTCCAGCCCCAGCTCCCTTCGTTGACGAGTCCGTAAACAATTTTTCCGGCTTCGTTAGGATTGATAATTTCCAGCGACATTGGAAAGTTTCCCAGTTCGAAATCGCCGGGAGGTAATGAGAAGACTGGCGGGAGCAGTTTTTTTAATTCCGGCGTCTCCGGGCCTACGGGTGTCTCCGGATCATATAGTGCCACGGGAATCTCGTTGACTACCGGTGTCTGAGTGACTGCCGTCAGCTCGAGGGGATCTGCTTTGGTCGCGTCGGTGTAGTCCCAGACCCAGGTACTGTTATTGGAGTATTCAAACAGTCCGCTGTTCCTGGTTTCCACTTCACCGATCCCATTCCCTTCGTAATTTTCGTCGAGTTCAAAGCGGAATCCTTCCACCGCCTCAGAGGTGACTTCGAACTTCTTCCTCGTTTTGTTATAGACGGCACGGACCCCTTCAGCGTCGGAACCTACGGTGACAGCTTTCAGGCGCTGGTCGATAGCGGATCCGGTGAAACCCACAAAGGTGGAGCCGGACGCGCTATTCATCCGCGTTTTCAGCCGCGCCAGAACCTGATTGGGTGTGTTTGCGGTGTCGAGGTCGCCCCCGTTGCTCAGGTACAAATCGATCGCGGTATTGAGCTGCGATACACTGGACTGAGTTTTGGTTTGGTGGGTGGTGGGTCGTATCTTTCCAGCGAGGGGAATCGCAATCAGGGCGAGGATCGCAAGAATTGCGACCACGGATATCGATTCCACCAGGGAAAAACCGTTTGACCGGTTGGTGTCATTATTTGGAGTCATCAATAGAAAGATAACTCTTTATTATTGTTTTTACAAAAAATATTATAATTATATATCGGAAATATTAAAATAAAAACGCCCCTTTCCGAAGAAAGAGGCGTCTTAAAATAGTTTGGGTATTAAATAACGTCGAAATTAATCGGCGTCTTCTTCACTACCGGCTTTGACTCCGGCGTCTACCCACTCGATCATTGCCATAGGAGCGGAATCTGAATTCCGCTGACCCAGTTTAATGATCCGGCAGTAACCACCTTTTCTTTCCTCACTGGCAGGAGCGATTTCTTCGAAAAGAACTTTTACGCTGCGCTGGGCGAGTTGATTACTTCCGAGGATCGACAAAGCACGTCTGCGACTGTGCAGTGTATTCGTCTTTCCAAGAGTAACCAGTTTCTCTGCAAATGGGCGAAGAGCTTTCGCTTTTGCAAGGGTGGTGGTGATTCTACGGTGCTCGATCAGGCTGGAAGCCAGATTGCGAAGCAGAGCGTCACGATGGGCTTTGTCCCGCTGGAGCTTGACGGTTTTACTACGGTGTCTCATGTGCTGTTATCTATTTTAAAGGTTAAATGGACGGCAGGATTAGCGGAAGTTATCCGGGTTCTGAGCAATCAGGGCGGCAAGACCCGGACCTTCTGCTGAACGATCCTTACCTAACAAGGTTGCGGTGAATGGCTGCTCAAGCAATGACGGATCGATCGCCATGCCGAGTGAAAGACCGAGCTCGTGGAGCTTGTCTTTGATCTCGTTGAGAGATTTTTTACCAAAGTTACGATATTTCAACATCTCTGCTTCAGACTTCATTGCGAGCTGACCGACAGAGGTAATGTTGGCGTTGTTCAAGCAGTTAGCGGCACGAACGGAGAGTTCGATTTCGTTAACGCTCATGTTAAGCAACTTCTTAAGCTCTGAGTTTTCCTCAGTCTGAGCTTCCGGACGCTCATCAATCATGATGGCATCGTCGTCGTAATTAACAAAGACGTCGAGGTGGTGACGAAGGATCGCTGAAGCTTGAAGAAGCGCTTCGTGAGGTTCGATCCGACCGTCGGTCCAGATTTCGAGGACAAGCTTGTCGTAATCGGTGCGCTGACCAACCCGTGTGTTTTCCACGGCGTACTTCACCCGGCGAACCGGTGAAAAGATCGAGTCGATTGGGATGACCCCAATTGGCATGTCAGGATGCTTGTTGTCTTCTGAAGTGTGGAATCCACGTCCAACGCGAACTTCCATTTCCAGATTAAATTTGGTGTCGCGGTCCAGAGTCAGGATGTGCTGATCGGGATTCACGATTTCATACTGCGAAATCGCCTGAATATCTTTTGCGGTAACCGGCCCTGCTTTATCGACATTGATCGAAAGCGTTGCAGGATCCTTGTCGTCGAAGTGCTTGAAGCGAACCTGCTTCAAATTCAAGATGATCTCAGTCACATCTTCGACTACTCCGGGAAGGGAGGTGAATTCGTGTTGCGCACCAGCGATGCGAACAGACGTGATTGAAGCCCCTTCCAGCGAACTTAACAGTACGCGGCGAAGGCTGTTTCCAATAGTATGACCGTAACCAGCCTCGAAAGGCTCAGCGGTGAACAGGGCATACGACTCAGTTGCGGTATCCTCGTCTTTGACGAGTCTATCCGGTATCTCGAATGGAGCTAATTTAATAGGCATGTAGATGATAGGTTGCCGGGTTTCCCTTCACAGAGCGTTGACCTTCCCGCTTTATTATTCTTGCGGGAACATGAAGGACCGACGGCGATTTCGCTCGGAGGGGCGGAATATGCCTTTTTTTCTGCCGATGTAAAATTTTTTTTCGATTCTTGAGGTGACAAAAATAGTCCGGAGGTTTGATGACGGTTTTTCCGGACTATTTTTGTCAAAAATGCTGATTTCAAGAATCGATATTGAGATAATCCTGAATCGAAGCCCTTTCTACTTCACAATGATCTTTTTCACTGGCTTCAGTCTCGGCGCGGCCGGAGTCGTAGATTGGATCTGTGACTGAGTCGCTGTGGGAGCTTCACGCCAGAAATTCTGAGCACTTCTCTTTTCCCAGCTGCCCGAATCCCAATGGTTTTTAAACGGCGGGGCTTTGGCTGTGCTGACAGGTCGAGGTTCTTCCGATCGGTTCTTCAACTGATCGTTTCCCGCCCCAAAGCAGGGAACCAGAATCGATAGGGTCAATATCAACTTAAGGGGATTTTTTTTCATGTCTGTTAGTGTCACGCAAAATCCGGGGGGGCCGAACAGTGATTGGTTAATCTACCCTCGTGAAAATAGTTCTCAACAAAAATTATGGAAATTATGGAAATTCAGATTTCTGACCTTGGAAATTGAATTTTCTTTAAATCGATTGTCATGAATTTTGATTTCGCCCGTCTATGAATATGAAGACAGAAGCGATGTTCGACTTAACAAGGACTCCTCCTTAGCAGGTCGGACGTAGCAAAACAAGCGGTTCCTAGTGGGGTCCACCTTTCGGTGGGCCTCACTTTTTTTCGGCCCCGAAGGAGCGGGTTAAATATCGTTCTCCTCTTCTTCCCAGAGCATCATCATTTCGAAGTCTCCGAAGTCATTATCGAACTCGACCTGTTTGGTCAGCTCGGCAATCGATTCACTGGCCCGGACCAGTCTTCTCGCGAGCGCGCGCGAAATTTCTTTGCTGATCTCGGGGTGATTGGCCAGTTCCTTGTCCGCATTTTCCAGAATGTAGAAGTCGCAGGCTTTCAAAGCGATTGCGGAGGCGGTATGGCCGCGGTTGAGGAGCACGGCAACTTCACCCAGCATAGCGCCTTTTGTGGTGATCGTGGTAATCGGGCTGTCTCCGACTCTGATTTCAACTGAACCGGACTTTAAAAACAAAATTTCCCCGTCTCTACCGCCTTCTTTCAGGACGATGTCGCCTTTTTCGAATGAGCGGGATGGGAGGTCTGAACAATGATCAAGTGAATTGGACATGGTCTCACTATGGTCGAAACCAAAGTGAGGGAAAGCTAAAAATTAGTCGAAGCCGGGCAGCATCGAGATGAAGACCGGGCCGTCGTGATTGGGATTTTTCAGGGGATTTTCGCATCTCGCGATACTCACCTCCGAAGACGGCTCGATGAGATGGATGGGGTTGTCACTTTCCAGAAATTCATCGAGCTGATTCCCGGTAAGAAGAGCAGGCATCCGGTCATGGATATGGCTCGTTTTTTCCGAGCCGGCGGTGGTTAGCATGGAATAACAATAGCCGTGTTCCGCTGAATCTTCCCAGAGACCGGCCGCCCAGATCCATTGTTCCGCGATCGATGCCTGAAAAGCGTGGGTCTGTTTATCGCCGGTCGGACCGGACCACTCGTAATAAGTGGACATGGGAATGATGCATCGTCGCTTTTCTTCCCAGGCCGATTTCCACATGCCGCCTTCCAGTTTGTCCGAACGGGCGTTGTTGATCGCCGGATTGAAGGACCGGACAAAGCCCCAGCGCATCGTCTCGATGTTGGTGCCGGAGGTTAGAACCAGACCCGGATCGGTTTTCCTGATGCCGAAAATCTTCGACCGGAGCTCTTTTAGGCCCCGGAATGCGAGTTTTTCCCACGTGGTTTCGTTTCGTTTGCCCTCGCCTGGGCCGATATCATACAAATTGCACATCTATGCCATCACTTCGCGGATCGGGTTGGCTCCTTCAACTCCAACGAGCCTCTGGTCGAGACCGCCGTAGAAAAAGGAGAGGTGATTCGGATCCATCCCCATCAAAGCCAGAATCGTCGCATGGAGGTGCTTGACGTGATATCGGTTCTCGACCGCCATGGAGCCCAGTTCATCAGTTTGACCGACTGAGACGCCCCCTTTCACTCCGCCGCCCGCCATCCACATCGTGAATCCGTAGCTGTTGTGGTCGCGACCGGTGCCTTTTGCATATTCGGCGGTCGGTTGGCGGCCGAACTCTCCGCCCCACACGATGAGAGTGTCGTCCAGCATTCCCCGGCGTTTCAGATCCTTGATCAGACCGGCGATCGGTTTGTCCGTTTCTCCCGCGTGGAGATTGTGATTCTTTTCGAGATCCCCGTGGGCATCCCAGTTATCGTCATTGTGGGCTCCGCCGGAGTATATCTGGATAAAACGCACCCCTCTTTCGACGAGCCGACGTGCCATGAGGCATTTCCGGCCAAAATCCCCGGTCTTTTCATCGTCCAGTCCATATAGAGATTTGGTATCTTCTGATTCCGACTCCAGATCGATCGCTTCCGGTGCGGTTGACTGCATTTTGTAAGCCAACTCATAGCTGGAGATGCGGGCTGCGAGGTTGGAATTGTCGAAGCGGGAGCTGAGGTGCCCGGCATTGAGGTGGTTTAGCGAATCGATTAACATCCGCTGCTCCGTCGCCGGCATGCCGTCGACATGTTTGAGATTCAAAATCGGGTCGCCTTTGGACCGGAAAACCGTTCCCTGATAACTGGCGGGCATAAAACCGGAGGTCCAGTTCTTCGCCCCGGAGATTGGCCCGCCGCTTTTATCCAGCATCACAACATAGCCGGGAAGATTATCGTTGGCCGATCCCAGTCCATAGTTCAGCCACGATCCCAGAGAAGGTTTCCCACTGATGAGACTCCCTGAGTTCATCATCAATAGAGCGGAGCCATGGATGGGAGAATCCGCCGTCATCGAGTGCAGGAAAGCGATATCGTCCACGCAGGTGCCGACGTGTGGAAAAAGGTCTGACACATATTTCCCGCATTCCCCGTATTGTTTGAACTTCCATTTCGGCTCGACGATTCGTCCCTGATTCTTTTTCCCGCCACGGCCAAAGGTTTTTACATCGATGGTTTTCCCGTCCATTCCATACATCGATGGTTTGTAGTCAAATGTATCAATATGACTCGGGCCTCCATACATAAACAGGAAGATAACGTTCTTCGCCTTGGCCGGATACATCGCCGGTTTCTGGGCGAGCGGATTGGCGAACTCAAGACCGCCTTCTGCTGCCTGGGCCTGATTAAAAAAGCCGTCTTTCCCCAATAGGCCACTCAGAGCGACTGCCGGGAATCCTCCTCCCACAGTATGTAGAAATTCCCGTCTCCTGACGTTTCCGCAAAAGGTTCCTTTATTGTTCATAATCGTTATAGTTGCAGTCCACTCCTAGTCCAGGTAGAGAAATTGATTTAAATTAAGTGCCAGCAGGGCAATGCGTTTCATCGCGTCATCAGGACTGAGGCCTGCGTCACTCTGGAATCGCTGATACAGATCCAAACAGCGGTCGACGTCACGGTCATCCGGTTCGGTTTGGGTTACCATTTTTAAAGTGCTTGCGATCAGGTCTCTTTCATCGCCGTCGTAGCCCTGGATTCTCTCCGCCATAATCGCTGCGTGATCGTTCACGAATTTGGAATTCAGCATCATCAAAGCCTGATTGGGAACGGTGGTCGCAAACCGTACTGCGCAGGGTGAATCGGTATCAGCCTGATCGAAATCGGTCATCATGGGGTGTCGCAGGCTCCGTTTCACGTGAATGTAAATCGAGCGCCGGAAGTGATTGTTCTCGTCAGCTGAGACGGGCCACCCTTTGCCGGGGCGGGATGCGGTGGCGAGTACTTCCTGTGGAAGGGGAGGGTAAACCCAGTCTCCCCCGATTTGCTCCACCAGTTTTCCGGATACGGTAAGTATCGAATCGCGAATCTCCTCAGCGGTAAGGCGTCGCATATTGTTCCGCCAAAAGTAGTGATTGCCCGGGTCGATTTGTGAGTTCCCGGAATTCGGCGCGCTCGACATCCGGTAACTCCGGCTTTTCAAAATCAGCCGATGCATATCTTTGATCTTCCATCCGCTGGACTGGAACCGGAGTGCGAGCCAGTCGAGCAATTCGGGGTGTGACGGCATTTCACCGAGGGTTCCGAAATCCGAGGTGCTCGGGGTGATCCCCCGGCCAAAGTGGTGCTGCCAGATCCGGTTGGCCATCACTCGCGATGTCAGCGGATTGTCTTCGCTGGTGATCCATTTTGCGAGAGCCAAGCGTCGGCCCGAGGTCTTTCCGCCCGTCCACGAAACAGGAGTCGCGGCTGCGGGGATCGGTTCGTTGGTGCCTTTGCCGAGGACGGCGGGGAAACCGGGGTAAACCTGCTCGCCGGGCGCGTGAGCGCTTCCTCTGAGATGGATATGAAGTGGTTGTGGAGTTTCGCCGCGTTCCTGCACGATATTGAGAGGTTCGCCTGCCTTCCGGTTTTTCCAATTCTCTATTTCCTTCTTCTTATCGAGATAAGACTGGTAGAGGTTTTTCCCCTCAAAATGTTTAGTGATCTGAGTGATCAGTTTCTTATTTCCGTTGGTCCGGATAATATCCTCCAGTTTAGATGAATCGGATGCGACGGTGCGAAGGCCTGCATCGATGTATTGACCTCCCCCGGTCTGTTTGCAGTGAATCGCGATCACGTTGCGACCGGTCTGAAGCGCGTCGATCGCTTTCTGGTCGAGAGGGAAGTATTCGTAGTCCGAGGTGTAGCCGGTTGCCCGGAAAACTTCCACCCCGTTAATATACACTTCGACATCTTCATCGTGGTATAGTTCGAGGGTCAGGGTGTCCGGTAAAACTTTGAGGCCGAAACCGGTCCTCAACCAGATGTCGCTGGTCGTCCACGCGGTTTTCTTTGCGTGATTCGGGGTGGCGGTTCCGAAGCCTCCGGGGCCTTTGTTCCACATTTTGTCGCGGAATCCGACTTCTTTCCAATCCGGGGTCGGCTTTTTCAGGGTGAATTCCCACTGGGCGGGAGATTCGAGGCGCCCGCTCCTGACAAAAGTCTGTTCCGCTGCTTTGCCCTGATTCTTGATCAACTTTTCACCTCTCAGGTATTCTCTGATTCGGTTGTCGAGAGATGCTACCTCGCTCTCCAGGGCTGCTATATTTTTTTCTCTTTCTATCGCAAATTTCTGCTTCTGATCCTCAGTTGACCAGTGATGAATGGTTCCCTCGGTTCGGTAGTGAGTGATACCGTGAAACAGATCCATAAAAGCATAGTAGTCCTTTTGGGAAATCGGGTCTGCTTTGTGATCGTGACAGCGGGCGCACCCGACAGTTGTCGCGAGAAACGCTTCGGAAGTGATCTGCACATTGTCAGCGAGGACATCGTAGATGTGCTGTTTGCGGTCGGCCGGTTCGTCGTCCCATTGCATGAGGCGGTGGTAACCGGTTGCGACTAGAGAATCCCAGGTTCGGTTCGGAATTTCATCGCCGGCGAGTTGCTCGGTAACAAATTGATCGTAAGGAATGTCGGAGTTGAAAGCGTTGATCACATAGTCGCGAAACTTCCAAATCACCGGCTTCGGGTTGTCCCTTTCAAATCCGTTTGATTCCGCATAACGGAGAAGGTCAAGCCAGTGCCGGGCCCATTTTTCACCATATCGGGGGCTGGCGAGCAACTCCTCCAGCAAAGTATCGTAGGCCGTTTCCGGTGCGGATTTGAATTTAGCGACAAAGTCGTCGACCTGAGAAGGAGTGGGGGGGAGTCCGGTGAGATCGTAAGTGACCCGGCGAATCAGGGCGGCGGGTTCGGCATCGGGATTGGGTTGGAGACCGTTTTTCTCCAGCTTATCGAGGATGAAGGCGTCGATTTCATTTTTGCCCCAGTCGGTATTCCGGGGCTTCGGCGGGGCGGAGCGGGAGAGTGGTCGGTAGGCCCACCATTCGCGGGCATCATCGCTGAGGGTGAATCCGCGATGGGCTTCGGAAGGATCGCCCTTTATTTCGAGAGCGGAATCGTAAGGGGCTCCCATTTTGACCCATTCGTCCAGAATCGCGATTTGCTCAGCCGGTAGTTTTGCCTTTGGGGGCATCTGATAGTCGGCATCTTTGTAGCTGATCATCTCGAGAAAGATGCTTTTCGCGGGATCGGCTTCATCATATCCGGGGCCGTATTCTCCGCCGCGGAGGAGGCCTTCCCGGCTGGTGACGCGAAATTCCCCTTTCAGTTTGTCTTCCCCGCCGTGGCATTTGAAGCAGTTTTGCTCGAGGATGGGGTGTACTTTTTCCCGATAGAAAACAGCGCCTTTTTCATCTGCCTGCACGGACGGGATGAGAAGAATGATCAGCAGAAGGGAGAGGGTGGCTATCTGTTTCATAAAATTCGTGGATCCGAATGGTATCATTCATCATAGCTTCTTTAAAAGCTCTGTATTGGACGTAACAATGCGGGTTTTGTAAAAATGCGACATTTCGGGCTGCGGAGTGATGGCGCATTCGAGGCGGTTTGGGTTGGTTTTTGTCGATTTATCTGCGTTATTTTCCGCCGATGCTGAGCGCTCTCCAGCGGCGACCGGGAAATCCGGTTTGCCTCGTGATCTTTACGATCTTCGTCATCTCTGCGGTTGCTAACCGTGGATTTGGACAGCTGAAGTCTGCTCTCGAAGTGAGGTCTCTTTCCTTCGAGGAAGCTGAATCCGGTGAAATGGTCGAATTGACCGGAACCGTCATTTTTCCGGACCCGCCTGCTACCATTTTTATTCAGGATCAGACCGCCGGGACGTTTTTTCAAATGCGAGGGGGGAAGGCGCCGCGAGCCGGGGATTTGGTCAAAGTGAAAGGCCGGACTTACCCGGGATTGTATTTGCCCGGCATCAAAGAGGTGCAGTTTGAAATCATCGATCACCCCGGCTTGCCGAAGCCCCGTCCGGTGAATTTCGATGAGCTGGTTTCGGGCACTTTTCATTATCAGCATGTTTCCGTGGAGGGTGTGATTCGCTGGGTTGAGCCGACCGGGGAGGGGACCGGAATGGCGACGATTTCGCTGGGTTCGCAGAAACTGGAGCTTTGGGTGAAGGCGCCGCTTCCTAATTTCGCCAAAGCGCTGGTCGGCAATCGGGTTCGTGTGGTGGGGCTCGCTGCCGGGGAAATCAACGGACGCCGCCAGCTCGTGAAACCCTATCTCCGGGTTCTAAAGTGGAGTGATATCGAGATTCAGGCTCCGGCGATGAAGGTTGAGCAGATTCCGATGGTGACGGCTCAGGAACTGCTCACTTTCCAGTTTGCGAAAAAATACGACCCGAGAGTCAGGATGGAAGGGCAGGTTATCGCGAGACAGGGGGAAACACTTTATCTCCGGAACGGCGATCTTGCTTTTCTGGCGGAGCTGAATGAGGTGGATGCTGATTTGTCGGTTTCCGATCAGGTCGAAATTATGGGGTTCCCCGAAATGAGAGGGTTTCGGGCGATGATTGCGAATTCCACCATTTTACAAAAATCCAGCGGTGACTCATCTCCTGAGCCGTTTCCGATATCCTGGTCCCAGCTGGTCTCGGGCGATCGCGATGGTAATTTGATTTCGGTCGAGGGTGTTCTGGCGCATTGGTATTTGACGGAAAATGAGACTCGTCTGGCTCTGAGATCGAAGGACGGTAAATCGTCGATTCAGGTGCGGGTCCCGGAGTTGGTCGAAAATCTCCGCTCGGGCATGGAGCTGGATGTGTACGGGATCTGTCTCGTCGAAACGACGCGAACTGCCAACTACCGCGCGATGCCGGATTCGGTGGTGATTCTTTCCCGTCACGCCGGGGATATTCAGGTGTTGAAAGCGCCGAACTGGTGGACGGCGCGCCGCCTCGCCTGGGCCTTGATTGGGCTGACCTGCGTCACGTCGCTCGCCGGACTGTGGATTTATTTGCTGCGACGTCAGGTCGAACAGCAGACCGAGGAATTGCGTAGCGGTATCGAGCAAAAAGCGGCGCTGGAGGAGAGGCAGCGGATCGCGCGGGAGTTTCACGATACTCTGGAGCAGGATCTCGCGGGGCTGTCGTTGCGGCTCGATGCGGCGGTCGCTCAGAGCGGTGATAAAGGGATTCAGAAATTTATTATCGGATCGCGAAGCCTTGTTTCCCGAATTCAGTCCGAAACGCGGAATCTGGTCGCCGATCTCCGCGAATCCCCGTCGAAAATGGCAGATTTGAATACCTCGCTCGGTGAATTGGCCGAAAAGATACCCGGTCGAGTTGGGCCGGAAGTGACGCTTCACCTCGATCAAAGCTGTCCTTTGCTGACTTCCCGTGTCGTTCGCCACATCAAAATGATTGCACAGGAGGCCGTCACCAATGCGATCAAGCACGCCGGGGCGACGAAAATCGATATCACAACGGAAATCGAGCATCCCCGACTGATGATGACGGTGGTCGATAACGGGAAAGGCTTTGATATTGTCGCGGAAACCAGTGGGAAAACCGGTCACTTCGGCTGTATGGGAATGAGAGAGCGGGCCCGGAAGCTGAAAGGAAATCTTGAATGGCAGAGTGAGCCGGGCCGAACTTGTGTGAAATTGACGATGAACCAAATCGATGAGCAATCCTGATATGATTACCGTGATGTTAGTGGATGACCATTTTGTCGTGCGGAGTGGTCTCGCCGCATCACTTGATTTGGAAAGCGATATCGAAGTCGTTGCTGAAGCGGAAAGTGGCGAGGAGGCGATCGAGCTTTACCACGTCCACCATCCCCGGGTCGTCCTGATGGATCTGCAATTGCCCGGAATCAATGGCATTCAGGCCGTGGAGAAGCTGGGGGTGCCGGGGATTCTTATGTTTTCCACCTTCGATCGCGAGGACGAAATTCAGGAGGCTCTCGATGCCGGTGCGAGCGGCTATCTCCAAAAGTCAGCATCCCGGGATGAATTGATTCTCGCGATCCACACGATTGCGGATGGCCGCACTTACCTGCCCGAGGCGGTCGCGGAAACCTTGCAGGAGCGCCAAAACACCTCCACCATCACCGCCCGCGAGCGGGAAATTCTCATGCTAATTTCGCAGGGCCGGGCCAATAAAGAAATCGGTGCCGAGCTCGGTATCGCGGAAGACACCGTGAAACGCCACGTCAGTAACGTGCTCCAGAAACTCGGAGTCAGCGATCGCGCCCAGGCAACTGCGGAAGCGATTCGGCGCGGAATTGTCAAAGTCTGAAACCTCCCGTCTACCACGAAAGTGTTATGCCGCGAGAGATGCAAATTTCCATTTTCCATGTGAACCTGACTTATGCAGGAGCACTTCACAGAGTACGGTCGGGGATTGTACAGGGTACAGTCTAAAAGTGTACAGGGTACAATTTCATTTTTCGCTCGCTGGGCCCTCGTTGCCGTATTTTTAGTTCAGGCCGTCGCCATTTCCGCGGAAGAACCGAAGCCAGTTGTTGAATTTACCTTTGAAGATTCAAAAATCGAAGGTCCGACCTCGCCCAACTATCCCGATTTCCCCGAAACGAACTTCGCCGGATCATTTGGCAAGAAAGAAGAGATCATTACGATCGAAAGTTCGGAGGATGTTCAGTTTACCGTCGGCGATTCCATTACGATGGAGGCCTGGATCAATGTCCGCTCGCTGGGTGAAGGCCAAATGCCCTACCTGATCGGAAAAGGGCGTCACGGGAACGGTATCGATCAGAACTATGCGATGCGGCTTAAAGCCGACGAAGGTGGCGTCCGGCTCGGGTTTCTTTTCTCCAGCGAAGCTCCGGAAAATGATTCCGCCGGAAACCGGCCTCGCGACTGGCATCGCTGGTGGAGTAGTAAAACGCTGCCTTCAGGTGCCTGGCATCATGTCGCTATCGTCTACACATTTGGAAAAGGGGACAGTCTCCGTGCCTACATCGACGGGCGACCCACTGGCGGTAACTGGGATATGGGCGGGAAAACCAACCGTCCTCCTGTGTCGGATGAGTCCGATCTCGTTATTGGAACCGGGTTCTCCCGGGGTGGTGGTCAGACTTTTAACGGGAAAATGGATAATATCCGGATCTACCGCGATGCGCTTTCGGATGAAGTATTGAAAAAGCGTTTCTACCACATCCCGCCACCACCGCAAATCACCCGCAAAATGCTGACTCCGGGCGAAGTGCTGGTTCAAATCAGTGAAGAAGGTGGGGAGGACAGTAATAGTTGGCCCGAGGAGCCGATTGTGACCGAATCCTATAGCGCAACGGCTTTCGGGTTCTCCGACTGGCCTCAGAAATATATATCAACCGGAGTCCGGGCAGACCGGATAAATCCTGCTCATTTCCGGGCGGCAGCGTTAGTTGATATTCCGGCGGGTAAACATCGTTTGCTACTCCGGGGACGCGGGGCGTCACGATTGTATATCGACGGCAAAAAGCTTCTCGAAACTCCTTTTCCGAAAGCCGATACCGGCGGTCACGGATACCTCAAATGGCAGGAGGAGTATCTCGACCTCGGTCCTGATTTCCGTTTTGCTCCTCCGGGCAACCGCGAGAAATGGGTCGAGTTTGAAAGTAAAGGCGGCGAGCATTTTGTGATTCTGGAATCGATCATCGGTGGTGGCGCCGGTCGCAGCAAGCGACGTCCCGAATTTGGCGAAACGGTTGCTGCAATCTCACTGGAGGGCAACGAGTCCTGGCAACTGATGACTCCTCAATCCCGGGCAATTCCCTATACCGATGAAGGCTGGGCGGAATACGAAGCTCAGCAAAATGATTGGATCGCCGGGGAGAACGCCCGTCGCCGTGCCGAAAAGCGTGCCGAGCATTCGGAATACTGGTCAATGCGCCGGAAAGCGGCGGCTGACTGGGTTGCCTCCGCAGAAAAAGTAGCGGTCCCGCCACTTCCGGAAGGTCTGCCTGCCCATAACGAGATCGATCACTTTATTGGTTCCAAAATCGCCAAAGTCGCGTCGGATTCCAAGCCATCGGTAGCGGACGGAGTTGACTATTTCCGCGAAGTTCAGCCACTACTCGAAAAGAAATGTTATGACTGTCACAAGGGTAGCAAAATCAAAGGTGGACTCCGTCTTGATACTTTGGCTGCTGCACTCAAAGGTGGAAAAGGCGATGGTCCCGCAATCACCCCCGGTGATACCGAAAACAGCTCGATCCTGTGGCGGATTCATCACGATGCGGGCGACGATATCATGCCGCCGAAAGGTGACCCGCTTTCCGCAGAGGAAATCGCGCTTTTGGAGCGCTGGGTGAAAGAGGGCGCTTCGTGGCCTGAGTTCAATGTACCCAGCTTCGAGCCAACCCCGCTTTCCGACGATCTGGTATTTCTACGTCGACTCGCTATTGATACCGTTGGAGTGCCGCCTACCGAAAAGGAAATAGCCAGTTTCCTCGCCGAACCTGAAGATAAACGCCGTGATAATGCGATCGATCGCTATCTTGCAGATCCACGCTGGGCTGATAACTGGATGGGTTACTGGCAGGATGTGTTGGCGGAAAATCCTAATATCATTAACCCTACCTTGAATAACACCGGCCCCTTCCGCTGGTGGATTCACGAATCGCTTCTCGATAACAAACCGCTCGATCTATTTGTTACCGAGCTGATCCGGATGGAAGGTAGTGAGCGCTTCGGTGGCCCCCGTGGATTCGGCACCGCATCCAATAACGATGTGCCGATGGCAGCGAAAGGAATCATTATCAGTTCGGCCTTCCTCGGAGTCGAGATGAAATGTGCCCGCTGTCACGATGCCCCCGGCCATGACTGGATGCAGAAAGATCTCTTTCAGCTCGCCGCCATGTTGGGTGAAAAGCCGATCAAGTTACCTTTGTCGAGTAGCGTGCCAATGGGCAAACTACAGGAAGGTGGGCGCAAACCTCTCATTCAGGTAACGCTCAAGCCCGGAACGTCCATCGCTCCGGAGTGGCCTTTCGAGCAATTTGTGGAATCAAAAGACGCGCTTTCACTGGTAGGGGAAAACAGCGGGCACCGTGATCAGCTCGCCGCTCTGATTACCGCTCCCGGTAACGAACGTTTCGCCCAGGTTATGGCAAACCGGATCTGGCAGCGTCTCATGGGACGAGGACTGGTTGACTCCGTTCACGATTGGGAGCGCGGCAACACTTCTCACCCGCAGTTGCTCAAATGGCTGGGGCGTCAGTTGGTGGCTAATCAATACGATTTCAAAGAAGTTGCCCGGTTGATTTTCAGTTCGCATGCCTACCAGCGGGCTACCGATCCCAACCTGCAGAAGCCAAGCCCTCTCTATATCGCACCGGCGCCGCGTCGTCTGATGGCCGAACAGATTATTGATTCGCTCTTCAGTGCGACCGGAAAACCCTTTAAAGTAGAGGAAGTCAGTCTCGATATCGATAGTGTCCGGACCTATAACAACTCAATTTCACTGGGTAAACCGCGCCGGGCCTGGATGCTCGCTTCGACCTCCAACGAGCGGGATCGCCCCAGCCTTTCGCTGCCCCGGATTCAGGCCGTTGCCGCTATTATGGAAAGCTTTGGATGGCGCGGGGCCCGACAGGACCCCATCAGCATTCGCGATACCGATGAAAATGTTCTTCAGCCGGCGATCATCGCCAATGGCACGATGGGCGTTTGGTTGACTCGACTCAGTGACGATCATGGGCTTACTGAATTCGTGATGGAAGATCAGTCGGTAGAGGAACTGGTGGATCGTCTCTACCTACGTCTCCTCACCCGCAAACCATCACAATCCGAGCGCGATCGCTATATTGCCTACTTGAAGGAAGGTTATGAAAATCGCATCATTCCCAAAGCGGACCGCGTCGTCGAGAAGGTCGGGAAGCGGAAACCTGAACTTTTTGTCAGTTGGTCCAACCATCTTGACGGGCCTGCCAATACCCTGGCCCAGGAGAAAGAAAAAAAATCACGGGCTGGAGCTCCGCCCACCAACGCTTTGCGTGACGACTGGCGCCTCAGGATGGAAGATGTCCTCTGGGCGATGTTAAACGCACCCGAGTGGATCTACACCCCTTAACCGATATACCGAAACAACTACGATGAATTCACGCCGAAACTTCTTAAAAAACTCCGCGCTTCTCGCCGGCGGAGCCGCCGCCTCTCCAATTCTTGCCTCGTCAGGAGCCTTTCCAAAAGGAAAAGCGGAACACTGTATCTTTATCTGGCTGGGCGGGGGAATGGCCCAGATCGATACCTTTGATCCCAAGCGAAAAGGGGACTCCAAAGCGAACCCGAAAAAAGCCGGGTCGGAATATGAAAAGATCGATACCTGCGTGCCCGGGGTTCAATTCTGCGAACATCTACCTCAACTGGGGCAACTGGCTGATCGCCTCACCGCAGTTCGAACCGTCAATCACGATGCGATCGACGAACATGCCTTTGCAACTAATCTGGTTCACACCGGCCGCAAAACGACCGGCAGCGTGACCTACCCATCGATTGGGTCAATTGTTGCCGCTCAGCTTGGCGCTGTGAATCCGGATGTGCCTGCCTATATGTTAATGGGCTACCCCAATGTCAGTCGCGGACCGGGGTTTCTCGGGGCGAAAGGAAATTTTGTCTACCTGACCGATACCAAAAACGGACCTGCTGGATTTACCCGTCCGGCAGATGTGACTTCGGACCGGGCTTCACGCCGTAAGGCTTTGCTCGATCCTCTGATGGACCGGATCCCTGAAGATTCTGTTGTCGGTCGATACCGGAACGCCCAGGAGGAAGCGTTGCGTCTTGCCGGACCGGACTTCATGCGGCATTTCGATCTCGATGACGAATCGGCCGATCTTCGCAATGAATATGGCGGTGAATTCGGTCAGCGCTGTCTGTTGGCGCGTCGCTTGGTTCAGAGTGGGGTTCGCTTTATCGAAGTCAGTCACAACCTGAACTTTATGAACGGAACCGGTTGGGATACCCACAACGAAGGGCAGGCCAATCAGCACCTTTTGATTCAGGAACTCGACGTCGCTATGTCGGCTCTGATTCGTGATTTGGAGAGCAAAGGGATCCTTGATAAAACGCTCATCGCGATCGGTACTGAGTTCGGTCGTCCCGCCGGATTTGACGGACGGGGAGGTCGCGGGCACCAGGGCAGCTGTTTCAGTCTGGTTCTTGCCGGGGGCGGGCTCAAGCACTGTGGCGCCTACGGAGTTACCGACGATCTGAGTAAGAAAATCGTCGAAAATCCGGTTCCGCTCGCCGATTACCACGCAACTATCCACGCGGCACTCGGCATCGATCCCTCCCACGAAATGACCGACGGTTCCCGTCCTGTCCCGATTACCGACGGCGGAAAGCCGATTGCGGGACTATTCGGTTAGAGGGGATACAGAGACATAGTGGACCGGGCGCGGGCTTAACCAGTGTAGAGGGATCCGTAAGGATTCCTCCCGCCCTGTCCGCCAGTGGATTGGAGCCCCAATTGCTGTTCCGTTGATAATCAGCTTTCCCGGGGCATCGGGAACGCGAGGAGACACTTTGCTCCGACGAATTGACTCTCAACGCGCCACACGCGATAGCGGGAAGGCTTTTGAGGGGCGTAATTGGGAAAGTTGATTAGGTTTCTCGGTTGAATGAACCGCCTTTTCTCCATTCTTTTGCTTATTATGTTGCTGCCGATGGCGTCGGCATGGGCTGATAAGCAGATTCCGGCGGATCAGTTGAAGTTTTTCGAGACGAAAATTCGACCGACTTTGGCGAAAAATTGCTACGAGTGCCATTCGATCGGAGCCAAAAAGCTGGGGGCCAAATTGCTGGTCGATTCAGCTCTGGGGATGCAGAAGGGTGGTGAATCGGGCTCGCCTGTGGTCGCCGGGGCTCCGTCGCAGAGTCTTCTGATTCATGCGCTGAAATGGGAAAACGATCTGGAAATGCCGCCCGATGAGCCGCTCCCGGAAGCGGTGATTGCGGATTTTGAAAAGTGGATCGCGATGGGGGCTCCTTTTCCCAAGTCAGCTCAGCAGGAGCCGCTCCCGGAAGGGGAGGAAAAGACTTATAATGAGGAAGATTTGTGGTCTTTCCAACCGGTGAAAGAACCTGCGCTTCCGAAGGTGAAAACGGGGTGGCCGCAGACGGATATCGATTACTTTGTCGCCGGGAAATGGGCGGAGCAAAATCTGTCACCGGGTCCGGACGCCTCGCCGAGAACACTGATCCGGCGTCTTTATGTCGATTTGATCGGGCTTCCCGCGACTCTGGAAGAGATCGCGGCCTTCGAAGCGGAGGCGGAGGTTGATTTTGATGCGGCACTCACCCGGGCGGTCGAGAAGTTGCTGCAATCACCTCACTATGGAGAGAGGTGGGGGCGGCACTGGCTGGATGTGGCGAGATTCGCGGAGTCGAACGGTAACGATGGGTTGAGCCGAAATGCGTCCTTTCCCAATGCGTGGCGCTATCGGGACTACGTCATCGATGCCCTGAACCGGGATGTGCCCTACGACGAATTTTTAACGGAGCAGATTGCCGGGGATCTTCTGGAAGCGGAGTCGGATCTTGATCGGGATCGGAAACTGGTGGCTACCGGCTTTCTCGCGATTGGTTCGAAGCCGGCGAAGGCGATGAATAACAATTTTGTGATGGATGTGGTGGCGGATCAAATTGAGGTCATCACCAGTGGGGTGATCGGTTTGAGCGTGGCCTGCGCTCGCTGTCATGATCACAAGTTCGATCCGGTGCCGATGCGGGATTACTACGCTTTAGCCGGGATTTTTACGAGCACCGAAACCCTGTGGGGAATTGCGGCGAATGAAAAACTGACCGCTCATCCCACGCAACTACATGTTTTGAAAACTCCGCCGGCGGTTCCCGCTCCACCGGAAGCGTTGAAGCTGATGGAGGAGACCGAAAAGTTGGAGATGCGGAATTATCCGCGACCTAAAAAGGAATTTACCTATCCACCGGGAACGCCATTGGCGATGGGGGTGCGGGACCGGACGAAAATAGAGGATTGTAAGCTGAATTTAAAAGGCGATGCCAAAAAACTGGGCGCTCCGGTGCCGCGCGGTTTCCTCTCGGTTTACGAGGACGAAGTATTGTCGCAGATCAAGATCGATGCGACATCGAGTGGGCGCCTTGAGTTAGCGAAATGGTTGACCTCGGAGTATCATCCGCAAACGGCGCGAGTTATGGTCAACCGGATCTGGCTTCACCTGTTTGGAAAAGCCCTGGTGGGCACGCCGGATGATTTCGGAGTCTATGGTGAGAAACCGACTCATCCGGAGTTGCTGGATTATTTGGCCTATCGTTTTTCGCGGGAGCATAACTGGTCAATCAAATCGATGATCCGGGAGATTGTTCTGTCGCGAACCTATCGGCTCGATAGCGGGATCAATGCGGATGATCCGGAAAATACCTGGATTTCCCGGCATCAGAGACGTCGACTCGATGCCGAATCCCTTCGCGATGCGATGTTGTCAGTTAGTGGAAATCTCAACCCCGAGCCGGCGGATGGTTCGCCGATTCGTCATCTCGAATTGCTGGTTAACCGGGCGCCGGATCTTCATCAGCCAAGTGATCACCGGAGTGTCTATCTTTGTTACATGCGGAATTCCCCTCCGCGCGAGTTGGTTGCCTTCGATTTGCCCGATGCGGTTAAGCCCGTGGGGAAACGCGATGAAACGATGCTGCCGACTCAGAGTTTGTTCCTCTTGAACAGTCCGTTTGTTATCGCTCAGGCGGAGCGCCTCGCGGCGGAATCCGGCGGGGACCCTGCGAAACTGTGGGAGAAAATTTTGGTTCGGGAAGCGACTGCGACTGAACTGGCCAGTGCAAATTATCTACTGGAAACTATAGAAGACAAATCAAAGGCAATGTCGGCTCTTGCCCAGGCTCTTTTCGCTACTAATGAATTCCGATATATCGACTAGTTGAAAGTTACCCGATGATGACACCGATTTCCCGGAGACAAATGCTGAGTACCGCTTCCTGCGGTTTTGGTTCGATAGCCTTGTCAGGTCTAATAGGGCGTGGCGCGGCATTTGATGATATGTCGACGAAGGTCCCGCGTATTCCTGCGCGGGCTCAGCGGGTGATTTTTCTCTGTATGAGTGGTGGTCCCGCTCAGATGGATACCTTTGATCATAAGCCGCAAACGGGGAAAAAGCCTCATCCCGGATCGGTGTATAATTTTAATCACTACGGCGAAAGTGGGCTGAAGATCTCAGAGCTTTTGCCCGAGACAGCGAAGCATGCGGATAAGCTGTGTGTCTTGAACGGGATGCATGCCGATACCGGAATCCACGCGCAGTCTTTCCTGCAATTACATACCGGCGACCGTCTCCGGGAGCGACCCAGTCTCGGGGCATGGGTCGGCTACGGTCTGGGAACGGAGAATCAGAATTTGCCGGGTTTTATCAGTCTCAATTCGTCGCGTCCATCCTGCCACGGGTCGGCGTTTCTGCCCCCGGTTTATCAGGGGACCCCGATCGGGGTGAACGGGGAATCGATGAGCACGGCGACGGTTCCAAATATCACGAGTGATCATCTTTCGATGAAGGCGAAGCGGACTCAGCTCGATTTTATCCAATCTCTGAATCGGGAACACAAACTGCAGAGCGGCGATGATCCGAGGCTTGAGGGTGTGATCCAATCGATGGAGCTCGGTTTCCGGATGCAGACCACGGCCCCTGATTTGCTGGATATATCGACAGAGCCGCAATCGGTATTGGAAAGATACCGGGTAGGGAAACAGAAGTCGGTAGGGGCTTGTCGACAGACCGATTTTGGTCGGCAGTGTCTATTAGCGCGGCGCTTTTGTGAAGCTGGGGTTCGGTTTATCGAGGTGAATCATGGAAGCTGGGATCAGCACAAAAATCATCGCCGGGACCTCGAGGCAAATTGCGCCGCGACCGATGCACCGATCGCCGCTCTACTTCAGGATTTGGAAGAGCGCGGGCTTCTCGAATCGACTCTTGTGGTCTGGGGCGGGGAATTTGGACGTCCCGGGCTCACTCCGGGGAAAGACAAGGATCAAACGGGGCACAATTCGAATGGATTCACTTTCTGGCTTGCCGGAGCGGGTGTGAAGCCCGGTTTTACCTATGGGGCAACCGATCCGACGGGCTCCAGAGCGGTGGATGGGAAGATCCATTTCCGCGATCTTCACGCGACGGTTCT
This sequence comes from Verrucomicrobiales bacterium, assembly GCA_029213005.1. Taxonomy (GTDB): domain Bacteria; phylum Verrucomicrobiota; class Verrucomicrobiia; order Verrucomicrobiales; family DEV007; genus Arctic95D-9. The sequence continues at coordinate 60,118 of JARGPI010000027.1, forward strand.
GCATCTTATGGGTCTTCCGCCGAATGAGCTTTCCTATCGTCATGCGGGGCGGGATCACCGTCTCACCGGTCCGGAGGGTGGACGAGTGGTGAAAGAGATTTTTGCCTAGTGGGTCTTGATCCAGAAAGTGAGCTGGTGAGGGATCTCACCACTGCTGCCGACTTCTTTCCAGGGAAGTTCGCATCTCAGCGCGGTCGATTTTTGGTAGCCCATTCGCTCCCAAAATTGAGATAGGGGGCGATAGTTTGCGGGTCTTTCCGGATGATCTTCGGGCCGGTCCACTGCGCAGAAGGTAGTGTATTTGAAGTCCCCGCCCCGTGCAGCGTGATCTTCCCGAAAGCGGAAAAAAGCTTTGCCTGCGCCTTGTCCGCGAAACTCGGGAAGAATGATGGATTCACCGAAGTAAAAGATGTCTTTCACATCGTAGCCGGCTCTTTCAAAAGGTTCGCGAAATTCGTTGATTTCATCTTCGAGCGGGAGGCAGGTTGTCGCCCCGACTATAGCACCCCGGTGTTTCATGAGGACGACGAGACTCCTACTGCTTTTCGTATAGCGGGAGAGGTATTGGCTCTCATAATCGAGGTCGCCGTCATATAGATAAGGGTATTCTCTGAAAATAGAGATTCGAAGATGGCTTAACTCCGGGATACAGGGCGTGATTTCCTCTCCGGAAACGGGTTCGTATCCGAAATTCATCTCGATTGTACAGGGTACAGTCTAAGAGTGTACAGGGTACAGTTTGTAAATTTTTCAGTGGTTCAGGTATCGAGTCGAAAAATTCGCTGGGCGAGAAACATACCGATCAACATCATGGGGACAAACCAGATCACTTCGTATCTCAGCGTCGCGAGATTGGCGATTGCCGGTCCGGGGCAGAAGCCTCCCAGTCCCCAGCCGATGCCGAATATAGCGGAACCGATCGCCATTCTCTTCGACACTGGATCGGCTGTGGTATCGGGAAGTTGCAGGGATGGCCGGGTTCGACGGATCACCAGTAAACCCAGACCGTAAACGGCGAGTGCTCCGCCCATCACGAAGGCGAGGGCCGGATCCCAGTTTCCAAAGATGTCGAGAAAGCCGATGACTTTACCGGGATTGGTCATGCCGGAAATAGCGAGCCCGGATCCGAATAATATACCGCCGATAATGATAGCTACCTTTTTCATTAGAGCGCTCCTCCTGTTCTCACTAAATTCCAGAGCAGCACGGTGAGAGCTCCGGCGATCATAAAGATCACGGTATAGATAAAAGCATCGCGCGCACCGGCGCCCATTCCGCAGACTCCATGTCCGGAGGTGCAGCCGCCACCCATCCGGGTGCCGAATCCTACGAGCAATCCGGCGATTGCGATGGCGGTTACATTGCGACCGCCGGGTAGTTCAAAAGCATCGGCAAACCGGGGTGAGAAATAAAAGGTAACGCCTGCTCCGAGGATCATTCCGATGATAAAAATGACTCGCCAATTCACATCGCCAACTTTGGGGCGGATGATTTTTGCGACGATTCCGGAGATGCCGGGGATTTTTCCGGACGCGCACATCGCCAACAGGCTGCCAGCCCCGATGAGGACGCCGCCGGTAAGGGGCACGATAATTTCATTAATAGCCATACTTGCGTCGCAATGTTTCACGTCCTTTGCCGGATCGCAATCGAGGGTTATGCTGTGATAATGAGAATTCCGTGGTCAGGGTGGTTTCTGCTTTTTGGGTGCGGATTTCTCATGGCTGAGGATACGGTTCAGCCGGCGGTGGAAAGGGCACTGCCGTGGCTGGAGCGGGAGAGCCAATGGTGGATCGAGGATAAAGACTGTGTTTCCTGCCATCATACCACGTTTTCGGTGTGGGCCCGTGACCTGGCGTTTGAGAGGGGGTATGATCTGGACGCTGAGCAGCTAAAGATCGATCGGGAGTGGGTCGTTTCGCAGTTTTTGGCACCGAGGGTTCCCGATGCGGAGAACCCCGAAGACGTGGTGAAGCCGGGGGAGCTGAACGGGGATCGCAACATGGAAGGAATCGCTCAGTTTTTGATCTCGCCGTCCTCGATTCATCTGGATCCGGACCGGCGGAGCAAACTCATCGAGGTGATCAAACGAAATCGCAATCGAGACGGCTCCTGGAAGCCGGGAGGTCAGTTGCCGCTCCAGAAACGCCCCGCCGAAGAGACGGCGGAAATCAGTCGTTTCTGGGGGCAATTGGCGATTGATGAAACAAGTCCGTTTCCCTCTTTGGATCACCCGCGATCCAGTGAGTGGTATGCTTTAGCCGCTATGTTTTCAAAAAAGCCGGATCGTATAGCAGCTCTTCTGAAACGGCAAAATCCGGACGGAGGTTGGAGCTGGCTCGACGGGGAAGCCAGCAGTCCGACGGGGACAGGGCAGGCGCTGCTTGCGTTGGGGCGTCTTGATATGGTAGAAAAATATCCAGAGGTTGTGAATCAGGGCCGGACGTGGCTTCTGGAGCATCAAAGCGAGGATGGTAGTTGGAAAACTTTCAGTACCAAACGTAGAGATCGCTCAGGTCGGATTTCCAATTTCTGGGGCACGGCATGGGCGGTAATAGGGCTCCTGGAATCCTCACATGTGCAATAAAAAACAAGTTGTGACTATTTGATTGGTAACCTACTTTCGGTAAATGTCTTACACCTACAAATATCCGCGACCGGCTCTGACGGTGGATACCGTGGTTTTCGGGCTGGATGTAGACAATAACAAGTGGCTGGTTCTATTGGTAGAGCGGGGCGGAGAGCCTTTTAAAGGGAAGTGGGCAATTCCGGGCGGTTTTGTCAATGTCGGCGAATCGGTGGACGACGCAGCCCTTCGCGAACTGGAGGAGGAATGCGGGGTCAAAAAGGTATTTATCGAACAGCTCTACACTTTCGGTGCGCCGGACCGCGATCCGAGGGAACATGTCGTTTCGGTGGCCTATCTGGTGCTGGTCAATATTAAGGATCAGCAGATTATTGCGGGGAGCGATGCGAGCCGGGCCGAGTGGTTTCCGGTGAAAAGTCTGCCGAAGCTGGCATTCGACCATCAGAAGATCCTCGCGATGGCGAAAAAGAGATTACAGGGCAAGATTCGTTACGATCCTCTCGGCTTTGAACTTCTACCGAAGAAATTCACCCTCACACAGCTACAAAATTTATACGAGACGATTCTGGATACTCCTCTCGATAAACGTAATTTTCGGAAAAAGGTGCAGGCTCAGGGGATTCTCAGGGACCTCGGGGAGATTCAGAAGAATGTGACTCACCGCGCCGCTAAACTCTATAGTTTCGACAAGCGAGCTTACCGTAAGGTTGTCAAAAGCGGCGGCCATTTCAGTTTCTGATGAAACCGCTCAGGGCAGATATCACGACCTTGAAGGTCGATGCGATTGTGAATGCCGCGAACTCCTCTCTGTTGGGCGGTGGCGGCGTTGACGGTGCGATCCACCGGGCGGCGGGCCGGGAGTTGGTCGAGGAATGCCGACTTCTCGGTGGTTGTAACACGGGGCAGGCGAAACTGACCGGGGCGTATCGTCTGCCGTGCTCCTTCATCATTCACACGGTGGGGCCGGTCTGGAACGGTGGCGGAGCGGGGGAACCGGAGCTGCTGGCTTCCTGTTATCGTGAGTCGCTGGCGATCGCCCACGGACACGAAGCGATCAATTCAATCGCATTTCCCTGTATCTCAACGGGGATTTTCGGCTATCCTGCCGATCAGGCTGCGGCGATTGCGATTGAATGCTGTCGGGACAGTGATTTGGATATCACGTTCTGTTGTTTTTCGGAAGAGGATTTGACCTTGTATCGACAATTGCTGGATTCTGAAATGCTTCCCTGAAGCTAACGTCTATTTGATTATGAAAAATAAGGTCCCTCTGTTTACTGCGATGTCACTGGTCGCTTCTGCTCTTTTCCTGACCGGCTGTGGTTCGGAACCTGAAATCAAAGAGACCAGCGAGGAGATACCTGAGCCGGTGCAAAATGAATTCGAGGATGGATTAGCTCGCGCCTATTTTGCGAGCGGCTGTTTCTGGTGTGTCGAGGCGGTCTATGAAAGCGTTAAAGGAGTGAAGGAATCGATCTCCGGCTATAGCGGAGGACATACGGAGAATCCGACCTACGAATCCAGTAATACGGGGAAAACCGGCCACGCCGAAGCGGTCGAGATTATTTACGATCCCGCGGTGATTGGTTTTGCCGACTTGGTGGATGTGTATTTCGGATCGCAGAATGTGACCCAGAAAAATGGCCAGGGTCCGGACCATGGTTCTCAATATCGCTCAATTCTATTTTACCAGAACGCTGAGGAGAAAAAGATTATCGATGAAAAGATCGCCGCTCTGGAAGCTGAGATCGGTGAAGGGAAGGTGGCTGCTGAGGTCATGCCGTTCGAGAAATTCTGGGTGGGGGAGGACTACCATCAGAACTACGAAAAACTGCACCCCGAAAACGGATACATCCAAAATGTTTCGATTCCGAGATTGAAGCGGTTTCAGGCGAAATTCCCGGATCTTTTAAAAGAGACTGCGCACTGATTTTTCCGCCCCGTTTCCGGTAGACAGAAAAGGCCCCGCCAGGATTGGTCTTTCAGATCTACCAATCCTGACGGGGCGGGGCTGCGTTGCCTTTTCTCTTTTTGTCTTTTCCCAGGTGAAGGAATGGATCTTCGGTGAGGTTACCGAAGCAAAGTGTTTTACTTGCCTTTCTTTGGCTGCGCGGTGGACCCGGATGTGGTTGACCGCCAGAAATTCTCTGCGCTTCCTGATTCCCAACTGTTCGACGACCAGTGATTTTCGAAAGGGGCTTTCACGGCGACGACCTTTTTCCCGGGTGCGGCTGATGCCTTTTTCGCGGTAGCTTTTGGTTCGTCAGCTCCAACGGCAAGAGTAGCAAATCCAAGGGTGATCAGGGCGGTTGCGATGAGTTTCATAGTTGTCTGGAGGTGTTTAAACGGTTTGTGTCTCGGTTTTGAATTTTTTATAAAGTATAATAATTGTGATAAATATCAATGGCTTTATGCATAAATAATAAAAAATATAGTAAGGCGCAAAAAAGCCCGGACTGGAAATCCAGCCGGGCTTTTGAAAACGAAAGGGAAATTCGCTGAATTAAGCGATTTCTGATCCGTGAAAGTCGTGCCAGTCCTCAAGATTGTTGAGGTTGATCGCGTCTTTAATATCAGCACCGGGAAGGCCCACGGTGTTGAGGATGCTCTCGCGAGTTTCATCGGCGTGATTGTAGCCTTCACAAGCGGCGTTGAAGCCTTCAGCTCCGCCGAGATTTGAGGCGTTCTCTTTTACCCAGGCTTCGAACTGGACGTAGGTTGGCTTGTTTTCCTTGATGTAGGCCAGAGTGGCGTCCTTATCGAGACCGATTGCGTCGAGCATCATCTGATCGTATCCGGCTCCGCAAGCAGGATAGTCAGAGTGAAGTTTACCAACGGCATCGAGAGAAACTTTCTGCCAGAAACGTGGCATGTGAAGCACGCCGAGGGGTCCTGCGATACCTGAAGAAATAGTAGGAATGATCATTAGTCTTGTTTGTTTTGTTTTGGATTTTCTACTTTAAGAGAAATTGAATTACAGGGCGCGTCCGGGGAAGGTCAGTTCGGCCACCCCGGATTTGTCGAGTTCTCCGAGTCCCATCTCTACCATCTTTTGATATTGGGCGATGGTGGCGTCATTGAGTGGCGCCTTGATTCCGACTGATTTCGCCATATCAGCGGCGATACCGGAGTCTTTAGCGGCGTGTTCTGCCGAAAACCAGCAATCGTGCTCGCGATCCCGCATGTCTTCTGAGTCGGTTTCGAGAACGCGGCTGTTGGCTCCAGTCTGGGAAAAGACTTCGCGAAGCATATCGATATCGTGACCGAGAGCCGCTCCGATACCAAGACCTTCGGCGAGACCGGCGGTATTGATATTCATCACCATATTCACGAGAGCTTTGACCTCGGCCGCTTTACCGGTTCCTCCGGGAACAAATCGCATATTGATACTCAGTTCCTCGAGGAGGTCTTTCTGCTCGGTATAGACCGACTCGTCGCCGGCGAGCATCAAATATAGATTTCCTTCGCGGGCGTGACTGATGCTGGATGCCATACTGGCTTCGAGCGACTTTGCTCCGGCCGCATTGGCGGCCTTCTCCACTTCGCGGTGGATGCCCGGGGAAAGTGTGGCGCAATTGATGAACGTTTTCCCTTCAGCATTGGCGAGCAGCTTGTCCGTCGTGAAAATATCGCGCATCGCGGCATCGTTGGTGACTACGGTGATTATGGTATCCGCTGCAGCAGTGACTTCGGAAAGTTCGTTGGCATGAGTTGCGCCGATTTCATTGGCCAGCTCGGCAGCAGCTTCTTTATTGATGTCGAAAACGGCGGTGACGTCCCATCCTTTATCGTTTAAGTGACGAGCCATATTCGCTCCCATTTTTCCAACTCCAACAAATCCTATTTTTTTGCTCATAGCGTGGTTACAAGAAATTGAATGAGACAGCCTGAACAGTCCAGAGATGCCTTCATTTCAGCCAGTATTGACGTTGGCGACTTTAAGCTCAACCCCAAAATTATCGTTTACGCCTCACGTAAATACACGCGTAAGATTTTTGGAACGTATTAATCAGAGCAAAATGCTGACAATATCCAAGCTATCGAAATCTTACGGCGAGACGACCGTGCTCCGCGAGGTTGATTTTTTCATGAAGGCAGGGGAGCGGGTTGCTCTGATGGGGCCCTCGGGCTCAGGAAAGAGCACCCTTCTGAACTGTATTTCGGGAATCGACCGGCCTGACTCCGGTCGCATCGAACTCGAGGGGAAATCCATTGTTGAAATGGAAGAGCGGGAGCTTTGCGAACTGCGGCGGGATTCGATCAGCACGATTTTTCAGTTCTTCCATCTCCTGCCCACATTATCGGTTCGGGAGAATATCGAATTCCCGCTTCAATTGCTGGGCGTGCCGGAAAAGGAACGCCACGAGCGGCTGGCAGATTTGGTCGGAGAGGTTCAACTCAAACACCGGGCTGATGCGATGCCGGATGAATTGAGCGGTGGTGAGCGACAGCGGGTCGCGATTGCCCGGGCTCTCGCAACCCGGCCGGCTTTGATTCTGGCCGATGAACCGACCGGGAATCTCGACTCCACTACCGGAGAGTCTGTTCTCGAGCTCCTGGAATCGGTCAGTGAGCGGTATCAAACCGCGATGCTACTCGTGACCCATAGCCCCGACGTGACGGGGATCTGCCAGAGGACGGTCCACATGCGCGACGGAGAGATCGTTGAGAATGAATAGTGCTATTTCAGAACCGGTCCGCCTGATCTGGTCCCGGATCATCTGGCGACAATGGCGGCGCGCCCCGAAGGTCCCTTCGGTCCTTGTTGTCATCCTCGCGCTTGGCGTCGCGGTTTATTTATCGGTCCGGCTCGCAAACCGGGCGGCGGTGACCGGGTTCTCTTTATTTACGGAATCGATCTCCGGGGACAGTGATCTCCTGCTCCGGCCTAAAGCAGGAACTTTCCGGGAAGCGGATCTACCGCAGCTCCGCGATGCGATGGGCGCGGTTCCGGCGTCGATGTTTCCCATTCTGGATACCACCGCCGCGGAAGGCCCCGGCTCTGAATCGCCCATTTTCCGGATCATTGGAACGGACTTTGTGGCGTTACCAAATGCCGCTTACCTGAGCGAATCGGATGCCGGGTCGCCGGTCGAAACCACGCAGAAGGGATTTGCCGGATTGCTGGGGCGATCTGACTTGGTCTATATCAGCGAAAGTTATGCTGCGGAGAAACAAATCGGGGAGGGGGACTCAATCCGCATCTATATCGAAGGCGCGGCGCTTCAATTGTCGGTTGCCGGGGTCTTGAAGAATGACCCGCTTCGCCCGCAGATTCCTCATCGACTTCTGGTTCTGGATCTGCCCGGCGCTCAGAAACTCACTGGAAACGAGGGGCTGATTTCGCGGGTGGAGATCCGGATTCCTCCCGGCCCAGACTATCAGAAAAATCTGGATCTCGCGATGGCCCGCCTCAACGACTGGGGTTCAGAGCGTTTCGTCATCGAAACGCCGGGGCAAAGAAAAGATTCTGCCACGCAAATGAGCGCCGCTTTTCGCCTGAATTTAACAATTCTGTCAACGCTGGCGCTGATTGTGGGAGCGTATCTCATTCTGCAGGCAATGGAGGCTTCTGTGATTCAGCGGCGTTCAGAAATCGCTATTCTGCGGTGCCTCGGAGTGACTCCGCGTCAGATTCAAAAAGCGTGGCTGGTGGAAAGTGCCATCCTCGGGCTTCTGGGGAGTTTACTCGGCGTGATCTTAGGTCTCGGCCTCGCACAGGGGATGGTGAGAGCCATCGCTTCGACGGTTAACACGCTATATTACGAGACGACAACCAGCTCCGCGTCCTTCCATCTCGGAGAGATCGGTGTTGCCTTCGTATTCGGTACCCTGGTCAGTCTGCTGGCAGGTTGGTTGCCCGCCCGGGAAGCGGCCAGCACTCCGCCGGCTCATGCCGCTAACTCCGGAGCACGCGGGGGAGGGCTCAAATTGCTACAGAAACCGCTTCCCGGTATCCTGCTTATGGTTATCGCGACGGGATTTGCTTTTCTTCCTCCGTGGATTCCGGAGGGCGGGGGCCCGGTAGCTTTGGGGGGATACCACAGCGCCTTCTGCTTTTTGCTTGGATTGAGTATCCTCGCCGGCAGTCTGTTCCGGGTGGTTGCTAAATTTCTAAAAGGGCGCGGAAACGACCCGCAGCGGAATTATGCGGCCAGTCAGTTCCGGCTTCCCGAAGGGCGGCACCGACTCGCTGCCGCAGGTTTACTGGCGGCTTTCGGAATGTCGGCGGCGATGGGTATACTTGTCGCCAGTTTTGAAACCACTCTGAATGCCTGGATCCGTCAAATGCTGAAGGCGGATATCTATATCGCCGCGCCGGGGGCCCAATCCTCGATTAGCGAAAATAAGATACCGGAATCGGTTTGGAAAACGTTGGTAGACCGTCCGGGAATTGAAGGCGTGGACCGGCTGAGGAGATACCAAATTTCTCTGGCAGGCAAAGACACCTACCTTGCCGGGGCCGATTACAATCAGTCGGGGAGAACCTTGCAATTAATTTGGGTGGATCCTCCGGTGAACCGATCAGCGGATGCGCTGGAAGCGATGGTAGGTAATGATTTGCATCCGGCATGGATCAGCGAGGGTTTCGCCCGGCAATATCAAAAAAGGCGCGGAGACCGTTTCAAGCTACCCACTCCGGAGGGCGCAAAAAAAGTGGAGGTATCGGGGATTTATGCAGACTATGGAAGTGAACGGGGAACCGTATTGGTTAGCCGGAAATATACATCGGTCTGGTTCGATGATTCGTCGCTGAATAATATAGCCATTTACCTGGAATCCGGTGTCGATGAAGAGGCGTGGCTCGCGAATCTCCAGAAAAGTTTTCCGGGTGTCGTTGCGAGAACTAATCGGCATTTGCGGGACGATGCGCTGCGCCTGTTTCGCCAGACGTTCAGCGTCACCTATGCGCTGGAGGGCATCGCCGTTGTGATTGCGGTGGCCGGGTTGGGGCTCGCCATGGTGGGCCTGCTGCTTGAGCGGATGGTTGAGCTGGGCACCTTGAAGGAACTGGGGATGACACGTCGGCAGATCGCCAAAGCAGCGATGTGGGAGGGGCTTGGTCTCAGTATTACTGGAATCGTGGGCGGATTGATTCTCAGCCTGATTCTCGGCTGGATTTTAGTTTATGTGGTTAATCGACAGAGTTTTGGCTGGACCCTGAATTATGAAATTCCGTGGGTTTCCATTGCCGCTCTTTCCGCAGCTATGTTGGCGACAGGCGGGTTTGTCGCCTGGCTGGTGGGATACCGGATCGCTAATTTACGCTCGGATTTGGTCGATCGATCAACTTTCGAAGCCGATCGCTGATCGGAAAAACTCATCGAGTCGCTCCACCGGACCCTGATCGGCTGACAGGGTTTCGACGATTGCTCCCAGCCGCGAGCGTTCCGCTTCGATATATTGATCGAGCACCGGAACTCTCGGAATGAGGTCCGCTTCCTGCTGAGTTGCTTTCGTCTCAATCATGCTACGAATCGCCTCCACGACTTCGGGACTCAAGTCGGTGGCTTCCATTGTTTCAGAGAACTTAACCGGCACCGGAGAGCGGTTTTCTGTGATGTAGCGGGCGGAAAGCAGAGAGCGCAATATATAGAGATACTTTTTCGCGGTGATCTTATCCTGCTCGCAACTACTCAGCCACATTTTTCGACAGAGCCCGAGGTAGTGAACGGTAGTTGCCTTCGGTACAAAGTAATCCTGCGCCAATTGGCGCCATTCACGCATAAAGCTCTGATCCTCGAAGTAAACAATCGGAGAATGGAGCCATTCCATCAGCGAACCGTTCGATTTGCGAAACAGTGGTAGCGATTTGTGGAGATCCCATCCCGAGAAGTCGAGGTTTTCGGCATCGACTCCGAGATCGAGTTGATCCCTGGGAGGATAGATTCCGAGATAGCTTTCCGGGCTCCAGCAGTAGATGAAACGAACGTCGTAATCACTGTCCTCAGAAGCAAATCCCCAGGCCCGGCTGCCTGACTCGCATGCGTAGAGAATTTGAAAGCCGTATTCGGTTTCGATTTCTTTGAGGCGTTCGCAAATTCTATCGTTCATCTGGATAGAATAACCCGATTTTCACCTGGCTTCAGTTACGAAAAGGCCGATCCAAAATCAAGATGGGGTCGCCCAGCTGACCTTTGGAAGAGTATTCGATCACCTGCTTCCGCCGGATTAATGAGCGCAGATTGGAATTGGGCCGCGCGGTCGGATCAAATTCACCGGCACTGTCCTTCAGATAAGGGGCAAGTCTGGGAAGATCTTTCATGCCCGGCACGGGGCAACCAGTGGTGCAGGGGATTCGTCCGATCATCTTTTTCCGGTGCCGTTCGCGGAGCATGCCTGAAGCCGAGGGATTAAAGCCGTGAATGATGACATTATTGGGAACCCGACCGCGGAGACTCCGGCTTTCGTGGCTCGGCGGGTAGAGCATTTCCGCATACACGCCGCTGACTCCGGTTTTTGAATCACCCGTTTGGATGTAGGCGCTGGCGTCTTTGGCGATACGGACGCCGCCCATCGTGAAAAAGCCGGTTGGAGTTTGGGCGCTGCCAAATCCGAGCCCATTTTTTCCTGTCCCGACGTCGATGACGAGGAGCGGCTGCCAGGAACTCAGGCTCAATACCATCATTTTCTGTTCTGATGGGTCGACGACGTAAGCCCGCTGCGGAGCGTAATCGGGATGACCGGCTTGTTTTTGTGCTGCGATTCCCTGCGTCAGCTGCGTATAAATTTCCCGATCGACATGGGCGCCGGTCTGCTGGCCTGCCAGATTGACGGTCGTTTTGACAGCCGCCCTTTCCGGGTTGGTTTGCTGACGGGACATTTGCTCTGGTGTCGAGCATCCCACGGCAAAAAAGGCCGTTCCGATCAATGTCAGGACGATTGGTAACCGGTTTTCGATCCGCATAAACCTGTTACGGATCAAACAGTCAGATGTTAGTGCCCGGTTTGGGAATCGGATATAGCCCCGCTTCGTTCGGGTAGAGCGGCGTCTTTTCATCCCAGCTTTTGGGATTAAACGCGAGGGTTTCCTCAGAATTCATGGCCTCCTCCCAGGTGACTTCTTTTCCTGTGTAGGCAGCCATCCGACCCATGATGGCAAACAGAGAACTGAGGGCGCCGCGCTCCGCTTCGTTAAAAGGTTCATCATTTCTGATCGCGTGGAACAAGGCGTCATGTTCCAGCTGGTACGAATTCCCCGACTCCGTTTCGCGGAGTCCTTTCACGTTCGGGTCGGAGGGGGAGATGAGACCGTTTCGCTTGAATGACAGCTCCGCGGTGCCTTTGGTCCCGAAAATTTTCTCGCCGAACCAGTTCCAGCATTTCGGGATGTGGCGATGCTGGGTTGTGACCCGGCTGCCGTCGGCAAACTCGTAATCGATGCTGAAATGATCGTAAATTTGTCCGTTCATCGGCCCGGTTCGGACCAGTCGACCGCCCTGACCCTGACACTTCACCGGATTCGCTTCCTGTTTTATCCAGCGAACCACATCGTATTCGTGGACGCTTTGTTCGACCGGGAAATCGCCGCTGAGCCAGGTAAAATAGTACCAGTTTTTGACCTGAAACTCGAGTTCCGTCATTCCCGGCTCGCGGGGATTGCGTTTATTGACGTCCGAGCGGCAGTTAAAAATTTGGATCCAGGGAAGCTCGCCGATCACTCCGTCGTGAAGCTGTCCGATCACTTTTTTGTGAAGCGGACTGTGTCTTCGGTTCAGCCCAACTCCCACTTTCAAGTTTTTCGCTTTGGCTTCCGCTGCTGATTCGAGGACCCGCCTCACGCCGGGCGCATCGACTGCGACCGGTTTTTCCATGAAAACATGTTTCCCGCCGCGCACCGCTGCTTCGAAGTGGAAGGGCCGAAATCCAGGCGGGGTTGTTAAAATCACCACATCAATTTCCGGAATCGCCGCAATTTTTTCGATCGCATCCAGCCCGACAAATTCGCGTTCCGGCGCGAGATTCACTTTGTCTCCTTTCACATTTTTCTCCAGCGTTTCGCGACTCCGGGCGATGGCCTTCGCGTCGATATCGCCCATGGCCCAGAGTTCGGCGCGATCGTCCGCCTCCAGAGCCTGAGCGGTAGCACCGGTTCCGCGACCTCCGCAGCCGATCAATGCGATCCGGATTTTGTCGGAATCACTTTCCTGAGAATGAACGCCGTCCGGGAAGGTTGCTGCAGCAGCCGCTGTGACCGCTGTTCCGTGAATAAACTTGCGTCTTTTGATCGTAGGGTCGCTCATTCAACCAGTCTGAGCGGGACGGGCGGACGTTGCAAACCAATTGGGAGACGTCTTATCGCCACAGAAAGGAAGAGCAGAGGGCTCAGCGCAGAAATTTACTTCTCAGATTTCTGAGTTGAGTTAACAGTTCGCCGCTTTCGCTTTGGAGCCGGTTGAGAACCTTGATATGCTCATTGGGGCAGGAGCGGCCTTCAAGGATCGACTTTACGATGATGACGTCTTCAATATGGTCTTCGATCTTGTTGGAAAGCTTACGGGCCTCCCCGAAGCTGATGCGGCCGATTTCGCGATAGATTTCCATGCGGTTGGCGACCTCGTTCCCTTCGATCAAAATATCGAGAAGGTGAGTGTGAACTTTTTCCCACTGTGACTTTTCGACCCCTTTCAGGGCCGGGCGTAGAAGGTCCCTGACGTCGCTTTCCGCGGTTTGAAATTTACGGGCACTATCCGCAAGCGCTTCCGGAATCGCCTGATGACCTAGACTGAATTGCATCAAGAACCATAGACACAAAACTCAGTGATTAAAATGGAAATCGCAGAGTTGGGAGGCTGATCTGGTGGGTACTTTGCAAGGTGATTGTTGCAGTTCGCCAACTTTTATCGGCAACGGAACCAATCTATGGGAGCTGTCCGCTGGCATGTTTGAAGCCTTTGAAAAAGTGAACCTTTTCTATTATGGCATTAGTATATAAACAAATTCATACGGAAGGGATAGCATTGCTATCCTACATCATTGGAGATGACTCAACGGGAGAGGCGGCGGTAATCGATCCCCGTCCGGATCCGGAGATCTATCTGAATGAAGCGTTGGAGATGGGCGTTGCCATCACCAGCATTTTTGAAACCCATATCCACGCCGATTTTATGAGCGGAAGTCGGGAACTCGCACTGCAAACTCCGGGAGCTAAGATCTATGCCAGTGAGGAAGGCGGTGCAGAGTATGATTTTGATCATGAGTCAATCAGGGACGGTGACCGGTTTCGCTTTGGTGAAGTTGTCCTGACAGCCCGCCATACGCCGGGCCATACCCCGGAGCATATCAGCTACGAGGTCGCTGAAGAAGGGCGCACTGATGATCCCTGGGGTGTTTTCACCGGGGATTCGCTTTTTGTCGAATCTGCGGGGCGCCCTGACTTGCTGGGCGAAGATCAATCCGAAGAGTTGGCAGAGAAACTTTACGACACGCTGTATCAATACTATGGCAAGCTTCGTGACGATGTGATGATTTTGCCCGGTCACGGTGCCGGTTCACCCTGTGGGGCCGACATTGGTGCTCGTCTGATGAGTACCATCGGATACGAGAAGCGTACCAACCAATTCCTCGAGTTCGAAGGTCGCAAAGAGGAGTTTGTGAAATTCGCTTTGGATGCGCCGGAAGAGCCGGTTTACTACCAGCGAATGAAGAAGCTCAACGCCCGGGGGCCGGAACCAACCGATGGACTTCCCCGGGTTCAAGGCATGTCGCCGGAGCTATTTAAAAAAGCGGTCGGCGATTGCTCCAAAGTAGAGGTGATTGATACACGTCCCGCGCTCGCATTCGGTGGCGGTCACGTGCCGGGGGCGAAGAATATCTGGGCGAAACCGATGCTCTCGATCTGGGCTGGTTGGTTGGTGGATCCGGATAAAGAAATCTATCTGATTCTTGACTTCGACAGCAGTCTGAACCGGGTGGTCAGTTATTTCAACCGGGTCGGACTCAATTGCTTTGGTGGCTATCTGGTTGGCGGAATGGACGCCTGGGTGCGGAAAGGTCTTCCTATTAAGGAGACGCCCCAGGTTCCGGTACACGAGTTGAGAAAGTTAATCGATCAAAACAACGATAATTTCCAGCTACTGGACGTCCGCACCGAAGAGGAATACAAAGAGGGCCGAATCGACGGCGCAATCCACTTGTTCCTGCCTGACATTCCGGAGAATGCGACGGATCGATTGAACCCCGATACTCCGACGGTGACCTATTGCGAAAGCGGGTACCGGGCGAGTATCGCAGCCAGCCTGCTGGAGCGGGCCGGTTTTAAGAACGTTAAGACTGTCCCGGGAAGCTGGTTGGCGTGGAAAGCGATGAAAGCTTCGTGATTATCAGAGTATCGATAAATACGTCATGAACGATTCTCTAACTGTTCTTCTCGCTCAATCAGCTAACATCAGCTCGCTTGATTATCCCGGTCCGGCCTGGTCGCCATATCTGGTTGGGTTTCTCATCGGAGTGTTGTCATGGCTTACTCTACTCCTTTCCAAAGACACACTGGGGGCTTCCAGTTCATACGCCGCGATCTCCGGAGCTCTGGGCAAGTTGTTTGCAAAGCGGCATACTCTTTCACTACCTTACTTTAAAGATAATCCTCCAAAGGTGAGCTGGGGCCTCATGTTGTTTATTGGTATTATACCGGGAGCTTTTATTGCCGCCTATACCGGAAATGAGCTCACGGGGCGCTGGCTGCCTGCGATGTGGGAAGCCCGCTTCGGGGCTGACAGTCACGGCTTGCGTGCGGTGACGGCGGTTTCGGGCGGTATTTTAATGGCTATCGGTGCCCGGCTTGCGGGTGGTTGCACCAGCGGGCACGGGATCAGTGGGACGCTTCAGCTGTCTGTCGGGTCCTGGATTGCCGCGATCGGTTTTTTCCTCGGTGGTATTCCAGTGGCGATGTTGCTCTTCAGAAGTTAATCCCGGTCAAATCTATAGTTATGAGTGAGATATCAAAAGAGAAAGAACAGCGACGGAAACAACTCGCGCTTGGTTTACTATTCGGACTGCTGTTCGGCTTTTTTCTACAGAAAGGCGGAGTCGGGAAGTATCATGTTCTAATCGGGCAACTTTTACTGGAGGACTTCACGGTCGTGAAAATTATGCTCACGGCGATTCTTACCGGGATGATCGGCGCCTTCTGGATGGTGCGGAAAGGCTGGGTTGAACTGCATATCAAGCCGACCCGTATCGCTGCCAATTCGGTGGGAGGGCTCATCTTCGGGGCGGGATTTGCCCTCAGTGCCTACTGTCCGGGCACCAATGCTGCTGCGCTGGGACAGGGTAACTTCGATGCGCTACTGGTCGCTTTCGGGATGATTGCCGGGAGTTACCTTTACGCGGAATGGAATCCCGGCTTCAAGAAAGGCTTTTTTAGCCGGGGCGATTTGGGTAAGGTGACGATACCCGAAATGATGAAAGTGGGGCGCTGGCCGTTTATTGCGGTATTCGCTGTCCTTCTTGCTGTTATATTGGGAGTCATCGACCATTTCGCGGTGCGGTAGGGCGTTTTTCCGGTCGCTTTTGCCGGGGCTGAGCGCCGGCTACCAGCCGTACCTGCGGGAGGATACGATTGCCGCGGGGCTGGAACTGCCCTAAGATGGGTGGCCAAATAAATGCCGAACAAAATCTTACGACGAAACAATGTCAAAATTCTGGGAAAGGGGAGTCGCACCGTTGTGTTCGCCCACGGTTTCGGCTGTGATCAGAATATGTGGCGATTTGTAATGCCCGCCTTCGAAGATGAATTTCGCATCGTTCTATTCGATTATGTCGGGGCGGGAAAGTCCGATATTTCCGCCTACGACCCGCAACGTTACGCGTCGTTGGAAGGCTATTTCTGCGATGTATTGGAAATCCTCCGCGCGTTGGATTTGCACGATGTCATTTTTGTCGGGCATTCGGTTAGCGCGATGATCGGTATTCTTGCCAGTATTGCGGAGCCGGCACGGTTCAGTCACCTTGTTATGGTCGGGCCTTCTCCCTGTTATATTGATAGTGAGCCGGACTACAAAGGAGGATTCAAACGTAATGATATCGAAGAACTCCTCGATTTAATGGACAAAAACTATCTAGGGTGGGCAAGTTTTCTAGCTCCGGTGGTGATGCAAAATTCAGAAACTCCGGAACACGCTTCTGAGTTGGAGGCCAGTTTTTGCTCAACTGATCCTGTTACCGCGAAAGCTTTTGCCAAAGCGACATTTCTATCCGATTACCGAAACGTGCTCGGGGAGGTAAGTGTCCCATCGTTGATATTGCAGTGTAGCGAAGATGCGATTGCTCCCGATGAGGTCGGCGACTACATGCATCTCAATATCGCAGGGAGTGTGTTAAAGCGTATGAAAGCGACAGGGCACTGCCCGCATGTCAGTCACCCTGCTGAAACTATTTCCTTAATAAAGAAATATCTTTTCCGGGCTGTCGATGAGTGATTCAGAGAACCCTCATCATCTGGGTGGAATTCTTGACGAAGCGCCCTGCGGTTTTCTTCGCTTCCAGGATGATGGAACCGTGCTCCGAAGCAATACAACGCTACAGATCATGCTGGGTTTCGCAGCGGAGGAAATCGAGGGGAAACCGATCTCTACACTATTGCCTCCGGCGGCGCAGGTCTTTTTCCAGACGCACCTTTTTCCCACCCTCCGAATGCATGGAGCTGTGAAGGAACTCTACCTTTCCTTGCGGGACAAAAGTGGAGCCAGCAAACAGGTTCTCGTCAACGCGGTGCGTCACGATCGGGATGGGGAGGTTCTCAATGACTGCATTATCGTGGAAATTGTGGAGCGGGCCCGGTTCGAGGAGGCTCTTCTTCAGGCGAAACGGGAGGCGGAACTCGCCAATGAGTTGAAGGAAAAGACCCTGAGTGAGCTGAACATCGCGATGGAGTCCCTCGCCAGAGCGAAGGAGGAAGCAGATGCCTCGTCCCGGGCGAAAGATGATTTTCTAGCGGCTTTGAGTCACGAGTTGAGAACGCCACTGACGCCCGTTTTGTTGACGGCTTCGATTTTGGCGGAGGACAAATCACTCGCACCTGAGCTTCATCAACAGATGCTGATGATGAAGCGGAATATCGAGTTGGAAGTCGCTCTGATTGATGACCTTCTCGACGTGAATCGCATCCGCCACGGGAAGTTGATACTGCAAAAATTGCCGATTGATCTACACGAAGTGTTGAGGCAAACCGTGGAAATTGTTTCGAGTGACTGCGAAGAAAAGAATATATCATTAACTCTCGATCTGGTGGCTACCGGTCACTATGTAAAAGGCGATTCCGCGAGGCTGGGGCAGGTCATTTGGAATCTTGTGAAAAATGCGATCAAATTCACGCCGAAAGACGGGGCGATTGTGATATCGACCGAAAACCACGCTGATGACCGGATTACAGTCAGTGTCAGCGACACGGGAGTGGGGATTCCCGGACAGTTCCTTTCCTCTATCTTTAACCGCTTCGAGCAGGGCCGGGTTACCGGTCAACGTCGTTTCGGGGGACTCGGTCTCGGTCTCTCGATTTCTAAAGCGATTGTGACAGCTCACAAAGGCGAAATTTGGGCGGAGAGCGATGGGGAAGGATGCGGATCGAAATTTCTGTTCTCGCTTGATTTGATCGATCAACCCCGAAAGAAATCGCCGGGGAAACGGAGACGATCGGTTAATACCGAAAGCACACGAATCCTCCTGGTCGAAGATCACGAAACGACACGTCTCGTCGTATCGCGGAAGTTGGTGGAGTTGGGGCACGAAGTGACCTGTGCGGGAACAATCAAAGAAGCCGAGGCAGCCTTCGAAGCCGGCGATTTTGATCTACTGGTCAGCGACATCGGGTTACCGGATGGCGATGGCCTCGATCTCATGAAAACCATTCGAATGAGCAGTGATATTCCCGCCATCGCATTGAGCGGTTACGGGATGGGGGATGATATCCAGCGGTTCGAAGAAGCCGGGTTCACCACTAATTTGGTCAAGCCTATTCAGCTGGATCAGTTGTTGATAAAAATCAGCGAACATTGCGGAAGCGGGAGTGCTGACTAAAAACCGACAACGAATAATTTCAGTTTTCCCGTAGAACAGGCGTCCCCACCTGTTCAGCGAAGCCTATCTGCTTTCGCATCCCCCCGTTCCTACTCCGCAATAGCCCGCCAGAGTGCAACGTTGCGATATTTGGCACCTTTCCCTTTATTGACCAAAGCGACAATACCCTTTGCATCGGCGAAACGCGCATGGGTGGCTTCGATCTCTACTTCGCCTACTTTGGCGCAGTATTGATCCCCGATGATTTCAATCGTGACATCATACCATTGTTCTGGGTCGAGTTTAACCTCCTTTGCCACCAATCTTTCGGCCTTGGTTGTTTTGGCAATGCCTGACATCTTTTGAATCCATAGTTTGTTCGGTGTAATATACAAACGGGCCAGATGAAGATTCGGCGGCACGGTGTCCCGACAGGCAAATGCGATTTGTCGCGCGGTTCCCAGCTGGACCTGTGCGGTGATAATGAGATGATTCGCCTGAAACCGATGGGTGAGCGACGACGCGTGTTTGTTCTCCTCAAGCTCGTCCCCGATCAGAACGCCGTCCTCGATCCGCCACTCTCCGATGCCTGCCTGCCACCCGGCTAGCTTCCCTTTTCTGGTGCGGGGCGTTTCTTCGTTGAAAGCCGATTTTACAATCAACTCCGCTTTGACGGTTTGGCCGCTCAAAGTTGTCCAATCGCGCTGTTCGTCTTCAGCGGAAACGATCGAAATGGCGAAAGTCAGTAGGGAATAGAGAATCAATGTTTTCATAATGAGATGGATTTAAGGTTTCGCTTAGGGTCTTCCAGACCCGTATCGAACTAGAGAAATTTGCTGTAGAAAAGCCACTCGCGAAAGCGATCAGTCCACCGACTGGCTGCGGTGTTAGCATCGGGCCGGTAACCAAAGCCGTGTCCGGAATTGGAATAGATATGGAGTTCCGCTTTCACTCCCGCTTCTTTGTATTTTAAATAAAGTGACGCCATTCCTTTCGAGATGTCGGGGCGGTCGTTGTAGCCGCAGGCGATGAAGACTGGAGGCATCCCTTTCTCCACGGTAAAAGTATCAGACTTGCCCGGATAGATCAGACCCTGAAAATCGGGGCGACTGCTCACTTTTTCGATTGGGTCGGTCGCATCCGGGTTTCCCTCTTTCGGCCACATTGCTGAGTAGGCGGCCAATTCTCCTCCTGCTGAAAAGCCGAGGATACCAACGCGGTCCGGTTTGAGGTTCCATTCTCCGGCGCGGCTCCGAACTACGCGAATCGCGCGGCGGGTGTCGTCCATGGCATGTCCTTCCAGCGTGTAAATGCTGTCCTCCTCACGGCAAAGTCGGTATTTCAGAAGAAAGGCAGCGATACCCTGATCGCGAAACCATTCGCACAGCGCAAAGCCTTCATGACCGACGCAAAGTTTCTTGTGGCCGCCTCCCGGACAGACAATCACCGCGGTTCCGGTAGCTTTGTCCGGAGAGGGCAGATAAGGAGTCAAAGATGGATTGTGGACCTGGGTAATGTTAGTGCCCTCAATCTGTTCCGGCTTTTCCGCGAGCGCTTCAGACCCGGGCGCACCCTCCGGCCACAGCAAAATCGCATCAGGCGTTTCCGCCCCGGAGACAGACATGGTGAAGAGAACGAGAGCTAAAATCGAAAAGTAATGCTTCATAAAATCGAAAGGCCGGGAAAGTGGCATATCTCCGGAACACAGGCAAGGGACGCTCCAGGGCGGGTTAAAGTGTTTTCCGCTAGGCCCGCACAACGATTTTCAGCCAAGAGAATACTATTCAGGGGACAGAATAGTTGCAAAGGCGCCCCGGTAGAAGAAACCGCAGGCTCGAGCCTCTATCTGCAGGATTTTTGTACCCTGTACAATTCAAAAGTGTACAGGGTACAGACGTTTCGCACCTGGATTTGGTAGCAAAAAGGGCTGGAGGCCCGATCAGATGGTAGCCGGTGAAGAAATGAGCGCCAAGCGAATGAGGCACCGGTCCCAAACCCAAACCGCATGCAGTCCCGGAGGGGCGGTAGAACATCGGCTAGGTCCTTAACGGTTCTACCTCCCCTACGGGGCTCGACGGCCTCCTCTACCTATACCGGTGCCTTGCTCGCTTTGGGCTCGCAGCAACACCGGCTACCTTATATTGCGGCCTCCAGCCTCCCTTGTATTCTCAAGGTTCGAAATGTTTGACAGGGTACAAAGGCCGGATACATCACCCTGGAAGTTTCGAAAGTCGAAACTACGCCGCCATCGACTTCGGCTGGGAATGCTCTTTCAGGATCTGTTCCGTCTTGGCATCGTCGATCTGTTTGATGATTTTCCTTGCCTCATGTTGATCGCGGAGTGTTTTTGCGACGGTGAAGCTCGAAGATATACAAAGTAGAAGCCCCATCCCGAGGAAACCTTTGATCCAGAGGTCCACCGGCAGATAAAGAATCCCACAGCTGGTGACGCTGATCGCCACCAGCCAGGTAATTTTCACAGAAGCAATCCATGCCGCGGAGTCGAGTTCTTTTCGGTATTGGTCCATACCTAAACCCTGAAGCAAAGCTCCGATTTCTCAAAATCGATTACTTTTGCCGAACTATCGATTGGAGTGATGAATTTGGGATCTTACAGGAATACCCTTCCAGCGGGGGAACCTAGCTATTCAGTATCGTCTCAGGCCACAGAAAATAGGCTCCAAATCGACTTTTTGTAACGTGCTTAGCCCCGATCGATCGGCCCTTCTCGGTCAGACTCTGCTTACCGTCAACATCCTCTAGAAAGCCCATTTCCTTCATCCTCGAAATAACCTCATCGGTTTTGATTCCTGCATTTTTCGCTAACTTGCTACTCGATAGCAGTTTCGTGTCGCTTTCTTTTATTTCCGGTGCCTTTGCTGGTTCCGCTTCCTTATTCGGCGTTTCTTCGACTACATCAGCGCTCAGTTTGACTTCATCGCTCACCCGGATGATTCTCATCGCCTCTTCGTATGTGTCAGAGAATAATGCACTGTCGTCTTCCCGTGTGAAATGGACTCCCATTTCGTTATTGTTGACCTGACTGAATTCATAAAGATTCAGGCTGGTTAGGATCGCAGAATTTTCATTCAAATAACATTTCGCATGAAGATTATCGCAATAGCTGGTGCGGACAAAGCTCAGACCTTGCAACCATTTGATTTCTTTAGGCGCGAGTTCGCTTTTACCATATACGATTCTAATATCAATTTTGAGACGATCTAAGTCCTCAATCATCTGTCGGACTCTCTCGTTTACTTTCAGAAACGGGCTGATGATCACCAATCGCTCACGGGTATTCTTTATGAGCTCTTCGAGGTAGTAATTTGCTGCGGACGTGTTTAAAAATTTGGCCATGTTGAATTAAAATTATAATTTAGTTTTGTGATCAAGGTAACCAGTCTTTATCGAAAAGGGGCAAATCTAACTAACTGTTAGTCTGCTTTCAACTAGCTTTAGCAAAATCATCGCGAAACTATATTTTTAAAATCTCGGTGTAGACCAATCACTACTTTGTCTCGTGTCGAAGGCGTATTTTAGTAGGTATTGCCGTTTTTAGAGTGTTTCGTTATTCCAATCGAGAACCACCTACTTCGGTTATTAACTAAAGCCTACTGGATGATACGAGTTTATTAATAAGGTGGGGCAGAATCATCGGTACGCAGAAAATAATCGGCGAAGGGATAAATGGACATGGTTACTCAGAAGTGAATCCGATTTTGTCGATTTTCAGAGCGCTAATCACAGGACCAGCTTCGGTATTGTGGAGGCGTTAACGCTTCTTGAGAGATTTAATGAAGCGCTGGGCTCCCTCTGCTACGAAGAAAAAAATACCGACGGCGGGACTTGAACCCGCACGGCCCAAAGGCCAACGGATTTTAAGTCCGTTGTGTCTACCATTCCACCACATCGGCGTGTAGGGTGCGGCGGTGAATTTCGGGCCGCTCGGAGGAAAATCAAGTGCAATTGAGCAGAGAAAGCGGGATGCCTCAATTCCTGCAAAAACACGGGCCAATTTTGATTTTATAATCCAGAAAGGCTGATTTAGGTTGGGGGATGGAAAATGATTCTCCCTCTGCTGTTAATCTGGTGGATCTGGATTTTATGGACGCAAGGGCGCGGTTGCTTGATGTAGCTTCGTTTCTCGATCGCGTGGAGCGCGCCGGGCAAATGGACGACTACCGGGTGGATGCTCTTTTGAAGGCGATTCCGCTGTTGCAGAATGCCGGTCCGGACCGCGCTGCGGAAATCCTGCTTTCGCTGAGCGATCCGTCAGATGAACCGATCCCGGAAGCCCATACCAAGGGCGCTGCCGGTGCTTTCAGTGGAAATTCCTAACCTTTTACCCTCTTTATCTCATGAAATATATCGAACCGCACGCTCACATGGTCAGTCGGACCACGGCTGATTACGAAGCGATGGCTCTGGCCGGGTGTCAGGTCATCTCGGAGCCGGCTTTCTGGGCGGGCTATGACCGGAGCAGTGAGCAGGGATTTCACGATTACTTTTCTCTTCTGACGGGATTTGAACCGCAGCGGGCCGCGAAATTCGGGATCAAACATTTCACCTGGATGTGTATCAATCCAAAGGAATCGGAGGACGTCGGTCTTGCCAATGCGGTGATCGATCTGATTCCGGAATTTTTGAAGTGCGATAATGTGCTCGGGATCGGAGAGATCGGCCTGAACAAAAACAGTCGCAATGAGCTGGGGGTGTTGGAGCGCCATATCGCAGTTGCGGATGAGCACGATCAGTTGATTCTGGTTCACACGCCCCACCTCGAAGATAAGTTGAAGGGGACCAAATTGATCATCGATGCGCTGAAGAATTTTCCGAATATTAAACCCGAGCGGGTCATTATCGATCATGTCGAGGAGCATACTGTGGCCCCTGTTAAAGATGCCGGCTTCTGGGCGGGGATGACGCTCTATCCGGAGAGTAAATTGACCTCGCGCCGGGCGATCGATATTCTGGAGAAATTTGGGACGGATAAAATTTGGATGAACTGTGCCTGCGACTGGGGAGTCAGTGAACCACTGGCGACGCCGAAGGCTGCGCGGATGATGGCGCAGCGGGGGCATAGCGAGAAGATGATCGAGAAGGTGTTTTTCGATAATCCGAGAGATTTTATGGCTCAGAGTCCGAAGTTTGAGATCTAGGGGCTGAGAGAGTGCCAGGGAGGCGGCCGGACTTTGCCCTGGGAAGAATGGGAGTAATGAGAAGTATGGGATCTCGCAAATGGTTCATTTCTCCCGTATTTCTCGTTATTCCCATGGCGCTTCCGCTATGATTAACCACGGGAATCACAAAACACACAGAAAGGTTCTACCGCCCCAGCCGGGACTGTTGGGTTTGTTTTAACCGATCCGGGGCCTCGCTTCGCTTCAACCCCGGCTACCATCTATCTGGCCTCCGGCCCTTTCAGTGCATTCCGTGGATAAAATTCGCAATTATTCGGGCCGGGAAATAGTCTGTTTCGGCTCGGTTTACCGGGCAGACAGGAGTGTCTAGGCTTTTACGACTTCGAAGGTCTCTCCGAGTTTCTCGACTTCTTTCCGGGTTTGATCGACTTCGCGGACTCGTTTCTGAAGGATGACTCCGGCGGAGCGAACTTTGGAACTTTCGCGACCGAGACGGTTCTGTGAGACGGTGATCGCTTCGTCGACCCAGGTCTTCAAATTGCCCTGCCACTCTTCTTTCATCCGGCTGACGGTGCTCTGAATCAGTTCCATTTTCTCGCGTTCAACCCGCTCCATCTCCCGGAGAATCCGGGCGCGGACGGTTTCCCGCATTTTCTCAACGCTCTGCTCCATTTTTTCCCGGTCGAGCGCTTTTGCGCCGCGGAAGAAGAGCACCAAGCCGACGACCATCAATCCCACCAGTGAGCCGGTGAAGATCGGGTTCGAGTTCAAAGCACTGCGGTCCGCCCCAAACATGGGAAGTAACATTTTCGCGAGGGGACCTCCAAGTATCATACTGACAGGCATGATGAACTGACGGGAACCAGACATAAACATCCGGAGCGCGTCCCGTTTGGGAAGGTCGATACCGATCTTGGGATCGATCTGGCAATATTGGCGAATCTCACTCCAGATTTCGCGCTCGTTTAATTCGGGAGTATCGATGGTGACCGGCTGCTGATGAAACTCGGTTAATTCCTTTTCGACGCTATCGGTATAGTTGCGGAGGCGGCGATGGATCTCGGCGACGGTGTCTTTCACATTGGTATGAAGCTGATCAACCACTTCATCTTCGATGACATCAACTACACATCGGGGTAATCCGTAGCGGCGCGATGCGACGGAGGCGACTTTTTCGAGGTGGGATTCGGTGAGCTGATTGGAGATCTGCTCCGCAAAACCGGTGTATTCCCCGGTAGGAGAAAACTGACGTTTGTTACGTTGTTTCGTCCAGTCGAGGATTCCGGTGACCTGCTCGTCGAGGCGCTGGCGCAGGTCTCCGAGAAGGCCGCGGGAGGCGTCCTGGGTACCCTTGATCTCCTCATCGATTTGTGACTGGAGGCGCTTGGCATCTTTCTGGCGCTTCCGGATTTCCCTTTCGCGTTTGATCTGGCGCTCGGAGATCAGATCAATACCGGACTGGATTCTCTGGTTCAGGTCGGCCCGCGATAGTTCTTTTTTCTTTTCGGTAGAAAGAGTAGTAGAGATCTTCGGGCGGAGCTTGCCTGGCTCAACCACTACTGCTGGTAATACCTGACATCCGGCGGCGGCTTTGATTTGGCTGCTCCAGTTTTCGGTAGTTGAATCGGCGCTGAAGATTACAGGCAAAATCGTTTTGACGGGTATCGACAGTTCTTCGATTGCACTCTGAATGTCACTATCGAGCGTGTCGGTGGAGGTTCCGGCGACGATCAGCAAATTGGTCCGCCCGGCCATTCTCGAAAGGATTGCGGGGCGGTTTAAAATAACTTTCGCTTCTCCGACGCAACAAAACCGGGTGCTGGCAAATTCACTCGATGTTGGGAGATCCATCTGGAGGCATTCGCCCGCTCCGGTGTCTCTCGACTTAATGATTTTGGCAAACTCGATTAGATTATCAGCCTTAAATCGTTCGCCGGACTGGTCGCTTCTCAGGCTGAATCCTTTTTCCTGAAAACTGAGCTCCAGTAGGTCTGCGGTGGTTGAGAAAAGTTTATCGGGGACCTGTCCGATCCAGGCGAGGGCGGACTTTCGGGCGGTAGTTGAAAGCGGAAGTATAGAAGTGTTCGGCCAACGGGCTGCGTCGATCGATGGTAGAGAATTGAAGAAGTTGGAGATCGGGGTTTCGGCCTGTCCCTGTTCCAGGTCCATTGCCAGTGAGCCGCCTTTTTCGAGAATCGAAGGGTAGTCAGCTTTGGTGGCGGAAAAGAGGCCCGACCTGGCGACAGGGGCGCTGCGAGCGAGTCCGCTCCGCGCCTCTGTCGCCATCGTTTCGGGTTTCTCCGCAGTCTCCTCGAAATTTTTCAGTTCGGCGGCGGCTGCTTTGGCTTCCTCTTTTTTGGCGGCCTGCTCGTCGAGTTGTTTCTTCAGTTGATCGAGAACTTCGTTTCCGGATGGGGGCGTTTCCTTACCGGTGTTCTTCGGCAGGAGGGGCTTTGCTTCCCGCTTTTTGTTTTTCAGATCCTTCTGAAGCTTGGAGAGTTTGTTATTCTCGATCATGATGAATTAAACGATGTTACGGAAGATAGATTGGAGATCGTCGAGGGTCTCAGTGACGCTGGAAAGGCCGAGTGAAGCGGTTTCCGATACGGTGGACATTGCCTCCATCACGGTGGTTACGGATTGAGCGGAGTCTTCCATTTTGTCAGAGACTTGCGTCATGAGTTGCTCTACATCGGAGACAGCTCCGTTGAGTTGATCGACGGTGCGATCGAAATTCTGTTTCAACCCATCGATGACATCGCGAACGTTCGTGGTAGTCATCTCGATATTGGAAGTGAACTGCTCCTCCACGCGGCTCGCAGATTCCCGCATCCAACCTTCGAATTCGGTTCCTTTTTCGAATAGAGAGGGAATCATTGACGCAGTTAAAAACTGTGCGGCTTTCTGTTGATTTGCCGTAGTCGTTGTCTTGGCCTGGTCGGCCAGGTTGGTGAATTTGCCGGTCAGATAAGTTTCCAGGTTTTTACGGGTAGCCGTCAGCTTCTGGTCCATGGCCTGAAAATCGGGACCGATCTCGCGGATTTTCTCTTCAGCCGTAGTATGGATTTCTTCGGATTGTTGGGAAAAATCTGTGATCCGGCTTTGCATTTCCCGAATTCGGTTGCGGGTGTTTCCTGAGGTTGAGTCCAGTTCAGTTGCTGCCGATTCTGCGCGGGTGGTCAGTTTTTCCAGATCCTGTGAAACCTGTTCCACTGACGTTCTCAGGGCTTGCTCCGAGGTTTCGGTTCGTTCCATGAGTCGGCTGGATCGCTCTACCAGATTTTCCAACCCGGCGGCCAATTCGGCGCTGAGGCTTTCGATTTCGGAAGTGAGTTCCTGAACGGCCTGGGTGGCGGACTCCGTTCCCGAGTCGAGTTGCCCGAGCTTTTCTGCGGTGTCTTCTATTAGTTCAATGAGGTCTGCCATGGTGTATTTCGGTAGAGTGTGAAAAGTCCGGTTCTTAGATACTGATTCCTACTGATGAAGCGAGGTCTTTGATATATTCCAAAGCATCGACGAGTGGGTCCATCACATCAGTCAAAGCATCTACTGCCGGTTCCATTAAAGCGCGTTCTATACCGCTGCGATCCGCCTCGGCGAGGATGACCTGCCGGACTTTGGTTTCAATGGAGTCAGAAGTTTGCTCGACGACATCATCGACTTTTCCTTTGATGCCATCGAGAAAGTCGTCCTGCGCTTTTTGAAAGATATCAGATACATTCTGGGCGAGTTCACCGCTGATGCCATCGAGGCTTGTGACCAGTGTTTCCGCAGCGGTTCCCAGAGAGTTTTCAACGAGATCGGAAAGGTTGGATTCCGTCTGGTTGGCGACCTCTTCCACGTTAGTTGTTAAGTTGGCGATTTGTTCAGCGGAGTTACTGAGGGCTTCTTCAATGCCGGAGGCAAGTAGATCAAGATTTACTGAAGTTTGCTCTACCACCTCACCCATTTCCGATCCGCCCTGGCCCATCATTTCGTAAAAGGCATCGAGTGCATTTTGGGCTTCTTCATTAGCTCCTTCTACCGAACCTTTTCCGCTTTCGAGAAGTTCGATAAACATATCCATGCTTTCGGTGGTTTCGGAAAGATCACTGACCACTTCATCTTTCATTTCGGTAATGCGGGAATTGAGGTCGTTCATACCAGTGTGGGTCGCTTCAACGCGGTTTTTGAGGAGGGTTCGGGAATCGTCTATCGTGCCGCGGAGGGACTCGATCTTTTCCGTGTTTTCCGCAACGAATGCTTTGATCCGGGCATCGCTGCTGTTCAGGTTTTGGGTGAACTCAGATGCGGCAACTCTCAGGGATCCCGTGCTTTCCGTCAGCGTTTCCATAGCACTGATGATTCGCGGCGCGTCGTTGATGATTGATTGAAAGCTTTCGTTCATGCGATGGTTGTATGGGGTTGAGAGTGGACGGTGTGTGTTGTGGTTTAGAATATTGAATCCAATAGAGAAAGTGCACTTTCGACAGCCCCGACGATGGCTTTAGCTGCGGCCAGTTGAGGCAGGATAGGGGAAAGGGTTGCGGTAGTGGATGCACCAATCTGAGTGACGGCGATCGATTGGGCGATTTCTGATGAAAGTCTGGTTACCGCATCTCCGATGATGCCCTGAACGACATCGTTTACTTTTGATGATGCCGTTACTGATACATGATTGGAGAGCTCCGACAGGATATCGGCGGCGCGTTGTTCGAGGTCTTCCCCGAACCCGGAAAAATCCGTCTGGAACTGGTTCAAGGTATCTTCCCCGATTCCCTGAAGCTGTTCCATACTGGTTCCGGCAAGATCCGTGGACTGACTCATCATTTCGGAAAGCTGAGTCATCACGGCTTCGGAATTCTGATTGAATTCGCCGGATAGAGAACCGATCAATTGGGAGAAGCCGTCATTTACTTTTTGTGACTGGTCATTGATGACACCTTCGTATCCGGTCACTGATTCAGCGAACTGCGATACTGATTCGGTCGTTTTGCTTTCCGCTTCCTGCATGGATGCGGAAAGGGTGACAATTGATTGATAGGCGGTTTCAACGCTGCTCTCCGCTCTGGAGTTTGAGGCGATATTGAGATCGAGGACCGATTGAATTCCCGAGTCAAAATCAGTGCGGCTTTCCTGAGTCGCGGTTTGGAAATTGACGACGGAAAGCTCGATTTCATCAGAGGCGGTGGTGAAATCGGCGATCGACTGTTGGATCGAAGCACTGTGGTTTTCGATTTCCGTTTCCGACTGACGTATCCCGGAATTGATCGTGTCGATCGAATCGGTGACTGAAGAAAGTTCCTCCTGGAGGTTTTCAGTAATCGTTTCGTGGCTGTTGGTGAGGGCTTCAGCGGCTTCCCCGGCCCGCTGGATCAGTTCGCTGAGAGCGGCTTCCGCTTGATCGTAGTTGGTGGCGATTTGGATCACGTCGATCATGGTATCTTTCTATTGGGAGTGGCTGAAATTGAGTTTCGGTTTCCGTCGATTTTTTTACAGAATGTCCTGAGCCACTTCGAGGACCTCGATCACTGGATCGATGGTATCGACCAATCCATTCACGGTATCGATGACATCGCCGAGTTCCCCTTCGAGTAGATCGCTGCAGCCTTCCCCGACGGCAGCGAAGGTTTGCAGGGCTCCATTTGCAGTTTCGACCGAGGTATCGACGGTCCCGACGATCTGATCGAGGTACTGGGTCTGAAATTCTGCCAGCTTGCCGACTGTTCCCTCAGTGACAACCCCGAGCGTGGTGTCGCGGGCGGATGAGAAGAAGTTGTTGAACTGATCGAACTCCTGCTGCGCTGTGGCGAGGCGGTCGTTCAGGGCGCTTTCCAGATTACCAAACTCCGTCGTCGTATTCTCTTGAAGTTCTGAAATGGTCCCGGCGAGTTCCCCGGCTTTCGAGGTGAAGTCGTCCAGCCTGCTGCTTTCCTCATCAATCAGCGAATTAGCGGTCTGGCGGAAGGTATCGAGAAAAGCGGTGAACGTTTCCTGCTGGGTTTTCACCTGCGTGATTCCTGCTTCCAGCGTGCTTTCGGCCTCATCACAAGTGGTTTCCACGAGGGTCATCCGGGTCGCGATTTCATCGATTGAGCTATCGACGGTGGATTCGAGTTCCAGGATTTTTCCGGAAAGATCTTCGAGATTCTGAGTCGTGGTGGTGACGTCGTCTTCGAGAGTTTGTTCGGCTTGATTGATTTGCTGGTTCATGCCTTCGATCGCCGCTCTCATTTCTGTAGCGAGGCTGGCGAGTGCTTCCCGGGCGTTGGCGACGATTTCATCGACCTGCTCGACGGCGTTTTGATTCAATTCGACTTTGCCGGAGAGATCGGAAATGGTTTCGGAAGCGGCTTCGACCTGATCGGGGAAAAAATCCTCAGCTCCGTAGCAACCTTCGACTTCGGGAGCGGTATAAGCTTCGCGAAGTTCGTCCGCCGTGTAGCCGCCCTCTTTTGCGTCGATGGCGGTGATTTCGTCGTTCTTGAGGTGTTCCGCTTTATAACCAGCTTCGCGGAGGTCGGAGATATCAAGCCCCACTTCCAGACAGATCCGGGGCGGGATGCTTAGTTCAAGGAGATTGGCAGCGCTGCCCCCGTCCTGAAGGGTTTTCTGGGCTGCGATTTGAAGGGCTTCGTCGTCGGTTATCTGGCTCATGATTTATCGAATTAATCGGTAGTTGCATGAGCCTATTGGGGTTGGAGTTGATCCGGTTTCAGAAAAAAGATCGAAAAATCACTCCGAACGGAGCGCATCGATCATTTTCCCTTTCAGCGCGAGCCGGGCGGCAACCCAGCAAAAGATCAGTCCGCCGATCAAAATAGCGGCATTGACTCCGATGAGCAGGCCCCAGGGCAGGTCGGAAGCGCGGTCGAGCAATTTCGGTAGAACGGCGATAACAGCCGCGACAATTCCGATGACGACGCCGGTGATATGGAGAAACCAATGTTCCGACAGAACGAGTTTTGCTAGAGAATCGCGGGTGAATCCCACTGCCTGCATGAGGCCGAGTTGGCCCTTACGTTCCATTACGTTTCTACCGACAACGACAGCAAGGCCAACCGTTCCCAAAAGTATACCGAGCCCTCCGAGGGTGGAAAATATACTTAAGTAGGTATTTTGCACGGCGTTGAATTCGTTGAGGCGATCGGCGGCGGGACGCATTTCGAGACCGCGATCCCCGAACATTCGCGTCATGTGGGTGGCGATGTTTGTCGCGAGAGCGTCGTCTTCGCAGTCCAGTAGGAAAAAGCGATAGCCTCCGGAATCGGGAAACTCTTTGATGAACTGCTGCTCGGAAATGATGAGGTTGCCCTGAAGAATTGAGGTCTCCAGAAAAGCGGAGATTTTGGCTTTGAACGGTTCGTTAGCCGTATTTTCGTACTCGATGGAATCACCGGCTTTTGCCTGTAGGGCATAGGTAGCGGTATTCATATCAACTACCGCCGGGATTTCATCGATCGGCCAGGTTAAAGTTTCCCAGTTCTGATGATCCTCCGGACCTATATTTTTGGTGAATTTGAAAGGAGGGTTCTCACCCGTGAGGAGGGCGGGGTCCACGCCCATTAACCGGGGCCGTTGGGCGCGGTTTAAGTTAAGGCAACTGGCATCCTCTCCGTTCGAAACCCGGAAGGGGATGATGGTAAATTCCTCTTTGTCAAAGTCTTCGAGCCCGTACTTTTCGCGTCCCGCATCGGAATTGAGATCTTCGTAAATCGGGAGAGTCGATTCCCCGACATGGCTGAACCCACCGGTTCCGGAGTCGCGTCGCTGGGCGCCCCGTTCGCCTTCAAGGCGGAATGAATTGATCGCGGTGACCATAAAGACTCCCGCTGCCATCAGCCCGACGACCGCGAGGCTGCGTCCTTTTCTCCGCACCGTGTTCTGGCGTCCCAGGGCGCTGAGACTGTTGAGCGCGGCGGATGGTTTTTCCAGTCTGCGGAGCCAGAGCGCACAAGCGCAGACCCCAGCGAGGGTGAAACAAAAGCCAGCTCCGAAAAACATACCCTGCTCGGTCATGGTTCCTTCGACTTTCGGTGCAAAGAGACAACCGAGGCCGGCGAGGATAAAAACGATCAGTCCGATAAAGCTGACGGTTTTATGTAGTGGTTTCAGAGTCGATGAAACGTCACCGGAGTTCCCGGCAATGAGTTGTCCCGGTTTCACTTTCGTAACGGCCCGGCTTGCAATCCATACCGTAAGTAAAGCGAGGAGCACGGTCGTAAAAAAGGCGATCGCCAGGGTCGCGAGTTTGACGTAGTAAACAAAATCAATCCCGGCTGCGGCTTCCTGCCAGGCTCCGGACATTCCTTTCAGGGCAAGTTTAGTATAGATCCAGCCGCCTAGTAAACCGATGGTCGCGCCGACGATGGAAAGGATGCCCGCTTCAGCGAGGAAAAGCCGACGGGCTGATTTGGCGGGGAAGCCGGTGGCGAGTAGTAGACCAATTTGATTTTTCCGGCTTTCGATTCCGAAGATAAAGACCAGTGCGGTCAACACGAGAGCGGCGATAATAAGGAAGAAGCTCATCGAGGCAAAAAGCGCTCCAAAGTCGAAGCTCTGGCCGACGGCTTTTCGGGCCTCTTCACCGACATTCCGGATTGAAAGGCCGATATCGCCGAGGGTCAGATTTGATTTTAATTCGGCCGGATAATCTTCGTTCAAAGAGCTGTTAAAACGGATCGAGGTGGTGTTACCAAAGCGGTTCGCAAAGAGTTTCCGTGAAGCCGCGAGGGTGAGAAATGCCTTAGGTGTCGCCCGGTAAGTGTCCCAGTAGTCTTCGTCCTTGTCGCGAATCAGATTGCGGTCGATCGGGATTCCGGGTTCCCATTCCTTGAGGTTATCCACTTCGAAAATTCCGGGAAATTCCGGGGTCCAACTCTGATCCCAGCCATTTTCGCCGATTTTCGCGATGGAATGCACCGTGAAATCAGCGGTTTCGACAACAAGCTTCCGGCCCGTTTCGACCACGTAATAATCGAGGCTGATTTTGTCGCCGGGGCCGGCTTCCAAATCGTCGGCAAGCCATTGGGATAAAATGATTTCGTCATCTTTGAGATCCTTTGCGATCGGCGAGGGGAGGTGGGTTGTCGCTCCGGTGATCATCGAGTAAGGCGTCAATTTATCCCCGTGGCGGATTTTATTGGCGAGGTAGGTGAGAACGGCATCGGCGGGTTCCGCTTTGGCCTGAGCGAGCTCGGCTGTCGCTGGGTCGATGAAAATCCGGGGGCTGGTGAGCTGACTGTACCCAGTACGGTCCGGGACTGTACCCTGTACAGCCTCGATTTTTTTGATGTGCAGAGATGCATCGGCAAGATTCCATTCCGAGCGAACCGCTTCGGAAAACGTCGCACTCGCTTCCGCCGACGCCAGAATGAGATTGGCCTGGTCCGGCTTCTCCAGAATCGTCTGGAGCTGCTTGAGAGGAAGGTAAACGGTGCCTTTGGGGACCTGCTCTGCCTGAAGGGAATAGCGCCCCATCTGGTCCGCGCCGAGAATCGCCGCAACGTCTCCGGTGAAAGGCTGGGTTTGCTCCGATTCGCCCGACAGCGGGGCGTCTTTGGAAAGCTCACCGGGGATTTCGACCCGACAAATCAGAGTTTGCCCCGAGGTCAGATCGACTCGATTGGCGAGGATATCATTGACCGCAAACCAGTTTTCCGAATCGAGATTGGCCGGCTTTTTTCCCGAGAGCCCCAGTTTCCAGAATCGGTCATCAACACCGAGGATCTGGACCCGGTTGGAGCGTTTCCCGCCTCCGCGAGTCGCGACCGTTCCCTCCACTTGCAGGATCGGCGCCACGTCCTTCCCGATGCGATCCGCCAGAGCGGTGGTGAAGAAGCGCTCTCCGCCGATCAGCACCGTATCGACTCCGGAGAGCCTCGCCTCCGCATTGCGTCGGAGGCTTTCTTTGACCGAATCGCCCACCACAAGGGCCCCCGAAAGGATCGCTGAAGTCAGCGCGACCCCGAGCAGGACCATTGAATTGATCCCTTTGTAGTGAGTGAGGGATCGAAAAACGAGTTTCCAGAAAGACATGGCTTTCTGTAGCCCAAAATCCCGAATCTGAAAAGAGGCACTTGTCCGCCTGAAAGGTCGGGAAGATCACGGATTTCGGAAGTGGTTCTGGTTGGCTCGGAGCCTGGCGGACTCACCGCGAACGAGCGAATAATTCGAAGTTCCTGAAACTCTTTCCCGGAGGTCACTTCGAGGGTTCCATCCCAACGCAGAACAGTACTTTTGTCTGAAAACGAGGGCGTTACCAAAAGGAAAGATCGAAGGGAATTTCTTCGTCTTCAGCCGAAGTGCCTCGAAGAGTTGATGGGGTTTCGGAAGGTCGAGAAACCGCCGGAGAATCTCACTCGGAATCTTATAGAAGAAATAGTATGCCCCTTGCTTTTTTCCGCCCTGCTCTTCCTCAGCCTAGAAAGCGACCAACCCGTGATTCTGACCGTCCCGTCCATGGCTCCATTTGCCCTGGCCATCACCTTGTTCTGCACCAAGGTTGCAGAAGTGATCGCGGGCCCTACCCAACTAACAGGGTTGCGATCAGCAATTTGACCCGTACGAACGGCCATTTTTCCCGATTTTTCTTGGGTGCGTCTGTTCGTTCATCGAGAAGTTCTTTGTGTGTCGTTCATCTACTCAATTACTGACATTAATCCGCTTGCTCGAGAATTATTAATGAAGCGCCGATCGGCCAAAAAAGGGCGTAGTTAAGAGTTTTGCAATTTCATGCTAACAATCCGGGAGCGGAATAAATTTGATTATTTAAAAATTCGGTTTTACGAAGTTGGTTGTGGAAGAGAAGCAGCCCATTGTCATTCTTGTTCATGGAACGTTTTCGAACAAGGTGAAGGAAGAAAATTTGAAACCAAACAAGAGTTGGAGTCGTATTTTTTTCGAATTATTTTGGGAATTAATAAGTCTGATATTTAAACCTCGCTCCCCCGAAAAGTTAGATTTACCCGATCAGGGAGATCAATGGTGGCAAATTGGAAGTTCCTTCACAGACTTCCTCATTCAAGAGGGCTGTAACCGGGGTTTTTTAGTGGCTGGCGATGCCACTCATATTGCAAATTATCAAAACTCCCAAGACATAGATTTGACGCTACCAGAACATCTTAGAGTTTTTAAATGGTCGAGCGAAAATTCCGAACGAGATCGATTCAGAGCCGGCTCGGAGCTATTGAAAGTGCTTTGCGAATTGGAAAAAGAAGGTAGAGATTACCATTTAGTCGGTCACAGTCACGGAGGCTCTGTCATCTGGGCGGCTTTAAAACAATCAATCATGCTAAGATGGAATTCGTTCAAGGGCTCTGAGATCCTCCGCTTAAACCGACTTAAATCGTGGACAACGGTCGGTACACCATTCTTGCACTATCGGCCCGTATGGCTGGGGTTATGGTACGGAAAGTTTATAACCACGTTATTTTTTCTTATTTGTGTTTTATCTTCGGTTGGTAGTTCCTACTTTGTAATCAACCGTTTCCCCCATGAATTTTCCGATTTTACTGCGCCTTTAACCAGTTGGGTCCTTGCGTTCCATCATGCACCAGATTGGGTGATTGAGACGATTCAATCATCTGAGTTTATACAGTTTCTTTATTCTATTTGGAATGGCCCTGTACCTTTTACTACCTGGCTGAAATCAGCAATTGTAATAGTTGGGGGGACACTACTTTTGGCATCGCCATTTATTCTATTCTATTTGACGATTCGTGCATACCGGACTGAAGCACGAGAAGTGCGGAGAGAATATTTTGCCCAAAACCAGGCAATTTTAGATTTTGGAGGGATATGGTTAGGTATTTGGTCGAGGGAAGATGAGGCTATCAATGGTTTGCGAAACTCAACAAAAATTGCAAATCAGCGAATTTTGCCTTCACTTACGATTCCGCGAGATGTCGTATTTGTTTCCGACCGATGGTTTTTTGCAGCCCGATTTTTTATGCGCCTATTTGCCAGGACTTTTTATGACCCAATGATAAAATTTGGTGATCGGTTGTTACTCGATAGGATCGCAAAAGGGGCTCAAGGACTCAATCGCTTTGGAGCTCGTGTCATCGCCGTATCAGAATCCCCGGTTCTGATTGACGGATATCGACCACCTCCTTTACCAGCAGAAATCGATGAGATTTTGATAGACACTGCAAATTGTGCTTTGGGTAAGAATTTATCTAACCTTTCCTCCGTCTTACGCTCCGAATTATCGAAGATTTCCAATGGAACGTCGAATTTGACTGAATCAAGAGATACTGTCCTTAAGGAACTTAAAGGTGGTGAGCTCGTTCATAATTCATACTTTGATAACGAGTATGTTCGAAATGCCATGGTTCAACATATATCCAGTTCTAGTCTCGATGGAATCCAAGTCCAAGAAAAATCGACATCAAGCTGTCGAGGTATTGCATCCGCATCGTTTCAATTCCAGTTAGTGTGGGCTCCGACTCTCATGTTCATCTGTATTGGATTGTTAGGATTTGCGGAATTTCTCTTTACAGATTCAGTTATACTGACAATCTTAATCATTGTGCTGATCAACGGAATTAGACTAATCCGTCTATCGAGTAACAGGAAGGATTCAGCCTCGAGAAGGCCCGCTATGTTTTGGGGGGTAGGTTTCATAGTCGTATTTACAATTGCTTTGATCCGGATTATTAATGACTTTCTAATAAGTATATCCACAACATAAAAGCCTACATGAGTGATCGTATTCTTTTAGCGCTTCCTGCAATCCATTACCGTGGATGGGATGAATTTATTATCTACGCAATATTTTGGGTGCTGATGATAATGTCATTAGTAGTTACCGTTGATCAAAAAAAAGATTCAATTGCCCCATTAATCTTTTCAGGACTGATTTCATCTTATTTGATCTTTTTTTGTGAAGGTGGTTTCTTAAACAACCCGTATTTATGGGGAGGGTTAATCATATATTGGTGGATAACCCTAATTGGAAAACCATTCATCCCTTATCTGTTTAAGACAGTCAGAATTCCGCTGTCTTTTCGCAATTCTGAAAAGTATACCGATTGTGATGTGCGGAATTGGCGCGAAAAAGTTATCGCCTTGAACGATGCTCACATATCGAATGATTCCGAAATATATACCAAATCCCTCCCGAAATTGGGGCGTAGAAATTTACTTCCTCTGTTATCTGTCGTCGTCCTTGTGACAGCTTCTGCAGGATTAATTGGAGGATCTTTTAAGGAGGTTCTGTTTACCCTAAACCTTAAAGGATTTGCGATCCTCCAAGTTTATAAACCTACGATAACGCAATGCCTTATTATAGGAGTTAGTTTTATTGTCTCAATTCCAATTATTTCTCTCAAAAATCAAGGTTCCAAGAGTGGAGTCTTTTCGTAAGCACCAAAACAAGCGCATCTAGCGAACCGCCAAAGATAGTCTAGATT
>JARGPI010000062.1 GCA_029213005.1 Verrucomicrobiales bacterium
TAAGACCCGGATAGAAACCCGAGTTTTTCGAGGCTTAGTGTTTTTACCATGACTTGCTGGACCATGTCACCAGTGAGAAAAAATGCGTCATCAGCCTGGGGGACGGTTTTTTGAAGTACGGCAATGTCCCTTGTTGAGAGATCCTGAAACTCATCAACGAGAAGGCAACGGAAATTCAGTTCATCAGGGAGGTTGCCAAGTTCTTTCATATGCGGTGTCACTGCGAGAGTTAGTCCTAATTCATCAATGAGGCCGCCATGGATCATTGATTCCTCATATAGCAGAAGCATTTTCAGGACGTTTTTTCTGGCTTTTTTTGTAAGCCTAATTGCGCGCCCTTTTCTGTCGAGGGACAGATATTCCTTCTCCCGGTCACTCGTTAAGCAGCCGCTCCGGATCAGACTGAATTCCTCTTTCAGATAGTCGTAAAAGTCGACCTTGGGATCGTGCTTGAACAGGGTTTCCGAAAAATACGTGATTGCCGTGCGAACCACTGGTTGAGCAATGAAAATTTCCCAAGTATCGTCGAGAGTCTCGCCACTGATCGGGTCGAAATCCCGTGCGTAGGTGGAAGGGTCAACTTTCTGTAGTGTATTGATAATTTCCGGGCCTGATTCTGGATCTTTCCCGGCAAGTTCCATCAGGTTTTGGAGTTCCTTCTCCGGACCTAAGTGATTTACCAATTGCTCAAAGTAGTCATAGAAAGCGAAAACTTGGATGTTCGCTCGTTTCTCCTCCCCGCATAATTGTGACACCAGATTGTCGATCAGTCGGCTGAGGCTCCGGTTTAGGGTTAGGATCGCAATTTTTTCACCCGGGTATTTTCTGGAGAGATGTCGGGCGCGGTGTACTAAGACGCAGGTTTTTCCGCTGCCGGACACCCCGGTCAACATCGATCTCCGCGAGTAAGTGCTGTAAGCGATTGTTCTCTGTTCAGGATGGAGAAAAATCATCCATTCGGCAAACTTTTCGGGATCTAGCAGCTTTTCGACTTCCTCTGGAGCGAGGTCTTCAATCTTAACCAGATTGCCTGAGTTGGCGTTTCCGCCGCCTGCGCCGGAGAGTGAGCTGATTTCGCCAATTTCAACTGCGTCCCCGTTAAAAAGTTCCAGCCGGGCGTTCGCCGCGTCCGTATCGCCCGACCGGAGCAGGTAAACCAAATCGGATACCAGCACTCGGATGGTTTCGTCATGAAGCAATTCGAGAATTTCGTCGATCTCCCGATCCGGGGTGGTTTCGGAAATTCCGAGTAAAGCCGTTTTGATGAGATTCTGCGGAATCAAATCGTCCAGGTCCAGATCGATGCGTTTGAGAAGTGGGGTATTTTCTTCGGATACTGAAACTTTGTCGATTCCTTGTCCGTCGACAAAGGTGAACGAAAGCTGACCATCTCGGTTGATCACATAGCGCGCGCCTTCATTCTTTTTCAGCCATTGATCGATAAAGTCATCCCGCCCCAAAGCTATGGGGCAGAGAAATTCCCGACTGTTAACTGCGATTACGCTGTGACCATCAAAGTAGCTATATCTTTTTGCTTCACCAATAGAATCAACTTTACTCCATTTTAATTGATCGAATGGATTCCCACCGGCGTTAGCTTCCTGGGTCAGGTTCTCGAAAGCTTGGGTTGCCCGCAGACTGAGGCCACCGGCTTGACGAAGCGAGCGCAACATTTCGGAAATCCCTGATCGCCTGTCGTAAAATATTTGAACTCGGGCAGGTGGTTTGAAAATGGGGGCAGCTGTGCGTCCCGCCAGCTTTTCGCGAAGAATGTCAAAATCGGATTCGCGTAAATCAAGAATCGGGCTTGAAATGGAATTGAATCTAGCGCTGACCTCTTTTAACCCACAGATATGAAACCATCGATCAATGGTTGGAGGGATTCGGCCCTGCACTTCGATGGGTTCGTTAAAAAGTGCCATGGCGGAAATATGCCCCCAAGGTGAGACGTCGCGGCGACGGAGGGCTCCTTCTTTTTCCCATAGCCCCATCGACTTCATGACTGTATAGCGATAGGTTCGGGCCTGGCGGAACGGATTGCGGTGGCGGCCGCTGTGAATGGACTGACCGCCGCAATACCAGGCTCCGTTTTCCGAGAATCGGACCTCACCGGTAATGGCCTTCATTTCAATAACAGTAAAGCAGTCATTTTTTAGAAAAAGCGCGTCAATTTCCTCGCCGTCGCACATGCAATTCCCGATAAGTAAGTGTTTTCCGGGTGCGGTCGAAAACTGATTATCCAATGCTGCCTCTAGAGCATGAAACTGTGCTGTTTCATGGCTATGCTCGAATGGTTCTACTAGGTATGATTCAAATGCCATCTATCGCTAATCCGCAATGTCGGTTCACCGCGTCCCTAAGACGCGCATATTGCTAAGCGATTCATTGTTTGCAAACAAGAAGGAATCGTCATTAAAGACGGACTGGTAATTTCAGAATAAAGGGTCGAATTTTCGCGTCCGAAAATCTTTGATTTGTCCACCTGAAATAACCACTATTGGTAAAGCGTGAAGTGTTGTTTAAAGCTGTTAGCAAAACATTTCAGTTGTTTGGCGTTACATCTTATTCCGGCCTCTCCCACCTTGAGTGAACCGCATTCCAGCATTAATAATTCGACTTCCTGGAGCTCGCTGGTGGTGTTAGGATCCAATAAATGGGCGGCTCCACAGAGTTGGATGGAGGGCCTAGTAACTCAAAAAATCGGACATTCGATTTTGATGAAGAAAAAGAGTGGGCAGTGAAGGATTCGAACCTTCGAAGGCATAGCCAGCAGATTTACAGTCTGCCCCGTTTGACCGCTTCGGTAACTACCCAAAATGCTTGGAGTCCGGGAACCGGACTCGTGGAGCGGCGGCAATTATGATTGCATTCCGCCGCTTTGCAAGAAGAAATGTGCTCTCCTGCCGGATATAATTTCCGTTAAAGGAGATCTTCGGCCACAACGGAGTTCTGCTCCCGGGTCGAAAGGGCTTTGGCCTGTGAAATGACAAACTCCTCGTCCGCCTGGAAACGATAGGCGTGACAGTTCGGGCAAATATTTACCTTGGATGCTACAATCGAGTCGCACCCCATACACACTTTGTACATGGAGGGGTTGCGGACTATGCGACGCGCTTTCTTTGCTCGGTCTGCTAATACGGTTTCGTTTGCCATCGTGCGGTGAATTTAGGCGCGTTTGAGAATCTTTGCAAGAACGATTCTTAAATTAAGTATTTTTATCATAATTTATATAATTTATGATACGGGGTATCAAATTCTTTTTAGCAGTTTCGCGATATTGATCCTTAACGCTGCGAAAGTGAAATTGAGGGTTCTAGGGGGCTAGGGGGCTAGGATCTAGGGAGCGAGGATCTAGGGTTGTCTGAGGGGATTCGCGTTATTGGCGTTCATTCTTTTACATTCGCGTTGAAGCGAAGCGTTTTATTGCCGGGGTTGAGATTTTGAACGCGAATGGGCGCGAATGAATGGAATCGGGGACGATGAAACGTTTCCGGTGACCCTACAGGACACGCCTGGTTGTGGCGATGGGCCCCGGATTGAAGTCCGGGTCTTTTTTGTGGGAGGCTTTCAGCCTCTCGGGAGGTGGCGTGGTTTTATTGGCCTCGGAGGGATTCTGATTTGCGTCCATTCTTTACATTCGCGTTAAGGGCGAAGCGTTTGATTGCCGGGGTTGGGATTTTAGACACGAATTAGCGCGAATGGACGCGAATGAATGGAATCCGGGATGTTGGAACAGTGGATGAGGTCAGAATGGCACTGGTTTAAGGAAGGTCTTCAATGGTGTTGGGTAAGGTAGAAAAGGGTCTCCGCACCCGCTGCATTGCCCGTGACAAAGATGCTTCAGCCTGTCGTCGGGTGCAGAGACCCTCCACTACGTTCGCTTAAACTGGTGACATTCGGATGAGGTCATTTCGGAACCTTTAACCGTCCCAACTGGTGGCTCGGCTACTATTTCGGGTGGCTCGGCACTCCCGGGAATGGGGTGGCGGGTTTTGTACGGGCAAAAGCGGCGGGAAATGATACTGTGCTCACCTTTTTTATGAGCGATATGGGACATTCGTCAGGATTTGAGCAGGCTATCGCTCAGTTAGCCAGGTCGAAGACGTTGTCTAAGGCGCTGAAGCGGGTCTCTCAGGCGACACCGGTGGCGCCGGTCCGGGTGGAGCATTTTACCGAGGCGGGTCAGCCGTTCCTGGCGGCTTCGGTGGTCTCGGCCTGGCGGGAGCAGGGGCAGGTGGATACCACGGTCTGGATGCTGTGCCCGAATATCAAAGCTCAGGAGATTCTTTTTAATGAGCTGTCGGTCTGGGGTATTGAGGTGACCTTTCTGCCGGAATATGAATGGGCGGGCTTTGAGGAGTCGCTGCCGGATCCGGAATCGGCAGCGGAGCGACTCGCGGTTTTAAAAGCGCTTCACGAGGAGGCTGCGGCGGGTGCTGATCAGGTCGTGGTGCTGACTAAGGACTCTCTCGATGAGCCGGCTCCGGTCCCGGGAATGCTCCACCAGCAGACGGAGGCTTTTTCGATCGGGTCGAAGCTGGATATCGCCGCTTTCACTGAAAAACTGGAGGAGGCGGGGTATGAGCGGGAGCCTCAGGTTTTCCAGCGGGGGCAGTTTGCGCTGCGTGGCGGAATTATCGATGTGTTTTCCTGGCAGGCTCAGTATCCGTTCCGGATCGAACTGTTTGACGATGATGTGGAGTCGATTCGGGAGTTCGATCTCGATTCGCAAACTTCGATCCAAAAAATCAAGCGGGCCGAAATTCTGCTGAGTGAGGCCAATCTGGAAATGGCGGGAACGGTCTCTGATTATATCCGGGACTGCGATTTGCTGGTCGATGTGAATTCGGGCTACGAAGAGGCGTCGGTTCAAATCTCTTCGGAAGGGTTTGTGGCAATGTCGGAGGATCATTCGGCGGCCTGCTATGGAAATCCGGTGGGGATGTTCGAGGCGGGGGATTTTATCCTTCAGGAGCAGAAGCGGACTGATTTTCTGGATCAGTTGGCGGAATGGCGACGGAAAAAGTGGCGGGTTCTGATGGCCTTCCACTCGGACGGGGAGAAGGATCGCTTCACGGAACTGGTCTATGAAAAGGCGTGGGACGATAATTTTCTGATCCCGATCAAAGGAGGTTTGAGCCGCGGGTTCACGATCCCTGATGCGAAGCTGGCGGTGCTGAGTGATGCGGAAATTTTCGGGCGCTATCAAAACCAGTGGGGGCGGAAGCGCACCCGGCTGACCCGGCAGCGGCAGGCGAGTCAGCAGGTCAGCTCACTGCGGGAGTTCGGTTACGGCGACATGGTGGTCCATATCGACTACGGGATCGGGAAATTCCGGGGAATCAAAACCAAAACGACGGGCGAGAAGGAGGAGGACGTTCTTGAGATCGAATATGATGAGGAGGCCCGCCTCTATGTGCCGCTGAATCAGGCGCATCTCGTCTCCCGTTATGTCGGAACGGGGAAAAAGGCGCCGAAACTCTCGAAACTCGGTGATAAACGCTGGGGCAAGATCCGTCGGGATGCGGAGAACTCGATCATGGATTACGCAGCGCGGCTGCTGACGATCCAGGCCGAGCGCGAAACTCACGTCGGGCAGGCGCATAAGGAGGATAATCGCTGGCAGTGGGAGTTTGAAAATGCCTTTATCTACAAGGAAACCCCGGATCAGCTCCGCGCCATCGAGGAGACGAAGCGCGATATGGAGAGTGCGAAGCCGATGGATCGCCTCATCTGCGGTGATGTGGGTTTCGGTAAGACCGAGATCGCGATCCGGGCGGCGTTTAAAGCCGTGATGTCGGGGAAGCAGGTCGCTTTTCTGGCTCCGACCACGGTTCTGGCGGATCAGCACTTTCACAATCTGCGGGAAAGGATGTCGGATTTCCCGGTAGCTATAGCGGAACTGTCGCGCTATCGCTCACCACGCGAACAGCGGGAGACGATTGCCCAGCTTGCATCGGGCGGGGTGGATATTGTGATCGGAACCCACCGGCTGCTCTCCAAACAGGTCCAGTTCAAGGATCTCGGTCTGGTGATTATTGATGAAGAGCAGCGTTTCGGGGTGAAGCAGAAGGAGGAATTCAAAGAGCGCTGGCGGTTTGTTGATGTGCTGACGCTTTCGGCAACGCCGATTCCGCGAACGCTCTACTTATCCCTGATGGGAGTTCGGGAGATGTCGGCGATCGATACGCCTCCGACCAACCGGCGCCCTGTGGCGACGACGATCTGTCCCTACGATGAAAAGATCATCAAGACGGCGATTGAGAAAGAATTGGCGCGGCAGGGGCAGATCTTTTTCCTTCATAACCGGGTCAAGACGATTCGCGGAGTGCAGCGGCGCATCGAGGAGCTGGTTCCCGGGGTGCGGGTTCGGGTCGGGCACGGTCAAATGGATGACGATGAGCTGGAGGAGGTGATGAAACGGTTCATCAATCACGAGTTCGACGTTCTGGTCTGCACCACGATCATCGAGAGCGGGGTCGATATTCCGAATGCCAATACGATCATGATCGACCGGGCGGACCGCTTCGGTCTGGCGGATCTGTATCAAATCCGGGGCCGGGTGGGTCGTGCGGATCGTCGCGCTTATGCCTATCTGATGTTGCCGCCGGATATGTTGACGGTGGGCGATGCGAGAAAGCGGATCAATGCGATCAAACAATATTCATCGCTCGGTGCGGGATTTAAAATTGCGATGCGGGATCTCGAAATCCGCGGCGCGGGTAATCTGCTCGGCACCAAGCAGAGCGGGCATATCGCGGCGATCGGCTTTGACCTCTATTGCCAGTTACTGAAGCAGTCGGTGGCGAGCCTCAAGGGCGAAGTGGTCAAGGGTCGGATCGAAACGCCGCTCCATGTGGATTTTATCTGCACCAACGAGTCGGAATACCTTCGCGCTCCGCAAAACAGCCTGCCGGCCTACATACCGGCCCAATATATGCCGGAAGCGAGAT
Source organism: Verrucomicrobiales bacterium (assembly GCA_029213005.1). GTDB lineage: Bacteria > Verrucomicrobiota > Verrucomicrobiia > Verrucomicrobiales > DEV007 > Arctic95D-9. The sequence continues at coordinate 6,954 of JARGPI010000062.1, forward strand.
TGCGAATCACCGCCTACCGCGAGCTGGCCGAGGCGAGTTCCACCGATGAGTTGGAGGAACTGAGAGAAAACTGGGAGGACCGCTTTGGGAAAATTCCTCCGCCGGTGGAGTTTCTGCTTCAGTCAACTGAGATCAAGATTCTCGCCGCGGAGCGAAACTGTTCCATGGTGGAGCTGAAAGACGGAAAGCTGCGGTTGACCCGCAACGGGAACTACGTGCAGATCAACGGTAAATTCCCGAGGTTATACGGCGACAATCCCGAGGAATGGTTGGAATCCGCTAAAGACTGGATTGAAGGAATGTGACCATTCCCGTCCGGCCGGGTGAGCCTAATTGGAGCGCTCTCTTTGCGGCCCGGTTAGTGACTGGGGCTCAGTCGAAGTGGCATGCCAGAAGTTTTCGCCACTTCCTTCCTCCCACGAACTGGCGGCCCAGGGATTCTCGAAGGGTGTTTTGACTTCGATAACCTTTGCCATTGAGGGAAGTTTTACGGCCGCTTTTTGGGTCGATTGCTTGTCATCAGCATAGGCGGATACAGCGAAAAGGCCGCAAGCGGACAAAATCGTGAGGGAGAATTTCATGTTGGTCTGTGTTTGGTGTTTGCGGGGGGCGGGGCGATCGCGCCATGAGGGTGACGCGATCTTGTGAGGTTTTTTATTTGAGGTTTAAAATTCGTCTGACGACTAATAATCAGAGTTATGTAGCTTCCAATAAAATTTACAAAACGTTAGCAGCATCTTGTGTGCCAATCAATGAAAAAGGCGTGAACACGCTACGAGATTACATCAAAGTTAAGAGGTGACTAACTGCTGGTTAGTTCTTTCCGAAAAACGTTTTTTCAGGAAGTCGTTCAGATTCAGCCGTTTCTGCAAAAGAATAACGATTTAGTTGGTGATTAGAAAATGCACAAACTTGATTAATTTCTAGCCAAGTTGAAAGAATTGTCTATTTGATGGTCAAGATACCAGGCTCTTTCGATAGAGTTGAAATTTTTGACTTCTGCGATTCCCGGACGGCAAAGGATCAAGCGCGATGGTAGAGGAATCCGTGAGGATTTCTCAGGGAATCTGAATGGCGAAGATACCTCTCGCAGATTCCAGACAATGTGGTGCCCGCTACGGAAAAAGGAGAGGGGGAGAAATCCTCACGGATTCCTCTACCTTGCTTGGCGGTTGTTTTAAATTTACTCACCGGCGATTCGGCACCAGATGAGTGATTGAGCGGGCGGCAACTTCATCTTTGGAAAACAGGTTCCAGTCAAATTTTCCGGACACAATCAGTCGGTCGCCAACTTTGATTGTTGGGTTATAGGGCATGGTTGCGGTATTCACTTTCAAGGTTCGAATCCCGGTGGTGTCGAGGATAAAGGTTTTTCCCTGAATGGCGGTAACGGTTCCGGTGAAAGTGGCGAAACTTTCGTCCTGCGGGATATAGTCGTCGGGAACCCAGGCTTCGTTACCTTCCTCGTCAGCAGCGTTGGCGTAATAGATGGTGTTCTGGCTCCGAACAAACACGCTTCCCGCTTCGATTTTGGTTTTTTCACCGGGGTCGCGATCCACTCTCCCGCGGACGATGACACTGTCGCCATTGAGGACCTGATGTCCTTCGCGATACCAATCGTAATCGTCCATTTCTACGAGGACGTCACCAACGCCGTAGTCGAGAATGAAGGAATCGGGGCCGGCATTCTTTACAATACCGGCTAATCTGATGATTTGATTGTTACCTTTCTGATAAGGACTTGCGGTATTGGCTTGAGAATACGCATTTGCGGCGAATACCGAAAACGCGAGAGTAAGTGCGGGTACAAGAAACTTGGTCTTCATAGTTTACCGGAAATTGCAAAAGCCATGCCGTTGGGTGCATAAATAAAGAGCAGCTTCTAAAGGGCTGAGCAAAGGCGGTTTGAGACAGTCACGCCTGATCATCTCTACTTCGGGATGCTGAACGGTATGGTCGGAATGCACGAAAGAGGTTGCACGATGCACTGGGGGAATCACCGCTCCTTCCGCAGGCGACCGGACTTCGGATTCAGATATTTTCAACCCGGAGGAGCAGGTGAAAACAATGATCCGGAAGTCGCCATGAAACGAAACCCTGCTGAGAACAAATCATTGTTCCCGTTTAACCAATCAAACCAAAATGAAACTAACTAAATCACTCAAAGTATCACTCGCTCTTGTTGCTCTTGCTACCACCGGGGTCGCCTTGAAGGCTGAGAAGATGGCGGACGTTCCTGTCAAAGTTGGCGGTATGGAAATGCTGGCAACAAAGAACATTATCGAGAACGCGGTGAATTCTGCGGATCACACCACGCTGGTCGCTGCAGTAAAAGCAGCCGGACTGGTCGAGGCGCTCTCCGGAGAGGGCCCATTCACGGTGTTTGCCCCAACTAACGCGGCCTTTGCGGCTCTCCCTGAAGGAACGGTGGAGACTCTCTTGAAACCTGAAAATAAAGAGCAGTTGTCCGGAATCCTGACCTACCACGTCGTAGCGGGCAAATTCGATGCATCAACTGCGAAGCAGGCCATTATGTCGAACGAAGGGAAAGCCACTCTGAAGACTCTTAACGGCGAAACTCTGACCTTAATGATGAACGGCCCGATGAACGTCGTGGTAGTTGACTCGAAAGGGAACGTTGCCGGTATTTCAACCTATGATGTGCATCAATCGAATGGTGTGATCCATGAGATTGATACGGTTCTCATGCCGTAATATCCGGTCCGGAATTTTCCCGAAATGATAGCGCCGACCTGCAAAAGTGGGTCGGTGCTTTTTCGGGTTAATCAAGGCTTGATCGCATGTAGGGTATTCTCGGTCCGGATATATAGATTTCCACCCGCAATGGCCGGCGTGGTTTTGCAGGATTCACCTAGTGGGTTAAAGGTGATATACTGATAGGTTTCAGCTGCGGCAATCACATGGATGTTGCCGCTTTCATCGGTGCAAAAGATATGTTTTCCGTCGGATACAGGAGAGCCGAAACAGGTTCCCTGCATATTCGGCAGGCGTTCTTTCCAATGCAGTTTTCCGGTGGCGGTATCAACGCAACTCACGATTCCGGCATCGTCCCAGAGAAAGAGGAGGTCGCCACAAGCGACGACACAGGGGATGTGGGGGACATTTTTTTCGATACGCCAGACTTCCTCCCATTTTCCATCAGTCAGTTTCATCGCGACGCAGTGTTTCGGATTGGCGGTGAATCCGCAGGTTCCAATGACGAGATCACCTGCCACAACCGGAGAGCTGATGGCCCGCTCGTTGGTGTTGAGATTAAATACCGATTTCTCATCGACGACAGAACCATCATGCGGATTAATTGCGGTGAACCCGTGCTGCCAGTTTACAAAAACCAGTTTATCCTGATAAATGCAGGGAACCGAGTAGGAAATTCGCAGGCTTTTCCTCGGGACGGTCCATGCGACTTCCCCGGTATCTGCTTTCAGCGCAAAGAGATTGCCGGCGCCTTTTTCCTGGTCGTTATTCAGGATCACCAGGTCACGGTATAGAATCGGGGAGGCACCGAAGCCATGGCCTCCATTCACAGGGCCCATGTCTTTTTCCCACTGAACTTCGCCATCATGGGATAAGGAGACGAGGGTCAATTGATCAGCGGTTCCCCGGGTGAAGATGACCCGGTTCTCATCCACTGCTGCGGTGGAGGAGGCGGGGCTGTTGAAGCGATGGCCTTTAAACTTACCCGTCTCAAATTGCTTTTCCCAGAGGATCTCCCCGGAGCTTCGGGACACTGCAATCGCGAGCCAGTGATAGGGCAGGGACGGTTGACCTTTCTTCTTTTTTCCGTTTTCCCCGGCGGAGGGCTCTTCCGTTGGCGTCCCCTCCACCGCGCTGAGCAGGAAAATACGGTCGCCCCAGATTACCGGTGATCCATGACCTTTCCCCGGGATCTTGGTTTGCCAGGCAAAATTCTCTTCGCTCCATTTAACCGGCAGTTCGGCAGACTCATCGATTCCGCTCCCGTTGGGCCCCCGAAAGCGTTCCCATTTCCCGATGTCAGCCTGCACTTGAGTGGCGAAAAACAGAACGAGGAAAATTGAGCGAGTTATCATGGATCGTTAGTTGATAGATATTTTGCGGAAACTTGTAAAGCGCGGGAAAACGGGACGCTGAATTCTATCGAAATCCGAAAGCAAAATCGACACGTATCTTCAAGTATGGATAACGACGAAATTATCAAAGAGCTGAAGGTTGCCTACGCAATGGAGCTGGAAACGGTTCAGAATTATATCGCGGCATCAGTGAATCTCGACGGCGTGCGCTCGGATGTGATTAAAAAGGCGCTTGCTGCTGATATTGCAGAGGAACTGGGGCATGCGCAGATTTTGGCGAACCGGATAAAGACGATCGGCGGAATTGTGCCGGGTTCTTTTGATAATGAACGGAATCAGAAAACGCTCCAGCCGCTTGAGGATACCACTGATGTGGTCAGCGTGATCAAAGGGGTGATCGATGCCGAGGAGGGAGCCATGGCGATGTACAACAAAATCATTAAAATGTGTGATGGCGTCGATTACGTGACTCAGGATATGGCCATTACCCTCCTTTCGGGTGAGGAGGATCACCGCCGGGAGTTCATTGGTTTCCTGACGGAATACGAAAAAGGCTGATACCGGGGTATCAGCCTTCGCGAAAGGAAGGTTGGGAGCAGCGAATTAGAGGCCAAGGACCCGGTCCATATTTGCTGAGACCTCTTTGAGGCGATCGAGATCGCCTCCGCCAACCTCCGCGGCGCACCAGCCGTTGAAATCGATATCGATGAGGGCCTGTCTAACCCCGGCCCAGTCGAGATCGCCTTCGCCGATTTTAGTGAACTCATTTTTGGCGCGGGAGAATCCCTTGATGTCCAGTTTCGCAACCCGCTTATGACCGAGAGTCCGGATCCATTCGCCGGTATCCCCGTATTTCCAGTGATTTCCGATGTCGAACTGCATCGCCACGTGAGGTGAGTTAAAATCGTCGCAGTATTTCGCTAATTTATCAGCGGTCTGGTCGGATCCTCCACTGTGGTCGTAGCAGAAGTGGTTCCACACGTTTTCGATCGCGATAATCATACCAAGCTCTTCGGCGAGCGGGACGGCTTGCTGAATGTTTTCGATACTTCGTTTCCAGATCTCCTCTTCGGGACCGTCTTTTCCATGACCGACTACCAGTAATACGGTGTCCCCACCGACCGCTTTGGTATCTCTGAGAGCCCCTTTCAAATTATCGAGCGCTTTTGCCCGGATCTCCGGAGAAGCATCAGTATGCCGGATGTTCCAGTGTTCCGCGCAGACCGACCCGTCGATCGGGATACCCGTTGCAGCGACGGCTTTCTTTGCCTCCTCGACATCGAAGCCGGGGGCTGAAACTTCCACACCCTGGAATCCGGCCTCTTTCGCGGCCAGCAACTTTTCCTCCATCGTTTTCCCCACCCGGACCATACCGATCTTGAGGGTCTTTTTGATTCGACCTTTAAGCGCAGCCTCCTGAGCGAACGCTTCGGGAAAAGTGAACGGAATTAATCCGGCGCTGAGTGAAGCGGTGAAGCTTCGTCTGGAAAAAGATTTATGGGTCATGGAATTCGAAGGTCAGTGGTTACTGGTTAAGGCAGCACGCTAGCCAGTGCCGCCGAGTCTCTGATATCGAGCTTATAGATATCGCGGGCCGGGGCGAGAATAAATTCTCCCGCAGATGTGCCTGACGGGCGGGGGAACGAGGTGAAGTAGGTGAGGTAAACGTTGATCGGAGTTGCCAGTTTTTCCCGAATCTGAGTGCTGGAATCCATCGCCACGGAAATTTTTGACTGATCCCAGCCCTGAGATTTCAATGTCCATTCCGCCATTTTGGGAGGATCTGCCAACCTGACGCAGCCGTGGCTTTGCGCACGATTTTCCATCGCAAAGTACTGTTTACTTGGCGTGTCATGCAGGTAGATGTTGAACTGGTTGGGAAGAAGGAACTTCACTTTCCCGAGCGCATTACCGGGTGTTGGTTTCTGTCTCAGATACAATTTTGCGGTTTCAATTTTGGCGAGAGTTTCCTCGTTCAATTCGAAGACTGAGGCGTCGTCACGAAAGTTGTTCACTATTTCATAATGCTTTTCAGTGAGGTAATTCGGGTTCTCAAGGAGTTTCGGGTAGATCTCTTTTACCGAGATGCTTTCCGGAACATTCCAGTAAGGAGCAAAGACCACTTCCCTCATCACATCACGAAAGACAGGGGTGTGAAATTCCTCCTCCTCGCTCCGGCCTAAAACCACCCGCATGGTGAAGTCGAGTTCTCTGCCGTTAAAGGTAAACAGCTCAGCCGAGGGCAGATTGATAATGATGTATCGCTCGCCAAAATCGTCGGGAAGCAGTCTCGCGCGATGAAGATTGATCGCGCGGGTTTTTAATTGCTGCGCCGGGCTCATGGTGAGGACTTTCCAGGTGCCCGATCCCATAATGCCGTCGGCGGTCAATCCATTGGCCTGCTGAAAATTTTTGATTCCCGCGGCTAGCTCAGGGCTGATGAATTGCAGGGAGCGCCTCTCATCTGGGCTCAAGGTGAGGTGCCCGCGCAAAGCGAGTGTCTCTGCCAGTTGTCCGGCGTAGGCATAAGGTTGGCCGGGTTTAGCGATCCCGGTCGTCGCCGGGTCAGGAATGGTCGGATACTGATCCGGCTTGGAGGCTGCGCGGAGCGAGGCGACAAAACCGTTTTGCAGTTCGCGGTAAATCCAGTTTCGCGAGGCCATTGAATCAATCGCCGCTCCCGCATTAAAAGTACGGTATGAACTGACTTTCAGGAGGTCCTCCGCCAGCGTTTCTCCGGTGTCGCGATTCAGGCCGGGGCGGTCTCCTTTGTCCCAGTCGCTCCAGATCACTTCGCGGGGTGCCGGTCCGAGCCGAACCAGTGCTCCTGAATCAGCAATCGCAATGGTATAACCGAGATCCCGGCTGTTCACCGGCGACTTTCTGGGGATTGCGCCAAACGAGTTGGGATCCAGAGCCATTAACTCCGGCACGCCGTGGCGGAGGAGGTGTTGAGAAAGGCTTCGATAGAGCCGGTCGGGCATCTGGCGGTGATTCCAGAGGTTTTTGAAGTTTTTCCTCTGGTAGGTTAAGACAATGGCATCCGCCAGGATCTCGCGATAATGGCGGTCGGCAGGCAGGGACCGCATCACGATATCCTTCAATAGTACCGCTCTGGCATCGACTTGACCCGGTTCAGGATTCTCATTTCGGGACGACTGGTTCTTAAACAGTGATCCAAACCCGCCCTTTCGTTTCGAGATTTGCGCCTCGGTCACCATCTGGGACAGGAAGGCTGCAATAATAAAGGGAACGCACCGGAAGCCGGTCGCGAATTCTCTTGGGAAGGAAGTTATCATGCTAAGAGTAGTGACTCAGACTGGCCTGAAAAGTCACAACCTGCCAGAGAATCTTTAGGCGCAGCCTGATTACTTAACAAAATTAAACAAATTAAGCGCTTCAGCCGACCTAATGTTGAAAATTACAGTGATTCAGACGCTTTTGAAGAAAACGTTAAAAAACTGAACGAAAGCCATTGACTTCCGATTTTAAGGAACTATACTCACCGCCCGGTCAAAAGAGACTGGGGCGGCCAATGAAACAAGTTCGCACACACCGTGTGGGTTCTTATGTTGGTCTTTGATCTTTTAGAGAAAACAGGCCGATTTTGGCAAGCGAGATTTTAGGTTTCTATG
>JARGPI010000063.1 GCA_029213005.1 Verrucomicrobiales bacterium
AGAGCAAGAGCAAGAGCAAGAGCAAGAGCAAGAGCAAGAGCAAGAGCAAGAGCAGCCCTCGTTTTCGCGTTATTCTGACCCCGATTTCACGGTTTTTTTGTAACCGCCCATCCGTTTTGGGGTTCTAAAACAGCAACCGATACCTAAATTTCTATGAAAGGATTGTTTCCCGTTATTGCCTTGCTCGTCATCATTTCCCCCGCGTCGGCCCGCGAAAGATTTAGGGAAGCGCTGTTTCACAAGTTTGACCGGGATGGGGATGGCGTCGTCACCGCGACGGAACTTCCCGACGAACGGACCCGGGCGAAATTTGATCAGGATGGCAACGGCGACGTCACTCTCGCTGAATACCGAAAAGCCATCGGAATCACCAGTCCGGAAAAAACAGAGGATCCGGATAAAAAGCAAACCGAGGCGACGGCCCGGTTCGATGCCTACATCCGGGAAAAGGACAAAAATTACGACGGCAAACTTTCGCGGGAAGAGGTCGGAACCGAAGCCTGGTTCGAGAAAGTCGATCGAAATAAAGATGGCGAAATTGGTGTCGGCGAAATTGCCGCAGTCCGCCTTCTGGTGAACCGGCTGGGTGACAAATGGATGGGGTCGATTCCGGAGAATCAGGTTACGAAAGAGGAGTTCGTCAAAATCACCAGCGGCCCCGAAATTTTAAAGCCGGGTGATGTCGGGATCGGCCGGATGATTGCCGATACGGAATATCTCGATTTGAACGGGAACAGGCATCGCATTTCCGATGCGAAAAATCACAAGGGACTCGTCATCGCCATGACCAGTGCCACCTGTCCCGTGAGCAAGCGTCTTCTTCCATCGCTGGCTAAACTCGAGCCAACGCTGCTCGCGAATGATATACCATTGATTCTCGTCAACGCTTTTGCCAGCGAGTCTAAAGAGGAGATTCTCGAACAACTCGAGGGTCTCGAACTGAAAGCTCCTTATATACATGATATTGATAAATCTCTATCTAAAACTCTGCATGCCTCTACCACGACCGAAGTGTTTTTGATCGACGCAAAACAGACCTTAATCTACCGCGGAGCGCTCGATGATCAGTATGGGATCGACTACAGCGTTAACGAGCCCCGTCACCGTTACCTTGAAGAAGCGGTGACCGCTTTTCTGGCTGGTAAAGAGGCCTCCATCGCCGCTACGGCTGCTCCGGGGTGCGAACTCAATCTTGGCGAAGGAAGCGAGTTGAAAACGGACATCACCTACCACCGCGATATTGCCCGGATACTGCAACGCAACTGTGTGAAATGCCATCACGATGGAGGCATCGCCCCGTTTGCTCTGGATGATATAACCGAAGTCAGCGACCGGGCCAAAGTCATCGCCCGGGTCGTATCCGAAGGGACCATGCCACCCTGGTTCGCCGCGCCGCCGAAGGAGGGCGAGCCCAGTGTCTGGGCTAACGACCATTCGCTTTCCCCTAGGGATAAAGCCGACTTACTGGCCTGGCTCGACTCCGATCAACCGGAGGGCAATCCTGCGGATGCACCGGCGCCGCTTTCTTTTCCTGACGAATGGACTACCGGAACACCCGATATGGTGATCCCTCTGAGCCGGGCTTATAAAATCAAAGCAACCGGCTTTATGCCCTATCAAAAGGATATAGTCACTACCACTCTTACCGAAGACAAATGGGTAACCGGATATGAGATCCTGCCCTCGGAGCGGGATGTGGTTCACCACGTGATTGTTCAGGTTTTCGAAAAAGGTAACCGGGTCAAAGATCGGAGCGAAGCTGCCGGTTACTGGGCCGCTTACGTCCCCGGAAATGGAGCGGTGCTGTATCCCGAAGGCTTCGCCCGGAAACTGCCGGCGGGGGCGAAGGTGCATTTTCAGATCCACTACACTCCGAGTGGAAAAGAGAAAATGGAGCGTTTAAAAATGGGGCTTCATTTTGCGGACGAGCCCCCCAAATATGAAATCAAAACTCTGGCGGTAGCCGATCATCGATTGAATATCCCTCCTGGGGCGCCAGCCCATCAGGAAGGGACCACGAGAACGGTGCCTTTCGATATCCCGGCGATGAGTTTTATGGCTCACATGCACACACGGGGCTCTGCATTTTCCTACGAAATTACCTATCCCGATGGAAAATCGGAAATGCTGCTCGATATACCCCGGTACGATTTCAACTGGCAGCTACGCTATGAGTTGAAAACTCCCAAGTTTCTCCCGAAAGGAAGCACCGTGAAAGTAACCGGCGTGTTCGATAACAGCACGAACAACAAAGCCAACCCCGATCCCACCAAAACGGTAAAGTGGGGCGATCAAACGGTGGATGAAATGTTGATCGGGTATATCGAGTATTTTGTGCCGATTGCAGACCAGAGTGTGGCTTCGTCGCAGTAGGTGATTGATTACTTCGTCCACTTTAGCTTGGCGACCCAGACCCGGTTGTCCGCCCCTCTAGCGACAAGCGGCGCAGGGTCGTGGTGATTTGGTGCCGGTGCCTGCATCCACTCGGTGACCGTAACCCAGGTTTCGTTAGGTGTCACCTCAGTCACTCCGAAGTTCCCCATCCGGGCCCCTTTCTCCGGAACCAGAATCTGCTCGGTCGATCGAATCACCATCAGTTTTTCGGGATCGACTTTGGCGATGAAGAGTGGTGCGCGGTGACGGAAAACATGATCGTTGTCAGCGCCGCGCCGGGTATAGACAAGGAACAGACCGTGATCGGGATGCATCACCCAATGCTGCTGAGTGTTGTAGTTTCCCAGATCCGCGCCATCATCGAAAGTCCATTTTTTCGGAGCCGAGAACGAAAGGTTTTCATCTTCCAGGTTTGCTACCGAAATATAGCCATGCTCATCGTTGCGCATCGTGAGATACAGTTTGTCTCTGAATCGGGTGATTGAAGGCTCATAAAGGCCGCGCTTCACCGGGACGGTCAACTCATTGCTGTGATTGATGTAGCTCAAGGTAGTTCCATCAAAGCGGCATCGCAAAACAGTGGTGGAATATCGCTTGTCTCCGATCGGAGCAAAATAGATCGGTAGTAAAATGTCGCCGTTCGGTAGGTCATAGCGCTGGACACAACCGGCTCCGGCATTTCTGAATTTTGCTTCTTTCGGTAATTCAATCGTTTTCCACGCTGACCAACTATGGGTTTCTGGATCGTAGATCGAATAAGGGGTGGCGCGGGGGCGCTTGTGCATAACCCGGTTGTTCTCGTAGACGACGGTATGTCCCGTGCCGAGTAGCTTTCCCGACTGAGCGTGCCAGCGGGGCCAGAAGTCACATACCGTGATTTCGAGGTCGTCTTTTCCGTCGAATGAAAAGGGGACTCTGGCAAAATTTTCGTGCTGCTGAGGTGAGGTCCAGGTTTTGCCGAGATCCGGAGTGCGCATTTCATTGAGGGCGTAGAATACGTCCGAGCCGGAGAGCTGCAGTTTCTGAAGGGTCATCACAACCAGCGGATCTTTCGAGGGATCGTTCGGGGGAATGGCTCCGGCCCGGGCATGCACCCAGCACATTTCGCCTTCGAAGCCCTGGCGGGCCGTGGTCAGTTCAATCTGAAAGGGGGGCTCGGCGGAGAACGTCTTTTGAGAAAGAAAGATGGCAATAAGTAGTAGGATTGACCGGCTCATGTTGCGGAACCTCGGCTATTGGGATCTGCCTTGTCCAGACGGAAGCATGGCGCATATCAATTATTCGATTTTGAGCGGATCAATCCTGCAAGTTGGGCTATATCTCAAATTATGAACGAAAAAGTAGCACTGGTGACAGCCGCAGGAAGCGGAATGGGAGCGGCGATTGCCCGGAAACTTGTTGAACAGAATTATAAAGTGGCGATTTTATCTTCGTCAGGGCGCGGGGAAGCGTTGGCTGAAGAACTCGGAGGAATCGGAGTGACGGGGTCGAATCAGAACAGCGATGACTTGAAGCGCCTCGCGGATTCAGCGGTCGAAAAGTTCGGCGGGATCGACGCGGTGGTAAACAGCGCCGGGCACGGACCGAAAGGGGATATCCTTGAAATGACGGATCAGGATTGGCACCTCGGAATGGACGTCTATTTTCTCAATGTGGTTCGGATTTCCCGAATCGTGACGCCGCTGCTTCAGTCGAGGGGTGGGGGCGCGATCGTCAATATCTCGTCGTTTGCCGCTTTTGAACCGGATCCTGCCTTTCCCACTTCGAGCGCGTTCCGGGCGAGCCTGGCCTCGTTCACAAAGCTGTATTCGGATCAATACGCGCCGCAAAAAATCCGGATGAACAATGTGCAGCCGGGCTTCATCGACAGTTTGCCGGAGAAGGCTCATTTCCGCGAAAGAATCCCGATGGAGCGTTACGGCACGACCGGGGAAATCGCAGACACGGTGTCTTTTCTCCTCTCTGACGGAGCCAAATATATCACCGGGCAGAATATCCGCGTCGATGGTGGAATAACCCGCTCGGTGTAAAAGTTTTCGGGTCCCGCATCATGTTAGTATCCTTTCTGGATTTCGGGGAGTCAGTGGCTAGATTCCCGAAATTTTTTGAATCGATACCACTCGACTAACATGATACGAATTTTAGAACTTTTCCGCCGATCGACCGCTCTTTTCTGTGCCCTGATGGGAGCAGGGCTGCTTTTCAGCGTTATCATCGTGAGCCAGGCTCAGGAAAAAGCCCCGAGCCCCAAACCGCTTAAGGCCTTGCTGATCGCCGGAGGATGCTGCCACGATTACAAAGGCCAGCACGAGGTGCTTTTTAAAGGCATTCAATCGAGGGCCAACGTAAAGGTCGATGTGGTGTGGACGGATGATAAGAGCGTCAACCCTCCGCTTCCGATCTTCGACAACCCTAACTGGGCCGAGGGGTACGATGTTGTGATTCATGACGAGTGCGCTGCGGGTAACAAAAACCCCAAAGTGATGAAGCACATTCTCGACGCCCATAAGAAGGTGCCGGCGGTGCATCTCCACTGTGCGATGCACAGTTTCCGCCCCGGGAATGACTCGTGGTACAAGCATCTTGGGCTGAAGTCATCCAGTCACGGGCCCCAGAAACCGATATCGATTCAATTCGTCGAAAAAGATCATCCGATCACAAAAGGACTTGAAGACTGGACCACAGGAAATGAGGAACTTTACAACAACGTCGATGTTTTCGATGCGAGGCCTCTGGCAATGGGGAAACAAATCATCAAACAGGGTGATACTGAAAAAGAAGCAGCGGCGATTGTGGTGTGGACCAATGAAAAACAGGGCGCTCCCAGCTTTTCCACTACGATCGGCCACAACACCAGCACGGTGAGTGATGGGCGCTACCTTGATCTGGTCACCCGCGGTTTGCTCTGGGCTTGTGGCAAATTGAATGATGACTACCTCGGGCTCGCCTATACCGGTCCCAACAAAGTCACATTCGTCCCCGCCAAACCCAAAGAGGAACCGAAAAAAGTCACGATGGGCGAGGCTCCAAAAGATGCCACCCTCGTGGTGACATCTGCCAGTTCCGAAGAGACCGGGAAGAACAACTTTGCGTGGCGCGCGGTTGATGGCAGTCGCGACACCCGATGGTGTGCCGCGGGCCCGAAAACACCTCAGTGGTTGACTCTGGAGCTGGACAAAGCACATGAGCTTTCCGGTATCGATCTCATTTGGGAAAGTGGTAACACGGTCTATCGGAGAAAGATCGAACTTTCCAACGATGGGAATAGTTGGACGACGGCAGTGGATGCCACTTCCGAGAAAAAGAAGGGCAATACTCAGGACGCATTTGACGCACAGAAGGCAAAATTTATCCGCATTACCTGCACCAGCACGATCGGAGGCTGGGCCAGTATCCGGGAAGTAAAACTGAAGAGCCCGACGATCAAATCTTTATTTCCAAAACTGGCGGAGGACCAGAAAAAGCAGGTCGCAGCCGTGAAGAAGGACGAAAGTGATCCCTACAAGAAGCAGGGAAATATCACACCGAAAATTGTTAAGCTGAGTTCGAAAGAAGAGGGCGATATATTAAAGCAGGTCAAAGTTCCCGAAGAGTTTGATGTCACCGTGTTCTCCAGCTGGCAGGCGGCGAACTATCCGGTTTACGTCGCGGCGTCTCCCTCAGGCGATCTCTATGTCGCCAGTGATGGTAATGGCTCTCTGGGGCGCGATCCGGGCCGTGGACGTGTCATGCGGCTGCGTGACACCGATAACGATGGCCGGGCGGATCAGGTAACCGAGTTTATCAAGGACATCGATTCGCCCCGCGGATTGATTTGGGATCACGACCGCCTCTATGTGCTTCATCCGCCAAACATCAGCGTGTACTTCGACAAAAATCACGATGGCGTTGCCGAGGAATCAAAGACCTTGATCGAAGGCATCGCCTTTGGTTTCAAAGACCGTCCGGCTGATCACACGACCAATGGTATTGATATCGGCATCGACGGTTGGATCTATATCGCCGGGGGCGACTTTGGGTTTATGAATGCCAAAGGGACCGATGGGACGGAGCTGCAACACCGCGGTGGCGGAGTGATCCGTTTCCGTCCCGATGGATCCGGTCTTGAGCTTTTCTCTACCGGAACCCGGAATATTCTGGGAACCCCGATCAGTCCCACGCTCGATATTTTCGCTCGTGATAACACCAATGACGGCGGCGGCTGGGACGTGCGCTTTCATCACTTCACCGGATTGGAAGACCACGGCTATCCGAGAAAGTATAAAAATTTCACCGACGAACACATTCACCCGCTTGCCGATTATGGTGGTGGATCCGGTTGTGGTTCGATGTATTTGAGCGAGCCCGGATATCCCGAAAAATGGAACAACGCTCCGATGACCTGCGACTGGGGGACCAGTGGTTTGTGGAAACACACCGTAAAAAAATCGGGCGCTACGTTTGAAGAAACCGAAAAGCCGGAAAAATTCATTTCAATTCCACGTCCCACCGATGCGGATGTCGATGGGATGAGTGCGATCTATCAAGCGAGTTGGAAAGGCCCCGCGACCTTTAAATGGGCCGGTCCCGAGACCGGTTTTATCGTGAAAGTGAAACCATCCGGCTACCAGCCGAAACCGCTTCCTGATTTTGAAAAGCTGTCAGCGGATGAGCTGCTCGCCCTGATCACTACGACCACCAGTCAGGTTCGCCGGACAGCTGCTCAGCGGACTTTAATCCGGAAATCATTCGATTCGGCTCTCGTTAAAAAGATTCAATCAGCGGCGACCAATCAAGCCAATCCGATTGCCGCCCGGGCCGCTGCGCTCTATGCCCTCGTACTCGGTGGAGAAAACGCTTCAGCTCCGGTTCAAAAAGAGATTCGCGATATCCTGACTTCTTTTGCTTTTGATCCGGAGGATGAATTGTTTGCCGCACTGGCGATTCGCGCCCTGGGTGATGTCAAATTCCCCAAGCCAATTACAGGTACCGAATTGGTTTCAATGATGAATTGGGATTGGGATACCAAAAGTCCCCGCATGAAAGTCGAGACGATGATCACCGCTGCGAGAACCGGTGGTATCGAAACGGCTGATTATATCGCGAGACGTCTCGGCGATTCCGATCCTGTGATTGCCCACACCGCTTTCCAGGCCTTGGCCAAATTGAACGCCTTCGAAGCCTGCTTCAAGGTGCTCGATGGTGATGCCGGAGCCGACCAGAAAAAAGGCGCCGCTTTTGCTTTAATGCGGATGCATCTTCCGGAAGTGGCTGATGGTGCGATCTCTCGCTTAGCGAACGAAAAACGTCCCGTGGTTCGCGAGAATTTGTTATCGGTTCTCTGTCGTCTTTATCATCTCGAAGCGGAGTGGAAAGGGGATAGCTGGGGAACCCGGCCCGACACGCGCGGACCCTATTATTCACCGACCACCTGGGAACAATCCGACAAGATTCTGGCCGCGCTCAAAACCACTCTCGCCTCAGCTGGTCCGGATGAAACCGCGCATCTCGTAGCAGAGATGAATCGGAACCGAATCCAATCCAACGAAGCGCAAAGTAAAATCATCACGATGGCGAAGGACGATCCTTCCCTGATTCCAACTGCCGTGGCGCAAATTGCCGCCACCGGAAATGTCACGCCCGACAGTGTGCCCCTTTTGATCAAAGCCGCGAAAGATCCGGAATCAAAAGCCGCAACCCTTGCTCAAAGTATCGAGGCATTGGCCAAGTCCGATGACACCGGAGCTATGTCTGCGATGCTGGCCGCTCTGGTTTCACTCGATAAAGTCAAAGGATCCGGGAAAGAGCAGGCTGCGGGCCGCGAAGCCTTCCTCAAAGCACCCAAATTGGAAAACCATCATTTGGTGATCGAGAAAATGGCAGCCGAGAATTTTGGAACCCGGGAAAACACCTGGGCCAATGCCGCACTCCTCGCCCTCGCGGAAAGGAAAACCGGTAGTCCCGAGTCCCGCGAAATGACCAATCAGGCCCTCGATCAAGCCTGGCAGAACCCGGAGCACAAAGTGATCCTGATGAACCTCATCGCCAATCGGATCTATACCACCCACTACATCGACAACCGCATTCTGGTCGCGTTGAATGATCCCGATCCCAAAGTCAAAAAAGCGGCGGAGAAGGCCGTGGGTCGTCTCAAACTACAGAAACCCGGTGAGGATAAAACGCCAAAAATCGGAAGCTTAAAACCCGAAGACGCGATTGCTCAAGTCACCAAACTGAAGGGCGATGTTGCTCTCGGAGAATCTGTATTTGCCCGAGCAATTTGTACCAGTTGTCATACCACCAATCAGGATCAGCAGCAGAAGGGGCCCTATCTCGGAAATATCGCAAAAACCTACAACCGTCAGCAATTGGCCGAAGCCATTATCCTACCTAACAAAACGATCGCCCAGGGATTCAAAACCAACGTGATCACCCTGGAAGACGGAACCATGCAAATGGGCTTTGTCACCGACGAAGCCAACGAAACCGTCACCATCCGCGACATCGCCGCCAACGAGCACTCCTTCGCCAAAAACAAAATCAAAAAGCGCGACACCCTGCCCACCTCGATGATGCCTCCCGGCCTCGTCAACGGTTTCAGCGTCAAAGAAGTGGCCAGTTTGCTGGACTATCTGGCAAAGCTTTCCAAGTAGATCGACAGTAGCCTGGGCGCGCAATCCTCGCGGAGGGGATTGCGGCGTTGGTAAGACCAAAGTAGGTGTTGGCAAAAATAACTACAAATCTGAGTGGGAGATCCCAAACCACTGAACCCGCCAAAGTGTTATACTTCTTAGTTAGTGATTGGTTATCGGGATCGGTTAGGATCCAGGCGGGTGACGTCCGATGGCGATTAAAGCGTGACGCAAATTTACCAGGGAAGAACGATTCATCCGGAGCGCCGATATAGTCGCTCTACCTTTTGCTGTCTTGGCTTGTATTAATTGAAAATCATCTGACCAGAAAAAGTGGTCGGTCCACTCATCGACCCTGGGATTAGATAACTCCACAATTTCACCACTATCCGGGTCATACGCTTCAGTTTTATTCGACTTGAACAAATTACATCCTCCACACGCCCAGGCGAGATTGGCCAGCTCAGTGGCACCATCCAAACTTCGCGGATGAATACGTTCAGATTCAAACAAATCGGAAGCGAAGGAATCGGGCGACTGGCAATATTCACATAATCCTTTGGCTCGTTCGGCGACCTTCTTTCGAAGCGCTGGCGAAGGTCGTGACTTTGACGCCATTACCGGGCGAGTTCCAGAGAATCCATCAACTCGTCGATCGTCTGATTCCGCAAACCAGCCAACTCAGCCAACCACTGAATCTTTTCGGCTGTGTGATTTTCAATAATCTCAACCACTTCGGCAATTTCCGTCTCGTCCTGCGTTGAAAGTTGTTCAGAATCTTTCTTTTCCTGAAGCCGATGAAAACTTTCCCAGACTGACTGAGGCAACCCTCTGGATAATTTCTCGATCAACTCGGACTCTCGCTTTTCGGGAGAAGTGAGGTTATTTTTCCGCGCAGCAACCTGACACAGAAGCCTCTCCAGTTGCTGCCTCGACAACTGGCTCACAGCCTCAACTAAATCGGTCGAATCCGGTTCTGCCGTGGTTGATGTCATAACTCATAGTATCCGGTTTTAGACGAATTTACAAGCGACTGTGCAATTGCTATATTTATGGATTTTAAATCGATTTCATTCATTATAATGAAGTGAGAATCAGCAAGGCCGTTAATCATAAAGAGCGGCAAATGATCCCTGCCGCCCTGATAGAATCTCTCTTATGCGCCCTTAGATGCGAAATCGGAAATGCACTTTAGCCAATGATAGTTCGATACTGACGGCGCAAGGTAGCATGGGAATTGCGGGGAGTAAGAGAAACCATAGCTTTCGGAGCCTCAATGATGACTACTCATCAATTTTTTACCCGCCCTGGGCGCTTTCTTGTCTCGTTACCGCTCTGAAATGATGAGCAGAATCACGACCGAAGCCTCGCCTCTTTCGAAAGCGAGTTTACTGAGTCAAGTTGAGACGGTTTGCCCTGAACCTTGTCTCATTGCCGATTTTATTGTTTCGATATCGAACCCCCGTCGGTCGGTCGGTTACAATCCTCCCCAGACCGGACTCGCCTATGGTCCAATAACATCCGCTCGTAGATCGCGCAGGCTTCGTAAATCTCCCCAGTTGGCGCCGCGCATTCGCCGGGCTCCGTTCTTGCGGGGGGGCGAATCGACTCCGGTTCAATTGGAACACTTTTTTGATATAGGCGGCGGTCCCAATCACGTCAGAAATCAAGACGGTTTTTGTTATAGGTTTGCCCCAGTCTCATACCCTAGACGGAAGCAATTTAATACTCTGAGGTGATTTCGGGCAGTCACCGTTCCGTTCATTCGTTAAATTGAAAATTTTCATATCGACACGGAATCGATTGGCGATGGTGATTCAGTACAAATATTTGAAAAAAGAACATCTCGCGCCAAGTTGGTAAGGCTTAGGTATTTACCTCGATCCTTCCGAAACCGTCTCCCAATACAATAGAGAGAATCGCATTGACCAGAATCACATTCAGACCCTAAAATTGTGCCAGATCGCCACTTTCCATAAAACCTTTTTGAACACAACTCACAAATATGAAAATTTTTCTCTCATATCGACGCGACGATTATATTGTGGCTGGCTCAATAAGGCATATCTACAGTCGACTGGAAGAGCACTTCGGGCGTGGGAAAGTCTTCATTGATATTGATAACATTCGGCTGGGAAGTGACTTCCGCAAGGTTTTGAGGGACGAGGTCGCCAAAGCAGACGTTCTGATTGCGGCCATCGGTCCTCAATGGCTGAGTCTTCTACAGGAACGCGAGTCAAGTCCGCCTGATTATGTGAAAACCGAAATTGAATCCGCTTTTGATCAAGAAATCACGGTTGTGCCCTTGCTGGTTGGTAACACACAAATGCCTAAACAGGGAGACCTCCCGGAAAGCCTGGAATTCTTTTCATTCAACCAATATTCCAACCTAGATCCGGGAAAAAACTTCGAAAACGACATTCTGTTACTCATCACTGAACTCAAGAAATTAACCCTTTCGGATAAAGGGGAACAATCAATTGACAAAAAGACGAAAGACGAAATTCGCCAACCTTCCAAAACTGCGAAATCGGAAGATTCAACAATTCAAAAATCTACTGAAGTATCACAGCCAAGATCGAAGTCGATTCACCGGTTCATCGTCGTTGTTGGATCGGCTCTGGCTGCCGCTATAGTCTTATTCTTCAATCAGTCCAATTGGAGACTACTAAATACGGCGGAGGGACCAGCTGAACGAGTGATCACGCAACTTAAGGTTTCCCGGAGTAACTATGTAGATACGCCCGAACCAATAGAACCTCGCAACGGCGCCACCGGAAAAACACCCGCACTAACAATGCCTACTAACTCCGGGAACGAAGGTTCAACGGTAGATCAAAGAAACACCGCTCCGGCGTCGACAGAGACGGAAAAGGAAGTTGTCCGACTGGCCCCGATTGCAAATCTAGAGGTTCCTACAGAGGAAGAAACAAAGGCAGCTGCACTAAAAGCCAAAAAGGAAAAGCAAAAGGAAGAAATCGAAAAACTTAAAGTTCAGAAAATGGCTGATGCCAAATCGGCTCATTTAGAGTTGATCCACAAGAATCGAGTTAATGAAACGTATAGCTTCGAATCGGCAGATGTCACAGTTCTGTTAGATCAAACCGAATTTATTCCTTCTGCCAGCACACTGAAGACTTTCCTTGATCAGTTCCGTCGCTATTGGACCGAACAGACCTGGAATGGTGGAAATATAATCAATGACGTTTCAATAAATGATGACCACGAAATAGTTGAAACTTCGGTTTCATATACTGTTGTCTTGCAAAATGGGTTCGATAAGCTAAGTGGAGCAGTGGTAGAAAAAGCACAGTGGCGTTTCGAAGATGAATTAGTTCCCAGAATAATTCACTACTCGTCACAAACTGCGCCCAGTTTTGACCGGATCATCGATGGAAGAAGTGTTTGGGCGGTTCCGGAAAAGGATGAAATCACAGAGTTAAAGAAAAAGAAAATCTCTGAGCAACTTTCTGCCTTTATTACCACGGAATCCGAAATCGATGATGAAAATGTCACTAATTTTCTCGATTTCTTTCATTTTCAAAAGGATGGAATGGTCGACTACTATGGCTCTAGTGAAAGTCGCCGACAGATTACATCAAGCATTAGTGATCAGCTGGACAAATATTCCAGTCGCAATTTTACCCTTATTGGGAAACCGCTCATTAGAAATTCTGGGGGAGATGATAGCGATCAGTTTGAGGTTTTCTATGGCATCGGTTACAATCATCAAAAAATCAGTGGTGATAGCGATAAGGTGAACGGTATCAACCTGCAACGAGCTATTTTCGACTTCTCTAATGGGCCGCCCAAAATTTTATCGATCGCTGTAATGGGTAGCGTAAAAGATGTCGATGGCACCATCGATCAAAGTATTTTGGTCACAACAAAAATCAATGAGGCAGGATACTCTAATGTGCGGTACTCAGCGGAGATCGAAAGTGCCGAGAACAAGCTGTTTTCAATTGAAAACGGGTCAAAATGTCACCTTTGGAAAAAAGAGGCGGAATCAAAATTGTCGGGTTGGTTTTTCGTAGTTGATGTTGAAAATCAATACCCGGGTTTTGTGAGCGGAGATCAGTTTGACAAAGAGTTGCCGGGGGCTAGGAAAAGTACGCCGTCTTCAAAGCCCAAGGGAAGGTTGTTTAATAATCTCTTCAATCGTCGGTAGGTTTCAGGTACTTTTTGAGCAGAGAATCGACGAGGCTGTTTGTCACTTCTCGCTACACACCTCACTCGATGCGATCAACCTTTATCACGACCGCTTTTCGAAACGGTGCCGTCCTCGAAGATATCCAGTGATCCGTTTGCCACAGCCGGCCCGAAGCAACCCAGAGCTACAACAGAAACGAGTTGACGGTCGAGAATAGCGCGAGTTTCAAGTGTGATTATTAAGGTGATCAACAAAACACTGCATTCTCATCGTTGAAAAAATTCAAAAAATCTTTCGTAAAACAAAAATATTCAACAAAATTAACCGTTTGATTTTAAAAAATCTTTAACTCCACGTATCACAATAGCAGACACTAAACCCTAATACTTATTCATGAATTCACACAACTTAACCCTCTCTCTCCCTGAAAAGTTCAAATCCTTTCCTCAAGGCTTTCAGTTTCAGTTTGAGGGTAGTCTGATGCTTTTACTTGGAGTCAACGGTTCTGGAAAAACTCAATTACTCAATCTCTTGTCCAAATTCGACCCCCTGGATAATAACCGACCTGTTTCATCGGAAGTATCCCTTGATGGCTCCACTCTCGAAATCTCAATAATTGCCTACCGCTCTTTCTCTCAAAATGCTCAACTCAACGAGATTAACTCTACCAACTCTCAGATATTTGAGAGCTCCTTTAATCAAGTGATTCAGCATTATAAAAAGCACCGTCTCAATCCTGAAAATACAAACGTTAAAGGCTTTAGAGCGGCAACTCGTAATGCAAAAGAAATTTTAGTCGAGAAATTCTCCGAGGAAAGCTTCAGTCAGGCCCAACTTAGTGACGACATGATACGATCAGCTTTGACAGAAGAGGGATTTGTGTGGACGGCTGACGATCTGTTTACCAACACTATTGGAGAAATTTTTTATACATATTCGCTCAATCGTTTCGAGCTTTTTGCTAAAGCAGGAAAAGAGCAAACACCACTATCACCTAGCGATATTGAATCCGAGCTAGGCAAAGCGCCTTGGTGTGAACTGAACGATTTATTTGAGGAATTAAGATTCAATTATCGTTTTAAGGATAACTACGAAATAAAAAACTTTGCGCTTGATGAAACACCTGCTTTATATCAGCTGAATTCATCGGGAGAACTTGATCCCGATCAGAAGCGACCCATTCGATTTTTGTCCGATGGTGAAAAATCAATTTTGTCTCTTTGTTTTGGTTCCCTTAATGGTAGCAAATTACAGGAAAAGAAACTGCTCCTTCTCGATGAAATTGATGCCGTTCTTAACCCTTCTCTCGTCCAAATGTTCGTAAGCACCAAAACAAGCGCATCTAGCGAACCGCCAAAGATAGTCTAGATTT
>JARGPI010000028.1 GCA_029213005.1 Verrucomicrobiales bacterium
TCAATCGCAATTCATTCATTTCCCGCTTCGGTGTCTTTTTTTATGAGGCAACGCGTATCCGGTGATTCCTGAGATTTTGGCATGGATCAATTTTTCAGAAAATGATATCATCCCCTAATGAAATTTTGGTTGGCGGCCTTGATCCTTTTATCGGCAAACTGCTTTGCCGCCGGTGAAAAACCCCTCTCTCAACTTCGGCTCGATACCGTGGAGTTTGTCGACACGGAATTGCATTCCGTTCTCGAATTTCTCAATCTAAAAGCAAAGGAGATGAACGGTCGGCCGTCGAATTTTGTGCTTTATGATCCGGTAGGAACCATTGCTCAGGAAAATCCGAAAATTACTTTGGCTCTGAAGAACATTCCTTTCTCGGAAGTCGTTAAATTTGTTACCCAACTATCAAGTACTGAATTTTTGCTCGATCATCGGGTGGTCTGGGTAGGGAAAAGCGATGACCTCGCGGTTTTAAAAACCAATCGTAGCTCCCGAACCTCAGGGATTCTTAAAAGTCCCGCATTTGCACGGATGAGCCAGATCAAAGTGCCCGGAATCGATTTTTCCGGGACCTCGCTCACTGAAGTCGTCGAAGGGCTCCGAAATCTTGATCGGGCCGGGGGAGGCGCCGGGAATTTTGTAGTCATTCCGGGGAAAACAATCGATCCCGACTCCGTAAAGATAAATCTGAACGTCTCAAATATTTCACTGGCCGAACTCGTTTTATTTACCTCGGAACTGAGTGGGTTCCCCATTAGAGTCGATAGCAATGCCATCGTTTTCCGCGCGCCCGACGCCCGGAAGCCGCCTGCTCCGCCTCGGGGTGCCAACTTCAGTCATCTCAACCGGAAAATCATCGACCAGGTTTCTCTTGCTGAAATCACTGTCGCTGAAATGATTGAATTTTTGCGGTTTCACTCCAAGTCGCCGACCCACCCGAATGGCATCAATATGATCCAGCTAACCAAAAGCGAACAGACCGTCACTCTCGATCTGAAAAAGGTCCGCTTCAGTGAAATACTGCGTTATTTTAACGAGCAAACCGGAACGTCATTTCGGATCGACGGGTCCAGTATTCAGATCATCGATTTACCACCTGAAAAGTGAGGCAGGTAAAGAGCGTCCCCGGACAGAGAATCGATATCATTTTTTGAGAGTGTCTTGGGTTGGCTTCGGTTTTTGGTGACTCCTCGAGACAGAGTATCAATTTTTATACCGACCGTTTCCCTTTAAAATCCGTTAACCAATCTTTTCTCTTTCAGAGCTGACGGGAGCGTCTAGTGTGGGCGCAGGTCCTTTCTGAGATTTTTCCGCAATCATTTGTCGCTAATTGAGCGATCCATGTTGCGTAATTCATCGCCCGAAATCACTGAGAAAGGGGCACTCCGGCAAATCAGTCGAAAATATCTGGATCCATTGCGGCAGATTTTGTCTCGCGCCGCTTATTTCGATAATCACAACTTTCACTACATCAAATTACTATGTCAGAAGAACTACCAAACAAGCCAAATCCATCTTTCGGGTTTCCAAAATCAACACCAAAAAACCTACGGGCAGAGATCGAGAAGATGATTCCCAAAAACCTGCATGAGCGGGCTATTGTGATCCTACGTGATAATGAAAAACAAGGACTCCGTGACGTTCTCTTAACTCATCCTTATAAGCTCACACCAAGCATGGTCGCGATGTTGTTGAAAAATTATTACTCTCACGGATGTGACACCTCAACTATTTTGGACAAAGCGGCTCAACTTTCCGAACTCATCAGCAAAGGGAAGTAGGTTTATTTCACCTTTAGATTCGACGTAGCTGGATATTTTTTTCGATACCAGGGTAGAGACAAGCCGTTGTAACGATGTCTTATCAATTCCGGTATTCGATGGTAAACATTTAGCGACTTCGCTGACGCATTCCGGTCCCGGAACCGGAATGCCCTTGCGCAATAAGGCAGCCCGGAAAGGGCCATCATAGCCGACAACGCCGCCCGGCTCGGACCCGGTTAGTTAGTAGAGGAATCCGTTAGGATTTCCAAGTGAATTTGAGGGACGAAAATTCACCCCGAAGAATCCCGCCAATGCACTAACAAAACAAAAGCGAGGCCCGAATCTAACTGGTTCAAGCAAAAGTAGTTGAGGGTCTCCGTACCCGACGACAGGCAAAGCCTCTAGTTCGATGGTTAACGCAGAACGTCAAAGGAACAGCTACGGATCCGCAGTAGCGACATCCTTTGGACGTCCGTTCCATCAGCTTTCGCCCCAGGATTGACGCGCAAAAGAACGTCAAACGGCACAGCTACGGATCCGCAGTAGCGACGTCCTTTGGACGTCCATTTCATCAGCTTTCGCCCCAGGAGTGACGCGCAGAAGAACGTCAAAGGCACAGCTACGGATCCGCAGGTAGCGACGTCCTTTGGACGTCCGTTTCATCAGTCCTCTCCCCTGGAAGACCCGAAAAAATAGGCAGCCGCGCCCAGGTGCGCACCACGTTTCCTTTCAACCACCAGCAAGCCGATACGCGAAAATTTCCCTCTAAGTTAAAAATGAGCAGGGATGCCACACGATCTGGAAAGTCTGTGCTAGAACGGCTTGAGAGATGATAAAGTCATCTTTTCCTATTATTAGCCCGACTGCTTGTCGCGCAAAAACCCGAAGCAGTCTCAAAGGAGGATCATGACTGAGGGAACCGCCCAGTGCGGACCCGCATTCCGGGTGGTGTGGGGCGCGGGTTCAAACCCCGTGCCTACTCGATTAGCCCCATTTGGTTTAGAACGGAATTTCATCACCCTCAGTTGACACCTGCTCTGGTTCTTGGGGCTTGAACGCCTCTACCCGTGAAATCAACGCCCTGAGGCTACCTCGCTCAAAATCCGAAAGGGAGCTATTCTCCAGCAGAGCTCTGATCTGGGAATCAGTTGCTACATTCCATGAATCCAGCAGCTTAAATGCCCGCTCCTTCTGTTCAGATTGACGTCCACGAAAAGCCTTCCCCATCGCTCGAAGCAACTTGTCACGATGCTTGGGCTTCTTTAGGAGCAGCCTGACAATCTCGGATGCAACCTCGGTCGGAAGCTTACCCTTGATCTGAACTCCCTGAATCTTCCCGAAGAATCCGAATGGATCTAGCCCCGCTTTTAGAGGAATCACGTCTACGTGCCGACCTAATGCGAATCCAACCTCTTGAGCGCACCAAGCCGACTCCTTAAATCCAGGCTCTATCACAGCCACCAAGACATCCATCGTCTCAAGTCCTTTCTCAAGCTCATTCATCCACTCTCGAGGAGGTTCAATATCCTCGTGTGCGATGAATGCTGAAATCCCCCAATGGGAAAGCTCTGCCTTCATTGCCGACATGCGCTCCTTATTCGAGGAAAGGTGGCTGATGAAGGCTCTGAGTTGACCGTCGACCCAAAAATCAGCCGATGCAACCTTGGTCGCAGCGAATACCTTCTGATACTTTTCGGGTTCTTTTTGTTGATACCAAAGATCGATGTCAAAGTGATCTATTACATCCCCGATCATGTTTGGATCGTCGCTGAGAATTATGTCTAGAACCTGAGCAACGCAGTAGTCGTAATCGTCGTCGCCAAAACTTAACGACCTAAATAGGCGAGGATGATCTGTGACCACATCGAGTTTTCCAGTGATTTGCCCGAGAGTATACCAGTCACCCTCAGTAAACGACTCGACTGCATACTTCGTCACGACTGAGACCTTCTTGCGATCGAGTGCGTCCATGCTCAATTTCTTGCCCTTGATAATATAGCTGCTCCTTAGACCCGGAGTCCAGCAAAATGGTAAAGTAATATCGTACGCGCGTTGCCTCATAAAAAAAGACACCGAAGCTGGAAATGAATGAATGGCGATTGCGCGTCACTAAAAAACAATAATAAGCGACGAAACTATAAAAAGCGAAGCTCATAGTAGAGAAAGAATGCAAAAATCGGGGCTGTCCGACTAGTCAAAAGGCTTTCAGCGCCTGCTGGAATTGAGACCGACTTTCACTTTAGAAATTGATTACGCAACATCCGTGGATCTTTAAAGGCCCCGGAGAAGCATTTCCAGTTAGATTCTTAATCGGAATTTCCTGCTGAATGGCTTCTTTTATTTTTTACGCAGTCTTTGGGGGCGGCTCAGTGTGCCGGCCAGTTTTATTGAGGCTGTTGGCTGGATTTCCCGGGTTCAACGGCAGTGCCGAAATCTTCCGTCCATTGAAAGAGGAGGTTTAGGTAGTTAGAGTGACCGCCACGCTAGAGGTGTACTCCCTTTGCTGCCATTCCTTTGCCCGTTCAGCAATTTGTATGGATGACGATGCTGTGCTGGTTGCTTTACCATTGAAGTGACAGGCTGTTTGCTGGAGGATTTCAACCACGGATAAAAGCGAAGGGATGAGGTCTTTTGATGGACACAGATGAAGAAAGTGCGGTTACCCGCTTCTGAAGTGGCTTGAGGGACCGCTTTGTTTTCGATTTTCTTTTGAGGCTGAGGAACCTTTCTAGAGGTCTTTTCCTTAGCTCCCATTCCTTTGCCCATTTTTCATCTCGGATGAATTACGATGCCAGCGTGATTTCTACACTTTGGAAAGACCGGAAAAGGCGGCTCTTTCCGTGAGGTTTTTTACCACGGAAAAGAGCGAAGGGATGAGGTCTTTGGATGGACACGGATGGAGGAATGCGGTTGCCGCTTTTGAAGTAGTTTCTGGACCGCTTTACTTTCGGCGCTTTTTTGGGCGCTGACTGATGATCCTAATGACAAAAAAACGCCGCAGATTGCTCCGCGACGTTTTTTTGATTGTTTGCTACCTTGTTACTACAGGCCCGAGGGCCAATATGAAAATCTATTCTTACCAAGGGTAGACTCGTGAATCGGGTGGCTAAGCAATTTTTTGAACATTTTTTTGTTCTCGTCTGGAATTACGCTTTCACAAAGCCTTCCGTTTCGGTTTCGCCCCGGGGATTCACCCGAACCGCGCAGAGGTAGCCGCCTTTTCCGATGGAGTAATCGAGGCAGGTGACGTTGCCGGCGGACGCGGGTTTATCGATTGGGGGCAGTGAATAGTGTCCGACGTAAACGGGTGGTGCCCCGGCGGGGTAAATGTCCCAGGAAAGGCCGCCGACAGGTGGTTCCACGGCGGTGTCGGGTAGGGTCGCCACTTCGGGGTAACAAAGGGTCCGGTAGTTGATGCCTTCAAGTTTTTCCCACCATTTGACCCGGATATTGGTCCGCTGGATTCCGTTGTGATCGGTGAGGTAGGCGCCGTCGGGTAAATTCAACTCGGGGCCTTTGAGAACGGTCTCGATCGCCTGATACTCCGGTGAGGCATTGGTCGCGGTGGCTTGCAAAAATTCGTAATCATCGAGGTTGCGATCACCGATGAAGTCGATGTGGCGTTGGCTCCAGCAGGCATGAACCACCCGGAAGGGCCCCATGTCGAGATAGAGCGGCAGGGTTTTGAACCAATCGATAAACTGATCCCATTCGTCCTGTCTGTCGATGAAGGAATCGACGGTGGGCTGAAATTGCTTTTTCGAACCGTTGGACATCTCGCGCAGCGGGCGGTCTGCCTCGATGTGGTGCATGGTGCAGTGCCCGACGGCGTTGTATTCGTGATTGCCGATGATGACCAGCGCCCGGTTGGCTCGGTGCATCGCGTGGACCAGCTCGAGGGTTTCGCGCACTTTCGGGCCGCGGTCGATGAGATCCCCGACGAAGATCGCCTGACGCCCCCCGGGATGAAAATAGGAAGTTTCGTCGCACTCGTAACCCATCTTTCCGAGCAGGCTGCGCAACTCGTCGCAGTGCCCGTGAATATCGCCAATGATGTCGTAGCCGGTTGGTTTCACTTCTTTTTCCATGATGGTAAGGTAGAGCGGAAACTTTATTAAAATAGTATTCTGATTGCATTGTAAATGATCATACAGTCATCTTTCGGAATGTTTGAAGAGCTGTTTAACCAATCCGGGCTGTCGCTGGACCGGCTCCATTCGCTTTGTGAGGTGGCTGAAAAAGGCAGCATCGGCGAAGCGACGAAAGGGGATTCCAATCGGCAGACTTTGGTGAGTCGTCAAATCACTGAGCTGGAAAGGTTTTTCGGCACGGAGCTGCTGAATCGGGAGACCCGTCCTCACCGGTTGAACGACGAGGGCTGGAAGCTGGTAAAGCTCAGTAAAACCTTTTTCCGTGGCCTGTCGGATTTTCAGGCGGGTTGCTCGAATCAGCCCGTGATTTTCCGGATCGGCTCCGGCGACAGCTCGATTCAGTGGCTTTTGATGCCGAACCTGGAGTTCTGGAAAACGAATCTGCCGGGGGCGTCGATTCAATTGAAAAATCTACGCACGTTAAAAGTCGTCGAGGAGCTGATCAGCGGCGATATCGATCTGGCTTTACTCCGCAAATCAGCGGTGACGAAGCCGCTGAAATCAATGGGTCGCTTCCGGTTTGAGTACCGGCTTTTTGTGCCGAAAAAGATGAAGCGTAAGCTGGATCAAAAGATCAAGGTGGGTGATTTCTCAGATCTACCTCTCGCGGTGGTGAACAGTGAGGGCGAATTCTGGAATCAATTGGTCTCGCTGGCGGAAGCGGAGGGAATCGAGCTGAATGTTCAGTTGGAGTTGAGTTCTTTAACGCAAGTGGCGGGAGCGATTCAAAACGGGAGTTACTGCGGATTTCTACCTGCTTTTGCGACTTCCATGGTTTCAGAAAAGGTTGCGACGAGTCACGAGGTGGCCGGTTTCGAGTCCCTGAGCCGTGAGCTGGTATTTGCCTGGAATCCGAAGAAGGCAGCGGTCCGGCCGATCATCGAAGATGCGATCAAATTGATAGAGAAAGAATGGGGTCGTTCTTCTTAAAATGTTAATCTTCGTCGCTGAGTAGATAGTCCAGCATCCGGTGACGATCTTTCATAAAGCGATTGGTGATTTGATAGGGTTGCGATTCTTCATACTCGATTTCGCGGAGCCCGTTCTCATCAAGTTCATAGATCGTTGCGTCGGGGTAGCCGAGGAGAATCGGCGAATGAGTGGCGATGATAAACTGGCTGTTATCTCTGATCAGATCATTCATCCGCACCAGAAAGGCGAGTTGCCGCTGAGGTGATAAAGCGGCCTCGGGCTCATCCAAAATGTAAACGCCGTCGCCGTGAAATCGCATGTTGAAAAGGGTTAGGAACGATTCGCCATGTGATTGTTGATGTAACGATTTGCCGCCGTAACTGAAGTAGTTATCCGCTGTGTACGGATCTTCTTCGAATTGATC
This sequence comes from Verrucomicrobiales bacterium, assembly GCA_029213005.1. Taxonomy (GTDB): domain Bacteria; phylum Verrucomicrobiota; class Verrucomicrobiia; order Verrucomicrobiales; family DEV007; genus Arctic95D-9. Next base: position 7,245 of record JARGPI010000028.1, read on the forward strand.
CAGAGCTGAGGCGAAGTTAAAAAAGCTCTCGGCCCGGAGGAAGAATCCATCCATTGGGTTGCAGCCCGTTTTTCGGAGGAGCGACAGATGCGGGCCCAGATCCGACCAGAGTTCTTTCGCATAGAGATTTCGATTTCTGCCTCCACCTTCCCGGTCAAAACCCCAGCGATCGGCGATGCCTTCGAGAAGAGTCGATTTCCCGGATCCGTTTTCCCCAACCAGAAAGGTGCATTTGGGATGAAGCCTGAGCATCGCCTCCGACAGCGAACGAATTGCGGGAACTCCGAGCGGATAGTCATCCGGCTCCGCTTCGGAAGCATCTGAGCTTAAACTCACGGTTTTAATGAACGGCATAGGAAACGTTTCCCCCGGATTCAAAAAAATCAAAGTGACTCGACTTTAATCTTCGTCACTTTGTGCTCACCGGTTGCTTCGTCACGGGCTTTGACGAGATGAGTTCCCGGTTGCAAAATCAGCCAGTTACGTCCGCCGGTTTTCTCTATTTGCAGGGTCTCGCAGATCCACTCAATTTTAGGGTCCACCGAACCCTCGACACGTAGTGGAAAGCGGCGTCCGCCGGAAGGCAGGTCGGGATCGATATAGGCAGTGGTTCCGTTGCGGGGGCTGGTGATTTCAAATCCGTCCGGCATTTGATCGATATCCAGCGCCGCGAATTTCTGGATCACGTTTCCGGGGCTGTCCCACCAGGCGGAATACTCCACTGGTAGGAGATTTTGTCCCTTCGCGTTGTAGAGATCCCCGGAAGCGGTTGCCGGTAGGTTCCCTTCACGAAAAAATTCCTCTCTGGTCTTGGCGGGCGTAGCTGGCAATTCTCTATTTACCAGCTGGCCGTTCAATTGATCGATCTGGCGGGTGATGATCCCTTCCGGTTTCGGATACCAGCTGGGCTCCGTCTTCTCGTGGAGGTGGGCGAGAACTTCGTGAAAAATGGGGCCCGCGCCGAGCGCACCGGTGAGTTCATCCGGCAGAGGGCGGTTGTCGAAGCGGCCCAGCCAGACTCCCACAGTAAACTCGGGTGTGAACCCCACCGTCCAACTGTCCCGGAAATCGGTAGAGGTCCCCGTTTTAGCAGCGGCACGAAAGGGAAGGCGAAGCGGGGAGTGATACCCGAATGCCGGGGCTCTCGCTTCGTTGTCGGACAATATATCGGCCAAAATCCAGGCATCTTCCCGACTGTACAGGGTACGGTCTTCGACTGTACCCTGTACAGTGAAGCGATAGGGCTTCCATTTACCGAGGCGGGCGAGGCAGGCATAGGCGTTGGTCAACTCAAGGAGCCGCACTTCGGCATTCCCGATAGTGAGACCGAGGCCATAGCTGTCACCATTTCCCTGCAGACTGGTAAAACCAAGGTCCTGCTGCATGACGTAGTGAAGCTGCCGGGGGCCGCCGACTTGTTTCAGCAGTCGCACCGCCGGTATATTCAGGGAAGTGGCGAGGGCGCGTCTTATCGATACGGGGCCGTTGCAGCGACGGTCAAAATTCACCGGCTGATAGGCACCTGCCTCGCTCACATATTCCGTAGGGATATCGGGAATGATAGAGGCTGCGGTGAATCCTTTTTCCAGTCCCAGCATATAGGTAAAGGGCTTTAAGGTGGAGCCGGCGGAGCGTGGTTCCCAGGCGCCGTTGATCTGTCCGCTCTCAGAGCTGAAAAAGTCCCGGGAGCCAGTGAGGGCCAGGATTTCACCCGTCGGGTTATCGATCACAACGACGGCAGCATGCAGTTTGCTGTTCTCCCCGGTGAACTGGGTGGCGGTCAATTCTTTGAGCTGGCGATCCACGATTTCTTCAACCCGGGTCTGCAGCTCCAAATCCAGCGTGGTCGTCACCTGGTCTTGTTTCTCCGGATGATGGCGGAAATAGAGATCCACAAAATGGGGGGCTCGAAATTCATCATTCCGATTGGTATTCAGAACGAGGGCATCACGACGGGCGATGCTGTATTCTTCGTAACTGATGTATTCCTCATCGAGCATCCGTTTTAATACCCAAAGTTGCCGTTTCTTCGCTGCGGGAAAGTTGCGATAGGGGTTGAGGTAGGACGGGCGATTCGGTAGTCCGGCGAGGAAAGCCGATTCCGCGAGCGACAGGTCCGACACCGGCTTGGCAAAGTAACGGCGCGCCGCTATCCGGCAACCCGTGAGCTGATTGCCATAGGGTAGCCGGTTCAAATAGGCCGCCATGATCTGGGGCTTTTCGAGGGTGAACTCCAACTTTCTGGCTTTTGCGATTTCCAGCAGCTTGGTATCGAAAGTCCGGCTCCGGGCCGGGGAACTGATTTTGATCAACTGTTGAGTAATCGTCGAAGCGCCGGAGACAAATTTGCGTCGGGCCGCGGAGTCTCGTATCGCCCGGCAGATCCCGATAAAGTCGACACCGTGGTGGCGGAAAAACCGCTGGTCCTCAACCGCCACTGTCGCATTGATCAAATGCCGGGGCACTTCGTCGAGCCGGATAAAGCGATCCGCCTTCAAGCCGTCTTCGGTGAGGAAACGCCGCAAAGGGACACCGTTCCGATCCGTAAAAACGAGGCTTTTCTCCGGCGAGCCTTCTATATTATCCGGGAGAGGAAAAAGCAGAGGCACGAGGTATAGCAAAACACCCCATGCCAAAATTCCCCACCCGCAAATCGCGACGACCCTTTTTCGCCGTTTAACCATTATTTTTTATCGTGCCGCCACCTGTTGTTTCTGTCCGGTATCGAGGGTTCGGGACGACAGCGTTTGCGTCGCGCTCAAACCATATTTCTCAGGTGTATACATTGCTTCAATTTTCGCCGGAGGAGCAATACTGTCTCCTGCAGAAATAACACGGGTCAGATACTGAATTCGATAGACTCCTTCTTTACGAATTGAATTGGCAAAGAACAGAGTGCGGTCTTTGCGAAGCTCACGGTGGTTTGTGTAGAGGTATTTAATCAACTCACCCTCAGCAGGTTTTTCTGTTTTTGCGCTTCTTGTTTTATGGGTTTTGAAGTCAGGATTGATCGCTTCGAGAATAGAAGGCAGCGGATCGTCAATGGCAAGGTAGTCACTCTGCCCTTCGGGAACGGCTACCTCCAGTTTGACCTGAACGAGATCACCGACCATCAAATTATCAACCGGTTGTAGATTTCCTTCCATGTCGACTTTCCGGTACTCCCGGGTAATGCCGAAGCCGTGATTTTCAGCCTGCATCGGCATCAATTTCGGCTGCGTTGCGACCCGGATATTGGCATAGACTTTTCCGGACTGCTCTACCGTTAGCGGTATGGCCTGATTTCTGATATCTCTTTCGAAAGGAAACGTAATAATGCTGCCTTTCGGGGCGGCATCGAACTTCAGAGTCTCGGTGCGATCGCCGAAGGTGAGTGATACTTCGTTTTGAGCGAGGCTGGCTGATTCCGATTTGGATTGTTCGGCCAGTGCCATGAGTGGCCAGGCATTGGAATAGGTGCTGCCCCATCCCCGGCTTTCTTTTCGCAACGCCATCAGCTCATTGAGAATGGCATCCGCTTTTTCCGATCCAGGGCGGAATTGACTCCACGCCATCAGCTCGGTGGCTTTCAAGTAGGGTTTGCGATACCAGTTAACTTTCGATTCGACCTCGGTTGGTTCCTCCGTCAGAAGAATCTCGACCCTCTGGTCCGGCACCGCTGCATCAGGGTTGGTTTCCATGATCGCGAGAGCCAGTAGAGATCTGGCCTCCGGTGGCAATTTGTCCCTTTTTCCGTAGAGTAGGTCCAGATAGGCCGGCTCCGGTTTTCCGGCAAGGGCTAAGGTATAGACCGAAAGGCATCGCTGAGACAAATCGTAGGGTTCCGTGATCTTTGCGGTATTTCGCAAACTGTTGGAGAGGTATTTCCATAGATCGTCGAGTCGATCACCGGGAAGCTCGATGTCAGTTTTCGAAGCGATCGCGAGGGCAAGGCCACCATAGGCGCTACCCCAGAGGATTGATTTCCGTTCTCCGGGCCAATAGCTGAGGCCACCATCTCTCGTCTGCATGGAGAGGAGGCGGGTCGTGCCTTTTTTGATCGCTTTTGATACATCTTTATCCGTCACCTTTAACGAAGGCAGGGCATTTTGCAGCGTGTTGGTGCTGAGCCACGGAAGGGTCGAAGAGGTCGTCTGCTCGACACAACCGTAGGGATACTTGAGAAGGTATTCCAGTGCATCGGTGGCTTCGATCATCCGCGAGTTCGAAAGCTCGATCTCCACTTTTCCATACCCATCGAGGAGACGGTCGTCCACCTCGGAGAGAACGTTTTCAATATCTTTGCCATCCTGAACCGACAGGGATTTTGACGATTTCAGCAGGGGGAGGGGAAAGCGGACCGGAATCGTTGAAACGGTAGTGTCGACGAGTCTCTTTTCGGTAGTGGATTGAACTTTCCATTGCCAGGTGGCGTCACCGACTTTCGTCATCGCGGCTGGTAGGTGAAGGACTTCGGTCTGGCCGGGATCGATCGTCAATTCCCGGATTCGGATTTTAGCATCCTCCGGAAGGTTGCTCAGACTGGTGGGGATGACATCGCCCAACTGATTGACGAAGACTGCCTTGTCATCCAGCTCAACCCGGACTTCCAGTTGCTGCGCGCGGTTCGTGTTATTGTGCAGCACCGCCGTGAGATCCAGCTGATCGCTCAGGTTGCTGAAGGACGGGATAGCTGGCTCAATGATGAGTGGTTTATTTATCACCAGCGGCGCGTCGGAGGATCCAAAACGGTTTCCTTTGGCAACCACCGCCATGAGTCGGAAAGAAGTCAGATTGTCAGGAGCCGTGAACTCGCAGGTCACTTTGCCTGCTGCATCGGTGACCAGATCGGGTTTCCAGAGGGCAACGGCTTTGAAATCGCGACGCACGCGGCTCAAGTTGCCGGTCTGTTGGTCCTCCATACCTCCGCCGCCGATGACGAATCCCTTATTACCGAACTCCCGTTCCAACGGGTTTTCGGGTAGCAAATCGGAAAGCGACTGCCCCATCATGACACTGAGAGGAAAGGTTTCGTTAAATACCGATACCGGGCTCGGGGTTTGGTATCCGGTCAAGCTGAGAATTCCTTCGTCGACGGCATAGATCGTGACTTCCGCCCCGGGAATGCCTGCGCCGTTTTCATCGGTGACGAGGGCCGCTACTTCGACCGGCTGCCCCGGGATGTAGTACTGCTCAGCGCCGGTATCCAGCGTGATATTCATTTCTCTACCCGGATCCGCGACGTCGAGTTGACAATAGCCCAGCCGGTAATCAGCTGAGGGATGCTTATGCGGGCTGTTCGCAGAGCCGCGAACGAGGAGGACGGAGGCAAACACGTTGGGCGCACAATCGGCCGTGATCGGTATATCAATCACCGTTTCATAGTCATTGATTTCGACGATGCGGGTGTCTTTGACATCACCTCGTTCCGTGGTGACGAGGGCATGTCCAAATACGGGAGACCTAACCAGAACCTTTGCGGTGTCGCCGACTTCGTATTTTTTCCGGTCGGGGATCAAATCAATAGCGACAACATCGTTCCAGGACCAGGCGGGTTCCTCTGCTCCGATGACGTGGAACCGTTCCCGCGTCAGCACCTTGCGGCCCTGGGCGTCGGTCGCTTCGAGGGTGATGAGGTAGTCGCCAGCTTCGTCAAATTTTAACTCATGGCTTTTCGCGCGGAGCAGGGAAGTTGCGGCGTCGGTTTCCGATTTGATTTCGACGGTTTCGGAATGCTTCAGATCGAGATGTTTCTCATTGCGATGGGTGATTTTGCCATCGGATCCTTTTACCTTTACCGTGTTCCAGATTTCTTTCTCTACTTTGATGGCGGTGGAAACCGGTGCTTCATAAACTCCGCCTTTGGTATCGATATTCGCAATCACAAACGGAACCGAGTCGCCCGCACGGTGAATGCCTTCGGGTTTGCGGACTCCGATATAGAAATCTGAGCTGTGAACCGTGAAATTTGTCGAACCGCTGATGGTTTGCTGATTCACATCGGTGACCTCAGCTCTCACAGATACATTGCGGGGTGCCGGAATCTCCGGATCCATGGGAATTTCGATCGCGATGTCGGTCGCGCCGTTTTGATTGAGGCGTAGTTCGTTGTTATTTGACTGGCCGTCAGATTTGATATCGCGGTCTCCAAAGCGGAACTCGGAAAAGGCCTCAAAATGCGGGTACTGATTCCTCGAGTAGGTATTCCAGTTTACGATTGCCTTGGAGAGTGGTTTCCCCATGTAGTATTTTGCAGAAAGCGGAACTTGTACCAGCTCTTTTCCCACCACATCCTGCGCCGCCATTGCGACTTCGAAGGTGTTGACCCGATATTCCGCGACATTGAAGTAATGGTAACTGATCCGGTTCCACTGTTCGTCATCGCTCTCGGGATCGTTGAAATCGATTTTGATGGAGTGCGGACCTATTCCCAGTTCGGGAATTTTGATTTCATCATGAAAAGAACCGTTTTCTGAAAAGGTAACCGTTTTGTCGACAAGCTTGCGGCCTCGATCATCGGTCACGGTGAGGTGGGCAGGGTAAGCCTCTGCGGGGAGTAGTTTATCGCTGTCGATACTGCGGGAGAGGCACTTCAGGTATACGGTTTCGCCGGGCTTATAGACATCGCGATCCGTGAAGATCAGGGTGCGGCGTTCACCGGTCGTAACCCCGGAATAGCGGTAGGGAATCCCGAAGCTCCAGAGGCCCACTTTTTCAAGTTCGCTGGAAAAGGGGATGACGTGTCGATCCGAGTCGTCAGACGCATCGAGCCATAGTTCTTTGTCTTTATAGAGATCTGATTTGAAGCGGACCACGCCAGCTGTATCAGTTTTTGCGACTGCGATCTCCTCGCTTTCATCGGAAACGATACGAACTGATAAGTCTTTTTTCGGCGTGCCGTCCTTGATTGAGAAAGCGTAGATCAGGGTTTCTTTATCGGTTTGTTTCCATGCCATCGCGATGTCAGTAACCTGGACCAGCGCGTGGGTTCCAAAAGAGACGCCGTGCTCGGTATCGGAGTCGCCGCTCACACTGACATAGTAGGCTCCAAAATCGGATTCGGGCTGGATCTGGTTCCAGTTCATGGAGAATTTCTCGGTGATATCGACATTGGCATTTCGTTCTCTCGCCATATCGTGAATTGTTTTCCCGGGCACCATGGAAAAGGGGATCGTTCTCTCGCCGCCGCTACCATTGTAGGCTTCGCCGTAGCCTTTGAGGGCAAAGATCAGATTGTCACCTTTGATTGCTTTCACCCGGGTCCGAATATTGCGGAGGTTCGCCATCTCCACTTCAAAACTGCGATGACCACTCGCGTTTTGGGTTTCGCTGAAGAGGGGGAGGCGGATGAAACCGCGGTTCGGGGAGAAGACGATGCTTTTGTCGACCTGTCGCACCAGGCTGGTATCATCATTCGCCAGAATTCCGGGTTTGATGCTCACTTCATAAGTTTTGTCATATTCGAAAGCTCCGTGGAGATTGAAGCCGTAGGTTTCCAGGTCAACTTTGAAGAAATCAGGCTGAGGGGAAATGGAGATCGACTGAGTCAGTTTTTCCTCATCCCAGCCGGCTCCCAGTTGGTATTTGTTGGTGGAAACATTGATCCACATCGCCTGGTCATAAGGGTTGACCGGAGTGATCGAATTAATCGCAAAAGCGCTGAGGTGACCGACCTGGAACGTTTCCGCCTTTTTAATCACATACGAATCCGAAAAGTCCCATAACCCGGCTTGGGAGCGGAGCATCCAGGTTTGGCCGGTTTGGAAGGGTTTGGTGGGCTCGACCATCACAAATCGGTTCTGGAGCGCCGGTATTTTATCCTGAGGCGTGTTGGGCTGGATCAGATAAGTGCCGTAACGGCGGATCTCCTCCAAAGAGGGGCGGTAACTTTTGAGCGGGATGGAAATGGATTGCCCTTCGATGTTGGTTTTATTAAAGAAGGAGAAGGACCTGGATACGGCATCAGCATCCACCTGAGCATTGAATCGCAGGAGGAGTTTTTGGTTGGGTTTCAGAGGCGTCCGCCCGCTAAAGCGCTGTGGGTACTGCGTGAATTCGAGAGATTTCGCACCGTCAATTCTTTCGGCAAGCCGTTCCTTTGCCGGAAGAGAGATCGGCAGCAGGATGCCGATGAGGAGGATTGCAAGACTGCAATTCCAGAGTTGAGTGTTGGTTTTCATGATTTGTCGTTTTGTGATGGCTCGCCCCAAATTCCCCGGAAACCCGACAAAATTTTTGATAAGCTCCAAATTCTTATACGAACGGGCCTACCGAATCTTTCAGTCAAAATTGTAAAGGGGGCCTTTTAATCCCGATTTGATGCTATAAACACATAATCAGAGAGGTACGAAAAGCTTTGCGACGGGGCTTCAACAAAATCCGAAAGATTCTGTCCGCTTTGGAAAATGTCTTTTATCGTAAGGTAAAATCAGCCCGTCAGTCGAAACAGGGGGCGTAGTTTCAATATGAGTCTTTTGAGAGAGTTCTTCCGGGCGTGGACCTGGAAAATGGCGTGGCGGGACAGTCGGAGAGACCGTCGTCGATTGTTGCTTTTTTCCTCGTCGATCGTGTTCGGGATCGCAGCCCTGGTGTCGATTGGTTCTCTGCGGGACAATTTTCAAACCGCGATTGACGAACAGGCCAAGGAATTGCTCGGTGCGGACCTGATGCTGGCCTCGCGCCGTGAGTTTTCCGATGCGGTGGAGGAGAAGATCGGGGAAATCCCGGGTCAGCGGGTTGATGAAACCAGCTTCATGACGATGCTGCGCTTTACCGACGCGGATGATGCGACGCGTCTCGTTCAAATCCGTGCGTTTGACGAGGGCTTTCCCTTTTACGGCCGGGTCGCCACCGAACCCGCGGGCGCCTGGCAGGATTCCATCGCCGGTAAAGGTGTGGTGCTGGAGCGGAGTCTTCTTGATCAATTTGACGCAAAAATCGGGGATAACGTCCAGATCGGGGAGCTGAAGACAAAGATTCTCGGTTATCTGGTCGAAGCGCCGCCGCGCCCCAGTGCGTTTGCCGCCTTTGCGCCTTCTGCCTACCTGTCACCTACTGTGCTCGAGGAGACAAAGCTTTTAGGGAACCGAAGTATGGCTCGCTACCGGAGTTATTTTAAAACACCGCCGGAAGTGGATGTCGATGAGGCAATCCTCACTAAAGAAACGGAGCAATTTTACACGGAAGAGGGAGTGTCCTCCCAATCCGTTGAAGGGAGGAAAAAGAGTCTGGGCCGGGTTCTGGATAATCTTTATAGTTTTCTCAGTCTGATCGGTTTTATGGCGCTGCTGCTTGGGGGAATCGGCATTGCGAGTGCGATTCATGTACATATTCTGAGCCGGTTGGGAACGGTGGCGACCCTTCGGTGTATCGGGTGTACGACGACTCAGGCCTTTGCTATATTTTTGGTGCAGGGGTTTATTCCCGGTTTGTTCGGTAGTTTTGTCGGAACGGGGCTCGGGGTGCTGATTCAAAAGGTGACACCGATGATGGTCAAGGGCGTGCTGCCGTTTGAATTCGCTACCGCAGTTTCGTGGACTGCTATTTTCAGTAGCATCGGGATCGGGTTGCTACTCTGTATCAGTTTTGCTCTGCTGCCTCTGATTCGGGTGCGACGCATCTCACCTCTGGCAGCACTGCGGGCCGGAGTTAATAACCCCACCCGGTTATCGCGTGATCCCTACTTCTGGACTGTCGTCGGAATCCTTACGGTAGTTTTGCTGATTGCCGGATTTGCCTTGAGTCCGCAGAAGCGGCCTTATCTGGGGGCCGGATTTGTCGGCGGTCTGGGACTTGCGATGGGGATGTTGGCGCTGATAGCAAAAGGGATCAGTCGACTGGCGCATCGGTACCGTGGAAATCTTCCCTATCCTCCGCGACAGGGTCTGGCGAATCTGCATCGACCGAGAAACCAGACGATGCCCTTCATGGTGTCCATCGGGCTGGGGGTGTTTTTGATCGTGACGATGTTATCGACTTCGAAAATGTTGTCGTCGCAATTTGATCCTTCAGCTCAGAGTGGCGAGGCGAACTTGTTTTTGATCGATGTGCAATCGGATCAAAAAGAGGGAATAGAGAATTTGATCGATGAGAGCGGGATGAAATTGATCGATTCGGCACCGATGATTTCAATGCGGTTGACCCACCTTAACGGGAAAGAGATCTCCGAGGTCCAAAAGGATGATGAGACTAAAGTGCCGGGTTGGATTGTGCGGAGAGACTTCCGGTCCACCTATCGATCCTCTCTGGTGGATACAGAGGAATTGGTGGAGGGAACCTGGGTTGGGAAAGTAGAGGGTTTCGATTTTGACGAACCGGTTCCGGTGTCGATCGGCGAAGGTATTGCGAAGGATTTGAAGGTGTCGCTGGGTGATACGATCGGTATGGATGTCCAGGGCCTGCCGCTGACCTTAACGATCGCGAGCGTTCGAAAAATCGATTGGGAGCACATGGGGCTTAATTTCTTTCTCGTTTTTCCCGAGGGGGTTCTCGAAGATGCTCCCGGGTTTCAGATCTTAACAACGCGCGCCGAAGGGTCCCGCGAGTCCGGAGATTTGCAGCGTAAAATATCGATCGGATTTCCGAATGTGACCGTTTTCGATACTACCCTGATCCTGAAAACGGTGGAATCGATCGTGGAGAAAGTTGGCTATGTGATTCGCTTTATGTCTCTATTTACCGTCGGTGCTGGAATCATTATTTTGATAGGTACGATCCTCTCCGGACAACGTGACCGCATCGAAGAAAGTGTCCTGCTGCGAACGCTCGGAGCATCACGAAATCAGATCAGAAGTATTCTTTTGACGGAGTATTTCGCTCTCGGGCTTTTTGCTGCCGTTACCGGTGGTCTATTGGCGATTGTGGCGACCTGGGCGCTGGCGACTTTTGCTTTTAAGGTTGAATTTTTGACCCACCTCCGTCCCGTATTCTGGGCGACGGTGGTGACGAGCGTTCTCTGCGCTGCTTTCGGAATGTTATTGAGTCGGGGAGTCACGAATCATCCTCCGCTGGCCGTTTTGCGAGGGGAGCGGTAGCGACTTGTTTTGTGGCGTGGCGAACATGTCACAAACGAAGAGTCGTTTCTTTACTTCTTGTGCGAATATTGCGGGATCGGGCCATTTGTGTCATGAATCCTGAACTTGTATCAAAAGCTTTTCTACTCGGATTGATTATGGCTTCGCCTATCGGTCCGGTGGGACTGCTTTGTCTGAAGAAAAACACCACAAACGATCGGTGGCGGGGCCTGGCTTCCGCTTTCGGGATGGCGATTGCCTATGCGATTATCTCGTTCTGTGTGGTATGTGGATTGAGGTCGGTGAGTGGAGTGCTGGAGACCTATCGTTGCCCACTTGAAATTATTGCCGGTGTTGCTCTCATCGTGATGGGTTGGCGGGGGATGCGCGGAAAAGAAACGGGGGAGCGGGGGCAAACCAGTCCGATGACTTACTTCCGGGATTTTCTCAGTAGTTTCGGGATGACGCTGTTTAACCCGGTTCCATTTGCCACATTCGCCGTGATGATGACGACGATGAAGATTTTTCAGGGACAGATCAATCTATATATGGATATCAAATTGTCACTTCTGATCATGGCGGGAACTCTTACCTTTTGGCTGGTGGTGAATCAAATGCTGCACCTTGTCAGAAAGGCGTCGACGTGGGATTTCTGTCGTTTGATTAGTAAGGGCGCTGCCGTGACCCTAATTCTCTTCGGAGCGGCCATGATCACCGCTGGCTTGAAGGGTTTTGCAGAGGCCAATCATACCGTAGCAAAATATCATTCCAAATTCTGAGCCCATTCAAGTGCAGTGGCGCGGACCTTTTTTGCCATAGTTTTCGAAGCTCCGCTGCCGCTTTGAGTCAGCATTACCGCCGTGATGTTATTTTCCAAATCGATCCAGCAGTCGGTTCCGGATGATCCGGAGTGCCCAAGGACGGAGGGCGAGCCATTCTGATCAAATTCTCTGGCATGGAGCCCTCCGGAAACCGCAGAGCCTTTGGGGCTTTTTTCTACGAATTTCGCGAATGTCTCCGGCTTGAGGTAGGGCTTGCCCCGATGAGTTCCGCTATTCCGAATCATTTCCAGCCAGGTCGCTATATCGGTGGCTGTCGATATGATGGCTCCACCGGAGGAGCTGTAGTGATTTTTCTCCGGGAGATCCCGTTTTTTGGGGAGAATTAGTTTCCCGCTCTCTTTACTGATCAGATACCGGGTAGGCATATTGTCCGGGGCGCTGCCGGTTTCCCGGTAGGCGGTGGTTGTCAGCCCCAGTGGCAGGCTCAGTTCCTGGAGAAGGTATTCATTTCGGGGGAGACCTGAGGCGACTTCTCCAACCCGTGCCGCGATGTCGGTTCCAATCCCACTGTAGGCATAATTGGTGCCGGGTGCCGTCTGGAAAGGGTGCTTTACCGAGTAACCTTTGACGACTTTAGCTAGAGTTTTACCTTTGGTCCAGCTGGCAAACCAGGGCCTGCCACCTTCTTTGTAAAAGGAAAGCGCCCCACCGGTGTGAGTAAGAAGTTCAATGGTGGACGGAAGCCGTTTCATGGGGGTGCCATCAGCGAGTTTGGCATTTTTGTATTCCGTGAGATAGCGATCGATGGGTGCATTGATATCCAGTTGATTACTCTGGTGCAATCGGAACAGTACTGTGGCCAGCATGGGTTTGCTGATTGAGGCGACTATAACCGGAGCGTTTTTGCTAAACGGCTTTTGGCTTTTCAGATCGGAATACCCGAACGCCTCATGTAAAACGACTTCGCCGCGGTGGAGTATCAGAACACAGCCTCCCGCAAGGGTGCCGTTGGCGACTTGTTCATTTCCAAATGTGACCAGCGAAGGGAATGGTTTTACCTGCTGAGCTGATATTTCAAATTGAATAAAGCAAAGGATCGAAAACAGGCCCGTAAATACCCAGTGATATCGAAGTGTGATCCATCTATTCATAATTTGACCCTCAGATAGGGAGCTTCTCTGCGACCAAGAGGAATGGCAATCCCGCAATAGAGGTACGGGGTGAATCCGCTAAGAGGCTAAACTAACTGCTGATGCCGCTGAGATGTCGGTCAATTCGATCAGGGTCCGGTCAAGATCCCGGTAGTCCAGAGGCTTCACCCTGACGGCGGAAACGACCTGTTGGGATTCCCCGCTTTCTTTCAGAAGATCGCTGAATCCGGTAAGGAGGATGATAGGTATGGAATCCCGGATGTCTTTGATTTTCCGGGCCAGGTCGAGGCCGGTCATTTTCGGCATCATCTGATCGGTTACAATCGCGGCAATGCTGCAGGGAGATTTCTCGAATGCTTCCAGGGCATCGATTGGAGAATCAAAGGCATCAACGGTGTAACCCAGTTTCTCGAGAATTTTGCTGGTAGCCTTAAGGACCATCGGGTCGTCATCAATCACCATGACTGAGGGGCGCTGTAACTCTTTTTCTCCCGCTGGTTCCAGCGTTTGGAGTCCCTGTCTCAGGGCGCTTGCTGATTTTTCCGTGGAGGGTTCACCGACCGGAAATCTCATTTTGATGGCGGTGCCTTCTCCGGGAATGCTCTCCACCTCGATGCTCCCCGCTGACTCCTCAACAAACGAGTGAACCATGGAGAGTCCCAGCCCGGTGCCTTTCCCGACTTCTTTGGTGGTAAAAAAGGGATCAAAAATGCGCTGAATTGTTTCATCTTTCATTCCGCACCCGGTGTCTTCGATACTGAGTTCCCAGTGGTCACCCGATCCAGTTTGATGCAGGTTGAAACGAATCGTTCCGGTATTGATACCGATCGCATGGGAGGCGTTGACTCCCATATTCATCAGCGCCTGCTCGAGCCGTTGTGGCGAACACCGTGTCCAGGCGGGAGCATCGGGAAGATCGGATTCAATCGCTATCGTGGCCGGGATACTTCCTTTCAGGAGTCGGATCGCGTTCCGGGTCGATTCCGCGATATCGACGGTTGCGATACCGGGATCGGCTTTCCGCGCGAAGTGTAGTAAATCTTTAACGAGAACGGCTGCTTTGGTCGCCGCTTCTCCGCAAATATCCAGTGCTTCTTTCACATCGGGAAGAGCTCTTTCACCCCGGGATTCAATATCGTCAGACGCGATCTGGGAGTGAACAATGATCGGCGAGAGGAGATTGTTGAAATCGTGAGCGATTCCCCCGGCGAGCGTTCCGACTGCCTCCATTTTTTGCGCCTGACGCATTTTCTTTTCGAATTCCTTCTGTTTCGAAATATCACGAATGCGCAATTGCCACTCTTCTCCCTCAATCGATTCGACGCGGCTCAATGAAACCAGGGTTGGAACGAGGGTTTCTGATGAAGTCAGAACGTCGAAAGGTTTCTCCGGAGAATGATCTCCCGCCCGGGCATTCTGTAGCCATTGATCCACTTCTGAATCCCCGGAAAAGTAGGTTGATAAAGGGCGGTCCACCAGACTGACTATTTCTTCCGGAGTCCGTTGGGTCAATGCCAGTGATTGGGGATTGCAGGCTACAATTCTCGAAGTGGCATCGACGATCAGAATGGCATCGGAGGAATTCTCGAACATATTCCGATACCGGGATTCAGAGCGAATCAGTTCGTTATGGATCGACTCGAGCTTCTGTTTAGCTCTGATGATATAGCGGGTTCGGAGGAGGTGGAATCCATAGCCAACGGCTAGTACGAGGGACGCAGCGGCGAGAGTAAACCACCACCGCTCCCAAATCGGCGGGTGCCATTCGAATTGCAGCTCCATTGAGTTTGCCGCAGGTGCCCGCCATGAATCCGTGCCCTCTACCTGGAGGGTGTGAATGCCATTTTTAAGATGGGGGATTTCGACATAGCCGTTGCGGGAAACCATCCATTTGGCATCATCAATTCTATACCTGAATTTTGTCTCATGCGGGAAACGGTAGTCCGGGATATGAAAGAGAAACTCGGCATTTTGAGTGGATCCGGTGAATTGTAGCTTTTTCATGCCACTGAGTTGAGGAAAATCCACCAGATTGGCACTTACCATGCCGTCACGAATCGTGCGGGTTTCCACCAGGTTGATCGGTGATTGTGCCTGCCTGAAATCGGTAATCAGATCCTGCTCCGCCACCACAAAGATCCGGCCCCAGGTTCCGAGGATAAGATCGCCATTGGGGCGGCGACGAAGAAAGGTCGGTTTCCGTCTCAAAATGTTAAATTCACCATCCCCGGGATAGCTCTCTAATCTGTTGTACTTAAGATTGAAGAGCTTGAGCCGCTCGTTTTTGATGATCCACAGGGAATCGGGCGTGGGTCCTTCACAAACCGATGGCACATCGGTATCAGGTAATCCCCGCAGTCTTATCGTGTCCTCATCGTTTCTGATTGAATATAAGCCCTGTGTGGTCGCAAGGAATACCCCTTGGTCATCGGTCATCGGACTCAAATCGTGAGTCATTAGAAGTTGGGTTTTCAGCTGCAACTCCATCGCGCCGGAATCGATATTCCAGCGGTATAGATAATTTTCGGTGGCCACCCATACGAGATTCTCTATCACCGTGATCTCATCCGCCCAATGCCGGATAGTGGCATGAAAGTTAACGGTTCCGGTTTTCGGATCGAAGGAGTGGAGTTGATTTCGACAGCAAAACCATAGCTTTCCGTTGGTATCGAATTGAGGCGCCAGTTTGACGTAATTCACTCCCTCGGTAGTGGGCAGGACGGCGAGCTTTTCCCAGGTGTTTTCATCAGGAGTAAGGCGTTGAATGGCATTCTCAAAAAATGCATAAATAGAACCGTCGCTATGACGAAGTGCACCGTAGATTTTATTAGCCTCATGTCGGGGTTCGCCGGTCAATTTCTCTATTTCTCCCTCAGATAGATCAATGCGAATTATGCCCTTCCGGGTCGCGGCGATGGTTTTGTTACTTTTGATGGATGCCGGGAAACGGTAGTCTCCGTCATACATTTGAAGCTTTCCCTCACCCCATACGGCGAATTCTTCCACACCGAATGAAGGCATGGGGGTGAGCGCAATGCCATTTCTCTCGGTGGCGACCCACAGGACCCGGTTGGTATCGATCGCGATATCATTCACTGAGAATCCGCGGCGGGTGCCTCTCAAACGAATCTCGTCACCAAAATCCAGCAGTGAATTGTCTCCCAATTCGAGCCGGTACACCCCTCGTCCTGACTTGGTGCCGATCCATATTTGGTTCTTTACGCGGTCTTCCCGTAAAGTCGTCACGTTGAGATAACGGAGGTCCCGTGACAGTGGTATTTGCACCGAAGTTTGCTCTCCAGAATCCCGGTTTAGTCTTGTGATGGAATTGCCGCCGCCGAAAATTACTTCATTCCCATCTGATAGACAAATGCAGTTAGCAGGGGATCCGGAAGGACCATCCCGGTGAAAATAGTTTTTTATTTCTTTAGTCGTCGAATCATAGCAAATCAGGCCGTGGATGCCAGTTGCGAGCCAAAGTTCGTTCTGGCGTTGCGGGGAGATTGCGATATCGGAAATTGACCGGAACTTCTCGTCCTTTTCGATGGCGGTGAAATTTTTAGTCCCCGGATTGAATCGATACAAACCGTCCGTTGCCGAAATCCAGAAAGCATCGTCACCTGCTGAGGCGAAGGTCAAAAATTCAATCTCCTCGTTAGAATTAGGCTTGGGAAAAAACGCACCTTTCCCTGTTTTGGTTCCGACCCAACCGATTCCACCGGGAGTGAGGAACCAGAGCTTCTCCGCTTTTCTTTCCTCCTCGAAAGCGAGAACTGTATCGTCGCGACCCTCTGGCAGTCCAATCGGGATGGGATCTCCACCGGTGAACAGGAGAATGCCATTTTCTCCACCGCTCCAGATAAATCCCGCCGTGTCTACGTGAAGGGTGTTGATCGAGCCGTCCGGAAGCTTTTTACCGGGGGTTACCGGCACTGTTTTAAAAGGCCATGCGCTTGAGTCCGGGACACTCAGGCCTTCGGATCTGCAGAGCTGCGTGGCCAGGAAAAAAATTCCAAAGGCCAGACGCCAATTTCGGGGACAAATTGACATAATTTATAATTACCATAAATCGAGAGAGGTTTAATCACAACTTATTTTATGGAAATTATAACGTTAAGCGACTTACTGCCTTTCTTTTAGAGAGGGGGGCTAGATGTCGCAGCCCAGTTTCTCGATCCGGCTTTCCAGCATTTTCAGATCTTTCTCGTTTGTGAGGGATTCACGGGCATCCGCGATCAAAACCCGGAGCTCGTCTTTTAAGACTTCGTCGTGGCGGGAATTTTCCTGCATGGGTTGTTGGAGGAGGTAATCGAACATCTGTAGCAATTTAAATACGATAACGGCGTCGTGTTTGCAGTAGAGTCGGAGTGCGGCAAAGATGACGTAGAGTAGTTCCTCCAGGCTGATCACCGAGATGATAGCTCGCGGCTCGCCGTCTTCGTCGAAGTGAATTTCATAGTCATCAAACATCATGCGGCGGGCGGTCAGATGAGTCAGATGATTGATGGCGGATAATGCTGTGCCCGGATCGTTAGTTCCCGGGGACATCGCCCGTACCGCGATCTCAGTGATATATTTAAATCCCAGTGCGTAGTTGTCTTTGACATAGCCGTCTCCGAAAAACTGAAAGCAGGATCTCATTTCCTCCTCGACTTCTTCGTCGACTTTTTTGCTGAGCCGCATCAGACGGGTATTCTCGAGCACGAACTCTCCCTGCAGAGGAATGACCTCGAGTAGTAGATCGTGTTTGATCGCCAGTTTGATTAGTATAGCGCGGTTGCAGACCTGGAAATATCCCGTTTTATTTGACCGGACTACCATGGCCTCCTTGAAGTCGGGCTTTGAAGCATGCTGGTTTCGTTCGTCGGTTTCCAATAGCTCGTCGAGTCTCTGAACTGTTTCGTCAGCAATTCGTTGCAGGATGTTGGTCACCTGGATGGATTGCGAAATCGAATGAATAAAGTAAACAAATATCCCGAGGGAGGAGATGGCGAGCAGCACTGACAGTAGAATGGCGAGGCCGGGAAGCTGATAGGAGTCATCGGAGGGCTCGATCGTGATCAGTACTATCAGACAGAACAGGATGGCTCCCAGAAATATACCGAGAATGACCTGGTGGCGAGTCGTTGAAATCAATCCGGGGAGCAGCCGGGGGGAGTAGTTCGAGGCCGCCCGGTTTAACTGCGCCATCACCATGGTGAAGGTAAATACCGTTAGGGAAAGAAGTCCGCCGATAACGGTACTCAAAATGACCCGTGCGGTATCGCCGTCTTTGATTACGACCGATGGAGCATTCTCGAGCAGAAATGTCGTGATCTCGGTGGTATTGGCCCACAGCAGAGTAATTGCTGCCAATCCAAACAGAATGGAAATGATAGTGGGGATAAAACCCAAACTTGAAGTGATCCGACGGACTTCGGCACTTCCACGGTTTAGTAGGCGAACGATCATATAATTCGGTGTAAGCCAACCTTCTCTCCGGAAGGGGCGATTGCTATTGTTTTCTTCTGAGCCTTGTTGGCTAACCTTTTTCTTTACCAAACATTATCCGCCATACCAAGGTGAGTCCTCCGAACGCCGCAATGAGGAAAAAGATCATCGCGAGTCCGGGGTAGCCGAAGATGGTGAATTTGGACTCGATGTTCATGAGCATGGATGCGCCGATAATGAGGGCGGAAAGGATCAAGCCCACGGTGATCCGGTTGGCGACGCGGTAGAAGCCGGCGAGGATCTTCTCTTCGTCAATTCCTGATACATCGAGCGCCATTCGGTTATCGGCAATCGTTTCGAGGGCCCGGTTGAGTCGTTCCGGTGTGTTAACAAAGAGTGCTTTAAGCTCAGTGAGGTAATCAACGAGATTACTGCCGGTGAGCTGGCTGGTGATTCTGACCTGGGCGATCTCGGTCATGTAGCGTCGAATCGATGCGTCGGGATTGAACTTCGGGGCCAGTTTTTCCCCGATCAGATCGATGTTCAGCAGCATTTTTCCGATCATGTAGACGGCGTCCGGGATTCGTAATCCGTTCTTGCCGCAAGCACTGATCACTTTCATGACGAGGCCCCCCACTTTTAAATTCTCGAGGACGGTGTTTTGTCGACTCAGGACAATTTCCTTGATCACATTTTCAAAATTCTCCGGTGAGAAATCATCGCGGGGCGTTCCCATCAAGCGGGCGACCTTCGCTGCTTTGGCGCTTTCCCCCTCGGCGACCGCTCCCAGAAACTGAACGATATGATCGCGGAGGTCGTCGGAGACTTTGCCTACCATTCCGAGATCTATTAAAGCGAGTTTGTGGTCGCGGGTTAGCAATATATTACCGGGATGGGGATCGGCGTGGAAAAAGCCATCGAGTGTGACCTGCTTCAAATAGGCCTGAAAGAGGTCTTCCGCGAGTTGGTCTCCATTGACTTCGGCCATGACGACTCCGGACAAATCGGTAATCTTGTTGCCGTCGATGTATTCCATCGTGAGCACCCCGGAGGAACAATAGTCTTTGATCGGAGCGGGTACGATCAGGTTGGGGGCTTCGGCCAAATTGGCACCGAGCCGGCTCAAATTCTCGGCTTCTGCGAGGTAGTTGAGTTCGTTCAAGATCGCGGTGCGGAATTGGTTGATTACTATATCAATATCATACTGTTTGCCGAAGTCGGTGTGCTTGTAGAGAAAGTCGGCCACTTCCTGAATCGCATCGAACTCTTTAACCATTCGGGATCGAATTCCCGGGCGTTGGATCTTAACTGCGACTTGAGTCTTGCCATCGCGCAGCACGGCACGGTGAACCTGTCCGATCGAGGCGGAAGCGAGTGGCATCTCGGTAAAGTCGGAGAAGAGCCGCGATATCTTTGCGCCCAGTTCCTCTTCGACGGCCGTCTCGATTTCTTCATACGGAACGGGATCGACATCGTCCTGCAGCTTTTCAAGGGCGGCGATATACTCCGGGGGCATCAGATCAACCCGGGTCGATAGCAATTGGCCGACTTTAATAAATGTCGGGCCGAGTTTTTCCAGATCTTCAACGAAGGAAGCCGCATCGTCGCTCGGTTCGACGTCTTCGACTTCAAAATTCGTGGCAACTTCGGGGTGAGATGACGAAAGTTTCGGAATGTATTTTAACATCATTCCGGCAACGTCTTTGTAGGTGGCGAATCGTTCCAGGGCTGTTGATTGTGACATGTAGTAAGTAGTTCCCGCACTGGTTTTGCTGGAAGCATGCCAACGACGGATTCCCCCGGAGGCCCCCTTGAGAGGCGATAAACCCTCTGGAAAAACGGCACGGAATTGCAAAATGCATGAAAAATTGAGGCGGTCTGCATGATCTCGCGGCCAGTGACCTCTCTGAATCTGACAAAATGCACTGAAAAGGCCAATTCACGCTGGTGGCACACCTATTGCAGAACATCCCGACGAACGCTTAAATTTCGACGCTGTACCCAGTGCCATTTTAGACTGTACCCTGTTTGATTATGTCCATCCCTATTCCCAATCCAGAAAACGGACGATCATTGATTCATTTGGAAAGCCTCGTCGGTGAACCGTGGACTTCGCACAACCGCGTTGTCATCCTGGAGAACGGAGACGAGATTTTCCCAGCCATGCTGGAAGCTATCGATCGGGCCGAACGGGATATCGTCTTTTTAACTTATGTTTACTGGCAGGGGGAGGTCGCTCATCAGTTTGCTGAAAAGCTGGCGAAAAAAGCCAGAGAGGGGGTGCACTGCCAGGTGCTTCTCGACTTCCATGGCAGTATCAAGACAAAGTGGAGTCTTTTGAATATGATGGAGGAAGCCGGGGTCGTGCTGGCGAAATATAACCCTTTCTGCTGGTCGGATCCGCTGCGGTATCAGCACCGCACTCACCGGAAAATTCTGGTGTGTGACAGTCGGGTCGGTTTTGTCGGAGGGGTGGGGATCGCTGACGAATGGAAAGGCTGCGCCAGTAATCCCGGGGAACGGCACGATTTTCATTTTCGGGTCGACGGGCCGAGCGTCAAATCGCTCTCAGAAGCCTTCTGTGATAACTGGGAATCACCGTGGACGTTTTTAAGGGGAGGCGGGAAGCCGCCCGAGGCGATTCGCTACGATAACCCGGAATACGACAAAAAGAGGCAGCTGCCCGTCGAGAACTCCGGAGTGGAAGAGGATGTTCGAATTCTCCCGCTGGTGAGTTCGCCCCGGGAAACCAAATCCGAGGCCAGCAATGCCTACGCTGCGATGCTCCATTCAGCGAAAAATCACATCAGGATTATCAGTGCCTACCTCATCCCGGATCAGGGGATGATCGATCTGTTTCGGATCACCGCACAGCGCGGTGTCAGAATTGAATTGGTGATTCCAGGGCCCTTCCGGGACTCATGGCTCGCTCAGAGTCGTTCGCGGACGGCATGGCGAGAACTGCTCGAATGTGGCGTGGAGCTTTATCTCTATCAACCGACGATGTGCCACGCCAAAGCGACGATTATCGACGATACGCTGACGACTGTCGGGTCGATCAATTTTGATCTCCTCTCATTTCGTCTTAATGAAGAGGTAAATATCATCATCCATTCCAGAAGTTTTGCGGAAATGATGATAGAGAAATTTAACAACGACAAGAGCAAGTCGCTTGAGATGACGCTGGAGGAATTTGAAAAGCGCAGTGCCTGGATGAGGCTTAAAGAGCGCGCCTCAAGATTGCTACCCCTTCCTTACTGGCGGAAGGGGTGCGGTTACTAATCCGTTAGTTATTACCAACCGATTGCATCTCCCGGAGCTTTCTGAGCTTGGCAACATGACTCTGAACTCTAGGGTGTAACATAGTTGTGAAAACGTTGGCGCAATCGTCGAGCACCTCCTCGTGAGAGAGGATGTCATCGTAGAATTTGAGAAGATTGTCTTCCCGCTTCAAAAGCATCTTGATCGCATCTTCCTCGTCCGACACCTGCGAGGGTTGGCGGGGGAAAAATTGATAGGTCCCGAGGTGATCGGAAGCCACACTTTGTGCTCCCAGATCTTCAATGGCCATTTCCAGGTCGCGGAGCGAATCTTTGTGATCATCGCGAATCGGGCTGAGATCGTGAGCAATTTGCTCATCCTGAAAACAGGCGATGACCCGAATGTAGTCATTGATTATCGAATTTTCGGCATCCAGTGCGGACACACAGGTTTGGGCGCATTCCACTTTGGATACCGGATTATGCATGATTGTTTTTTTCATAATGATTTGTTTAATATCCTCTGCGGTCCCGACTGCTTCCCACAGCCGCACCGGCGGCAGCCCCAATGGCACCTCCGATGAGAGCTCCCTCTCCGCGATTTCCATCACCTGCGGCGACAGCGCCGATTGCAGCGCCTCCAAGTCCTCCCCGGACGGCACCACGTTGAGTGTTGGTCTCACAGCTGGTAAAAATCAGCATTGAGCAGGCGGACAAAAGACAGGCGGATTTGGTGAACAGATTGGTCATAACCCCTCCCAGTAGCGCAGCAAGCGTGCCGGGGCTGTATGCCCCGTATCACCGTGAGAGAGCCCGATTTTCAGCCGAAAATCATGCCGATTGCATGATTTTATTGACGAAGTGCATGGATGAAAGGCAGGCCGAACGGGCCATTTGCCGGGGAAAGAATACACCCACCAGGAATCGAACCTGGACCTTCGGCTCCGGAGGCCGACGTAATATCCATTTTACTATGGGTGCGTTAAAAATGACGGCTATCGTCGCGCGGGGCGTAAAGTGTTCCTTTACACGCTTATTGGCAAGTAATATCGTCCCGACCCTTTGGATTTTTCAAAGTGAACTCGAATATGAATCAATCCCAGACAGGAAAAAGAGTGGTTATCAAGATCGGCACCGGCGTTCTGGCGCGGGGTGATGCCGGGGAATTGCACCACGCGATGATCGCCCGTCTCGCTCAGGCGATCGCGGATCTCTGCCACTCAGGCCATCAGTGTATCGTCGTTTCATCGGGGGCCGTCGGGGCGGGGGTCTGTTATTTCGAGCTCAAGGAAAGACCTACCGATATCGCATTAAAACAGGCCTGCGCCGCTGCCGGGCAGGCGATGCTGATGCATCTGTATGAGCACCAGTTCAGTCTTCACCGCCTTAAAATTGCCCAGCTTCTCCTCACTCACGATGATCTGGAAAATCCGAAGCGGCTTAAAAATGTGAACAATACCCTGAGCACTTTGCTGGGTTTCAAAGGCATTATTCCCATCATTAACGAGAACGATTCGGTCGCAACATTTGAGCTCAATGTCGGCGATAACGACACCCTTTCCTCGAAGGTGGCTCAGCTCATCAATGCTGATTTGCTGATTCTCCTTACCGCCGTTCCCGGGCTGCAGGGGCCCGATGCGAAGGATGAGAACGACATCATCACCCATGTCGAGGACGTCGATACCGTTTTATCCTACGCTCACGACGACACCGGAAAACTCTCCGTCGGAGGGATGGGAAGCAAGCTTCTCGCGGTAAAATCGTCTGTGTCCGCGGGGATTGAGACCGTTATCGCCAGCGGATTTGCACCGGAGCAACTCGGCGATATCGTTGACGGCAAAGGGATCTGTACCCGTTTCTCCGCTAAGTGATCCAACTCTTTTTTTATCTCTATGAATTCCGAAGATATCCAGGCAGAAGTCCTGAAAATGGGGGCCCAGGCCCGTGCCGCCGCCCACGCGTTGACCAAACTGACCAGCGATCAGAAAAATGAAATCCTCCGGGCAATGGCGGATTCGGTTCTGGCGAACGAGGCCGCGATTCTCGAAGCGAACGAAAAAGATCTCGCCTCAGCCGATGAACTCGGCCTGACCGATGCGATGAAAGACCGGCTCCGTCTCGATTCGGAGCGTCTCGCCGGCATCGCAAACGGCATTCGCGAAGTCGCCGATCTGCATGACCCAACCGGCGAAGTGATCAAGGAATGGACCCGGCCCAACGGCCTTCGCATCCAGAAAAAGCGCACTCCGATCGGCGTGATCGGTATCATTTTCGAAAGCCGCCCCAATGTGACCAGCGACGCCGCAGTCCTGTGTTTCAAAACCGGAAACGCCACCATTTTGCGCGGCGGGAAAGAGGCGATCCACTCCAATCGCGCGCTCGCTGCCGCTTTGCAAGAGGGTGGTGCGCCCGCGGGATTGCCCGATCATTCCATTCAGTTGATTCCCTTTACCGATCGCGAAAGCGTCCGCTACATGGCCGAGATGGATAAATATCTCGACCTGATTATTCCCCGGGGTGGAGCCGGATTGATCGAAGCGGTGGTCTCTATGGCGCGGATGCCGGTGATCAAACATTACGACGGGATTTGTCATGTGTTTGTCGATAAAGATGCCGATCTCAGCATGGCCGAAGAGATCACCATCAATTCGAAGATTCAGAAACCCTCCGTCTGTAATGCCCTTGAAACCTTGTTGATCCACAAAGATGTCGCTGAGGCGTTTGCGCCGCAGATTGCGGAGAGTTTGCTGGCGAAAAACGTCGAGCTTCGCGGCGATGAAGCATTTATGGCGCTGTGTCATTCAGACGCGGTGATTCCGGCTACCGAGGCCGACTGGACCACCGAATATCTCGACTACATCCTCGCGGTGAAAGTCGTGGATGACCTCGACGCCGCGATTTCGCACATCAACCACTACGGATCCCATCACACCGAGACCATTGTGACCCGCGATGCGGCCGCAGCCGAAAAATTTCAGCTCGAAATTGATTCAGCGACCGTGTTCTGGAACGCCTCGACACGATTCAGCGATGGCGGAGAGTTCGGCTTCGGTGCAGAAATCGGGATCAGCACCGACAAGCTGCACGCCCGCGGACCGATGGCTCTGGAGGAATTGACCAGTTATAAATATCTCGTATTTGGCGAAGGCCAGGTCCGTGGATAAATGGTCTCGAATTGGATAAGGCGGCAACCGAAACTCATCCCTGACACTGCGGGCACCAACAGGTTGTCCGCCCTCGCAGGTCCGCCCGCACCAAATCCGCTCCACATCCTTTCCGGGGACATTTCCCTCCATCTTTCCACCGATGCGTGAAAAGCCAGGTTTTCGGCGGATCGCTCCAATCTTCCCCGATGATCTGTAACGCTTTCCGCGAAACTTCGCGTGTCGCTTTCCACAGCTCATTGACCTGTTTCGCGGTCAGATCACCGCATCTGGTCGCCGGATCGATTTTGATTTTCCAGCAAATTTCATCGGCCATCCAATTCCCGATTCCGGGAAAAAAGCGCTGATCCATCAGAACGGTCTTAATCGGCGATTTTTTAAAACGCCCAAGAAAGGCCTCCATTTTTGTCCGGGTAAACCGATCGCTGGTCACGGCCGGTGGCAGCGCGGCCCACCACTCTGGAAAATCCTCACAACGATCAAAAATCACCTTTCCGAACATGCGGGGATCACAAAAAACGAGGGTCTGCTTTTTTCCCCGGAGCACGAGATGGTCATGCTTTTCGGGCTCATAATCGCGAGGCTGGCTCGATAGCCGCCCCGTCATTCCGAGGTGCAATCCCAGCCAGTGTCCATTACTGAACTGAAAAAGTATTTGTTTCCCGTGGGCGAAACTGCCGGTCAGCTTCTCTCCCTTAAGATGTTTCACGATAGCCCGCGCCGGTGCATCGCGAAAAATCCGCGCTTTGGGGTGGGCCAGCACCTCGACAATTGGATCACCAATTCCCGGATCCCACTCTTTTCGGTAATATTCGACTTCCGCTAATTCCGGCATGATTTCTCAGAAAAAGACGCAATCTATCATCCAATCCCCCCGCTGTCTCCGGTGCCGGGGTCAATTGCGGGTTTTAAGCGTTGCAACGCAGCGGCCTTTGGCGAACATTTCACCCGTCCAATTTTGATGTTCGAGGGAAAAAAACAGAGTGGTTCCGGGTCCCAAAGTGGACTGTACAGGGTACAGTCGCAAAGTGTACAGGGTACAGTCGGTCTTCAGGCCGTGCCGGGCCGGGATTCCCGCAGGGAAAAATCCTTGCTGAGACCTCTACTTTCGAGACTGCTGGTTTTCTTCCTTTTGGCGATTCTTCTCACTGGCTGCGGAAGACGGGAGCGCAAGGTTGATCGGGCGACAAAAGACGGGATTCTTCTCCTCGGCAACGGGGCGGAGCCGAAAGCGCTCGATCCCCATCTCGTCAGCTCGGTTGGGGATAGCAATATCCTGCGCGCTATGTTCGAAGGGCTGGTCACCTATCATCCGTCGGACGATTCAAAAAATGAGCCGGGCGTAGCGGAGCGATGGGAGTCGAATCCCGATGCCACCGAGTGGACTTTCTATCTCAGAAAAGATGCCAAGTGGTCTAATGGCGACCCTGTTACCGCTCACGATTTTGTCTACTCTTTCGGTCGCCTTCTCCACCCCGAAATGGGAGGACCCTATACCTCCATGCTCTATATCCTGAAGAATGCGGCGAAGTATAACAAAGGCGAAATCAAGTCGATGGACCAAGTCGGAGTCAGGGCGGAGGGTGATCACCTGCTGCATTGCACCCTTGAGAATCCTGCTCCGTTTTTTCCCGATGTCGTCAAACACACCACTTTTCTTCCGGTCCACAAAGCAACTATAGAAAAGTACGGCTCGATGACTGACCATTTTACCAAATGGCAGGTCCCGGGGAATTCGGTAAGTAACGGAGCGTTCAAACTGACCAAGTGGAGAATCAACGGCTACGTTCAGGTCGATAAAAATCCCCACTACTGGGATGCCGAAAACGTAAAGCTCAACGCGATCAGATTTTTTCCGATGGACAATGCTTTCACCGAAGAGCGCGCCTTTCGGAACGGTCTGCTCCACGTCACCTACGTGACTCCATCCAGCCTGATCGGGCGCTATCGCAAAATGGAGAACACGCCTCTCAGGGCCGAGACTTACTCAGGGACTTATTTTTACCGATTCAATACCACCCGCGAACTGTCCGGGAATATTCACTTTCGACGCGCGCTCTCCGCCGCGATTGACCGTCAGCGGATCGTCGAATTTGTCACGGCAGGTGGGCAGCAGCCGGCTTACGGTTTCACCCCGCCGTCGGAAGGTGGGTATCAGCCACCGGACCGGGTGGCGTTTGATCCCGAGGCCGCCCGCGAGCACCTCCGGAAAGCCGGTTTCGAATCCGGGGCCGATGTTCCGAAATTTGTCCTCTTTATCAATACTTCGGAAAGCCACAAAGACATCGCGGTCGCAATTCAGGATATGTGGAAGACCCACCTCGGAATCGACGGTATCGAGATCCAGAACCAGGAATGGAAAGTCTACCAGAAAACCATTCAGGATCTGAACTACGATGTCGCCAGAGCAGGGTGGATCGGGGACTATGTTGATCCGGATACTTTTCTTTCCCTTTTCACGACCAACAACACGAACAACAGTACCGGATGGTCGAATCCCGATTACGACCGCAAAATGGTCGAAGCGTCCCGGCTTTTTAAAGTCGAAGAACGGTATGCCAAACTACAGGAAGCGGAAGATATTCTCCTCGATGAATTGCCGATCACCCCGCTCTACTGGTACACCTCGGTGTATTTGATCGATCCGGGCGTGAAAAACTGGCATCCGCTTTTGTTAAATAACCATCCCTATAAACACATCGAGTTGAGGGCGAATTAATATGCAGACTTTTCGCTACGTCATGTCCAGATTTCTGCAGGCGCTATTCGCCCTGTTCTGCGTCGTTTCGCTGACGTTCTTTCTCTGTCGCCTCGCTCCGGGGAGTCCTTTTACTGAAGAAAAGGCGGTGCCGGAACATCTCATCGCGGTGATGAAAGAGAAGTACGGTTTTGATAAACCGCTCATCGCCCAATACGGTATCTATATGATGAATGCGATCCGGGGCGACCTTGGACCCTCATTCAAAAATAACGGATTTTCGGTGAATGAAATCATCGCTCAGAGCTGGCCGATTTCGATGCTGCTGGGTTTTGTCGGGCTCGCAATCGCATTGGTCATCGGTGTTCCGGTGGGCATGTTTGCGGCATCGAAGCGAAATACGATTGGCGATTACGGGCTGATGGCTCTCGCTATGATCGGGATTTGTTTACCGACTTTTGTGATCGCGCCCCTCCTCGGGGAAACCCTCGGAACCCGTCTGGGGTGGTTCGATGTCGCCACCTGGGAAGGCAGTAATGCCTGGCTTCTCGGCGCCCTCACACTGGGTCTCTACTACTCCGCCTACATCGCCCGCCTCACCCGCGGAAGTATGCTGGATGTGCTCAATCAGGACTTTATACGAACTGCACTTTCTAAAGGTGTCTCGCCGATGAAGATTTTGTTCAAACACGCGTTCCGCGGTGGTATTTCCCCCGTGGTTTCCTATCTCGGTCCCGCACTCGCCAGTCTCATCGGTGGTTCGTTTGTGGTTGAAACCATCTTTGGTTTACCCGGTCTGGGCCAGCATTTTATCAAAGCAGCTACGAATCGCGATTACTGGCTCATCAATGGAACGGTAATTGTGTATTCCACCCTGATTTTAACCCTCAACTTCGTCGTTGATTTGGCGCAGGCGTGGCTTGATCCGCGTCGCCGCTCCAATGCCTAGTGAATTATGAGTCAGGTTCTACCGCGTCACTCCAAAACGATCGAAGAAGGTACCTCGCTGGGTAAAGATGCCTGGCTGCGTTTGAAAAAGAACAAACTCGCCATGGCGAGTCTCTATTTCATTATCCTGATTTCTCTGGCCTGTCTGCTGTTTCCGCTACTTCCGGGCTTTCCCGATCCGAACAAAACCTATCTGGAACTGAAGTCACAGGGACCACTGACGACCGCTCAAACCAGTAGTGGGGAAAAAGTATTTTACCTGCTGGGAAGTGATCACCTTGGTCACGATATCTATTCCAGAATTATCCACGGAGGTCGGGTTTCCCTAACCGTCGGGCTCATTGCGACCGCCGTTTCATTGACGATCGGATTGATCTACGGGGCCGTTTCCGGGTTCATCGGAGGCCGAACCGATGCGGTCATGATGCGGATTGTCGATATCCTCTACGCATTGCCCTTTATGATCATCGTGATCATTTTGACTACCTATTTCGGCAACAAACTCTGGCTGTTGTTTGTCTGTATCGGAGCGGTCGAATGGCTCACCATGGCGCGGATCGTCCGGTCGCAGGTTCAGTCCCTGACCAAGCAGGAATTTATTGAAGCCGCCCGCAGTTTGGGATTGTCGAAGTGGCGTATCATCTACCGGCACCTCATTCCGAACACCCTCGGACCGGTCATCGTTTACACTACCCTGACTGTCCCGGCAGTGATGCGGCTCGAAGCGATTCTGAGTTTCCTCGGCCTCGGGGTACAGCCGCCCAACGCGAGTTGGGGGAGCCTGATTAAAGAGGGTGCCGACCGAATGGCGAGTGATCCCTATTTATTGATTTTCCCTGCCATTGTTTTCGGACTGACACTCTTCGCTCTGAATTTCCTCGGCGACGGCTTGCGCGATGCGCTCGATCCGAAGAGTTCCAAAGACTAGGGTAAGCGGTGCGGAGGCCGATGGGTTTGAACGGAGCCGTCATGTGTGCGAGAGTATCGTATCATCTGCGAGTCAATGAACGTTCTTTCCATGTTCGATCAGGTTTTCGGCGACTGGCTGAACGTCGAAAATAAGAGAAATGTTTTAGCGATTTTTGTAATCGTAAAGTTTTTCGCGGTAGTCGGTTTCGTCAGTTTCCTCGTCTGGACGATTCGGAAAAATGCGGCCAAACAATGTCCGGACACCGCGAACCTTCTGGATGAATTGGATCACGAAACCGACGAGCCCGGGCGCCACGAAGATAACAAAGAGGAATGGCAGAAAAACCCCGACTGGTGGAAAGAGTAAGCCCCGATCCCTATTGTGCTCCGTGGCTCAGGATAAACGGCCCGGCAAGTTTCACGGCGGCGGTGATTCCCTGTTTCTCGCGGAATTCGCGGAGGTAGGCTCCCTGCACGGCGGAAGCGATCCGGGCGGGGCTTTGTGCACCTCCTTGTAAGTTCCGGTAAAAGTCGACCATAAACAGCGCGGTCTCCCGGTCGGCTACGGGCCACAGGGTGAGCAGTAAATTCTCCGCGCCTGCCTGCATGAGTCCGCGCCGCATTCCGAGGACGCCTTCTCCGGACCGGGCTTCGCCCAAACCGGTTTCACAGGCGGATAACACAACCAGCCAGGTCCCGTCCAGATCCAGCCCCGCCATTTCCTCGGCAGTGAGTATCCCGTCGTTCGCGGTGTCGAGGACACGTCCGGCGCCCCATTGTTTCAAGGTGGCTTCGGCTCCTGCGAGGGCAACGCCGCTACGGTGCATCGGATTATCGAGAACCACGTCGCTGAACGAAACGAGGGCTCCCGCGTTCGAGCTGCGAGTCGCATCCCAGTAAGGTTTCCCGCGCTCCATTGCATCGAGTCGTCCTGTCTGCGGCAGATAAAATCCGTGGGTCGCAAAATGAAGCACACCGGGCGAGTCCAACGCGTTTACCGAGGCTTCTGTCGCTGAAGACTCGAGATGGCTTTCGATTTTCCATTTCCACTCCGATTCGATCAATTTCCGGAGCGCCGCTTCTTCCGCCTTGGTTCCCGGGAGCGGTGAGAGTCCGATCCGGCCCAACACACCCCGCATCGACACGGCTGCGTCGCGATTGATTTCGCGGCGTGAGTTGACCTTTTCGGTAGTGGGTGTCTGAAAGTCGGGGTTTGCGAGAATCTCCATCGCCTGGTTCCGGGTCGAGTCGTTTTTCCGCAGAAGATCACGACCCGATGTGATGTAGGACAGGGGCCAGACCTCTCCTACAAAGCGACCGTCGTCGGCCAGTAAGGTCGCAAATGAGAAAAAATTCAGGGCACCGTCCGGCGAGAGTATCAAGCGAGTGCCTTCCGCAGGGAGCAGGTCTTTAAGCGGGCCCCACACGCTTTTCCCTGCTGCGGTCAGTAATTTCTGCATCTCCTTGTCGGACAGGTCGGACCGCACTGCCCTGGCGTAGTGTTCCATTCCGGCTTCCACACTGGTGGCGGTATCGAGCCTGACGAACCTTGGCGCATTTTCCGCGGTCAGGACGATGGCACCATAGCTGGGGACAAAACGACCCGGGGCAGAATAGTCACGATAGCGGATGAATTCGATCACCGTCGCGCCCTCCGGTAAGGCTGCCTGCACCGTTGCCACTTCTGTTGAAAGCGAGGAACGGGCCCTGCCGAAGCCTTTGACATCACGGGCGAGACTGCCTTCCAGTTCCAAAATCTCCTGCCGCAGTGACGCGGTGTTCGGTCCTCCGGAGTTGGCTCCGCTGAGGAGTGATTCCATCAGTTCCCGTCGCTTCACGTGCAACGTCGCGAGTGCCTGAGCTGCGGCCTCGTCGGTGGCTTCCAGAGCGAGCTCGCGGTCTTCCAGAATCGATTCGAGAACGATCCCTTTGGTTTTTAATACCACCGAATATAATTCTTCAGGCAATCCGAGGTTCACCCACAGGCTCCACGGATCAACTGATGATCGGTAGGCGAGGCGGAGTGATTCGTCGGCAAAGGCGAGCACCTCTTCGAGATTCTCCATCCGCGCTGTGAGTACCTGCTGCGCGATATCCGTCGCGGCAGCTCTATCGCCCCGAGCCAGCGCGAGAAGGGCTTGGCTCTCACTGATGTCCAGAACTGCCGGGTGTCCTTCGGGGTATTGGGATTTTGTCAGGGCGATAGCTTTTGCATAGGACGCCGCGGCTTCATCATGTTTCCCGAGGATTGCCTGGAGATCGCCGATCAGCTTGAGGCTTTCTTCCGGTCGAATCACGTTGTATTCCAGAGTCAGCATGCGCTGTTGTTCAAAGTCTTCGCCGCGTCGGGAAATGCCTTCCAACATGAGCTCAAGAGCGGTTTTTTCCTCACCCGCCGCGCGGAAGACGAGAGCGGCGCGCTCGAAAATCAGGTAGTTCATATTAATCTCGACGCCCTCGAGAGTTTTCGTGATGGCCTCTTTCGGAACCGCGGGATTCGTTTTCAAAGTTGTCTCGGCCCACTTCGTGTAGAGAGGAAACATTTCCATAGCCGACTCCCGCGCCTGTTTACAGAACCCGATCGCCTCGACGTGTTTTTCTGAAAGGGAGGTCACCTCCGCCAGCTCCATGAGAAGATTGGCGCGGCCGCGCAGGTAGTTCATTTTCAGCGAGTCGGTAAAGGCATTCTCATTCCCGCCGTTCATTTTTAGCACGAGACCCCAGGCTTTGTCGATTTCCTCGAGCCGCGTCAAAAACGCATCTGTCGCTTTCGCATAGTCACCGGTCTGGCGGAAGAAGGTTCCCTCCATGGACGAAACCTCGGCGGCGAGAATTTGATAGCCGAGGGCTGGATTTTCGGCGGCCTGCTTTTTCCATAGCGGGACGATCGTGAGAGCTTCGTTAAAGGATTCCGTGGCCCGCTCGAAATCACCTGCTGCGAGGTAAAAGTTCACCAATCCGCGCAGACTGATTCGAACCCGGTCGTGAACCATCGTCATCATTTGCGGGGCTGCGGAGGCAGGGATTCCGGCTGGCGGCTTGATCGAGCGGGCCTGCTCGACGCTGCGTTTCAGATCCGCTTCCGCGCCGAGATAATTACCATTGTTGTATCGCAGCGAGGCCCGGTTATGAAGGGCGGAATTCATCTGAATCCCCATCGAAAAATCGTCCGCGACCGGTTCGAGTAGGGTCACCAGTTTGTCGGCGCTCACTTCCGCTGCGAGCATATCGCCGGCACTCCAATGCTGCGAAATTTCATCCCAGAATGGTTGGGCGTCGGCGTGAGTTTGGGCAAGGGCAGCCCCGGTTGAAAGACAAAGGAGCAGTGCGAATAGAAAAAGCTTAGGCCGCATTTGCTAAACATACTTCGGCGGAACGGGATGCGCCAAAGTTTTCGTTATTCAGCACCGGTTTCATTACAAGTCTGCGATAGCGAACTAGGGAATTGCGGGAAGTTTTGCACCATAGTAGACCGCGCGGTAACGGGCGTCATCGAAAGCAAAATGGAGATACTTTCGATCCTGACTGACGAATCCATCGGGGTAGTTGAGGGGGCGACCGGGACCTTTGCTGGATTCCGAAACCAGAACGCGCTGGTATGGCCAGGTCTGCATGCCGTCGAAGCTGACCCAGAGGGCGAGGGGATGCCTGCCTTTTGGACTGGGGTTATGCAGCAGTGCGACCGCGTCTCCACCGAGAGGGTAGAGCGTTGCTTTTGATCCGGGATTCGGTATTTCTGTTTTACGGGCAAAGTCCGGCCAGGTTCGGCCGCCATCAGTCGATTCGGCATAGTAAAGAACCCCTCCGAGTCGATCCGCGCGGATAATCATCGCAATCCGACCATCGGCCAGCTCGACGATATTATTCTCTGCCCAGCCGTAGTAGTTGTCGTCGGGCGAAATTCGGACGTTGCCATGTTCCGTCCAGGTTTTTCCTCCATCGGAACTCATCAGCACGCCGTTGCGGGGATCGGTTGGCGGAGACATGCGACGCCCGTTCGATATATTCCGGGTCTCACCCACCCGGAGGTAATGCTGGAAAGGCAACAGAATCCGTCCGTCCCGGGTTTCGATGTGATTGCGGATAAATGTTCGATCTTTCAGTCGTCCCGGGACTGGCTCGAGCGGGCTCCAGCTCCGGCAGGAATCGTCGCTGTGAGTCATCCATTCTTTCCAATCGGCGAAGGTCCCGTCGTGAGTTGCCACAAAGAGTGTGCAGCGCCCTGCGTGCACCATCAGCTCGGTGGGAACCAGCGCGGCGTTCGGATTTTTTGCCTTCACCCCGAAATCGATCGGCTCCATGGGTGACCAGTTTTCTCCCTGATCAAGACTGCGGGAGAGGAAAACCCGATTCCGGGGCATCGGTTCGGTATCGCCCCCGCCCAGCATAATCATGACCCAGCTTCCGTCGGGCATCGGGCGCAGCGTCGTGTCGCAGGCGAGTCGGTCGGGGCTCTTGCCGTCGAAAATCAGAGTGCCACGGTCCTCTGTCGCGTCCTGTTTGACGGGGTCGTCTACCGCAAATCCGGAGACAGCGATAAGCGAGGCCAGAAGAATACCGGGAAAAGATCTCATCGCTCACCCTTTGTCGAAAGAGCGATGCAATCAAATCGCGGATACAGGTCCTTTTCTTTTCCGCTTAGACCTGCTCGGTTGTTGCCGCCGGTGCATCGTCTGCGGAACGGACCATGGAGGTCAGATTGTGGTAGTAGGGAACGGAGAATATCGCTCCGATCAAAGCTCCGGTCCGGCCCATGAAATAAACCACATAGAATTCCAGTGCCTGAAAGGCGTGAACAGGGCCGCGAAGCTGTTTGCGGCAGTTTACTAAACTAAGCGTCAGGACCGATGCGAGACACCCGATTCCGGCGAGAGCCAGCAGCGCGCCCGGTAAAACAAAAAATATACTGAGCAATGCGCCGATTATGGTGAGTAATAAACCGATACCGAAAAGAAAGGTCGCGATCACCAATTTATCTGCGGGGTTTTTCTTTACAGTACGGAGAATGCCACGGCCATGCCATAGTTCGCGGCGGAAAAGTCCGTGAAAGGTTTTTGGATTGCCCTCGTGAGCGACAATAATCGCCGGGTCGTGATAGACCGCTCCAGACCGACTCGCCCGGGCGCAGAGTTCTTTGTCCTCGCCTGCTTCGAGGCTGGAGTCGAACTGGCCGATTTCGTTAAAGAACGCTTTGTGAATAAAAAAATTTCCCGCCGGGACGAATTTAGCTTTTTCCTTTGAGGTGGGTTTTGCCTCCAGAGAAACCAGTAGGGATTCGACCGGGGCCGGGTTTTCCGGGAGCACATAGCTAGCCCCGGTGATGCAGTTCTCGTCACCTAAAGATTTCAATCCCGTTTCCAGCCAGTCCGGTGTGGGTATACAGTCGGCATCGAGAAATGCGAGCACTTCTCCGCGCGCTTCCGCTACCGCAGCGTTCCGCATCTGTGAGACGTTAACTCCGGCGAGGTCGATAATCTGATCGACGAGCGGTCGGGCGATTTCCACGGTCTGATCCGTCGAGCCATTATCAACCAGGATCACTTCGTACTCGCTTCGGGGCGTCGTTCCGGCATGTAAAGCGCTGAGGCAGAGACCGATCCACCGCTCCTCGTTTCGGGCCGGGATTACCACGGAGATTTTTGGGGTGGCTCTGTTCATCGACTAAATTCGCTGTTTCAATCTCATTATAAGTTATAAAAACAATAATTAAATGGATTTTTAATAAAAGATCGCTAAATTCTTGGAAACGCGAATAACCCAGCTTAAACGATGTTTCGTTTCTTCGTTCCCAATACACAGACAGAGGTCGATATCGATGCGCCAAAGGATAGGAGCCTTCCGCTGCTTAGAATTTTCTTTATTCTATACATGGTTTCCTTTGTCTTCGACTATAAAGCGGTCGATTTGGAATTCGGGGCGACGAGCACGGGCGGGTCTCCTTTTCAGTATGCCTACCTGGGAATCGCGATGCTGGCGGGAATGGTCGGAACGCTCCTCGGGTTTAAGTATTTGCTAACCCGTCCGGGTGTTTTTATCGCGGGCCTCTGGTGGGGACTTACGTTGTTTGCTATCGTGGTTTCCTTTACTTCCGGTAACGAGTTGGGCCGGATTCTGCGACTTCTGATTCCTTCGTTGCTGGTGGGATTTGCGATCAATTTGACACTGATTGTCGCGAGTGCCGGGATGCGGCCGAAGGAGGCGATGCGGATCTTTTTTGTAGTCGCGGTCACCAATGTAATTTGGCGTTTTGTGTTCGGGGCCTTTCTCAGCGGCCTTTCGATTAATGAGGCGCGGATGGGGATTCTCAGTCCGGGGATGCGCTTTCTTTTTGCGTGGTCGGCCTGCGCCTTGCTACTACGCAAAAAATTCACGCCCTGGGTGCTGGTGGGTTTCGGGGTGCCGCTCGCGGTTGCGGCACTATCAATTACCCGCTCGCTTGTACTGCCGATTGGGGCGTCTTTCGGAACGGCATTTTGCGTGATGGGGCTGGGGATTTTCCTGAAGGTCTATGACATCAAACATGCGATCCGGAAGGTCGGCGCTCTGTTCGGTTTTGGAATTGCCTGTTTGTTTATTATTGTGATTGCGGCGATAGCGGTGCCCAGCATGGCGCAACGCTGGGAGCAGCGGCTTTTCGATAACCGGGGTTCGGGCGATAATGTTCGGGGGGAAACCACCGAGGATTTGTCGACCCTGATGCGAAAAGCTGAGGCCAAGTCGATGTGGGACATTCTGGCGAAAGATCCCCATACATTTATCTATGGAAAAGGGCTCGGTGCCAGCTATTACTGGGACGAGACTTTTTATCCCGAGTTGTTTCTGGTTTACCCGGAGGACCGTCATCAATTCCCGCTCGATATCTATAGTGCGGGGCACAGTATTTGGACCTACACCTTATTTTCGCGGGGCTTTGTCGGGGTATTCCTGCTCCTGCTTTCATTTTTCGTCTGTATGGGGATGAGTTTGCATACCTTTTACCTCAACAGCCGAACCGTGGCGGGGAAACGATCTCCCGATATCTTTCTGGTGGCGTTTCCGTTTGTCGCGATGTGGGCGGTTCTCAGCGAGAGTATCACGCTCAATCCCTTCGATGAACGGTATACCGGCGTGTTGTATGGTTTTATTCTCGCTTTTCCCCAGTTTTTCTACAATCGGATTTGCTACCTTCGTTTTCGAGAAGAGCGGACCTTCAGCGCACCGCAAATGATTATTGATCAGGACTTGATCGATAGTGACGAGGAGCTGGTAAATGATTACGGGCTCAATGCGGGCGCCAGTTTTCCGCAGAAGCAGGGCCACGGAAAAGCTTTTACCTAGGAGAAACTTTCGCGATAGGCTTTTGCCAGCAGGGAAACCGGTTGATCCACGGTAATGGGGAGGCCGAGTGAATTCAGCCCGCCCTGAATTTGAAGGTGGCAACCGGGATTGGAGGTCACGACGCACTCCGCCCCGGTGGTTTTGATCGATTCGAGTTTGCGGTCGAGAACGCGGGCGCTTTCTTCGGGTTGGAGAACATTGTAGATACCGGCGCTTCCACAGCAGGTATCGGAATTGGGTAGCTCGATTCTCTCGCAATCGGGCAGGGCATCGAGAATCTCTCTCGGTGCCTGTTTGATTCCCTGACCATGACAGAGATGGCAGGACTCATGGTAGGTCAAACGATGCTTCTCTCCGCCGCGGCTGCCGGGAATCTCAAAGCCCGTTTCGACGAGGAATTCATGGATGTCCTTCACTTTTTGATCCCATTGCCGGGCTTTTTCCGTGCCCATCAGAGAATGGTAATGTTTGAGGTGCGAACCGCAGCCTCCGGCGTTGGTGATGATGGCATCGAGAGAGAAGAATTCCCGCTCAAATTGATTCATGAGATTTTCCCCGGTCTTCAATGCGAGGCCCGGTGCTCCGTTATGAGCATGGATCGAGCCGCAGCAGGACTGGCTTTTCGGAGTGAATACGGACCAGCCATTGTGTAGTAACACATCGACGGTGTCGCGATTGACATCCGAAAACGCGAGTGATTGTACGCAACCGGAAAGGACCCCGACTTTTCCCCGTCTCGCGACACCCTCGGGCGGATGCTCCCAGGTATCGATACATTCATCGGAAAATTCGCGATTCATCCGCGGGGCCTGTGGCTCGAGACGTCCGATCGATTTCCCGAGTAAGTAGGGCAATTTTAATGCCCGGACAAATTCATCGAGCCCGGTTTGCTGGTAGATCCGGAGGAGGTGTCCGAGAAACTGGAGCCGGTTCGGATAGAGAAAGACTTTGTCGAGAAGTAGAAATCGGAGGAGGCGTCTTTTTGTGGTTCCGATATTTGGATTGGCCTCTGTTTCAGCGCGTGCGGTTTCGAACATGGTGGTGTAGTCCACCCCGGCAGGGCAGGCCGTGGTGCAGGCGAGGCAGCCGAGACAGTAATTCATTTCATCGGCAAGCTCCTGACCGACTTCGAGATTCCCGTCGGCGACGGCACGCATCAAAGCAATCCGGCCCCGGGGGCTGTTCCGCTCTCGCTTGGTCGAGACGTAGGTGGGGCAGGTCGGGAGGCACATGCCGCAATGCATACATTGCTGCAGCACGGAGTAGTCGAGATCTTTGAGTTGTTTCGTTGCACTCATGCGGGATCAAAAATCTTTCCGGGATTGAGGCGGTTATCGGGATCGAGGGACTGTTTTACGAGTTTGAGCATCGCAAAACTGGCATCGTCGAACTGACGGGGCAGGTATTCTTTTTTGGCGAGCCCGACCCCGTGTTCCCCGGTGATGGTTCCGCCGAGCCGGATCGTTTCATCGACGATTTCCGAGAGAGCTTCGTGGACGCGGTGCATTTCCTCGCGGTCCTTTTCATCGGTTAAGAAGGTCGGATGCAGGTTCCCGTCGCCCATGTGGCCGAAGGTTCCGACCTGGAGTCGGTATTTTTCGGCAGTTTGATTGACGAAGGTCACCATCTTTGCGAGTTCACTTCGCGGAACAGTGACGTCTTCCAGAATGGTGGTGGGCCGAACCCGGGCCAGCGCGGAAAAGGCCTGCCGACGGGCGGAGGCGAGTTTGGCGGCTTCCGCTTCGGTGGCGGCGATCTTCACATCGTCAGCGCCCCGTTCCCGACAGATTAACTCCATCGCAGCGGCTTCTTCGTCGACGGCGTCGGGATGCCCGTCCGTTTCGATCAGGAGAACGGCGGCAGCTTCGATGGGAAGACCGATTTTACAGTAATCCTCGACGCACTTGAGGGTGACCTGATCGATAAATTCGAGTGTGCAGGGAATGATCTGCGCGGCAATGATCGAGGAAACAGCTTCGGCAGCGGCTTCCATCGTGGAAAAAGTCGCGAGCAGGGTTTTCCGAGCTTTGGGACGGGGGACAAGCTTCAAAAGGACTTCGGTGATGATTCCGAGGGTGCCCTCCGAGCCGATGAAAAGGTCTTTCATCGAATAACCGGCCACATCCTTGACGCAGGCATTGCCGAGCCGGGCGGTTTCGCCATTGGCCTGGACGACTTCCAGCCCCATCACGTAGTCGCGAGTGACGCCGTATTTCAAACCGCGCAGTCCGCCGCTGTTTTCGGCGACATTTCCTCCGATCGTGGAAATTTTCATAGAACCGGGATCGGGCGGGTAGAAAAGGCCGTGAGCGAGCGCCGCTTCGTCGATATCCTTGGTGATGACTCCGGGTTGGACGCGGATCGTGAGATTGGCGGGATCGATTTTTATGATCTGGTCGAGCCGCACCAGACAGATCACAAGCGCGCCTGCCATGGGGACACTGCCACCACTCAATCCGGTGCCGGATCCGCGGGTGACGATCGGTAGATTTTGGTTCGCCGCCTCTTTCACGCAAGCCGCGACCTGAGCGGTATCGGCAGGGAAAATTACGGCGGCGGGGAGTTGCTTCAGCTCAGCAGTTCCATCGAATCCATACGGTATCAAATCCACGGTCTTCGTGAGGACCTGATCCTTTCCCACAATATTCTCAAAGGGTGACGCGTTAAAGGGCATGTCCCGAAAGATGGATGAAGCCCGATTGAAGGTCCACCTTCTTTTTCCGCCATGCCTGGTACAGGGAACAATCTGAGACTGTACAGGGTACAATCTGATGGCTATTTAATAACATCACTTTGCTGGACAGATCCTCAACCTTCATTAAACATACTGAAACGTTATGCCCGACTTCTCAGACCCTTTGAACTGGCTTTGCATCCTGCTTGGATACCTTATTGGAGCCACTCCCTTCGGCCTTATCGCCGGAAAGATGAAGGGCATTGATATCCGTCAGCACGGAAGCGGGAATATCGGCGCGACCAACGTCCTGCGGACCCTGGGCAAACCGGTCGGGATCACGGTCCTCATTCTGGATATCCTGAAGGGCATGATTCCGGTGATCATTTCGATGTGGCTTTCGGACAACACGATCGTCCATATCGCCACGGCGATTGCAACCATCCTGGGACATAACTTCACTTTCTGGCTGAAATTTAAAGGCGGGAAAGGCATCGCCACAACAGCCGGAGCGATGATTCTTCTGATCCCGATCCCGGCGGTGGTTTCGATTTTGTCCTGGATCATTTTCTTTAAAGTGACCCGCTATGTGTCGATCGGCTCGATTGCCGCAGCTCTGGCGCTCCCGATTGTAGGGACGATCCAGGCGATCGTAACCGGGGACTGGAACCGACCGATTTTGATATTCTGCACTGTGCTCTGTGTCATGGCGATCTGGAAACACCGGGGTAACATTCAGCGCCTCATGAAGGGAGAGGAACCGAGGTTTCAAAAGAAAAGTGAAAAGAAGGAGAAATTGAGTTGATCAAAGTGCTGGTCTTTTCCGATGCTTTATGGCAATTGAGACCATTTTTTCTCCAAATTCGATAATGAAAGAAGCAGCTATTTTGGGAACAGGAAGTTGGGGCACCGCTCTGGGAGTGGTCCTCGCCGATCGGGGGCTGGATGTCCTGATGTACGGGAACAACAAGGATTGTGCTGCCGACATTAACGATAATTCGCAGAATTCCTATTATCTTCCCGGAATGGACCTGCCGAAAAACATGTCGGCTACGGTGGATATGAAAGATGTGGCGGACAAACCGCTCATTCTTCTCGTGGTTCCGTCTCAGGTTGCGAGATCGGTCCTCAAACAGCTCAAGGAGGTCGGCATTCCGGAGGAGACGATTATTTTAACCTGCAACAAAGGGATCGATCCCGAATCCGGAAAATTGATGCAGGCAACGGTGAAAGAGTTTTTCCCGGAGAATCCGACTGCCGTTTTAGCCGGCCCCAGCCACGCGGAGGAAGTGGCGTCTCGAAAGGCCACCGCCGCAGTAATAGGCAGTGTCGATGAGGATTTGTCCGCGAAGATTCAGGAGATTTTCACGCTCCCTTACTTCCGCACCTACACCAGTACCGATGTGATCGGAATCGAGATCGGTGGCGTGGTTAAAAACATTTTTGCAATCGCGGCAGGTACCGCCGATGGGCTCGGCCTCGGGGATAACTCGAAGGCAGCACTCGTGACGCGGGGACTCGCCGAGATGACCCGTCTCGGCATGGCGATGGGCGGAAAAAGAGAGACCTTTCAAGGGCTCAGCGGGATCGGCGATCTCATCGTGACCTGCTACAGCCTCCACAGCCGGAATAACCGGGTGGGACGTCTCCTCGGGCAGGGAAAAACGCTGCAGGAAGCGATCGCTGAACTGAATCAGGTCGCAGAGGGAGTTCCCAACGCTAAAAACGCCTACGAACTGGCTCGGAAGCTCAATGTGAGAACCCCGCTGATCGATGAAGCCTACGAAGTTCTCTACAAAGACAAGCCCTGTGCGCAGGCGCTCAAAGAATTATTGAGTCGAAATCCGCGAAGTGAGGCGGATTGATCGTCTAACTTGATACCCAATCCTATTTCCCGTGAATTATTGTCATCTCAAAGCCCTGTTAATCGCCTTTGTTCTCCTGTTCGGAGTCTGGGGCGGTGACACCGTGCAGGCCGGGGAATGGCGGACCTTCGATGGAAAAATCATCGATGCCGAGGCGGTGGAATTCGATTTCGCGACCAAAATGGTCATGATGGAGAACCCTGAAACGAAGGGGCGCGCCAATTACAGCACGCGGGATCTCGATTTCTCCAGTCGGCGGAAATTGTTCCTTTCCCCCGTTTTTCACCGCAGTTTTCCGGAGGGATCTTTCTGGTCAAAAGAGAAAATGTGGCTCATCGGCATCGCTATTCTTTCTCCGGTGGTCCTGCTCGTCGCCGGAATGTGGCTGGCCGGCCTGTTTATTGCCAAGCGATTCAATCCTTTCAGTGCGATTGGAGCTTTTCTGGGCAGTTGGGTTGCCGGGGTGATTCTGATCATCTGCTACTTCGTTTTCGCCCAGAAGGGGAACTACGGAATGGGGATTATCTATTTCGGGATCGTACTATCCGCTCTCATTATGGCGTTGTTTATCTCGGCGATGTACCGGACAACCTTCATCAGAGGGATACTGATATTTTTCGGTCACCTCGTTTTTGCCGCTCTTCTCGGCTACATCCTCCTCTACGGAATGGATAAACTTCTGCCGCCGGATCAGGTCAGCGCCTTCTGGCAAAAATGGGTATTTATGCCCACCGGGTTGCTCGAAGGGCCCCCGCGTCAGGGCTACTGACCTCCCCCCCGGACAGGTCGTTCCGGAGACGTAAAAAAGTAATTTTATAGCGAATTACTATAACTATGGTAAATTTTACTATTAAGCAATGCTTCAACTATAGGTTTTATAGCTGTGCGATGTTTGATAGCCCAATTCCTCCAAAGTTATGATCAATTCCCTTCGCTCCATCCTCTCCTGTGTGCTGATTTCATCGGCTCTACCTCTGATTCTGACCACGAGTCAGTTACATGCTAACCAGCCTGAGTATTCCACTGGTATACAAAATTTAACCGGCTTTCGAGCCGCCGCGAATCTGGCAGAAAGTCAGCAAATTGTCGGGATGACCGGCTTCTACGGAAAGCCGCGGCCCGGTCAATGGTTGGTCCTGATTAAAGGCTCAAAACAGGGGCAATATTCAGAATTTGCGGTAAAAAACGGAAAAATAATTGGTCAGCGAAAAATAAATTTTCAAAGCAACGAGGAAATTCCTTCGATTCCAATCGACTCACCCCGCCTCAAAATCGATTCAGATATTGCCTATAAAATCAGCGAAGCGATTGCGGTAGATGCCGGAGTTAGATTTGATTCGGTTCACTATCAATTGCGTTGTCGCGATCTCGCCGCGGAACCGGTCTGGTTGGTGAACCAGTTCAGTAAAGAGGGACAGTCACTGGGGATTCACTATATTTCAGCCGAAACCGGATTAATCCTCCGCAGTGTCTGGAAGAATAGAGCAGCCAACTCATTCAGTCGGAAAACTGACACGGCTCCGGATGAAACCATGCTGCACCCGGTATCAAAAACATTCAACCGAGCTGCTGAGGCTTCTTCCGGTGATATCCGGATTCAGTTCGGAGTCTTTCCCCGGGAGAGCAGTGCCGAAAAACTAGCCGAAAGACTAAATGAAAAAGGGATCGATACCCACATTGCAAAGCGTGGATCTCTCCACTCCGTATTGAGCCGCGAAAG
The DNA here is from genome assembly GCA_029213005.1 of Verrucomicrobiales bacterium. Classification (GTDB taxonomy): domain Bacteria; phylum Verrucomicrobiota; class Verrucomicrobiia; order Verrucomicrobiales; family DEV007; genus Arctic95D-9. The sequence goes on from JARGPI010000028.1 coordinate 50,154, forward strand.
GTTCCAGCAAATCGAAAGTGTAGACCGGATCATAAACGTCGCCACCACGATGGGGCACTACGATTTTGTGCTCGTAACCCATTAACTAAACATGCATCGAGCCTGCAGGATAAAGGACCGGTAATCAGTTCGCCATAGATTTCCCAACTATATCATTACAGAACCAACGCTTCCCCCTCCTCCCAACTGAAGTCACCCTAATGAATATCCTCCTGGTTGAAGACCACGAATCGGACGCTTTCTATATCCAGCAAATACTTGAAAGCTACCCCGGCACCACCATCTCGGTTAAATGGGTTCAAACCCGTGCCGAAGCCGTTCACGAAATAGAGACCCGGCAATATCACATCTGCCTCCTCGACCTCGGTCTGCCCGACAGTATCGGTCTGGAATCAGTCGAAAGTATTGCTGCGGCGAATCGGAACGTACCCATCATCGCGCTGACCGGAAACGGCGATAAAGCCATCATTTTGGCCCTCATCAGTAAAGGGGCGGACGAATACCTGAGTAAAAACGAACTTGAGCCGGAGTTGCTCTATCGGACGATTCGATATGCCATTGAGCGCCGACGTTACCGGGACCAACTCGAGTCAGCGGAACAGGCCCGTCGCTCGGCCGATGCGGCCAATCAAGCAAAGAGCGAATTTCTCGCCAGTGTCAGCCACGAAATCCGGACTCCTCTCAATTCGATTCTCGGATTTTCCCAGCTGATCCAACACGAAGATGATCTCGGAGAAAAGGCGGCTCACTACATCGATTCCGTCATCAACAGCAGCGAACACCTTCTTACCTTGATTAACGATGTTCTCGATATGTCGAGAATTGAAGCGGGGCATTCATCGTTGAATGAAACCCGTTTCGATCCTCATCAGTTGATCAACGATCTGCAGTCCATCTTCAAACATCGCACGGAGGAAAAGAAGATAGATCTTGAGTTTATAAAGTCCGGTTCTCTACCTATTCCAACCATGATTCGGAGCGATATGGGCAAGATCCGACAGATCCTGGTCAATTTGATAGGGAATTCGGTGAAATTCACCGAGAAAGGATCGATCAAAGTCTATTGGGAGCTCGTTGGGTTTTCGGGCACCAATGCGCGATTCCGTTTCCGGGTGAAAGACACCGGCTATGGTATATCCGAAAACGATCTGGACCGTATTTTCGAACCTTTCGTCCAGGCTTCCTACGGAAAAGCCTGGGAGGGAAGCACCGGTCTCGGACTCGCCATTTCCCGAAAGTTCGCCAGACTCATGGAGGGCGACATCCAGGTGCGAAGCGAATTGGGTAAAGGCTCTATTTTTCAGTTCGAATGTAACCTCGAGCTCTGCGAAGAGAGTATGGGGACCCTTTCTGATGAACCGGAAGAGACCAATCCCTTCCAGAGAAAGTTTTCGCCGGAAAATTCCCCGCGCATTCTCATCGTTGACGATGCTGACGCCAATCGTCGACTTCTCACCACGATTCTGAAAAATTCCGGTTACGAAGTTCGTCAGGCATCCACCGGAGAGGACGGCATCAAAGAATTCGAGAATTGGAACCCCCACGCCATCCTGATGGATTGGCGCATGCCGGGAATTGGCGGAATGGAGGCCACTCGCCAGATCAAGACCACAGAACGGGGGCGGAAGACACCTGTGATCTGCGTGACCGCATCAGCGATGGGAGATGTTCAGGAAGAATGTGAGAAAGTCGGCGCTGACGGCTTTCTGCTTAAGCCATACAAGCTTGCCCATATCATCGATTTGGTCAGCGGAACCCTCGCCCGGACCCCGTTACCCAGGTAGCATTCCGGTGGAAAAGCGTCGATTGAGTCAATTTCGGTCATGCTTTTGTTTGCACTCAATATAAAGCCGGTTAAAATGGTCCTCCTTGCAAAAAAAGCAGTGGGAAAACCGGCTAATTGATCGTGATCAACCCGGCAGATCCCGCTACTGGCAATGCAAAGCCGGGGTGGTGAAATTGGTAGACACGCTTGACTTAGGATCAAGTGCCTTTGGTGTGCAGGTTCGAGTCCTGTCCCCGGTATTTAAAGTTTTCAGAGTGCGTGAAAACCATCAATAGAGCTTCGGGCTTTGAATTTTGCGTCCGTTAAGGGGCACAGGGACAGGACGTTAGCTTTTCGGGGATGTCCTATTTTCTGGTTCCTTTTTCATTGACTCAATTTTCAAAGGTCCCTACGATCTTGAGATTGAAGTTCATGAGGTCCGTATTTTTCTTGATCGTATCAATCATCTGTGGGGTTCATACCTCATCGGGGCAGCCTCTGGGAGTCCCGCAGGATGCACTGCAAATTGGGAATTTTTACTATAAATACGTTCATAAACCAGGGATCACTTGGACCGAGGCAGATGTAGAAGCCAGGAAAATGGGCGGAGTTCTGGCTACTTACCTGTTCGAATGGGAATCCATCGATGACTCTATGAAGATCCGTTCGCAATTTTTGGATTCCCTTCCCGAAACGCACTATTTCTGGACGGGGTTTCAATCTAAAGGTGGGCGGGAAAACCGGGTATCAAAATACCGGCCTAGTGGTGAACTGGTAAGTAAGAGGCATTTCATCAATTCACTCCGATACGAAAATGGCAGCGCATCCTTGTCTCCCGGTCATTTTTTTTTAAGCCCTGAGTCAGGGGGGAGTAGATATTTTTGTCTCTATTTCCGCGAGATCGATAAATTCCCAATGGATGGCTTTCTTTGTGAATGGGTCGTGAATGATAGTGGGATTCTTCAATCCTTTAAACCAACTAGTGCACCCGGGTTGGGGCAACCGGCTCAGGAGACCAATAATCATGCACAAGTCTTTTCAAACTTTAAAACCGGTAAAGAATTTCACACTTTGAAATCGATTGGTGGAAAGCAACTTGATGGAGTTGTCCATTTCGTTTCATTTAACTCTGTTCGTATCAGAAATAAGGACTTCGAAAAATTTGATATTCCTTTCTCAAGGTTAGCCGACGAAACTGTATCCAGTCTGAAAAAACTGCCCCCCGAGGAGAAGGAGAAATTCAATTTTCAAAGTGAAGTGGCTGCGTCCCTTCAAAAAGAGAACTCTCCGGGGAGGGTGCGAAGTGTTCCGAAGGTGACCTGGTCACTCGTAAATCCGAGTGTAACGGACTACACTAACCTCCTATTAATCAGTAAAGTTACACTGATCACTGAAACGGCGGAAGTAAAAGATCTTTTCTCAACTAAGGTGATCCCGAAACTGGAGAGCAAAAAAACATTATCAGTATCGATGAATCCGCTTTATTACTCCGGTGATGCACGATTGTCGGCAACAGCGCTAGCTGTGTTCTCGAATGACCGGGAAGTTTATAGTGATGTGCAAAGCCACTAATGAAAGGTCTTACGATGCGAACAATTGCTTATGTATTTGGGTTTCTCCTTCTTTTTAGAGCGTGCTTAGTCGGTGGGCCACTCCCTGATGCAATTTCGTTTAAAGGGAATTTTTACAAAATAGTTATCGACGACTCAATTTCCTGGAGGGACGCTGCCGCTAAGGCTGACAAATTAGAGGGAAACCTGGTCTCAATTGAATCCGATTTAGAGTTTGAATTCCTGTCGGAGGAGTTGAAAAAGATTTCGACAGATGAAGACATGATCCCCTTTTATTGGGTAGGGCATATTATCCCGAAACAATCCAGAATGTCCACTTCAAGAGTCCCAAACTGGACGCCGGGACCGGGGTGTTATTGGCTTAGCGGACGCCCTATTGTTACTAACACCCAAAGCTATTCAATGTCTCGAACCAGATATGGTATGATCCATAGACAAGCGTTCCGAACATCATCCTTGGAAGATCTTGGCCCATCCTCAAAATTAGTTGGGTATATCATTGAATGGGAAAGGCTTCCTGATGGGCGATGGCTGAAAGGGAAATTACCTCCATTGGGCGATGATGAAGTCCACGCACCTTCCCTGTCCACAGGAACGTCTTTGTCAAGTGAAGGGAAAACTGTTGTTCAGGAAGTCGCCGTTCCCCAGGAGATTGCTGAGGCTTTCGCCGGGTCCCCGGAAGTAAAGCTCGTCAACCGCCAGGCTTCGGTCAATGCATTGTTAGTCGTAGAAGTTGCTGAGGAAAAGTATGCAGGAAGTACCTCAAAACTCAATTTGACCGCAGTTCCTACCAAACACACAGACAGCTTGTCTTCTTTGCGCTTCAATCAGGAAGTTGGTCCGATGATGTTAAAAGCAATGGCAGAAGTGGTTCGATACCAGAGGATTAGAAGCGGAGGGTGGCCCTATGGACATCAAATTGAGATCGCTTTTAAAGACAAGTATGTCGATAAAGACGGTCCTTCCGCTGCAGTTGCCTGTGCTTTATTGGTCAACTCAATCATCAGTGGCGAAGAAATTGACCCGGGGTTTGCTGTTACCGGAGATCTCAACGCAGATGGAAATGTCCAACCGATCGGGGGTGTTTCAGCGAAGGTTAAAGCTGCGGCCAAAGCAAAGTGCTCCAGAGTTGCTATTCCGATTGAGAATGCCGAAGGGGTCAAAGACCTGACAATTTTGGAGGGCCTTGGCTCAATTGTTTCCGTTCCTGTCTTTACCATACAGGATTTTGGAGAAGCCTGGGATATCGCGAAGGAGGATCTGAACGATTCGCTTAAAATTTCAATGTCTGAGTTTGGTGCTATCCAAAATCTTTACCAAAGAAGTCCACGCAACTTTCGCAAATCTCTCTACCATCCAGCAGTAAAAACAAAATTAGCTGTAATTCAGGAAAATGCTCCTAATCTGCTGTCGGCAAGAATCCTTCTTGATATAGCGAACGGCAGTTTTCCCAATCGGCTTTCGTTGGATGGTTCCCTTTCATGGATTGAGCTTCAATCAGGAGAGGTTCTTGCCGGAATTCGGCAAGCCGCCAATAGAGGGACGACAGCTTTCGATGGAGATGGGTTGGCAGATGCCATTGTGAAACTACAGAAAATGAGGACTCGGATCGATCCGCGCTGCGTTCCTTACAGTGATGCCATTGTTGATTTTGGTAAGATGATAAGGACCATCCTTGCCAATCCGCCTGCGAGCGGTAACAGCGCAACACGTGCACTCCGCCAGATTGAAGAGTCAGGCCTTCGCATAGATGCGGCAAGGGAAGTTTTGATGCGGGACGTCAAAGTAGTGAGTGAGCTTCTCTGAGATATTTTTAGGTATTTTCACAAAATCTACCTCAATTCGTCGGCTGGATGGTGGCGTCGGCTGCGACTTTTTGATACCAGGATTTTAATCGCCGTAACATGGTCTTTGATCTTTCGGATTGCTCTTTTGAAAGATCTACCGATTCACCGGGGTCGGTGGACAAATTATATAGCTCGACTTTCTCGTTCTCGAAGCCGCCCCGTTTTGCTCCGGGATGTTTCACTATGAGCTTCCACGGGCCGTCTCTCATTGCTTCGGATCGTGAACCGCTGTTGGCGAGGGAGGCCCAGAACAGATGCCGGGGTGGAAGCTCTTTTTGCTCGAAAAGTACCGGCGAAAGATCGACTCCATCCTGCTTCAGGAGGGTGGTGTCAACGCGGGCGATGGAAAGTAGCGTCGGCATGACGTCGATACTGATAGCGGTTTGGTCCGATACCGTCCCAGCTTTGATTTTTCCAGGCCAGCAGGCGATCGCGGGAACTCTGTGGCCGCCTTCGTAGACGGAGCTTTTCAGTCCGCGGAATTTGGGGCTGCTGCTGGGGCCTTCGGAGGTCCCGCCGTTGTCGGAGAAAAAGAGAATAAAGGTGTTCTCGGCGATACCCAGTTCATTCAGCGTCTTTCTCAACATTCCGAGCCCTTCGTCAATCGGCAGAGTCATACCTTTTAACTTTTCGATCCGCTCTTCCTCGCTGTGTTCCCGCCAGTTCCAGCGATTCCATCCTTCTTCGGTCCGGCGGACCGGATCCCCCCGGACCTGGATCGGATTGTGTATGGCGAGATGGGCGATGTATAGACAAAACGGCTTTTCTGATTTGCCATTGTTACGGACAAACTTGTCGGCATACTGATTGATCAAATCGGTAGCGTAACCCTCCTCTTCCACCTCCTCGGTGCCGTGCCACCAATCGTGTTTGTTGTGATCTCCAACGTGACTGACAAAATCGATATTCCCGCTGTGATACCCGTAAAACTCGTCGAACCCGTGGTTCTGCGGATGGTATAGATTGGAATTATGGGGATAGCCCTGATGCCATTTCCCTACCATACCGGTGTGATATCCTTCCTCCTTCAAAACTTCGGCAAAGGTGGTCTCCTCCGGTTGCAGCCCTTTGCGATGTTCCGGATGATCGGAGTGGGGGTGAATCACGGCTTCGATACCGGTTCGCTGTTGATACAATCCCGTCAGCAATCCCGCGCGTGTCGGTGAACAGACCGTTCCTGAAGAGTGGAAATCGGTGAACTTCATCCCCTCAGCCGCAAGACGGTCGATTTCCGGGGTTTTGAAATAGGGATTCCCGAAACAGCTCACCCCGGCGTAGCCCATGTCATCCACCATGATCACGATAAAATTGGGCCGTTTTTCGGCGGCGGCCACGGAGGCAGCGAAGATGACAAAAAAGAAAATCTGAAAATACTTCTTCATAGGTCGAGGCGATCTCACTTGATACCCTTCGCCGCTTCCAAACGCAAACGACTCGTGGTCACGGTTAAACGGATAGGATTATGCCCGGCGGATGGGCGTGAATATCCGCTCACGAATTTTTTGCTTCCCGCGATTGTACCCTGTACCATTCAGGATTGTACAGGGTACAGTTGCCCTTGGGGATACCCTTGAATTTTTTCTACCTCTCTCCGGTATCGGGTGTATGATATCGACATATCTTGATTAGTGAATATGAGCCTGACTGACGAACTCAAAAACGAGCTGAACAAACGCATCATGGTCCTCGACGGGGCGATGGGGACGACGATTCGGGGCTATGGCCTTTCCGAGGCTGATGCCCGGGGTGACCGTTTTAAAAAGAACGAGAAGGATCTGCTCAACAATGGCGATATCCTCTCCCTGACTCAGTCGGACGTGATCGGCGATATTCACAAGCGTTTCCTCGAAGCGGGCTCAGATATCATCGAAACGAACACGTTTTCGGGAACGACGCTGGCCCAGAGTGAATTTTTTGTCGAAGATCCCCGGGAAAAGGGCAAAGGCCGGAAGGATCCCGAGTTCTTTCAGCGCGAAGTTTGTGAAAATCAGTTTCTCCTCGATCTCGCCTGGGAAATCAATGTCGAGTCGGCAAAGCTCTGTCGCAAATGGTGCGACCGGATCGGCGAAGAAACGGGCCGGAAACGCTACGTGGCCGGTGCGATCGGGCCAATGACAGTTTCTCTAACTAACTCGCCGGATGCAGAGGACTCCGGTTTCCGGGTTTGCACGTTTGACCAGGTTCGCGACTCTTATAAGCATCAGATCCGGGCTCTGATCGAAGGGGGAAGCGATATCATGATGGTGGAGACGATCTTCGATGCGCTCAATGCCAAAGCAGCGCTCGTGGCGCTCCGCGAAGTTTATGACGAGGATAATATCGAGCTTCCGATCATCGTTTCCGCTGCGGTAGGTCGCGGTGGTGAGACTTTGATTTCAGCTCAAAAAGCCGAAGCTCTCTGGAATGCGGTTGCCCATGCCAATCCGCTTGCCATCGGGCTGAACTGCTCGCTGGGGCCGGATTTGATGGAGCCGCATCTCGCGCACCTTTCTAAAGTTGCGGAGACCTTTGTGTCGGCATATCCGAACGCCGGTCTGCCGAATCCGTTGGCACCGACCGGTTTCGATTTGTTGCCGCCGGACATGGAGCGCTTTCTCGGTGATTTTGCAAACCAGGGGCTCGTCAATTTGATCGGTGGCTGTTGCGGGAATACACCCGAACACGTCGCCGCCATTGCAAAGGTCGCTGAAAAGTATCCACCCCGCCAGATTCCCACTCCCGAGCCGGTTATGAGGCTCAGTGGTTCGGAGGTTTACAACCACACCAGTGAGAAAAATTTCCTCATGGTCGGGGAGCGAACCAACGTCGCCGGTTCTCCAAAATTCAAGAAACTGGTCAAAGAAGACAAGCTGGAAGAGGCCGTGGCGATCGCCCGTCAACAGGTTGAAAACGGGGCTCCCGTGATCGACATCTGTATGGATGAAGGGATGTTGGACGGCGTCGAGGTGATGACCCGATACCTCCAGCTCCTCGCTTCCGAACCGGATGTCGCGGCAGTGCCGATTATGGTCGATTCCTCGAAATGGGAGATCATCGAAGCCGGTCTGAAGTGTATTCAGGGTAAAGGAATCGTGAACTCGATCTCGCTGAAAGAGGGCGAAGACGCCTTTCGGGAAAACGCGAGAAAAGTCATGAAATACGGCGCCGCCGTGGTTGTCATGGCGTTTGATGAAAAAGGACAGGCGGACAGCTACGAAAGCAAAATCCGGATCTGTGAGCGTGCCTACCGTATTTTGGTCGATGAAGTGGGCTTCAATCCCGAGGACATTATTTTCGATCCCAACATCCTCACCGTCGCAACGGGAATGGATGAGCATAACAACTATGCCGTCGATTTCATCGAAGCGACTCGCTGGATAAAAGAGAACCTTCCCGGGGCAAAAGTTTCCGGTGGGGTATCGAATATTTCCTTCAGTTTCCGCGGGAACAACACGGTCCGCGAAGCGATGCACGCGGCCTTCCTCTACCACGCCGGAAAAGCGGGGATGGACATGGGGATCGTCAATCCGGGGATGCTGGAAGTTTACGACGAGGTGGAGCCGAAATTGCTCAAACTGGTCGAGGACGTCCTTTTGAACCGTAACGATGGTGCGACCGAAGCTCTGATCGACTACGCCGAAGAGCTGAAAAACAAAGGGGCTCACAAAACCGACCGGGCAAGCGGTCCGGACCTGTCGTGGCGCGAAGGAACCTCCGTCACCGAGCGGATGACTCATGCTCTGGTTAAAGGAATTACCGACTTTATCGTCGAGGATACCGAGGAGGCACGTCTCGCTCTCGGGAAGCCGCTCAACGTGATCGAAGGTCCGTTGATGGACGGTATGAAAGTGGTGGGGGGGCTTTTCGGATCCGGGAAAATGTTCCTGCCGCAGGTGGTGAAGAGCGCCCGGGTCATGAAAAAGGCCGTCGCTTATCTGGAGCCGTTTATGCTCGCGGAGAAAGAGGAAGGTGCCGAGGATAACGCTCCGGTTTTTGTGATCGCAACGGTGAAGGGCGACGTTCACGACATCGGGAAAAACATCGTAGGTGTGGTTTTGGGCTGTAACGGCTACAAAGTGATCGACCTCGGTGTGATGGTGGATTGCGAGCGCATTATGGCCGCAGCTGTGGAGCACAAAGCGGATATCGTCGGGATGAGTGGTCTGATCACTCCGTCTCTCGACGAGATGATTGCGAACGCCAAAGAGTTCGAGAAAAAGGGATTCAAAGTGCCGCTTCTCGTCGGAGGTGCGACTACGTCGCGTGCTCACACCGCGATCAAAATCAGCGAAAACTATAGCGAGCCCGTGGTTTACGTCGGTGATGCCTCGCTGGTCGTCGGCGTCTGTAACAGCCTGCTTTCGGACAACCTCCGCGAAGAGTTTCTCAAACAACATGCTGCTACCGAGATCAAAGAACGCGAAATTTTCGCCGGGAAAGGGTCTACCGCCGTCTACGTCCCCTACGAAGAAGCGAAGCAAAACCATTACCGGATCGACTGGAAAACATCGGACCTCGCGGTGCCGACTCAGATCGGGAAGCAGGTTTGGGATCGGGTTCCTCTCGAACAGATTGTTGAGGTCTTCGACTGGAGTCCGTTCTTTCACGCCTGGCAACTGCGGGGAGTGTTTCCAAAAATTCTCACTCATAAAGATCACGGCGAAGAAGCTCAGAAACTTTACGACGAGGCCCGCCGAATTCTCGATGATCTCATTGCTAACGACCGGGTGCATTGTCGCGCGACCTGGGGCATTTTCCCGGCTCACTCGACCGGGGAGGATATCGAAGTGTTCTCTGATGAGAAAAAGACCGATCAACTCGCGACCTTCCATTTTCTCCGTCAGCAAAAGGAGAAAATTAAAGAGGGAACTCCCCATCAAAGCCTCGCCGATTTTGTGGCGCCGCAAAGCTGCGGTCGTCCCGATCACATCGGTGGATTTGCCGTCACGGCGGGAAATGAGATCGAGGAATACGCGAAAACCTTCAAAGACGCCGGGGATGACTACACGGCAATTATTATCCAGTCGTTAGCCGATCGCTTTGCTGAAGGGCTTGCCGAGTTACTACACAAACGGGTTCGCGACGAGATGGGATTTGGTAAAAACGAAGGGCTCAGCACCGAGGACTATATCAAAGAACGCTACCGCGGAATTCGTCCGGCAGCAGGTTATCCGGCCTGTCCGGACCACACTGAAAAGGCCGTGCTTTGGGACTTGCTGGATGTGGAGAAAACCGTCGGGATGCAACTCACCACGAGCTATGCGATGTTCCCGCCGTCATCCGTGAGCGGTTTGCACTTCTTTAATGAAGAAGCCCGCTACTTTAACGTTGGGAAAATCAGCAGAGATCAGCTCGAAGACTATGCCGCAAGGAAAAAGATGTCGATCGAGGAAGCCGAAAAATGGCTCGCGCCCAATCTGGCGGATTGATAAAACACTGCTATTGACGATAGCATTCACTGCGCGGTAAATTTCCGGAGTCGGTAATCAATCCGATCCGGTATTTGCCGTGACTTCTGTGGGCAGCCGTTTCTGCCCGAACCTTCCTTCCCTTTATAATGAAATGCTCACGAGAATAAAAAACGCCTTCCGGAAAGCTAACGATATCACGGCCTCAGTGCTTGCCGGAATCGCGAGGCGTTATCCGCATGCCGCTAAGTTTCTCGGGATTGTGAGAAGTCGGAGACGTCCCCTTTTTGTTATCTTTTTTCTGGTGATGCATATCATCGGATTTTTCATGTCCATTCAGGCCGTGATGCAGACCCGAACCGCGCAGGGAGCTGTGGCGTGGGCGATTTCGCTCAATACGATCCCTGTCATTGCGGTGCCATCCTGGATGGTGTTCGGCGACAGCCGGATCGATTCCTACACCACGGTTCATCGCGCCGGGCTCGAAAAGGTCCGCCCGTTGGCCCGATCGTTCCTGAAGAATATTGAGTCTGCTGAAGCGGCCCGTTCGACCGAAGAGCCGACGATGGCTGCTGCAGCGAAATTTGCGTCGCTGCCGCCTCTTCAAGGGAACAAGGCGGAGCTGCTAATCGATGGGAAAGCCACCTTTGATTCTATATTCGAAGCGATCGATAAGGCGGAGAAATATATACTTGTCCAATTCTATATCTTAAGGAATGACGGCACCGGAGTTGAATTAAGAGATCGGCTCGCAGCTAAAGTCGCCGAAGGGGTTCGAGTATTTGTGCTACTCGACGATCTGGGTTGTCTGGATCTGGGGAAAACCTATGTCAAAGAACTGCGTGATGCCGGAGTCGATGCCCGGTTTTTCATGGATTTTTCAGGGGAGGCGAACCGGTTTCAATTGAATTTCCGGAACCACCGAAAACTCGTCGTGGTGGACGGCAGGAAGGTCTTTATCGGAGGGCTCAATGTCGGCGACGAATACCTGGGTAAGCATCCCACGATGACACCGTGGCGGGACACACATGTCGCTCTCACCGGCCCGATCGCCAAGGCCGCCCAGATCTCCTTTGTGGAAGACTGGCACTGGGCAACCGAAGACTTGATTCCGGACCTCGACTGGGATCTGACGAAGGAGGATGTCGCCGGTTCGGTCGCGGCAATTGTCCTTCCCTCCGGCCCGGCGGATCCGATCGAGACTTGCTCCATGTTTTTTCTCTCGGCGATCAACAATGCCAAAAAGCGGGTGTGGATCGCAACGCCCTATTTCGTTCCCGATGATAAAATTGTGACCGCTCTGCAAATGGCGGCGTTGCGCGGAGTGGAGGTGAAAATCCTGATACCGGAGAACACTGACAGCCGGCTGGTTCAGCTGTCATCCTACTCCTATCTGGAACCTCTCGAAACGACCGGGGTCGAGATTTATCGTTACACCGAGGGTTTCATGCATCAAAAAGTCATCATGGTTGATGATGCGCTTTCTGCGATCGGTTCGGCAAACTTCGACAACCGTTCCTTTCGACTGAATTTTGAGCTCACGGCCGTGATCCATGACGAAAAGTTTGCCGGAGAGGTCGCAACTATGTTGGAAAATGACTTCTCCAACAGCAGGCCGGCAAAATCGAGTGAATTGAAGGAGCGGTCCTTCATTTTCAAACTTTCGGTTCGTCTCGCCCGGCTTCTCGCACCGATTCAGTGACCTCGGCTGCTTAAACCAATCGTTTTTCGATCAGCTTAAATTTGTTGTCGTATTTTCCGTCGTTGTGGTTTTTGCAACAACTGTAGCAGGCGACAGAGCGATTCATCCGCTTGACCCGATAGATCACTTCCTCACAAGCGGGACAGATGTAGGCGAAATTTTTCCTCCGCGTGGTCCGGCCCAGATTCAGCGAGTGACAGCGCTCTTCTCCGGGAATTCCCAGATCGGCGCAAGCCTGCTTCCATTCATCGCCGTGAGGCTGAATCCTCCGCTTCGGATTCCGGGCATGAGCGACCACATGGGCTAATTCGTGAAGGAAAGTCTGATTGATTTCGTGATCCCGCTTTTCGTCGGGGAGAAGCTGCAAGCGGGGATTTAACTCGATCTTGGCGAGGTTGGAGTAGGCCCGTCCTGCCGTGGTCCGGAGGCGTTTGTTCCAGTTTACGGTGACTTTTGCCGCTACCTCACTCAGGTCCAGGGCCTTCAACAATCGCTCGGCACGCGCCGTCAGCCCCTCATCAAAACCGATACGGATCATCACTTTCTGGGAATTTTTGCCGGGATCGGTCATCGGAAAAAACACATCAATCTATTCACCGCCCACAATCCTCTCTTTGGTCTGCTTATCAATCACAATGAGCTCTTCCCCTTTCGTACTCACGAAAGAATTGGCCGGTACGCTTTCCCTGAGGAAGACATTGGCGGCGATAGTGGCCCCCTCACCGAGAACGGTTTGACCTCCCAGAATCGTTGCGTGGGGATAAACGACCACATTGTCACCGACATCGGGGTGCCGTTTGTTTCCTTTGATGATGTTTCCATCTTCGTCTTTCGGAAAATTTCGCGCTCCCAGGGTGACGCCGTGATAAAGCTTCACGTGGTTCCCGATCACACAGGTTTCACCAATGACGACTCCGGTCCCGTGGTCGATGAAAAAATGCGTCCCGATCGTCGCTCCGGGATGGATATCGATCCCGGTCAGACCGTGGGCGTATTCTGTCATAATTCTCGGAATCAGAGGGACTTCCAACTGGTAGAGCAAATGGGCGCAACGTTGGATCGCGATCGCGGTGATGCACGGATAGGCGAGGATAATTTCCTCGATATTCCGCGCAGCCGGGTCGCCTTCATATGCGGCTTCAACGTCAGTCGCGAGGATTTGCCGAATTTCCGGCAATCGACCCAGAAACTCGGAAACCACCGTTTGAGCGGCTGACGAATAATCGCCACACTTGTCGTATTCAATCCCGTTACGGAATCTCAAGGTTTTTGCAATCTCCCCACTGAGAACGACCATGAGATGCGCAATTCTCTCACTCGTAATCACTTCCAGCTCCTCAGCAGGCACCGGTTCCTTGTCGTGATAACCCGGGAACAGAACCTGGAGAAGGTTGTCGCAAGTTGCGGTCACCTTCCGGTTTGACGGAAGGCTGCTTCCGCAGTCGACGCGGTTGATCCCTCCGACTTCCTGATAAGAATCGACAAGGCTCTCCACAATTTCTCGTAACCGGTTTTCCATTGGCTGGTACCCCCGAAATAACTAAGAAAACGGGAAATTTCCAAGCATAAAACAATTATTTTATGGGAATCTGCCGAGCCACAGAATTCCCCTGCGGATCGACAAATCCAGACTGGCACTTCATTACCCTTGTTTCAACTGTTCCGTCCCATTATATTAACAGTGAATCAGCGCGGTGCACTGGTTCGACTCCTTGACCCTGAATGAAGTATTTCCGCCTCTTGTTTATTCTTTCTGTCTCGTTTGTCGCGACATTTTCTTTTCCGGGGGAGATCTCAGGTCGATTCGCCCCTCCCGAGGGTAAAGTTCTGGTTCTCATCGGGCAGGATAACGCTTCGGTCGGTGGATCTGCCAGTTATCGGGACGGTTATGTGGAAAATGTGGGAACGCCGGGAGGTGTTAGCCATTATATTCATTTTTCGGAAGGCTGGACGAGTCCCTACGGCTTCGAGTTTAAGGACGGGGCGATCCCGGGGCTGAACTATGAAGCGGACTGGGGTGCCGGTCCCATGGATTTGAAGGCCTACCTGGAATCCCCGATGCTGGATCGCTGCGTGATCCATCTGTCGATCTCTTTCGCGGGGAACAGTGAGGAATCGGTTGCAGACGGTGAGTTCGATCATCTGATCGTCGAGCTGACTGAACAGATTGCCGCTCATCAGGAACACCCTTTCCTGATTCGGATCGGCCATGAATTGGGCCTGCCGGGAAACCGCTACGATCCCGCCGGGTTCCGGAAATCGTTCCGCCGGATCGTCGATGCGCTGCGGGTCGATAAATTACCGAATTTTGCCATCGTTTATGCGGCCGGAAGTGAAGTGAAGGCCGGGCAGTTCGAGGAATACGATCCCGGCTCCGAATATTACGACTGGATCGGGTACTCCTGGTGGGGAGAGGAAAATAACGGCCGCTATGCACTTGAGTTTGCGAGGAAAGTCGAAAAGCCGGTCATCATTACCGAAGCCACTCCCCGGGGGCAGGATTTCGAAGTGGCGGATCCCGCCGATCTTTGGGAGGGATGGTTTAAAAAATTCTTCGATCACATCGAGAATAATACGGATGTGATTCGTGCGATATCCTATATCAACTGTGACTGGGAGTCTCAGGATATGTGGGAAGGATGGGGGCAAACCCGCATCGAATCGTCCCCTGATTTACTACAGCTCTGGAGAGAAAAGATGAATCTGCCGATGTATCTCAATTCGGTGGATAAACCTTATTCTCACATCGGTTTTCCGGCCCCCTATGCTGAGCCGGATAAGGCAACGGTGGAACCCTATTCTCTATATAAAGATCCTGAGTCGCCCGTGGAAAAACGGGTCGAGGATTTGGTCGGGAAAATGACTCTCGATGAAAAAATTGCCCAACTCACCGGATGGTGGGACCGGGATGAACACAAATTACGTCGCGAGGGCGAAATTTTCGATCGGGAGTTCTATCTCGGTCGGGCCCCCTACGGTATCGGAGTGATTGGCCCGACGAATCTCAATATCGAAGAGGACATCCGGCAACACAGCGCGCTTCAGGAATTTGCGACTCGTGATACGAGGCTTGGAATCCCGCCATTGCGATACGCGGAGGCGACTCATGGAGTTGTCCGGATCGGGGCGACCTCTTTTCCCTCACCGATCGCCTTATCCTGTAGTTGGAATCCCGGCCTGATCGAAAAAGTCTATTCCCAAATTGGCAGGGAGGCCGCCTCCAGAGGGATCTATCAAGTGCTGTCTCCCAATATCAGTGTCGCCGGGGATCTCCGCTGGGGGCAGCTGGATGAAACCCTGGGTGAAGATCCTTTTCTTACCGGGCGACTGGGGACCGCGATGGTTCAGGGCCTTCAGGGGAGTAACACCGGTGTGATTGCTCCGGGTCACGTCGCTGCCACGGTGAAATACTTCGCCGGGTCCGGGTCCGGCATCGGTGGTAGAGACGGGGCACCCTATTCCGGAGGGAAACGGCAGTTACTCGAATCGGAAGTCGCGCCATTTCGTTACCTCGTAAAAAACGCTAAACCGGCTGCTCTTATCCCGGCATCAAATACGATTCAAGGGGTGCCCGGAACGATCAATTCCTGGTTGCTGAATGACGTGTTGCGCCGCGATCTTGAATACCGGGGATTAATTATCGGGGATTCGGGTGCGATTCCGACCATTCGAAATCTCCATAAAATCGGGAATAGCGATGAAGAGGTGGCGACCCTTGCGATGGATGCAGGCGTGCAGCTCGAACTACCCGGGAATGAAGGATTCCAACACCTCGCCGCTTTAGTCGAGAAAAGAGACATCAGCCGCACCCAGATCGAAAGCGCGGTAAAAGCGGTGCTCGATCTAAAATTCCGTCTCGGGCTTTTCGAAACCCCGACGCTTTCCTATGCCGAAGCGACCGAACTGACCACCGCGGAGTCCAACCGGGAGCTGGTGCTCGAAGCGGCGCGCCAGTCGATCGTGCTGTTAAAAAACAATGGTATCCTTCCTCTCGATCCGGCGAATATCGGGAAGATAGCAGTGATCGGTCCCAACTCGGACGTGTGTCGCCTGGGCTCCTCTTCCGGAAGTCCGCGGCAGTCCGTTTCTCTACTGGATGGGATAAGAGCCTACTTCCTGGATGGAGAGATCGAGGTGCTGCATGCCAAGGGATGCCTGATCGCTCTCAATGACACCCAGGATTCCTACCTGAACTGGCGACACGTGAACGACGTGAACTTCGTTTCCGTCGAACACAATCTGCCGCTCATCGAAGAAGCCGTCGAGGTCGCCAATAAGGCCGATGTCGTCGTGCTCGCCCTGGGGAGCAACGCTTTGCTGGAAAGGAAGACCCGGTCCGGCGGTCACCTCGGCGACCGGGCTACGCTGAATCTGACGGATTCACAGATCAAGCTGGCAGAGGAAGTATTAAAAACCGGAAAGCCGGTTATTCTGTATCTCAGCAACGGGCGTCCAGTGACTCTTGGGCACCTCGCCGGGAAGTGTGAGGCGATCCTAACCGGTCACTACAATGGGCAGGAAACCGGCATCGCTGCGACGGAGGTTCTTTTCGGTCGGACCAATCCATCCGGTAAATTGACCGTTAGCTGGCCGCATTCGGTATCTCAGCTGCCTGTTCACTACAATCAGGCTGCTTCTGCCCGGCTCCATGACTATATTGATACGCCGGCGTCTGCTGAATACCCCTTCGGCTTCGGCTTGAGTTATACCAGGTTCGAGTATTCCGATCCAACCTTGTCTAAAGATTCCATTCACGAAGACGGAATTGTCGAAGTCAGTTTCGAGGTCACCAATACCGGGAGCCGCGCCGGGGCGGAAGTTGCGCAACTCTACGTCAGCGGGGAAGGGTTTCCGGTTGCCCGACCTGCTTTAGAGTTGAAAGGTTTTCAGAGGGTTACCCTCGATGTCGGGGAGAGTCGGCAGGTCACGATCAAACTGTTTGCGGATGATCTCTATTTCTATAATTCAGATCTCAAGCGGGTCCTCCCAAAAGGCAGGTATGGAATTCGGGTGGGGGGCTCCTCGGTGAATCTCAGCGAACCGGTATATCTAGAGACTGGTCCTCGCGAAGATGAAACGCCGCTTCCGACCTATACGGAAAGCAATCCGGGGAAACCAAATGTTTTGTTTATAGCGATCGACGATTTGCGCCCTGAAGCGGGAGCTTACGGATCGATGGTGAAAACGCCGCATATCGATCGACTTGCCGCCGATGGTGTCAGATTTGACCGTGCCTACTGCCAGCAGGCTGTTGATGGTGCTTCCCGCCTCTCTGTCATGAGCGGGCTTTATCCGGCGGCTACCGGAGAGCGGAGTTTCCATATCTCAGGGTGGCGCAAACGACATCCTGATTTACTGACGATCAATCAGCATTTCGGGAATAGCGGCTATCACACCGTCGGGCTCGGTAAAATCTACTACGAAACATCGGGTCGTGATGCTGACGCTGAAAACTGGAAAGAGTGGGTCGAGCTGAATGCTCCGGAATACGTCACTCTGGAAAGTTTTGAAGCGTTGAAGAAAGCCTTCGAAAATGGGGCGGGCGACGAATTCGAACCGCCCCGAGGTCCGACGACTGAGGTGGCCGATGTATCGGATAATACCTATCTCGACGGGAAACGTGCTCTGAAAGCTTCCGAAATTATCTCACAACTGGCCGGAGATTCATCCCGCCCGTTTTTCATGGCGCTCGGGTTTTCCAAGCCGCATCTGCCCTTCGTCGCGCCTCGTAAATACTGGGATCTATACGATCGCGATCAATTCGCTATGCCTTCCAACGGGGGAGTCCCACCGGGGTATCCGCTTTTCGCCGCGCGGCAGGGTAATGATGAAATTAGAAAGTATAGTGACTTCGAAGGTCAGTCTCCTCTCGATTTCTCAGATGAGATGAATCGCCGATTACTCCACGGTTACGCCGCGGCAACCAGTTATGTTGATGCCTGTCTCGGCAAGGTCATGGAGTCTTTGCATCAAAGCGGCTTAGCGGAAAATACGATTGTCGTTCTCTGGGGTGATAATGGCTGGAAACTGGGCGAACACAGCGGTTGGTGTAAAGATTCGAATTTCGAATGTGATACCCGGGTCCCACTGATAGTAAAAGTTCCCGGTGAGAAGGCTGAATCCGGCGCCAGAAATCAGCTGGTGGAGCTGGTCGATCTATACCCCACACTATGCGATCTGGCGGGTATCGAAATACCGGCGCATTGTCAGGGCAAAAGCTTCCAGCATTTGCTGGATGATTCCGAAGCGAGTCACCGGCCAGACGCTTACAGTTCCAATCCTTCCGGGAAACAGGCAATTGGACATAGTCTGAGAACGGATCGATGTCGGTATACCGAATGGCATGACAAATCCGGAGATGTTACCCACCGGGTTTTGACCGATCTGGTTAGCGACCCGGGGGAAGAGAGTAATGTGATCGATGACTTTCGCTACACGGCAGAACTCAAGGAAGCCACGCTGAGATTAAAAGAGCGGATTCAGGAGGCGATACCGGTGCCGGAAGCCGTGACCGAGGAGAAAGTGGAGGAACGCTTCCCCCTCGAGATGACGGTGGAGCTGGATCTGCATCCCGACTTTCTAAGGCAGTCCATCGATGGCTTTGGTGGTTCCATTGCGTTTTGGGGGACCCATGCCGATGACGAAGCGCTAAATACAGCAATCAATGGCCTGAGCGCTAATATTCTCCGCGCTCAGGGAGAAGTTTCTCCGGAGGGTGATCCGGAGCACAACCGGGAGGTCCTCGAGCGGGTCATGAAAATTAATCCGAAACTTGAGGTGCTCTTAACCTTCTGGCAACCCCGGTCGGACCGGAGAACCAGTAGAGAATATTGGCTCAGGGAAGTCGAAAGAGACGGAGCGTTCGAGTATGAACTCAAGCCGGAGCGGGAGACCGCATGGGCGATTGAAATTGCGACTCGAACCCGTCAATACATCGACTGGGGCATCAATGTCACAGCGGTTTCCGTGCAGAACGAAGCGAACTGGTCGCATCCCGATACTCAAACCTGTCGCTGGGATCCGGAACGTCTCGCCGCCTTTATTGAAAGTCGCCTCCAGCCGGGATTCAACGCAATGGGGCTGGACGACGTTAAAATTGTAGCTCCGGACCTCGCCTTTATCGGACCGCGGGCTTCAGAAATTGATCGATTTATTCCTGCACTCACGACCCGGACTGTGGATATCATCAGCTACCACATGTATGACAGCTTCAACGATGAGATGTCGGAAACCGACATTGAAGTGCTGGAGCAGAATAACCGGGCCCTCTCAAGCTTGCGTCGTCAGCACTTTCCCGAAAAGCGCCTCTGGATGACTGAAACGACGGGATCCCAATGGAACAGTTCCGATTGGCATACCTATGGCTGGCGCCCCGATCTGACTGAGCACGAAAAGGCGATCAAAGCCGCTCGATATATCCACACCACCCTCGTCGATGCGGAGGCAAATGCGTTTCTGTGGTGGGGATTGGTCTATAGCACCGCTCCAAAAGACGAAGTCGATACCAACGTGATCACGAAACATCGCGACGAAGGTCTGGTATTGGTCGAGGAAGAGCAGATCGACGGCCGTCAGCCATTTCTTGAGCGGACCCGAAAGTTCTATACTTTCAGGCAATACTCCGGATTTGTGAAACCGGGTTACCGGCGCGTCCAGATTGAATCGCCTGAACCGCTGAAACTATCGGCTTTTCTGAGCCCCGATAAGACTATCGCGGTCGTTGCGGCCGTTAACGATTCCCCCCGGGAAGTCACCTTGGCGATACCTCCGCCCGAAGGTATGAAGCTGATCGGAACATTTCAAACCGACCGGGAAAGAAACTGCGGTCCCGTAGATGTATCAACGCCTCTGCCGGATCTCTCCGTCAGGACGATGATATTTGGGCGCTAGTTGTTGGATTCGTGGTAATATTCCGGGATTAACCCGTTAGACAGAGTCTCAAGTTGGATTAGTTGGTTGTAGGGAATTTTCGACACCTCAAACCAGTCTGCGGTCCGGAGAACGAAGTTGAACGATCCCCGGTCTGCGCCTGAGTGGAGTCTCATAATGCCCTGTGATACCAGGTTCCATCGAAATTCGTAATAGTCGAGCCTGCCGCCCAGTTTGGGTCTGAGTGAATACGCCCGGTAGTTGGTAAGTACGATTGATTTCGGTAATGAAATCCGGACTGAGGTAGTTATCTTTGATGCGACCAGGTGCTGAGTGGCTATGTAGTAAAGCTCCTCGCCCTTTTCCGCCCTTTCATCTACAAACTTAAACGCTTGCTTCGCAGTCTCCTCTTCCTGCTCGTCGACGCAGAATTCCGTTACAATCTCTTCCGTTGGATTAAAAACTTCCGAGATCCGTCTCCAGCCTTCCCATTCCGGAAAGAACACGTAGTCCATCGGAGTGAGAAGATTGCGCTTAATCAGATAATACAGTTCGTTGTAACAGTATGGACCGCTTGTCTCTTCCTGCCCACATTTAAGAACGTAGTAACAGAGTTGTTCAGGATCAATATAATTGGTGGCCATTTGTCCCCCTTGTCTTTCTATTTGTTGTAGCGATTGAATGGGGAGCTGAATTCGTTCGCAATTGTATTCTATTGTATCTGTAACGCTAAAATCTGAATTTGTGCGCTGCTTTTTTCAATAATTTCGATTCAAATCAGCAGGTTGACATTAATTTTCAGAATTTAAGCAATAGGGTGTAATCCTTAGAGGTCAAACGTTTTATATTGTTTTCGAATTTTCTATGCCGGGAGAATTGCACCCTGTACCGTGTGGGACTGTACAGGGTACAAAAAAGCCCACCCCGGAAATGGCGGCCGGGGTGGGCATTGGTCCTGGTTCTTTCGATTAAAGATCGTCAATAATCCTTTTGACTTCCTCTTTGGACTTACCGAGGCGGCGCTGGAGGCGTCCGTAGAGTTCCTCCTCCTGTCCCTCTGCGTAGTCCAAATCGTCATCGGTAAGCTCTCCATATTTCTGCTTGAGCTTACCTTTTAAAATGCGCCAGTTTCCTTCGAGTTGATCTGTATTCATAATGTAGTTGTGTTGTTGTTAGTGTGTAGTTTTTTCTACTGGCTACTTGTCAATTGCATCAACCACGCCAAGCTCCGAAATGCCGTAGGATGCGGGATTCGACTCATTGGATGGTTCGGAGACCTCACAAATTGCAAGAAGGCGATTGCAATTTGCCACTGCGGGGGCGGTATCGCGGCGCTGTGGTTTACCGGTTGGCATCTTCCCTGCGAAGTTCGGCTAATTCATCATGATCTTCAAAAGAGACAGCCAGCGCGCCGAATGCCCTTCCGAATTCAAATGGGCGGAATGGAAACGGATTCTAAATCGAACCCGGGAAGGCGTTAAAAACGATCGGGTGAGTTTCAATGCGGCTGCGGTGGCTTTCTACACGCTACTGGCGGTTGTTCCAGTGTTGTCGGCCGTCGTCAGTATTTTCGGCTTTTTCACGAGGCCGGACCGCGCCACAGCGATTGCGGATCAGCTGAAGGGCGTTGTCCCGCCCGATGCCCTGAACTTGATCCGCGAACAGCTCGTTGATTTGAGCTCGGCGAACACCGCGGCCGGGATTCATTCTCTGATAGCTATTATTATCGCCCTGTGGGGTGGTTCTAAGGCGATGAAGGCGATCATGGTGGCGATGAATCTGGCGTATGACGAGGAAGAGGATCGCGGTCTGTTGAAAAGAAAGTTGATCGTCGTTGGTTTGACTGCCGGTACCACCTTAGTGATTGTTGTCGCGACGACGCTGCTGGTATGGTGGGGGAACTTGCCGCTCTGGATCCGTATCGTTAAGTGGCCTGCGATCTTCTTCTTCGTGGCGCTATGGATATCAATTGTTTACCGGCTGACTCCAAACCGGAGCGACGCGAAATGGCGATGGATTTCCCCGGGAGCTGTGGTTGCCACTGTTCTCTGGATTTTTACCTCATGGATATTTTCGCTATATACCTCGAATTTCGGCAAATATAACGAAACCTACGGTTCGCTGGGTGGAGTCGTGGTGCTTCTGCTATGGCTTTATCTTTCTGCGGTCGCCATCATCGTAGGTGCGAAAATCAATGCCGAGATGGAAATGGAGACATCAAAGGATACCACCGTGGGGGAACCTGAGCCGATGGGGGAGCGGGGAGCCTACGTTTCCGACCACAGCGCCTGAGTGGCGGCACATATTCTGCGGAGTGGTGCGGATAGATGAAAGATGTCCCTTCTAAAATTCTTGTGATCGTCAACCCGGTTTCCGGCCAGGGTGATATCGATGAGGCGCTGGCTAAAATTGAGAAGCGTCTCACGGACCTCGGGATCACCTACGACCTGAAAATCACAGAAGGCGAGGGGGATGCTCTGAACTGGGCCCGGGAGGCAAAAGGCTACGATCGCATACTGGCGGCTGGCGGGGACGGGACGGTGATGGAGGCGATGTCGGGAGCGATCGAAAACGAACTCGATATCCCGCTCGGTCAAATCCCGCTCGGAACGGCCAATCTGCTTGCTCGCGCCCTCGGCGTGCCCACCGATCTGGAAAAGGCTCTGACTCTGGCTCTGGAGACCGGGGTTGTCACCAAAATGGACACGGGCTATCTCCCAAATTTTAATCGCTACTTTGCCCTCCTCGCAGGCGCCGGGTGGGACGCGGAGATGATCGACGATGCCGACCGGGAAATGAAGGATCATCTGGGTTTCATCGCTTATGTGATCTCTGGAATCCGACACTTTTTTACCCTGAAGCGGTCTCAGTTCCGGGTCACAATCGACGGGAAAGAGAAGCGGTTTCGAGCCCATACGCTTGCTGTGATCAACGTTGGGGAAATCTATCAGTCCAAGATTGCGATCGGCAAAAATGTTTCCCCTCACGATGGTAAACTCGATCTCGCCGTAGTTGCCATGAAAAACCGCCTCGGTCTGCTTCGTTTGATCTACCGGCTGATCACCAAAAAGTTCGATGGCTCAAAAGAGCTGAGATATTACAGCGCCACCCATATCAAGGTCGAGGCGACTCCACCTATGAAGCTCGAAATTGACGGCGAAAGCATCGGCGAAACCCCGTTCGAAGTCGAAGTCATCTCCTCCGGTGCTCATTTGATCGTCCCGCGGGATTATGTCGATTCAAAACAGGTCAATTTTGAGCCTTTGAAAGCGCTTCTGCCGGTTGCCAAGTCGGTTTAGAAGCATGCAATTTGCAAGAATTCGCGCTGCGAAATGCACTAGAGATCACTCCCCGGCCATAAGAAAATGATGGCCAGCCCGACTGCAAAAGCGATTCCATACCAGATACCGAGTTTTTTCAGCACTTGCTTATCTCCAAGGAAAGCGACGATCCCTCCTTTGAAAACGAGATTGGCAAGAACGGCTGTCAAAATCACCCTCCAGCCCGTTGCGGCGTCCAGGGTGTCTGTCTTCATTAGCTGAGCAGTCGATAGCGTAATGGCATCCACGTCCGTCAATCCCGAGATCACTCCCACGACATACAAACCGGCCTGCCCGAAGTGGTCCTTGGCTGCCGCTACTAACAAAATAATGACGATATAGAGAATCCCGAAAATGATTGCGGGCTTTAATTCCGCAGGGTTTTCCGGTGGATCGATTTCCATCATTTCATCAGAACGGCGATAATAGAGAATCACCGTCAAAATAATAAAAACGATGAGGAAGGCAACCAGGGGTGGCGCCGTCACTGCAAGGTCTTGACGATTCACTGCGACCAGTTCAAATATAACCCGGAGTACGGATATAGCCGACGCGATCATGATAATCAGAGCTGCCGCTGTCGCTCTCTCGTTGACTCCTTTTGCGAAACGGCTAGCGGAAACCGTCGTTGCCGTGCTCGATACCAGGCCACCGAGTAGACCACTCAGCAGTGTTCCCACCCGACTGCCGCCGAGACGATAGACAAGGAAGCCGGCGAGACCGATTCCCACGATCAGTACTACCATTAACCAGGCTTTAAACGGATTCACCACTTCATAGGGGCCGAACTCCTCATTGGGCAGCACCGGCAGGATTACCAGGGTGATAAGCACAAACTGCATAATCGCCCGCACGTCCTTTTTTTCGAGACCGTTCACAAAACGGTGCATCGATTTTTTATAATGCAGAAGCAGGGCTATCACCCCGGTGAGAAGAACGGCAAGCGAGCGGGAATTCTCAGCATTCGCCAGGTAGACACCGATACCGTAGACTAAAAGCGCAGCAACTTCGGAAGTGATGCCTCCGCTGTGATCCACCTCCGTGTCGCGGGCTGCAATCAGATTCCCCACTGCAAATGCGGAACCGAGAAAGATCATCCCCGCCACGATAATCCAACCGGTATACTGAACAGCGAGGATTCCGACCAAATATCCGGAGAGTGAAATCAAGGCAAAGGTACGAAGCCCGGCCGGATATTCATTGGCCCGTTCTCTTTGCATTCCGATCAAAAGCCCGATGGCGAGAGCCAGTCCCGGCCGGAGGTAGTCTTCAGGATTCACAGGGAAAACGCTATCCGATTCTGTAGCGGATTGCATCATCAAAATCACTGGTGGCATAAGATTTTTACAGCCTTCGAATTGCAATTTGCGAATCCACGAATTGCAATTTGCACAAAATCAGCCGCCCGTTTTCAAAAAAGTGAATAGTTTAGTTGATTAAGGGGTTTGGCATTTGTTATGCGATTAAAGGAGCTATCAAAAAAACTGTGTATTAACTATGACAAAGCAAAACACTTCGAACCTGACGTTCATCGTTGTCTTAACCTCAATCATTCTCGCAATTATCTATTACCTCTGCGCGACCATCGCTTCTCTGAATTCACTTCTTGTGTCCTAGAGATTTTGCTGTTGTCGGTTTGAAAACCGAGAACATCCAAACCAGCGCAGGAAATAGAATTACCGCTCCGGCAGTTAAGGCGCCAACGAGTGCCAGTCGAACTGCCCGGGGAGCTGCCGACTCGATCAGTCTGAGTCCGTCTCCCTCTGCTATCTGCCACCGGTGAAAATCGGGGTATTGCCAACTCGCCCACGCGACTACGAGAGTTGATACCGTGGCACCAATCACAACACGAGTCACCCATGGATTGCCGACCTGAGCGCGAAACGTCACCAGTCCAGCCAGTATCATAGCAAGGGCTGACAATGCCGAGGGTAGAAGGTTTAGCCGATCAAAATGCAGCGTCATGATGCCCATGCCCAGTATCGCGCTTCCGAGGAGGAAGACCGTCTTCCACCGCTTAATTCTTACCATCAACTGAAAGTCGTCGATTTCGATAGCGAGGAATGAAGTCGAAATCCAGGCGCAAACCACAATAAGGAACGCCCCGCCGAACAACTGCTTCCAGCCGAGCCAGGGATTGACGTAAGCGGTAAAGAAATCGGCGCCTTCCGCAATGACAACCGGCTGAGACAGTGAAACGGCGATCACCCCGAACCAGAATGGTGTCAGGACGCTGGACAGCGCAAAACACCAGGAGTATGCCATTTCTTTAAAAGGGGTGGGTTCCACGTCGTAAGAACGAAACGCAAAGGCGGCTCCCCGAAAAACGATCCCCGTTAAAACCAGGAAAACCGGGATATGCAGGTGAATCGATATATCGGCATAGCCGTGGGGAAATCCGACAAAAAGAATCACGATCGCTATAATCAACCAGATGTGGTTCACTTCCCATACCGCACTAATCGCCTGAGTCGTCGGTAATTTTTCCCGTTGATGGCGATCAACTGTGCGGCTGTAGAATTCCATGATGCCGGCTCCAAAATCTGCCCCTCCGAGAAGTAGGTAAAGACAAATCGAGCCGACGAGATACCCGAGCAGAATGATGAAGGAGAAATCAGCGATCATATTTTCTGTTTATGGCCCGTATCATTCCGGACATCAGTGCGATTAGGATGATCGTCAAGACCAGATAGATCACTACGATGAGATAGAACATCCATGAAAGTCCGGGCATCGAAGTAAGGGCGTCTTCCGTGCGCATGATGTGATAGATAATCCACGGTTGCCTGCCGACCTCGGTTACTATCCAGCCGGCCTCTATCGCGATAAAGCCGAGCGGGCTCAATGCAAACAATGTCCAGAGGAAGATCGGTTTTTCAGTGAACCACTCCTGTCGACGAAATCTTTGCCAGATCCACACAACCGAAACCATCGCGAGGAGGACGCCGATTCCGACCATGATCTGAAAAGAATAGTGAGTTATCGCAACGGGCGGCCAGTTTTCCTCCGGAAACGCTTCGAGCCCGGGGATCGTGGCGTTGAAGTCTCCTGTTGCGAGAAAGCTCAATCCACCGGGAATCTCTATTGAATAGGGCGTGACCCGTTCCGCTTCGTTGGGGATGCCGCCGATGCGAAGCGGAGCGCTTTTTAAGGTTTCGAACTGGCCCTCCATTGCGGCGAGCTTTTCCGGCTGAAGGCGCGCCACCTGTTTGGCAATCAAATCGCCGCTCACAAACTGCAGCAGCGTGGCGCCCACCGCAAAGGGCATCACAATCTCGATCGCTCTGCGGTGGAATTCGGAGTCGGGATGACGGAGTCGCTGAAAGGCATGTACGCCAACTACGGCAAATCCCGTCGCGACAAACGCTGCGATCGACATGTGAAGCGCCTGATGGAACCATCCCGGGTTGAACATCGCCGCCCAGGGATCGATGTTTTCAGGCTTGCCGTCGACCCAGTCAAATCCGGTAGGTGAGTTCATCCAGCTGTTCGCGGATACGACGAGCACCCCGGACATGATGCCCATCACCCCGACGACGATCCCGGCGCCCAGTCGGACGGGGTGAGAGACCTTGCCCTCGCCATAAAGGAAAAAAGCGAGCGCGATTGCCTCGATGAAAAACGCCAATCCTTCCAGAGAGAACGGCATCCCGATGATTGGGCCGGCATGCCTCATAAATTCCGGCCAAAGCAATCCCAGTTCCATCGATAGTACCGTCCCGGAGACCGCGCCCACTGCGAAAAATACCGCTACGCCTTTCGCCCACTGTCGGGCGAGATCCCGATAGACCTCCTTATTGGTTCGACTCCACAGCAATTGGGCTCTTACCATAAAAAAGGGCATCGCCATGGCGATACAGGAGAAAATGATGTGGAATCCGAGGGATACCGCCATTTGCCATCGGGCTGCGAGTAGATCTTCCATTTTAGGTGTTGAGCTTCTCTGATCAGATTACGCGAAACCTGACCCGGGGGAAACGGCTTCTTGTGAAAAGTCTGAGCGGCGAGGATGCGATCTGCAGTTTGAAGGTGGCGTTTTGCAAGGGTTGTGACCACTCAAACCGTGATAAATCGGGGGGGGTATGCCGGTATCCTTCCTGCTTTTTTGAATTTTATATGATAACAAATCTTCACCAACTATATCTCTACCAAATCGAGGATCTATACAGTGCGGAAACTCAGATCATCAACGTATTTCCGAGAATGATTGAACTGGCAGGATGTGAGAACCTCAAGTCAGCACTGACCACTCACCTCGACGAAACCAGAGCCCAACTCGGGAGAGTGAACGAAATTATGGATACTCACGGCGGCACTTCCCGAAAGCAGACTTGCCGCGCGGTGAAGGGCATCGTGGAGGAAGGTGAAATCCTGATGGAAAATATGGCAGGCAACGCTGTTGATGCAGGATTGATCGTCGCTGCGCAACTTCTTAAACACTATGAAATCGCCGCCTACGGCACCGCCCGGGCTTTTGCTGAAGAGTTGGGATACGACCGGGATTTCTACCTGCTGGACGAGACTCTCGAAGAGGAAAGTGCCGCCAATGAGACCCTGACAACGATCGCCACTGGCGGGTTGTTTACCGAAGGGGTTAACGAGATGGCCAAGTGACCTTACCGGTCTTCCCGGATAATTCGGGAGCCATCAACATCCCTCGCCCTCAACCAATCAGCAACTTCATCTTCGAACTCCAGCGGGCCGCAGATATAGAACATTTTTGCGGCATCCACTGTGATGTGTTCCTCCAGAAACTCCGCATCGATGCGTCTTGGATCGAACTCATTCTCGGTCAGGATGAAATGAGCGTTGTCACCGAGAATCTCCCGGAACTCCTCCTCCTGAATTAACTCCACGCGTTTCTTCTCGGAGTAATACAGCTCGTTTCCCGCAGCTATGTTCTGGCGTTTCAGGTGCCTTAAGAGCGCCAGAAACGGAGTGATTCCCGTCCCGGCCGCGAAGAATGCCCCTTCGCCTTTGTAATCGATCTTCCCGAAGTGATCCGAAATCTCAAGTAAACTGCCGGGCTTGCACTCCTCGATCTGATCGGTTAACCCGTCTCTCTGGCGATAGATTTTTATATAGAACTCCAGATAGGGATCGTCCGGGCTGCTTGTCGGTGAAAAAGGGCCCGGACTCTGCCCGGAATCCGGGATGCCCAGCATTACCGCATGCCCCGGGACCACTTCGTAGTTGTTGGGCCTTTCGGTCGTGAAATGTAGAATATCGGGAGCGACTCTTTCAACTTTCTCTATGGTTACTTTGTGCTTCAAATCAGTCATAGCTCTATCCTTTGCACAATAAATGCCAAGACCATGGCGAACCGATTCACCCTACCTCAGAAGTTATGCAAAATGCATAGGTTCTGTCGCAGTTTGCCCGAGCTTCAAGCCCGTGTGAGCAGCAGAGGGCAACCGAATCCATCGCTGTTTTGCGGCTTCTGAGAGCTCTAAGCCCATAGCCGTCTGCGGTATGCTTCCTGCGATTTAAATCTGATTATGGAAAAATTGCCTGAAACGATATCTGAATTTGAAATCAAACCCCTTAATTCTCTTTCGAGCGATAAATTCGAAGAACTACAGAATCTTACCGATGAGAGCGTAACCGTGGCCACCCTCTTTCTACCGATGGAAGTGAAAGGCGCCGAAACCCGGAAAAATCACATCGTCTTTAAGAACGCTCTCCATGAAGCGACGGAAAAGCTGTCCGAAGACGAGCGGGAACATGGGCGAATCGGGAAGATGTTGCGCGACCTTTCGTTTCTTGACGATTCCACCGAGGAATTTTGGCAACATCAGGACAAAGGCCTCGTAATGATTGTCGCTGATAACGGCAAAGTCACCGCTATCCAGACTCCGTTTTCGCTCGATCCCTTCGTGCATGTAGGGCCACGGCCCAGTCTTGGTCGCCTGCTTCCCCTTACTGATGAGAACCGGCTTTATGTATTGGTGCTCGACCTGAACAAAACCCGTCTTTTTGACGTATCGAGATGGTGCGCCCGGGAAATCGCGCTGGAAAATGTGCCGACCAGTCTCGATGAAGCAATGCGGTATGATGACCCTGAGAAAAGTCTCCAGCATCACACCGCGGAGTCAGCGACCGGAGGATCTCCGCAGAATACGATGTATCACGGCCACGGAATCACTGGCGATGAAACTCGCCAGAAAAAAATCAGACGATTCTTTGAGATGGTGAATCACGATTTGGCGAGCAATTTTCCAGACCGTGAGGTTCCTCTACTTCTCTTCGGTCTCGAGACTGAGATCGGGCACTACCGTCCGGTGAACTCTTACCCTCACTTGCTGGACGAAGCTATTGTATTTAACTCCACCGATTTGAGCGACGATAAATTGAAGGCGAAAATGCTGGAAGCGGTGGAAGCCCGCGCAGTGAAGGCCCATAACGAGTCCCTGAAAAATCTCGAGAGTCAGATCAATCGGGGCAACGGAACGACCGATCTAAGGGAAATCGTCAAAGGAGCTGAAACCGGTCGGATCGATACCCTGTATGTGACTAAAGGTTCTTCGCAATACGGAGTTTACGAAGCGGAGAGCAACAGCGTCGAGCTGGAGAAGGACGGTGAATCCGGCAAACGGAGCGAAGATCTCGTCGAGCGGGCAGTTCTCACTACCGTTAGGACAGGTGGTAGAGTCCATCATACCGATCGAAATGAGCTTCCTTCTGGAGTCGCGCTGGCTGCAATCTTTCGTTACTAGTGTTTTTAGATTGATCGTCAGGCCCGCACGGGGAAGTGTGACCGGTGGATGAATCGAAATCAAACTGGACAGGCCTCCAACTGGTTACGTTAGGAGTCGTTCTTCAGCTCATTGGAGGCGGGGTGGTGACGGCTCTGGACGGCGAATCGCCAGTCTGGCAGGAGTTACTTGCCTGGATTCCGCTGATTGCTTCGCTCCCGCCCTATCTCATAGGATACCGGAGAGCCTTGAAGGAGAAAAACTATCCCGGCATTCTATTTCTGGCTGCGTTCACCGGACTCATCGGGACGATTTTGATCTACCTGTTGCCTGAAAAAACCGGGGAATGAGTGTCGGGGTTTTTTATGCTTTGTACCCTGTACAGTTTTAGAGTGTACAGGGTACAGTCATCGAATTAAGAGCCCACTATTCGGTACTCATGATCTTACGAATCCTGAGATTTCTATACTTCACGTCATCGCCATGATCCTGAAGCAGGATCGGGCCGGGCTTTGAGGCAAACCCGGATTCGTCTTTGAATTTGCTATTCGCAACGGCTTCTTTCCATTCATCGGAGCCAAATTCAATTTCCATGACCAAATCGCCGTTGAGCCAATGCTTGAGGGATTTACCTACTGCTATGATCCGGCCGGTATTCCATTCCTTGCCGGGCTTTTTGGCTTTGCTTTCCGCTGTGGGAGCTTTCAGATTATATAGCGCGGCGACCGTGTTTTTGGTGACTTTTGAACTCTTATCATCAAACACCTGATATTCCAAACCGACCGTTTGCTCGTTGACGCGGTATTTTACACCGCTGTTTCCGCCTTTGCTGATCATGAATTCGAACTGCAACTCGAAATTGAAGTAATCATCCTGCTTTGTAATGATATGGCCGCCTCGACCTTTCTTACTTTTATCCAGTGAGAGAACACCATCCTTCACGGACCACAATTCGCCTACGTCGGGGTGTTTGTTGCGACTGGTCTTCGAACCGTTGCGCCACAGGGCGAGGCTGTCGTTTTTCAGCAGGTTTACCCAGCCATAATCATCGTCGGGATCATCGGTTGCCGGCAGGCTGGCCGTATCGCCTTCAGGGATCTCGCGCACGGTGTAGCAGAGCAGGGGATTGTACGCCATGGGGAAGTTGAATTCGTAGCAAAAGTCCTTTTTGTGAGACGCAGCTAGCTCGATAGCGAACTGCTTGCCCGAATCGTCCAAAGGAGAGAACTTTAGCTCCAGGTCTTCTTTATCGATCTGACTGGAACCGTAGCTTTCATGGTAGTCGAAGGTATAGCGATTCAAGGTGACTTCTTTTAAACTGGCGGGATCTGTAATCGGCTCTAGAAAGGTGACTTCAAACCCGCTGGAAGTAATGTTGATCGCCTGGATGTCCTGATAGGTTTTTTCGCCATGGAAGGTGATCGTCGCCATACCTTCCCCTCCGGGCCAGGAGAGATGGGAACTGCCTGCAATGAGTCGGCTCTCTTTATCGAAGACCAGTCGGTTTATCCCCATATCGAGGCCGTGGCCGTCAAGAAAGGGAGTGCAGGCGCCCTGGGTGACTCCATTGACTTCCTCTAGCAGGAGACGGATGATGCGGGACTTGTTCATTTCGCCGATGAGCATCTGCCCGCCGAATTTGCCGAATCCTTCCGGGATCAGCACAGGTTGCGTGGGAGAGTTGGCGATGGTGCTTTGAGTGAACCAGACTGCGGCCGGCGTTCTCATCTTTTCCAGTTCAGCTACCGGGATTTCCAGCGGGTTCGGACCATTGTAGCCTTCGGTCCAGGGAAGGCTGGCGGGGTGGCCGTAAAATTTACCTTTCTCGACATGATGAAGTTTACTGGTGCCCAGCCAATCGCCCTGGTTGTCCGAAACATATAGTTTGCCGCTTGCATCAAACCCGAGGCCGTTCGGGGAACGGAAGCCGGAGGCCCAAGGTGTCATCTCCCCGTTCTTTCCGTCGATCTTTACCACCCAGCCGCGATAGGGAACCCGGGAATACATTCTCCCGGCTTTGATTTTTACGCCGTCTTTCCATTCCTCTTTCGATACATAAAAATCCTCGCGGGGCAGGCCTAGGTTAAGCCATTCGCCGCGGATTTCTTCGCGAACCGGAGCGCC
The DNA here is from genome assembly GCA_029213005.1 of Verrucomicrobiales bacterium. Lineage (GTDB taxonomy): Bacteria > Verrucomicrobiota > Verrucomicrobiia > Verrucomicrobiales > DEV007 > Arctic95D-9. The sequence goes on from JARGPI010000028.1 coordinate 82,434, forward strand.
GTTGGAGGCGACGTTGAGAGACACAAAGTAGTTTCCCTCTTTATCTTTGAGTGGACCGAAGGCGAACTCATGATAGTTCCCGCTCAACCCGAAGTCGTCGCAAATCGTTTCGTAGCTGTCAGCGACTCCGTCGCCATCGGTATCTGTGATCCTGGTCAGTTCGGGGCGCTGCACGACGGTGACGCTATCGTTCCCCTCAGCAACGAGGCCGAGCGGTTCATGTAGTCCCGAAGCAAAAATGGACCAGGTTTCTGTAGCAGGATCGTAGATGCGGACTTCCCCGTCATGAAAAGCTGCGGCGATTTTACCATTGGGCAGAATGTCGATTCCACCAACCTGCCGGTCTTTGCCGGGATCGATCCGGATGGAGTCGACCTTAAGGGCGGGATGTTGGGCAGAGGAAATACCCCATGCCAGAAGGGTAAGAGAAAAAATAGTGAGGCACGTTTTCATTAAAATTATTTGGCTGAGATGGTAAGTTTCAGTTCGGTTGCGTCGCCCGGTTCCACGACGAGGTAGTCACCTTCGCGCTTCCCGGCGCTGGCGGCTATATTGCCTTTGGTATAGATTTTAACCGGCTCTTTTGCGTTGGCTACATTGATATGGTTTTCGATACCGTCAGGTGTGCTGGTGATGAATTCAGTGACTTCGAGTCCTCCGATGGTGTATTTGAATTCAGGTTTACCGTCGATTAAGCGGTAGCCTTTAAAGTCGGGTTTTACTTCGGGATCATCAAATTTGATCGTGTAAGTGAGCTCGTTCCCGGAGCCGTCCCAGAACTTCTCTCCTTTGATGCCCGCCTGGCGGTTCCCGTTGGATCGAGAGGTGTCTCCCTCGTCAATGAAGTCGCCGGACCAGGTATATCGCAAGCGACAGTTGCCGGCATCCCAGCAGTAATTCATGTCGTTTTCCAGTGCCACCGCAATCGCAGCAGGGCCGACCTCCTTCATAAACAGCCGTCTCACTTTGGGGCGGGTCACGGCTTTTTTTGCCTCGGCAAGTCGGACCGCCCGGTCTCTGGCAAACTGGGGGATATTCTGATCTTTTTCGATGCTGCCGTATTTTTGCCCGACATACAGCGCGCCATACATCACCATCGAGTGGCCGGGGTAAGTGCAGACGTAGTGATAAATGCCCGGTTCCTCCGGTGCGGTGAAAATGAACTCCTCGGACTGGTCCGCGATGAGCAGTTTGGTTGAGGCGAGCACCGCTTCGTGTTCCGGAATGTAACCACGGGTGATCGAATCGGCGTCGATTTGCAGTGACGCTTTCTGAATCGCCTCCAGACTTCCCGGTTTGATGATGATAAAGTTGTGTGGCTGATCACTGGGATCGCGGTTCAGGAAGCGAAACAGGACGGTTTGACCCGGGTCCATTTTGCTGCGCGGAGGATCAAACTGGAGCCCCTCTATGGCGCGGATCGTGATGGGCCTGCCCGAGACTTTCGGTTCAGCTTTCAGTTGCGATAATAGAGCTGCGCTTAAAAGCACAGCTCCCAATAGTGTTCTTCTCATACGTTTCAGAGGACTCTTGCCACAGATCCGCACAGCTTCAAAATCGAAAGCATTTTTCTCGCGACAAATCCGGCGATCGGCTTGGCGCTGCGTTTTACCACGGGATTTGGCTCAAATGACGGTCCGGGAAAGGAGACAAAGTCAAAAAGTCGTGATTAAGCTGTAAAAAGGGTGACAAATCCCTTAGAAAAAGCGACGCATCAATCTTGTGGATCGGGTTATAGTTGGCCTGAAAAATGATTGAACGATTGGCGTTTAAAACTTTCCAAACAGGCGGTGTCTGAACCTGACCATATTAAGATTAAGGATTACCAAATCCATCTCCCTTCGCTGGGGGACGGGACGTTTGGAACGGTTTACCGTGCCACGTACCGAAGTCTTTCGGACCGGGCTCTGAAGGTTTTCCGGCCCGGCGCGGTTGATATCGTGACGATGGCCCGCGAGTTGGAGAAACTTTCGAAAGTGGCTGAGCATAATGGGATTGTGACGCTCCACGATTTTGATCTGCTCCACGATCCCCCCTATTATACGATGGGGATTCACGCGGATCACCTTCCTGACGGAAGTTGGGAGACGCGGACGTTGGAAAGACTCTGCGGGCATGTCGATTACAAGGAGGCCTGGCGGCTGATTCGGGAAATTGCGGATGCCGTTTCCTACCTGCACCGCCATCACATCGTGCACTGCGACTTGAAGCCTTCGAACATTCTTTTGACCGATGAGACGCCGCATCACATCAAAATCTGTGATTTCGGGCAGAGCCGGGGACTGGCCGCAGCAGGGTTTGAGCCGGTCGGGACGCCTCTCTACGCCAGCCCGGAACAGCTGCGGTCTCCCAGTGATTCCGCAAACGGCAAAGGATTCAAGTGGGACGTTTACAGTTTCGGAGTGGTGGCTTACAAGCTGTTGACCGGCGATTTGCCGCGGTTGCAGAGCCTCTCCTCGGTGGAAGGGGGTAGCTATGACCCCGAAGCGACCCTGACGGAAGCCACGATCGAGGCGACCATGGCGGAGACGGGGAATAAGCTCGACGGGGAAAATCTCGCCAACATGGTGGAAGCGGTTGAGGAAATCACCTGGCCGGACAATTTCTACATTCCCTCGGTGCGTAAAGAATTGATCGAGCAGTGCCTGTCCCTCGATCCGGCCGAGCGCCCTGCTGATATGCGGGAGGTTTGGAACCGGATTCAGGAGCGTGACCACTATCGGGTTGCACGTCGGGCCCGTCGGCTCAATGCGGTTTTCGCCCTGCTTTTGATCGCCGCAATCTGGGCGACGATTTTTGCCTTTATTCAGGCCCGCCGGGCGAAAGATGCCAGTGAAGAGGCGATGGTTTCGGGAAAACAGGCCGAGCAGCTCGCGCTGATTATTATCGACGAACTAAACCAGGGGGAATTTTCCGGGGCTGATGCCAACAAACTTTACTCCCTGATTGCCGATCACTCCGAAACCTTTTTGGCGAATCTCCCCAAAAACCAGCGATCCGAGACCACTTTGCGATTTTCTGCCCAGACCGCCTCCCTGCGGGGGCGTCAGGCGCTAGAGCGGGGGAATCTGGATGAAGCGCTCGACAAATACGAAAAATCCTACGAGATCCGTTCGCAGCTTGGCGGGCATTACCTCGGAGTGCTCGCAGCCCGTGATCTGATGCAGATCGGCCGGATCCACGAACAGCAGGGGGACTACAAGGCTGCGGAAGAGAGTTTTTTGAAGGCCAAAGAGTGGCGACTCAAGGATTTTGCTGAATCGGAGTCGGAAACCACGATGCAGAACATTCGTGAGTTCAGCCGGAATTATCTGGCGCTGGCCAATCTTTACCAGAAAACGGGTGAGGAGAAAAAGGCAGTGGAAACACTCGATGAGATTGCCCGGATTCTCAGTGAGTCCACCAATGAAGTTTCCGAGAAGGAAATGATCAACTATCAGCGGGAAATCATGCCGATTCTCTCGCGGATGGGTGAAATTGAGTACCAGAACGGCGATTTGAAAGGGGCTTTCACAGCGTTCAGCGATTTGGCGACGATGGCAGATCAAATCAGTAGTGCTTCGCCAACCTTGACTGAGGAAGCCCGGAATCACTATCTCGCGGCGACTCACTTTCTCGGACAGATCGAACTGGACCGGGGAGAGAAAGACAAGGCGCTGTTGCTGTTTCGGAATGAGATAAAATTGCGCGACCAGATCATTGCGCGGCGTCCCTACGATGCCGAGTTGAAAATCGGTTTGGCCGATGCTTATCAGAAAGCGTCCCTGTGTCTCGATAGCGAAGATCAAACGGCGAGATCACTGGCGATTTTTTACCTCGAGCAGGCGTTAAAGTTAATCTCAAGCCTTCCGCCCGACATCCGGAATTCCGATATTAACACGATCCGGCTCAGCGACTTCAAAGAGTTGCTCAATCTGTTGTTAGAAAAAGACGAGTAGTCTGTTTTGATACTTATGAATCGCCACGAAAAGATCAACTATGTGGAGTTTCCGGCTACAGATATAGCGGCGACTAAAGAATTTTTCCAAGAGGCGTTTGGGTGGAGTTTTGTCGATTATGGGGATGAGTACACCGCGTTCTCCGACGAAGGTCTCGATGGCGGATTCTTTAAACCGGATCAGGTCGCATCGACTGACACAGGAAGCGCATTGATCGTTTTCTATAGTAGCGATCTCGAGTCGACACAGGTAAAGATAGTTGAAGCGGGTGGTAAAATCGCAAAGCCGATCTTCTCATTCCCCGGCGGGCGTCGCTTCCATTTTGAAGATCCGAGCGGAAACGAATTTGCCGTGTGGTCCGATCTGGACTAATGATAGTAGAGGGATCCGAAAGGATTTCCAAGCTGGCAAAAAAGAGCGGTGAATTCGCGAATGTAATGCGACCCTGCCGGATCGATAACCCGGCAGGGTGCTGTTTGAAAATCTGCGTTAATCGCAGTCGTTATCAGTCACCGCTCCGGTGGAAGCGGAACTGACGAGTTTTGCGTATTTCGCGAGAACGCCTCTCGTATAGCGCGGTTTAGGCTGCTTCCAGTTCTCTTTTCTTTCTTTGAGTTCTGCATCGCTGACTTGCAGGGTGATCTCGCGGTTTTCGGCATCGATCAGAATTTTGTCTCCGTTCTTAACCAGTGCGAGTGGTCCACCGACGTGAGCCTCCGGAGTGATATGGCCGATCACAAATCCATGACTGCCGCCGGAGAAACGTCCGTCGGTGATCAACGCAACGTCATTTCCCAGTCCGGCTCCCATGATCGCACCGGTGGGTCCGAGCATCTCGCGCATTCCGGGCCCGCCTTTGGGGCCTTCGCGGCGAATCACAACCACGTCGCCTTTTTTGATTTTTCCGCCGAGAATCGCTTTCATTGATGCTTCCTCGGAATCAAAAACGCGGGCTTTCCCTTCGAAATGGAGACCTTCTTTGCCGGTGAGTTTCGCAACGGCGCCTTCCGGAGCGAGGTTTCCGTAGAGAATCACGAGGTGACCGTCTTTTTTGATCGGATCATCGAAGTTGCGGATGATGGTTTGGTCTTTGGGATAGCTTGCCTTCACCTTACTCAGGTTCTGGGCGAGCGTCTTCCCGGTGACGGTGAGGCAATCGCCGTGAAGGAGGCCTTCGTTGAGCAACATCTTCATCAGCGGAAGCGTCCCACCGATTTCAACCAGCTTCATCATCACGTTTTTACCGCTCGGCTTGAGATCGGCGAGGAGCGGCGTTTTCTTTCCGATTCTTGTAAAGTCATCGATCGAAAGTTTAACACCTGCTGCTGATGCGATCGCGAGAAGGTGAAGAACCGCGTTGGTTGATCCGCCGAGAGCGGTGACAACGGTTATCGCGTTCTCAAAAGCTTTCTTCGTCATGATATCGCGCGGACGGATATCGTTATTGATCAAATTCATCACCGCAGCTCCGGCGTCGAAGCAGTCCATCATCTTTTCATCGCTGATGGCGGCCTGTGCCGAACTGTTGGGAAGGCTCATCCCGAGTGCTTCGATCGCACTGGCCATGGTGTTTGCCGTGTACATCCCACCGCAGGACCCGGGTCCGGGAATCGCCGTGGCGGTAACTCCGTCGAGTTCTTTGTCGTCGATCTTTCCGGCGCTGTGCTGCCCAACCGCTTCAAAAACGGAAACGATATCAACGTCTTTGCCGTCGTGGCAACCTGGCTTGATCGTTCCGCCGTATACGAACACAGCGGGTCGGTTCATCCGGGCCATTGCCATCACACAGGCCGGCATATTTTTATCACATCCGCCGATCGCGACGACTCCGTCCATCCCTTCGCAGCCGACCACGGTTTCGATTGAGTCGGCGATAACTTCACGGCTTACCAAAGAGTATTTCATCCCTTCGGTTCCCATTGAGATACCATCGGAGATCGTAATGGTATTGAATTCGATCGATTTTCCGCCGGCGGCGTCGACCCCTTTGCAGGATTCTTTTGCCAGCTTGTCGATGTGCATGTTACATGGCGTCACCATGCTCCAGGTGGATGCCACTCCGACAATCGACTTTTTGAAGTCCTCGTTTTTGAATCCAACAGGAAAAAGCATCGCCCGACTCGGGGCACGGTCCGGCCCGTCGAGCATCGGTGAAGAAAACTGACGATGCGCAGGTTTGGTGGTCTTTTTAGAAGCCATAAAAGTTGCGAATTAAAATGGCCGATAAAATCGGCGCTAGCGGCTTTCCGTCAAGAAAGGAATGGAGGATAACCTCAATCCCCCTTCTTCCGAAGGCAACTTCGCGGGATGCGGGAACTCGTCTGATTTTTTCATTTCCGAAGCGGGCAAAACATGATTGCCTGAGAGATGGAAAATCCGGAATTTCTTCACCCCAGGCCCGGAGCGTCGGTCTCCCGGCGAAATGTGATCCGATCTGCAGCGATCGGTGCCGCGGCAGCCGCGTCGACGTCTGCCGTTTCGGGGGCTGATGGAAAGGCGCCGGAGACAAAACCGGATGACCGTCGTGCTTCTACGACTCGCTATGATCGTATGAAAAAATCGATCAATCAGTGGGCGTTTCCTTATCCCGACCGGATGAATCTGCGGGAGTGTTTTCAGTTGGCAAAAGACGCCGGTTTTGACGGCATCGAATTGAACTATGATTTCGACAATGACCTTTCGCCCAAATCAGGAACGGCGGAGTATACCAAAATCCGGAAAATGGCGGACGATATCGGTATCGAGATCAGTGGATTGTGTTCGTTTTTATTCTGGCCTTACCCTCTGACCAGTAATGATGAAAAGAAACGAAGTCGCGGGCTGGAACTCGCCGCTAAGATGACTCAGGCCGCGCACGATCTGGGAGTCGAGAATCTCCTCGTCGTTCCCGGCGCGGTGCATATTCCCTGGCGGGACGATCACGAACCGGTCGCAAACGATGTCTGTGATCAGCGAGCCCTCGAAGCGATAGGTAAACTGCTACCCACCGCCGAAAAGCTCAACGTCTCAATGAATATTGAGAATATCTTTTTCAACGGTTACCTGATGACACCGATGGAGATGAACGCCTTTGTCGATCATTTCAGTAGTGAAAGACTCAAGGTGCATTTTGATACCGGAAATATCATGGAGTACCAGTTTCCCGAACACTGGGCGAGGATTCTGGGGAGCCGGACGAAAAATATACATCTCAAGGAATTCACTAAAAAAGGAACCGACCACTCGCTCGAGTGTTTCCGCCCGTTATTGGACGGAACGACCAACTGGCCGGCGGTGATTTCCGAGTTGGATAAGACGGGCTACGATGGCTATCTCACCTTTGAGTATTTTCATCCCTATGCCCACTATCCTGAGGCATTGATCTATCAAACCTCTGATTCACTGGACCGCTTGCTCGGTCGTATTTAGTGCGGTGAAAGGCAATTCAGTGGTTAAAACTATCTATAAAGTCTGTAGCTTCTCACGCGCATTCTGATTTTTTCGAGAAATCACTTTGGCACAAAGGATGTGTTTGCTGAACGTTTCGGAACCTGCGATGGGTAGCAACCTCCTTTGGAGGTTCTTCGGTGGCTGAGTGCTCCTGCATTGGGAACGTCCAAAGGACATTGCTACGGAGTGGGGACGCCCTTTGGGCGTCTGTTTCATCGGTTCTGGTCGGGGGGATGGGGAACGTCCAAAGGACGTTTCTACGAATGACCGCTCCGCGATCGAATCTCTCTCTTTACACGATCCGGCTTTCCGCGACAATGGTCGAATGGGTCGCGACATGCTTTATACGATCGAAGACAAACCGCCGCTGGGGACTTCCCTGCTGCTGGGGTTTCAGCATTATTTAACGATGTTTGGATCGACGGTTGCGATCCCTTTTATCCTTAAGGACGCTCTCGGGGCCGATGCGATCCAGTTGGCGGCCCTGATCAGCACTATGTTTTTTGTGAGCGGGATCTGCACACTGCTCCAGACCACTTTCGGGAACCGGTTGCCGATCGTTCAGGGTGGGACTTTCTCTTTCCTGGGACCGGCTATCGCGATCTGCGGGATGGCTTCGCTGAAAAATCAGGGATTCGAGGTGAAAATGCAGGAGGTGCAGGGCGCCATCATCATTGGAGCCTTTTTCGAGATGGCGATCGGGTTTTCCGGTTTGATGGGGAAAATGCTCCGTTATATCACTCCGGTGACGATCGCGCCGACCATTGCTCTGATCGGCATGGCGCTCTTTAAATTCGGTGCTCCCGAGGCAGGGCACCACTGGGGGATCGGGGGACTGACGATACTGCTTTTGATCGTGTTCAGCCAGATTCTGAGCCGCCATGGAAAGCTTTTCCGGCTCTTTCCGATTTTGCTTGGCCTCGTCGGAGCCTGGGTGGTTGCGATCATCGGAACGCAGACCGGTCTTTTTCCTGAAGGGCATGCTTCGCATGTGAGCTTTGCCGCAGTGCAGGATGCGCCCTGGGTGCGGATTCCTTATCCGTTTCAGTGGGGGATGCCGACCTTCAGTCTCGCCGCAGCGGTGGGGATGTTTGCCGGATATATTGCGAGTATGATCGAGTCGACAGGCGACTATTACGCGGCTGCACGAATGTCGGAAGCGCCTCACCCCACCTCTGCCACCGTAAACCGGGGGATCGGGTTCGAAGGAATCGGTTGTTTGATCGCGGGGATTTTCGGGACCGGAAACGGCACCACTTCCTACAGCGAAAATATCGGGGCGATCGGTTTGACCCGGGTGGGCAGTCGACGGGTCATTCAGGCGGCGGCGGTTTTGATGATCGGACTGGCGGTTTTCGGAAAATTCGGGGCGATTTTTGCCTCGATTCCTCAACCGGTGGTTGGCGGCATGTATTGTGTGATGTTTGCGATGGTGGGTGGTGTCGGGCTTTCGAATTTGCAGTTTGTGGATCTGAATTCGTCCCGCAATCTGTTCATTATCGGATTCGCCATTTTTATGGGGATTTCTCTGCCTGAGTATGTTGGACCCAATGCGGCGGCTATCACTGCGTTATTCCCGGCTTCTCTGGAGTGGCTTGCGAGTATCGTGACTACGATCGGTTCATCCGGTATGGCGGTGGGTGCTTTCCTGGCCCTTTTGCTCGATAATGCGATCCCGGGAAGCGACGAAGAAAGGGGAATCACCGCTTTTGCCAATCAAAACGAAAAAGCTTTCTAAAAAGCCGTTTTGGGACCAAAATAAAGGTGCGCTATGGCTAGAATTATCAAATCCGCACTGATTCAATCGACCTCAACTCACTCCGGTTCCGAAGATCCCGCGATCATCAAAAATGCGATGATCGAAAAGCACATTCCGCTGATCGAGGAGGCGGCGAAAAAAGGCGTTCAAGTCCTTTGTCTACAGGAGTTGTTTTACGGTCCTTATTTTTGTGCCGAGCAGGATCCGCGGTGGTATTCCATTACGGAGCAAATTCCCGATGGTCCAACGACTCAATTGATGTGCGAGTTGGCGAAAAAACACAGTATGGTTTTGATCGTTCCGATCTACGAAGTCACGATTGATGGTATTTACTACAACACGGCGTCGGTAATCGATGCGGATGGAACCTTTCTCGGGAAGTATCGGAAAAATCATATCCCGCAGTGCAATCCCGGATTCTGGGAAAAGTTTTATTTCCGACCCGGCAATCTGGGGTATCCGGTTTTTGATACCGCAGTAGGGAAAGTCGGGGTGTATATTTGCTATGACCGCCATTTCCCGGAGGGAGCCCGGGCGCTCGCGCTGAACGGGGCCGAGATCGTGTTCAACCCGTCGGCTACCGTAGCGGGCTTAAGTGAATATCTCTGGAAGATTGAACAGCCCGCGCACTGTGTCGCAAACGGCTATTTTATCGGTGCCATTAACCGGGTTGGAACTGAGAAGCCCTGGGAAATCGGGGAGTTCTACGGGCAATCCTACTTCTGTAACCCCCGGGGCGAAATGGTTGCGGTAGCGTGTCGGGACAAGGACGAATTGCTGATTGCGGATCTGGATCTCGATCAAATCAGAGAGGTTCGCGATATCTGGCAGTTTTTCCGGGACCGTCGCCCTGAGACCTATGGCGAATTGACCGCACCTTGATAATATGAGTATACCTTTACCGCAGATCCCCCCGTTTGATCACGAGCCGAGGCCTTACACCGGACTGTCTCGGGACGAGGTTTTCGAGTTGAGGCATAAGCACTTAACTCCGGCGCTGATGACCTACTACGACGAGCCGTTGATGTTAGTCGAGGGGAAGATGCAGTATGTCTATGATGAGACGGGGCGGCGCTACCTCGATGGGTTTGCCGGTATCGTTACGGTAAGCTGCGGGCACTCTCATCCCGCGATTCTTGCTGCGGCCCACGACCAGATGGACACTCTGGTGCATACCACGACGATCTATGCGAATCAGGAAGTGGCGCTCTATGGAAAAGCGCTGGCTGATAAACTACCGGGGAATCTCAGTGTCTGTTATTTCGTAAACTCCGGATCGGAGGCCAATGACCTGGCGCTGCTCATGGCGCGCCTCCACACCGGCAATTACGATATGATTGCGCTGCGGAATGCCTACCACGGCGGATCTCAGTCGACAATGGGCTTGACCGCTCATGGAACCTGGAAATTTCCGACGCCGCAGGGTTTCGGGATCCATCACGCGCTGAACCCGGATCCCTATCGCGGGCCGTTTGTCGGTCATCCCGATCCGGCCACTGCTTACGCGGAAGATGTACATCAGTTGATTGAATTTGCGACTCCGGGGCGTATCGCCGGGTATATCGCAGAATCGATTCAGGGAGTCGGGGGGGCGGTGGTTTTCCCCGAGGGATATCTCAAAAAATCCTACGAAATCGTGCGGGCTCACGGCGGCGTTTGTATCGCCGATGAAGTTCAGTCAGGGTTCGGGCGGACCGGTTCGCACTACTGGGGTTTTGAAACTCAGGATGTGGTTCCTGACATTGTCGTAATGGCGAAGGGAATCGGGAACGGGTTCCCGCTCGCGGCCGTGGTGACGACACCGGAAATTGCGAGTTCGCTGAAGTCGCATATCCATTTTAACACCTACGGGGGAAACCCTCTGGTCTCGCGAATCGGGCGGACCGTGATCGAAACCATCGATAACGACGGGCTTCAGGCCAATTCCGCGCAGATAGGGGAGCATCTCCTGAAACGGCTTTGTGAACTGCAGGAAAAACACACGTTGATCGGAAATGTCCGTGGCCTCGGGTTGATGCTGGGAGTTGAGCTGGTCAAGGATTTGACCACCAAAGAGCCGGCTTCCGCGGAGTGTGTCCGGGTGTGGAATCGGGCCAAAGAGCTTGGATTGCTCATCGGGAAAGGTGGACTGGCAGGCAACACGCTTCGGATCAAGCCACCGATGTGTCTCTCCCGGGAGGATGCCGATTTTATGATCGAAGTGCTGGATCGAGCGCTTGCAGAGGTCTAGGAGGCAGGCGATCTGCCGTTATCTGCACTTTTTTTTCCTGATTCGACATCATTATACGGTTGTATTTGGTTTGAATCTTTGAGACAAGTTGTGGGATTAGAACGAAGGCAATGAGTGTTCAGAAAAAATTAATCAACGACCCGCTGAAAGTAGCGGATGAACTACTGGAAGGGCTCGTCGAAGCCTATAACGGGGAGTGTCGCAAGGTCGGGACACGCTCAATCGTGAAAAATCAGATCCCCGATAACAAGGTGGCTTTGCTCGTCGGCGGTGGTGCCGGTCATGAGCCGATTTATCACGGATTGGTCGGTCGCAATCTCGCGGATGGTGCTGCTTGTGGCGATATTTTTGCCGCACCCCCACCGAATATCGTTTTCGAAGCGACCGAAGCCGTCAACCGGGGGAACGGCGTGCTCTACCTCTACGGAAACTATGCGGGCGATGTGATGAATTTCGACATCGGCGCCGAGCTTGCCGAAGATGAGGACATCGACGTGCGCACTGTGTTGATCAATGATGATGTTTGTTCCGCGCCTCCGACCCAGAAAGGGAATCGCCGCGGAATCGCCGGTTTGGTACCGATTGTGAAACTGGTAGGAGCGGCATCGCAAATGGCTCCGAATCTGGAAGAACTTGAGAAGGTAGCGATCAAAGCCTCGCTTGAAACCCGTTCCGTAGGGGTTTCCATGTCACCCGGTTCAATTCCTGCTACCGGCAAACCAACTTTCCAGATCGACGAAGATAAAATCGGTCTCGGGATGGGAATTCACGGAGAGCCCGGTGTTGGCGAAATTCCGATGACGACAGCTGACGAGCTCACTCCGAAGATGCTCGACATGATTGTCAAAGATTTCGAAGACGACGAAGACGTGGCTCCTTTGACCGAAGGGGACGATATCGTTTTGGTGGTGAACTCCCTCGGAGCAACCACAATGATGGAGTGTTTGATCTGTCTTCGCGCTGCGAAAGATTACTTCAACAGTCGCGGTATCAATATCCACGATGTGGTAGTTGGGCCACTGGTCACCTGTCAGGAAATGACCGGAATATCCTTTTCCGTGACCCGGGTCGACGACGTTCTCAAGAAATTCTGGAACATGCCCTGTCAGTCCGTTTGCTTCACTAAAATGTCCGGTCGCTACGGAGATATTTAGTCTGTCCGACTGATACGAATTGATTTGAAAGGGCTGCTGGCAATGGCAGCCCTTTTTTTGTGGCGAAACTTAAAGGGTGATAGTACGGGCAATGTATAATTCGGTATTGCACTCTCTATCACCGAAACTCTTGCTCCTGCTCTTAATCTTGTTCTTGTTCCGAATGTGATAGAACAAGAGCAAGATTAAGAGCAGGAACAAGACTGTTATTTCCGGTATAGTTTTGTCTTGGCGCAATGGATTGCCGGGTAACTGGAGATTGTACCCTGTCAGACATTTCGCACCTTAAAAATCGGGCTTCGGAGAGAGCACTG
>JARGPI010000004.1 GCA_029213005.1 Verrucomicrobiales bacterium
ATGATATGACGGAAGTTCAGGTTTTCGCTAGATGCCCTTGTTTTGGTGCTTACGAAACTTCCTGAATTGGTTCATCAATTAAAAGAATTCTGTTGTGCCATTCTTGGCAAAACAGAATTTCGTCTGATGTTATTTCTTGTGCGCCAACAGAAAGCCCTTTTTCCTCACCCAATGGAAACAACCTGTTAAGACTAAGGAAAATCACCGGATGGACAATGTAACTTCCCCCCTTCCTGTCATCATCTTTTTTCCAAAACCGTATCAAACCTCTTTTTTTATCTCGGTGTATACTCTCGAATGTCTCGGATTTTTCCTTACCATTATCTAGATAGTTTATTGTCCACTCATGATCATAAGCCACATCAAAATCAGGCGAGAGTTTAAACTTATCTCCAAATGCTGAACGATAATCCCCACCCGTCAGAGGTTTCTCGCCGAACAGTGGATTTCCCTTCGGTATGGTAAAAGGCTGACTTAAAATCCCTAAAATCGTTGATTTCTGAGATCCGTTTTGCCCTGCTATCGCTGTAAGACGGCTTCCCAACTCAATTTCAGTATCCCGGAACCCTCGAAACTTGAGAATTTCCAATTTTTTTATGGATTTCATTAAGGTCAATTAATTGTCACGTATTTAGCATATTTAAAGATTAGCGAACTCTAATTTAGGATTTAAAAAAGTCTTCTAAATTCCACGCAATTAGTCGATAAGGTAAATGTAAGCACAAGGAGAGTACCGACGGATTCCTGAATTGGATTCTTCGTGAGCGATCGGAAGAGGCGTGTTAACGGAAACTGACGACTGCGCCAGAGTGGGCCCATCGGCGCTGAGAAAGACTAAAAACTGGCGTTTAGAGCTCTTGATCGAATCCCGGAAGGACAAGGTACTAACCTAGTAGCGGGACTGGATGCGGAAGGGACAAGTCCCGTTTGAATTTGAAAAACAGGGGCGCATTTTCTTTGATGAGTTTACCTGAAGTCCTGCCGCTGGCGATTGATTTACCGAGGAAGACCAGGATGAGTTAATGCGGGAGATTGCAAAATCAATGGGAACGGAAGTCGTTGACCTCGCGGTTGAGGAACTCAGCACTGAAATGAAACGCAACCCGAATTCGCTACCTGTTATCTCGCTTTCAACCTATAAACAGCGATGGGGAAACGCCCAAAGGGCTTTGCTACAGTAGCGACGCGCTTTGGACGATCTGGCTCCTACTGAAGGAATCCTCTACTCTTTCAGAATCGCGTGGGCGTGTTGGGCGAAGAGGGCGCGGAGGTCCTGCTCGTATTTTTTGAGGATGCTTTCGCCGACTCCGTTGTGGTCGCCGCAGCGATAGAGGGCGCGGGCGAGAATGATTTCGCGGAGGGGCTCGGAGCGCTGCTCCTGACGTTTGCTTTCTTCAATTTCGGTGATCTCGTAGCCGGTCATACCATCCTTTGCGAGAACTTCTGCGAGCGCTTTCGCTCCGGAGGGATCGCGTAGTGATTCGAGTGCCAGTGAAACCGCGCGATGATGAGAGAATTCTTTACTCGCATCGAGCGTTTTCATCTTCTCAAAAATTACGGGAAGCGCGGTTTTAGCATCGCCGGATTTACCGAGGGCGATGATATGGGAATCGAGCCTGGAGATACTTCCCCCAAACTGACCCATACCGCGAAAGTTCCAACCTTCGTCCCAATCCTGACTGGAGATTTCTCTGGCCAACACTTTTGCCCCGGTGCTGTCCCCGAGCATACCGAGAATATTGGCGTAGACCAACTTGTCCTCGTCGCTATCGGCTTTCTGAAAGGCTTTCACCAGCATGGGAACCGCCCGCTCGTCCTCAGAAAGCAAGGTAGCCAATCCCCGGTATTCATTGACGACCGATTCCACAGCGGCCTGAATGGTTTCATCGGAAACTTCTTTAGCTTCGGTGGCTTCCAATACTTCCTCCGGTAGCGAATCAATCTCTACGAGATGCTTCTGGAGCGCTTTGATATCAAGGGATCGCATCGGGATATTCTGCTCGGCAATCGTGGCGGCAGCTACTCCTGCGGCGTAACCCTGGTTCTGAATACAAGGCTGCATTCTCAGAATCGGCATGGAATCGCGGTGGGCGCTCATTCCCAGACCAGTCACGATAATGCCGTCGAGTCCTTTAGGCAAAAGCGCTCGATAAGGCACATTGGCGATCATATCTTTTTTGTCGGGAAAGTTGATCATAAAGACGGGATCAACCGTGTAACCATGAGTATCGAAGTTACTTTGATGTAGAGAAATAGTGTCGTGCCAGGTTCTTTGATTGATGATATCTACCGGACTGACAAATGCGTCACCTACAATTCTGCGACGCTCCCGACTATCGATAAACGTGGATAGGTCGTAGCTGCTCCGGTATTTTTGCCGGGCCGCCACGATCATCCGCCATTGGTCGACCGGATCAGATTCGTCAGCAAAGGAGTAGTCGGTATTTTTGTAACCGGTTCCCAGCTGGCGCGGGGAGAGTCCGGTTCCCTGCATCGCAACGTGCTCGGCGGATGTTGTAATAAAATCAGCTCCGGCGGCCACTGCTATATCAGAGTTACCGGTGGAGTCGACCACCGCTTTGGCGAGAACCGCCCCCCTGCCCTGAGGCGTGGTTACGATGATGCCGATCACTTTACCATCTTCGACCAGGGCACCACTCGCAAAGGTCGAGTACCAGATATCGGTTCCTGCACTGGTATTTTCATTTCTCCACAACTCGCGTTTTGCCACCGGGTTCCAGCCACCTTTGCGCTTCGGCCCACCCATTTCCCGGATCGTTTTATCGACTTCTGCGGTGAAACCTTTGCGGTAGCCGTGATAGTAACTGGATATCAATCCGACGGTTCCCACTCCGCCGAGGTGATCCTGGTATTCGACGACTAAAGTTGAAGCTCCTTTTCGCCCGGCGCCAATACCGGCAGGCGCGCCTCCGGTTCCCCCACCGGCAACGACGACATCGTAACTTCCCAGCACCGGAATTGAGCGTTCCGCTGAGTGAACCGTCTCGGAAGGAGCGTGGGTCGGCCGCGTTCCATTGAGAAATTCGCGCACTTCGCCATGAGATTTGGCATCCCCTACCGGGGTTCCTTTTACGACCACAGCTCCGGAGAGCTCTGTTGCTTTTGCTAACTCGGCAGCGGCAGCTCCGACCTGTTTTCCGAGACGCATCAAATTGAGCGGATGCATCAACTCAGCCGCTGCCTCGCGGGGCACATCGGCACAACCGCTCAGTATATAAAACCGATCCAAACCGGCAGGCTGAAGATTTCCCAAACTGACTTCCGGGGTCTTCCCGGGAGTTTTTGCGACGACCGGATCAGGCGGAATTTGATAGAGCACATCAGATTCATCAACCAGTGCGACATCAAACGTCAATTCGCGGGCCAACACTTCGGCCCGGGCAAAGGAAGCCGGACTGTTATCGGGCATGTCGATTTCGAGGTCATAGAGAAATACATCGTGAGCCCCTTCCTGAGAGTAAAACTTCACATCAGCGGTTTCGACGGAAATGCCCTCGCCACTTTTTGCGGTGCCTCCGGAAACGATCCGGCGGAAGGTATGTTTTCCAGCGGGAAAGGGAGCAAATTCAGCACCTGCGGCCCGGGCTGCGGTGGCGCGGGTCGTGGCGTCGATCACAACCTTGGCACGGACGGCCTGACGACCGGCCCGGTTTGCCATCACGATCCCGGCGGGCTGATTCGTTTCATCGACGAGGATATCCGTCACCATCGAACCGTAGAGATACTGGACTCCGGCAGCGAGCAACGCATCGTCCAGTGCGATCTTTGCCTGCATCGGTGTAGCGGGCAGGATGTTTTCGGTGGTTTCCACCTTTACTTTGCTGTCTTCAATGATCAAAAGCTCACCGAGCAGCATCCGGCTCCCCCCTTCCGGTTTCCGGGCGGAAAGTTTCACATAGCGACAGGGTTGCTTGACTTCAAGATCCCACTGAACCACCGCATCACTGCCGTCGAAAATCTCCCGATCCTCCACTTTACCAAGTGATCGCCAAAGCTTCCCATTCGGCGACGTCCACACTTCCACTTCCCCGACTTCAAAATCGCCACTGCGATGAAAACTCATCAAGTGAATATCCTTCACCCGTGCCATCTGCCCCAGGTCTGCGATTATCGTGACGTCGTCATCGAACTGGACCGATTGGTTAACGGCGTAATGCCACCGGCTGTCGGAAAGTAATTTATTACCGGGATCGGCGTGCTTTTTCGAAGGGGTCTGGTCCGCCTCATAGGTGAACGGCAGACGGTTGGGGAATTTTTCGATCAGATCCTTCCGGACAAAGAGCGCCTTTTCCAGATCACTCTCCGGTTTGACGTCCTTTTCCAGCCAGAGCCGCAACGTTCCGGCGACATCTTCACCCAAATAAGGCCGCGGGGCTGCGAGAAACACCGATGCGCCCTGTTCCGCCGCCTCGACCGCCGCCGTGATCGCTCCCGTGGTTCCGCCTACCACAACCACATCGACATCGTAAGCGACCGGGATTTCGCGGGCGGATTCCATAATCGCCTCCTGCGCCGTCAAAAGTACGGTCATCAGGACGGCTGAAAAATAGCAAACGTATTTCATGGCAGGGATCTAAGGCGAAAAGAGACAGACCTCAACGCACGCGAATCGTGAAAAATACCGGACGTGATAGTGCGCTTGCCTATTTCCCGGTGAGCGAGTAGAACTTTCGACCTCTGCTTACGGATGACCACCTCACCCGCAAAACCCGCTAAATCCTATCGCCGCTGGCTGCTCCATGCTTATCGGGTTGGAATCTTCATATTCCTTCTCTTCATGATTCGTCAGCAGCATTCCTGGTTTCTTGCTCAACGACACGGCGGCCTCGTGCAGGAGATATCGACGGCCGAAATCCTGAGTTTCTACCCCGATGCCGCCAGCCTCAGCGACTGGGACCCCGGTCACGGTGGTCAGAATGTGCTCGATGCGGAGGGTAATAAGCTAGGTCACGTCATCCAGACGTCTCCCGATGCCGATGACATCAATGGGTTTTCTGGACCAACCAACACTCTGGTCGCCCTCGATCCCTCCAGAAAAATTCTCGGGATAAAAGTTCTCCAAAGCGACGATACCAAAGAGCATCTTAAAAAGGTCAAAACCGACGACACTTTCCTCAAACAATGGAATCAACTAACAACCCGGAAAGCCGCTGATAAAAAAGAATTCCATACTGTCTCCGGCGCTACGTTAAGCAGCGTCGCCATCGCCGATGGTATTTCAACCCGGTTTGGAGGAGGCAAACGAACGCCGCGTTTCCCCAAAGAAATCTCTATTTCCGAAATCACCCCTTTCCTCGAGGGCGCCGCTACTCTCGAAGCCCGGGAAAAACAGCCCTACCTCTTTGCGGTCAAAGATACCTCCGGCGAATTGATCGGCCACGCGACGAGAACCGCGCCTCACTCTGATGATATGATGGGTTATCAGGGCCCCACCGATGTACTGATCGTAATGGATCCCAGCCAGCTCGTAATCGGCCTCGCGATCCGGGATACCTATGACAACGAGCCCTACGTCAAACTACTCGACGAAGACGAATACTTTTTTAATACCTTTAAAGGATTTGAACTACAGCAAATTTCAGAAATCGATATCGTGGAGTCCGGTATCGATGTGGTATCCGGAGCTACCAAAACCAGCGTAAATGTCACCGAAGGCCTCATCCTCAGCGCCCGCGAAGTTACGAAGATACAGGAACCTACGCCACCACCGCCCCTCATTTCTCTGAGAGTCAGGGACGTTGGAACTATTCTCGTTGCCCTGTTCGGGATTATCATCGCGATGACCCGCCTGAAAGGAAACCGGAAGCTTCGCTTTGCTTTTCAAGGCGTATTGATTCTCTATCTCGGGTTCATCAATGCAGACATGCTTTCGCAGGCACTTCTGGTCGGCTGGTCGCGGAGCGGGGTTGCCTGGAGTGTGGCTCCGGGCCTCGTCTTTTTGACCGCAGCCGCGCTTCTCGCTCCGATTTTCACGGGGAAACAAGCCTACTGCACTCATCTCTGTCCCTACGGAGCCGCTCAGGACTGGCTGGGTAAGAAGACGCCCTGGAAGATTGCGGTAAAAGGTCGGCTGGAGAAAATTCTCAGCGCCCTGCCCACCCTCCTCCTGCTCTGGTGTCTGATCATAGCGATGGGGCATCTTCCATTCAGTCTGGTCGGTCTGGAGCCCTTCGACGGCTTTGTCTTTCGGGTGGCGGGTTGGGCCACCTTGACGATCGCAGTGATCGGACTGATCGCCTCCCTGTTTATCAACCGCGCTTATTGCCGGTACGGCTGCCCCACCGGTGCGATGCTCAAATTTATCCGCTTCGGAGGTGCCGCCAGTGAACGGCTCGGGCGCCGCGATTTTGTTGCCGCAGGTTTTGCGCTTGTCGCCATCGTCATGATGATCTGGCGTTAAAATTGGCCTGCGTCCTGCTCTCCCGATCACCGGGCCGGAAGGTCAGAGTCGTGGCCTGAATGCCACCTATTCCCATAAATATCATTAACTCACACCTGTAGATGCGCCAGTTGCGTTAATTTTGAGATAACGAAACTTTCGTCAGTTTCCCGTCATTTTAAACCTTGTTTTCCTACTCAATGATCAGTCGCAGAAAATCCTTACAAACGATCGCAGCGGGCTTTGGAGCCGCCATTGGTTCTTCGATGTTTCCCGAAATCAGCCGCGCTGCATCAGCCGCATCCAGCGGAGGACCGAAACGGGTGATCTTTTTCATGCAAAACCAGGGTTTTGACCCGGCGACCTGTATCCCGGTGGGGATGAACAGCAGCGGTTCGCTGGCAAAAGCTGTGTTACCCGAACCGATTGCCGCGCTTGAACCTTTCAAGGATAAGCTTCATATCATCAATGGATTGCACGGGAAACACACCAGCCCGTCGCACAGTGCCTTTTTCGGAGCCCTCGGAGGGTATAGGGGAAGTGACGGAGTGCCACCGAGTGCCTCCACGATCGACTACGAACTGAGTAAGGTTCTTCCCGAAACGCTTCTGCCGCATCTCTGTATCGGTATGGATTCCATGGAAAATATGACCGCAAAACCCACTGTAGCCAATTTATCGGCTCGTGGTGCGGGGAAACCGATCTTCATGCATTCCAATCCGAATCACCTTTATCAGATGCTCTACGGGGGCATTTCCCAGGGCGATATCCGGAATCAGCACGAAGCCCGCTCCGGCATGCTCGACCGCATCGAAAAAATGGCGGCGGCCAAGGGAGAAGCGCTACCGATGAGCGACAAACAGCGTTACGGCGAATTTGTTCAGGGTTTTAACGACATGAACGGTCTGCGCGAGCGCCTCGGCAACGTTTCCGATCATCTCAAACATTTTGCGCCCGAGGTGGACGAGCGATACACCAAACCTCAGTTCGAAACTGATTGGCACGACACCCTGCTTGACCTCGGAATTTCTGCTCTTAAATCCGGCACCACCAGTGTGCTCACGATTGGTTCAGGCCGCGGCGAAATTTTCGGCGCGTGGAAAGGACTCGGCATTGAAAAACAGGGCCACAATCTGGGACACATGGAGCAGCCGGACAATCCGATCTGGGTCAAAATTCGCCAATACAACAGCCGAATGCTGGTCAAGCTCATGGAAGAGCTGGAAAGCGTGCCCGAAGGTAGCGGTACCATGATGGACAACACCCTGATCGTCTACACCAGTAACAACGCCGACAAACAACACACCAGTGGAGCCAACTGGCCGGTGATGCTTCTCGGCAATTGCAACGGAGCATTCAAAACCGGATGTTTCACCCAGCTCGACGGCAAGCGACCCATCAACGCGCTTTACACCTCCATCCTGCGATCCACCGGAGTTGAAGTGGACCGGTTCAATATGACCGACAAGATGGCTGCGAAATACGACTCCGGAAACGGACCGTTGCGCGAGGTATTGGCCTAGGGTGGCACGGGTATGAACCCCGTGTTTTCCGACGGCCTCGAACCACGGGTTTTAAGCCCTGCTATGCCAATGACTTCATGAAAGGCCAGTTTCGTTTGAATCCGCCTTTGGGGATTCGTGCCCTGGTTCAAACCCGCAAACCGAAATTAGAACAACGCAATGAACGCCTCCGGGTAAATGCACCGTCCTCAATAACGGTAAAAGACAAGTTTCTGTCCTATTGTAAATTTCACCGACTTAGAACCATGATCAGCTGCAAAAGCACGTTTCACCCGGTCACCCTCGCAGTGACGATCTGTTATTTCCTTATCCCGTCAGTCCACTCCGCTGATGACACCTACACACCGGGCCAGCCGGTTCACGGAGATTTCGAAAATTTCGCCGTGACCTTCCTCGAGAATCACTGCTACGAATGTCATGACGATGAGTCCACCAAAGGCGATCTGAATCTTCTGGATCTCGGTCCTGCCGACGAAACCAATGCAGCGGTCTGGAAATCGGTTTGGGCTCAGGTTGCCCTCGGGGAAATGCCGCCGAAGAAAAAGGATCAACCGGAGACGATCGAACGACTCCAGTTTTCCGATCGGATCGTCGACGAACTCAAAGAGGTGATGAAGGACAAAGGCGGATTCCACGCCCACCTCGACCCGCATAAAGGCAACTTTATCGACCACAATCTGCTCTTTGGTCCTCTGCCTGAAGGCATCAAACTCGAACCCACTTCCTCTCCTGCCCGGATCTGGCGGGTCACCCCTCAGGAACATATCACTCGACTCAATGAACTGATCAATACCGAGCCGGCATTTGATCCTGAAAAACCCGGCGTCCGCACCCGCGGCGATGTCGTCCCCACTAACCACGGTGGCGAACTGAAACTATACTTCGGAACCGACCGGATCATCAAATGGCAAGGCGGAACGGTCGCCTACGCCACTTCGGTAAAAAGCGTTCCCGTAGTTCTCGCCTCCGCCCGACACCACGGCCTCGAGAATTACCCTGATTTCTATACTGTGAACAGCGCGGAAGCGACCCAGATTCTCGGTATGGCGGAGAACATCCTCCGCTATATGGCCTACGGCCCGCTCAGTATCGCCAATCCCGAACAAATCACTGACGACCCTAACTCCTATAAGATGGAAGGCGATATTCGAGGTCTCCCCACCGCCCTCGTCTACAACACAAAAGTCGTCCGCCCCCTGACCCCGGTATATGATTTGATGAAGGAATCCGAATTTACGGATGAACGTCTCCGGGCTGCGGTCGATTTTCTTTTTGAAGCGCTCACCTTTCGCCCCCCCTCCACTAAAGAATCCAATGACTACCTCGTCATGGTTAAGGACACGATTGCCAAGATCGGTAGAGAAGACGGTGCCTTTATGGGACTTTCCTCGATCTTCCTCGATAGGGATGCACTGTTCCGCCCCGAGCTCGTCGAAACCGGGAAAGCCGATGAATATGGACGCATCATGCTGCAGGACTGGGAACTCGGTTTGGCTGTGAACCACGCGCTTCGCTACATCAAACCGGATCAGAAACTCCGCGAAGCCATCGTGAGCGGCAAAATGCGAACCCGGGAAGATGTGAATCGGGAAATCACCCGGATGCTCGCCGACGACGCAATCCGCAAGCCCCGGATCCTGCGCTTCTTCCGCGATTTCTTCGATCACGATCTGGGCGGGTATATTTGCAAAGATGAAAAGGCACTCTCCGCCACCGGCGTCCGGTCGAGGGGCGAATCTCACTACCGTGCGATGTTCGATGCGACTGCCAGCACCGACCGCCTCATCGAACTGATCCTTGAAGAAGACAAAAATGTACTAAAGGAATTACTCACAACTCAAAAGGTGGTTGCGACAAAGAATGACAATACCTACTTCGGCCGGAAACACACCGATGAGGAAAGAAAAATTGCGATCGCGGCGAAAAAGAAAGCGCAGCAGGAACAGGAGGAAAAGGATGCGGCGGAACTGAAAACGGCGAAAGCCGAGCTCGACGAACTGGTCGCCAAAGCGAAGGAAAACCCGGACGATAAAAAACTCGCTAGAACCCTCGTCCAAAAGGAAAAAGCACTGCAAAGCTTAAAAAAGAAGATCGCAAACGCGAAAAAAGAAAGAAACCGGGGAGGTGGCGCCAATGTGGAAGTGGCCGAGGCAAACCTGTCCGGGCCGAAAATTTACGCCCGGGTAAGCCGCCCCTCTTTCGGGAGCGGATCCATGAAACCCGATCGAGTTCTCGCCACGGCTCCCGAAGGCGAGCGCATGGGCATTCTCACCCAGCCGTCCTGGCTCGTGTCGCACTCCGACGCGATGGATAACCACGCCATCCTCCGCGGACGCTGGGTCCGCGAGCGCCTTCTCGGCGGCGGCGTTCCCGATGTACCTATCACAGTCGACGCCATGTTACCCGACGAGCCAAATACCACTCTCCGCTCGCGGATGCGCGTCACCCGGGAGAAATACTGCTGGACCTGTCACGAAAAAATGGACCCACTCGGCCTCCCGTTTGAAATGTATAATCACGCAGGGATTTTCCGAACCACCGAGTTATCCGAACCGGTCGACACCAGCGGCGAGATCATCGATTCCGGCGACCCGAATCTCGATGGCCCCGTCGAAAACGCTCTCGATATGATTCAAAAACTCGCCGAAAGCGAACGGGTCGAACAAGTCTTTGTCCGCCACGCTTTCCGGTTCTGGATGGGACGAAACGAAACGCTCAACGATGCCCCGGTTCTTCAGGAGGCCCACAAAGCTTACCGGGACAATGATGGAAGCATGAAAGCTCTAATCACATCTTTGGTAACGTCCGACGCCTTCCTCCACCGAAAAGCTGAGTAACCGTTAAGTCGTTACTTTCAATTTTGTACCCTGTACAATCCCAAATTGTACAGGGTACAATCGCGTCGCAAGTCGGGTGACGCGATAAACTACACGCTCCGCTCAGGAACGGGTATTCCGAATCAGTCTGACTTGATCTGCCGGGATCCAGCATTTTTTATTCCCGCCGATCAGGACCTGAAGCCATTGCTTACGTTCCTCCAGAATCTCAAACTCCAGACCGTCGTGCAGCGGCTCGTTAAAAGCCCTTTCGTAACTGTAGGCCGGTCCCTTGCGTCCGTAAATACTTCCCACTACCACGACGCCCTCTTTCCCGGAATGAGCGGCTGCGGTCCAGGTCGTAACCAAAATACTCAGCAACCCGATCGAAATCGCTACCACGCCCGCCAAACTGATCCAGGACCGGTAGCGAATATGTAGTAGCAATACCCCGACAAAAAACCAGGTTCCAATCACTAACATCGCACAGAGCCAGCGAACCGGTATCGTTTTCACTGAAAATTCCCCGGAGTCATCAACTACATCAACCGCCAGGGCTCGAGCGGCAAGAAGATTGTCAGCTATCGTTTCATCAAAGGGACGATAGATCCGGGCCTGACGATAACAACTGATAGCGCGCCCCATCTCCCCGGCCTTGAACCAGGCGTTCCCCGCATTGAACCACGAAGCACCACGACGGGACCCACCGTTCGCTGACGCTTCAAACTTCAAGGCAGCCTGAGTATACAAAGACTCCGTAACTGATTCGCCGGGAGGAGATGCTATCGCCTTTTCAAAAAGCACCTCAGCCTCATCCCAATCGGTTGCTGAGGAAATCGCGGGAAATAGCAAACCGACCGCCAAAATAAGCATAGTCATCTTCTTAAAACTATCAAACAAGCGCGCCGCAAGGCCATCTAACCCCGGCAGCTCATCACCGGTTTTCCGGGTTGAGAAATCCGCCGCATCCATTTTTTCATGGGTTGAAAGAATCAAGTCGATATCCGCCGGATCCACGCCGATTTTGCGAAGACGACTCGCGCTGTCCCCCGGTGTCCAGGCACTTCCGGGCATCGCAAACCCCGTGGCAAGAAAGCTCACAAACGCCTCCCACTTCGCAGTGGTGCCCTCCGGTATTTTGGAAAACGCTTCGTAGGCTTCCGCCTGTCGCCGATACGTCTCATCAGTTGCCCGCTTCCGCCACTCTTTAACCTTCGGCAAAAGAATGAAATAGGCAATTGGCCCCGGCAGGAGCCAAAGCCACAGGTAGTCAGCCAGCAGGCCGATGATTGAGTTGATTAGGTCGCTCATGGTATCAGGTTTGGCATTTTGCCAGACTCCTTCGGGTTGATTCGTAAAAGTGGACTCCGGTGCGAGACTTCGCATATCAAAAAAACGCTGCCCGTCACGGGGATTCACGGTTAGTGGCTGGGCTTCGGTTTGAATAGATCGATACTGCCCCGAATCCGGATCAAATACCTGAAATTTGAGCGACGGAAAAGCAGTCACATCCGCCGATAACGCCCGAATCCGCCCGAGAAACCCGGTTCCGTTTTCAAGCCAGGTGCGGCCATACTCGCTTCCCGCCCGGAACCCTGCCCGAAGGCTGCGCTGCACGCCGAGTTCGGGTAGTTCCAACATGCCATGAGGAGCTTCCGAGTGAACCACGATATCAGCTTCGATCACCTCCCCTACCTCTATTTGACTTTGCTGTAGTGAGACCGAAATCGAGACGGGGGTAAAAAGCCCACTGAAGTATTCGCTTCGATTTTCAACCGGGAGAGCCCGCACTTCGATCGTCTCTGCCGGGATCTCCGCATAATAACGGTCGAAGGCTTCCAGAGCGGTGCGCGGCTCGAAAAGTCCGTTATTGAAAAATACGGCATAAGGAGCCAGAGCATCCCCCGGCGCTTTGAGGTGAGCGATCTCGAGTCGGGTTGGAGGTAACACAACTTTTCCCGGTTCATCAAATTTGACATAGATAGGGAAAGTCACCGACCCGAATTTTCCCGTCGGCTCCCCATCCTCATTTTTCGGAACCAAACGATGCCCCACAATGCGCCGCCCGCCGAAAGGAAGCCCGATTTGTTCTTCTTCCGGCGCGGTGCAACGAGGTATCACGATGCGGGCATCCTGTCGGGAGAACAGTTCCGGAAAACAGTGTAGCGACCTGATCTGGTTGGTCTCAAAATCGGCTGTCCACGTCACATCAATCCTCAGCGGCTCGCCCTCGTAGACCGACCTTTTGGCGGGAACCATGGAGAAGCTCATCGCGTCACTCACCGAAGGCTCCGAAACCAGGATCTGCCGGGACAAACTGCGATATAGCGTCGTTTCCGACTGAAACTCAAAGGGCGGAATCACGACCACGCCGGTTTGACGTGGCATTAACCGAACGGTCGCCTCGGATTTCCCCTCATCTTCCAATACTTCAATCGATAAAACAGCGATCTGCGAATGGCTGTCACCTGTCCCGGGGACCTCTGTAACGACTTCCGGAAATTCGAAACGAATACTCACCGCCATATCGGTAAAGAAAGATCCGGAATCAAGCTCCATCTCTACCGAAGCGTCTTTTAACCCGCCGGGCTCCGCATCCTGCGCACTCAACCCAAAGATCGAGAACAAAAACAGCCACACTATACCTGAAAGCCGCATTACCAATCTTTCTCTACTTTGCCCTTATTTTGAGCCGCTCGCTGCTCTTGGCGAAATTGCAAACTCCCCTGCTCCTGCATGAGGATATCCTGAACGGAATAGTTCGGAGTCGGTAACGCCTGCATCTCCGCTCCGGCAGCCATATTGCCCTGACCGTCGATGGAAGAATTCATTCCCTCCTCCGCATCGCTGTATTCCATATCTTCCCAATCTTCATCCTCCCAGTCACCCTCCTCTGATTCATCGGAATCGCTGGGACTGGAAAGCAGGTCAATAATGGATTGCACCTTATCGAGGGCGATCTGCTGCTGAACCCGCGCATCCGGCCACGACGCCTGTTGCCGAAGGGGGTCGACAGCACGCTTCTTCGCCGAAATCGCCTCGCCCATCAGTTGAAGCGGTTCCTGCAGGACCGTAACCGGAGCGGGCTGTCCCGCCTCTGCTTCCATAGAGCTCATTTTTATATCCAGCGCCTTCATCAATTCATTTATCCCTACCGCATCTTTTACGATGGCCTCCTGATTCTCCACAAACCCGGCCGATTCCGTGGTCGCATTTTCCGGCACGGCTGCTTGCTTCGGAGGCCGGGGGCGTCCCGGAACTTGGCTCCGCAACTTGGTTTGGCGATCGTGAAGAGCCTGTAACCGCTCGACCAGCGCTTCCATTTGCGCCTGAATCTCGCGGTTCTTTTCATCTTCCTCAGCGATTTGTTTGCGACAGGCAAGAATCAACTGCGCCGTCGGATCGAGGCGCTGTGCGGCACGGTCGAGATGAGGGTCCAAACGCCTCGCGTTCAAAAATCGCCTCTGGGCCTCGGTCGCGAGGGAAAGAGCGGAACGGGGCTCCTGATCTGAAAGTTGCTTCGACTGAGCGAGATAACACAGTCCCTCGTTGAGGCGCAGCGCGGCCAGCTCCCGGTTCGATACGCCCTCACTACCGGCTTCCTCTTCGATACTGGCAAAGGCTTCCAAAGCTTCAACAAAACGCCCCTGTGCCTGATGCTTTGTCGCAACGGCATATAGAGATTCGAGGCGGGAGTCAGCCCCCACTGACGGACTCACCCAAAGAAAGGCTAATAGAGAAACCCGAACGGCAGAAGTAGGCACCCCGGAGGGGATCGACCTCCTCTCGCCAAGAATAAGGAAAAGCAAGGCTACCGCGATCAATAGAAATGCCGCTTCGCGATACACCACAAAACTATCATCCCCGATCGCTCCGGAAACCGGTTTCCCCATCACATAATCGTGATAAATCCCGGCGAGATCGAAGCTGGCAGTCCCCGCAGAATGATACCTCGCCTCCCCGACCCCGGCGATCAGCTTCCGCAAATTGCTGTCCTGAAGCCGCGTCGTCACAAAATCACCCTGATACTTCACATAGATTCGCTGGCCGTCTTCATCCAGTATCGGGATGCGAACTCCGGCATCGCTGTCACCTATTCCCAAAAGGAGTAACCCGGCCTGATGCTCCTTCAACAATTCCGCAACCCGCTCATCTTCAGCACCGTGCTCCTCACCATCGGTCAGAACAACCAGATCATGCATCCCTTCACGGCCTTCGATCAAAACGTTATCCACACACTTCTCAATCGCGGAAAGTAATACCGTCCCGCCAAAGTCCACCGCCCGGGTCGTCGCCTGATCGAGCATATAGCGAACAAAATTGTAGTCGTAAGTCAGGGGGCAGAGAATGTTTGAACTTCCCGCATAAATCACCAGCCCGACCCGCTCGGAACTGAAACTGTCGAGAGCATCGCGAATTCCGTTTTTGGCAGCTTCCAGCCGGTTCGGCGAAGCGTCTTCTGCGAGCATACTGCGGGAAACATCGAGGACGAAAACCACATCACGACCGCTTTCCGAGACAGACTTTCGCTGAGGATCAAAGCCGGGACGCGCCAGCGCCAGAATCAGCAGGACAATCGCGGCAACTCGGAAACGATCCCGCCAGGGCGCAAAGGTCGATAATTCCCCGCTGCCCATTTGATCCATTACGATACGCCGTCTCCTCCGGGCAAAACGGAGCACCGCTACCGTCGGTATCACAACCAGCAGCAGCCAAAGCATCATTGGATTCTGAAACACAAAAGGAATCATGGAACGGTTCGCAACCAGGTGGCCTCCAACCAGAGGGATAACAGTAAAAACAGCAGACCAAACGTGAGCGGCAACCAAAACCATTCCGCCACCCGGGTATAGACTCGCGACACTATCCTGGCCCGCTCCAGTTTATCAATTTCAGCGTAAACGCTAAGTAAAGAATCGTAATCTTCAGCGGTCCGGAATACGCCGTCGGTTTCGAGGCTGATATGTTCCAACACACGCTCCGCTTCTGAGAGTTGAACCGCCATCTCCGTATCCGCACTCCGCGGACGATCCCCTAGACTGATGCAGTATATCCGGCAACCCCACTCTTTGGCGAGACCGGCCGCCTCCACCGGTAAGTGACTTCCCGAATTATTCTCCCCATCGGTCAGTAAAATGATGACCCGGCTGGAAATCTCACCTTCGAGCGAACGCATCGCCCGAACCTCGGGATCGTCGAGTTGCTTGAGGCGGGCCGCGGCAACGGCGAGAGCATCTCCATAAGCCGTGCCATCTTCATTAGGGCGGTCCTGAATGTCGAGATCCCGCACCACGGTGAGAAGCGCATTGTGCCCCAGAGTGAGCGGGCTTCGGGTATCGGCATACCGGGCAAAGGTGATCAAGCCTAACAGGTCCCCCTCTCTTCCGGCGAGGTTCTCCCCGTCTCCGGCGATAAACTTTTCCACCAGTTCTTTAGCTACCTTCATCCGGGATCGCCCTTTCCCGTCGGGCAGCTTCATATCCATACTCATACTGCTCGATACATCGACTAACAGCTCGATTGCGATCCCTTCGGAAACTTGTGCGGCATGACTTGAGCCAGCCTGAGGTCGCGCCATCGCCACAATCAAAAAAGTAAGCCCCAGCGCTTTTGCCACCGGGGGAATCCAAAGAAACCGGGCGCGGACGGAGTCGGCATGCTCCCACAGTCGTAGCGATGATACCGATAGTGTGGGACGGTCGCGGCGCCGCCACATCACCAGAGCAAACGGCAACGGGACCAGCAACAACCACCAGGCGTAAGCAAAACTCATTGACCCAACTCCTCTCTCAACCGGATGAGTAAACCGGTATCATCACCACTTCGCGTGTTCTTTGAATAAATAAATCGTTCCAAATCTGAACGAAGCTCCGGACTCAGGCTTTCCCCCTGCTCGTTAAGCAGCATTTCCAGATCGAGGTCCTTTGTCAAATCGGGCACTAGAGAACCATCACTTTCTCCGGGACCAGAGTCGGTACCGGTTCGGCAGATGATATAGGTGAGCAGTGCAATCCCCGCCAGAAGTGTAAAATTTACGATCAGTGCGGCCCGGCTTTGACTATCATCTTTCGATACCGGTAGCGGTTCGGGCACTTCGCTGAGATCCTCAGTTTCAAACGCCGTGACTTTCAGGCCCAATTCCGGCAACTCCACGACACGCGAACCGGCCGACTCGGTTAATTCGGCTTTGATTCTGGAAAGATTAACAGCGCCCGACGCTAAAGCCTGCAACATCAACCGCTCGCCCTGATGGTATTGCCCATCGACCACTGAAAGCGGAATCTTTTCACGACTGACCAGATGAAGCCCGGGATGCGAGGGCACTTCCAGAGTAAACTCCCCGAAATCGGCGCGGCGCATTTCAACCGATAACACAAACAGATCTCCGGGTTTCACTTCCTCCGGAATCAAGCGCGCCGTCATACCACCAAAATCTTCGCCGGATGCCATTACGCCGGCCAGCAGCAGTACTGAAAAGTATAGTAAGACTCTCCCCATATTTCAGCCTCCGGTTTCATCTGCCACCCGTCGCTGCCGGGACTGAAAAAAACCACTTAACGCCTCGACACAGGATTCGCCCTCAGCGATTTCCATCAGACTGATTCCGCACTCCAGCATTTCCTCCTGAAAGGTCTCATGATGCCCCCCTCCTTTCAACTTCACCTCATTCAGATCTACGACCCGCCTTTGACCTGTTTCCGCATCGTGAATATAGACCAGCTCGTTGCCGGGAGATGAGAGGCTCTGAGACTCCAGAACATTCACCGCATTCACATCGTGACGCCCCGCAAGAGCACGTAAGTCATCGAGATAGTCTTCCGCCAGAAAGTCTGATATCACAAAGACGATGGAATACTTACGGGCAAGGTGACCGAACTTCGATAGCACGGATTCGAAGCGGGTTTCTCTTCCCACCGGTTTAAAATTGATCAACGCATCCATGATCCTGAGAGTATGGGTGCGCCCCTTCCCCGGTGGAATCACCAGTTCAATCTGATCCGAAAACAAAATCAGGCTGACCCGGTCCTGATTCTTCGCCGCGGCCATGGTAAGCAAACCGGCAATCTCTGCAATCGTGTCGCGTTTCCGTCCCCCGGGTGACTCCAGGACCGATGCAGAGACGTCGACGAGAAGGTAGAGAAACTGCTCCCGCTCCTCGATATAGCGTTTGATGTAAGGCTCCCCGGTGCGGGCCGTCACTTTCCAATCCATCGCCCGGACATCATCACCGGGCTGATAGGGACGCACGTCTTCAAATTCGATCCCCTGCCCGCGAAACACGGAACGAAACTCGCCCGCCAGCAAATGTTCAACCGGGAGGCGACATTTCAGTTCAAGTAGAGAAAGCCGACTGTCGACGTCTTCAATCATGAATCCAATACAGCGGGAATCTTCGATAAAATCTGATCCAGCAAATCATCAGAGGTCAACGATTCCGCCTCCGCCCGGTAGGAGATAGCAAGACGGTGGCGCAACACATCGTGTGCGACATCTTTGACGTCCTGCGGGGTAGTGTAGTCCCGTTTCTGCATAAAGGCATTTCCCCGGGCGGCCTGCGACAAATAGATCGAAGCCCGTGGCGAAGCGCCAAATCGGAGATAGCGTTTCAAATCAAGATCGTACTGCTCCGGAAAACGAGTACCGTTCACCAGTCGAATGATATATTTCTCTACTTTTTCGTCGATGAATGTGGACTCGAGGCACTTCCGCATTTTCATCAATTCGTCCAGAGTCAGGATCGGGTTGATTGATATATCCGGATCGGTATTTGCCATTCGCTGCATCACGAGCAGCTCTTCATCAGGAGTCGGGTAGTCCACCTTCAATTTGAACATAAACCGATCCACCTGGGCCTCCGGGAGTGCATAGGTTCCTTCCTGCTCCACCGGGTTCTGCGTTGCCAGAACCATAAAGGGAGACGGCAAGTCAAAGGTCTCTTTCCCGAGCGTGACCTGCTTTTCCTGCATCGCCTCGAGAAGAGCGGACTGCACTTTGGCCGGCGCACGGTTGATTTCGTCCGCGAGAAGCAAATTCGCAAAAACCGGCCCCTTTTCAGCGGAAAAAGTGTGGTTTTTCGGATCGTAGACCAGCGTTCCCGTCAAATCCCCCGGCAGCAGGTCGGGCGTGAACTGAATCCGGCTGAATTTGGCGTGAACCGCCTTGGCGAGACTGTTAACGGTCAGAGTTTTGGCAATCCCGGGAACCCCTTCGAGGAGGACGTGTCCATTGCAGAGCAATCCCAGCAACATACGGTTTATCAAGTCCTCCTGACCAACCACGCAGCGACCGATTTCGCTGCGCACCTGATCGAGTTTTTTCCCGAATTCTATTCGTTCCTTATCCATGGGTCATCGATCTGGACAGGGCCCTCGTAAGCTCTGAAGCCAGATTTCGCGCCACTCTACGCCATGCTTGATCGATCAGGGAAAAAAAATCTCTGACGGAAAGGAGAAAATCCGCATTCCACCTCGTTTCCCGCCTCCTGAAATCATTTGCGCGGGTCCGCTAATACCTCCATTGACCAAAACCATTCTCCACTTGAACTTGCCCGATGCTCCACCGCTGCATCCTCGTGATTTTGCTTCTGCCGGGACTGTTAACACCTGTGTTTTCCAGTCCTTTGGAGATTTTGCAGGAAAATTGTGTGCAATGTCACTCCGCAGCGAAACGCAAAGGTGGACTCCTCATTGATTCCCGCGAATCTTTGATCAAAGGTGGCGATTCCGGCGAGGCGATTATCCCGGGCGAATCAAAGAACAGCTACCTGATCGAAACGCTCTTTCCGGATGCGGAATCCCATATGCCCCCGAAGGAGCAACTCGAACCGAGACAGATTGCCGCTCTTGAAAAATGGATCGATGAGGGCGCAAAATGGGACCAATCCGAATGGGACCAATTGACCAAACCGGGAAAAACCGAAGTGACGCTGTCATCATTCCCCGATCTGTATTCGCCGGTCTTAGCGATGGCACTATCACCTTCCGCTACCGAACTCGCCACGGGTCGCGGGAATCAAATCGAGCTTTACGGGGTCTCTGAAACCAAAGACAAGAACAAACCGGTCGAGTTGAAATACCAAAAGGCATTCGAAGGGCACAGGGATCAAATCCAGTCGCTGGCTTTTTCTCCCGATGGCAAATGGCTCGTGTCAGGCGGATTTCGCAAAGTGATCTTTCACCCTCTCTCCGGAGACGGGACTCCGGTTACCATCACCGACCCGTTTCTGGGGCGCATCACAGCGCTGCAATTTACGCAAGATGGAAAAAATGTTAT
Source organism: Verrucomicrobiales bacterium (assembly GCA_029213005.1). GTDB lineage: Bacteria > Verrucomicrobiota > Verrucomicrobiia > Verrucomicrobiales > DEV007 > Arctic95D-9. Next base: position 20,013 of record JARGPI010000004.1, read on the forward strand.
CGCAGCTGATTCCCTCCCTTCACAGCGGTCTTCACTACATATCATCGATAGCGAAAAGAAAAAGGTTACCCGCTCTGCGGAAGGGATCCATGACGACGCGATTTATGATATATCGGTCAGCGGTAACCGATTGATTACCGCCTCCGCCGACAAACTGACCATCGTTAGAGATATCAAATCACTAAAGCCCGTTACGACTCTGGAAGGTCATACCAGCTATGTATTGGGTGCCTGCTTCAGTCCGGATGGAGAGCAAATCGCCACGGCCGGTGATGATGAAGCGATTAAAGTGTGGGATTCCGGGACCGGAACTCAGATCGTATCATTCTCTACCAGAAAATCGGGCCCTGTCGGAGGTATTTTCTGGGGAACGGACCCGGATAATCTGGCTAAAAAACAGAAAGAGAAAGATCAGGAAAAAGCCAAGGCTATCAATACCGATCGAATCGTGACAATCAATGACCTCGGCCAACCCGGTACTTTCACCGAATTAAAAATGCACGAGGGCGGAGAGCGCTCCACCGGAGCCCGGGAGCGCCGCCACACCGGAGTCTCAGCCGCGCTCACCTCCATGGCCTGCGATTCGGAAAAATGGATTCTCTACGCTGGATCAGAAGATGGCCGGATCTTTGCCTGGGATCAGGCCGGTAAAAAGATCCTCGAATTCAGCCGGGCTATTGAACTAACCAAAGCTGACCAATGAAATATTTTCTCACCCTTTGGCTACTGTGCCCCGTCCTGCTGCTCGCCGATCAAGCGACGGTATCATTCAACAACGACGTACTTCCCATTCTGACGAAAGCCGGTTGCTCCACCGGAAGTTGCCACGCGAAAACCGATGGCCAGAACGGTTTCGCCCTCACCGTGTTCTCCTACGACCCATCCGCCGATTATCGGGAAATTGTCTATAATGCCAGGGGACGCCGTATTTTTCCGGCAGCTCCGGAACACTCCCTACTGTTACTCAAAGCGACGAACGAGATTCCTCACGAGGGGGAGAAGCGTTTTGATAAAGATTCGGAGTTTTACCGGACCATTCACCAGTGGATCAAAGAAGGAGCTCCCCGCTCCATCCCGGATGAACCGGTGTTGGAAAGCCTGTCAGTTTCGCCACCGGAGGCGATCTACCAGAAAAACGAATCGAAGTCGATCCACATTACCGCCCACTACTCCGATGGCCACACCCGGGATGTCACTCATCTTGCCGAATTCCAATCGAATGAAGAAGCCTTTGCCAAAGTCGACCATCATGGAAAAGTCACTGCCGGCACTGTCCCGGGAGACGGCGTGATCATTGTTCGATACCTTGATAAAGTCAGTAGCACCCGGGTCACCATCCCTCCCGATCAAACGTTACCCGATTCCGCCTACCAAAACCTGAGCCAGAATAACGAAATCGATCGCTACGCTCAGGAGCGCTTCAAAACTCTCGGATTACTCCCATCAGAAACCTGTAGTGACAGTGAATTTATCCGGCGGGCAACCCTCGATGTGATTGGCAGGCTTCCCGAAGAACAAGCGGTTCGGACCTTCCTCAAGGACGACTCCAAAGATAAACGAAGTCGCTACATCGACCACCTCCTCGCACCGGAAAACAACGGAGCCTACGGAGATTACTGGGCGACGAAGTGGGGGGATCTGCTCCGCCCCAATACCCAGCGGGTCGGCGTAAAACCAGTATACCTACTGGATGACTGGATTCGGGAAAAGTTCCGCACCAATACTTCCTGGGACCTCATTGTCAGCGAACTGTTGACCGCTTCGGGAAGCACCCATCAATACGGTCCTGTCGCAGTGATCCGGGACAAACGGGAACCGGCGGATATGGCCGAATTTATCAGTCAGTTGTTTCTCGGCGTTCGTCTCAATTGCGCCCGGTGCCATCATCACCCCTCCGAGAAATGGGGACAGGATGATTATTACTCGCTGGCCGCTTTCTTTAGTTCGATGAAGCGGAAGGGGCAGGGCATTTCGGCGCCGATCTCCGGACTTCCGGAATACTGGTGGTTTCAACCCGGAGGCACCGTCCAGCACCCGGTTACGGAAGTTGTTCTTACTCCAAAAGCACCGGCAGGTCCCGAATTTCCCGATATACCTGAAAACCGGGATCCTCGCGAGGTGTTGGTGGAATGGATGACCTCCCCGGAGAATCCATTTTTTGCCAGGGCCATCGTCAATCGGGTCTGGGGTGAACTTTTCGGAAGAGGCATCGTTCACCCGGTTGATGACTTTCGCGAATCCAATCCCGCGACTAACGAGGCGCTCCTCGACTGGCTTGCCTCCGATTTTGCGCAGAACGGATTTGATCAGAAACACCTCATCCGCACAATCTTGAACAGTCGGCTCTATCAACAGAGTTCACTACCGAATGAAACCAACGCCAGCGATCTGAAAAACTTTTCGCGCTCTTACCGGCGCCGCCTTCCCGCCGAAGTCCTCCTCGATTCGATATCTCATTTAGTCCGGAAACCGGAGTCCTTTCAGGGCTTGATCCCCGGGTCCACCGCTATGCAGCAGTGGAATCACAAAATGCCGAGCGACTTTCTCGATGCCTTCGGCAGACCTGATTCCAGTGCCGCGCCTCCCTGCGAGCGGGACGGTAGCAGCAGCGTGGTTCAGGCACTACATCTTATGAATGCCACCGGACTACAGAAAAAGTTCAGTGGCAGCCCCTGGCTAAACGAACTGGAGAAGAAAGAGGCCGGTGAAATCGTGGATTCCATCTATCTCGGACTACTCAGTCGCATGCCGGATAAAGCCGAGAGGGATATCGGAATCAACTATCTGAAACGGGAGGAGATCAAACTAAGGGAATCTCTCGAAGACCTCCTCTGGTCGATTATCAATTCAGCGGAATTTGTCCACAACCACTAACGTGCCGCCCGTGAATACGGGATTTGTTGCCGATCTCGGAACCATTTACTGTCTTAATACTTTGAGAAAGAAGAACCGCCACACACCATTTAACTGCGAAGGACTGGGACGCCGTGATTTTATCCAGACCGGCCTCGGAGCCCTTGGTGGTTTGGGCATTACCGACCTGCTGAAATACCAGGCTCAGGCCGGGGTCAAATCGAATGACACCAAGTGCATCATGATCTGGCTCGATGGCGGACCCTCTCATTACGAAACCTTTGATCCCAAACCTGATGCCCCCTCGGAAATCCGGGGAGAATTCGGTTCAATCCCCACCACCGTCCCGGGAGTCCATTTCTGTGACACGATGCCGAAACTGGCAAAAAGTTTCGATAATTTTTCCGTCGTCCGGTCAATTGCTCATAATCAGAACAACCACGGCGCAGGCAACCACTATCTAATGACGGGTAGCCCCACTCCGGTTCCTGTTGGCTGCGGTGCTTTTGTGACATTTCACCCCAGTTTCGGATCCGTCGTCAGCCGCGAAAGACAGGCGCCCCACGGCATGCCCGCCTATATCAGCGCGCCGAGAATTTCCCGCTCCGGGGGACCCAATTTTCTCGGAGCGGAACACGCCCCTTTTGTGATCTCCGACAATCCCGACAGCAAAAACTTCCGGGTTCGCGACGTCACCATTCCCACCGAAATTGCCGAGGGCCGCGCCCGGTCACGAGCTGACTTGCGTCGATCTCTCGACAACTTGAAGCGGATCACCGACCAACAGGCGGAAGATCCTGCCGTCGCCTTTGACGAATACTATACCAGAGGCTTCGATATCATTACTTCAACTGAAGCTCAGGAAGCGTTCGATATCTCCAAAGAAGATGAAAAAGTCCGGGAAAGCTATGGACGGAACGACTTTGGACAGCGACTCCTCCTGGCACGCCGCCTGACAGAGGTCGGCGTCCCGTTCGTGACAGTATATAACGGAGGCTGGGATGATCACCGGACCCTCTTTGAAAGCTATAAAAAAGGCAAGATCGAAAAAGTCGATACCGGTGTCGCTGCTTTAATTCAGGATCTCGCCAACCGGGGATCTCTCGATAACACCCTTGTGTTACTCTTGGGAGAATTCGGTAGAACTCCGAAAATCAACAAAGATGCGGGTCGCGACCACTGGTCATTTGCGATGAGTGTTCTGATGGCCGGAGCAGGTATTCCCGGCGGACAAGTCGTAGGTGCCACCGACGTCAAAGGTTACTATGCCAACGACAACGTGTATGCTCCTGAGGATTTTGCGGCTTCTCTCTATACCAAAATGGGAATCGACCATCAGATGATTCTCCGGGACACCGCAGGACGCCCCATCCAACTGGTCAATAACGGTCGCCTCATCAAAGAAATTTTCGCGTGAACATTCTGCGACTCCTTTGGCTCTTAGCTCTACTCCCCTGCCGGGTTTTCGGGGACGTTCCGGCGATCGACGGGATCTTCCCCAACAGCGTAAATGCCGGAACATCGGTCGACGTCAGCTTATCCGGTAAGGTAAAACCCTGGCCACCTCAGTTCTGGTGCTCCTCCCCTGAGGTAAGCATCACCCCGGGCGAAAAGTTACCCAATGCGAAAATCACGATCGATCCCAAGGCCAAACCGGGACCGGTTCTGATCCGGGCCTGGAACGAGGATGGAGCAGGCGAGCCCTTTATCTTCATGATCGATCCCGCTGCCGCCTCGCGCGAAGTTGAGGATGAAAAGAAGGACAACGGAAGCGTCGCCACCGCTCAGGAAGTCAAATCCGAACTACCCTGCGTGGTTAACGGAAGGCTGAACCCAGGTAAAGACGTCGATTGCTACCGGATCAAACTGAAGAAAGGACAGACTTTCTATGCATTTGCCGAAGCCTATAGTTTCCGCACCGGGCTCGACGCGGCGATTCACCTCTACCATCCCAACGGCAACCGGGTGGCCTTGGAACACGACAGCGATATCAATCCCGACCCTCGTCTGAGCCACACAGTGGACAGCGATGGTCTCTACACGATCGCAATCATGGCGATCCCGATTCCGCCATCAGCCAACGTCTCCTTTCACGGCGGTAGCAAATGCAGTTACCGCATCAACCTCGGCCTGAAGCCCGGGCAATTGCCAGCCAGACTGCTACCGACCGCGGCCAAAGCGGACGCTCCTGTAGACAAACCATTAACGCCACCCGTGGACTTCTTTCAGACTCTAAAAAAAGATCCTTCCGCCAATCAAATTCAATTTAAAGCGAAAGCGAAGGAAACCTACCAAATCGAAGTCCTCGCATACGAGAATCGATTCCCGACTGATCCGGTTTTTACCCTGAACACCCCGGAGGGCAAAGTGATCAAAGAGATCGATGATGTCAAAGAGCTGTATCGCGATGGCAGGTATGACTGGAAAGCATCGACCGATGGTAACTACACGGTTTCAGTCCGGGATCGCTACCACCGAACCGGGCCGGAGTTTCGATACCAACTACGGATTCAAACGCCCGCCCCGTCTTTCAATGGTTCGACCGACAAATCGAGCTACCTCCTCGAGGCAGGTAAAGACGCCACGGTCAAAATTAAGCTGAACCGAGTCAGTAATCACAAAGCCCCCCTAAAACTCGACGTTCAGAATTTGCCCGCCGGGGTCACAATCGCGTCTCCTCCCAAGATACCCGATAAGTCCGGTGACATTTCCCTTTCCCTGAAAGCCACTGAGACGGTAAAAAGCTTTTCGGGGCCTATTTCGCTGACCATCAAAGAAGAGGAGTCAGATCAAAAAGCTACGGTCGCTTTCTCATTCGAAACAAAGGACGAACCGTTTCCCTACCTGATTAACGTAACGTCCGCCATTTGGCTCACCGTAAAGGCAAAGCCGGAAAAGAAAGCCGAAAAGGAAAAAGAGAAGAAGTAGGTTAAGTCACCGGGGACAGGAGCGGTTCTCCTTTGATAAAGCGGGCCACATTCTCAGCAGCCTCAAGTCGGCCCTGCTTTCTTTCTTCCGTAGTGGCACCTCCGATGTGTGGTGTCATTACAACATTATCCATCCCGAAAAATTCCGGCGAGACCACTGGCTCGTCTTCGAAAACATCAAAGGCGGCGCCACCGAGGTGTCCCGAGTTCAGAGCGTCGACGACGGCGGCCTCGTCCATCACTTTCCCGCGGGCCACATTGATGAACAAGGCTCCCCGTTTCATTTTCGAAAGTGCAGTGGCATCGATTAGATGATGAGTCTGAGGAGTATGGGGAACCAGCGCGAGGACCAAGTCTGACTCCGCCAGGAGATCATCAAACGAGCGGTAGTTATCACCTCCGTCCGGCCGGGTCCGGGTATACCGAACCGACATATTAAAGGCATGCGCGCGGCGCTCCACGAGCTTTGCGATCCTGCCATACCCAATGATCCCGAGCGTCTTTCCACCTGCTAACGTGCCTTCCCAGCGCAGCGGTTGCATGCCGGTTTCGGCCCAACTTCCGCTGCGAACAAAGCGGTCGCCCTCGGCAATTCGCCGGGTCAGAGACAGAATCAAACCCAGCGCCAGATCAGCGGTCGATTCGGCAAATGCGTCAGGGGTATTCGATGCCGCGATGCCCCGGTTCCGGATCGCATCAAGGTCGAGATTATCGATTCCCATCGCAGCATTGGCCACGATCTTCAGATCAGGTCCAGCACGGTCGAGTAGTTCATCGTCGACTCTGAGTTCGCCCTGAGAGATAATTCCAAAACAGCCGGGAACCGCCTCGAGAACGGCTTCTCGAGGAGCGGCACAGATTCCATGGTCCAGCACCACCAACTCGGCCAAACCGTCGAGCGGGGCCAAATGCTCCCGGGGAACCCCGAGGGTCACTAAAACTTTGGGTAACATTCCTTACATTACACCAATTCCGGCAATGCTTTCCACTCATCTACGAGGAAATGAGGCCGCCCGCCGAGGTCTTTTATCGCCATGGTATGCGGATTGATCCCCATGTTCTGATACATTGTGGCAAACACTTCGCCAAAATGAACGGGACGATCGGTAATTTCGCCACCGTCCCGGTCGGTCGCTCCGATGACCTGTCCGGTGCGCATCCCGCCACCGGCGAGAACCGCCGTTCCCACTCTCGGCCAATGGTCGCGCCCCCCGGTTGCGTTAATTTTCGGAGTTCGGCCGAATTCACCCCAGGCCACTACCGTAACATCGTCGGCCATGCCCCGTTCATGTAGATCGGTGACCAGCGCCGCCAGACCCTGATCGAACATTGGAGCATGGGAAATCATACCCTCACGGTGCTTACTATGGAAATCCCATCGACCAAAATTCAAAGTGACACAGCGGGCTCCCGCTTCGACCAATCGTCGGGCGAGGAGGAAATGCTCCAGATTTCTCGGGGCACCATCACCGACATTTCTTGGATCGCCTTTCCCATAGCGGGCCCGAGTTTTGGGGTCCTCTTTTGATAGATCAAAAGCGTTGGCAAGTTTACTGGAGGTTAACATTCCGAAAGCCTGCTGATGAAATTCATCAAGCCCTTCCATCAGACCGGAACTGTCTGATTCCCTGCGGAACTGATCAAAAGAATTCAGTAGTCCCTTTCGTTCGTTGAGACGCCCCAGGGTAAGATGGTTCAGCTTCATCTCACTGGCCGTTTCGTTCATCGGCTTGAACGGTCCTTCACCAAAACCGAGAAAGCCCGGCTTTCCGGACGAGCCGTAGGGCGGGTGTCCGGCTTTCGGGGCCAAGCCCACAAAGGGAGGTATCAACGGATCACGTGACCCCATCAAATTGGAAACGACAGAACCGAAAGAAGGCCAACCGCCCGAGGGCTGGCCCGCCTGGTTGAGACTCGACCCAACTTTTCCGGTGTAACACATAAATGAATCATGACTACCGTTCGGCGCCCCCCACATCGAGCGGATCGGGACCAGTTTGTCCATACATTTTGCCAGGTTGGGCATTAACTCACATATCTCGATTCCCGGCACATTGGTTTTGATCGGGGAAAATTCGCTGCGAATCCCCGATGGCGCATCCATCTTCATATCGAAGGTTTCCTGATGCGAGGGCGCTCCGGCCATATAGATCATGATGATCGCTTTATTCGAATTCCTCAAACCAGCATCCTGCTCCGCCTTCAAAAATTGAGGCAAACCGAGACCACCCATCCCGAGGGCTCCGAGTTTCAATACATCCCGCCGGGAACGTCCGTCACAGAGGCGGGAGGAACTCGATCCGTCAATTGATATCATAATAGGTAAAGTGTCTTAAAATTCAGTTGGCTTTCGGAGAGGAAAACTCGTAGCGCAGCTTGTTCGCTGTCCGATCCCATACCCTGAGGAAGCTGTCTTCCCCGGCCGCAATAATGGTTTTCCCGTCGGCGCTGATCGCTGCGGTATGCAAAAAAGTTTTTCCGGCCCCGCTGAGAGGCTGATTTGATTGCTTAAGCGATTTGTCCCCGCTGGCGGCTACGAGTTGTTCGGTCTCAGCAATAAAGGCGACCGAGGTCACATCCTTTTGAAAACCCTCGACTTTGGATTTCTGCTTACCCTCGGCGATATTCCAAATCTTTACTTGACGATCGGCCGAACCACTGGCCAGAGTCAAACCATCCGCATTCCAATCAACATCCAATACATGACTGGTGTGTCCCTCAAAAGTCTGCACGAGTTCCAGAGTCTCACGGTCAAAAATTTTGACCTGACGATCGGTTCCGCCTGAAACGATCTGCTCCCCGTCCGGTGAAAATGCCAGAGAGGTAATGGAGTCGTCGTGAGCGGTCCGGTTCTCATTAATCGTTTCCCAGGTTTCAGTATCACGCAGACTGAGTTCCCCACTGCGGGAAGGCACCCCGCCCCCGATCAAAAGTTGATGTCCATGAGGGTGAAATACCAATGCCGAAACCCGATCGGAAAATGGCGAGGCATCGATCCCGTTCCCTATCGTTTTGACGAGAGACCAACTCTTCCCAGGAAGATTCCAGGTCTGAAGCTTTCGCTTATCGGAGGAGATCCATATCTGATCATCTTTGGCGAACAGGATTCCGCCCACCCCGGAAACGGTTGGAAAATCTTCAAGCCAGGCACCGTCTTTCGCCGACCAGAGCCTCAGCCCCCCCGTTTTCAGCTGGGCGACTACTGTGCTGCCGTCCGGTGAAAATTTCAGATCCACTACCGAAAACTTTTTCCGATCTTCTTCGATCGCTTTGGTTAGTCCTTCGATCTCGGTTTTCAGCGCCGCGATCAGAGCATCCGCCTCCGCAGCCGCCGCATCGGCCGCAACCTGCCTGGCAAACGCATCGCCGGAAAGGCGCACTGCCGAGTCCCGGTTCCGGGTCAGCGTCATCAATTGTTGCGCCGCCTTTTTATACTCTCCCTCCGCCTTGGTGAGGTCCGCTTCTTTCGCTGTGGGGAGCTGCTTTTTGACTTGCTCGTAAGCCACTCGCTTCGCTTCTTTTTCCCGGATAGCTTTTGCCGCTTCCACTCCGGACGATTTGGCTTTTTCAGATTCCGCTTTCCATAGTTTCTCCTCCACTGGCACTTTCGCGCTCCAGTAGTTTTTCAAGCGGGTGGCCACAGCGACCCTGCGATTCAAAGCTTCGATGCTATCACTTTTTTCATCCGGCAGAGCCAGTTCCGCGATGAGCTTCCCATCATCCAAATTCCACAATTTCACTACCGAATCACCGACACTTGCCACCCGATTCCCTACCACGGCGATCCCCTGGATCGCGGTTCCATGAGACATTTTACGAACTGATACCGGTGCCTTTTTCAAGTTAGCGGCATCCAGACTAATTTGAACAACGGTTCCGTTTTTGAAACCGACCACAAACTCGCTCTTGCCGGCTATCGGCTCGACACCGACCACCGGCTGCGCTTCGATCAAATGATCGACAGATGGCGTCGTCTCATCAAAGGCCGACAAATCGCCCTTACAAAGCGTGATCTTACCGTCCGCGCCAGCAACTATTACATAGCGGGATTCGCCACCAACACTCAGAGCGGATGGCACGACTCCAACGACCAGTTTTTTATTTTTCTCAGGAGCCGCAACCTCGGTCCGAACGACCGTTTTATCAGCAGCTGCAGAAAAGATTACCTTATCATCATGAGAAAAAGCCAGTGCGGTCACCTCTCCCGTGTGGGCTTTAAACACCGCCGGAGCTTTAGCGGAATCTGCCGAGTCGAAAAGCGCCACGCAACCGTCTTTGAGCCCTACCGCGATGGTTTTACCATCAGGAGACAGTTCTGACACTGCCCAGTCCTGAGGCAAGCTCAAAGCCTGTCCTGGCGAAATTTCATCCCGCTTCCAGATCTTCGCCACTCGAAAACCACCCGAAGCCAGCAACCCATCGCGACTAAAGGCGATCGATTGAACGATATCACGATGAGCCGTAGCGTGTTCCAATGACGGGTCCCGCAAACGACTGATATATTTCCCCAGGCGAAGGTCATAAATATCGACTCCCTGTCCCCTGCCTACGGCCGCAAACCGTCCGTCGCCGGTAAGAGCCGAAGTATAGATGGGCTGAGCGCCGGTTAAAAGTGACCAGGATTTGGGAGCTTCAGTTCCTACTTTTTCTCCCCGGGCTCCTTCATTGATCCATCGTTTCAACAAAGCAAGTTCCGCCTTCGTCAAGTCGACCGCCTTCGCTTTGTTATTCGGTGGCGGCATGACCGGCTCCTCGATATGTGCCGCCGTGGTATAGAGAAGCGAAACGTCTGCATTTCCCGGCTCGATCGCGGGTCCACTGTCGCCACCTTTCAGCATATCCTGCGGGGATTCCAGAATCAGGTCCGCCTTTGCTTTAGTGGAATTGTGACAGGACAAACAATTTGCCTTGAGGACGGGATAGATTTCGGAACCGAAATCGACTGGTTTTGCGGTCTCGGCATACGCGGAAGAAAGTAATAAACTAACCAGAAATGCCCACCCAAAAAATCCGGGTAGAGGAATCCGTAAGGATTTCTCAGCAGATGCCTTGCGTTGCTGATGAGCTTTGATACCTCCCACATGAGAGGAGAAATCCTTACGGATTCCGCACGGCGACTGTACAGGGTCAAACATTTCGCACCTGTGATTCCAGGGATCAAAAAGCCCAAAGGGCTGAATCAGTGTAGCCCGGGGCAGCGCCCCGGGGTTGGATACTAAGAAACTTTCAGCGCTGAAGGCGCGATTCAATCCAGCCACGACGTTGGGGCCTACAAATCTAGTTAATCCCCAATTTGGATTTAGTATCACCCTCTTTACCACTGTTTGAATCGCACTTTCAGCGCTTTTTCTGAGGGGCGTCCGAATTCCCGGGGCGCTACCCCGGGCTAGTTTGAATCGCGCCTTTGGCGCTGCGAAATGTTTGACAGGGTACAATTGGGGACTGTACAGGGTACAATTTAGAGATAGGCCCGAACTTATTGCGGACAGGAGTGTCCGCATCACATGGCTGAAACGTGAGGTATATTTTTTCCCGGCCATTTTACTACTTTCAGGGACGCTCATTTCTTTTTCTGCGGGGCAGGTTTGATTTCGATCGATATCGGCAGGGACCACACTGCGATTTTTACATCTTTCGCTTTCGCAGCTGCTACCGCTGCCGAATGTCGCTTCACGATGGCGGCCTTCTCCCGCTCTGCCGATAGACGACTTTTCTCCGCTGTCGCAGTGGCCTTTACCGCCTCGTCATAGGCGACTCTCGCATCGGCCGCAGCTTTTTCCAATCCGGCCCGGGCATCGACCGATGCGGTCGCTACATTTGCAGTTGATTGCTCGAACGATTTCTTTTTCGCCGCCTCTTCGGCCTTCGTCTTTGCTGCGAGGGCAATATACTTTTTACTCAGGTCCTCGACATGCTTCTTCTCTTTCGCCAGCTTTTCAGCAGCTGCCGGGTTTCGCTGGTAACTCATCACACCGGTCCCTTTGAGAACAAAACTCCAGGTTCCGACTTGCGGGGTAAATACATTGTTCTTTGGAGTAAAATCGAGTTTCAATTTACCTTCGGTATCTTTATCAGAAATCGCCAGCGTCGGAGGCTTTGACATTCCCTTGAGTTCCACGGGTGTGATCGTAAGGTTTCCTTTTAAACCGTTCCGGTTCACGAGCTTGACCGGTATCTCTAGCTTCTTACCAATCTCTACAGAAAACTTATTCTCGTTCCCAACCTCGATTTTTACGGGGCTTGATTCACTACCACTAACGGCCAGCGGAAAATCGATATCGAGACGGGGACGGAGGCGTGCAGTATTATAATCGGGAATTCCGAGAACGAGGCTGCCGAGATTCACCGGGCGGCTGAGTTCCACATCTCCCGATTTTGCCGTCGCGATGACATCGATACCGCCGGAAAACGCAGGTGCATCGGGAGCGGAAGTAAATACCAGGGTCCCGGTGTTTTGACCGCTGTTAAGCGTCAGGGGCGGACAGGTCACGCCTTCCGGAAGCTCGTTAGCTTGAATGGTGATCGGGTCGGAAAATCCTTCGATGCGGTTCACGGCAATTCGGAGGGGAACGGTTCCCCCTCGTCTCAGCAGCGGCGCTGCGGGGTAGGCCTGGCGCTGATCGTGGTAGGGACGTTCAGCAATGGCCAGCACCTCAAAATCCGGTTTCGCTTTTCTCAATGATACCCAATAGTTTTTCTCCGGACCGGCGGATCGATACTGATCCAGAACCGAGATCCTGTAATCGGCGGCTTCGTCAGCTTTAAAATTCATCGAATAATCCCGGGATGAATTGAGAAAGGTCGCACCCGCCGTGTTGGGATTGTCATCTCCCTGTTTGATCATTTTAAAGCTCTCTTGCCCTTCTTTATCGACCACCACTTTTTCCACGATCAAATAGGGATCCAGAAATCCGGCAATACGGTCGGCCACCACTTCGACCCAATATTCGACGCCTTTTTCGGCCCGAAATCTGATCTCATCCACTTCGCCCGGAGTATCGAAACGCCCCGCCAGTGAAAACGGCGGCACCGGATTTTTCGCCCCGGTCAAAAGCGGTTCTCTGGCGATTCCAACCCTGACCGGGTTCGATTCTTTATATCGATAACTGAAGGCGGGAAGCGCAGCCCGTGCCGGGAGATCGCTGGAAAACTCCCGCCCGGGAGCCTCTGCCGGAACCGTAATTTTAACCGTTACAGATTCGATCGGTTTTCCATCAATTGACAGATCATCACCGAGACTACCACCGGGGAGATTGCGTCCCAGCAAGGTTGCCTCAAAGGTCTCACCCGCTTTTCCGGCAGGGGGATATACGGCGTCGATCCACGGACGGGTCGAGGCTTCCAACAGGTAGCAAAAATTGGCGCCGCCGGTGTAAAAGGTATCATGAACGCCTACCCAATAATTCCCGTTGTCAGGAGCGGTGAAATCGAGCATCGGATCACGCCCGATCGCATCGCGGTTCCGCTCCAACTCCAGGCCGCTGCTATCCACTATTGCGAGAACCGCATCAGCCTGGGAATCGATGCGCTCAGCCCGGCAGTGGACCAAAATCCGTTCACCTTTTTGCAACGAGAGCCGCCACCAATCCGTTTGTTTGGCATCGGTCGTTCCGTAGGCAACTGTATTCAGATCTAAATCGGGCGCTGTCGGCAACTTGTGATGGGCAGCTCCCGCTTTGTCGCTGAGCACTTTGGCTCCAGCCGGGAGGATAGTAAGAGGACGGGACGTTGAAAGCCCGAAATACCCTGCCGCTCGCAGTGAAACGGTTTTCTCTACTTTGACTTCGGGAATCGTCAGTTTGAACCGGTTGGCATGTTGGCGCTGAGACAAATGAAATTCCGTCTTTGGTAGCATGATCGGTTCAGCGGAGATTCCCGGATCGGAAAACAGCAATTGATCTGCCTCGTCCAGATTCACCCCGGTCAGGGAGATATCAGTCGTAGTGCCGGAGACCACGACGGGGGGATTCAGCGAGTGCAGTTCCGAAACCGGTAGCTGAGCCAGTAAAGTAGCCGAAAACGCAGTGAATACGGCTGCGGTAAGTAGGTAAACACGATCCATTAAATTCCTGATCAGTGGTTAAAGAGAAATTCTTTAGTATTGAGCAGAGCCCACAGAATATCCTCGAACGCCTCCTGCTCCGCTTTTTCCGGAGTCAACTCGTCATCAGCCTTCTGCCCGGCCTTCTCCCGTTTCCGCTCGAGGTGAGCTTTCGCGGCGCTCAGTTCAGTGGCATTCGGCTTTCGGGAAACAGCATAACGATAGATTTCCGCGATCCGCTCATCGTCGGGGCGTTTTATATCTTTCGCCAGAGCGGCGGCCCGCCCCTTGTCGTGACTGAGTTTTTTCTGCATCGTCCCGGAGTTAATCAGATGGAGGCTCTGAGCCAGGTTGGCGTCATCGACGCGTTCGCACTCACAGGCACTGTCCATTTCGGGACGCCCAAAAACGGTCAGGAAATAGGAGTCTTTATTAAACTTATCGTCAGGGAGTCGCGTCGCGCTCACACCGGCTGGCTGATTGGTAAAAACGCTCTCTGAATTCGAGACCAAGTTGATCGCATCCAGCAAAACTTCCGCCTGGAGACGTTTCGGATAATACCGCGAGAAGTTTTGGGAATCCTTCAGGTTGTGATCATTGGGATCGGAACTGAGTTGGTAAACCCGACTGTTACAAATCGTCCGGATCAATGCTTTCAGATCAAAACCGGAATCCACGAAGTGACCAGCCAATTTATCAAGTAGCGCAGGGTGCGACGCCGGATTGGTCACCCGCATATCATCTTCCGGCTCGACGAGAGCGGTTGAGAAAAAATGCTTCCAGTAACGGTTTACCAGCATATCGGCAAAGTAGGGATTATCGTCAGAGGTCAACCAGTCGGCCAAAGCGATCCTCGGATCGGACCGCGAATCGAGCGCCAGCGGTTCTTCGCCGAGCGCAGTGGGTTGAAGGGTCTTTTTGGTATTGGGATTCTGCATCCCGGGGGTGATCCTGCGGTGATAGATAATCTCTTCGTCTGGTTGCTCCCCTTTCTTCCGCCCTACTGCGGTGAAAAACGCGGCAAAGCCATAGTAATCATCCTGCGACCACTTCTCGTAGGGGTGATGGTGACACTGTGCACACTGCATCCGAATCCCGAGAAAAATTTGAGCGACATCCTGCATCTGCTCTTTGTTATCTTTCACGGAACGATACCAGGCCACCGCCGGGTTGCGCCCGATTTCACCGGATGCGGTTAACACTTTGCTAACGAATTGATCGTAGGGCGTGTTATTCTGCAGTTCCGACTGGATCCAATCGTGAAAGGCATAAGTTCCGCGCTGATAGGTATCTTTAGTTCGCTTATTCCGGAGAATACCCGCCCATTTCTGTGCAAAGTAGGCCGCGTAGTCCGGCGAATCGAGTAACGCATCAATTTTCGCCGCGCGTTTCTCCGGATCTTTTGATGCGAGGAAAGCGTCCACTTCCTCTGTCGTCGGCAAGCGTCCCGCGATATCAATCGTTACCCGGCGGAGAAAAGAGGCGTCATCAGCAGGACTTGACGGAGGTAGTCCAAGAAGGCTCAGCTTAGTAAAGATTTCCTCGTCGATAAAGTTCTCCGGAGTTGGCAACTTCGGCATTTCCGCACCGAGAGGAATCGTGGCCCGGTATACCGCGACATGTTCCTGAAAACGCACCATAACAGAAGTGGATCCGGTTTCGGATTTTAAAGTCACCAGTCCAGATTCATCGACTTCAGCCATCGTTTCGTGATTGGCCTCGAAGATCGCAATCCGTGTAATATCTTTCCTGGTTCCGTCCGCGAAGGTTGCGGTCACGGCGAGCTGCTGCTGTGTTCCCGGCCGCGCGACTAACTCCGTGGGAAAAACCTTAATTTTTTTCACCTTCGGCGTCTCCTCAGGCTGATACGTCATCCCCTGCCGGATCCAGTCGGTCAGAGTACTGTAGTCGACCGAGCTTTTCTCGAGCCGAATCCCGCCTTCGTGAGGAATCTCCCCGGTTGCTTTCATGAGGAGCAAACTGTTTTCCGGCGCGGCCGGAGAGAGCCGCCGCCCCCGCGATTCACGAACCAGCCACTCATGATCATTCCACGGCTCGTAGCCGAACAGTGACAGTCTGAAATTACGCTGCCCTCCCGACTTGCCGTGACAGCCTCCGCCGTTACATCCGTATTTGGTGAAGAGCGGAACCACATCATTAGTAAAATTGATTTCACTTTCCGTTTGTTGACCGCTCACATTGACTTTCAATTCGGTAGTGGAGCCCTCAATTTTTACGGAAGCGCTGCCGTTTCCCAGAGGAAGGAGATAGCCTTTTTCATCAATCGTCGCGATCCCTTCGGGAACGATTGAGTAGGCAACCTCTCTGGTAACATCTTTGGGTATCGCATGGCTTTGATCCGTCACGACCAATTGCTGACCGGCCCTGGGGTCGGAGAGTGTGATCTCAGTATGTTGGAAGCTCAGCTTCGGGGCCGTTTCCTGCCCTTTGGCTACGCAGGCGACCAGCGTAACCAGTAGATAAATCGATAGTTTTTTCATGTGAGTCACTGAATGACATTAACCGACCAGTTCCTTCATCGGCGCGTGTTCCGGATCGACCAGATACATCGGTCTTCCGGTAAGATCCTCGATCGTAGTATTCCGGGCATCGATCCCGACGTTGTGGTATAAAGTAGAGAACACTTCCTGAAACTCGACTGGCCGATCTGCGGCTTCGCCCCCGAGACGATCGGTCGCACCAATGACCTGACCGTGATTCATTCCGCCACCGGCAAGTGCAGCACAGCTCACCCGCGGCCAGTGATCCCGACCTCCGTTGGAATTAATCTTCGGCGTTCTGCCAAATTCACCCCACACCACCACACTGACATCTTTATCCAGGCCCCGGTCGTGCAAATCCTGAACCAGAGCACTGAGCCCCTGATCGAGAAGCGGAAAGTCCTCGCGAGCCCGTTTGAAATTTCCGCTGTGCCAGTCCCAGCGCGAAAAGCCGAGCGTCACACAGCGGGCGCCCGCCTCAACGAGCCTCCGCGCCATCAAAAACTGGTCGAGCCGCTTCCAGCAACCGTCTGCCTGGAGCTTCTCGGTGCCTTTGCCATACCTCTCAATCAACCTCGGGTCTTCTTTTGAGATATCCAGGGCTTCGCCCAACTGGCTGGAAGTCAGGACGCCGAAAGCCTGCTCGTTAAAGGTATCGAGACCGTCCATCATGCCCGACCGATCGATTTCGCGGCGGAAGTTGTCAAAACTGGTCAACAGCGCACGCCTATCGTTAAGCCGCTCGAGGCTCACGCCCTGAAGCACGATGTCCTCTTTGCCGCCACCGCGAAACGGGGTAAAAGCGGAATGCGCCGGCCCGAGAAACCCGGCCTGACCGGGATCGCCCCATTCGTCGTGACGACACTTGGGTGAAAGACCGACAAAGGGAGGGCAGGAATTACTCGTGCTCCCCTGCAATTTCGAGAGCGCCGCGCCCATGCTGGGCCAGCCTCCCGGAGGCGTGTTTTTCCGACCGGGACGACCCGTCAGACACATCATCAAATCATGCGGCCCTTCCGCCCCGACCATTGACCGGACAAAGGTGAATTTGTCCGCCATCTTCGCCATTTGCGGGAATTCCTCACAGATTTCAATTCCCGGCACATTGGTCTTGATCGGCCGGAACTCGCCCCGGACCTCGCTCGGAGCGTCCACCTTCAGATCCCACATATCCTGATGAGGCGGGCCCCCGGGGAGGAAAATCATAATCACAGCCTTGTGATTGATCCCCCGTGAAGAGGAGCCGTTGGCCGCTTCGGCCGCGAGCAATTGCGGCAGGGAGAGACCTCCGAAAGCCATTCCTCCAATTTGAAGAAAAGAACGCCGCGAATGGCCGTCGCAGAACCGTCCGGAATTTTCGCCCAGGATCGTAAGCATGTTGTAAAGCGGTTAAAAAGTGTGTGTGGTAACCGTTTAAAGATAGGGACCTACCGGAAATTCGACGAATCCAATTTGGATACGGATTCACGCTTTACATGAAGGTGCCCTCTTTTTATTCCGATTTGCCAGTCAAACCGGGCTTAAATTGATAGAGATACGTTCGTTTATCTATTTTTGACTATGAGCTTGGATTTCCGATCTCCATCCACCCAAAGCGCCATCGCCACCTCGACACGCCGGGCGGCAATCAAAGCGGGATCGATTGGGCTGCTTAGCGGATTCGGCCTCGATCAGCTCCTCGCTCACGAAGCAGAGAACCCGTCGGGGAAAAGCCCGAAGTCCGTTATCTATATCTTTCTGTCGGGAGGACTATCCCAGATCGACAGCTTCGATATGAAACCGGATGCGCCGGGCGATATCCGCGGTGATTTCCAACCTATCCCGACTCAAACCCCGGGACTACATATCTGCGAACATCTACCCGAACTGGCTAAGCGCAGCAATCAATGGGCGCTGTGCCGCACGCTTTCCCATGGCTCAAACGAACACTCGGACGGCCACTACATCATGCTGACGGGGCGGACCGATTTGCCTCCGGGCTTCGATCGCAATAAACCGACCGACAGTGACTGGCCATCCATCGCGGCGCTAACCAGTAAACTCCTGCCGACGACCGGCGCTCTGCCTCCCTCTCTGGTGCTTCCCGATAAAATCGTCCATCGCACCGGCCGCACCCTTCCCGGACAGTTCGGCGGTCTGCTAGGTCGACAGAATGACCCGTTTTTTCTCGAAGCTTCGAAATACAATTCCACCGGCTACGGGGCTTACCCTGACTATCACTTTCATCACGCGAAGGGCTTCCAGAAGCGCGACGACCTGAAGTTCCGCACCTTCAGTCTCGACCTGCCGGACTCCGTTGATTTTGACCGCTTTCAGGATCGACTGGGTTTGCGATCCTTACTCGACAGTCAGCAGGAACATCTGGAAACCGCCCGGAATGCCGATGGCATCGACCGGTATCGAGACATGGCGGTCCGGCTTTTGTCTGATGATAAAACCAAATCCGCCTTTGATGTCCATGCCGTCGATCCAAAAATTCAGGACAAATACGGCCGCAATGCCTTTGGCTGGTCTTTATTAATGGCCCGTCAACTTGTCGAAACCGGAGTGCGATTTGTGCAGGTCAATTTGGGGAATAACGAGACCTGGGACAACCATCAGGCCATTTTCCCCAACCTCCGGGACTACCTCTTTCCGCCGACCGATCGCGCCGTAGCCGCATTGCTCGACGACTTAACCGATCGCGGCATGCTCGATGATACCCTTGTTATCCTCGCCAGTGAATTTGGCCGGACCCCGAAAATAACGACACTCTCCAGCGCCAAACTGCCGGGGCGCGACCACTGGGGCGCAGTTCAGAGCGTATTACTGGCCGGGGGCGGCGTCCAGGGCGGCGCAGTCCTCGGGGAAACGGACAAAATGGGCGGTCACCCCGTATCCGACAGCCGCCGCGCCGAAGATCTCGCCGCAACCGTCTACGAAACCCTCGGCATTCCGCGTGAGACACATTGGACCGACGTTTCCGGGCGACCCATGCCGCTTTATCAGGGCGAACCGCTCAGCGAACTGTTTTCCTAGACCGGCTTTTTCGATCCCGGCGAAGGCTTTGACACCCGAATTCCCGTACTGGAGAAAAAACTTCGGGACACTACTCTGGTGTGAAGTCAAAATCTCATGAACCGGAATCTCCATATCACAAAAGATCGTCGTCACTTTCTGAAGAGCGCCGCCGCGATGATAGCCCTCCCCACTCTCGAATCGTTCGGAGCAGTGGAACCGGTCTCATCCGGTCCCCGCAACTTCGTCGGGATTGGTTGTTATCTGGGATGGCACCAGAACGCGTTTTTTCCGAAGCAAACCGGTAAGAACTATGAGATCCCGACAACCCTGACCCCTCTCGCTGACTACAAAGAGGACTTCACCGTTTTCTCCGGACTCGACCACCGCTCTACCAACGGCCACGATTCGTGGAGCAATTTCCTCTGTGGGAACTCCCCGAAAAGCTATTCCGCCGACCAGATGATTGCCGATCAAATCGGGCAGGACACCCGGTTCCCCTCGATTCAGCTCACCGCCGGAAAAGGCGAAGGCAGTAAAGGAAGCAACAAAGCGATCAGTTTCACCCAGCAGGGCATCCCCCTCCCCATGATTCAGCGCCCCAGCGTGCTATACAAACAATTGTTTATTACCAAAGCGGATCGCGCCCGGACGGAATACCTGATTCAAAGTGGACGCAGCTCACTCGATAATGTCGTCGACGATGCCAAACGCCTCCAGAAATCTCTACCCGCTCCCGACCGCAATAAACTCGATGAGTATTTCGATTCCGTTCGCGCCGTCGAAAAAAGAATGGCCCGTCAGTTAATCGCGCTCAACGACCCCGTCCCAGAGCCCGACTATAAACTGCCGGCCTACGATCCGGTAACCCCAAACCTCCAGATGGAAGCGGAGACAATTATGTATGATTTGATGACTCTGGCCATCGAGACCGAATCGACCCGCGTCATCTCATTTCTCCTCGACGGCCTCGGCCAGGTTTTCTCGATCAACGGACGCCCCCTCGGCTCCGGCTACCACGGTCTCTCCCACCACGGCAACGATCCCGCTATGATCCGGGACCTCGTCGCTATAGAAACCGCCCACATGCATTGTTTCAGCGGATTCATCAAACAGCTCAAAGAAAAGAAAACCGCCACCGGCAAATCTCTATTGGAAGACACCATCGTTCTTCTCGGAACGGGAATGGGCGATGCGAGTCGCCACAGCAATCGGAATTTGCCGACTCTGGTTGCCGGAGGAGGTTTCACCCATCAGGGCCACACCGCCGTTGACCCGACAAAAAGTGATTCCCCGCTTCTCGGCGATCTCTGTATCACAATGATGCAGAAGCTCGGCATGGAAGTCGATCACTTCTCCAATGCGACCCGCAATCTGAACCAACTCTTTTCGTAAATGATCTCTTTGCGCCAAAACTGTACCCTGTACAATCACAGACTGTACAGGGTACAATGCCCCGTAGCGATGGTTTCCAGCCGCCGAAGCAGCACCTCCGGCCATTTCAGACGCTGCGGCTGGAAGCCACCACTTCTATTTCTCATTTTCCTTGCTGCCGCTACAGCAAACGCCTCAACTCTCATCCCCGAAAAGCCCGCTGCACTACTCAATAAATACTGCCTCGACTGTCACGACTCCGATACTAAAAAAGGCGAAGTCGATCTGGATATCGAAACCATTGATTGGGCAGCACCTCACGATCTCGACATGTGGGAAAGCGTTCTAAAAGTCAACGTAGAGGGCCTGATGCCTCCACCAAAAAAGCCCCAGCCCACTGAAGAGGAAAGAGAAATCATCTCAAAATGGCTCGACAAACAACTACTGAATCACACCCCCGTTGGCGGAACTCTGCCGCGACGCTTGAACCAGGCGGAGTATCAGCGCACCATCCGCACTCTCTTTAGTTTACCATCTTTTGAGTTGCCCCCCGGTTTCCCCGAAGACTCCGAATTCCACGGATTCGACAATGTCGGCGAAGGTCTGCTCCTTTCCCCGCCCTTGCTCGAAGCCTATTCCAATATGGCCCGGGAAGTCGCCGATTCCATTTACCCTCAGCCAAAACCTCCCGCAAAATCGACAAAACGGTCCGCCGGTCCCGAAGATTTAGTCATCAGTTTTTCCGCAGCGACGATCAAAGACGGTGCGATGCGTCTCGCCTCCCGCTGCGAGACGATGATGCGTAGCTGCACCTGGCCGAGCCGGATAGAGATTACCGCATCGGGCATCTACCGGGTCACGGTCGAAACCTCTACTTTTAAACCGAAGAATGACGAGGCGATGATCCTCGAAGTTCGCGCCCGGGACATCATCGCCAGCGACCGGGAGAGAGCACCCAAATTTCCCCTCCTCAAAGAAATACCGGTTACCTCCGAAACACCGGATTCCGTCACCTTCGAAGCGAAACTATACGAAGGTCAGACCCTGCTCTTTCGCTGGCTCAATGCCGAAATGGATCACGAGGCCAAACCGCTGTCCACTCAGATGAAAGCCTGGTTCGAAAAAGACCCGCGCTTCCTCGCCGCATGGCAACACGCCGTCTACCCGGCAGGAGTGAAGAAAGGACCACGAACCACCCATCTGCGGGGACGCAATGGTTGGGACATCGTCAAGAAACACTGGAACGATCCCGAACTCGACCTCAGCGAGGCAACCATGGATTCCCTGACCACGACCAAACTGCTCAGCGTGTTCAACTCCACCCAGGGGACCTTCAACCTCGCCGATGCCCTCTGTCACTATTACTTCGAAAATGGACCTTCCCTCGAAATTCACTCGATCGCTGTGGAGGGCCCTCTCGAGATCATAGATGGACCGAAGGAAATTCGCTGTGCCGCACTACAGAAACGACTCGCCGAGTCGGACAAAGGCGACCTCTCAGTTGAGGACTATGCCCGGCAGATGCTCACCCACTTTCTGCCTCAGGCCTTCCGCCGCCCCGTCGATAAGATGACTGTCGAAAAATACCTCGAAATTGCGAGGGAGCACTGGAGCGAAGGCCACACCTTCGAAGAAGGTATGCATCTCCTGATCCGAAACATCCTCATCTCGCCGCGTTTTCTCTATCGGGCCCTCGACGAAGAGACGATGGATGACTTTGATCTCGCCACTAGACTGTCCTATTTCCTCACCCAGGGCCCGCCCGATGCGACTCTGGTCGACCTCGCGCAACGCAATCGCCTGAACCCGTCCTGGGTGCTTCGCCGCGAATCAGAGCGGCTCCTGCCGAAAAAGGCGACTCATCAGTTTATCAAAAGCTTCACCGGTCAGTGGCTCGACACCGATAAACTCCCTGAAATCATGCCGGATCCGAAATTCAATTTCACCCCCTACTACATCGATCTCGCCCGAAAGGAAATCGAATATAACTTTCTGGAAATGATCCAGAAAAACCGGCCGATGACAGATTTTATCGACCCGGACTTCACCCATACCTCCCCCCTCTTTGCTAAAAACATCTATGGTTTCGAGGTCGAGGGGTCCGATCCAAAATCCGGAAAAGCCTATCGCGATTTCAAGCGAATCGAATTGCCCCGGGGCAGTCGCACCGGCGGCCTGCTCGGCCAGTCGGCGATCATGATGGCTACAGCCAACGGAGTCGATACCCAGCCCGTGCTCCGCGGGGTCTGGATGCTGGAGAACATCCTCGGCTCCCCTCCTCCGCCGCCCCCGAAAGACGTCCCCGCCTTAACACCGGACACCCGTGGGTCCACCACCCCGAGAGACCTTCTCGCAGCCCACACACAGGATTCATCCTGTGCCAGTTGCCATGTCAAAATCGACCCGATCGGCTTTGTCCTCGAGAACTACGACCCGGTAGGACGCTGGCGCGAAAAATGGCCCGACAGCGGCATCCCGATCGACCCAGCCGGAACCCTGCCCGATGGCACTGCACTCAAAGACGTTGTCGATTTGAAACACTGGCTGGTTGAAAACATAGATGAGTTTTCTCAATGCCTCGCCGAGAAATTGATAATCTATGCCACCGGTCGCGTTCCCAACTATACCGAGAAAAAAGAAATCGAGAAAATCGTCATCGATAACCGGGTTAATGGAACCAACGGGTTTCGCGATTTGATCGTGGCGTTAATTGATAGCAAAACCTTCCGGACTCACTAGAGATTCGAGCTATGACATCCGACAGCGGTTCCAAGTCAATCTTTCTGATCTGGATACCATCGTTGATCGGAGTGATCTGCCTGATTACCGTCTGGAATTCCCGCGGCCCTGATTTTTACCAGAGCCCACTGCTTATTGCCGCCTTTATTCCCGGCTACCTGCTGATCATCACCCTCGTGATGCTGATCCGCAAACAATGGGCTCTGCTCCGCAGTGCATTCTTGATGGCCGTCGTGACCGGATGCGGCTTTATCGCAGTGATCCTTTACTCACTCGACGAAGCCATTTCCACCCCCACAGGCAACAAGCTCCCCTCCCGCCTGTCGCTTCCCGAAGGAATCACTCTCGAAAATCCCGATCCAAAGCCCGCCTCAACCACCCCGGCCTCCGACGCCTTTCAAACCGCCATTTCAACCGCTCTCAGAACCCCGGCATCGGAGTCAGCTTCCTTCACCGCAGACGTTTCCAATTTTCAATTTCTCGCGCAGAACCATCCCGACGTCTTAATCGACTACCTCTGCGCGAGCCCTGACTGGCGAGTCTTCAGCGAGCGCGGCTCCCGATACGCAACCCGCAGGTGGAAAACCGACTCCGGCTGGCACTACGTCCGCCACGGTTACTACTCAAATCACGACATCAGTCACGGTTCCGAAGCCTTCAAGACCCGATTTACCATCGGGCTCGACGGAGTCCCCTGGGTAGGCAATCTCGGTGGTGCCACTAAAGTAAAGAATCGGGAAACCATTCATCCCGGCAGCCACATCAAAGATGCACTAAACGAAAGCCACTCCGTGATCGAAGTCGGCCCCATGACCATCGAGTGCTACGAGCAAAGCCGGGGAAAAGAGCGACGCATCACCAAAGCATCCTTTGCCGTATTCGAGTCCGAACTCCAACCCCTCGCAGCCTCGCCCCATCGAGACACATTTCCCGACCTACTCCCCCCAGGCGCCATTCTCGAATCCGAACCCGTTTTCAAGCTCCACGGCACCAAAGGAACCTACCGCAGCAAAATCCGCATCAACCCCGGCGCCCCCGGAACCATCTACTTAAAAGCCTTCGAAATCACCACCGGAAAGCCCTTATCAAAGCGTAAGCTCAAGACCCGAACCACCGAGCGGAGCGGATGGTCATCAGATCCCAGCCAAACCTTCCTCTCCAACACCACCTTCACCATTTTCGAAGGCCACCCCAATCAACCATACGGAGCCCGCTTCGAAATTTGGTTCCTCCCCGACTCCGGCCAACCGGAACGAAAATTGCTCGAAAAGCATTTCAAAATCGAGGGCAGCACGCAGTAGGCGACTGTAGGTTTAAAGCAAATTCAAATAATCCCCCCGACTGGCGCGCAATAATCGCGATTGCCCCTAGAAAAGTCCACCCGATACAGCTAGATCATCTTTCAGTAAATAAACTAATCCTTCTTCAACTTCCGGAATATTTCAGGCGCTGGCCAGGTATTTAGTAGACAACTACAGCCGGTCTGGCAAAAACATTCCCGATAACGTCCCCAATCACTTCCATTTGTTTCATCTTCATCGCCGCAGCCTCTGCTCGTCTTCTCTCGGCTAACTGCTGAGCTTCACGTGCTTCCATAGCTAGTTTGGCTTTGTACGCAGCCACTGATTTCCTTTGATTCACGATGAATTCGTGAGCTTTTTCAGGGTCGTAATTAAACTCTCGCTGAATCTCCACCGGGAAGTTCACAAAGGAAATCTTTCGACAGCCATTAGTAGCCATTACTACAATCCCATCAGGTTCCGCACGATGGAAGGTAAACTCCTCCCCTTCATTGGTTTTTATCTTCCTACAATCCTTTCGCTCGGCAATCGTTGCAGCGCTGGTGAGGGCCTCGATCGAAGTCCATTGACCATTCAGGTAAATTTCTCCCGCTTCACCACGGGACACGATTCTGAAGATCTTATGACTGATTGGCTCAACCAGTGATTTTCCTTTAGGAAAACGTATCAAAGCTTCCTGTAGCGCAGTGAAAGAAGACCGAAGCTCTTTGAAATCCCGAGCACTCGTAAAATCCCCACCCAAGTGAGGAATTTCTATCCTGTCCCGGAACTGCTTGGGCGACAAGTTGATGAATCGGCCGCTGAAAAGCTCAACCATGTAACCCTTTTGAAGAATCTGGAACGAATTATAAACTTGGGCAATTACGTCCTTGTCAAGAGCGTTTGGGTCCTCCGCGAAGAAAATAATTCCTTCCGCTCTCGATTCATTTGAATTCGCATTTAAAACGAAACTTGAAAGTAGAATGACAAATACTTGAAAGAAGAACATCCGTTTCGTAGATATACTCGATTTACGGAACAGATCTGGAATACAGTTTAAGGAATTGAGTTCTTGATTTTTCACGACTGAAAGATTGGTTTACTGTTTTTTTATAATCTGAATTACACACATTTACGAAAGCACTGGTCTAGAGGCTTGATCGTCTTTATAGATTGGAGAAGACAGAATCGCCCAACCAGTTCTTCCAGAAACTAAGATTGCAATAATCATGCCAATTCAACAACTCCATTAAACACTGCTTGTCAGGTGATTACGCAACCAAAGAATTAATTCTTCAAAGTGGGGGATTGTATCAAAATTGGACAGCCTTGTTTGTCTTTCCGACATCAGATTAGATAGTCGAGCATACAGATCTTGAAAAGAGTAGCCCTGTTTGTTTGATTTCCTATAATAATGGGAGTTTTCGACATCTGCGGAATCTAATGGGAGAGAGGACGCGATATCAATTTTGCGATCGTGAATGCTCGCTACGAGCGGTCCAAAATTGAACCGGATTGTTTTGGTGAAAGAGGGCCAGGAATACTAGATCCGTTACGCGATCCCGAACTCAGTTTTCTTGGGGGTCCCGAAGTTATCTACTCGCACTCTATGACGGGGAGCCCAGGCACTTGGATTCGATCACTCTGTAAGAACCATCCTGATCAGGTTTGGCTTCGTGTATTTGAGTTCGCGAAAGACCGTAAAAAACTCAATTTTGATGAGATTGTGAAAGCAGCAGCGCTAGAACGATTAAACTATTTAGGCATCATAGATGCAACTCGGGGCACAATCGAGCTAAGCAGGGTTTGAACCTACTCCCCACACAACTAAGCATCCGGGTCGGTAGTTAGGACTGCCATGCTTTATAATCACCCTTAACTTTGCGCTAGGCTTTCACCTTCAGCTTTTGTCCATTGAGGTAGCAAATGTTGATCCATTGCTGTTCTATTGAGCCTTCGCTCGAGGGCACGCCCCGATCGCTCAGCCTTTGATTCGTTATTGCTCTTGTCACAATGCTGGTATCACTCAGTCGCCACGGGTGTTTACGGCTCCGACTGGATTTATGCACTTCCGATCGTCCGATTCCCGGTTTAAACAGATTGAGACGTCGACATGCGGTCTCTTCCCGACCGTCCGCAACACTCCTTCCAGTGGTAAAGCTAAATTCTCCGATGAAGCCACTGATTGAAAATATATGGACAGTCTTCAGACCCGACCTTTATGACTAACAGTCACTGAATCTAGCATTTTTATCACCCCCATAGCACATTACGCTGATTTATGAACGCATAGGAACTACTGATGATGAGCCGGTCTTCTGCCATCGCTATCATTTGGCTCGAAAGGCTTCACTCTGTGTGAGGGCGTGGATAAATTCACTGACGTTGTAGTGCTTTGCTTTCGCTGCGGTTAAGATTTTATTCGCTAGGTCTTCGTCGGTGAAGCCGAAGGGGCGACCGAGGGCGTATTCGATGAGGTGTTCGGTGAATCCCCGGGCAAAATCGTCCTCACGCTGGGCGATGATTTCACGTAGTTCCCGGTAATTGGCGAATGAGGGACCGTTGTGGAGGGTGCCGGAGGAGTCGATGGGCCACTTCTTCCTTTTACTATGGATTTCCTCTGTCCGCCACTTACCGGCGGCATCGAAGTTTTCGAGCCCGAAACCGATGGGATCAATCTTGCGGTGGCAACTGGCGCACTGAGCTTCCTCCATGTGGGCGGCGAGCTTTTCGCGGGTGGTTAGCGGTTTGTCCGCGAGACGCGAAAGTTGCGGAACATTCGCCGGTGCGGGTGGCGGAGGATCGTTGAGAAGATGACGCAGCACCCAGGCACCGCGCTCGACGGGGCTGCTCTCGATTCCATCGCTGCCCATCGCGTGGATGGCAGCCATGCCGAGGAGGCCTCCCCGGGGAGAGTCCGCGGGAAGGATTACTTTGCGGAATGCATCCCCGGTGACGCCTTCGATTCCATAGTAGGAGCCGAGCAATCCGTTGATAAAGATATAGTCGCTTTTCAGAAGTTTACCGAGTCGACCCGATTCCTGATCACGCAGCAAATGAGCAAAGGAATGGTAGACCTCCTGCCTCGTGGCACCACGGGTACTTTCATCAAATTCCCGGTGTCGGGTGACGTCGAACTGGAAGAAATCGAGGCGCTCCATATTCAGCCACTGATGCACAAATCCGGAGACAAATTCATCCGACCTTGAATCGCCAATCAGTCGGTCGACTTGTTGTCGAAGGGTCTCCGGTTTGTGAAGTTGGTTGGTTGCAGCGAGTTTCTGCAATGCTTCATCGGGCGGGGCGCTCCAAAGGAAGTAAGCGAGACGCACCGCGAGTTCGCGATCGGTCAGATGGCGCTTTTCTTTATCCATCCCCGGTTCATTGAGATAAAGAAACCCGGGGGCGGCGAGGATGGCACTCAGCGGAGTCCGGATCGCGATATCGAACTGGTCTCCAGCCGCCCGTCGCGCTTCGAAAATAGTCACTAAACGGTCGATAAAGTCCGATCCCGGCTCGACTTCTCTGAAGGCGAGGCGGGCAAATTGCTGCAGGATTTTTCCCGCACGGGTTGATTCGGCGAGTCCTCCCTCCCCGCTCACCCACCACTGTGAGAAAAGGGTCTGATCGATTTCGGCACCAAACGGACCCTCCCATTCCACCCAGTCGATCCAGAGTGCCGGAACCGGCCCAACGCCGGTCTCTTCCCGGGCGGCATTAAAGCGTTCATTATCGGCTTTGGGATCGCGCTTCTCCCTGAGAGCAAATTTCCGGGGGCCGTCTTTTGTCAAAGTTACCGGGACCTCGAAAACTTGAGGCTCGTCGCTCGTCCCGGTGACTTGAAAGGTGTGGAGATGGTTGAATTGTTTCTCTTCCGGAACGACGCCAAAATCGACAAAATGTCTATCAACCGGTGTGTCTTTGACGACACCGATGCGAAAGCGAATCTTGTAGTCTCCGGGTGGCAGGGACTCGACGGGATGTTTGGTTTTGTGCCAGCCCGACGGCTGCTCGGGAGGCAGAGCAATATACTCCTCTTTATTAAGATTCGAGATGGTGAGAAACGAACCTGTTTGGGTCAAGGGGTCCTCCAGATAACGACGAAAGGTAGGTCCCTGCCTCTCGAAAGCGCGAATCCGAAACTTTGCTTCCGGCTCGTCGACAATGCCTTTCTGTGGCTTCCCGGTTTCGAGAAATGCCAGCGCCCTTTCATGACCTCCTTTGAAGTATCCGTTATAGGTGCCGCCGACTTTGGCGTTGGCATGCAACTCGACTTCACGACGCTGTTTCCACCGTTCCGGTGTCGAATCGTGTGGTCCGCCCAGCTCTATCCAGTCAATCCAGATCGCTGGAGGAAATCCGTAACCATTTTTTTGCTTCTGTGTATCGAAGGTTTTCCAAAGGGCTTTTAAATTTCCATTGTTCGGCTGCTTTTCCTGAACCGCAAATTCCCGTGGCGTGTCGATACCAATCTCGATTGGTATTTCGATGATCTCCGGTTTATCGATAGAACCGCTCACCTGGCGACTGGCAATCGGTTGGCCTACCAGCCCCCTTTCCCGGGGAACCTGCCGCTGCGGATAACCGATATCAATAAATCGTCTTGCTGCCGGAGCATCGTCCGCTACACCCGCACTGATCCGGAGGGTATAGTTTCCGGGCGCCAAATCCTCAGCCGTTACCACGACGCGACCAACGCCGTGGGCGAGTTTTAACCAGGTTCCCCGGTCGCGCCCCGGCAACGTAGCATAGTGCTTATGATAAGCCAGTTTGGCACGATCCTGTGCCGGGCCATTACTGAAGGCTTTGGCTGAATCGATAAACCCGAAATCTTTGGCATTGGGCGCGCCTTTAAGTTTATCGGCAAATCGGTAAAAGTGAATGGGATGCTTAACCAGCTTCTGCTGGGTTTTCGCGATCTCAGCGATGATTGCCCGGTTCTCCGGAGTGTCTTTTATTTTATCGACTTCTGCCTTCCATTTGGTGTATCGCGCCTGCGCATCAATGATCGCTTCGATATCCTTTTCATTGGCAGGATTGATCGTTTTCTCCGGCTCGACCCGCCAGGTTTTGGCTTCAGTTAATGACCTATCACTAATCGGTCCCTCGAACTCGATCCAATCGACCCAGAGTGCAGGCGGTGTGCCGTGTCCATTTTGGTTTCTATCTTTGTAGTGTTTTTTAACGCGGGCCCCATAGTCCTTTGGCATGCGTTCCTGAATACCAAACTCTTTGGGAGTGTCGATAGAGATTTCGACGATCGTCTCAATGACCTGAGGATTCTCGATGGCCCCCGTCACCTGATGACTACTGAGAGGAGGATTGGCGAAACCCGAAGGAACCTGATTGACGCGTTGAGGGTGTCCCACCTCGATAAAGTGTCGTTCCGAAGGTGAGCCTTCAACGGTGCCTGCCCGGAAACGTAACCGGTATTTACCCGGAGGAAGAGCGTCCTCTGGCGGGCTGATATCGAGACGGACAACGCCTTCGACCGGCCTCAAATACGTGCCGTTATCATTGTGAGGGAGTGCAGCGTAGTGTTTTAAGCTTTCATAGCTCTTGCCGTAACTCAATTGATAGAAATTCATCGCCGAATCGGGATCGCCGCCAAAATGCTCTAGTTGCGGGACACCCTTGAGGCGTTTGGCTATTCTATAGATTCGATAGGGGTGTTTATCGATATCGGAGTACTCCTTACGAAGCTGTTCCAAGATCCCCTTGTTTTTGGGGGCTTTCACCGCCTGACCGACTGCTGCCATCCAGGGCTTCAGTAGCTTCATCTTTTCCTCCATCTGCTTGATGGTTTTCAGGTTCTTGACATTGACGGTCTCTTCTGGTTCGACGCGGAACTTTCTGCCGGGTTGTAGCTGAGAGACTCGATGCGCAAACATTTCGTCTATAGCACTGCGCCCAAGTTTCAGGTATTGCTCGAACTGATCGCTGGAGATGAACTGCGAGGCACCTTCGGTATCGAATGTGCCGCCGCCCCCATCGGCAGGTAGAGAATTAACATCGACGGTGATGCCGGTGAGATATTCAATGGTATTTTGGTATTCGCGGCGATTCAGTCGACGCATCGTGATTTTCCCTCCGGAATCGGAGAGCGATTTGCGGGCGGCCACCATGGTGTTGGCAAGCGCATCGAGGAAGTCGGCTTTTTCCGCGTTCTCCGGTTGAGGCTTGTCCTCCGGCGGCATTTCTTTTGAGTTGATGCTGTTGAGCACCTTTTGCCATCGTTCAGCCGTTTCTATAGTAGAGATATCGAAGGGGATGTCCTCGAGATTGACCTTGCCCTTTTCGGTAGCGGCATCGTGGCAGTCGAGACAGTATTTTTCGAGGAAAGGGAAGTGTTTTTCCGGGAGGGCCGGGTTGGTTTCGGCTGCGGCAAAGGTGCTAGCTAAAAGCACCACTGAGAGGCAAATCGTTTTCATCAGTCGGATTGGACTGATCGGTTGAATCTGACCGATCAATTATTTTTTGTTACCCCTGCAATTCCTTCACAACTCCGGAACTGTCGCCATGCCTTTCCACCCCAATACCCATTCCCTGCAGCATGGTCAGCCAGACATTACATAGCGGGGTGTCTTTCGGCAGTACGATATGCTCTCCCATTTTCAGATTCGCTCCACCACCGGAAAGAACGGTCGGGCAGTTGTCGAGGTAGTGTATGCTGCTGATGTTCGAACCGAAGGCCAGTGCGGTGTGATCGAAAAGACTTGATCCGTCGGCTTCCTTTGTCGCTTTGAGCTTATCGATCAATCCTGCCAGCATCTGGCTGTGCGCCTTATCTCTCGCCTGAGAGGCTTCCATGCGCTCGCCGGGGGCGTAGTGACTCACATTGTGGGCACTCACGCCGAGGTCGAGACTCTGTAGCAATGACTGCCCGGGCATACGGTAGGTCATCGACCGGGTACTATCGGTCTGGAGAGCGGCGACGATCAGGTTGTACATCATCTCGATCTCGTGTTTCCCTTTCAACCCGGGTTCGGGTTCGCCAATGGGCGGTTCAGCCTTAGGGACATCGAGCCAATCTTCATCTTTTCCGAGACGGGTTTCGATGTCCCGGATGCCCTGAAAATACTCATCGAGTTTATCGGTATCGGTTTTGGACAGTCCCCGCTGGACGCGTTTGGCGTCGGTGAGAACCGCATCAAGAACACTGCGATTTTCAGCAATAGCTGCCTGTCGTTGCTCGAGCGGCATATCCTCGGCAGAGAAAAGTTTGTGAAACACTTTTACCGGATCATTGAAACCCGCGACCGGCTTCCCCCTTTGATCCCATGCCAGCGAAAGCCCGGGCCCATGACCCTGAATATCAGAGCTGGCGAGAGGCACCGATGAAAAGCGCGTGTCCTGCCCAAGATGCTTAGCCACGACCTGGTCGACAGAAATACTGTTGGCCATACTTTGGCCGGGAACGGAATAGCGGTTCGCACCGGTTAACCAAAAGGTACTGCCCCAGTGCGCCTCGTTGGAAAATTGATTGGCGCAACCCTGCACGACGGTAAAATCCGACTTATGGCGCGCCAACGGAGACAACCCTTCTGTCAGCTTATAGTCGGCTCCTGTGTCGGCCAAATCCGGAAACCAGGTTTCCTTGGTTAGTCCAAAGCCTATGCCAAGGAAAACCGCTCGCTTTGCGGGCGCAACGGGCGCGGTCGCTGCGGCGGACGCAAAGCGACGAAAGCCAATCGATTCAAGAGATGGCAGCGCAATCAGAGCTCCGGTTCCGCGGAGAAAGTGTCGACGGTTAAATTGGTTCTTTTTCATGAATAAGTTGGCTTTTTCGCGTAGATATTCCGCGAAAGCGGACGTGTTGCACGATGGTTTTCAAAGATGGCAAATGTGTATTAAGCGTTGATATAACTACTTCTCGATCCGGACCGGCAGTTTCGGATGAGTCGCCAGTGTCAATCGCACGTCATCCGCGTAGTAATTCCCCAGCTCCACTGGAGTTTTACGGCTGCCTATCCCACCCACATCCAGAGTGATCAATGCGACCGTCGCTTCCGGTTCCAGGATACAGGTGGCAGTGACTTTGACTGATTTCTCGCCTCGCTTAATACGAACATTTTTTCTACCAATCGCAACGGCATCGCTCAATATATGGGGCCAACCTTCGATTACGGTTCCGGGATCGGTTTCGAATAGATAGATGGAGCAGCCGGATTTCAGCTTGGGAAACTCCTTATCGATTGCCGAATCCGGCTCGCGGTCAAATTGCACTGATAGCTCGAGAGTGCTCTGAGAGGCGGGCTCGGCGATTTGCCTCTGGACACGCAAGTTGGTCAAATCGATAAACTGAAACGCATTACAGGCTGACGCCCCGCCATTAGGATCGCCTTTCACATTGCCTGTTGCCATAAAGCGGAGACGTCGGTTTCCGTCGGCATCCTCGATGACATTGGCCGGATCACCACTCCATTGGCCGAACGAGGAGGAAAACCCTCTCTCGATGGGCTCCAAAGGCAGGGAATCGAAATCACCGTGAGCTACCGGTATTGGGGTAACTATTGATTTGGGTCTGGCATATCCGAAAGCAACAGACATTCCTACCATGCCAAGTATCAGGCCAACTGCGACGGCTGCACCGACGGGGAGAAGTGGCAGCCGGTTACGCGCCGGTGCTTTTATGTTTTTCCGATTCGGGTCGAGAATGGATACGATACTGTCATCCCGCAGATGATTGATTATCGCCTGCTCATCGACCAGTAGCATCGCCATGATTCGACGAGCCTCTGGATCATTGCGTAGCAAACTATTCAGTTCGAGTCGCGCCTCGGCATCGTCTTCTTCGCGAGCTTTATGTAGTAGAGTGAGCAGTTGTTCGTCCATGGATAAAGGGCCTGTCATGAGGATATTCCCCGAAAATAGAGAGCGGTCACATTTTTTTGCAGAAAAGAATCGCCGCACCTTTGCTACCTCCCCAACCGCATCTCGCGCTCTATGCACGCGCTCAATTGTTGGCGTAATCGCAGCAGATTCATTTTTACGGCGCTGAGACTTCGCCCGGTGGTCTCGGCGATTTCGCGGATCGGTTGATCAGCTATATAATGACAATGCAACAGCCCTGCCTGCTCCGGCTTCAGCTTTTTCATACATTTGGCGAGAGCCTCACGCCGGTCATCAAACGCAGTCGCCGCCGTTTCAGTTTCCTCCGCCATGGCCTGCACCACATCTTCGTCAAACACCAGACGGTCGCGCATTTGATCCCTATAGTGCGAGAGAATCGTGAATCGAGCCACGGTAAACGCCCAGGGAAGAAACTCCGTTGCCGGGTCCCAATCGGCGGCTTTCTGCCACAATTTCACGCAGGTCGCCTGCAGCACTTCGCGCGCATCCTCGCGGTTGGCGAGATTGGCATGGCAAAATGCCTCCAGAGCGGGCTGGTTCCCGGTCAGTGCTTCGATAAAGCGGCTTTCGTCGAATTCGTTCGGCATAAATCAATGCTTGTCGTCGCTAAGGTATTCCCCGGGGAATGCCCGCGGTCACAACTTTCTACGGTATCCATGCGGCGCGTTCCCGCAAAAGGATCATCAGGCTGAATGCACGTTTGCGACATTTATATTATTGCAAAATGCAAGAGTTTTGGGCGAAATGGGGTTAAAAGTGGGTGGCACAGGTACTGCACAACGATGAGCTGAGCTGCGCTTTCAGCAGTAAAGACTTATTATTATGGGAATATTATCATGGATCGTATTGGGCCTCCTTGCCGGGGCAATCGCAAAGTTAATTATGCCGGGCAAAGATCCCGGGGGCTTCATCATCACCATTCTTCTCGGAATTCTCGGGGCGGTGGTCGGTGGGTTTATCGGCACCGCGCTCGGATTTGGAGCGGTGTCCAGCTTTAGTCTCGGAAGCCTGGCGATCGCAGTCGCCGGTGCCCTACTACTGCTGATCCTTTATCGGGTCATCAAACGGAAATAACATTATTCGCGGCGACACCAGGCCATGAAACCCGACCTTAAAAACTCGCGAATAATGACCTGGTGGAACCGCCGCAATTCCCCGAAGTCTGACGATAGCCCGGACGAGTCGCCCGACAAAAGTGACGAAGCGGGTAAAAAGGGATTTATCACTGACTTCGCCCGCCAGTGCGCCGAGAATCTCGAGGAATTCGAAGAGGTCGAAGTGAAATGCGGTATCACGGGACCTTCCGGCAGCGGCAAATCGTCTTTAATCAACGCGATTGTAAACGAACGCATCGCTGATGTCGGAGTCACCGAAACCACCAACGAACCGCAGGATGTACGGCACGGAAACGTCATCTTCACCGATCTACCCGGGATCGGCACCGCCAAGTGGCCCCGCGAAACTTATATCGAAAGACTGAACCTCGCATCCTACGATGTATTTCTACTGATCACCTCGGGCCGTTTTACGGAGAACGACCTATTTCTCTATCAAAAGCTGACGGAAATGGGGAAACCCTGTTTGGTCGTCCGCAACAAGTTCGACATCGCAGTCACTAACGCTGATTTTGACCACGGCCATACCGAAGAGCAGACTCGCGAAATCATTACCCGCAATATACTGGAAAACCTTGCCCCGAGCCGGCCCGAACGCATCTACCTCGTTTCCGCCCGCTTGCCACACCTTTACGATCTTGATGATCTACTTAGCGATATACAGGAGGCCCTGCCCGGGATAAAGAGTCAGCGTTTCCTCATGGATTCAGCCGCTTACAGCGCAAAAAAGCTTAGTGAGAAGCGGGAGCTTCTCGAGAAACGACTGATCTGGTTTACCGGAACCGCTGCGGCTAACGGTGCTATCCCGATCCCTGGAATCGACGTGTTTGGCGACGTCGCCGTGATGTTAAAATTTGCCGATGAGGTCGCCTCGTCCTACGGCTTGAAAGAAGATCAACTGGGACGTAAACAACGATTTTTGACTAGCAATACCGGTCAGACTTTGGTGACAAAAGCCGCACAGTTCACCGCGTCCTTCCTCACCAAGCAGGGCATTAAGGTATTGCTGAAAAAGACCGCAAACAAAACCGTAGCCCGACAGGCCGGAAAGCTGGTTCCTATTCTAGGTCCGGCAGTGGGAGCCGTAATCGGCGGTAGCGGCACTTATCTCGTCGGGCGACAGATGATCAGCGAAGGCGAGACGATTGCCCGCGAGATTATGGAGGAAATGTCGAGATCGGCCACGCTCGAAAGTCTGACTGAGAAAACAACCTGAGACTTCGCCCGACCATCAGCCTCGGCAGGATCGCTTTTCTTTTCATTTTCGGTTAACCTTTTTCTCCAGAGCACCATTTGGTGATGATCAGAGAAAAAATGGATGATTCAGACCAGGATTCCGAGTTTGTCGCACTGCTGACCGAGCACCAGAGTGCGCTGCGCCTTTACGTCGGCTCGTTGCTTCCCGGTGACCCCTCCGTTGCGGACGTGGCTCAGCTCGCCAATTCGACGATCTGGAAGAAACGGTCGGATTTCACACTCGGGACCAATTTTAAAGCGTGGATCTTCAGCATCGCCCGCTACGAGGTGCTCAATTACCGGAAGACCCAAGCCCGGGACCGACTCGTTTTCAGCGAGGAATTACTGGACATTATGGCTGAGGAAATGCCGAAACTATCTGACGATATGGCTTCGCGGCAAACCGCTCTGAAAAGCTGCCTGAGCCATCTCAAGTCATCCGATCGCGACCTGATTATGCATCGCTACTTCGAAGACACCTCGCTTAAAGAATATGCCGCTCAGGTCAATCGCAGTGTAGGCGGTCTGAAGGTCACCCTGCACCGGATCCGGACCAAATTACAGACTTGTATTGAACAAAAAATCACCCTGGAGGAGATCGCACCATGAACCGTTCCGAAGTTGAAAAATTAATCGATTCCCTGCTCGACGGCGACTGTTCGGAAGCCGACTTCCTGCGTCTCGAAGCCCAGCTTCACGTCGATGAAACCGCCCGGCAATACTACTACGAGCGGATGAAACTGGATACCGTTCTCAATCTCGAAACGGAAGGAGAGCGCGCCACAGCCAAGGTGGTTAGGCACCGCTTTACGAGGTCGAAGCTACCGCTGATTGCAAGCGTTGCGGCGGCCCTCATGGTTTTGATCGGCTGGCAGTTGGGACGGATCGGCAATCAGCCCCGCACCGCCGGACTGACGGAACCGCTCGCTTCCGGATTTGGCGTCCTCGCCGAAGAATCCAGCGCGGTGTGGGAGACCGAAACGGTGAACCGGGGTGAACTTCTCCCTCAGGGAAAAATTCGCCTCAAAGCCGGGATCGCTCAGCTGGAACTGTTCAGCGGCGTCACGGTGATTCTGGAAGGCAATACCG
Organism: Verrucomicrobiales bacterium; assembly: GCA_029213005.1. Lineage (GTDB taxonomy): Bacteria > Verrucomicrobiota > Verrucomicrobiia > Verrucomicrobiales > DEV007 > Arctic95D-9. Next base: position 57,018 of record JARGPI010000004.1, read on the forward strand.
AATTCGAAATCCACTCCGCCATGGAAATGACGGTGAACTCCGGAAAAATGCGCGCCATCGTCCCCCGCCCTGCCCGCGGCTTCCGGGTTCGCACCGCCACCGGCGATGTGGTTGATCTCGGCACTGAGTTTGCTCTCAACGTCACGGATGGTCAGGCCGACCTTCATGTGCTCGACGGCGAAGTCGAATGGCACCCCACGAAAAACCCGATGAAACACCTCGCCGATGGCGATGCGATTCGCTGGGAAGCCAATGGCCAAATGACCGTGCTCCCCGAAGGCAGCAGTCAAATTGCAGGCCTTTCTGAAATCGAGCAGAAGCGGAGTCAAAAACATCTTGAATGGCTCAACTACAGCAAAGAACTGTCATCAGATCCGCGGCTCCTTGCCTATTACCCGATGACCCGGGAAGGCACCTGGAATCGCCAATTGCAGGATGAATCCGGCTCGCGCCGCGATGGCATCATCGTGCGGGCCAATCGCACCACTGACCGATGGAACAAATCCAACCGGGCTCTTGATTTCGGGACCACCGGAAGTCGGGTCCGGGTCGAAGTTCCCGGCGAACATTCCGCTCTCACGCTATATTGCTGGGTAAAGATCGACAGTCTCGATCGCTGGTATAATTCTCTATTCCTCACCGACGGCCATGAATTGAATGAACCTCACTGGCAGATTATGGATGACGGACGTTTGTTCTTTTCCGTGAAGAGGCGGAACTGGTCGAAAAAAACGCCGAAGCTCAAAGATAAACAGATCGTTTACTCACCGCCCTTCTGGACGACTCAAATGAGTGGGCAATGGATCCAGCTCGCCACCACCTACGATAGCGGCAACCGCACCGTAACTCACTACCTGAACGGCAAACCTCTGAGTTCCGAAATCCTTACCGATGAATACGTTGTCGACAAGGTCAGAATCGGATCGGCTTCGATCGGCAACTGGAGTGAGCCCTACCGCCAGGACCCGCACTTTACGGTTCGCAATCTAAACGGAGCCATCGACGAATTTGCGATCTTTTCAGAAGCCCTGACTGCGGAGGAAATCGCGAACCTATATGCCAAAGGCAAGCCATAGCCTCCGGCCTCTTTCTCTAATTGAGCATTTTCTATACTTTTTTGTTAACCCGGTTTCAAAAACCGGCATTTGACCACAAGAACGACTTAAACTGATGACGAAAACGATTCACTTTCTCGCCGCCTCCCTGATCTTTACGGTATCTCCGCTCCGGGCTAACGAATTCAGCGATGCAGATCGCCTTTTCACCATGAAGGTGAAACCGATCTTTTCTGAAAAATGCAACGGCTGTCACGGAGACGATCAGGAAAAAATCAAAGGCGGCTACGATATGTTAACTCGCGAGAAACTGCTCGCCGGTGGTGAATCATTCGGTAGTGATGTGATTGTTGTCGGTGACGCGGCGAAGAGCTTTTTTATCGAGGCAATCAAGTGGGAGGACCCCGACTTTGAAATGCCTCCAAAAGAAAACGATCGACTCACTGCCGAGCAGATCAAAGATATCGAAACCTGGATCAACGCAGGTGCTCCCTGGCCCGACGAAGCCATCCAGACAGCGATCCGGGAAGAAGAGAGTCGCCAGCTGGTCACCGACGAGGGAATGATCGTTCCAACCTCCGGCGGACTGGCCGACGAATGGACCTATCGCCGCTATCAGCCCGAAGATATCTGGGCCTTCCTGCCCCTCGAGAAGCCACCGGTCCCGACTGTACAGGGTACAGTGGAGAATGGTACAGGGTACAATCCGGTCGATTCGTTCGTTCAGGCAAAGCTCGCAAAGGCCGGTTTTGAGCCGGCGCCGAAAGCCGACTCCCGCACCCTGATCCGTCGCGCCACTTATGATTTAATCGGCATGGCTCCGACTCCGAAAGAAGTCTATGATTTCAATCAGGCCTACCAAAAGGACCCGAACACAGCGTGGACTGATCTGATTGACCGTCTGCTTTCCAGTAAACACTACGGCGAGCGGTGGGCCCAGCATTGGCTCGATGTCGCACGCTACGCTGATACCGGTGGCCTTTCCAACGACTACGAACGCTCCAATGCATGGCGCTACCGCGACTACATCATCCGTTCCCTCAACGAGGATAAACCCTATAACGAATTTGTGATCGAACAACTCGCCGGAGACGAAATGGCCGACAACTCCCTGCGCAGCCGAATCTCTGATCCAGCCGCCTACCAGAAGGCCCGCGAGAAAGGCGACCAATACAACGAACAGGAAAGAGAATGGCTTGTCGCCAGCTCATTCCTCCGGATGGGCCCCTGGGATCCGGCGATGGTGAAAAATAAAGAAGCCCGCCAGCTTTACATTGACGATGTGGTCAACGCGGTGGGTCAGACCTTTCTCTCGACCACGATGCGTTGTTTCAAGTGTCACGATCACAAATTTGATCCCCTGCCGACTCAGGACTACTACCGGATGTATGCGGCTTTTTCCACTACCCAACTGGCAGAACGGCCCGCGCCGTTTTTAGACAGCGAATCTCAGAGAGGATTTGAAGAAAGCAAAGCCATCGCAAAGGAACTTTACGAGTTTGCGAAAAAACACACCGCTGCCCTGACTACGAAACGCGAAAATGCTGCGAAGGCCTGGTATAAAGAAAACAACCTCCCCTATGTGAATCACAGCGACCGGAAAGATCTCCCCGACGAGTCGAAACCGCCACGCCATGTGGGACTTACCCCGGAGGAGACCGGTCAGTTAAAAGTCCGCGAGCAGGATGTCTGGATCTGGGAGCGCCGTCTCGAGCGTTACGAACCCCTCGTGCAATCAGTATATAACGCTCCGGACCCGAAATTTCTCAATGCCCGGAAATTGCGGATCAATACCAAGCCAAATCCGAAAGCTGAGTTGGAAAACCACATTCTCACTGGCGGCTCACTCGAAGCACCTGGCGAAAAAGTTACTCCCGGTGTGATCAGCTCCCTCGGTGTCCCCGTCAGTGACAATGGCGAAGATCCCTACAAAATCACCGAAGAACTCGACGGCCGCCGCCTCGCTGTTGCGAAATGGGTCGCAAACCCCAGGAACCCGTTAACCGCCCGTTCCTTCGTAAACCGGGTTTGGCAATATCACTTCGGCAAACCTATCGCGGGCAATCCAAACAATTTTGGAGTCAAAGGCAGCAAACCAACCCACCCTGAAATGATCGACTGGCTCGCTGCGAATTTTATCGAGAACGACTGGAAGATAAAAGATCTTCATCGACTCATCATGACGTCGCAAACCTATCAGCAGGCCGGTGAACACCCTGAAAGTTATGAATTGGGAAATAAAGATCCCGATAACAATCTCTTTGCCTACTACCCGCCGCGCCGTCTCTCCGCTGAAGAATTGAGAGACAGCATGCTGCGAATTACCGGAGAGTTAAACCCCGATGGCGGCGGCCTCCCCATCATGCCGGAAATGAATATGGAAGTGGCGTTGCAACCCCGCATGATCCAGTTCTCCATCGCACCGGCTTATCAGCCTTCACCCACGCCGGAAGAACGGAATTGCCGCAGCATCTACGCTTACCGGGTCCGTGGCCTCGCCAATCCTTTCCTCGAAACCTTTAACCAGCCGAACCCGAACGACTCCTGCGAGGCTCGGGATTCCGCATCGGTATCTCCTCAGGCCTTCACCCTGCTCAACAGCGATATGGTCACAGCTAGATCCATCGCTTTTGCACGGCGTGTCGAGCAGGAAGCCGATACGATTGAAGATCAGGTGAGACGCGCCATCGTGCTCAGTTTCTCCCGAAACCCGTCGGAGGCCGAGCAGACAAAACTGGTCGACTACGTAACTGCTATGATAGCCTATCACCGTGAAGTCGAGCCTGAAAAGAAAGTCTACCCCACTCAGATCACTCGATCACTGGTAGAAGAATTCACCGGCGAACCTTTCGAATACGAAGAGATTCTACCCGCATTCCGAAACTACACACCCGATCACAGCGCGGCTGAAGTGTCACCACAGACCCGGGCACTCGCCGATCTTTGCCTACTCTTATTCAACAGCAACGAATTCGTTTTCACCTACTAATCATTTCGCCATCGGTTTAACCGGAAAGACAACCCAAGCCCTATATTTGATATGAAACCCATTTGCTCAAGACCCGTCTCAACCGCAGCTTCACGTCGCCAGTTTCTCTACGGACTGGGCGCTTCACTCGGCTCCGTGGCCATGACCGACGCACTCGCGAAGGAAGCCACTTCAGCCGCCACCGGCCCACTGGTTCCCCGCGACCCTATGCTTCCGGCAAAAGCCAAAAACGTCATAATGTTGTTTATGGAAGGCGGGCCGGGACATATGGATACCTTTGATCCCAAACCGAAATTGACCGATTTACACAAGACGGAATCAAAAACCACCCGGGGACTGGAAACCGGCTTTAAGTTCTATGTCGGCAGCCCGTTTAAATTTAACAAGGTAGGTCAAACCGGTATCGAAATGTGTGATCAGTGGAAGTTTATGAACGACCCTGAGATCGCTGACGAACTCTGTAACTACCGGGGATGTCAGGCCGAATCGCTCAACCACCCCGAGGCACTTTTCCACATGAATACCGGAAGTCGACTCGGTGCGGACCCAGCACTCGGAGCCTGGGCGACCTATGGTCTCGGTAGCGTAAACCAGAACCTGCCCGGCTATGTGGTGATGACCGAAATGGCTCTACCACAAGGCGGATCCCGCAACTGGTCGAACGGCTTCCTCCCGGCCTACTATCAGGGAACCGCGCTGCGCCCGACGGGTTCACCGATTCTCGATTTGAAATCTCAGGACTACAAGTCGCGTGAGCACCAGCGCCATGCTCTCGATACCCTTGGGTTCCTCAATGATCAGCATGCCGCAAACCACCCCGGACACGCCGAGCTCGCCGCCCGGATGGAATCCTACGAACTTGCCTACCGGATGCAGATGGAAGTCCCCGAGGTAATGGATCTGAAAGGTGAGCCTGAAAAAATCCGTGAGATGTATGGCATGAATAACAAAGACACTGCAACCTTCGGGAAGCAGTGCTTCATGGCTCGCCGACTCGTCGAAAAAGGCGTCCGCTTTGTGCAGATTTTCTCCGGCGGTTGGGACAGTCATGATTACCTCGAAAGAGGTCATTCCTCCCGGATTCGCAGCGTCGACCAGCCGATGGCGGCACTGATCAAAGATCTCAAACAGCGGGGCATGCTCGAAGACACCCTCGTGATCTGGTGCGGAGAATTCGGCCGGACCCCTGATAACAACAAGCGGGGCGGCGTCTATTCAATTGGTCGCGGCCATAACGCCGACGCCATGACCATGTTGCTGGCCGGTGGTGGGGTAAAACCCGGTATTGTCGGAGCAACCGACGAGGTCGGGGGCGAAGCGGTTGACGTGAAACACCCCATCCGCGACCTGCACGTGACCCTGCTTCACCTACTTGGCCTGGATGACAACAAACTTACCTACTTCCACGGCGGCCGCTACAAACAGCTCTCGCAGTTTGGAGGCCAGGTCATACCGGAGTTAATTGCGTAGTGAGGGCTCAGAGAAGAGAGGGAGGTGATTCTATCAACGAACGAAGCAGCCCGCTCCGCCAAAGCAAAATAGAGAGCACCCAGAACCCTGCATAAAAGCCAGCATGCGCCCAAAGACCATTCCACGCAGCCAATCCGATAAGTAGAGGAAGAAAAAATTGGGCAAGGGCGACGGTTATCATTAATCCTGCAACCCCGACGCAAAGCGGCATCAGGATAGTGGCCCGCCATAGCAAGCCCCACATCGTCCCCGCTATCGCTTTGGCCCCGCCCTTCAAGACAGAATAGGGAGGGCTACTACAATCCGTAGATGGAAAGCGCTCTTGCGATATCCCCTATCGCCAGAGTAAAGCCGGGGTGGTCATTTTCCCACTCTTCGAAACGCTCGCCAAGGGTTTTCCAGTTGCCGGACAGGTAGCCGTCCATCACATCCTCTTTGTCGATTTTGAAAGCGGTTTTCTCAATCTCTTCGCTAATGAGATCTTTTCCGGGGTGAGCGGCGGCTTGTTGCTCGAGACGCTCCAGAGCCTCGGAGATTTCGGTGGGATCCATCCCTTTTGCCTCCATCGACAACCTCAATCTGTTTATATTTTCTTTCATTCTAAAATCTATCAATGGGTTAATGCATAAAACACTACGTTTACCCCGAGTGGGTAAGCGTATTTTTCTGAAAACTCTCTGAAATACCAGGGATCAGTCCCCTCCTCCTCCCAACCGTCGCCGAGGTCGGTATTGAAGCAGATAAACATGCACATCCGGCCTTTGTCGTCGTAAACTGCGCGGTAGTGCGGCGTTTCGGAGCCCGGCTTGTTCCACTCGTAGGTGATGCCTTCTTCCCGCCCCATCTGAGCCATCCCCACTGCGGGAATCTGTGGTTTGATCTCCAAATCAAACACGATGTGGAAAATGGGATGGTCGATCTCCAGCTCAACCGGCTCCCGATCGGGAAAGATCTGTTTGAGGGCGCGATAGAAGTTTTTCCATTCATAGATCCCCCAGAAGTCATCGACCATGATAAATCCGCCGTTCAACATGTAGTCCCGCATGATTTTTGCCTCGTCATCTGTGATCCAGATGTCTCCGGGCTCGATCATGTAAATGAAGGGGTAATGCCTCATTTGCTCGGAATCGATATCGACAATCGCTCCGTTGGGATCGACCTCAAGCGAGGTCAATTGTTGAAGACGGTAGGAAAAGTTCAGCTCACTGTCGGGATAATCGATCATCCACTTGGCGCGGCGGCCCATCCAGGTCCCGGAATTGTAGCGCAGCCGGGCAAAGGTGAAAACGTCGTTCGGCAAGTCGGCATTTACTTCCCAATCAGGGAAATCGTAAAACTGGCCCCGACCAAAATCTCGCGGATCTTCGGGAACTTCGCCGTCTCTGATCCCGAAATAGACGGGTTTGACCCTCCGCATTGAATCCTGAGTGACGCCCAAACCAGCCCAAATTCCGACCAAAGTGGCCAGGACGACCGAACGAATGCCCTTTTTAGATATCCTCACAGTTCACCGTCCTTTGTTCGGGGCGGAACGTCAATCAAAACCGTCTCACGTAACGCCTCAGCTCAAAATCATCATCGCGGTGCATTACCTCGATCAATTCGAAGTCATCTTCGAATTCGACGAGGCTTGTATCCCCCTCGTAAGGCTCGAAAACGTAGCTCAGATAAACCTCGGAGCAGATCGGGAGAAATTCGCGGTAAATCTCGGCCCCGCCGATCACGCTTACGATCATTTCCCCTCCGAGATGGCTGACGACCTGCTCACAGCTGTTAACGAGCTCAAAACCTTCCGGAACTTCCGTTAAATCCCTCGAAATGACGATATTTCGTCGCTTGGGAAGCGGACGTCCGATCGATTCCATCGTTTTCCGCCCCATCACGATCGGGTAACCGAGGGTCAGCTTTTTGAACCATTTCAGATCCTCGGAAAGGCGCCACGGGAGGTCACCATCTTTCCCGATGATGCGGTTTGAGGCCATCGCAACGACGGCACGAAGAACGGGCTTTTCGGGGATCTCTTTCATACAGCAATAGGGGCTTTGATCGACGGATGGGGATCGTAATCGACCAATTCAAAATCCTCGAATGAAAATCCGTCGATTTCTTTGATTTCCGGATTCAAAAGCATCTTCGGCAGAGGTCTCGGCTCCCGTTGCAACTGTGTTTTGGCCTGTTCGATGTGATTGGAATAGAGGTGGAGATCACCAAAAGTGTGAACAAAATCGCCCGGCTTCAAATCGCAGACCTGAGCCATCATCAACACAAGAAGCGAATAAGACGCAATGTTAAACGGCACACCGAGAAAGAGATCCGCACTTCTTTGATAGAGCTGACAACTCAATTCGCCGGCTGTGGTATCGACGTAAAACTGAAACATGGTGTGACACGGAGGAAGGGCCATCTGGCCGACGTCGGCGACATTCCAGGCGCTCACGATATGGCGTCGGCTGGTGGGATTGTTTTTGATCGAATCCACCACTTGAGCGATCTGATCGATCGGAGCAGCCCCTTCAGCGCCCTGCCAGGAGCGCCACTGTTTCCCGTAAACCGGTCCGAGATTACCCTCGGAATCCGCCCATTCATCCCAGATCGTGACCTTGTTCTCCTGAAGATACTTAACGTTGGTATCCCCTTTCAAAAACCAGAGCAACTCGTGAATGATCGACCGGAGATGGAGTTTCTTGGTCGTTAAGACCGGGAAGGATTCGCGAAGATCAAAGCGCGCCTGGGCCCCGAAAACACCCACCGTGCCGACTCCAGTCCGGTCGCCGCGCTCCTTTCCCTCGTTTAAAACCAGGTCCAATAAATCAAGATAGGTCTGCATGGAATTTATGCTAGAATGCCGCCGATGAGAACTTTTGCAATCGCCCTCCTCATTTTCTGTTTCCCGCTGGCTCAAGCTGAAGACAAAAAGAAACCGAACGTGATCGTAATTTTAACGGACGATCAGGGCTGGGGAGATCTGAGCCTTTCGGGAAATACGAATCTGAGCACCCCGAATATCGACTCGCTCGCCCGGGATGGGGCCAGCTTTGACCGGTTTTACGTCTGCCCGGTCTGCTCCCCGACCAGAGCCGAGTTTCTAACCGGAAGATATGCGACCCGCAGCGGTGTCTACTCCACCTCGGCAGGAGGCGAGCGGATGAATCTCGACGAAAAGACCGTCGCTGATGTGTTCAAAGATGGCGGCTACCGCACCGCCGCCTTCGGCAAATGGCACAACGGCATGCAATACCCCTACCACCCGAACGGAAGAGGTTTCGATGAATTTTATGGATTCTGCTCCGGTCATTGGGGCAATTACTTCAGCAGCCCGATTCTTGAACACAACGGCAGGATCACCAAAGGCGATGGATTCATCATCGACGATTTCACGACCCGTTCGATGTCTTTTATAGAAGAGCACAAAGATGAGCCGTTCTTCGTCTATCTACCCTACAACACTCCCCACTCCCCGATGCAGATTCCCGATGAATTCTGGGATCGTTTCAAAGACAAGGAACTCAAAATGAAAAATCGGGAAGCCGATAAAGAAAAGGATCTGCATCTCCGGGCAGCCCTCGCTATGTGTGAAAATATTGATTGGAACGTCGGGCGAATTTTGAAGAAACTCGAAGAGCTCGAAATCGCCGACAACACCATCATCGCCTACTTTCACGATAACGGTCCCAATGGAGTCCGGTGGAATGGTGACATGAAAGGACGCAAGGGATCCACCGACGAAGGCGGGGTGCGGAGCCCTCTCCTGATTCGCTGGCCGAAGCAAATCGCACCGGGCACGGTAGTGAAAACGATGGGCGCCACGATCGATCTTCTCCCGACCTTCGCCGATCTGGCCGATATCGAAGTCAAAGAAACGAAAGAACTGGACGGGATCAGCCTGAAACCCTACTTGAGCGGGAGTGTCAAAGAACCTGTAGAGCGAACTATTATCTCCAGCTGGAAAGGGAAAGTCAGCGCGAGAACCAACCGCTTCAGACTCGGAGATAGGGGCCAGTTATTTGATATGGTTACCGATCCGGGACAACGCATCAATGTAGCTAAGAAATTCCCCGCTGAATACGCCGCACTCAGTAAAGAATTGTCTAAATGGAAAGAGGAACACCTCCCCGGCTTAACTCCAGAGACGGACGATCGTCCATTTGTGATCGGGCACCCTAACTATAGGTATTCCCAAATCCCGGCGCGCGACGGTATACCATCGGGAGAGATCAAACGATCCAATAAATTTCCGAACGATTCCTTTTTCGGGAACTGGGTTAATATCGAGGACAGCATCACCTGGAAAGCCGAGGTCGCTGCGGCCGGGAAATATCAGGTCGAGATTTACTACACCTGCCCACCGGAAGATGCCGGTTCAGTGATCGAGTTAAGCTTTCAGGATGCTTCGCTTCGGGCCACTCTTTCCAAGGGCCATGCATCCCCATTGCTCGGCGCCGAAAACGATCGTTCGCCGCGAGTCGAGTCCTACACTCAGGACTTTACCTCAATGAAGCTGGGAGTCATTGAACTGCCGGAAGGCCCCGGCACTCTGGAACTAAAAGCTCTCAGCAAGACTGGGCGTCAGGTTATGGACTTCCGCCTTATGATGCTGAGTCGGATCGAATGACCGATTGTTCCCCAGATACCACTGACTGACCCGAAGGCGGCACTGCATTCCGAAGTCGTCCATCTCGAGGGCGATATGATCAACCCCGGCGAAAGTGCCCGGTGTTTGAATTTTGTGGACCCATCGGACGATATCTTTTTCGTGCCCTTTGATTGATACTTCAACCGTGGCCCGGTCGAAATTCTCAAAGGACTCCGTGGTAATCGCCTGGGCCTTTTTCCGGGGATGAATCTGATGTTCGCCAAATTCCAAACCATATTGAACACTGGATCCCCGAAGACTATCGAGCAGATAGAGAGAAGCTCCGTTCTGGGTATCGAATCTCGGGATCCGCTCACTGATCCATTCCGCTCTTGAGTACCAGGTATCTTTTGAGGAAAGGAGGGTATTCATTTCGAATAACTGGTGCATCAGGGCGGCACCTTCATTGTTATACCGATGAACCCGCTTGACCCCGTAGTAACCTGCCGTCGCCAGAATCGCAGCAATTAAGACCACGCCGGGCAATCTTTTTATCCATGATAAAATCTGTAGTTTCATGAGCGAAATCCCTTCAGGATAAAAATTGAAGTTCCATCGAGGAGCACTTCCGGAGTCGTGTAGTCCCAGGAAAAGGCCCCCAAAGCACTGGTTCTAGCCAATTCGTCAATATAGCGAAGCGCGATGTCACTGCTCTTTGCTTCGCAGGTAATTTCGACTTCGTGCTGTCCGATCGCCATTCGGCTGATGTTAATTTCGGAGGAACTGGGCATGGTAAAGATTTTACGCCACGTTTCCAATACCGAAGAATTGCGATCTACTGCAGGCGCCATCTCCTCCCACTGCGCCTTAATCATCCCGAGACGCCGGGTTTCTTCCAGATTCGCGGCAACACCAGCCTCCTGATGCTTCTTCTGGAAATAGGCCATCGCATAGGTTCCCGTCATCAGGAGAGTCAGGGCGACCGTTCCAAATGCGGTCGCCGCCTGTTTGAAAAAATGCCGTTTCCGGGCCGAACGAATCTGCTTATTTTCACGGATCCGCCGGGGCGTCATACCCAGCGCCGTTTCCACATTCGCCGGATCAGCACGGTGGCTCGATACCACAGAATAGGGAAGCACTGCCTCATATACTTTCTGCCGGGATTGATCCCAAAGGTATAGCGACGGGCTCTTGGTAATCACCTTCTCCTTCTTAAGACGGTCCACCAGCGATCGGATTTCACGGGCTTTGTCGGCGTCTCTGTCCCCTTTCAACTCCTCGTAGTATGCGGTTCGCCCGTCGCGCTCAACTGCCACCACGGTCTTCCTTAGTTCGCACCAAACGGCAACACTCTCCTCCGGCATTCCGATGAGCGAGGCTGCGGGAACGACAGAATCAGGGATCAAATTCTCAGAAAAATCATGAACTCTTCTTCCAGTCGTCGGAATGTCGATTCGCACCAACGTTTCCGGTGGATAGCCGGTAACCGGTTGAGCGCCAATACCTGACAAATCATAATCAGGACCGGCTGACTCAATATGAGCGCGGGCCTCGCGTAAAAGCCCAACCTCACTGGTAGCGGAACTCACAAAGTTCAGCGATACCTGGTCGCAGGATGGCAAAGCGAGAATCTTTCTGCGTCGCGATCCCTTTTTAAATTCAATCAGACGTGAGTCTGCACAGGTATCAACCAGACGGGCTCCCCGCCCGCGATCGACGAACCAGAGCTCCCAGACTAAAGTGCCGGGAAACCATATCTGGTACGAATCTGAAAACAAACTCCTCATTTATAAAATTTATAATAATTATTATAAATTTTCAATTCGGAATTTCAGGAGATCTTAATTTTTATGAATTTCGGGGATAATTTCGCGGTCCACCGAGCCACTTCCGAGGAGACGTCCGATCGGCTTCAAGACGTCTACGTGGTCGCAGACCACCCGTGCGGTCGCCATCAAAGGCACTGCAATCAAAACACCGCCGATTCCCCACATCCAACCGAGAAGCAGGATTCCGAAGAACAGAATGATCACATGGACGCTCAGCGCCCGGCCGAGCAAGCTGGGTGTGACCGCATTGGCTTCGATCGAATTGGCTATCAAATAGATCGCCGGAGCCAGCGCCGCCGTCCAAAGCGAGTCCATTTCAACTACCGCTGCTAAAAATACAATAATCGTCCCGGTGATCAGACCTATATAGGGAACAAAATTAAAGCACGCCGCCATGACGCCCCACAGTGCCGGGTTCGGCATTCCGATCGCCCACATCCCGAGTCCAATCACTATACCGAGACCTATATTGATCAGGGTGAATCGAAACAGGTATCGGGAAATCATCTCCTCGGCATTCCGGATCATACTCAATAAGTCAGCCTCCCTTCCCCGTAACATTTCCAAATTTGCGATTCGCTCCAGAAAATCGTCCCCAAAGGCGAGCAGCAGAAAAAGAAAGCTGATCGCTATCACAAACTCCAATCCCACCTCTGCCGTCGCGCCCAGCACCGTGCTGGTTAAAGTAGGACGAGCCACCTCTACCTTCAGTTTATCGGGATCGCGGGCCGGTTCTGTGATTTTATCAATCTTGCCGGCCGCCTCCGTAATTTCGACCACAGACTCTTTGACTGGTCGAATCTTGCGTTCAACCTCGTTAAACTTTTTCGGCGCATCCCCGATCCATTTGCTGGCAGGACCGGATAACGCAAAAACTCCGACACAGACCACAGAAATAATCGTCAGAACAATCAAGGCTGACGTGATTATCGGAGGAATCTTCAGTTTCGTCCCGAGCACCCGGGCTACCGGCTTTACCGCCAGGGCCAACATGGTCGCGAGGGCCACCGGAAACAAGATAGGTCTCGCCAGCGCAGCACCGGCAACTACCGCCAGCGTTGCCAGAACGATGAGACTGATATTTGCCCCGGTTACAAATGCGGCCCGTGGGCTGTGGATCTTTTTTTTCAAAATAGGTGTGGTCTGTGAATGTTTAGTGCAATGAAGGGATCAATAGTCGCAGTTTTCCGTCCAGACGGGTAAAGGAATCGAGGCGGCCACCTTTTCCTTGGTTCGTTTCCAGAGCCCTCTTTTGTCGTAATCTTCGCGAGTCAATCGACGACTGATCGCTAAATCATTTTCAAACTTCTCTTTCATCGCGGCGGCGAAGGTCCTGTCTTTAACAATCAGGTTGAACTCATCGTTAAGGCAGAGTGAAACCATATCGAAATTGATCGAACCAATCGATACAATTTCGTCATCAATTATCATCGCCTTGGCATGGCACATCGCGACCTCGTAGAGGAACAGCTCGATACCCAGATCCAGAAAGTCACCCCACCGGTCCCGGGCGAGCGACTCAGCTACCCAGGAGTCATTTCGCCGACCCGGCATGACGACCCGGACTTTAACGTCGCGATTTACGGCCTTTTCGAAAAGTGTCAGGATTCTTTCGTTGGGAATCAGATAGGCGCTCAGGATGTCTACCGAATTGCGCGCACGACTGACCAACGTCTCGTAGACCTCGAAGGCTTCGGATTCTTTCTGGTGGGGGTAACTGGCCAGGGGGATCGTTTCCGCGCCGTTTTCGACCTCTTGAATGATATAGTTGGACTGCAGCGCCAAGGTTACCTTGTCACCCTGAAACGGAACCGAGCGACTGTGGTTCCAGTTTTTAATGAATCCCCGGGAAAGGGCATCCACCACGGGTCCCTCGACCCTAAAATGATAGTCGTGCCAACGTCTGTCTTCATCGAAGGCATCTGACCATTCATCTCCGATGCCCACTCCCCCAACGAAACCGACTTCACCGTCGCACACCAGAATTTTACGGTGGGTCCGATGCTGGTATTCAAGCGGGTTTTTGATATCGAAGGGATTGTATCGACAAACCACAACCCCGGCGTTAGAGAGTTGCTCCAACCGTTCCCGGTCCATATCGAAGCTGCCATGGGCGTCGAGTAAAAGATAGCAGGGAACTCCTTCCTCAGCTTTGCGGCATAACAGGTTGCAAAACTGATCAGGAACGTCCCCACTCCAATACACATAGGTCAGAAAGAATATCGATTCCGTCGCCTGCTCAATTGCGTCTCGCATCGCAGGAAAGACTTCATTGCCGTCCTCGAGAATAGAGATCTGATTTTTACTACGCATTTCGTTCAACTCCTTTTCAATTGATCGAAAAGTCTCATCGTGATAGTCCAGTGGTTTCGTTTCGAGTTCTTTCATCATCGTTATTACTTTTGCAGGAATTGTGCCGGGCTGGTAAAAACAAAAGCAGCTGCGCAAGTTGACTCACGCAGCTGCTTTACTATGGGATAAACGGAAGCCTTCAAATAATTCTGATAAACTTCCATCTACTATGGATCTACATCAATTTCTGCTCTTCGATGTCATCAAGTTTCTCCGCCGCTTTGTCAGCGGTCGACTCAATGGTCTCGTGAATTTTCTCTTTGGCATGTTCCACAGAGACACCTTTTTCGGCCAGTTTCTCGCGAGCCTGATTGGCTAGTTCGCTACCCTGTTCGCGAGCTTTCGCCATGAGATTGTCGGAGGTTTCACCTACCAGACGGTTCTCTCTGCGACTACGTGGGAGACACATCGCAACGGCGGCTCCGAGGGCGAGTGCTCCAAAAGCCATCGAGATGGGGAACTCCTCTTTGCCTTGCTCAAGTCGACGGGCAGTGTCGTGGGTAAACTCATTGGTTTTATCCCGGAGGTTAGCCGTTCCCGACTTCACAGAGTCAATGGTGCTCCCCACGGAACTGGCGACATGTTCTTTCACTTCACCAGCCGATTCACTGAGATGATCCAGGCGGGATGATCCATTATCGGTCAGGTCCACGGGGCGGCGGGATTGATACTTATAGCCGGGCTCCCTGTCGAAGAACGCCGGTCTCGGCATCAGGCTTGAGGCCACAGCCAAGGCACCCATAATAAAGGGCATTGGGTTTTCCTTAGCTACTGCAACCGTTTGATTCCCTACTTTTTTAACAGTATCAAAATCAGTTGAAGCAAGGCGCTCCTTTGCCCATTCGTAGGCCGAGGCGACCGATTCTCTTGGGTCCAGTTTATCGGCCAGTTCGTCGACAGTCCGATCCATTCTTGCACGCGTTACCGCGATGTCGCGTTCCAATTCCTCGGAACTCTTTTGATGACTCTGGTCACCATTTTTATTTCTGTATTCGTCTATTTTCATAATTTTAAATTCGTTTATGTGGTTTATTTATTTCACTTTCGATTCCGCCCAATGCTTGGCATTGCGCAGAGTTTTGGAGGTCCGCTCAGGTTTCAGCTCCTTCATGGTCAGTTGATCTTTGGCCCGGTTACACATCACCGCACCGCCGGCTGACACCAGGGTTCCCACGATCAGCATTCCGAAAAGACGGGCCACAACCGGACTGAACTCTGCAGCGACGAATGCCGCCGCGATACCTTCAGCGATTGCGAATAGCAGCACGATCAGTCCTGAAGCGAGGATGACTCCTCCGGAAGCAAGCTTCACCAGATTGTGAGTAGCCTCCGATGCTTTCTCGGACAGCTCCTGTTTCGCCAGTCTGGTCTCCTGCCGCAACCACTGACTGGCATCGCCGGTCAGCTGGGCAAACAGAGATTTCACCTCCTCCACTGGACTTTCGTCAACGGGCCCGGTTGGCTCCTGCCCCACGGTTCTTTCGGTAGTATTACTTTCAGTCATTTTGATAAGTCAGGTTGCCGATTACTGCTGTAACCGGTTGTTACTCCCACCGGAAGCTTTGAGGAATCGACCGATACAGAAACCGGCGATTGCTAGTCCCGCCATTGCTGTCACGGGGTTGTTTTTGATATAGCCCCTCACATCTTCAGTGATTTCTTCAGAGGTATGCGTCTCGAAATATTGAGCTGCATCTCCGACTTTCTCCTGGATAGTGCGAGCACCCTCCACAACGTAGTCCGGCTGTTCACCTTCGAGCTTGCGTACCGCATCGTTAATCGCGGATTCGGCTCCGCGGAATTTCGAAGAGACTCCGCTTACCGCCTCGTCAGCCTTGGCTCGAGCTGTTTTACCGACTTTAGACACAAGGCGCTTACCCTGGTCCTTGGCTTCGATCTTAGCTTCGTCCAAAACCACTTTGGTGGTCGATCGAGGATCGGGAAGAGCTTTCTGATCATTTTCCTTTGTGATAGATTCTTGTGTTGTCATTACGCAAAACCTAATACGCAACTTTGATACCGAACCTTTACGGCAATCAGAACCTACTAATCGTAAACGCTTTACACTAATCGCAAAAAACTCACTATTCTAATCAACCCCAAATTCTGTGGACATATGCAACGAGTGATATGCAATTCGCATGAGGTTTACTGAAAAAGGAATCATTCTGAAAATCCAGACGAAACTTGCAGAAGGCGCAGTTCGAAATTGCAAAGTGCAAGACAAAATCGATCTATAGCAACTGACTGTACCCTGTACCATTTTAGACTGTACAGGGTACAGTTCCGGCCTTTACGGCAATTCAATCGGTTGATCTCTTATTCTTGCTCCTGCTCCAAATGCGTTGGAACAAGAACAAGAATAAGATTATGAGCAGGAGCAAGAGTAGGAGAGAAACCTACCGGATTGCTCTACTTTTTGCCTGCTTTTGATTTTTTAGCGCCGGACATTTTCCGGATCGCTCGTCCCCGGTTCAGTTCTTCGTCCAGTTTTTTGAACTCGGCTTTCATTTCGTGCAACTTTTCGGGGTGAGATTTGGAAAGGTCGTTGCTTTCGATTCGATCGGTATCGAGATCGTAAAGATATTTGTAGTCAACCAGCTTCCATTTCCCTTTGATGAGCGCATTTTTTGTTTCTGCGAAATTCTGGTAGAGATAGGGGTGCAGCTCCCGAAATTTACCCTGGAATGATGGAACCAGACTGATTCCCCGGGCCGGGCCGATTTTGTTACCGCGATATTCATCGGGGTAAGCGACTCCAGCCAATTCTCTGAAGGTCGCGTGAAAATCGACCAGATGTCCCCTCTGCCGGTTGAAGGTGCCGGGAACCGAAATACCATCGGGCCAATGAGCTATCATCGCTGTTGAGATACCTCCTTCGTTTTGATTCTGCTTGTAGAGCCGGAAGGGGGTGTTGCAGGCATTGGCCCATTCTTTAGGATAGCAATAGTAGGAGCGACCATCCCAGGGCATATAATTATTTTCCAGGGTGGGCGTGCGGGTCCGGTCAAAAGGGCAGGCTCCGTTGTCACTTAGAAAGATCACGAGGGTGTTGTCGGATATTTTCTCGGCCTCCAGTTTCCCGATGACCCGCCCCAATTGCTGATCCACCCGGTCAATCATCGCGGCATAGGTCGCCATTCGCAGATCCATATCGTCTTTTTCCTCATCAGAAAGTGACTCCCATGATCTAACGTCCGGTTCCGGTTTTGATAATTCCATTTCCGGGGGGATGATCCCGAGCTCTTTCATCCGCTGAAATCTTTTGGTTCGCAGTGCCTCCCATCCTTCAAGGTATTTTCCGCGATATTTCATCACATCGTCTTTCGGGGCCTGCAGTGGGTAGTGAGGTGCGTTGTAGGCCAGATACATAAAGAACGGCTTTTCTTTATTCCGTTCGTCGATGTATTTCACGGCGTAGTCGGTGAAGTAATCGGTACTATAGAAATCGTCCGGAATTTGATAGTCTTCATTCTCCAGCTTGTAGGAAAATTTCCCGGAAGTCCCCTCCCCGGTAAAGAAATTGGTCGCGCCTTCCAGAAAACCAAAGTAGCGATCAAAACCCCGCTGCAGAGGCTCGTCAAAGATATGCCATTTCCCTACCATGAAGTTCTGATACCCTCCCAGAGCCAAATTTTCCGGAATGGTAATTAACGAGCGACTGTCCCCCTTCACCTCGGTGTGGTATCGGCCGCTCATCAGGGTGGTTCGGGTAGTTTCGCATTTGGCGCAGTTGGTAAAATTGGTGAACTTGAGACCGTTCGCTGCCAGCTTATCGATATTCGGCATAGCGATTTCGCTGCCGAAACAACCCAGATCGGAGTAGCCCATGTCATCAACGAGCACGAGTACTATATTGGGGCGATCGGCTGCCCGGAGGCTGCCGGAAACGAGGACGATGATAAGCAGTCGGAGCCAAAGTTTATCCATGACCCATTTCTGCCTTATCCGTGTCGAAATTGCACGATTTTCTGAAGTCTTCTTTGCGGGACTAGCCAAGTAGGCGAATTTCTGATTTTATCGCAGGCATGGTGAAACTAGCTACTTTCCTCGGAGCTTTGCTGATCGCGACTACCCTCCATTCAGCGGACCGTCCGAATATCATGGTGTTTCTCGTCGATGACATGGGGGTGATGGACACCTCGGTGCCGTTTCTGACCGATGAAGCCGGGCAACCGAAACGGTATCCCTTGAACGACTTCTACCGCACTCCGGCGATGGAGCGGCTCGCAGGGAACGGTATCCGCTTCAACCAGTTCTACGCGATGAGCGTCTGCTCCCCGACCCGAACCTCGATTTTAACCGGTCAGAATGCGGCCCGTCACCGCGTAACCAACTGGATCAATCCCCGGGAAGATAATGCGGGAACCTACGGTGCCACGAACTGGAACTGGGGAGGCATCAAACAGGGCGACGTCACCTTGCCGTGTATTCTCCGGGAGACGGGTTACCGGACGATTCATGTCGGAAAAGGGCACTTTGCCCCCTTCGATCACGCCGGGTCGGATCCGGCAAACATCGGATTCGAAATCAATGTCGCGGGAAGTGCCTTCGGTGCCCCGGGCAGTTATTACGCTGAGAAAAACTATGGGCAACTCATCAAAGGCAGACGCAGCGAATTCACTCCGCCCCATCTGGAAAGCTATCATGGTTCGGACACCTTTCTGACTGAGGCTCTCACCATCGAGGCCAAAAAGCAGGTCAAAAAATCGGTGGAGGATGACAAGCCCTTCTTTCTCTACTTCGCTCACTACGCGGTTCACGCGCCATTCGAATCCGACCCGCGTTTCGCTGCACATTACAAAGATTCCGGGAAACCAAAAGCGGCTCAGGCATTTGCGACCCTCGTCGAGGGGATGGACAAATCTCTCGGCGACATGATGGATCAGTTCGAGAAACTGGAAATCGCCGAGAACACGCTCATTTTCTTCCTCGGCGATAATGGGTCCGATGCCCCGCTCGGCGATCAACATGTCGTGGCCTGCGCCGAACCACTTCGCGGGAAAAAAGGCGCTCACTACGAAGGTGGAATGCGAGTCCCCTTTATCGCAGCCTGGGGAAAGGCAAATCCGGAGAACTCCTGGCAGAAAGCCATACCGATTCCGGCGGGGAAAATTCACGGACAGATCGCTTCCGTCTCTGATCTGTTCCCGACGATTCTCGAGCTTTCAAAAACAGCTGTGCCTGACGGTCATTCAGTTGACGGTTTTCCACTTCAGAAAATGCTGAGCGGAACTGAGGACGAAACCCACCCGAGCCAGTTTCTGATGCACTATCCGCACGGGAGACATCGCAGTAACTATTTCACAACCTGGCGCGACGGAGACTGGAAAGTGATTTATCACGCCCTCCCCGACGAACCGACCACCGGAAACCACATCCAGTTCAGCGGCGGGAACTATGAGTTGTTCAATTTGAAAGAAGACCCCTTCGAATCCACGAACCTTGCCGACAAAAACCCCGAAAAGCTCAAGGAAATGATGAAAGGCATGATCGCCTCGCTGGAAGCTAAAGACGCGGTCTACCCAGTCAGTGCGGAAGGAAAATCCCTCAAGCCGCAGCTGCCTGATTAATCCATGTCACGCGAGCGGGGCTCGCGGTGAACGGTGCTCGCCTGAGTGGGAGAGGTCACAAACGGCCCTCCCTCAAGCGGCGCGCGATCGGAGAAAGCCACATCCGGCATATCACTGGGACGCCCGGCGAGAGGAAAATCTTTTCGCAGCGGAAAGTAGGGAAAACCTTCCCACATCAAAATACGCCGAAGATCGGGGTGATCGTTAAATTCGATTCCCATCATGTCGTAAACTTCACGCTCGTGCCAGTTTGCGGTCTCCCAAAGATCCGAAACCGTGTCGGCTTTTTCCGTTTCCGCGAGAGCGTATTTGATTCGGAGATGTTCGTTCGAGCCATTCCCCAGTTGGCAAAGCTCATAGACCATTTCCCATCTCGGCTCGATTCCGAGATTATCGAGGCTGCTGATATCGACCAGATAATCGAACTCCAACTCCTCTTTGCAGAAGCGGAGAATATCCTTCGCCGCCTTCTGATCGACGATGAGAGTCGTTTCGCCGCGAAACTCGATCGTTTCCAGAATAGCGGCACCAAATTTCGACTGCAGAGAGCTGGTTGAACTCATGACAAAATAATGAACAGGGAATTAAGCTTCCTTTTTGAACTGCTCCCCGGCAGATTTCTCGGATTCGATTTTCTTTTGAAGTCTCATCAGACCTTCAAGAACCGCTTCAGGACGGGGTGGGCAACCGGAGATATAAACATCGACCGGGATCAAATTATCAATCCCCTGAAGCACCGCGTAGGAACGATACATCCCGCCGGATGAAGCACAGGCACCCATCGCGATACACCATTTCGGCTCCGGCATTTGGTCCCAGACCCGCTTCACTGCCAGCGCCATCTTATAAGTCACGGTCCCGGCAACAATCATCACATCTGCCTGACGGGGCGAAAATCGCATCACCTCAGCTCCGAAACGGGAAATATCGTAGCGGGACGAGGCCGATCCCATCAGCTCAATGGCACAACAGGCCAATCCCATTGGCATGGGCCAAACCGAGTTCTTACGCATCCAGTTGATGGCAGCGTCCACCTGAGTGAAGATCACGTTTCCTTCAACTTTGGAATCGTAAGCGGCGTGTTGTGTCGTCGACATAGCAAATTTGGGAAACCTACTCCCTTTCTGCCAAAGATTACGTCTCCAAAAGTCGCTAGCAAGGGCTTTGTGAAATTTTTCACAAAGTATTGAACCGGGACCGGCCCACTCAAAAAAAATCGCGGCCCGGGCACCTGCCAATGACCCGGACCGCGACTACCCTCAACTCAGGGAATTCATGAAATCAAAAATACCCAGCCAGGCGATCTCAAATCTCATTCCTTCCCCAATCCTTACAGACAAATTGTACAAAAGTTTTGCGAAAATTTAAAGGAAAAGTGACTGACGTCCCCTTCCGATAATAAACTTTACTAAATTTATTGCCTACCGCAACCGTAATTTTAAAATTTTATCAACAATCGCGACACAGTTTTAATAAAGTAATTATGACAATAACGGAACGCGACCACTGTTTTGTTCGGTATAATCCGTGATTTTAATGAGCTTGGACTGAATCCTGCTTTATTGGCCCCGACTACTTTGAAATGAACCTAGAATCTGTAACCACGGGAAACTCAAAGTGGGTAGACCCGTTCCTTGGAAACTTCGCTTCCGACTTACCCGAACCTCAAGGCATCGCCCGCACCTGGTGGTGCGCCAAACCACCGGTGGGCAACACTCATCCCGGGGCCTCGATGCCTTTCGGAATGATTTCCGCCTGCGCTTACTCGGGCGCCTACGTGACCGGCTATGGTCAATATGGCGTTTCCCTGAGCGGTGATCCCCCGGAGAAAATTTTCAATCGCCACGAGGCTCTCGGTATCGCCCATTTCCAGCAATCAGGAACCGGAAGAATCCGGAGTTACTACAATTACCTCCTGACCACACCTCTTGTCGGCGAGAAACTCGACGGCCTGGGCTCCCGCTTTCTTTTGGTCAATGAAGAGGCAAAACCGGGTTATTACAGCGGGGAATTCGCCGAAACGCAGGTAAAGTTTGAAGTCTGCACCACCCTAAGGGCAGCGATTCACCGGTATCATTTCCCACAATCGGTTCAGGGCAAAGTCGCGATCGACCTGTCATCCGGTGGTCTCCTGATCGACGGGATGACCGTTTATCCGCGAAAATCGACGATGCGGCTGGTCTCCCCTGAGCGATGCGAAGGCAAAGTGCGCATCGAAGGGGTCACGATTCACTTCACGATCGAAGTGACCGGTAAGGTTGCCAAATCCGGATTCTGGAAGCGGAAAGGAAAAATTCTATCGGAGCGAATCGAATATTCACCGAAAAAGAAACTGAAAGCCGATCAGGGAAAATTCGGACTCTGGTTTGAAGCGGAGAACCCCGGGGAAACCCTCGAGCTGAGAATCGGATTTTCGACGAGCAGTCCGGAGCGCTCCCGGCGGGCCCTCGATAAAATCTCGAAGCAGGATTTCGAGTCCATCACCCGGATCGGAACGAGTCACTGGGACTCTGTCCTCGGAAAAATCGAGATCGAGGGTGCCAGCGATGAGCAACGCGAAATATTCTACTCGGCGCTTTATCATTCCACTCTAAAACCCGCCGACTTCCACGACGAAAACCCTTTTACGAAACAGGAAGGCCCTTTCTTTTTCGACCTTTCCACTCTGTGGGATCTCTACAAGACCCAGCTCCCGCTCATCTGTACCCTCTGGCCGGAACTGGGGAGAGACTTCGTCGCCTTCCTCACTGAAGTGGCCCAGCGGGAAGGCGGATTCCCCGTCAGTTACCTGATGAATAACGGCCCCGAATGTTTTGCGAAACAGGCCACGGGACTCTGCCACATGATCCTTAACGATGCTCAGATGCGGGGGATCGAAGGGAACTGGGACAAGATTCTACATCTTCTCTGGACCACCAGTCTGGGCAACCTGGGCCGGGGCGGCAAGTTCGAGGAGTTTGCCATAAACAAAGAGGTTCATCCCCTCTCCCACACTCTGGACATCGCCTTTGCCAATTTCTGTATCGCCCAGCTCGCCAAACAACTCGGGAATCAACCGATCTACGACCGATCGATTCCACTCGCTGATTACTGGCGCAATGCATTTGATGAATCCACCGGTTTGTTACGAACCGATTCAGACTATTACGAGGGGGAAAACTGGAACTACTCATTCCGCTTCCTCCACGACATGGTGGGTCGCATTAATCTCGCAGGAGGCGAAGAAAAATTCATCAAGCTGCTCGATCAGTTTTTCGGCTACGAGGAACCCGATCCCGGAACCGTTGTGCACCGCTTTGAAGGCCTCAATAACGAGCCTGACATGGAGGCACCTTATGCCTACCTGTATGCCGGGCGACATGATCGCATGGCAGAGGTGGTGCGCCACGTCCTCCGCTATCAGTTCACTACCGGAAGAGGTGGTCTCCCCGGAAACGATGACTCCGGCGGACTCTCCAGTTGGTATGTGTGGAGCGCCGTCGGTATATTTCCGGTGACGGGACTGCCTATTATGCTAATTGGAAGTCCCTACTATGACAAAGCCACCATCAAGATGCGGGGCGGTGACTTCACCGTCGTGGCACACAACCAGAGCCCGGACAATTGCTACGTTCAGAAAGCGATGCTGAACGGCAAACCGTTACACCGTTGTTACTTGAAAATGAGCGAATTCAATGCCGACGCTCATCTGGAGCTTTATATGAGTGATACGCCGTCGAACTGGGCGAATGAAACAAGACCGCCATCCTTTGTATTTTGACACCTTAAACTTTGGCATGATAGATGCTCAGTCACTATCGACAACAACTATCAAAGCCTATGAAGAATACAACCCTGGGAATCGATAAAGTCCTGCACCACACCTTTTTATCGAAGCAACAGATCGAGAATCTGATCATATTGGTTCGGGCTGACCCCATTATTTGCGGACACTCCACTGAAGCAAGAAACCTCGCCGAGGCAGCTATAGAATCCGGCATCAAAAAGGTCCACATCGTCAGCTATCCGATTTCCACGATTCAGAAAAGCGGACTGCCGATGAAGCCCCTCGACACCATTTCCCCCTACTCACCGGGGATCGAAATCGACCGTCCGGAACCAGTCGGTGATTACAAAGTTCTCGACGGACGTCTCTCTTACGGAATCAGCGGTCATATCGTTGATCTTCTGCACCAGATGGAGGGCAAAACCATGGTAATGGATCTTTACCTCGTCCCTCACGGCGAGATGGTCATCAACGCCGTGAACAGCTTCAACGAAATCTCGAACAACGCTGACATTGTAACCGTTGGAGAGGCGGTTGGCTCAGACATCACTAATGTGGTAAACAACGCACTGGAAGCAGGAAAGATCGGAGCTGCGCAAGTGGTTTTGGCGAACTATCTCGCTCACGATGTGCCGGTTGCGGTCAGTCAATTCACCAAAGACCTTATTGTTGAGGCAGGTCGCAAAGTCGACGAAGCGATCGGCTCCGACTTTGCGGAGAAGCTTGAGGCCCGTGTGAAAATCAGTTTTCCCGCGATCGATACCGCCGCCTATACTTCAGTCGAAGAACACCCCGAAATGGTGGAAACCGTTCTCAAGAAACGGAAACTGGAAAAAGATGGATATATCATGTTTCTGTCCCGGATTGCTCCAGCCAAAGGGGTGGACGATTTGATCAAAGCCTATAAAGCCAGTGAAGTCTATGGTCAGAAAAAGCTGATCATTTGCGGCAACGGACCGATGAAAGAGGAAATCATCGCGATGTCAAAATCGGATCCCCATATCCGGGTCCTCGATGATGTCAGCGACGAAGAGAAATGCGTCCTAATGTATGGTTCGTTCGCCTACTGCTTACCCAGCAAACCCAAAACTGAATTTGTAGAGACTTTCGGAATCGCTATCGCTGAGAAAATGCTGGCTGGCGGACTGGGGCCGGTTATCACAACCAGAACCGGCGGGATTCCCGAAGCAAGTGGTGGACACTGTCTGGAGCACGAGGCGGGCAACGTCGACGAACTTCGCGGCTGTCTCGATCGGGTTTATTTCATGACCAACGAACAAAGGTCGGAGATATCGAACCGGGCCCGCGAGTTTGCTTTGAGATTCGACCGCGGTGAGATCCTCGAAAACCTATTTAATTTGGCGGCGAGAGCGGCGGCTTAGTCAGTTCCTTTGCCACCGTTTCCGCAGCCATTTCCCAACTATCCGGAGAGGCACTTCCAAAAGCCGTAACCATTTTCCAGGTTCCTTTGAATCCTGCGGGAACGGTTTGGTTCTGGAAGGCGGTTAAGTAGTATTTACGGTATGCACCCGGTACATTCCAGATTTTCGAAGGCGAGGCAATTTCCCTGGGCTTTTGCAGGAGTCTCGAAACGGCAAACTGCCCGCTGGCTTTATGGTAAACCGCGACCCAATCTACAGATCGATTGATAAAGAAATTTCGCTCCAATTCATTGGTATCATTAAGGACGCCGCGGTAAGGCTTTTCAGGGGAGGACTCATCGACGGCGAGATAAGCGGATACCTCCGTACTCCAAGCGTGCATAAAATGATAGACCAATTTTAACGGAACCTCTTCGTCCGTTGATATCGTCGTCGTTTCCACAATCCGGTTGTTATGGATTTCAGTTACATTTTCCAGATTGAAGGCCCGGATCTTTGACCGTCTTTCGAGGCGGAAAGTTTCACCGTTCAAAGTCGCTTCCGGTGACTCGAGGTATTCGCCGTCGATAAAGAACCGGACCGATTTCAGATCCTCCGCTTCATTCTCAAAGTGGGCGGTACCGATAAATCCAACTTCGGGAAAATTAAAGACCGTGCCGTAGGCACTGCGCTCCGTCGTCATCGGGGTTTCTTTGTAATCAAGGCGTCCGGGAGTCCACTGAGAGGCTCCCCGAAACAATACCGAGACGTCGCCGCAGCTCACCGTAATCCGCTGAACTTCAGGACCGACCTCGGGAACAAAATCTGCGCCGGACCCAATCACGACCCACGAAAAGAACAGAACAATATGTCGAATCATGCCCGATCCTACTTGATTTCAGGCTAAAGAAAAGCCGTTTACCGATCTTAAAAGTTCGTAAAACGGAAGCTAAAAACCCAAAAAATGACCAATAAGTATACTAACGAATCGTCCTAGCAGAAGGAATCTATTTCCTCCTCCCCTAACAACCCAACTAACCCAAGCATGAACGCAGCAAGAAAAATAATCCCTGCTTCGGCCCTCGCATTGTCCCTCGTGATGTTTACGTCGTGCCAAGTCGAAGACGTTGTTTCCGACCTAAAACCCTACTTTAAAGAGGTCACAGCCCCTGAGTCATCTTTGATGTCGGCGTTATCAGCCGCAACTTCCCCTTCCAGTAACACAACTGATTTCAAAGAAGGTTTCAAATCCGGTTATGCCGCCGGCTACGCCGAAGCTGCAAAAACCTATATCGGATCAAGCCCGGTCACCTCTCAAGTTCAGGCAACCCCGATCAGCCGCCCGGCACTTGCACCGGAGCCAGAGCCGGAACCGATTAGCCATATTCAGACCGTGGCAGCAACCTCCCCCAATACGATAGCTCCCTGGGGTTCAACCTTGACTACGGCCAACCTGTCGTCGGATTCGATTCCCTCGTGGGGATACACTTCCAGTAGCACCACAGATATAGCTGCGGCGGAACCCGAGCCGGCTCCCAAGCCAAGCGTATCGAAGTCGACTTCTTCCTATAAAAGCTCATCAAATTCGTCCAGTCGGTATAACCGTTACTCCCGATCCAGATCATCCCGCAATTGCTATGGCGGGACATGACGATAGATCATTCCTTTCCCAATGGTTCATTGGGAATCCAAGTCGGAAAAACCTTTCAGTCCAATGGGCTGAGAGGTTTTTGTATGTTATAGAGAAACCGTTTAACGAACCGTCGGAATTTCTTTTCCATGGGGATCCACTTCGGTATCTTCGAGAGATTTCTCCATCTCTCTGACCAGGTCCTCACCGAGAATATGTTCGATTTTTTCGGCATCATCATGAACGTGGTCCGGAGCAATGTTGGCTTTGTTAGTGAGATACAGCTCCCAGAGCCGGTGGTTCCGGACAATCTCTTTAGCCCGCTGGAGCCCTGCCCCTTCAAAGCGGAGTCGCTCGCCTTCCCGGTCCCACTCCACGAGATCTTTCTTATCGAGTAAATCAATTTCGTGAAGCACTTCCTCCTGTCGCTTTTTACGCTTCCCGATCAATTCGCTCAACCCAACCCACTCATTTTCAAAGTCGTCAGCTTCCTGAAGATGGTAGATCGCTTTCAATACATTTTCCCGTCGAATCTGGTGAGACTGCTTTCGTCTCGACCACCATTTCGCGATTCGGCCATGCCGGGGAGCGGCGATAAAAACGATAGAAAACACGGATGCTGCCGTCAGAACAATAAAAGGTCCGGTAGGCAGGCCCGGTCCCAGAAATGAGATAAACACGCCGACGGTCGAAACAATCATGCCGATGATAACCGAAAAGACCACCATCCAGTGCAGCCGGTCGGTCAATAGATAAGCGGTGGATGCGGGAATCACCAGCATCGCCGAAACCAGAACCACCCCTACTGCCTGCAGTGCGGACACCACCGCCCAGGCGAGCAGGAGCATCAATAGGTAATGATAAAAACGCTCAGATATCCCGATCGACCGGGCAAAGGTGGCATCAAAACTGACGACTTTCAGCTGACCGAAAAAGAGTAGAAAAATCACTAGAGAAATACCGGTGATTGTTGCGATCAAAACGAGATCGATCTCTGTCATGGCCGCCGCTTTGCCAAAGAGAAACGACTTCAGCCCGCCAGCGTCTCCCGGCATGTGATTTTGCACCATGGAGACTAAAACGATACCAATGGCATAGAAGCCACCGAGCACGATGCCCAGCGAAGTGTCCCGCTTCAGCCGGGTGGTTTGTTGAATCAGGCTGACTACCACGGAACCAATTACCCCGGCGATAATGGCACCGATGAATAGGTGAATCGGAGATTTCTCCATTGCCCAGAGATAACCCAACGCTATTCCCGGAAGCACGGCGTGAGCGAGGGTATCGCCGGCGAGCGCAAATTGCCGAACGACGATAATAGAGCCGAGCAGGCCGCAGCAGACTCCCAGCAAAAGGCAGCCCGTCAGAGCGATCCGCACGGTAGGATCTTTCAGTGAGAGAATCCGTTTTGCCTGTTCCCAGACCGAGTTATCAACCAGATCCGAAATCCGCTCCGCGCTGACCGTTCCGGGAATGCCGAAAGTGACAAACAGCACCAGAAGAAGACCGGGAATTAACAGGTTACGACTCATCAAAATGGTATTTCATAGCAGACTGTACAGGGTACAGTCTGAAACTGTACAGGGTACAATCCCTTTCCAATCCGAAAATGCCGGAGATCACAGGCACTTGCAAACCGGAATGTCATTTTGGAGCGTTTTCGATCAGCCAGTCCTCCAGAATGATGTGGTGTAACTTCGGTGCCCGGAGCAGCCCGGTATCTTTCGGGAGAAGCTTCTTCAGCCAGGGACGCTCAATCACTGCCGAGAGAGCTTTTACTCCGCGATTTGCAGCGATCTGAGTCTCCACGTTTTTTGTCAGTCGATCAAAAGTCGCGGGAAAAATGTTAGGGTGAGGTCCGACGTGGACCACCATCTGAACGTCGGAATGAAGTACCGCGCAGACCGCATCCCAAAGCTTCTGGGGGTGATCAACCCAGCGGGTCATGTGCTCGCGGGTATTGTAATCGTCGTAGCTTCTCTCCCCGGTTAATAGAGAAATGATTTCGGGCGACGGCTTTTTCAGCGCAACCGGAATGGTGTGGAGGTAGCGTCCCGTCCGGGAATTGAGGTCCTTTTCCCAAACGATCGGGGTGTGTAACGGCGGCCAGTGACTATCATTCTGACGAAGGTTGGTGCCTTCGGGAAAGTCTTCTTTCAACCGCTTTTTTAGTCGAGATACGGTCTGCCCTGTCCCCATCACCAGTACTGAGTTAGGACTGAGGTGGGCCGACATGCCGATCACACCGATCCCTTCGCTGTTGATTTCGATCAGGGTATGTTTGATCGCCTCAACATTGAGCGCTTCTTTTCTCGAAAAGACAATTCCAAGCGTCACATCCTGCGCCAGTTTGATGCAATCCGGGGTCAACATCAGTGGAACCCTCAGGGCATCAGCCAGTTGAAAGGTTCCCCCGGCGACCAGAGCCGAGATCTCACCGAGACTGAAGCCGAAATTAAAAGCAGCGCCCGACGGATCGATCCCGTGACACTCCCTCAAAATGGCGAGCTGGCCCTGTTCGATCGCGACAATCGAAGCAATCGCTTCGCCGTAGTGCTCCAGCTCAAACTCCTCTCCGGATTCGATCATCGCCGTCAGGTCCACCGGATAACCGAGTGTCACCGTGCATTCCCGGGAAGCCTCCGCGAGAGGTGGAAGGAGGAAGGGACGGTATTCGGGGATGGCGAGCAATTCCGGCGAGCGCCCCAGGTTCTTAACATCGTAACCCCGGAAGGCGAAGCAAGCCCTGGAAATGTCGTGAGGCAGATTCATCTGTCAAAACATACGCTATTTTTCAGGACTTGAGGGAGACATATTCCTGTCTGCCAATCTGCGAAACTCAGGCCGCGTTTTGCAACCGGGATCGCGCATTTTGCAAGAATTTCAAGTCATCGAACGGCTCCATCGGTATTACCGAATCGCTGCAACCCTGATTAACACAGGGATTACCTGTCTGGACCAAAAGTTGGAACGAAAGTAGCAACTACCTATCACAGAACCTGAAATATAATAATATGAAAAAAATCGCTACATATCTTACCGCTGCCACCATGATCTTCGGACTCACCGCGTGTGACGTCGATGTCGAAGAAGGTGAAATGCCAAAAGTAAATGTCGACGCTGAGTCAGGCAACCTTCCTGATTACGACGTCGTCAAAAAAGAGGACGGCAAACTGCCGAAGGTGGATGTCGATGTCGAAGGCGGAGAGATGCCTAAGATTGACGTCGATGCACCGGAGATCAACGCCGGCCTCAAGGAAGTCGAAGTCGAGGTTCCCGAAGTGGAAATGAAGAAGAAGAAAATTAAAGTTCCCGTAGTCGGAATCGAGCCTGCAGACGAAGCGGACGCAACCGAAACCGAGGCAGAAGACGAAGCCGAATCTACTGAAGACAATCAGTAATTTCCCATCATAAACGACAACAACTGAAACATTAAAGAAAACGCCGGATGGATTCCATCCGGCGTTTTTGCGTCAGTGCAGTCTGCGTACGACGTGTGCAAAATGCAATGCGCTAATGCAACGCAACGCTCTCAATCCCCGATTCCACGGTCTATCTACGCTGGCATGGGGGATGCAAAGGTAGGTTGCATGCAGAATCACTTCACATCTGTTGGAAGCGAAATGACCGACGGCGACCACCTTGAATCCGGAGCCCCTCTCCCTACGATGACCGATAAAAACTTCCGCTCGACCTGTCAGGGAGACCCCAGGCTCCCCGCCACAGTCGCTCCCTGGATGATTGATGAGATCCGACAGCAGGACGGCAGAAAGGTCCATGATCTCGTCGAGCAATACGGCTCGCCCCTCCACTGGATTAACCCGGTGCCATTCGAGAAAAATGTGAAAAATCTGCAGGAGATCTTTAAGCAGTTCGATTTGGATTCTGACATCTTCTTCGCCCGAAAAGCAAACAAGTGCCTGACCTTCGTCGAATCGATGCAGAAACTGGATGGAGGCGTCGCCGTCGCCTCGATTGATGAACTGATCCAGGTTCTCGATTTCGAAATGCCTTCAGAAAAGATAATTTGCACAGCCGCAGTCAAAAGCCGGGAATTGGTCCAAATGTGTGTTCAGAACGATGTCACCATCGTGATCGACAACCGGGACGAACTATCACTCGCGGCGGAAATTTCCCCATCGGCAAAGATCGCCATCCGGATCGGCGGATTCACTCACGAAGGCACCAAACTGCAAACCCGGTTTGGATTCGATGTGGACGACGTGGTTTCGATCATTCAAAAACACTGCAATCTTTCAGTCGAAGGCATTCAGTTTGATTTAGAAGGCTGTGATTGGAATCAGCGAGTCAGCGCGATCAACCAATCGCTCCCCATCGTCGACGAACTGCGGGAGGAAGGTCATCCCGTTCAATTTTTAGATATCGGCGGCGGTTTTCCGGTCAATTATCTTGAGAACGAATCGGACTGGGATGAATTTTGGACCGAACACTTTTCCGCTCTACAAAACCGGCGTCCGCCGATTACTTTCCAGAACCATGCTCTCGGACTTGGTATCTATGAAGGTCAGATCTATGGAGATGCCAATGTATATCCTTTCTTCCAGAGTCCTTCTCAAAACGAGTGGCTCGAATCTATACTGAACTCCGTGTCAGACGACATCAAAAAACGGCAATTGCAACTGCGCTGCGAACCGGGACGAGCCCTACTGGACGGCACCGGAATGACAGCCGCCCGGGTAGAGTTTGTAAAAGAACGAACCGGTCCCTGCGATGACTATTTTATCGGTCTATCAATGAATCGCACCCAGTGTCGAAGCGGAAGTGATGACTTTCTGGTGGATCCAATTCTCGTTAAAAAATCGCAAATTTCGAAGCCCGCGAAAAAGAGCGGCTACCTCGTTGGCGCCTACTGCACCGAATCGGAGCTACTCAGTCTTCGCAAGCTTCACTTCCCCAACGGAATTGAACGGGGTGACATCGTGATCTCCCCCAATACTGCGGGGTACTTTATGCATTCGATGGAAAGCCGTTCTCACCAGTTTCCTCTGGCAAAGAACTATCTCTACCGCGAGGACCGCCTCGACGACATCGACTACCTGGCATAGCCTATTTCACCTGCCAATCCTCGTCGAAAAATCCTGCAGCGGGAATTCCGCCCGGATATCGAGTCGTGACAGGCTGCTTCAAATCGATAATCGCCCAGTCCGGTAGTTTCGGTGTCTGTCTCGCATTGTTCAGGTAATCGTATTCGCGGTAGGTAAAGCCCGAATTCAAAACGACGTATTTCTCCGGGTTCAGAGGGTTCGGATAAACCATCGCGACACTGTGATCGGCTGCATTATATGACGCGGCACCCTCTTTTTTTAGCCCCACCTCATCCGCAGTCCATTTCAGAGGCAGCTCGCCAATGATCCGCTTGAGGATCGCATTGCTGGAAGGATCCCCCCACAACACCAGGTTGTGATTTTTGATATCTTCATCATTGATTTCGAGATCCGTTTTAACCCGCGCGTCCCCTCTCATTTGCTGGCGCCAGTGAGTGATCGCATGCTGCAGCTCACCATCAGCCCATTTTCCGGATGTTTCATTGAAGGGGCTGCTCGTAGGTGTGACGAAAAGGAAAGAATCCATGAAGGCGTCGTCAATCGGGCCCGTCAAACCGGGACGTTTTTCCAATTTGGATTCGGGAAGCTGCCCAGCCAAAGTCCATCGATCACCGTCCCGCTGAAAAGTGGCCTTCCAGGAAAGATCGGAATTCACCGGCTGATCTTTGATGCTAAATCCGTCGATATCAACAGCGGGCGCTCGCCCCACATCGAGCGGCCACTCTCCCGGTTTGAACTCGATCGTAAACCGGTCCACTCCCGTGACATCGACAAAAATCCGGTTCGGAAACTGCAGCTCCGCATCTATCCGAGCCGGCTCCCAATGCTCGGTCAACCGATCGATATGAATCCAGTGCATTTTCGGATAGCGAAGGGTGTAGGTTTTGAATCTCACCACTTTGGGAACATTACGTCGACCCTGTTTTGCGATTCCGTTAAGGCGGGTTTCGATCTCATCAAGACTGTCGGGATGAAACTTATGCCCCATTCCCGGTCCGATAATATGAACGAGGCGCTGTCCATTTTTCTTCATCGCCCGATCCATCATCAGAGCCGCCTGGATCTGGCGATCCTCTTCTCCTGAATAAGCTATGGTAGGGCAGTTTGTCAGATTGATTGCCCAGTCAGTACAATCATACCAGCGCCACAACTTTTGCTCCCATGGAAATGGATTCAATGTCTCGCCCTGAAACGTCCTCAGGAAATCAGGCGTTTCGGAAAATCCCGCACCCGGTTGAGCCGCCGCCCAGCGGTCCGCGTAGTGAACTGCGAATTGCCAACAGGCGGCGCCGCCCATCGAAAAACCCCGGACCAGAATGCGGTCTTCGTCGATCCGATAATCCTCCTTCACATGCTCGAGCGCTTCCAGACAATCGATCTCTCCGGCGAATTTGTTCGCGTTGGAAAACCGCGCATAGGGATGCAGCACAATTGTATGCTCCGGGCTGATTTTTCCGCCCGCCCCTTTGCTCCGCTGCTCGACAAAAGCGGTCTCATTGGTGCGCTCACCGCGGCCGTGAAACCAGAAATCGAGGCGATTCGGACGGGGATTCGCAAAATCATAACTCTCCGGAATTTCCAATCCGTAAGGCTGAGTGGTTCCGTCCAGCTTCGATCGAAAGCCGCGAACCACGGGACCGGCTTGCTTCAGCCAGGGAGTTTCGCCCTTTCGCAGAGCGGCCGCCCGGCTTTTACCCTGCTCCAGATGAGCCAGTGCTACTTTCAGCTCGTTTCCCTTCTGAAATTCCTGATACTGAAAGGGAAATCGAACCGCGTTGTAGAAGACCTCGACATCGGGAATCAAACGGAGTAATTCGGGCTTTTTCGCCAACTCCTTTTCCAGCGAACCGATCTCAGCCTTGAGAGCCGCCAACCCGTCCCGGAGTTGAGCGCTCTGCTCATCGGTCAACTCAATTCCCAACGGAGGAACCCGCCTGACCTGGTCAGGGAGATTGTCGCCGGGACCATCCGCAAAAACCGTAAAAGTGAAGAATAGAACTGCCAGGCAATATCCGGAAATTTTCATCCGGTAGGCTCCGCCGGATTCCCCGTCTGAAAACTGATTTTAGGAGCGCGTAACCGTACTGAATTTCCAGCAGATTACCCTTCGGTAATTGGCGGAGCAGCAAGCTCCCGAAGATCGGTTTGCGTCTCCAGACTCACCGGGATCTCAGTGGCTTCCTTTTTGAATCCGAACCGACTCCAATCCGGCTTGATGTTGATCGAATGCTCCCCGTCCCGCAAAGCCTGAAGCTCCCGTTTTAAAGTCGGGTCCGAAGTCAGGATTCCAACCAGCAGACCAGCCAGAATGCCATAGGTTAGAATGTTCGGCCAGGCCCGCTTTCTCGTGAAAAATTTGAAAGCGGTTCCCGTCGAGGCCTTGGCCCGGAAGAATTCAAGCGACCACAGCTCATCGAGAAGCAAATGGGACAGGAATCCCACAACAATCGCGGTCGATTTGAACAAACGGGGACCGAGATCCTGATAAGAGCAAACCAGGAAGCAGATCAGGCCGACGTTAATCGCGGCCGGCACACTGTGCCACATCCCACGGTGGCGCGAAAAGCGCTTAAACGGCTCCCCAATCCCGAAACGGATAGCAAAATACATCGCAAAAATCAACAAGACGATCTGCTCACGCTCCAACCCCCAGGCCTTGAACGCATCCAACATCAGAACCGGCACAATCGCCGCGAGCAGCGGAACGATTTCACGGACTGCGACACCGGTATCTCCGTCCATATCGGGCAACATCCCCCCTATCGTACAAATCGTCGCCCCGACCAGTGCCGTCGAAGGCGGCAAACCACAGGCGTATCCCGCTGCCCCATAAACGAGCCCGAGTCCGCCACTAACCGAAACGTGAGTCTTAAAACCTGCCATATTATTTAGGATGTCCTTTTAATTACATATCCCAAATTATTAATATTGACAAATTTGTAATTCACAAAATTCAGCGATGAGAAAAAACACCTTCTCAAATTTCCATAATTATGAAAAATCATTACTGGAGGATCATTATTAATAAAATCATCAAGGTTTATAAGAATACTTCCAATTAGTGTTGATTGAGCTGACGAAACATGGTTTTGTGAGTCATATGAAGTCAATCGGGACCCTTCTATTCCTCGTCACCTTATCCCTGTGGCCCATTTCAAATTCAACCGCTCAGGGCGGATTTTATAACCTGGGTTTTCCCTCATCGAAACACCCCTATCCGGACAGCGTAGGCAGCAGCCGCGTCAATCCGGGGATCGCAACCGGCTCCAGCTCTGGATTTTACATCCGGTTCGGAGAAGATATCGCCAAGCTTTGTGCCAATTACGGTATCTCACTCAATTCATCAGATCCAAATCGTTATCGCTTCCCGAAATTCCGGGTCAATGTCTACGCCACTCAGGGCGGTTTTGATAGCGTGAAGCGTCTTCGCTACGAACGGGAAGTGCAGCTTGCTATCGTTCAATCCGACCTCCGCTATTTTGCGGCGAAAATGATCGACGAAGAGCTGGACCCGAAAAAGCGGGAAGCCTGGAGACAGATCGCCAACGAGATCAAACTGGTGCTTCCACTATATAAAGAAAAGGTTCACATTCTGGTCCGACCCGATGACAAAGCCCGGTTTAAAGATCTCGCAGGCCTGATGAAAGCGGGCGCTACCGTTAACGTGGGTCAAATCAGTTCGGGGGGAATGATTACCTGCTTAACGATGGAAGACACCATCACCAAATCGCGCGCCTGGCAGCAGAACGGGAACCGGACCTGGAAGAGACGGTATCACCCAACCGACGCAGCTCTCGATATGCTGACGGGTAATAACAGAACGGACAAGATTGATGCCGTTATTTTGGTCGGAGGCATTCCCTACCCGGCATTGAAAAACTATGGAATGAACTGGGCGGTTACCAAAGGGCTTTTTAAGAAAGGACTCGAATCAAAACCACAGTTAGCCCTCTTACCGGTTGGAGACGAAGCCCGGGAGCTACTCTGCGCCCATGACCATGAAAACGGCAGACACTCGCGCCATCTCCACAACTATGTCGGTTGCTACCTGCCCGACGAGATTAATATTCAGGACTACAAATTCCTCGGCGACGGCAATGAGAAAGTGGATACCATCGGTGTCTATTCCTGCCTCGTCACTCACTCTTCCTATACAGATTCGTCCAAGGATTCCCACAAGATCAAATGGGTTAGACACATCCTGTTCCGCATCCTGACCAAACTCGATCCCAATACTGATTACGGTTTACCTACTGATTTCGGCGTTCCCAGAGCAGGTGACAAATGGAAAGAGGTCAAACCTTTCCCCGCGATGTCATCATCAGAAGCCAACTGGGAGGATATTTACGGATGGCCTCGTCATGATGATAAAATCCTTCGTCAGATGGTCGATATCTGGGCTGAAGGCGGCGGTGGTGAAGGCGGCTCTTCCAGCACTTCAATCGTCGACCCGATCCGCCTTTTTTAATTTCTCTATTTTAAGAGAGCTTCAACATCATCCAGAGAGATCTTCAGGATCTCGGTTTGCAGCTTATTACGCGAGAAAGCGATCCACAGGGAACCATCCTTCTCGATCACATGAGGGTATTGGAGGCTTCCGATACCCTGTTGGAATTTCTTCCATAAACTATCGATTCCGTCTGCAACCG
The DNA here is from genome assembly GCA_029213005.1 of Verrucomicrobiales bacterium. Lineage (GTDB taxonomy): Bacteria > Verrucomicrobiota > Verrucomicrobiia > Verrucomicrobiales > DEV007 > Arctic95D-9. The sequence continues at coordinate 93,331 of JARGPI010000004.1, forward strand.
GTGGAGTCGGGGCAATAAGTTGAGCCATTCGCGTGAAGTTCTTCCCATCCGGACTTACCGATAGATGAAGCTGGCGGCGCCCTTTCTTCGGATTGGCGTTTGATACGATTATCCGAAAACCGCGACTGGTCTGGAGCGAGAAAATTTTGCTCGTCGAGTTCGGAAAGTTCGTTAGCTGAGGCGTCGCCCAGGTCCTGCCGTTGTCCGTCGAAGTCGAGTGAAAGAGCCTCATCGAACCTCCGTTGTCGCGAAACAGGGCATTGAGTGTCTGGTCCGGCATCAACCAGAAAATAGGCTCGTCGGGCCGAAAACCCTTTACCTCGCCGGTTTTCACTACAGGAAAAGCCTCCCACTCATCGAGGCGCTTCGCGCCGCCGATGAGAATCGTGACGTTAAACCGGGAGTCGCGCCGGGTTAGAATCCAATCCCCCGTCGGTAGTTTTTGAGGCGGAAAATTATTGATCGCATTGTCGTATATTTTCGAGCGGAACTTCCAAGTCCCACTCGTCTTATCCCAGGCATAAGCCTGCAGAACCAACTCTTTATCATTCCCAAATGCGGCGCGGCCTTTGTAGTGCGCAGCCAAAGCCAACAGCTCACCATCCCGGAGCCAGAGCCCACGGGCGATAAAGGCATAGGGAGCCTCCGGAGTTCCTGTTACTGACTTCGCCTCACTCCAGTTCAATCCATCCGTGCTTGTTGCGTATTTAATCTCCTGAGTGGGCCAATCTTCAATCTTCGGACCGTCGCTCCAAATACACCAAAACCGGTCATCATGAAAGATGAGGTAGTTATGCAATTGAAGTCGCAGGCGGTTTAGCTCCAACTTTTCACTCTCTTTATAATCCGGCGATTTCCGGGCCATATTGATCACCGCATGATCGCCATGCAGCTGAGGCAAAGCATCAAAATCAATCGTTTCCGGGTCAGTCCCGGCCTGAGGAAGGTTCAATATTTTGAGAGGTTCCGCATCCGCGACAAATACCGATCCGACGGCTAAGAGAGTAGCGATAAGTAGTAGTTTCATATAGAGCATTCAGTTAAGTTTTCGGTTTGAGATTCAAAATGTTTCAGAATTTGCCCGTCATCAGTCAGTTGTTTCTGCATCCGCGCGATGGGGACGTTGCGGAGCTTTTCCCCGGTCGCCCACGAGAGGTGAGCCGCGGTTCCTGCCGCCTGCCCAAGAGCCATCCAGGTTGGCTCCATCCGGATAGACGAAAACGCGACGTGAGTCGTGGAAGCGGCCACCGGAACGATCAGCCCGTCGATCCTTTGAGGAATCATGATCCGATAGGGAATTTGATACGGGCGGGTGATCGAATCCAGCATTCCGAGATAACCTTCAAGCACGACGCTGTCCTCAGGTTGGCGCTTCCGACAGGGAAAACTGTCGATCGGAAATTCACCAATCGCTACGGCATCATATCGTTCATCTGTCTTACCTTCACCGAGCGTTGTGATATCGCATTCAGTCAGAGTATATTCTCCAACCAACCGCCGCCCCTCTCTGACATAGAGTTGGAAAGGGAAGTTATCGGTGTCCGTAAACTCATCTTTGGGTAGATGATATCGGTTGGCAATTTTACGATGTTCCTCGGGTATTTCGGGATCGTTTTGCAGAAAGTATAGCAGGCCCAAAGTAAGATTTCGAATCCGACGACAAATCACCTCACGCTCTTCAGCGCTACCTTCCAGATAACCGGCATTTTCCTCCGCAAAAGGAAACCCGAGCGGTCGCGGATTGATATTCACATCCGTTTTATCATTCGGTAGCGGCGTTACTGAGAGCGCCCGGACCAGAGTGTTGAAATGAGACGGTTCATACCCTCGACCCGGCTTCAGATTTTTTGGTCCCGCCAGCCGCCCGGCAGCCAGATCACCAAAATACCCGGTATAGTGATTCCGGTCGTATTCCTCCGGCGGAGATTCGAGTTGTCGCGAGTTTTCGGCTCTGGTCGATAGGCATAATCGGTAAGTATAGGCCGGAATTCGCTGATCCCCCGCGCCGGTGGTTCCCGGTAGAATTTCTGCAGATTGATAATCGAAGTATATTTTCCCGGCGTGGGGCTCTCCAAACTGGTCACGCGACTCCCGCCCCACCCTGAATTCGGCCCCCGCCGCAGCCAGCAAATCACCTTCATAGGTCGCATCGATAAACACCGGAGCGTTGATCTCTCGTGCGATTCCGGAATCTATATCAATAATTTTCACCGCTCTCAGAGTGTCCGTTTCCACCCGGGCACTGGTCAGGCGATGATGGGTAAGGAGTTCCAGATTCGGATATTCGCCAAGCATATCGGAAAACACCTTTTCCGCTACCGAAGGCTCAAAATAGTACCCATCCTGACAAAGCTGATAATCTTCCGAAGCCTGTGCAAACTGCTCTTTGTAGTGGCATTTGATACGGCTGGTGAAGTCCTGAAAAATACCACCGATCAAATGGCGCTTTTCAACATCACTTTTGCCCAATCCACTGGCCGACATCCCACCGATCCGGCGATGCGATTCCACCAGCAATACCTGTCGCCCCAATCTGGCGGCGGCGATTGCAGCAGCAATGCCCCCCGGGGTTCCGCCGATCACGACGACCTCAAACCGGCTCGACTCAATTGGATTCATCTTTAATTCCCTCCATCGTCCAGACCGTCAGTCCTTTTAAATCCTTTGAGTTCCGCCCTGTGAAACAGGAAACCAGGCCGGCAATGATTAAGAATGCCAGATTGACCAGTATTCCCGTCCAGTAGGAGTGTACCGGTGCAGTAATCGAGGCCGGCAACCAACCCGCTGCACTCACACCCAGATAGATATTTAGAACAATTGCTCCGGCGAGACCAATCAGAGCTGAGCGGTTACCTATCCTGGTCGTGAAAAAGCCCGCCATAAATAAACCAAGCAGGCAGCCGCCAAACACCGACGCCACAATCCAACTCAGGTCATTCATACTTTCCTTCTCGATCGAGCTGAAAAATATCGCACCTAGGATCATCACCACCGAGGCCAAAACCGCGATCATTTTTGCCATCCGGAGATAAAACCGATCGTCGCGACCTTTGGCGAGATAGGGCTTCATCAAATCAACCGTAAAGATCGTCGCGACGGCATTGATCGATGAGTCCAAACTCGACATCGCCGCAGCCAGCACTCCCGCAATTACCAGTCCGGTAACGCCCACCGGTATTTCGGTAAGGATAAAGTAGGGAAACACCGTATCCGCATCCAATCCATCTACCGTTTCATTTGGAAAAACGGTATAGAAAACAAACACACAGGTCCCGAGGAAGAAAAAGAATGCCCAGGTCGGCACTGCGATAATCGAATAGATAGTTGTCGCTTTACGAGCCTCCTTTAAACTCTTCGCGGCGAGATAACGCTGCACCACATTCTGGTCACTGGAATACATCGTCAACCAACTGACAATTCCAAGCAGTGCCACCGTCCAAAAAGTTCGCTCACTCAAATTGAACCCCATCGATCCGACATCGAACTTTGAATTTGCACTCCCGACTTCGAGAATCTGGGAGAAGCCATTCGGAAGATGAGTCACGACTGTCAAGAAGCAGATAATGCCCCCAATCCACAGCACAATCGACTGCACCACGTCGGTCCAGATCACCGCCCCGATCCCTCCGGCGATCGTGTAGAGCGAAATAAACACCCCTACAAAAACGATCACTATCCAGATGTCGAGCCCCGTAATTAAACTAACCGGAATTGATACCAAAAAGAGGACTTTCCCAAGCCGGATCAACTGAAGCAGGATAAAACTCAGCGTTCCATAAAGCCGCGCTCCGGGACCAAAGCGATCACCGAGATATTCAAAAGCGGACGTCGTTTTGCCTCTCCGAAAAAATGGAATAAAAACGATTACGGCCAATACCGCGACAAACGGCAGGGTGAGATTGGAAATCAACTGCCGCCAGTCCAGTGTATAAGCGGCAGCAGGGAAGGCAAGAAAGGTCACCGAACTGATCGAGGTCCCCAGCATCGATAACCCGATCGCCCATCCGGGAAATGAGCGCCCGCCCAGGAAATATTGCTCCGTCGTCGTATTTCGCCTCGAAAACCAAATCCCGAGTCCAGCCATCCCCAATAAGTAGAGAATGATCACAGCGATATCGAGAGGCCGGGCGGTTAAATTCACGGAGCCAGACTAGCTCAAAGAAATCAGGTGACCAATACCAGAAACGGTCATTTATTTAACAAAATCGATCATGAAGGACGAAATCAAATTTATCGAAAGCGCCCACGTCCGGTTTCATCAGAATCTTCACCTGCGCCCCAGGGAGATCGAAAACCACCGTTTTCTCTTCGTCGAAACCGGCCATGGCGAATTCCTTTTTCCGGGTACCAAATTGAAAATCGACAGTCGGACACTCCTTTTGCTCAGCCCCGGCTTGCGGGAAACCCGATATGTTGAGACCACATCGGTTTCGTATCTATATGTCGAGTTTCATGCGCCTGACAATCTGATCGCGACTCCCTACCGGGAAGTTCCGCAGACGTCGGCCCATTTCCAGACGCTGGTGAACTTACTTTGGTCAATCGAGCGCGAAAAAGGAAACCTGACCGAATATCTGATCCCGGCAGCACTCGAACTCACTCTCCGCCACCCGGCCCGGCCCACGTCCCGGGAAGTGGATCCAAGGATTCAATCCACCCTCGACTATATCGATAGACATCTCGATCAACCGATCAAAATCTCCCAACTGGCAGCTCGCGCGGGATTATCGCTCCCCCAGTTCCGCCGGCTTTTTGTAAAGGCGGTAGCAAAGCCACCAAAAGAGTACCTCCTGCGGGAAAGAATGCGCTACGCCCGCAAAATTCTTCAAACCGAGGGCCTCAGAATCGGAGAAATTGCCGAATTGATGAATTTTGAATCCGTTTATCAGTTCTCTAACCAATACAAAAAAGTCCACGGCCACAGCCCGCGTCAGGATCGCCCCGAATAATCCGTTTCAACAGGCGCCAAAATATCATTGTACCCTGTTGAGTCATCGACTGTACAGGGTACAGTGACAGACACTTCAGCTTTCATGCCTCGCTCGCTCCTTACGTTCCTTCTCCTCCCGTTTATTCTGATTTCCTGCAAATCAGATAAATCTGCCGAAAAGCCGGAATCTTTTTCACCCTACACCGACATTCCGGAAGCCACTTTTGTGGGAGCCACTTCCTGTAAGACCTGTCATGAACAGGAATTCGGCGAATGGCTGCTCAGCGACCACCACAAAGCAATGCTTCCCGCCACGCCCGACACCGTCCTCGGGGATTTTAATGATGTCACCTTCGAGCATTTTGGTCACGAAACAAAATTCTACCGCAAAGGAGACGAATTCTGGGTCAATTCTGAAAATGAGGATGGCGAGAGAGTGGATTACAAAATTGATTACACCTTCGGGCATTATCCGCTGCAGCAGTATTTGATCCCCTTCCCCGGCGGCCGATACCAGGCCCTGCAAATTTGCTGGGATTCCCGCCCTGCTGAGGAGGGCGGCCAACGCTGGTATCACCTCTACCCGGACGAAGCCATTCCACCGGACGATGTCCTTCACTGGACGAAACGGCATTTCAACTGGAACTACATGTGCGCGGACTGCCACTCGACCGATCTCCGGAAAAATTTCGACCCCGAGGAGGACGCCTATCACACGGAATGGGCCGAGATCAACGTGAGTTGCGAAGCCTGCCACGGGCCGGGGTCCATTCACGTCGATTGGGCAAAAGCGGAAGCTGGTGAAAAGCTCCCCAATCTCGATGCCGTCAAAAAATACATGGAATCAAAAGGCCTCGTGGTCAGATTAAAAGAGTCCGAGGAAGCCGCCTGGATTGTGAATCAGGAAACGGGACAACCGGAGCGGAGCAAAGCATTGAACTCCGATGTTCAGGTCGAAACCTGCGCCCGATGCCACGCCCACCGCCAATTGATGGAGCCGAACTTTGTCGCAGGCTCTTCATTTCACGACACCCACTCCCCCTCGATCCTTTCTGATCAATTGTATCATCACGACGGCCAGGTTGACGAGGAGGTTTACGTGTATGGTTCTTTTGTTCAGAGCAAAATGTATCACGCCGGAGTGCGCTGCACCGATTGCCACCACCCTCACACCATGAAGACTCTGGCTCAGGGGAACGCGCTTTGCGTGAGATGCCACACTCCACAAAAATACGACACCCCCGAGCATCACTTCCACCAAACCGGATCAACCGGCGCCCTCTGTGTGGAATGCCATATGCCGACGAAAAACTACATGGTGGTCGATGCCCGTCGCGATCACAGCCTCCGGGTTCCCCGACCGGATCTGGCAAAGAAATTGAACAGTCCCGACGCCTGTACCAATTGTCATCAGGACAAAGATGTGGATTGGGCTACCGAAGCCTTTCATAAATGGTGGGGAAAAGGCCCTCGAAACAGCCATTACGGCGAGATTATTTCCGAGGCGAGAGCAAACGAACCCGGATCGCTCGACCGGTTGATTGCCTTAGCCGGAGACCTTGATCGCCCCGGAATCGTCCGGGCAACCGCGGTGGAAGAGCTTAGTTTTCGGGCCGGAGACCCAAACGCTTTTCAGGCACTCACCACCCGACTCAAGGACGAGGATCCCAATGTCCGAAAAACAGCGGTAGCCGCCCTGCAACCCTTTCCTCCTGCCCAGCGCGCCATCTGGGCCGCGCCGCTCCTTAACGATCCAATGAAATCCGTGAGAACCGAAGCCGTTCGAATCCTCGCGGGAGCCACATCTGATTTGACCGCCGAGCAAAAAGCCGATTTCGACCGCGTCGCGCCGGAATATATCAATCGTCAAACAGCCGTTCTCGATCGGGCTGCGGGCCACATGGGACTTGGCCTCTTTTACGCCGATACCGGCCAGATTGACAAAGCGCTCGATGCTTACCGGGATGCAGCCAGAATCGAACCCCAGTTCATCCCGGCGCGCATTAACCTCGCCGAGCTGCTATTCCAATCCAATCGCCCCAAAGAGGCGGAACAGGAGTTCCGCAACGCAGTCGACGCTGCCGCCATCCCCGAAAACGAAGGCCAGGCCCGCGATGCTCTCGCCAGATTTCTCATCCGGATGAAACGGCACGACGAAGGTATCGAAGAGCTGGAAAAAGCGACCCGTCTGATGCCGAATCATGCCCAAACCCAGTATTTTTACGGAGTGGCGTTAAATTCCACCGGCCGCACCGAGGCAGCCCTTCCCTATCTTGAACGGGCGACCGAGCTCGACCCCAATAACCCGGAGTACCTCATGGGAGCCTCCGCTATCTGCCGGGATGCTGGAAAAATTGAGTTAGCTCTGAAGTACGCCCGGAAAGCTCTGGAACTGCAGCCCCAAAACCAACAGCTGCGACAGTTGGTTGAGTCACTCAACAGCCAGCGATAATCTTCACCTCCCCCGTCCGCTTTCGGATCGGTTCGGGAAGTGAAGTATTCTTGCTTCGGAGTATTCTCAGGTTTGCGAAATATTTTCAGCAATAATAGGGCTGAAACGCACAGCGATGGCCCGATACAACTCTCACGCCAACGATCGGCGGCTCAATCCTTTATGTAATGCTGCCTCTAATTGTCACAGAGGATCTAATTTTTAAAGCCCCAGACAATTTTGCATAACGATATGATTCGCATTTGTAAACTTTTCGCAAAACTGATTGTCAAGGATGCGAAAGGGTGCCATTTTCAGCCCAGTCGATTCTGCTCTGAAGAATGCAATCCGTTAAAATCCAAATCCTGTTATCGCTGACCCTCGGGGCTGTCGCGCTGTTTAGCACCGCGTGCACTCCCCGCTCCAGGGGAACCGACACTCAGCTGTCTGCGATGATGGGCGGGAAAGAGGTGATACCCTCACGGCCCTATCGGAAAAAGTCGGTTTCATCTTCGGCCGACACCGCTCAAGTCAATCGGTCGCCAAAAAGAGCTCAAAAGCTGCATCCCCCGGGCGATCTGGAAATCGAAAAGGAGAGTTTGCCAATTAAGAAAATGGTCGAAACTCTGCCTCAGGATTCTGATGCCCCGGTTGAGGAACCGGATAATGCAAAAGCGATTGTGGTTAGCCAGGACAGCACCAACCGAATTATCAACTCAAACGGCCGCGATGTTGAAATCAAAAGCGACAACAGTGTGATCGTGATTAGCGGAGGATGTGGCACTCTCCTTCTCACCGGTGCCAACAATCAGGTGCAATGCGACTCCGCTGATGAAGTGGATGTGGTGGGGCACAATAACACCGTCGTCGTCGGCGTGGTCGGAAGCGGGCTGATTGCCGGGAACCAGAATGCACTATCCTGGGGTTCAGGATTAAAGGGATTCGACCCGAATGTCAGATCAACCGGTCTCGACAACACGATGGAGCGTCTTGAGTAAACAGGCTGCGAGTCCACACTTCTGAGGTTATGTGCACCGTAAGTTGGGAATGGACTCACCCGGAGTTGACGATCTATTTCAGCCGTGACGAACGGAGAACCCGCCAACCGGGCCTACCTCCGGAAATCTTTAAAGACCGCGCTCACTCTGTCCTCTGCCCAACCGATCAGGATAAGGGTGGCACCTGGTTTGCCGCCAACGATCAGGGTGTCGTGTTCGGCCTTCTCAATGATTATCACAGCGAACAAAATGTGACGTCCGGTGAGAGAAGCCGGGGCCTTCTCGTCAAAGATTTAGCCGCAGAAACAGGCCGGAGCGACATTTTTTCACAGGTGGAAGACACCGTTTCGCGGCATCGATACCCTCCTTTCACCCTCCTGGCCTGGCATCAGGGTGAAGTCAATTTGTGGAACTACCGGGAGGGCACACTCAGTCTTTCTTCTGACGCGACTCCACCAATCACCTCCTCGTCCTGGGAAACCGACCGGGTTGAGACATGGCGAAAGGAGTTTTACCAGCAACGAGTTACCCATGGTAACTGGAATCGGGAAAGGTTCCACCGCCACGAAATTCCCGGGGACGAAGCGAGCTCGGTTTGTATGACCCGTCCTGACTCCCGGACCGTTAGTCTCACGATCTGCAAAGTGTCGGCGAACGAAGTCTCAATGGTATACTTTCCGCGCAATGATCGGGGCGAATTTGAAGAAGGCAAAACTGTCAGCCTGCCGGTCAATCTCCTATTGTAAATCGTGTCGAATCCGTTGATATTTGTAAACCCGCTTTGAGTTATCGATCGATCAGATTCTATACTTTTCTATCTTTGTCCTTGGTAGCCTGCCAAACGACACGGGCACAATTCCCGTTTCCCGCCATCACCCCCGAGGGTGAGGAGGTCCGGGAACTTCCGGAAAGCGTCCCGACCGATATCATTGAGCCCCGGATCACTCCCCGGGAAACGGCGGCCGACAAACTGGCCCGTATTTTCAATCGGGAACTCCGCGATATCGAAGAACGGCAAAAGGAGATTCTGGGCGAGTTAAAATACCTTCCCGAGACGGAGATTGAGAGCTTTGTGCCTCAGGCATTCGGTTATCACAGCGGGAATTCACGATCCCGACCGAAGTGGATCCAGGTCGATCTCGGAGAGACCTCAACACCGGACTCGATCGCGCTTTTTCCCGTTACCGTGCAGGTCAAAGGCGAAACTATTTTCGGGTACGGCTTCCCGAGAGCCTTTCGCGTCGATATCTCCGACGATACCGATTTTAAGAGTTACGAGACCATTTTTGAAGGCCGGATCAACACCGTTGACGGCTCACGTCGCTGGCCCTTTTTTAAAGAAATCGGCGGTTTCGAAGGCCGCTATATCCGCGTCACCGCAACCGGCCTGTGGCGCCCTCAGGAGGAGCAGCGCGGGAGCGAAGCGTTTGCCTTGAGTGAAATCATGGTTTTCAAAGGGGAACGGAACCTCGCCGTGGGGCGCCCCGTCAAATCCCGGGACACTCAGGAGAAAAGCAATCGATGGTCCCGGAAATATGTGAATGACGGTGTGACCGCTCTGGGGATTCCACAGGGTAAAGAGGAAAGCCCCACTTACGGCTACCTTTCCCGAAGCAAGGCCCCGACGATGAGTAGCTGGGTCCAGATCGATCTCGAGGAATCGATGGCAATTGAAGAAATGCGGATCATTCTCGCCGACACGATCGGTGACATCCCCGACCCTACCGTGCGGTTCCCCTACCCGATCACCGTGGAAATTTCGGAAAATCCCGACATGAGACAGGCGGAGACTGTGGGTCGCTTTACCCCGGCGCAAATTGCTCAAATCGGAAATAACCCGCTGATTCTTTCCATCAACAATGGCTACGGACGATACGTCCGCCTCACCGTTTCCCAATCGAAAGCGGAGCCAATGAGCTTCAGCCTCGCTGAGGTCCAGGTCTTCTCCGAGAACCGGAACGTAGCGCTCGGCAAATCGGTCGTCGGCTCACACCCCCAGACTGGTGAAGATGTGGCCCCCGCCTTTCTCGTCGATGGTTACAGCAGTCGGCGGGTTTTGATTAGCTATCAGGCCTGGGTATCGAACCTCGAACAGCGTATTCAGCTGGTTCGCGAGTGGAGAGACATCGAGAATGACCGCCTCGATCTCGTCGACCGGACATTTACCCGCGGCGTGTTCAGCTCCATCACCGGATTGCTGGGTGGCCTCGGGCTCGCCCTGGTGATTTTTGCACAGGGCAGAGTGAAACGGCGGAAGGACCTCGAAGCCCTCCGGCAGCGTATCGCCAGTGACTTGCACGACGATATCGGAAGTAACCTGAGCAGTATCGCTCTCCTCGCGGAACTGGGGAAAACCGAGACCGGAGAGCCGGAACTGGTGGTCGAAGAATTCACCGAAATCAAACAGACCGCCGACAAGACCATCGAATCGATGCGTGACATCGTGTGGCTGATTCGTCCCGGCGAGGAGACCTGGAAGCAGATGATGACCCGCTTCCGCGAAACCGCATCAAAACTGCTTCGCGCCCACGAATACTCATTTATCGAGACCGGGCAGATGCACGACGATCGCCTCCCCCTCGAATTCAAACGCGATTTTTTCCTAATCTACAAAGAAGTGCTTAATAACATCGTGCGTCACGCCGAAGCCGACAACGTATTCATCGAAGTGGAAACGGTGCGCGGGAAGCTCGATCTTACGATACAGGACGACGGCAAAGGATTCGACAATCTGGCCACGGAATTCCGCGAAGGAAACGGTCTGCGCAACCTCCGGATGAGGGCGCATGCGATCGGTGCAAAATTGAAGGTGAAAAGCACCGTAAACAATGGAACTGTCGTTCACCTCACCGCTCCATTGCCGTGATGCGGGTCAAGGTTTTTAATGAAATCCCCCTTAATCCGTAGTAGTATTAACAAAAGTTTTCTAACGACTATATCCACCAAAAATGAGCGATACCCAAGAATCAGCTGAAGAAACGCCTAAAAAGCCAACCCGTGTTTGGGTGGTGGAAGATAACGAAACGCTACGAAAAACCGTCGCCAGAGTTCTCAGTCGCCAGAAAGACATGGAATGTACGCATCAATACGAGCGATGCGAAGATGCGATCGAAGCACTAGTGGCCGGGGAAAGACCGGATGTGATGCTTTTCGACATCCAGTTACCGGGGATGAGCGGGATTGAAGGCATCCGCCGAATCAAAACCGCTCTGCCGGAAATCGAAATTCTTGTGTTCTCCGTTTTCGATGACAACGAGAAAGTATTCAGCGCTATCTGTGCCGGTGCCTCCGGTTACCTGCTGAAGACCTCGAACATGAACGAAATTCCTGCTGCGATTCGCGAAACGCTCGAAGGTGGAGCACCGATCAACGCTCAAATCGCAAGACGCGTCCTCGATATGTTCAGTCAACTGGCCCCTCAGAGCCGGGACTATGGTCTGACCGATCGGGAAAAAGAAGTTTTGGAGCAGATGGTCGAAGGTTTGACCAAAAAAGAGATCGCCGATCAGCTGGATCTCAGCTTCCATACCGTCGATAAGCATATCCGCGGCATTTACAGCAAGCTTCACGTCAATACTATGACCGGTGCGGTCGCCAAAGCCCTCAAAGAAGGTCTCCTTCCCAAGGGATAAAATTACGCGACATTTTTGAAAGGTATCGGGTACCGTGGGAGACTGTACAGGGTACAGTCTCTTTTATTTGAGGCTCGCACCCTCCTCTATTTAATCCTTTTCAGATCAAACTGATCTGGATTACAGTATTTACTCAAATGGGAAAACCCAATGCCAGAGAAAGAATCCTCGAAGCTGCTGGAAAATTATTCCACCAGCACGGGTATTCCAACGTCGGAATTAACGAAATCATAAAGACGGCCGACACTGCGAAGGCCAGTTTTTACCAGCATTTCAGCTCAAAGGAGGCCCTCTGCGAAGCCTGGCTGGAATCGATTCATGCGAAGTCGGAAGGTTGGCGCTTGGATATTCTTGAAAACGAAGTCTCCCCGCTCAGTAAGCTGAACCGGTATTTCGACGATCTGATTGCTTACTTCATCGCCAGCGAGATGCGGGGATGCCCCTACACCAATACTTGCGCCATGGTGGAGTCCGAAGGAGTGATGAAATTAATCAAAGGGCACAAAATCGCCCTGCGTGATTTCTTCAAGACTATCGTGGAAGAGGAATACGGCCCCTCGGATAAAGTCACCGAACTCGCCAACCAGATCTTTCTCGTCTACTCCGGAGCTGCGACCGAAGCACAGAACATTCAGGACCTCTGGCCAATCGAATCGGCCCGGAAAGCGGCAGTGACTCTGTTTCAGGCTTACGAAAACCAGGGCTGACAGAACCCGGCTCTCGCAGTCCCGCTCCAAACAGCCCGCCCAATTGCAATTGTCGCTCGCCCGGTGTGGGATACACTAAGGCATGAATTTCTGGGATCATCACTCATGGCTCTTTGTGGTCGCCATGTTCTTCTTTCCTCGATTGACGATGCTGTTTGCCACATCGTTTGGCAGCGGTTTTCTATACTGGATCGGTTGGCTCTTCGCACCCCGCTTAACTGTCGCAATCATCGCGACGATGCTTTATTCCGATACCAACATCATCTTGGTGGTGCTTTCCTGGTTTTGGGCGTTGGGAGGAGAATCAGCTGAAAAACGGACTGTCATTACGACGACAAACCGACAAAACGGATAGCGCAGGAAGCCGCCTTTCCCTGTAAAAACAAAGAGCACGGAAAATTCCCGTGCCCCTTTATTTCGTCGAAGATATATCTTCCGGACGCGTTCGAACGATGTTTGAATCGCGGCGCCTCAATCCACCACGATAGTGTAGCAGTTGTATACCCGGCCGTGATTCTTCACGACAACCCGGAAAGCACCGGTCCAGAGAGGGTTTACACTGAGCACGCAATAATCCGTCCGATCGGTATCAGAATCGATTAAGTTCCCGTTGTTGTCGTATAGAAATGCGTCCAAATCGGTATCACCATCTCCAACGATCCGTATTTCGGTAGTTTCATAGTTCGGAAGCTTGAGACGGTGAGACTTAACGCCACCGGCGTTAATACAGGTCGAGCGGGCTTCGATTGCAGAGGCGCTTCCCGCACTAATGACGAAAAGGAGTGTAGCGATGATGAGTTTGCTAGCGCTGGATTGTAATGTGACTTTCATGATGATGGCTTTGAGTTTGGTTTAGCTTTTATTCCTTCCGGTTCTACACCGGCCTTCAACTCTGTCCTTCACCGCCCGCCAGGAGGAGTTACATAAAAAGCATTCTTTTTTTTCGCCCCTGAACCAAACCCATCGCGATTAAAATCTATAGCGTTATTAAATCAGCCGCCTTTCAATTCTATACTACACCATCAAGCAAAGGCCGAATCGCTCCGGGAACAAAACTAAAATTTCGAAAATTCTTCATCGAAAAATGTAACCAGCCAAAACGGTTCGTGAAGGAAGTAAGTGAACAACATTAAAACTCGTTAATACCACTCGGGAAAAACATTATGAAAAAGACAAATTCACAAGGAAACAAAACATGGCTCTGCCTCACAGCAATCTTCTCACTCACCCTCGCTCCCCTGTCCGGTTCACTCGCTGGCGGACTTGAAGATGTGATCCGGGCCTACACAAACCGGGGCTGGCTCATCCACGACATTGAATCAGATTTCCTCCGCGAGGGCGAAAGCACTTCGATGTTCGTATCGATTTCCCAGGGCGATGACATTGTCGTGAGGGGTGAGGGCGCAATCTGTATTCGTGACCTCGATATCGCGATCTACCTCCCCAACGGCCGCCTTCTGAAACGCGATCAGGACAGAGACGCCACTCCCTACATCACATTTCGGGCACCGGTCAGCGGACGATACAGGATTCAGTTGAAAAATTACCGAATGCACTCCGGCTGCAGCGAAGCCGAAGCAGCGGTAATTCTCGCGGAAAGATAGGAAATCAAGCCTTCCATCCACTTCGAAAAACGGGCCAGCGGCTCGTTTTTCGCATTTTCCCCGGGCGGTATCCCAGAGCTCAAAATCCGGTGACAGGATCCCCGGTGCCGACACCTTTCTTCCGCAAATATTACACGATCACGGGTTTCTGAGTTTTTTTGCTTATTTCTAATAAGTATAAACGACTTCGACGCGTTATAGCTCCGAGGCCGACTTAGAAATAATGACTCAAACACGACCACCAATCGTCAATGTCGCGTGAAATATGAAGATCGAACCAGTTATCGATCTTCGGCCTACCTTAACCAACTGCGACTTAGACACAAAGGACTGCTGCCATGAAAATCAGGACTAAATTATCGATCTTTTCACTAATCGGAGCTTCGATTTTTACCGGGGGAAGCCTCGAAGCTCAAATAAGTTTCAAAAAGTCGGGGCTCTACAAATCTCCGGAACAGGAAATTGTGATCAAACCTGACTTCCGAAAGGGCAACGAAGACGCAGGCGCACCGGCTTACTCGCCTTATCCAAGCGGTCAGGAAATGGTTCCGGAACCGGAAGAAGTGGCTTCTTCAGCTCCGCTCATCGCACCGCCCCCAATTCCCGCTCAAATCGAATCTGAGCCTGAACCGACGCCTGAACCTGTGGTCACTCCTGCCCCCCGGCCCGAACCTGTGCAGATCGCCAAAGCCCGTCCTGCTCCGACACCTGTCCGGGAAGCGGAACCTGTGATTCCAGCACCTCCGATCAAGAAGGAAATCAGTATTCCGGAGCCGAAAAAAGCGGTCACCAAACCGGTCGTAGCCGAGAAGCGCCACGAAACTCCGGCCAGAATCGGCGCGCCACGCGTCAATTCCGCGCCAGCCCAGATTGGGCGGTATCCGAGTCCGCAGCCTCCGGCAGTCGCCGCAATTCCCGCTCCGGCTCCAATGGTTCACCAGCCATCGCAAAACCAACCTTATCCACCATCGCAGCCGGCACCCGCCGTCAGCGCCAGACAGGTATTTCCCTCTGCACCCTCAGAGATGGTGCACACCCCGGATCGCGCTTTAGTCCCGGGCAATGGTCGCATCCCGCCAATCGCTAAACTGAGAGAAGAAGCCAATGTTGTGGCCCGGCAGAAGATCGAGTTTCGCTTCGGCCGCGCCCATCCTGCATTCGGCGGTCTCGACTCCTCCGGCGCCGTTCAGTATCTGCTTAATGAAGTTGGTATTCCGGGCGTGCCTCGAACCACGGCCGCGTTGAATGGCTGGATTCGGGCGAACAACAATCTTCACGAATTTCGCAACCGCCCCACCGTAACAGAGCTGGAGAATCAACTCATTCCGGGAAATCTGATTTTCTGGGGAGACCATAGCAGTGGACGAGTCACCCACGTGATGATCTACCTGGGGTATGATTCAAATCGCCGTCAGCATCTCGCTTTCGGAACCCGTGGTGGAACCGAGCTGGGCATCAACGGAAGCGAAGTCGACATTTTCTCTCTGAAGCTCGATCGCGAAAAGATCATTGCGACCGGCAGCATTCCGGGATTCGATTTTTAATAACGCCCCCTCCGGTTTAACCATTTCATTTTTGAAAAGCTCCATTCATGTTATAGTGGATGGGGCTCTCATCAGTCCAAACGTCATGGAACCAGAAAAGAAAAAGAAGAACGAAGTCCTCGCTGCACTACTCAGTTTTGTCTACCCGGGTCTGGGTCAATTGTACTGCTTCCACATCTTCTGGGCAATCATCTGGATCATTTTCACCGGAGGCGTCTGGCTCGCAACGGGTCCGTTTGCCTTTATTCTGCACATCATCGCAGCGATGCAGGCCTACAAGCAGGCGGTGCGAAGAAATTTAGCGTAATCGACTGGGTTACGCGCGGGGATGGGTCTCGTGATAGACCTCTTTCATCCTCGCCACCGAGACGTGGGTATAGATTTGAGTCGTGGAAAGACTGGCGTGCCCCAGCATCGCCTGAACACTTCGCAAATCGGCTCCGCAGTCCAGCAAATGAGTGGCGAAACTGTGCCTCAGCTTATGAGGGCTCACGTTGACCGGAATACTGGTGTGTTCGTGATACTTTTTGAAAAGATTCGAAATGGCCCGGGGAGTCATCCGCTTTCTTAATTTGCTGATGAAAAGCGGACCTTCCACAACACGGGCTCTCTGGCGATATTCGTGAATCGCCTCCGCCGCAGGAGTACCGACAGGACAGAACCGTTCTTTACTTCCCTTACCCATGACGCGGATACACTCATTGTGTAGATCGAAGTCCCGAACCTGAAGACCGGCCAGTTCGGCAAGTCGAATTCCCGACGAATAAAACAGCTCCAGAATGGCTGCATCTCGATAAGGCATCCAGTCCGGAGCCTGCTTTGGCACTTCAATTTTGAAGGGCATTTCTAGCAACTCAACCACCTGCTTTTGCGTCAGAACGACAGGCAGTTTCTTCTCCGCCTTGGGCAATTGAATCTCCGCCACCGGATTGACCGTAAAATTTTGGCGGCGGTTTAAATACTTATAAAAGCTGCGTAAAGCAGCAAAGTGCAGACGAACCGTGGCCCGACCCCACTCATCTTTCATCATTTCGAAAAGATAATCCCGAAAGTCGTCGGCAGAGACCGCGTCCCAGGTCTGGAAGGGAGTCTTCCAGGTCCGAAACCGGACAATAGCGTGCTCATAATTGATGAGCGTCCTCTCTGAGGAGTTTTTTTCTATCGACAAATATTCGAGGAAAGACTCAAGAAGCAGATCGCTGACAGGCGGGACTTGCTCCCCTTTGGAATCATCTTCGTTTTTCCCCATAGGTATTGATCGACAGCCAATCGGTTAGTTCGCCGAATGCTGATGATGTCCCCAAAAAACTGAACCCCGGTAATCCATCGAAGTCGAATTCGCACCAAGTGGATTCTCAGGCAATTCGGGCAGTTCGATCGATTCGGAAAAGATCATGGAAAAACCGTTCACATCCGACCAACCCAGCTGAATCTCGTATTTCCGTTCTCCAGCCAGCAGCGGGATAATAAAATGACCGGACTCGCGATGCAAGATAATAGTGTCTGAAAGGTCAGTAGTCTGGCCGAGGATTTGCAAACAAAGCCGACCTCCTTCGTGAAACGGCAGATGACGATTCGACAGGCTCCAGTAGACCACAGCTGTGTCGGTATCACGAGGAACAGCGATGAAAGAGTCGGGAACGGTATCTTTCAACTGGTCCGGAATTAAAGCAGGCTTTGAATGATGATCCATAAGTTTTTAATAGGTTGTGGAGGTAAATTAACGCTTATTTAAAAACTTTTCAAATATTTAATAAAACTTTACTAATTTTTTATTTTTACGGACTGAGATTTTTTGACGCTCTTTTCCTCGAAAATCGCTAAAACCCCGTATATTCGGCCCATGCTAACCAAGCGAATCATCCCCTGTCTCGACGTCACCAACGGGCGTGTTGTGAAGGGAACCAATTTCGTGAATCTCCGCGACGCGGGAGATCCGGTGGACTGTGCCGTGGAATACAATCGCCAAGGTGCGGATGAACTGGTCTTTCTCGATATCACCGCCTCCTCTGACCATCGTGAGACGATGACCGACGTGGTCAAAAAGACTGCGGAGAGATGTTTTATGCCGGTGACCGTGGGCGGAGGGATCCGCGTGGTTGAAGATATGCACCGGATGCTGATGGCCGGTGCAGACAAGGTGGGGATCAACACCGCAGCGGTGAGCAATCCGCAAGTGGTCTCTGATGGGTCAAAAGCCTTTGGTGCTCAGTGTATCGTCGTCGCGATCGATGCAAAACGTCGTGAAAACGGCGATGGCTGGGAAGTCTTCACTCACGGCGGCAGAACCCCGACGGGGCTCGATGCGATCGAGTGGGCTCAGGAAGTAGCGGAACGGGGCGCGGGAGAAATTCTCCTCACCAGTATGGACGCCGATGGCACCAAAGCAGGTTACGACATCGAACTGACCGCAGCGATCAGCCAGGCACTGGAAATCCCGGTGATTGCCAGTGGAGGTGCAGGTAACCTCGACCACCTCGTCGATGTGCTCGACCGGGGAAAAGCTGATGCGGTTCTCGCCGCCAGCATTTTCCACTTCGGTGAATTCACGGTGGGAGATGTGAAACAGTATCTCGGCGGCAAGGGCGTTCCGGTCCGGCCGGTTGCCAAATAAATCAGCCGATTGAAATCAGCTCGATCTCGAACTTAAGCGTCTCGAGTGGCGGAATCACATCTCCAAATCCATCTTCGCCGTAGGCGAGGTGGTGCGGGATTAAAAACTGGAAGCGCGCTCCGGGGCTCATCAACTGCACTCCTTCGGTCCAGCCCGCGATCACTCCACTCAAAGGAAAGCTGGCAGGCTCCCCTCTTTCAATCGAGCTGTCGAAAACCTCGCCGTCTTCGAGTTCACCTTCGTAGTGAACGGTGACGAGACTGTTTTTGGTAGGTTTCGCCGAACCATCGCCCGCTTCGATCTCGCGATATTTCAGTCCACTGGGTAATTCGGTATAGGCTGCATCAGATTCAGTCATCTCGCGATATGCCTTCGATGGCGAAAGTTCGCAAGTGTCCGATCGCTGAAAAATGTGAAAACCTCCTCAGATGTGATGCCAAGATTTGAGAATCATGCTATATTCACTGAAATTTTTAGAATGCACTCCCGTTTCCTTTCCTTTTTACTGTTCGCCCTGCCTCTTTCCCACCTCACCGCCTCCGAGGACAAAGCTTATGCCTTTGTCCAGACTTGCAAAGACCGTCTCATCGAGAACCGGACCATACCGGGCGATGCCCCCGGCTGGTTCTTCCCGACCCGCGAAATCAAACAGCTCAGTCTTGGAAGGTTTTGGGAAAAACCGTGGGAAGAAGTTTCCCAAAACCAGTCCGACCCGATCCCCTCCATGCTCGAGTTTCACAACTTGCTGGCCGATAAAAATGTGAGCCTGCTCGTGGTGCCTATACCTGCAAAAGCAACGATCTATCCGGAAAAATTCGCCATGGACTTCGCACCCGGGGAAGCGCAGGGCATTTCGCCTTTTGTAGAAGACCTTCGTGCAAAAGGCCTGAATGTGCTCGATTTGGAACCTCTTTTTCTGGAGAAACGCAAGGTCGCTACCGATAAGAAATACTGGTGTCAGCAGGATGCTCATTTTTCTCCGGCGGCCTGTGTCGAAGTAGCCGACCTGATTGCTGAAACGCTCGCAAACGAGTTTGGAATTGGTCGGAAAAAGAACACTGCACTGACCCGGACCGAGCCCCGGGAGATCGAGATCAAAGGTGATCTGATCGCATTTTCCGAATGGGAAAACAGCAATCCTCACGAACGACTGAACGTTCAGTTTGTGGAGTCACCAAGCCCGCTGGAAAGCGATGTGAAAAGCCCTGTGCTGCTTTTGGGCGACTCTCACACCCTGGTATTCAGCGATGAAGAGAACTTTCACTGCGACCGTGCCGGCTTGTTCGATCACCTTTCTGCGGCGATCGGAAGCGCCGTCGATCTCGAAGGGAGCGCTGCCGGCGGTCTGGTCACCTCGCGGATCAATCTGTACCGGAAAGCGATCCAGCACCCCGATTACTGGAGCCACAAAAAAGTCGTCGTTTGGGTTTTTACCGCCCGGGAGTTCACTCAAAGCAGTTACCAACGGGGATTCATCTCTGTACCGATCGATCGATAAACATTTTATGGCACAAAGTCTGCTGAATCATGTATGATATCTTTGGTCATGGGAGACTTTACCGCACCAATCAAACCGCTTAATCAGGTAGCCAGAATTGAACCGGCGACCTTGGACGACCTACCCCGGTTGGTTGATTTGGTAATGGAGTTGTTCGAGATCGAGGCTGATTTCCAGCCAAACCGGGCACTGCAGGAGAAAGGTCTCCGCCTTATTCTGGAGCAACCCAGTCGAGGGCGCATCTTTGTGGTGAGGACCGATTATGAAATCATCGGAATGGTGAACTGCCTTTTCACCATCAGTACCGCGATGGGTGGATTCGTCATTCTGCTGGAAGATGTTTACATCAATCCAGAATTCCGCAGACAGGGCTACGGCTATCAATTAATCCAGTACGTGGTGGATTACGCGAAGAAAAAGGACTTCGAGCGGATTACTCTTCTCACCGATAAACTCAGTGAGGACAGCCAAAGTTTCTTTAATTACATTGGGTTTGAGTATTCGCATATGATTCCGATGCGTCTCAATCTCAAGGTATGATCGATGCCCATTGTCATCTTCAGGACGAAAGTTTCGGCGATGATTTTGAGGCAATCTTTTCCGAATCTCTCAGCCGCGGAATTCAATCATTCGTGGTCAACGGCACTTCAGAGAATGATTGGGAAAAAGTGGCAGATCTCGCCCGCGAGCACCCTGAAATCAAGCCCAGCTTTGGCCTGCATCCCTGGTATGTCTCAGAGCGGAGCCCGGAGTGGAGGGCACAACTTGAGGAATTATTAATCGAATTCCCCAAAGCGGGAGTCGGCGAGATTGGTCTCGACCGATGGATCAAAAACCACGATATCGAGGAACAACTGCCGGTTTTTGAGGCCCAGTGGAAGCTGGCCCACTCGCTGGACCGTCCCCTCAGTGTCCACTGCTTAAAAGCGTGGGGACATCTCGTAGAAAGTCTCAATCACCTCCCCGAACATCGTTTTTTGCTCCATTCCTATTCCGGTTCGGAAGAGCTGGTGCCGGTTTTCAGTGGAAAAGGAGCTTATTTTTCGATATCCGGATATTTTCTGAAAGCCGCCAAAGCAGAGAAACTCAAAGTTTTCAGTACCGTCCCGACGGATCGCCTCCTTCTCGAAACCGATTCGCCCTCCATGGAATTACCCGGGGAACTGGATCTCCATCCAGATTTTGAGTTTAATCATCCCGCAAATTTGGCAGTGGTTTACCGACAGGTTGCTGAAAATGAAGGGATCCCGCTCGACGCGCTCGTGGAGCGAACCCGCGCCAATTTCGATCGCTGGTTTACCGGGTCGGCTCCGAAGGACTGATGTAATCCTGAGGTTTCAAAATCAGTAATTGTACCTCTCCTTTATCAATTCGATCCGTCGTCACCAAAGTTTCAGGAGCCAACCTCTCAGCGCCCACTCCAGCTTCCGTGAGGTGACGGACCGTTTCGGCGAGACGTCGCTCACTGATCCAGGTGGAGAAAGTCTCGGAACCCGATTGATAAATCAATGACCGCACAATGATTGGCCTCCCGGTCCATGGGTCTGATTGAAACACCTCCGGCAGTGATGTGATCAACTCCTTCTGCCCTTCTTGAAGCACGATTCCGTTTCTCGCGTAAAGCACGGGACCAAACCTTTCATAGGGACTGGGCGGCTCGGGGATAACCTCCGTCGTGACTTCGAGCTGGCTTTTCGCTTCCACCAGTGCCGGGGTCTCAACCATCGAAACCGGGGCACTCGGGACGGGCGCGATGTTCGGATAAAGCGATGGATCCGCCGTTCCCTCAATCAGATCCAGAATTTTAGTCAAAATGATGCCGGGGGGCTCAAAGGTCACCTCCTCTTTGAGCTTCAGCTCCAGATCAAATGAGAAGCTTTTTCTCGATTCGCCGGTCGATAGCAGTATGGGAATTTCCGGTAGATCTTCGGTCGGCACCAGGCACAGCTGCTCCCGGAAACGACGCTCACCCAGGATGGGATTGGCCCGCAAACGCAATACCGAAGCAGTCACCACGCTATCGGTGAGCCCGCCGATGAGGAGACTGTCATCGGAAATCTCAAACACCCCTTCCGTGGTCGAGAGAGCAATTTCCACCACGAGACTCTTCAGCAACTTGAGTTCCGGCATCGACACCCCGGGATCGAATTCCATTCCCGTGTTCACGATATTCAGATCCGGGCGGGCCGACACAATCGCCGCAGCCAGCGCATCCGCCGACGCCTTCGAATCGATCGAGCCGGAAAATGCCGCCTTCGTCTGAAAGAACTCGATGACAAAAGGCTCCGGCCCCGCTTCCTCCGGAACCGCCATTTGAAGCGTTCCCAGAATCGTGATTACGATCACCAAATGTCTGAACTGGAAACTGGACATCATCTTCAGAGCACAAAAACCGCCTCTATATAACCGTGATACGGGGCCCACCGTCAACTTTTCGTTCCGACGCCTTGAATTTTGTAGATGCCACCCCTCCCGCTTTTCTCAGGGAAATTGAGATTTTTTACCATTTTTATTCAACAGAACCGGGGGGAGAGCGTCTAAATCCGTAATGTCCACCACCCCGACAGAACTTTGGACCGATTGGCTTCATCAAAATGGAGCGCGTCTCATGTTATACGCACGCCAGCAGACCCGCTGTGAGGCAGACGCGGAAGACGTCCTCCAGATGGCGCTGGTTAAAACCTGGAAAACCCACGACGGAGCGCCCGATGAAAAAGTCATCAGCCTCGCCTATACCAACGTGAGGCGCTGCGCGATCGATCTGGCCCGCAGCAATCAGCGTCGGGCAAACCGCGAAGAGTTCGCGATGCGCGAAATGGGCGAGACCATTTCCTGGTTCGAGTTGCCTGAAGACGACGAATCCCGCGAGCTTCAAGTCGCTTTGAGTAAAATCCCCGAGAAGTTCCGCGAAGTTTTGACTTTAAAAATCTGGGGGGAAATGACCTTTCAGCAGATCGGCGAGACTCTGAATATCTCAGCAAACACCGCCGCCTCCCGCTATCGTTACGGTTTGGAGGCGATGAGAAAAGTCGTCAAAGCCGATCGCGAAGTCTTACAACACTAAGCGGGAGCAAACTGTACAGGGTACAGTCTGAAAGCGTACCCTGTACCGTCAAAAAGTGTACAGGGTACAATCCGCGTTCTCACCCTAATTGACTCATGCAGAGTTTCCCAAGACGCTTGATCGCTTTGGGAATCCGTTCATCAGAACCAAAACCGCAGTTCAAGCGGAGGCAATTTCTAAGGGAATCCGAAGCGGTGAAAATCGTTCCCGGAGCCACACTGATTCCTTCGTTCAAAGCATCGACTGCCAGTTTTTCGGAATCAAAATTCCGGGGCAACTGGACCCAGAGCACAAAACCGCCGGTCGGCATATTTACCTTGGTGCCTTCCGGAAAAGAATCAAAAACCGCATCCCGCATCAGCATGGATTGGTCCTGATAAATCTGCCGGACCCGTCGGAGATGCCGATCAAAACCGCCATCGGAGTAAAATCCCGCCACAATCATCTCCGAAAGGGTCGAGGTGGCGCTGCAGGCGACATTCTTCACCGCGAGAAGTTCCTTCCGATAACCTTTACTCACCAGCCAGCCCACTCGCAGCCCCGGTGACAACGTCTTCGACACCCCGCCACAGTGGATAACTTTGCGCCCCTTATCGTGGGCCAACATCGAGGTGGGCCGCTTCCCTTCATACACCAGATCACCGTAAAGATCGTCCTCGACGATGGCGAAGTCCCTCTCCACCGCGAGACTGGCAAGACGCTCCCGGTCCGCCTTGCCAATCACACTTCCGGTGGGATTCTGAAAATTCGGCTGCACGATACAAACTTTAATATCGTGCGTGGAACTCACCTCATCGAGAAAGTCCATGTTCATCCCCTGAATGGGACAAACCGGGATTTCGACCACCTTGAGCCGGAGCGTTTCGATAATTCTTAAAATCCCGAAGAAAGTCGGCATCTCAACCGCGACCAGATCGCCCGGCTTAGTGAGCGCGGATAATGCAACGACGATCGCCTCGGTCGCTCCAGTGGTGGTAATCACATCCTCCTCAGTGGCTGAGAAGCCGGCCCCGAGCATTCGGAGTGCGACCTCGTGGCGAAGCTCCCTGCGCCCCGGACTGATCGTGTAACGATACGCTTTGGCCCCGTGCTTTCGAAGAGCTGCATTTGAAATTCGGGACAAAGTTTTCGCAGGATACACTTCGTCACTGGGAATCGCACATCCCAGGGGGACAATTTCCGGATCGTTGATCGCCGTCATCACCTCTTCATAGAAGTCCGGCCTCTCCACCCGCGCGGCCTCGATACGACCGGTTGGCATCACCGGTAACCGGTCCTCTCTTCGGATCCGGGGACAGACGAAAAATCCGGAACGGGGGCGCGCTTCGATCAGGCCGCGATTTTCCAGCACTTCGTAGGCACTCTGAACCGTGGTCAAACTGACGCCTCGATCTCTCGCCAAAGTTCGCAATGAGGGCATCCGGTCGCAGATCCTCAGCGTCTGCTTTTCGATCATGATCTGCAAATCGTCCGCGAGCTGCCGGTAGGTGGTCTTTTCGGCATCATACATGGGAAAGCATACCCGAAAATCGACTGATGCACAGATACAGATTAGTCAAAATCCGACCATAACAGATGAACTGTTACCTATGTTTTTCTAACTTTCTGCATCTGTCGGATTTTGCAAAAGAGTCCATCTTTGAGGGGTAATGAAAAATCAATCCAGAATAGCTCAAAGCTCCAGAATACCGTTGGGAACCCGTTTCTCTGACACCGTTACCCACTTCTTTACCGCTCCTATCGGCTGCGAAGTTTTTGCCCGGAAAATGAAACCGAATCATTTTGATCTCACCGGAACTCTGCCCGGCGCGAGCAAGCCATCTCAGGCGTCCCACTCCTCAAATTGAGGTGCAAAACGCCCAACAAAATCGGAGAATTAACGCCGGCCGCCGAATAAGCGCTGAAAGAAACCGCCACCACTGCTGCGACTTCTCGACGAAGAGCTTCCCGAAGAACTCCGGGAGGTAGTCGGTTTTCGGTAAGTGGTTTTAGGCTTCGAGTAAGTCTTCTTCGGTGGCGGTTTTTCGATAATACCATCGATGTCCGGCTCCGGATCCGGAAGCGGGTCGATCTTCGCCTGAGCGAGGAGGTATTCTCTGGTTTTCTCCCGGTTAAATTTGCTGTCTCCCATTTTGTAGCTGTGCAATTGCTGAGCCAGAAAGAGGTGATGTTGACGGTATTTCTCCTCCATCTTCTGATACCCGGTGATGTCACCCTGGAGAGAGTTGATTTTGTCCTCCATGGCTAGCATCTGATCGATCACAGAGTCGGGATCAAAGTCGTAATTATTGTCATCCGCCCATTTGCGGGCCAGCTCAAGACGCTTCTCCAGCTCCTCCTGTTGCTGAGCGAGAGTTTTCCGTTCCGCCTCAAGCTTCTCCCGTTCTTTCCGGAACCGGAAAATCTGAGTTTGAGCCTGAGCTCTGGTCTCCACCGTCCGAAACTCAGCAATCGTCTCAATTTTGTGGCGATTATTCCACTCATGAAGCAGGAAGCTGGGATCGATCAACAGAGAATAGCGTTCCGGATCCCCCGCAAAAAAGATCCGGTCCGCCCGGGAAGCCCGGATCGTGAGATCTTCCAGCTGATTCAGATCCGTGACCCTTTCGGCCTCAATCCGGCCTTTGGCTTTCGCGATCGCTCCCTTCAGTTGATGCAAAAGCAGTTCGTGGATAGCGGCATCCTCGCTGCGTTTCCGAAAGCCCACGTTTTCATAGTAGGCGCGAGTGATGGAGGGAAACTCAGTCAATGAATTGACCTGACTCAAATCTTCGAACCCGGCCTGAGATACCGATTCCCGGATATCGAGAAACAGTTGGTGAGTGATTTCCTGAGAAAGCGTCTCGGCCGATTTCGCACCAACCTGTGATAACTCAACCTCCGGTTCCACCCTGGCGTTCTCGGCCGCTTTTCTCTCAAGAGTGACCAATTGCCCCATCACCAGGTTGGCAAAATCGAGAGGCTTGAAAAGCTCATCGTGACGGTCCGAATGGCGCTCCGCGACAATTCTCGGCTCAACCGCTGCAAGCGTCTCCTCCACCCGGGAAATGACCGGAGCGATATCGCGATAGGAATCGTCTTTCTCCCGGGAGAGACTCCGAATCCGACTGACCTCGCTCATCAGGGAGGGATCAGCGACGACCGATTCCAACCACTTGATTGATTCGGTGTGCCACGCCTTCAAGTTATACCATCTCGATTTGATATGATTGATATCTTTATTCAACGCAGTCGACGGATCGACGGAAGACAAAATACTGTTCATGACCCGGACCTGCGAACTCAGGGTATTTTCCAGCACCGAGCTCACGTCTTCAGATGACCCCACCGCCACCTCTGGTGATCTTTCCACAGCTTCAACGAAGTCATCACTCTGCACCACCAAACGACAGATGTAGGCACCGCGAATCGCTTCGGTCAGCTGATGCGGGGTCGAGTGGAAGCGGGCAATTGACTGGGTCTTTTTGAAGTAGTTTAACCACTTCCGAGCCGCAGCGGCTTTATCGGCTGCGGTCGGTTTTTCGATACCGACATCGAGCGCCATATTAAACAACGCATCTCCCAGCTTCAAATTCTCCGTGCTTGCAATCGCATCGAGAGCCGTCTCTAAAGACTCATAGCCTTTGGGATCACAATTGAATAATTGGCCCAGTCCTCCAAATCCTCCGTCCGGTCCTTCCAGCAAATCATGGAGCTGGGGATTATCCGGCTCATCATCGGGGTAATTCCGGTTAACAACCAGCAATTCCCGCATCGCCGCTCCCGTCTTTTCCAGTCCGGGACGCCTCGTATTATCCGGCGGGGAAAATTGCGACTGTCGATAGTTCAATATCAAATTGAGCTTACCATTGATCTTCTTCACAAACTCGGGTGAGAGCCGCTTATTGAACTTGCCGTTCCGGTAGACATAGTCCGATTGAAACAAACCCACTTCATTATCGAACAGATCGGGAGAGGCCTCCTCCGAGAGACTCAACAAATCG
Organism: Verrucomicrobiales bacterium; assembly: GCA_029213005.1. GTDB lineage: Bacteria > Verrucomicrobiota > Verrucomicrobiia > Verrucomicrobiales > DEV007 > Arctic95D-9. The sequence goes on from JARGPI010000004.1 coordinate 120,336, forward strand.
GTGGGAAGTGTTTGAATCGCCCATTCATAATCTTTCCGTTGATTCAGATAAGATTCATAGGTGGGAATCGAAAGCGATTCGAGTTCAAAACCCGGAACCAGTTTCGAGATCTCTACAAAAGCCAGATCAACCTGATTCCACCGGTCCGGCATCGTCTTAAACAAATTTACCGCCAGGTCAGGTGCAATCTCTCTCAACTTCGCTTTGATCGAGTCACGTCCCTGCCGAAGCTCGTCGGTGGTATCGAAAGCGCTGTGAGAAAGAATGCATCGAGACAGAAATAAATTCTTAAGATGGATCGGCTCGATCTCCCCTTTCTCAATCGCTGCCACACATTCCCCCGGCGTTTCACCCTCGCCCGAAATCTTTGTTTTGAAATAGGCCAACCAATCTTTGGGCTCCTTCAACGCCAGTAAATAGTCGAGCGTTTCGCTGGACGACGGTTTGAGAAAAAGCTGCTCGAGAACCTGGACACGTTTCCGATACTGAACGCCGTTGAAATGTCCTTCCTCGCCAAAAAAATCGGCGTGGGTCAAAATCATATCCAGCTCTCCGCCGGGTTCACAGGGAAGCGCGCCTTTTTCCCGAATCCCGGTCGAACCGAGGTAAAAAGGGCGCACCCGGTAGTCGATAATCTGCCCGATTGAGCGTCGGGCGAAATTGGTATCAGCCATCGGAGCATCAATCGCATCAACTAAAGCCGCAAGCCCTCTGGCATGAGCCAGCGCCAGCTTTTTGTAGTTCTGATGAGTCGTCACGCCGACCGACTCAAAAGTGAGATCGGGGAGAATCGTAGCCCCGGCCGATAAAAGCGGCAAACTCCGGTCCCGTAGCGGCCCGTCTTTGACAAAGCGCTTCCGGCTATATGCCTGAAGCGCCGTTTTCAACTCTTCCGATAGAAACGATTGAAAAGCAGCGAACACCTCCGGCGATTCGACGGCCGCTTCCTCTATATATTTACTTTCGAGAATGAGGCTTAGAAAAAACAAGGTTCTGACACACTCCGCCTGCTGGCTTACCGACATCTTTTCGTCATTCGCCAGATAACCTTCACTGGCTAAAAACTTGGATCGCTCATGCCATTTCTTTAGAATGGTTCCGCTGGTGTCATTCGTCTCACTAGATAGCAAAAAGAGCCGGTCCGCAAAAGCCAGCTCTTTATCCTCTACCAATTTTCTCAGAAGGCGACTCCGCTCCAGAAAAATCTGATTTTTCAGATGCCCTTCACTACCGAAAAAGTCGCCACGTTTTCCAGAAAGGAATATATCAAGAATGGTATCGCTGCTTAACTCGAGGCCGGGATATTGTTTCGCCAGTTCAATCTCCGCAAAAGCCGCTCTCAGGTCACTTCGGAGACATTCTATATAGGTTGCAGACGGGGACAGCAGGTACTTGCCGTAACTACTTTCTAGATTTGCCGCTACCGAAAAAAAATCCCGGTCTTCCAGCCGGGAGAGACGCACCTCTATCGCCTTAGCGGCAGATAGAGCCCGCTTTTCCACCACCTCTGCTTCCGAGGCGGCAGCAGACGATATTTCGGGATATAAAAACCCAAAAATTGACAATGAATAGAGAAGGAAAGGAAGAAAACAAAGCGGTAAAGCTTTCATAAAGGGAAGATGAGTTGAGTGGGAAACTCTTGGAGTATTGAATCAATACACCAAGCCCACCACAATTTATAATAAAAATCGCAGAAAAGTAACTAATTTTGATAATAATTTAAAATTACTATCAATTCTGCGATTATCCTTATTATCTTCTCCTACCAAAAAGACGTTGGAAGAATCCTCCGCCTGAAGATCGCGAGGCGGAGCTCGATCGAGAGGTGCTTCTCGAAGGCGTTGTTCTCACAGTTGCGGTGTTTCGGGGCGAAACCGTGGGCTTATTAAGAGGTTCCGGAGCGGAGGCAATAGAGATTTCTTTAAGCATCTCATCGGAGATCGGATTAACCTCTTCAGGTGAAGCTCCACTACGCTTGTAGTGAAACAGCTTCTGAGCAAAATCAGCAGCCCGGGCTCTCATCAGAGTTTCACTATCTTTAAGGACCGCGACTTCCTTTTTCAGTGAAGTCACTTCCTGCCTCATAGAGATAACTTCCTCCATCACCACTTCGACATTGGTGCCACCCTCGCTCTTGTCGACCCACTCCTGAAGCAGCTCAGTCTTGTGGAGGTTCTCGGCCTTAATGGCCTGCAATTCGGTCTGAACTTCGATCATGGAGCGGCGCTCCTGTTTTGCCTTGTTGATCATCTGGCGAGCTTCGGCCCGCAGTTCCACCGAGCGGTAATCGGCCATAATTTCGGAGCGGTTCTGATTGATCCACTCGTGAACGACGAGGCTGGGTTCGATATCAATCCGATATTGGGCCAACTCATTTTCCGACAGAATTCGATCCACTTTCGAAGCCCGGATCGCCTGACCTTCGAGCACTTTAAAATCGGAAGGCTGATCCGCCTCTACGCGGCTGATCGCTCTCGCGATGGCAGCTTTGAAGCCTTCTTCCATCGCCTTCGCCCGGTTTTTCACCAGCTCGGAATTGGCGGTATTGAGCCTCGCCTCATCAGCGAGGACCGAATTGTAAATGGCACCGATCTTTAAAGGATCAGACACCTCGGCGATCTCTTCAAACCCGGACTCTCTCACGACCCGACGAATATCATTGAGGAATTGACTGGAAACCGCTTTACCGAATTCCAACTGCCGAAGCTTTTCCATGTCGTCGGGAGTCCCCTCCATTTCAGGAAGTGGCATGTTCAAATCCGGTTCCAGCTGGGTGATTTGCTCCATGGCAAACCGCGCCAGTTCCAGGGTCGGCGGAGCCGGCTCACTATAGATTTCCCCTCCAAAATGCTCGATCGCCTTCTTGAAAACGACCACTTCCGGACAGAGTTCCTGATAGTCAGTCACTTTCCGTTTCATTTTCCGGACTCGACTTAACTCACTGATCAAAAGCGGGTCGGTAATCATCGTCTCCAACCACTTGTTGCTTTCCAGATACCAAACCTTAAAATCCTGCCACTTCTCAGCGGTCTCATTGATATTCCGGTTCGTAGCCGTCTCCGGATCGATCTTAGCCAGCATCGATTGCATCTTCCGAATTTGGGCGGAGAGCGCCGCTTCGAGGTCGTAACTGATATCGAGTGTAGAACCGACAGGCGAAGTCCTGGAGTTCTCCAGAGCTTTCTGAAAACTTTCACTCTTAAAAACGATCCGCGACAAGAACGTTCCTCGAATCGCCTGATTCAATACATCGGGAACAGCGTGGAACTGGGCATTGGCCTGACTTTTCCGAAAATAGGTTATCCAGCGGCTCGCAGCACGGGCGAGATCTTCATCACTGGTTTCGTTATTACGGTTGATATCGAGAGCCAGATTAAAGAGCACATCGCCAAGAATCAGCTCATCTGAGGTTGCGATCGCATCGAGAACACTCTCCCGTTCCTTGTAGCCTTTTGCATCTGGACGAAACAGCATTCCCAGCCCGCCAAATCCACCTTCCGGACCGCAGATCAAATCGTGCATCACGGTATTGGTCTTCTTATCGCCCGGCACACGGTAATCTGAGACCGCGAAGTGGGTCATAATCCGCCCGGCCTGAAGATCAGGACGCTCTAGGCTGTCGATCGCGGCGAGGCCGTAGCTGCGGTATTCCAACACATCCGAGAGCTTGGCATTCATTCGGTTAACGAATTCGGGCGAAAGCTGTTTATCAAACTTACCGACTCGCTTGGCCAGATCCGATGAGGTCATGTGATCGATCGACGGAATCACATGGGGTGAATCAGGCACCATCAATTGCAGAAAATCCTCCGCCACGGAATCTCTGCCGTATAAGCCTTCTTCAAAATCTTTTCGAACCATCGCCAGATCTGTCGAGGTCGTCACTTTCAGTTTATCGAAACTGTATTTCTCAAATCCTTTGGCCAACTCCTGGAAACCGTTCTGCACGTTAATCCACTGTTTCGGATAATTTCGAAACTGAAGCGATGAAATTTCGCGGACCTGTTCGCCGAAGTCGGCAAGTAATCGCTCATACTGCGAATGAGTCGGGGAATCCGCGGCAAAGAGATTTTTGAAGGAGTCGCTAGGCAACACGGCCCGTGCGAAAAACATAATCTTCAACTGGTCGAGGGTGATCTCGTGATTTTCGCTGATGTAGGGGAAAACGCCTTCTTCCGTTTTCTTTTTACCTCCAAGTAACTTGGCATCAAAGAACTCAAGCCACTCGTCCGCCGACTTCAGAGAGATCAGCAACTCCAGGTTATTTTCACTGCCTTCACCGAAGAACATGGAATCCAGATGTTCGCTCCGTTTCTGATAAGTCTTAATATTGCGGTGGCCGTCCGGCGCAAAAAACTGTGCATTGGCGAGAATCACCTCAAGCTCTTCGTTCATCGGAACGCGAAGAGTCCCCGCTTCCCGAACTTCGTTGGAGCCGATGTAATAGGATTGATCCCGGTAGAATTTAATTGTGGTTAAGGCCCGGTTCGTCTCCTTGGGAGAAGCCACCAGATCGTCGATATTCTCCACCAGTTGAGTAACCGCCCGTGCATGGGACAAGGCAGTCTTCTGATAATCTTGAAGCGTGGTGATTCCGATCACGTCACGATTCAGCTCTGGGAACACTCTGGCCGCAGCTGAGGCAACAGGCAAACTCCAGTCCCGCAACATCCCGCCTTTGACGTAGCGCTCTCTGGCGAATTCTTTTACTGCGGGCTTGAGCTTTTTCTCCATCGCGGAGTTAAACTGAAACTCCAGGTCGGAATTTTCCGCCATCGCCGCTTTAAAATCCGGGGAGTTGGTTACGCCCCGGAGGACACAGAGCGCTTTCAAGCTCCGCCCCAGAGTGGATGGCTGCCTTTCGAAAGTCGTACCCAGATAGTAAGGGCCTGCCATCCGCTCGACAAATTTAACCCATTTGATTAGACCGGCACTGTCAGGATCTTTTCCGGTCTTGATGAGCCCGAAGAGGCGGTTTCCCAACCCCAGCTCGCTATCCTCAAACAACTTTTCGATGAGCTTCTGTCGAGCTTCGAATCCGCCAAAGTTCTGCGCTGCTGAAACCCCGAAGAAATCCTTCCCTTTTACCAGATTATCAATGGTGGCTTCCCCGCGAAACTTTGTCTCCGGATAATCCTGAGCGAGGTCGATCTGAGCGATCAAAAACTGTATTTGCTGCCGTAGCACACTGATTTTCGGTGTGCCTGAGGGAATTTCAACGCTCCCGATCTTCACCGCACCGTCGGATGGCTCGGTCGAAAAACTATCTTCATCAAGGGATGAAAGTAGCCGCTTCAATTCCGAAAGTGCTTTTCCGGCGGCATCGTTGGCGGCGGCTCGCTCTTTCTGCCAGTCATCACCATCCTGCCCATGAACCATGGAAGAGGTGATCGACAGCAAAAGGAGGGACATAAATGCCCCTGCCAGCACTTTCATGCTTAATTTCATGATGTTAATAGTTCGGAGGGCCAACATATAAACATTTATTTACCAATATCAATGTTCTAATCACCTTTTGCGGTCGTGACAGCGAAAATGCCGCCAAACCAATTGCTTTCGCGCAAAGGTGGCGTCATTCCTCTGATAAACACGTAAGAGATGTCACCATCCAAATACAGAGCATCGGGACAGTTAAGTTTTTCCACAAACAGAGTAGAGAAATTAAAAAGATTGGAAAGTCCTTTTTTTCGATCGTGGATGGTGCAGGCGAAAACGATTTCACCATCTCTGGTGACGCCTACGCCGTTTCGATGTCTCGTCGAAGTGGAGTCCCGGGTAAGAATTGGATGAATTTTGTTGTTAAAAGCGAGCAGCGGCCCCGATTGGTTCGCGATCCGGATCGGCGAAGCCGGTTTTAAAGTCTTCATCCGGCTCGATTCGACAATCCCCGTCGTTCCATCTTCGAGCAAATAAAAGACGCCGTTCGGTTTCAGGTAGAAATTGGGGGTAAACTCGCTCTCTCTCGTCTTTTTGAACTCCTCCAGATTCAGATCCACAATGGTTTTACCTTCGGAAATATGAAGCCCGGTCGACAGAAAGTTCGGTTCAAATATCCCGGCATTGACGGCGAATTTCAGCTGCAGCCCTTTGCGGTTAAGCCGTTCCTCCAGCTTTAAAAAGGTGTTCGGCTTCCCTTTTTCCTCCCCGAGGAACAGCTCCAGCTTCTCCTTTTTGGGATCGATGCGGTAAATCCAATATTCCGCGCCCTCGTGCTCGATTTTTTCAGCGGCTGAGAGTGCCGACACACTTAATGCAACCAGCAGGGTGATAATCTTCAGCGTGTGTGTCGGGGTAATCATTGGTCACTAATGGATGAAAAACAGTTAAACACAAAACTGTGCCCTGTACCATCCAAAACTGTACAGGGTACAATCGTCAAAATTACAGTTTCCTGGCCCGGATATTCCGGACCGTAAAAGGCAGGCCGTGGTCCTGAATGCAAATCCGGCCCGATGCAGCCAGCTCTTTGTCCTTTGGCTTTTTCTCTCTCAAATTCATATCCTGAACCAGCTTCCCATTTAATACGACGGTCAAACGATCAGCTTTCATCGAAACCGTCATTCTTTGCCATTCGCCCGCAGGTTTAGCCGCATTGACGAGTGGACCACCGGTTCTAATCACCCCACCCATGTCGTGATGGCCCAACTCTTTCTCAACTCCGTGGGAGTCGAGGATCTGGATTTCAAAACCCGATTTGGTCGGATCAATCGAGTCCGCACAGCGAAAATAAAGACCGGAATTCCCGCCCTCGGTGTATTTGAACTCAAAATCCACGACAAAATCCGCGTACTCATCCTTCAGCCAAATGTAGGAACCATACCGGGTCCAACCTTTCTCCCCTTCTCGCGGCGTGAGGTGCAGAGAGCCGTCCGGCTGGATCTGCCAATTTCCCTCGGTCTCGATATTGGAGAGATCTTTGCCGTCGTAAATCACAGTGTAGGATGGGTCATCCTCCGCTGGATGCTGGGTCACAACCGATTCATCAGCTAAAACGAGCGACGTGAGCGCGAAAACACAGAGACTGAAAGTAAGCTTCATCCGGGCACCTTATGAAATTTTCCACCCTCTCACAACTCCGCAAAGAGGGCGGCTCAATGAAGGAGATCGCTTTTCCAAATTCCCATGTAAAATTGAAGGCGATGCGGACTGCCTTTTTCCTACTCCTCCTCGCTGCTACCTGCGCAACCACCCGTGCCGAGCGCCCCAATGTCCTCATTATGATTGCCGACGACCTTGCCTGGGGCGACCTCAGTGCGAACGGAAACCGCCATGTGGAAACGCCGCACCTCGATTCACTGATCGGCGAAGGCCTGAAATTCGACAAATTTTACGCGACTCCATCCGGAGCCAGCTCGTCCGCCAGCCTCTTGACCGGGCGGTATCACTATCGGACCGGCTGCGTAGGCGACGCCGGCCCCGAGGCCATGATGTATGGCAGCGAGAAGACCCTCGGCGATATCTTCGGTGAAAACGACTATCGAACCGGCTGGTTTGGCCGGTGGCATCACGGAGACAACTGGCCTCACAACGCGGCGGGACAGGGATTTCAATTCACCGGGCCCGACATTGCTGCAGCTATCCCTTTTCTGGAAACCAAAAGCCCGGAGCCGTTCATGGGAATTGTCCTACTCCCCGCCCCAAGAGTGGAAAACGGCGAAAAACTGAGTGCTGAAGAGCGATCCCGAAAGGTGAATGAAGGCATTGCGTTCGTGGATCAAAAAGTTGGTCAGCTTCTCGAGCTTTTGAAAACAGCGGAGCAACGCAAAAATACGATCGTGCTTTTTCTCTCCGACAATGGTCCAGATCAATTCGGCGGAACCGAAGGGCGATACAATGGCTATTTCTACGGCGGAAAAGGCAGCGTTCACGAAGGCGGGATTCGCGTCCCCTGCTATGTTTCCTGGCCCGGAAAAATTCAGGAAGGTTCCCGATTCACCAGAATCACGTCGCTGATCGACTGGTATCCAACGCTTGTCGAGCTGTGCGAACTCGAGTCAGAAACCCGTCAGTTGCCTATCGACGGTAAAAGCCTGGCCCCCGTGTTGCGAAATGCCGGGAACAGCGAAAACTGGCCGAACCGGATCCACTTCACCTCGTGGACACCGGAAGGTTATGCCGTCAAAGAAGCGAGTGTTTCCGTGAGGACCGACCGTTGGCTCGCTCTCCGCGATCCCCGCTGGCGACGCGACAAGACAATTTTAGAATCCCGGAGCGGATGGGAACTTTACGATCTAAAAACCGACCCGTTTCAAAGTCGCGACCTCGGCGATGAGTACCCGTTTTTGCTCAGTGAATTAAAAGCGGACTACGCCTTCTGGATCGATCACACCACCGACGATGGAATCGGCCCGATTTCGACCCACATCGGTCATCCGGAATGGCCCACGGTAACGCTGCGCCCCAATCAAAAGATGACCTGGCCGATCCGGGTCGTTACGGATGGAACTTATCAAATCGAAGCAGTCTTCGACGATGGAACGAAACCCTGCGAAATCCTCGTTGGCAACGCCACCTACCGACTTCCCGGAGACCACACCATCGAGTTAAATGGCGATATCACTGATATCAAAGTCACCTCCGGAAAGGTCACGGCACTGAAAATCACTTCACTGCTTCAAAAAAGCGAGTAGATCGGCCATCTCCTGCTTCGAGATAATCCCCTCCAGACCAATAGGCATCAGAGAAAGCCCGAGGGAACTCGTGCTCTTGATCTGGTTTCTGGGAATCGTTTCAGAATGCCCTCCCGGAACGCGAATTTCGACCGAGCCCCCCGTTTCCGACGCAACCAGCCCCGCAAAGGTCTGACCACCTTTCGTTTCGATCTGATAGGCCGCCCATCGCTCCTCCACCGCGCGGTTTGGATCGAGAATATCCGTCAAAAGCGCCGCGTTCGGCTTGATTTTTACGTCAGCCAGCGACGGGCCGACATCGACGCCGATTTCCCCCACTTTGTGACAGGTCACACAGGCCCCTTTTTGAAAAACCTGTTTGCCCGCTTCCGGATCACCGGTGAGACCGGCAATGCCTTTTTGATAGTCAGCCACCACTTTAGCGCGATCGCCATCGGTCTTGCCGAACAATTCTGTCGCAAGCGCTTTCAGCTCTTCATTGCTGGATCGACCGTAAGACCAGCGTTGCATCGGCGGCATAATCGAAGCCGGAATTTCGCCCGCCTTCATCTTTTTCATCAAAGTAAGAGCGGTTTTTGAATTGGTTGCAATCAGATTAAGAGCTTCCCGCCGGGGTGTCGGTCCAAGTTGATCCCATCGCTCAAAAAAGAAATCCGCAACCGCCTCCCGGTTAAACCGACTCATCTCCTTACAGGCCGCAATCTGGATTCCTATCGGTTCGGTTTGCTCGATCAGTTTCGCGACCATCTTGAAAGTCGGCCCTTGGCCCAGTTGCGCAGCCAGAGGCAGCGCCGCGAGCCGGATCTCGGGGGATTTGGACCGGTCCATGACCGCTTCAACCGAGCGGTCGACGATTGCCTTTAATTTCGCGGAATGGGTTTTCAATTCTGCGGGCGGAGACGAAATTAACGCGGCCAAAGTCTTTTGTTTTAATGCGCTGCGCCGGAGACCGAGCGAAACCCCCTCGGAAAGAGCAAACTGCCAGGGTTCCGGCTGTGCACTCTGCTCCATCGCAGCCAACACCATCGCCAGCTCACCGACGTCGCCTTTTGCGGAGACCACAGTGGCCAATTCCCGGATCGTATCGGTGTAAGAAAGATCATCTCTCACTTCGTCGTCCTGAATCAACCCGGTCAGAATCTGCGCAGCGCGATCCTTCGACCCGCTCAAAATTGCTTTACGGGTCCACGGATCACTTCGCTTTGAAGGCTGTTTGAGAACCGCTGCGAAAACATCGTTAAGCCCCTCGTCATCCAACTCACCCAACTTCAAAATCGCCTGAAACGCGACCCGTCCCGAGCGGTTTTTTGCCAGGTCGATCAACTTGGTTCGATATTCGGGCGCATCCACGATGGCGAGAGCATTCTCGACCACTCCATCTGAGCTGTGGTTAAGCGCCATTTCAATCGCGGTGTCGTCCAGCTTGCCTTGTCCCTGAAGCAACCACAAGGCATGAACAAAAGCTTCGGGGGAAGCCGTGTTTTGAAGCAAGGCGGCGGCACCATCCGATTTCCCTTTTTCCATCAGGAGTCGCTGCGCATGAGTTCGCTGCCAGCCATTTTCACTCTCGAGAAGGCTCAACAATGCCCCGGAATCGTCCGGCAGGGACTGAGCCTTGCCCGGCCCGCCACCGACCGGCACGATTCTCCAGATCCGACCGTGATCAAACCCTGCTCTCATGTAATGAGATTTCGCAAATTCTTCGGGAAAAAAGCGCGCGTGATCGATGAATCGTCGATACATATCGCAGATGTAAAGTGAGCCGTCGGGACCGTTACGAACATTCACCGGTCGAGCCCAATCATCGCTTGAGGCGAGAAATTCATGATCCCCCACAACTCGCTCCACTTCGAAACTTCCCCCTTTACCCGAAATTTTCCCGCGGGTCACCACTTGAGCAGTCGGATCGCAGACGAAGATATTGCCTGCCAGTTCCGGAAGGATATCCCCCCGGTAAACCGCCGTCCCACATGCCGCAGTATAAGTCCCCGCATGAGCAACCGATGTGGTATGGCTCAGTTTTAGAGGTCGTAACTTCGCTCCCGCCGGCTCAATATCCTCCTGAACCTGTGAAATTGCCGCAAACGGATTTCGCTTCGCCGCTTCCTCCGACATGACCGCAAAAATCACCGGGTTACGGTTAGTTGAGAAAAAATGGTGATTCCAATTGTCAATCGTCGCTCCGAACTGCCCACGCCCGCCGATCGCCGTTAATTTTTTAGCGTAAGGATCAAAGCGGATGTTCCGGCTGCTCGCGAGAATCTTCTCATCGGGAGCATCGGCAGGATAAATCTCCTTCAAATCAAGACCGTTGTTGAAATAGATCGCATTATCCAGCCCCCAACGCGGGGACGATACCTGAAGCTGATTGTGACGCGGCTCATTCTGAGTGAACAAGGTTTCCCGCAGGTCAGCGGTCCCGTCGCCATCGGTATCTTTCAGAAAAAGAACCGCCGTCCGTGTTGTCGCGACGAGCCCTCCATCCATCGGCAGCAAACCCTGAACATGATCCAGATTCCCCGCCCAGGTCGTGGCACCGTCCATGACGCCATCACCATCCTTGTCACTGAGCAGTCGGATTCGCGAGAGAAACTCGCCCTCACCCGCAGGTAAAGGATAATCGCCCATTTCCGCGACAAACATCTGTCCCCGGGCATCCCAAACCACATCTACCGGATCGCAAACCACCGGTTCAGACGCCACCAGTTGAATCTCAAAACCCTCCTCGATCTTCCACGCAGCTTTCGACTCCTCCGGACTGAGCGGCAGTCGGCGCGGCAGAATGCTTTCTCCATCGGTGCGATAACCGGTATTTGTGGAACGTTGTTCCTCCTTCCACTCTTCCTCAACTTTATCGAGCGGCCAGATCTCCCAGCGCCTGATCTGCATTTCGGCGGCTTCACTCTGAAGGCAAATATAACCGGCGCGGGGCGTCACCTTAGTTGCCTCATTCACCTTTACTCCGTTGATCAGAAGGCTGATGGTATCGCCCCGGCAAATCACTTCGAGACGGTTCCACTCACCCGGCGGATTTTCGATATCCCTCGCGCCCCGGTAGCCTTTTACATCTCTCCAATCCGGATCCCGATCCTTCCAGTTCACCCGCCCTACGATTTTATTTTCCTCCGGGAAAACCATTGGGGTCCCCGCTGTCTTATCCCAGAATGGCTCTCCATCGCGGTCTTTGGATACCTGAGCCGTCATCTTAGTCGGAGCCGGGGTTTTCGTTTCATCACGAGCTGCGAGAGCAATCAAATCCCCGGAACCACCCTCAATCAACTGCGCTTGGAACGAACTGAGAAACATGTCTCCAAAAGCACCGTCCTCCCCGTAGCCATGAACCAGGACCCCACCATCGCGAGCTCCGTCAAGACGGCTCCCGTAAGTTCGCTCTGCCCACTGGTATTCCAGAACAAGATGATAATCCTGATAACTCTGCTTCGTCCTCAAATACCCCCAGCCTTTCCCCGTGACGTGAAGGAGATGATCTTTCAGGCTCCAGACCTCCTCCCGCTTATCGCTCAGTGATCGCTTTTCATTGAGATGATAGGTAAAATCGGAAAATTCAGGATCGGAAAGCAGATCAATTTTTTGCCCGGGAACTTCGCCACTCTTTCCCAATCCGGGTAAAATCAGAAAACAGACGGCAGCAAAAAAGCGAAATTTCATGTGGTTAAGCTACAAATGACTGGAGTGAGTCACAATCCCCGTTTCACGCCAAGAGGATGAACGTACCGTGATAATTACCTGGGCCGATTTCGCTCCGCGCGGGAGTCTTTTGGTAACTCAATCCATGAAACGTAACTTATCCTTACTCATCTCTCTCAGCATTTGGGCCACCGGGATTTCCGGAGATATCTCACTCAACGACGCCTACAGCATATTAACTGTTCGCGCCGGAAAGACTCCCCGGAGCGAGTCCAGATCCGGAATAAAAGGCAGAGTTTTCTGTGGTTATCAGGGTTGGTTCCGGGCACCCGGAGATGGCTCCGACCTCGGGTTTCATCACTATGAGAAAAATGGAAAATTCGAGCCGGGACATTGCACCATCGATCTATGGCCGGATTTAAGCGAATTTGACGAAGATGAAAAATACCCAACCGCCTTCCGCCACAAGGACGGTTCGGTCGCAAACGTTTTCAGCTCATTAAATCCCAAAACGGTAAATCGCCATTTCCGGTGGATGAAGGAATACGATATCGATGGCGCCTTTGTTCAACGGTTTGCAACCCAGGCGAAGGGAGACAGCAAGTCGTTCGATCTGTTAAAGGCCGATAATCAAAAATTAATCAATTGTCGGGAAGCGGCCAACCTAAACAATCGCGCCTACGCTCTGATGTATGATCTCTCAGGATTAACCGACGACGACTTTGAAGATCTCGCGAGAGATTGGAAAAACCTCCGGACCCTGATGAAACTGGGTAATGATCCCAACGATCCGGCCTACCTCCAGTTTGCCGGAAAACCTCTAGTCGCCATCTGGGGAGTAGGGTTCAGTGGAGACGACAGAAAGTATACCCTCGAGAGCGCCGAAAAGTTCATTCGCCTTTTAAAGCACAATCCCGAATGGGGTGGCATGAGCGTCATGCTTGGAGTCCCCTACTATTGGCGGGAACAAACCCGCGATGCAACTGGCCACCCGGGCTTTCATCAAGTGCTCCAACTTGCAGATATCATCAGTCCCTGGTCGGTGGGCCGCTATCACGACACTTCGAAAGGAGCTGTCCAAATTGTATCAATCCAGGCCGAAGATCTCAAATGGTGCCAGCAAAAGGATATCGAATACCTACCCGTTCTATACCCCGGTTTCAGTTGGAAAAACCTCCATGGAGGGGAACTCAACGCTATTCCCCGACGGGGCGGTAAGTTTTTATGGGACCAGTTTATCGCTACAAAAGCAGCGGGAAATCAATCCGCCTATATCGCGATGTTCGACGAAATTGACGAAGCGACTGCCATTTTCAAATGCACCAATCAGCCACCAGTCGGCAAATCGGAATTTCTCACCTACGAAAATCTACCAAACGATCATTACCTGTGGTTATGCCGGGAGGGCCGCAGATTACTGAACGATCAACTACCCGGGAGGTGATCACCCGAGTCTCTCGAGGCGATAACTGCCATTGAGAATCGCCTCCCACCAGTCCCGATTCTCCAGATACCATTGCACCGTCTTACGCAGTCCGGTTTCGAAGGTTTCCCGTGGAACCCAGCCCAGTTCTTTCTGGATTTTTGAGGCATCAATCGCATAACGGACATCATGCCCCGGGCGATCTTTCACGAAGGTAATCAAATCGCGATAAGCTGCAACGCCCGCAGGTTTGATGTCTCCCGCCAATTCCTCCAACAAATCACAAAGTTGGTGCACCACTTCGATATTTTTCATCTCATTGTGGCCTCCGATATTATAAGTCTCTCCACTAGCGCCCTTCTCAAAGACCGTGAGGAGAGCCTCTGCATGATCCTCGACATATAACCAATCCCTGATCTGGCAGCCATCACCATAAATTGGCAATGGTTTCGCCGCCAAAGCATTCAAAATCATATGAGGAATCAATTTTTCCGGGAAGTGCCTCGGACCGTAATTATTGGAACAATTCGTTACCACAGTGGGAAGCTGATAAGTCCGGCCCCAGGCGCGAACAAGATGGTCCGAAGCCGCTTTCGATGCCGAATACGGGGATGAAGGCGCGTAGGAGGTTTCCTCAGTAAACAAATCATCCACGCCCTCCAAATCGCCATACACTTCATCAGTGGAGACATGGTGAAACTTAAAGTCACCGCCATGTTCCTCTACATAATGCCGCGATGCTTCGAGTAAGGTATAGGTCCCCTCAATATTTGACTTGATAAAATCGCCCGGCCCCGTGATCGATCGGTCGACGTGAGATTCTGCTGCCAGATGCAAAATGCCGCAGGGGCGATGCTTTAGTAACACTCGATCAATCTCCACCCGGTCACAAATATCTATCTGCTCAAAAGAAAACGAAGTGGAGTCGGCAACCGACTTTAACGAATCCAAATTGCCCGCATAGGTCAATTTATCGACCGAAACAACCTCATAGTTTCGACGGAGAGCTTCTCTGACTACCGATGATCCGATAAATCCAGCTCCGCCGGTAATGATAATAGATTTTGACATGTTACTTATATTTTTTAATCAACGTTTCGGCTGAGATTGGCGTGCTCAAACATTCCTCTTCACAGAGTGATTTCCATTTCCGATTATCGAGGCGCAGGAAACGTTGCCGGGGACGGGGATCTACCTTCAAATAATCAAGCAACGAAGAAGCTTGAACCAAGCTTCGCTCCACACCCTCGCACTCGGCAACTAGAATACCCAACTCGTAGGGAGAGTATGATTCATCGCCCGTGAGGTGATAGATTTCCCCTTTCGGCTTCACCCGGCTCAGAACCTCCAGACCGACAACTATATCGGAGATTGCGGTGGGAGTGATCGTCTGGTCGTCGAACAGCTTCACTTCCGCGCCGCTTTTCAGCCTAGTTCTAAGGTGACTCAGAAAATCAGGTCTCCGGCCTTCGTCCATGGCAACCGGGAACGCGATGCGTGCAATTGTCCAGCTATCTGCATATTCCCGGACGCACTGCTCAGCCTGTAGTTTTGTCTCTCCATACCATTCGATAGGTTCACATTCCGATTGTTCGTTTAACAACACATCGTCCCTTCCCGCAAAGACAAAATCAGTCGAGACATGAAGAAAATGGGCCCCCACGTCCGAAGAAACCTTTGCCAATCGGGAAGTTACTGAAACATTCAATTGATAGCACTCCCCTTCGGCATCACCGGTTTGATCAAATGCTGCAGATACATCGGTAAATGCAGCCAGATGTATAATGACATGCGGTTTAACAGTGCGCACCAACGTCTCTACATCTTCCGGCTCCAACAGATTTACCGGAGGGTCGGAGTGACGGGAGACTTCAATAACCTCATGGCTCACCGCAAGAGCCCGGCACAATTCCGTGCCGATTAATCCAGTGCTCCCTGTAACCAACACCCTCATCCCAAATTATACAATCCGCGACCATCGCGGTCTTTGGGAGATATCGTAGGCGAATTGAGAGGCCACTCGATCCCGACATCCGGATCGTCCCATTTCAGGCAACCCTCATCTTCAGGGTGATAATAATCCGTGCACTTGTATTCGAAATCCGCCGAATCGGATACCACCTGAAAGCCGTGGGCATAGCCCGGCGGTATATAGAGCTGCTTTTTATTATCACCTGACAAATAAACTCCTACCCAATTGCCGAAAGTCGGCGATTCCCGGTTAATATCGACCGCGACATCAAATACCTCACCCTGGACACAGCGAACCAATTTCCCCTGAGGGTGATTCCTTTGAAAATGCATTCCACGAAGAATCCCTTTGTCTGACCTTGAGTGATTATCCTGCACAAAAGCCAAATCGATCCCGACCAGTTCGCGATAACGCTCTACATGGAATGTCTCGACAAAAAAACCACGTTCATCCCCGAAAACCTGCGGTTCGATCTCAAGAACTCCGGGGAGCTTTGTTTCCGTGATCTTCATTCCCATCAACTTTCCTTTGCCAACTGTTTCAAATAATCCGCATAGTCAGTCTTCCCAAGACGATCTATACTTCGACATAACGAATCGCGGTCCAACCATCCCCGGAGGAAACCGATTTCCTCAAGGCAGGCGACCTGCAAACCCTGACGGTTCTGAATCGTTCTGACAAACTCACTGGCCTCCATCAAGCTTTGATGAGTACCCGTATCCAACCAGGCGAAGCCCCGGCCGAGTCTTTCGACATGCAAATTCTTTTTCTGTAGATAAACATCGTTCACTGATGTTATTTCCAGCTCCCCCCGCTCCGACGGGGTGATCGATTTCGCTATCTCGATCACCTCATTGTCGTAGAAATACAGCCCCGTAATGGCGAGGTTGGACTTTGGCTTCAACGGTTTTTCCTCAACACTTAGCGCTCGGTCAGAGTCATCCACCTCAACGACACCGAATCGTTGTGGATTTTTAACCTGGTAGGCAAAAATCGTTGCGCCGGTTTCCCGGGCACCTGCAGAGTGCAACATTCCGCTGAAATGTTGACCGTAAAAAATATTATCGCCGAGAACCAGAGCTACAGGATCGTTACCGATAAACTTTTCTCCGATCAAAAATGCCTGAGCCAGGCCATCAGGAGACGGCTGCTCGGCATACTCGAATTCTACTCCGAACTGACTGCCATCACCCAACAACCTCTGGAAACCAGGCAAATCAGAAGGCGTTGAAATAATCAAAATCTCCCGGATCCCCGCCAGCATTAGCACCGATATTGGGTAGTATACCATCGGTTTATCATAAATGGGCAGGAGTTGTTTTGAGACACCCAGCGTGATCGGGTGAAGTCGTGATCCAGTGCCACCGGCCAGTACAATACCTTTCATAACATTTAAAGCGGTAGAGGCTGCGTCATCTTCTTAGCATGAAAGATGGAAAACTTGCCTATACCGGAACCAAACTGAACCTCAATCTGGTCGATCAATTTTACTTCCTCGAATGATTTCGGAATTGGAGGAAACGGTGATGAATGTATACCCGGCAATACAATAATTGCGTTTTGCCCCTGCTTACCATCCTCCCATGGACCGGGCCAAACCTTGTATTGTGAATCAACCTGAGATCTCAAAATATTGTAAACCCGGGGACGATCAGGGAGCCCAAATGCTAGATGACTGGTATCATAACGGTGACCAGCCACGGCGACAAAGGCGGTTTCCCACCCCGGGATGGTTTCTCTGACTTCCTGGACCGCTTTGGCAAACCTCGCGCTACCGATGAGACGCCGGTTAGGGTTGGCTTTGTGCCCTTCTGCACCGGCAAGGCTGAAAACCATGGGGGAAAAATAGAAGAACGCGCAGAGGAGAAAACCCGGGATAATCGCGAAACGAAACAATCTTTTGCGATTCTTATCTTCAACAGGAAACCAGTCGATCACTTTGGTAAACCAGGCAGCAACCATCGGCACTCCTGCTAAATAGAGAACGGCAGGCCAGTTTGGCTGCACTTTTTGAAACATCGCTACTACCAAGATCAGAACCAGAGGCACCCCGCAGAAGACGATCAAATAACGGGAACGGGTCGATATATTCCGATATTTAAAAGCACCAACTACCGTCAGCATAAATAGTAGAACAGCCGTTACCGGCGAAAGAGCCCCCAATTGACTGCCGAAAAATTCGAGAAATGTTTCGACCCGCTCGTAAAGGGTGGCCCACAGGGTCGGCTCCTGCTTGGCTCCGACATGAGTGGACATGTGAGTGAAGGTTATCCAGTCATTCTGCGAATTCCAGATCAAAGGCGGCGCGAGAAATATCAGCGAACCGAAAATCGCCAGCCAGGTCCCCGGCTTTTTCAATAGGTGACGCGTCTCGGCACCGGAGGCGAGAAATGCGATCGCCAGAGGTGGAAAGAACAACATCATCTGCTTACTGAGATGCCCCAGTCCGATACAGAGAAATAAAAGAAACAGAGAAAGGCCTTTTCGCTCACCATTTATATAGTTCCAGAAAAACAAAAGCGACAGTGACCACACCAATACCAGCGGGGCATCGATCGTTAGAACAAAGTTGAGAAGGCAGTTCCCGGGAATCGAAAGGGCAATGATGACAGCGAAAAGTGCCGTCCTCGAATCAAAAAGTTTCTTCGTAAACCAGTAGGTCACAAAAAGCGATGCGGTTCCGAACAAGATTGCGGTCACCCGGATGCTCAGAAGACTGGCTCCGGCCACTTTATCAACCACCGCGTAAATCCATGCGATCATCGGCGGCTTGGAGAAATATCCCATCGCCGGACGGCGCCCCCAGTCCCAGTAATAGGCTTCATCACCCGCCAAATTGACCGGGTAAAAAACGGAATACAGGGTGCGGACGATTAAGGCAAGAAAGATCAAGCCAATTGCGTAACGCTGGTAAGTGGAATCTGGTAAATTCGCTTTCAAAGGCTGCTGACATTAGGGTGATCACCGGGTATGGCGACCGAAAATTTCAGAATTGTTGGCACTAACCTCAGTCGCTTCCGGATTTTCTCTTATCCTCAATGTAACCGCGAAGCATCAAACCAAATCCGCCAGCGATCATGATCATCATCAAAATCGCATGAGAGGCTTTAGCATCGAAATAGGGTCGCATCCGACTGACGATTTCAATAATCAGAATAAGAAATCCAATCACCGTCAGTATCCATGCCCAGGTCTGTCGAACGTCGAAAAACAGAGCAACAACTCCGGAGAATAGCGGAACTAGAATGATCCCCATCGAAGTGGTTTCCCGGAATCCGCCGCCGCCCTGGCGCCCCATCATTCCGGAAATTAGACCGCGGTGACCGGAAGTGAAATGGACGGAATCGAAAAACAGGTAGAGCCCGATTCCAGCAAGAATCAAGCCTACGAAAAATTTCACCTCTCCACCGGGGCGTCCTCCTGGATCTAAACTCATGTCGCGATTTTATGGGAGGCTGCCGATCCTTGCAACTTTAATACAACTCAACCGGAGATCGCTTCCCGTCCTCAACAGACAAAATCTTCGCCCGCTCTTCGCCCAGCGTATCAACCCGTAAATCCCAGATCCGACCGTCGATCTCCTGAAATTTTTCAATCGACCAGGGATCCGGAGTCACAAGGCGCTTCTTGGTATTCTCAATGCGGACCATCGCGTCATCCACCACGGGATGAGGCAGAGTCTTCATCACCTTGTGAGCTTCCTCCACCAATTCAACCCGATGGCAGATCATCGCCAAATCATTTCCACATTCGATACATGCCCGGATGGTTTCCTCGAAGGTCACCTCATTCAAGATGGCTCCCATGTCGAGATCGTCACTCATCACCAAACCTTTGTAGTCGAGCTGATTCCGCAGAAACTGGCCCACAATATTCTGAGATAACGAAGCGGGCCACCGCGGGCGATCCGCATCCCAGCAGGTGAAATGAGAGTGACAGGTCATCAAACTGTCGAGATCAGGCAACAAAGCCCGGAAAGGCAAAAGCTCCGTCTCCTCCATCTCCTGAAGTGACTTGGTAATCACCGGCAGCTCATGATGAGGATCACATTGGGCCGATGCATACCCCGGGAAGTGTTTTCCGCAGGTCAGAATCCCCTCACCCCGAAGCGCCCGGTTAAAGACCGAAGCTTTTTCGATCACTTCTTTTGCGGTTGTTCCATAACAGCGGCCTTTCAGGGAATTATCAGCTTCGTCGTCGTAAGAGATGTCGAGCACCGGACAAAGATCCAGGTTAAATCCAAAAATTCGCAGCACCTCTCCGGTGAGCTGCCCATGCCGCTTGATCAGTTTGAGATCGCCCTTTTTTCTGAGATCCTGAGCGTTAGGTGGCTCGTTTCCGATCAGCCGCAGCCGCGACACCCGGCCACCTTCCTGATCAATCGTTATAATTGGCTCGATATCACTCAGGTCCCGCAAATCGTCGATCAGTTTCCGGAGCTGGTCAGGCGACTTGATGTTTCTCCCGAACAGAATAAATCCCCCCGGTTGCAGTTTTCGAAACCGACGGGCGGTTTCGGGATCCAGCTCTGTTCCCGGAACCCCGGTTAACAACATTTGACCAATGAGACGCTCTTCCATATTTCTATAACGCGAAATTTCCGGAAGGTTGAGTGCTTTTCGAGGCAACACAAGCTGGATTCAAAAACAAAAAGTCCGGATCGCTCCCACCAAAGAGCGACCCGGAACAGTTTGGACTTACTACTACCTACTTATTCAGGGGAAAATTGGGTAAAATTCGTTCAATTGACAGCATCCTCGATTTTGTCCAGCACCTGGAGGTGATTTTGGATTCGAGGAATCAGTGTCGTGGTAAAAAGCGCTCGGCAACTCGGCATGAGAAAGTCTGACTTAGTCGCATCACGATAATCGTCGAGCCCCTTCTGCTCACCTTGAGCCAACGCCTCGACGGCGGACTCTTTGCCAAGCAGATTCGCCGTGTTCTGGACCAGGGTTGCAAAGATGCCCCAGTATCCTGAATCCATAGCGGGATCGCCGCCCATGCTTCTCACATTCGCTTCGAGATCGACAACGGATTTCTGATGCTCGTCCCGGATTCTCCGCAGCTCGTTCATCACGGGATGATCGCCAAATTTATCGATCGCACTGTTATAAGTATCGACCGCCGACCTTTCGCCGCGGATCATCTTATTGCACAATTCGATACATTCAGCCTGCTCGGTTTCCATTACGGTTTTCATGCCTCATCTAAGAGCCACTTCTGTGCCAGCACGCTGAAACCCGCATTCCAAGGTGATTCACAACCCACGAAAGCAGAATTTACTCATCGAAATCTTGCGGCATGCCTGAACGAATTCGCGAATTGCAATAAAAGACACATTCAGGCCAATCCCCAGCGCCGACGAAGCATCCAATCCGCCCCGAATAACATGACAATCGCGAAAAAGACCGAAAAACGATCCCAGATCGGTACCAAACGGGTATCAGGAATCTCACTGTCGCTGTCTTTTTTCTGAAGTGCCAAAGTTCTGGAAAGTTGATCCAGATTATCGCGATCCAGAATACTTCCCCCGGTCAAATGGCAGAGCCGGGTCAGATATGCCAGATCCGTGGTCACCTCGGTCATCTCGGGACGCTCCTCGTAGACCATAAACTTCTGCCCCATCTCCTCCCCATTAGGCAACTTCACCCTCGCTTCGTAATGACCCGTCACCTCCGGCGTGAAAACGGTTCTCGCGGAATTGCCGCTCCGATCATCCGCTCCCCAACGGAGCTCAGTCACCAATTTCCCGTCCCGGAATATGCGGATTGGCTTGAGGCCGAGAAGAAATTCAGCTTTCCGGACCGAGAGTTTGAAATCCATCGGTTCACCGAGAAGCAAATTGGCGCTGCTGGTCCGGAAGGAGAAGTCCCGATTCGGAACCACCTCACTTTGCGAGAGCATCCAGATCAATAACTGATCCCAAAATCGATCGAAAATGTTGTTTTCCACATCGGTCTTCGCATTAAACGACCACTTCCACAGCCCCGCCACATTGATATTGAGAACCTGCCCCTTCCCGAACCGCCGATGAACAAAAACCGGCGTTTTCTGACCGGTTTGAGGATCCTCAGCCTCGGCCAGAGTCGCCGCCAGCGTCTTCGAACCCGATGCGCGACGCGCCGCAAGCAAGGGCGGCAGCGATTCAGAAGTCTTCAGCTTATCGTGAAGCATTTGAAAAGCAGCAAGACCACGCCCGGTCGAAGCCACACTGATCTGAACGTCGCTATTCCCGCCGGAATCATAAAGCACCGGCTCCAGCTCAGCGAGCGCTTCGTTTTCATCATCCAAAGCGCGCCCCCTCGCGAAAATCAATGTGCCACCGAAGGAATCGACATATTGCTTCAAATTGGCGCCCAACAAATCGGGATCGAGAAGCCGATTCAGAGATCGGCCGAGAATAATGGCATCATACTGCTGATAATCCTCCGGCTTAAGCGGATCGGGCAGTTGTCCGCGGACATTATCATTCCGGACCCGGCGCGCTCTCCCTTCCGCAAATGCCAAAATCGCATCCAGCTCAATTTTATCATTCCGGTAAAGCGACCGCTGCAGAAAAGTGGTGTCCCAATACGGAGATCCCTCGAGGATCAGAACCCGGATTTTTTCATCGATCACATTCAGGTAAGTGAACGCATTGTTGTTATTGAGATCCGTCTCCTTACCAGTGATCACCGCCTTCACTTCATATTGAAACTGACCGGTTTCGGGCTCTTTGATCGTAAAAGCCACCGGGATTTCCGGCTCCTCACCCGCCGTAACCTTCTGAGTCGACACCAGTTTACCGTTTCTTAAAAGCTGAACCGTCAGCGTCTCGTATTCACACCCAATCAACCGCAAGCGCCCCGAAACCCGGGTGGTTTGGTTCACATAGGCGTAAGGCTGGTAATTATCGATCCGCACCGCGATATCCCGGACATTTCCCGTGCTGCCAAACGGAATCGCAAAGATCGGGAAGCGTTTTCTCCGCGCGATTTCCGCCGTCCGGGTCGCATTCTCCATCTCAAAATCGTGCCCGTCAGAGAGGAAAATCATGGCTTCGATATCCGTATCCGACACGGAATCCACCATCGACCCGATCGACTTGTGAAATTGAGTCGTTTCACCGTCAGCCCGGAGCGTTTCCATTTTTTCCGGAGTGATCGCCACCGCATCAGAATCAAATTGAAAAAGCCTGATATCCGCATCCTGAGACACCCCGCCCTTCAAAAAACCGTTATCACGAAGCAGCTTGCGGGCCGCATCGAGCCGCGAAGCGCCACCCTCATCCGCCTGAGTCATACTCAAAGAGGAATCGACCGCAAAAATCACCGCCCGGTTGTGTTGCGCTTTGGGAATTTTTTCAATTCTGGAAGGCTGCAGCAACAGCAAAATCACCGCCGCTGTGCCCAGCAATCGCAGGGTGAGCAGGCTAAGCCGCTGCCCCACACTCAACCTCGCCGAAGTCAGCCAATACAGCCAGACCGTGATCACAAGCAGAAATCCCCCAAGACTCAGGATCAGTGAAAACGGCAAAGTGGGGCTGAATTGCATTTCAAAATTGAGGACTGTACCCTGTACAATCCGGAATTGTACTCTGTACAGTGCGCTCGAAAGCGACTTTAACCGAAATCAGCCGAAAATCGAGAGGACTCGTATTCTGTCCCAACTCATATTCCTCAATCCACCATGCCAAACTATCAGCGCGTCATCCACTGGTTCCGCAGAGACCTCCGCCTCACCGACAACACCGCCCTTTCCGAGGCACTGAAAGCGGGAAAAGAAGTCATCCCAGTTTACATTTTAAGCGACTGGAAGCGCAATCACCATTGGACCGGAACCGGTCGCCAGCAATTCCTCACCGGATGCCTCGAATCCCTCTCCGAAGATCTGGAGTCCATCGGCGGTCGACTCATTTTTCGATCCGGCGACGCGGTTAACGAATTGAAAAAACTCGTTAAAACAACCGAAGCGGAGGCCATTTACCTGAACCGGGACCCCGATCCCTATGGCATCGAAACCGAGAAAAGACTGCTCGAAACCTGTCGCAGCATCGGCATCGAACTTCACGGCTCCAAGGATGTCGTCCTCCACGAAAAAGACGAAGTTCTCACTCAATCCGCCTCACCCTACCGGGTCTACACCCCCTACTCGAAAACCTGGATGTCGCTCTCAAAACCCGACCCGGCGGCCAAGATAAAAAAATTCCCGAAGAGCAAAACCCTCAATGAGTTAAAATCTCTATCCTTCGACGGAATCGCTCACTGGAGTCTGAAAAAAACCGATACCGAAATCCCCGAAGCCGGCGAAAAAGCAGCCCGGAAACGACTCAAAAACGCCATCGAATCGACCGTTTTAACCAGATACGCCCAGGACCGGAACACACCCGCCCTTGAGGCCACCAGCGGCATCGGCCCCGACCTCCGCTACGGCACCCTTTCTCCACGCGAAATATTCTCCCAAAGCCAGAAATTACTCGACGACACCCGATCAAAATCGGAACGGGAAAGCATCTTTACCTTCCAGAAACAACTCGCCTGGCGGGAATTCTTTATGGCGATTCTGGGGCACTACCCCGAAGTCCTCGAAACCGATTTCAATCCCAAATGGAGAGGATTAAAATGGGGCGATCCCGACGAGGATAACAAGCTGGAACGTTGGCAAAACGGACAAACCGGCTTCCCCATCATCGATGCCGGTCTCCGCCAGCTGGCAGCCACCGGGACAATGCACAACCGCGTCAGAATGATCGTCGCCATGTTCCTGACCAAAGACCTCCATCTCCATTGGAAACTCGGGGAAGCCCATTTTATGAGGCACCTCATCGACGGCGAAATCGCCAACAACAACGGGGGCTGGCAATGGTCCTCCGGAACTGGAGCCGACGCCGCCCCTTATTTCCGGATACAGAACCCGTGGACCCAGACCGAACGCTACGATCCCGACGGCACCTACATCAAAAAATGGATCCCGGAGCTGGCCGAAGTCTCGCCAAAACAGTTCCGTAAACCGGCCGAATCCTCCGCCCCCCTTTCACCCGACTACCCCCTGCCAATGGTCGATCACTCCGAAGAAAGAGAGGTAACCCTCGATTGGTTCAAGCAGCACAAAGCCTCCAGCGAATGACCCGAACCTCCGTAAAACCAGATGGAATAAGGCCTGACAAGGCCAGAACCGGAACCAACCAAAAACTTTTTAGAAAAACCTTCAGATAAATTTTGACAGATCATAGCGGGAGAGTATTTTCGCGGCTCTATTCGTCGAAATCAGTTCATGAAGCTTAACTAATCTACGTTTATCCGATAGATGGTTGCTTCTTTTCTATTTAAGGCGAGTGGTTCCAGAGTAAGAGGGCCCACTTGAGTGTTCATACTTCGGATGATACGCTCTTGTAGCTCAGGGGTAGAGCACTTCCTTGGTAAGGAAGAGGTCACGGGTTCAAATCCCGTCAAGAGCTCCACTTACTACAACATTAATTAAACTGTTTTTTAACGAAAACAACCAACCTAGAATACCAGCAAAACGCTAAAGACAACTAAAGACGGCAGCGGTCCCCATTTATGGGAACCAAAGGCGACACTAAGCAACCCTAACTGATTACAACAATGGCTAAGGAAGCATTTGAACGTAACAAGCCTCACGTAAACGTGGGCACAATCGGTCACGTTGACCACGGAAAAACGACTTTGACCGCTGCAATTACTACCACTTTGGCAGAAAAAGGCTTCTGCGAAAAGAGGGCGTACGATGAAATCGACGGTGCTCCCGAAGAGCGCGAGCGCGGTATCACAATTTCAACAGCACACGTCGAGTATGAAACTGACAAGCGTCACTACGCTCACGTTGACTGCCCGGGTCACGCTGACTATGTGAAGAACATGATCACCGGTGCAGCGCAGATGGACGGAGGAATCCTCGTTTGTTCAGCAGCTGACGGCCCAATGCCACAAACTCGTGAGCACATCCTTCTTGCCCGTCAGGTTGGTGTTCCAGCACTCGTGGTATTCCTCAACAAAGTTGACCAGGTGGACGACGAAGAACTTCTCGACCTCGTTGAGATGGAAGTTCGCGAACTCCTCGACCAGTATGAGTTCCCAGGTGACGATATCCCAATCGTTCGTGGTTCCGCTCTTAAGGCACTTGAAGGTGACGCAGAGCAGCAGGAAAACATCATGAAGTTGATGAACGCTGTTGACGAGTACATCCCACTTCCAGAGCGCCCAATCGATCAGGACTTCCTTATGCCTATCGAGGACGTGTTCTCAATTGAAGGTCGTGGAACCGTTGCTACCGGTCGTGTTGAGCGTGGTATCGTTAAGAAAATGGCTGAAGTTGAAATCGTTGGTATCAGAGACACCATCAAAACGACAGTTACAGACATCGAGATGTTCCGTAAGCTTCTTGACGAAGGTCGTGCCGGTGACAACGTTGGTATCCTTCTTCGCGGAGTTAAGAAAGAAGACATCGAGCGCGGTCAAGTTATCGCCAAGGTGGGTTCCATTACTCCTCACAAGAAATTTGACTCAGAGGTTTACGTTCTTTCCAAGGACGAAGGTGGCCGTCACACCCCATTCTTCAACAACTACCGTCCTCAGTTCTACTTCAGAACAACAGACGTAACTGGTGCGATCTCGCTTCCAGACGGTGTTGAAATGGTGATGCCTGGCGACAACATCAACATGAAAGTTGAGTTGATCACACCAATCGCTATGGAGAAAACCATCCGTTTCGCTATCCGTGAGGGTGGCCGGACAGTTGGTGCTGGTCGTGTGGCCAACATCCTTGACTAAAGTTCTTTTAAAACTCGCTGAAAGCAGTTTTAGTTTCCCCGATCGTTTTCATAGAAAAACAACTGGCGGGTCGGGAAAATGAATTTGAGAGGGGAATCGGCCTAAAACCGACTCCCCTCTTCTCGCCGAAACCTACAAGGAAATCATTAAGACAATAAATACGGTAGTAGCTCAATTGGTAGAGTAGTGGTCTCCAAAACCATTGGTTGGGGGTTCGAGTCCCTCCTACCGTGCTCCTTGGGAGCAATCGTCTTTTTGAAAAAGAATTTTACGCATTTAACTGGATATACGCAGACCCGATAATGGCAAAGCTTGGAAAATACATAGGCGAAGTAAACGGAGAACTTAAGAAGGCAACCTGGCCTTGGGATCCGAAAGAAAAGGGCGTCAAAAAATACAAGCAATTGATCGACTCTACCGTCGTTGTCATTATTGCAATGCTACTCCTCGGGGCTTATGTTGCATTTGTGGACTTCGCAATGCAGAACCTGATGAAGTTCCTTACCACAGGAAGCCTTTAGGCCTCACAAATCCATCTCATTTTAAATTCAGTTATTTCAGACCCTTACTAAAATGCCAACAATTCCAGAACCTCGCGACCAATGGTATGTGGTCCATGTTCTTTCCGGAGCGGAAGGAAAGGTGCGCGACCATCTCAATCGTCGGATTCAGTCCGAAGAGATGGGAGACTATATTTTCGAAGTGTTGGTGCCCGAAGAAAGAGTCTCCGAAGTCAAAGCCGGCAAAAAACGCGAGTCCAACCGTAAATTTTTCCCCGGTTACGTCATCGTCAACATGCATTTGCTGGACGAAAACAATAAACTCGTCGACCGCACCTGGTATTTCATTCAGGAGCAGGACGGCGTCATCAATTTCGCGGGGTCCAAGACCCACCCTATTCCGATGCCCAAGCATGAGGTCGACAGCATGCTGGCACAGATCAAAGAACGTGAGGGCGCCGTTATGCCCGCCGTTGAACATGAAATCGGGGATACCGTATCCGTGGCCGACGGACCTTTCCAGGGCCAGAACGGAGTGATCGCAGAGATCGACGAAGAGAAAGGCGAGCTAATGGTTTCAGTAAACATTTTCGGCCGGGAAACCCTGGTACCCCTGGAATACTGGCAAGTGGAGAAAGCATAACTATTGCACCAGACAGGTCACAGACACCCCTCGGTTTGAGGAAACTTTTTGACCTATCGAACTAGAATTTAAGAACAAATCAAATAATCGAGACACATGGCTAAAGAAATTGTCGGTCAAATCAAGTTGCAGATCCAGGCAGGTCAGGCAAACCCGTCACCACCAGTCGGCCCCGCGTTGGGTCAGGCCGGGGTAAACATCATGGAATTCTGTAAAGCATTCAATGCCGCTACCCAGGCGAGTGCCGGAGACATCCTTCCTGTCGTAATCACTGTCTACAAAGACAAGAGTTTCGATTTCGTCTGCAAGAAGCCGCCTGCGGCAGTGCTTTTGAAGAAAGCCGCCAACCTTGCAAAAGGTTCCGGCGAGCCTCACAAGGTTAAAGTCGGGACGCTCAGCCGCGAAAAACTTCTCGAAGTTGCACGCACTAAGATGGACGACCTGAACACCAACAATGAAGAAATGGCCTGCCGGATCCTCGCTGGAACCGCCCGCCAGATGGGACTCGAAATCGTCGATTAATCCCACTTCAGTCTCATTTTTATCGAAAGAGCGACTCGCGAAAGCCGGTCGCTTTTTTCGTATCCCGCATCAACTCCTGATGATGGAAAATGGTTTTAAAAAAATTCATTCGCCATTTCAAATTTTCGGGTTAGTGTCGCGGCTCCAAAATAGTAAGCAGGAGAGGCGAACCCTCGTTTGGACTGCATTAAAATCATGGCTAAAAAAAGAAGCAAAAGATACGTAAAGGCCGCTGAGATGGTCAACGAAGATCAGATCTACTCGATCGAAGAAGCTGCCGCGCTGGTAAAAAAATTCCCCGCGCCAAAATTCGACCAGAGTGTGACGATCAGTTTCAAACTCGGTGTTGACCCACGTCAGTCCGACCAAATGGTTCGCGGAACCTGCCCCCTTCCCCACGGAAGCGGTAAAGACGTTCGCGTTCTCGTTTTCGCAGAAGGCGAAGCCGCAACTCAGGCAAAAAATGCCGGAGCAGAGCACGTTGGGTTCGAAGCACTGATTAAAGAAGTTCAGGGCGGATTCAGCGACTTCGACGTCGTCGTGGCAACGCCGGCAGCAATGTCGGAAGTCCGGAAACTCGGTAGACAGCTCGGACCCCGCGGTTTGATGCCAAACCCGAAGACCGGCACAGTTACCGACGACACAGCCGGAGCCGTTAAGGCAGTTAAAGCCGGACGGGTCGATTTCAAATTGGACAGAAACGGAAACGTTTCGATCCCGGTTGGAAAAGTCTCTTTTGAAGCAGACAAACTTGTCGACAACACAAAAGCCGTCATTAGCGCAGTGGTTGCAGCTCGTCCTGCTACCGCTAAAGGAAATTTTCTGGATAACGGAACACTGGCCGGAACGATGACTCCGGGTGTTAAAGTGGATGTTTCTGACTGGAAATAGAACAACAACAACGAACCAAATTTACCAGGATGAAAGAAATTAAACAGACCATCATCGACGGACTGCTTGAACAGATTAACGACTCTCCGTTCATGTTGGTCGCCGATTACGGCGGCATGACCGTCCCGCAGTTTTCCGCTCTTCGGAACAAGCTTGAAGAAAAAGGAGCCAAGTTCCAGGTTGCCAAAAACTCCTTTGTGAAGCGCGCTGCCAACACAGCTAACTTCCCTGAGGAAATCGCAGAATTCCTCTCCGGACAGACCGCGATTGTCACCGGTAAGGAAGACGTCTGCGGCGCAGCTAAAATCCTTAAGGATGCAGGCAAAGGCGGAGTTCCTCCATTTGTGCGCGCAGGAGTTCTCGACGGTGAATTCATCGACGAAGCTCAGGTGAAAGCTCTGGCGGATCTCCCTTCCAAAGAAATTCTCCAGGCGACTCTCCTTGGCGTCCTCAACCAACCGGCCAGCATGCTGGTTCGCGTTCTCAACGAGCCGGGCTCCGCTCTGGCACGGGTTCTCGCTGCCAAGCAGGAGAAAGGCTAATCCAATTAATAACTTTAAAGAATTTTCAGTAAGCGGCCCACTGGCAGTTTCCTGATTGAAAAAACAAAAAACAACTAACCGGGTTCCTTGCCGGATGTCGGGCACGACATCTTAATTGACCGAAAAGCTTTCGGAAGCGGCGATACCCACCTTAGAAAATGGCTGATACAAGCAAATTAGTAGAAGAACTCAGTGGTCTTACCGTACTTGAGGTAGCTGACCTTGTTAAAGAACTCGAAGAGAAGTGGGGCGTGAGCGCTGCTGCTCCTGCAGCGGTTGCTGTAGCTGGACCAGCTGCCGATGGCGGTGCTGCTGCAGAAGAGAAGACCGATTTTGACGTTATCCTCACCGGGGACGGCGGCAAGAAAATCGCTGTTATTAAAGCAGTTCGCGAATGCGTGGCCGGACTTGGTCTTGCTGACGCTAAGAAGCTCGTCGAAAGCGCACCAACTCCAATCAAGGAAGGTGCTTCCAAAGACGAAGCTGAAGAGATTAAGAAGAAACTCGAAGAAGCCGGTGCTTCTGTTGAGTTGAAGTAATCCTTCGACCAAAAACTTTGATGCCGCGAAACGGATTTTCTCCGTTCGCGGCATTTTTGTTTTGATTAATGTCGAAAAAATAAATTGACTAAAAAAGGCAAAAACAACTTGATTAAAATTGTTTTGGGCTTATCCCAATAAAAGTTTAATCAAGCAGTTTTCGAGTTCTGCTGGTTTTTTTGTCGCCAGCAGAATTCGGAATCTGAGGTATCAGGGGGTGAATTAAATTTTCGATCAGCTTTCACAGCAAGGGGAGTCCTTTGCTGCGTTTTCTCGTCTGGAAATTAAATAAGCCGGAATCTGCTTTCTCAAATTCTGTAAAAAGTTGGCTTGGAAGTCAAACTTTTAATCGTCGCCAGTCCTTAACGTCACCCATCACCACTCGCACCTTTATTCGCAACCATGTTAGCAGCAACAGAACCAATCGAACGAAAGTACTTCGGTAAAATCGAAGAAGCAATCGAGACACCTAATCTTATAGAGGTTCAACTCGATTCTTACAAGGAATTTCTTCAACAGGATATTTCCCCAAAGGAGCGAAAGCCAATCGGACTTGACGCGGTCTTCCGTGAAGTATTTCCGATTGACAGTTACGATGAGAAATTCACTCTCGACTATGTAAAGTATGAGGTAGGTGAGCCAAAGCTGACCGCTCTGGAATCTCTTCGCGATGGCGAAACGTTCAGTGCGCCACTATATGTTACTTTCTCCCTGACTGATGAGTCGGGAACCAAAGAAGAGCGTGTCTACATGGGGGAACTCCCTCTGATGACGCAACGGGGAACTTTTGTGATCAACGGTGCTGAGCGGGTGGTCGTTTCACAGTTGCACCGTTCACCCGGCGTTTGTTTCGAAACCAACCAGCACCTCAACGGAAAAATTCTTTACGGTTTCAGAATTATTCCGGACCGCGGTTCCTGGATGGAAGTGCAGTTCGATATTAACGATCTGCTCTATGTCTACCTCGACCGTCGCCGTCGTCGTCGCAAGTTCCTCGCAACTACATTTTTGCGCGCGATCGGCTTCCCTACTGATAGAGATATCATCAATCAGTTTTACACGATTGAAAAACTTAAGGTGGATCCAAACATGGATGAAGCCGAACTCGCGACCAAAGTCATCTTCGAAGATGTCATGGACGGCGAAGTCATCGTGGCTAAAGCCTACGAACCACTGACCCTCGCAGTGATTGCCCAGCTCGACGCTCTCGGCATCAAATCACTCGAAGTTGTTAATGCTTCGCATGACGACCTTCTCATGAAATCCTTGAAGAAGGATCCAGCACGCGACGAAGAGGAAGCACTTAAGGATATCTACCGTCGTCTCCGTCCCGGAGATCCACCAACTGTGGCTAACGCACGCGCCCTGCTGAAGCGTCTTTTCTTCGATCCGAAAAAATACGACCTGACTCGCGTCGGTCGTTACAAGATCAACCAGAAGCTTGGACTTAAGGTCGACGACGATACTCGCGTTGTCACTCCCGAGGATTTCCTCGCCTGTATGCACTACCTGCTCAATCTCCGTGCCGGAGAAGGTGTGCTTGATGATATTGATCACCTTGGTAGCCGTCGTATCCGTGCTGTAGGCGAACTGCTCGGCAACCAGTGCCGCGTTGGCCTGGCCAGAACCGAGCGCCTCGTGAAAGAGCGGATGACTCTGTTCGATGTGAACCTCGATGGAATGACTCCTTCGAAGTTGGTGAACCCGAAAGCTCTCGCAGCTGTGGTTCGTGACTTCTTCGGCCGTTCTCAGCTGTCGCAGTTCATGGACCAGATTAACCCGCTGTCTGAGTTGACTCACAAACGTCGTCTCTCAGCTCTCGGACCTGGTGGTCTGAACCGTGACCGCGCCGGATTCGAAGTGCGGGACGTTCACCCATCTCACTATGGACGGATTTGTCCGATTGAGACTCCGGAGGGACCAAACATTGGTCTGATCAACTCAATGAGTTGTTTCGCCCGGATTAACGAATTTGGATTCATCGAAACGCCGTATCGTAAGATCGTCAACGGTGTGGTTTCGAAGAAGATCGAATACCTCACTGCCGACCAGGAGGAAAGCTTCCTCATTGCTCAGGCAAACAACAAGATCGACGAAAAAGGAAATTTCCTTAACGAGCAGATCACGGTTCGTCACCTTGGTGACTTTATCGAGGTTGCTCCAACCGAGTCGAAATACATGGATGTTTCACCGAAGCAGCTCGTTTCTGTTGCTTCGAGTTTGATTCCTTTCCTTGAGCACGATGATGCTAACCGCGCGCTCATGGGATCGAACATGCAACGTCAGGGCGTTCCGCTTCTTGTCTCCGACTCTCCGTATATCGGGACCGGGATGGAAGCCAAAGTGGCCCGTGACTCCCGTTCAGTAGTGGTGGCTGAAGGAAACGGAAAAGTCGCGGCTGCTACCGCTGAGATTATCGTGATTACAGAGGATGGCGAACTCCCCTGCTCCGAAGCTCAGTTCCTGACCAATCCAACCAAAATCAAGACGGACGCCAAGAAGGGAATCTACTCCTATCCGCTCCGTAAGTTCATGCGCTCCAACGCCGGAACCTGTATCAACCAGAAACCGATCGTACGCCGCGGCGAAAAGATCAAAGCTGGTCAGGTTATTGCCGATGGTCCAAACACCGAATTTGGTGAGTTGGCTCTGGGTCGAAACGTGCTCGTCGCGTTCATGCCCTGGAACGGTTATAACTTCGAGGATGCGATCGTAATTTCGGAGCGAATCGTGAAAGAGGACATCTACACCTCAATTCACATCGATGAATTCAACATCAGCGCCCGTGACACCAAACTCGGACCGGAAGAGATCACTCGTGATATTCCAAACGTCGGTGAGGAAGCACTCCGCAACCTCGGGCCGGACGGTGTCATCCGCGTTGGTGCAGAAGTTCGTCCGGGAGACATTCTCGTCGGGAAAATTACTCCAAAGAGCGAAACTGAGCTGGCACCGGAAGAGCGCCTGCTCCGTGCGATCTTCGGTGAGAAAGCGGCTGACGTTAAGGACACGTCACTCCGCGTTCCTTCCGGTTGTATCGGTATCGTGATGGACGTTCGGGTCTCTTCACGGAACTCGTCCAGTAAAGAGAAGCTCGACCCGAAAGAGGAAGAGAAGCAGAAGAAGCAAATCATTGAGGAGCACAAGCGTCGTTTCGAGGAATTGACCGAGCAGCTCACCGATAAGCTGTCCGACATCCTTCTCGGCGAAAAAGTGCCTCTCGACGTGGTCAACGGCCGCAGTGGTGAGATCATCGTTCCGGCGAACAAGAAGATCACCAAGACGCTGCTTCGTAAGTTGGCAGAAAGCTACGCTGATGTGGAAATCGATCCGAGCCCGATTCGGAACAAGATTCTCGACATCATCGGCAGCTATGAAAACAAATTCTCCGACATCGATATGGAGCGGGAACGTCAACTCGACCGGATCGAATCCGGTGACGAATCCGAGCCAGGTGTGATCAAAGAGGTGAAAGTCTACGTCGCTAAAAAGCGGAAGCTTTCAGTCGGTGATAAGATGGCGGGCCGCCACGGTAACAAAGGGGTTGTCGCGACAATCGTTCCTGAGGAAGATATGCCTTACCTCAGTGACGGAACACCGATCGACATCTGTTTGAACCCACTCGGGGTGCCTTCACGAATGAACGTGGGACAGGTTTTGGAAACGCACCTCGGTGTGGCAGCCAAAGCTCTCGGGTTCAAGGTGGCTACTCCGGTTTTCGACGGTATCGATGAGCACAAGATTCAGGAATACCTTGTCGAAGCGAAGAAAATCCATCCGTGGATTGGTCTTAACGGTAAGTCCCAATTGTATGATGGACGGACCGGTGAAGCTTTCTACCAGGAGATCGTGGTCGGCATTATTTACATGCTGAAACTCGGTCACCTCGTGCAGGACAAAATCCACGCTCGTGCGGTTGGTCCTTACTCGCTGGTTACCCAGCAACCTCTCGGTGGTAAAGCCCAATACGGCGGCCAGCGATTCGGAGAGATGGAGGTATGGGCGCTCGAAGCATACGGCGCTGCCTACACTCTACAGGAACTTTTGACCGTGAAGTCCGACGATGTTCAAGGGCGGACCCGAATTTACGAGTCAATTGTGAAAGGGGATAACACACTGGATGCCGGTACTCCGGAATCTTTCAACGTGTTGATCAAAGAAATGCAGAGCCTCGGCCTGTCAGTTTCTGTGGGATCCGAGCAGCGCTCAGATGCCGAAATCCTTAACGAAAGTCTCGGTGCTTAATTTTGCCGGTGAAACTCAATTTCCTTATTAATCCTAAGTCATTCAGCAGTCGTGTCTATTCCATCTCTTAGTTCAGAAAGTCACTTGGACGAAATCTTCGGTCTTGAACGCAAGTCCGACAGTTTCGATCACGTGAGAATCACCGTGGCCTCTCCCGAAATCATCCGGGAGTGGAGCCGTGGAGAAGTTAAAAACCCGGAAACCATCAACTACCGGACGTTCAAGCCTGAAAAAGGCGGTCTTTTCTGTGAGCGTATCTTCGGTCCTACCAAGGACTGGGAGTGTGCCTGCGGTAAATACAAGCGTATCAAACACAAAGGAACGGTCTGTGACCGTTGTGGTGTCGAGGTAACGCTGAGCCGGGTTCGTCGGGAACGCATGGGCCACATCGAGTTGGCCGTGCCGGTTTCCCATATTTGGTTTTACAAGTGTATGCCGTCCCGTCTCGGTCTGGTTCTCGATATGAGTGCCCGCCAGCTGGAGCGCGTCATTTATTACGAAGATTACATCGTCATCGAGCCGGGAACGACTCCCCTCGAGCCCTGTCAGCTTTTGACCGAGCTTGAGTATCGCGATGCTCAGGAAGAGTATGGTGAAAACAGCTTCCAGGCTGGAATGGGTGCGGAAGCGGTTCGCGATCTTTTGAGCCGGGTTGACCTCGCCGCTCTCGCTGAAGAGTTGCAGGACGCCATGGGCAAAACCCGCTCCAAGCAGGTTCGGAAAAAGCTCGCCAAGCGCCTCAAACTGGCACAGGGATTCGCCGGATCGAAGACTCGTCCCGAGTACATGATCCTCGAAGTTCTGCCCGTGATTCCACCGGATCTTCGTCCTCTCGTTCCTCTGGAAGGTGGACGTTTCGCAACATCGGATCTGAACGATCTCTATCGCCGGGTCATTAACCGGAACAACCGTCTCAAGAACTTGCTCCAACTCAAAACTCCGGACGTCATCATCCGGAACGAGAAGCGGATGCTGCAGGAAGCGGTTGACGCCCTTTTTGACAACGGCCGTCATGGTCGTGCCGTAACCGGCGCCGGAAACCGGGCTCTGAAGTCCCTTTCCGACATGCTCAAAGGTAAAGGCGGACGTTTCCGTCAGAACCTTCTTGGTAAGCGGGTCGATTACTCAGGCCGTTCCGTTATTGTTATCGGACCCGACTTGAAACTGCACCAGTGCGGTTTGCCGAAGAAGATGGCTTTGATTCTGTTCGAACCGTTCATCATTCGTCGACTCAAGGAAATGGGCTACGTCCACACGGTCCGTTCCGCGAAGAAACTGATCGAGCGGAAGACGCCGGAAGTTTGGGACATTCTCGAGGAGGTCACCAAAGGACACCCGGTTCTCCTGAACCGTGCACCAACCCTGCACCGTCTTTCCATCCAGGCATTCGAGCCGGTATTGATCGAAGGTAACGCGATACGCGTTCACCCGCTGGTTTGTACCGCGTATAACGCTGACTTCGATGGTGACCAGATGGCGGTTCACGTACCACTTTCTGTGGAAGCACAGATGGAGGCCCGCATGCTCATGCTTGCGCCGAACAACGTTTTCACTCCTTCAAGCGGTAAGCCGATCACGACACCTTCTCAGGATATTACTCTGGGATGTTACTTCCTGACTTACTGCCGTAAGATCGCCCTCCTCAGTGAAGAAGAGCAGATGAAACTGCCACTCTTCGCCGACACAACCGAGGTCGAATTCGCGGTGGCTAACCGTGGAATCGGAATTCACGATCCGATCCGTATGCGTAACCCGGATTTCGGCACCGAAAATCGTCCATTTGGCGATACCGAGAAAAAAGTCATTATCACGACTGCCGGTCGGGTGCGTTTCAACGAAATCTGGCCGGAAGGTCTCGGTTTTGTGAATGAAACCGCTGGTAAAAAAGCTCTCTCAAACATCATTTGGCGTTGTTACCAAGTCGCTGGACAGCAGACCACGGTTGAATCACTCGACTTGCTTAAGTCCCTCGGATTTAAAGAGGCATGTCGTTCAGGTGTTTCCGTTGGTATTTACGATATGGTCGTTCCAGACGAGAAAGAAGCTCAGCTCGAGAGCGCCTTCAAAGACGTTCAGAAAGCCAACGATCAGTATCGCGGTGGTGTTATCACCAACAAAGAGCGCTACAACAAGATTGTTGATATCTGGACTCACACCGGTGATGAGATCACAAAAGATCTCTTCAGAACCATTGAGCACAACGATGGTAAGGACCTTCCTTCACCTCTGTTCATGATGGTTGATTCCGGTGCCCGTGGTAACCGTCAGCAGATTAAGCAGCTTTCCGGTATGCGGGGTCTGATGGCCAAACCTTCCGGTGAAATTATTGAGCGCCCGATTACTTCGAACTTCCGTGAAGGTCTGAGCGTTTTGGAATACTTCATCTCAACTCACGGTGCCCGTAAAGGTCTCGCCGATACCGCTCTTAAAACGGCTGACTCAGGGTACATGACCCGTAAGCTGGTTGATGTGGCTCAAGACGTGATTATCACCGAGGAAGACTGCGGAACCAGCAATGGTATTATCGTTCAGTCCATCTACGAAGGTGATGAAGAGATCGTTGACCTGAAGACTCGAATCTACGGTCGTGTTGCTGCTGAAAAAGTGGTGAACGGTGATCAGGTTCTGGTTAAGCCGGGTGAAATGATCGACGAAGCTGTCGCTTTGAGACTCGATGACATCGGACATCCGAAACTTAAAATCCGCTCAGTTCTGACTTGTGAATCCCGTCGTGGTTGTTGTTCGAAGTGCTACGGCATGAACCTTGCAACCAACGTGATGGCGAAGATTGGTGAAGCTGTTGGGATTATTGCCGCTCAGTCGATTGGTGAGCCCGGAACGCAGCTGACGATGCGTACGTTCCACGTTGGTGGTGTTGCGTCACAGACCTTCACACAGCCGATTCGTAAAGCGAAAGACAAAGGTGTTGTTCACTTCAACAACCTCCGGACCGTTGAAACGCCGGACGGAACTCACGTTGCTTTGAGTAAGGACGGAACCGTTTCCGTTCACGATAAGAACGGTAAAGAGGTGGAAGCCTACGATATCGTCGTCGGTTCCGTGATCTACACCGGTCACATGGAAGAAGTTAAGAAGGGTGCCACTCTGATTACCTGGGATCCGTATAACGTTCCGGTTATCACAGAGAAAGCCGGTACCATCAAATTCCGCGATATGATCCAGGGGATCACGATCGACATGGAAATTGATAAAGAGACCAACACCAAAGGTCAGGTCGTTATCGAGCACAAAGAGGATTTGCACCCGCAGATCACCGTGATTGATGAGTCAACCGGTAAAGAGCTCTCTCACTACTCGATTCCGACCGGAGCTCACCTCTCGGTGAAAGAAGGTCAGAAAGTGGTTGCCGGTGAGCAGCTTGCCAAGACACCTCGTAAGGTTTCCCAGACGAAAGATATTACCGGTGGTCTTCCCCGGGTTGCCGAGCTTTTCGAAGCCCGGAAACCAAAAGAAGCCGCCGAGATCGCTAAAATCGACGGTGAAGTTTCACTCGGTGGAACCGTTCGCGCCAAGCGTAAGCTTATCGTGACCGATCCTGAGACTAAGGAGGAAGAGGAACACCTCATCCCACTCGGGCGTCACTACCTCGTTCAGGAAGGCGACACCGTTTACAAAGGTCAGCAACTCACCGAAGGCTCCGTGCCTCCGCATGAGATCCTCGACGTTCTCGGACCGCACGCTCTTATGGAGCACCTCGTTTTCGAGGTTCAGGCCGTTTACCGACTTCAGGGTGTTGAGATCAACGATAAACACATCGAGATCATTATCCGCCAGATGCTTCGTAAAGTCCGCGTTACCGACCCGGGTGATACCGATTACCTCTGGGGCGACCAGATTGAGAAAGCCGAGTTCGAGGCCGTTAACGCCGAGATCGAAGAAGAAGGTGGTAAGCCCGCTGAAGGTGAGCCCGTTCTTCTCGGGATCACCAAAGCATCGCTTGAGACCGATTCCTTCATCTCAGCCGCTTCATTCCAGGACACCACACGTGTTTTGACTGAGGCATCGACACTCGGAAAAATCGATTACCTTCGTGGATTCAAAGAGAACGTTATTATGGGTCACCTCATTCCTGCGGGAACCGGTTTCCATACTTCACGTCACATTGGAGTCATCGAGAACGTAACGGCTGAAGAACTCGAAGCTCAGGAAGCGGCCCGCCTCGCGGCTGAATCCGAAGCAGAGGGTGATGCGGAAGGCGACGACGCAGCACCGTCTGCATCAGTCGAAGAGATCCTCGCCGGTGGCGAAGGGCTCTAAGATCTGACGATTAATTAAGGAACAAATAGCCGGTGAGTAGTGATGGACTCACCGGCTTTTTTGTGTCCGGAAAAGAGGACTGTACAGGGTACAATCGAAAAGTGTACAGGGTACAGCCGGAGATTGTACAGGGTACAGTCCCTAATCTATCGGCGCTTCGGGACGCCGCCGCGATGGCGCTGGCTCTTCAGCTCAGCGAAGACGATCTCTGCTCCCACCGCTTTGGTGTGATAGACAAATTCCATCAATTCCCCGAGTCGGCCGGTGGGAAACCCTCCTCCTTTGTCAGTAAACCAGTGCAGATACTCGTAAGGTAAGTTGTCGATATACGAATCCTGATACCGGCCGAACGGCATACGGTAAGTCAGCAAATCATCGAGGTAATCAGCAAGATCCTGCTGAAGATTTTTCCCGATTTCGCCCGAATCCAGATCGGTCTCGGAGTCCTCGTGAAGAAATGGATTGTGATCAATCATAGATGATTAGCAGAATCGATGACAGTGTTCCGGATTTACCCTCCCGTCGTCACCGAAGGAAACCCCTTCTTCAACCAGCAGGTTTCTCTTTTTCGCCAGATAGGGCCCCTCAGTCCCTCCGTGAAACCCGCCAAGCCTGAGATCCGTTTTGACGACACGGTGACAGGGCACTTCCGGAGCAAAAGGATTGCGCTTCAGAGCCTGGCCGATCGCTTGAGCTGACTGACAGCCAAGAAAAACCGCCAACTCACCGTAGGTGCTCACCTTCCCTTTCGGAATCAGGCAAGTCGCCTCAAAAACGCGGCTCTCAAAATTGGTTGGCGGACGGTTGGGATCCATCTGGGAGCTATCTTAAAGCAGGAAACGGGAATTGCACCACGGTAATTTCCCGCGAAGTTGCGTCGACTGCTATGCTCGACCTTCTTCAGCCAATGGTCCCCTTTGCGGACCTTAAAATCATCGCGATCTACATCATTCTCGTCCTCGTGGTAATTGCCTTTTTCCGCGAGTGGGGAACGCCCGACGTGGTGGCCATCGCCGCGATGGGCGCCGTCCTGTTACTGGGGATCCTCCCGATCTCGGATCTCGTCGGACCTGACGGAACCGTGGCGCGCGGGTTACTGAGTGTTTTCAGTAACGGAGCCCCCATCACGATCGCCTGCATGTTTGTTCTCAGTGCCGGGCTGGAACGAACCGGCGCAATCGACGCCATGGGTAAATTTTTCACGAAAGTGGCCGGAAAAAGTGAGCTGCGGGTCCTCCTCGTTCTTATGCTGATGGGCGCAGTCCTCTCGGCGTTCGTCAATAACACGCCCATTGTTGTCGTTTTCCTTCCCATCGTATTGGCCCATGCACGGGCGACCAATTTGAAGTCATCGAAACTGCTGATCCCGCTGTCTTTTGCCTCGATCCTCGGCGGGACCTGTACTCTGACCGGAACCTCAACCAACCTGATCATCGATGGAGTGGCTCAGGAGTATGGCCAGCGACCCTTCGGGATGTTTGAGCTGACCAAACTGGGAATCATCTACGCTCTGATTGGATTTGCCTATCTGCTCACCATCGGGCGAAAGCTATTGCCCTCGCGCAACACCCTGTCCGAATTGCTCGATTCTGAAGCAAAGACGTTTTTGACCCAGTTCGAAGTGGAACCGAAGTCATCTCTGGTCGGAAAAACCCTCACCGAAACCCTTTTTAAGAATTATCCCTCCGCCCGGGTTCTGGAAGTCAGGCGGCGCGGCCGGGTTTTGCAAACCCCACTTAATGAATTGGTCATCAGGGAGCGGGACCGACTTTCAATCACCCTGCACGGCACCAGTTTCACCCGGTTGAAAGAGAGCGGCGGCGTCATCTTCGACGAGCAGAAAGGGATGAATCTGAAAAAGCTCGAAGACCGGGACATGAAATTGCTCGAAGTCATCATCGGGCCCCGATCGACTCTGGTCGGCAAAACGCTTCAGCAAATCGGGTTTCGGCGAAATCACGGTATTAACGTCCTCGCTCTCCATCGTCAGGGGGAGAATCTTCAGAAAGATCTCACCACGATGCGTCTGCAATACGGCGACACCCTTCTTCTCGAAGGCCAGCCCGACTCCATTGCCAAGATGCAGGGGGAAAGTCAGTTTATCAGCATGTCCGAGGCACCGGAGGTAAAAGTCGATCCCACCAAAGTCTGGATCGGGGCCGGGATTGCTCTGCTTTTTGTCCTCGGCGCCTCATTTAAACTCATGGGGATCCCGGCTCTCGCAATCCTCGCCGCAATCGCAATGATTATGAGCCGTTGTGTCACCGTACAGCAGGCCTACAACGCCGTGCAGTGGAATATCGTATTTCTTATTTTCGGGATGCTTGCACTCGGCCTCGCCATGTCCCAGAGCGGAGCCGCCGCCCAGCTGGTCGGGGGGATCATGACGATCTTTGGCGGCTTTACCCCGATGGTGGTTCTCTCCGTCGTTTACCTTCTTAGTTCGATACTCACAGAATTGATCAGTAATAACGCCGTTGCCGCACTGTTAACCCCGATAGTGATCGGGATCGCCGCCCAACTGGACGTCGATGCCCGCCCTTTCATCGTCGCGATGATGTTTGGTTGCAGCGCCAGTTTCGCAACCCCGATTGGTTACCAGACTAACACCTATGTTTACGGGGCCGGCGGTTACAAATTTACCGACTTCCCAAAAGTGGGAATCCCGTTAAATTTAATCCTCTGGATTGTTGCAACGTTTCTGATTCCCCTGCTATGGCCTTTTAAACCCATGTAGTGAAAACCAAAACAAAAGTATGTATCGTCGGCGGCGGCCCCGCCGGGATCGTCCTCGGCTACCTGCTGGGACGATGTGGTATCGACGTCCTCGTTTTAGAAAGTCAGGACGACTTCGACCGCGATTTCCGGGGCGACACCCTGCATGCCGGAGTCATGGAAATATTCGACTCCATCGGCCTCGCGGATGAGATACTGAAGCTACCGCATCACAAAATCAAAACGATGTCAGCCGGTGGAGTTGATTTGATCGATTTCTCCTGGCTGAAGACCCCGTTCCCCTATGTCACGATGATGGCTCAGTCCGTATTCCTGAGCCACTTCGCTGAAAAAGCAAAGTCCTTCCCGAACTTTCAAATCAAAATGAAAGCACCCGTTCGGGAACTGATTCGAGATTCCAAAGGCAACGTTACCGGAGTAACCTACCGCCAGGACAATGAAATTCACGAAGTCGAAGCAGAGCTGGTCGTCGCCTGTGACGGACGAGGCTCCCGGGTCCGCAAAGAAGCCGGTTTAGAAATCGATCCAGTAACTGATCTGATGGAAGTCCTCTGGTTTCGACTTCCCCGCCATCAGACCGATCAGCGATACGGGCAATCAGGAATTATCACCGGC
This sequence comes from Verrucomicrobiales bacterium, assembly GCA_029213005.1. Lineage (GTDB taxonomy): Bacteria > Verrucomicrobiota > Verrucomicrobiia > Verrucomicrobiales > DEV007 > Arctic95D-9. Next base: position 162,289 of record JARGPI010000004.1, read on the forward strand.
GGACGGGTACCCTTGATCGTACTGGAACGTCCCAACCACTACCAAATCGCCTGCGTTATCAAGCCCGGAACCTATTCCGAATTACGGGCTGAAGGAATCGAACATTTTCAAAACGAAATAGGGAAAGCTGCACCCGACTTTCTGGAGCGGGCTCGCAACACACTGACCGACTGGAAATCCATCGCCTTTCTTCACGTCCAGGGAGGCCGCCTCGCTACGTGGCACCCCCCGGGGCTCCTTCTGATTGGCGATGCGGCTCACATCATGACACCTGTCGGCGGTGTCGGGATCAACTATGCAATTTGGGATGCCGTGGAAACCGCAAACCAACTTGTGCCGGTTTTAAGAGCCGGAAAACCTATAGAGGAATCTCACCTCGCAGAGATCCAGGCACTCCGCGAACCCTCGACCCGCCGCATGCAAACGATTCAGAAATTCGCGGGACGTCGCCTGCTGGAGTTTCTCTCACAAGACACCGGTGCCGCATTCAAAATTCCTACTGCATTGAAATTAATCCTCGCGATACCCGGCCTTCGCTCGATCCTTCCGCGAATCATTGCTCTGGGCGGGAAGCGAACCCGGTGCCACTTGTCCAAATTCTTTATCTCACAGTAGCCCCGTCATCGTGCTTTTTGACGAACTGAAGGTATCAATTTCGAGGCCCATCTGCTGCATCATACTGACAAAGAGATTCGGCAGAGGATAATTTTTCTTCCCGTCAAAAGCGAGATGCTGTCCGTGACGGTAACCTCCCCCGGCGAGCACTATTGGCAGATTCGTCGTGATATGCCCACTCGCATTTCCCAGATTACTACCCAGCAAAACCTGAGTACTATCAAGTAAGTTGCCCTCCCCGTCAGGAGTCTCCTTGAGGCTGTCGAGGAAATCGACCCAGGTCTGAATCACTCCGCGATCGATAATTTCGAGTTGTCGCAGCATATCTGGATTTTTACCATGGTGAGACAGACCATGATATCCCATCGACACACCCGGCAAAGGCGGCACCAAACTGTGACTGGCTCCCCCCAGCGCAACGACCCGAGTCGAATCCGTAATCAAAGCGAGCCGGATCACTTCAAAATGTGAGCGCATCCAGGTCACAATATCTCCGGAGCCGACTTCATTCGGTTGCTTCGCATCGACGACCGGTTTGGGTGTATCGAGCCACCGATCTGCCTTGGTCAATCTCCGTTCCGTCTCGCGAACGGCAGTGAAAAATTGATCCAGCTTTTCTTTATCAAGATGTGAGATATGTCTCTGCATATCCTGGGTCTCCTCCATCACTGCATCGAGTATACTATGTCCATCACTAAGCTGCTGCTTCCGGTTCTGCCGATCCGAGTCCGACCCGGACAAAAACAAAGTCTCAAATACCTTTGCAGGAGATTCGATCCGGGGAATTGATACACCGTTGGCAGTCCAAGACAAGCTTTGCTGCCCCACCGTGAGCGACGAATAACGGGTGTTTTCGCCAATCCGTTTCGCCACCACCTGATCGAGAGAAATCGAGTTTTTGAAACCACGCGAAGCCGGGTGCGGCGCTGCCGTGAGAAACGATTTCTCAGCGGAATGCCCGCCATCTACTCCGGGGTGACTGGTCCCTGATATCACCGTAAAATCCTGCCGAAGGTGATCGGCCAACTTCAGATAGTCACTGGACTCATAGCTTTCCCCACTTGATTTCGGAAAGAACTTCTCAGGTAAAAAACCCAGCGGAATATTAATCGCCACCATTCGCCTGGCCTTTTCGGCAGCACTGAATGACTCAAGCGAAGGCAGAGCTAAGGTAACGCCCAATCCCTTCAAGAACAGTCGACGGTTCGTAGATAACTTTGGATTCATGGAGTAGAGAAAAGTGGGCTGAGAATAATGTTTTTGATAAGAGTCCGGAAGCCATTGCCCTCCGCCCGGGTTTTTGCGACTATCGATTCGATTACCTCGCGGTCTGAAAACCCCATCTCGCGCCCCATGGCATAAGTGGCGACCCGGTCAACGAGACATCGGGCGAACGAAGCTTCATCAGCCAGTAACAATTGTTTGAACTCCCGGATATCGTGAAACGTTTCACCGTTCCTGAGCACGCCGGATGCATCAACCGCCTTGGCTTTCACGACATTCCCCCACCCTTTATCAGGAAACTTTTCGTTAACCTTAAACTGCAGGTATTGATCCCGATGCCTACCAATGGGATCGAAACTTTCCAGCGCAAAACCCGGTGGATCGATGAATTGATGACACCCCGCACAGCTTTCCGAATCACTATGCAAAGCAAGTTGCTCCCGAATCGTCGTTGCGGAGCGTATGTCGGGTTCGATTCCTGAAATATTGGGAGGTGGTGGAGGCAGATGTTTACCCAGAATATTCTCCAGCACCCAGACGCCGCGAATCACCGGTGAAGTATTGGTTCCGTTAGCGGTGACTTTAAGTACGGCGCCCTGAGTCAACACCCCGCCCCTGACACTGTCCCCGGGTAACGATACTGGTCGCAGCTCCAGTCCCTCAACATCTTCTATTCCATAGTTCGCTGCGAGACGTTGATTCAACATCGCAAAATCGGAATCGATAAAATTAGTGATCGCGAGATTGTCATCCAACACCTTTCGGAAAAATGCGCGGGATTCTTTCACCATACTGACCTGCAGAAGCTCATCAAAATCCTGATAGAGCTTGCGATCGGGAGTCGTTTCGTTGATATCGCGAAGTCGCAACCACTGTCCGGTAAAATTTTCGACAAACCGCCCCACCCGTTCATCACCCAAGAGCCGTTCAACTTCCCCGGTGAGGATCTCTGGATCGAAAAGGTGCCCCTTTTCCGCAGTCGCCAGCAACGACTCGTCCGGCATCGAATTCCAAAGAAAGTAGGAGAGTCGGGATGCCATTTCATACCCGGAAATTCTTTCACCAGTTCCACTTTCCCGGAGGAACAAAAAATTCGGTGAACAAAGCACCGATTCCAATCCCAACCTTAACGAAGGCAGGAAAGGTCGCCCGCTGTCCATCGCTGCTTTTACAAGCTTGAAAGGGCGGGCCAATTCTGCTTCGGTGCAGGGCCGACGATAGGCACGGGGGAGGAAGCGTTCCAAAATGATCTTTGCGTCTTCCAAACTTCCGTTCTCCAGATCGACATTCCCGAGCAAACGCTGATGGCTTTCCGGAGGCCATTTCTCTATAATTGGCCCCGTAATCTCTACCGCACTCCAACCAACTCCGGGATGCCCACCACTACTGACATTTTTCACCCAGGTCGGCAAACTTTGCGCAAAGAACTGAATCGCGAAACCCTTATCAAGCGTCGCCTCGATCTCAAAAGTTTCCGGCTCGGTCCCGACCTCGAAATACCCAAGATTTTTGTAAACGGCACTGACGGATTTGAAGTCGGAAGCAGTCACTGAAAACGTGATCGGCTGATCGGTATTCACCGCAGCCGCACTGAATTTGAACCGATACCTCCCCCGCTCCGGCAATCTGGCTTTTCGAGTCGATACCTTCGAGTACTGAGTTTTTGACGAAGTAAACAGCGTTACCCGATCATCTATCAACGCATACTGCTTTCCCAGATACTGCCCCACTTCGTGAAGGGAATCGGTAGTAAAGGTTCGCGTTTCCGGTCGGGGCTCGTTTTTTATCACGAGATCAAGCGCATGCCTCGCCGCATCGAGGTATCGTTCAAAAAGTTCCGCTGACACCGCCAGTGCCGCCCCGTTGTTATCAAATCCGCCCGCAGACTGATCTTCCGGTAACCGGTCCTGCAGATCGACTTCTATCCCCAGCAAATCCCGCATCGTATTTTCATACTCCACCCGGTTCATTCTCCGATGCACCACTTCACGGATTTCCCGGTCTGCCTTAGTAAGCGGAGCCCGAACCGTATCAAGAAACGCAACCTTCTCCGAATGCACCGGGCGCGGTTGCTTTGCCGGTGGCATTTCATCGTGCTGAATCCGGTCAAAAATCGCGGTCCAGCTCGCGACCTCTCCGGGGCCGGTGATCTCGTCCGATACCAGCGCCTCAATATCGAGAACGCCTTTAGCCACCGATCCGTCATGACATTCGAGACAATGTTTTTCCAGAAAGGGCCAGAGCCTATCCTCCAGCGATTCCGCCAATATCAAAACCGGAGCCAGCATGACGCCGAGACAAATCACCGCACCGAAACCATTTGGCAATCTGAACGGACTTATCTGCATAACGTCAAAACCTGATGCCGTCCTCTAACTCAGTCAAAATTTTAATCGCGTTGTCACAAACGGGCCTAAAACGATTTTTCAGAAATCCGCTTTTTCGAGGGTTCATCAACATCCCAGAAATTGATTCGCTTCCTCACATTCTCGAGAAAGCGCTTCAATCGCTCAGGCGGTTCGGCGGTGCTCACGAGATGTAACATCCCGATCCGCCACCCTTTGATCTCCTTGTGAGACTCCTTGTCATTCAGCGAAATCCCGGCTATTCCCGCGATAATCGTGAACAGCTTTCCAATGATAAGCGTGGCGAGATTCAATAATATCTCGACGGCGAAAAATATAAACGCCGCGACGATCAGCAGGAGCATCCCCAGCATCAAAGGAATCCCGAGGAGAATGTTTCTGATAAAGTGCCAGAGAAACCCACCCCGGGACATCCCCACCACGGCACCGAATGGCATCATGAACCCGAAAATGGCACCAATCGCTACGGAAAAGAAAATCACGGCCATCCCGGCATCAACCGCATTTGCGAGGGTGTACGCCCGCAAACCTCCCGAATAACCGAGCACAATCGTCGCCACGAGGAAAAAAGCTCCCGCGGTCCATCCCACAACGCGCTCAGATGAAATCTGCGGCTTCCTGCCTTCGGCCTTCTCTTCGGCCCCTTCGTTGGGTTTTCCCAATAAATGATGCGCGAGGTGCCCGAAAATCAGAGTCAACATCCCGAATCCTATCCCGGAGACTACCGACATCCGAACCCCGACTGTCCCGAACAGCGGCATGATCGATTCACCCAGCAGATAGTACTCAAGAAAGAGGGAAAAAAGCCAGATCTCAATGAGAAAGGCGAGAGTACCGGCGAGAAAAAAGAAGAAATTGCGGGGAGTCAGACGGTTATCCTCATCCTCCGGCCAATGAACTTTCCTGTGCAAATCCCAGATACTCGATCCAATCAGGGTGATTGGAAAAATGACGATCGCGACGATCAGCATAATGTAATCATAAAGGTAGTAGAGCACCGCCATCACGATGAGAATGACGAGCCAATACTCGGCCAGGAATGCCTTCACGATGTTTACCCACTCCGCCATCAGAATGAGTTCTGGACCTCGTACAGTTCAAATTCCGCCGCATTTAATTTCGATCTCCACGACGATTCGAGGCGCTTAAAATACTGATGCGTCCCTTCGATGGTCTCCCCGACGGGCTTGGTGACAAAGCGGGCGACAACCGACACATCGGGCAACTCCAGCTGAGATTCATCTTCCAGAGCCGCATCCTCGATCATATCTGAATAAATAATGAGCTCCTTCTTATCATAATTTTGCTTTTCAAAAAAGCGCTGACAGGTCAAAAGAGCTCCCACAAAGTCCGTCTGATTCGAGGGACTCGTGAAAATCTCAGCCCCCTCTTCCTCAAACTCGCGACAGGCGGAATCAATTGCCAGTTGGATCCGTTCCCCGACACTTTCCTCAAAGTCCCTTTTTTCACGCTCCCAGACTTTCAATTCGATCGGGTTCGAAGGCTTCGGCTTCTGATAATGGAAATCATCGCGAGTTAGATTGAGATTCGTGATCATCGCCGAGAGCTGATTACTCTCCGATTGAATCGTTCTGACGATAAAATGATCCCCGGCCTGAGCCGACTTCAATTTTGACAGAATTTCCCCTTTCACCAGATCCATAACCCGCTGACTGCCTTCATCAGCCGGGTTGTTGTAACTCAGACTGTTGTCGATCAGCAGAAAAGTAATACGTTTCTCAGGCGAAATTGCGATTCGCCCGGTTTTCGAAGTATCGACGCAGCCCGTCAAAACGCCCGAAAGGCAGCATAATGCGAGAAGGGGCAGGAAGACTTTCGGGAAAAAACTCATAAAAAGACGCGTTATTTCTAAAATAGTACGATCCGCTCAAAGATCTCTCAGATTTTGGAGTTTTTCACAATCCAAGGTTGAATAGTTTAGCTTTCCCTAAATATTGACTGGCTCTAATCTGATTTTCCCAAAATGGCTGCTGCAAATAATTATACCGAAGATCACATCAAATCTCTCGAACCACGAGAGCATATCCGACTTCGTCCCGGGATGTACATAGGAAAACTGGGGGATGGCAGCTCCCCGGACGACGGCATTTACATCCTGTTAAAAGAAGTGATCGATAACTGCATCGACGAATTTGTCATGGGAAATGGCAAGCAGATCGACATTTCTCTCGATGAAAATTTCATGCAGGTGCGGGATTATGGTCGCGGAATCCCCCTGGGCAAGGTCAAAGATTGTGCCTCGGTGATCAATACCGGGGCCAAATACGACAGCGAAGCCTTCAAAAAATCGGTTGGTCTGAACGGTGTGGGTATCAAAGCCGTGAACTTTCTGTCAGAAGCCTTTGCCATCCAAAGCTACCGGGAACGTAAGACGATGTCTCTCGAATTCTCTCAGGGACTCGTCATTGACGAGATGAAACGCCCGGCGACGACCAGCGAACCCAACGGCACCTCCGTCTCATTTGAACCCGACGTGGAGTTATTCGGTGAATACCAGTGGAACACCGAATACATCGAACAGATGTTGAGGAACTACGCTTATCTCAACACGGGCCTGACGCTCTCTTTTAACGGTCAGAAATTTCGCTCCAAAAATGGTCTGCTAGACCTCCTGACCGAAAACCTCGAACAGGAGAAACCACTTTACGATATCATTCACATCGCAGAGGCCGACATCGAAGTCGCCTTCACTCACACCGATCAAAGCGGTGAGGAATACTACAGCTTTGTCAACGGCCAGCACACCACGATGGGCGGAACTCATCTTGCCGCATTTCGCGAAGCCATCGTGACCACAGTTCGGAACCACTACAAAAAGCAATATGAAGCGCCCGATATTCGCTCGGGTATCGTCGCGGCGATTGCAGTAAAAGTGGAGGATCCGGTGTTCGAATCCCAGACCAAAACCAAGCTTGGTTCGACTCACATGGCGCCCGACGGCGAAACGATTCGGACCTTCGTCGGTAACTTTATCGGTCTTCATCTCGACAACGCTCTGCATCGCAATAAAGAAAGAGCCGGAGCACTCCTGGAAAAGATCCAACATTCCGAGCACGTCAGAAAAGAGCTCAAAGGAATCAAGAAACTGGCCAAAGACCGTGCCAAGCAAAGTCGGGTTCACAACAAGAAGCTCCGCGACTGCCGGGCCCACTTCAATTCCTCTCATAAGCAGGCCAAAGAATCGACCATCTTTATTACGGAGGGTGATTCTGCGAGCGGTTCGATCACCAAGGCGCGCGATGTTGATACTCAGGCCGTTTTCTCGCTTCGCGGTAAGCCGCTGAACTCCTACAACATGACGCGCAAAATTGTGTATCAGAACGAGGAGTTTAACCTGCTACAAGCCGCCCTCAATATCGAGAATGGACTCGAAACCCTGCGATATAACAAAGTCGTTCTGGCTACCGATGCCGATGTCGACGGGATGCACATCCGCCTCCTGACGATTACATTCTTTCTTCAGTTCTTTCCCGATCTGATTCGCGAAGGTCATCTCTACATCCTGGAAACCCCACTGTTCCGGGTTCGGAATAAGAAGAAGACGATCTATTGCTACACAGAGGAAGAAAGAGTCAACGCTATCGAAGAATTGAAACCAAATCCCGAGATCACACGATTTAAGGGTTTGGGTGAGATCTCCCCCGATGAGTTTAAACACTTCATCGATGAAAAGATCCGCTTAGCGCCAGTCGAGATGCCACCCAGAAATCGTTCGGTCACCGAACTGCTCGAATTTTACATGGGAAAAAACACACCCAAACGACAAGAGTATATCATCAAGAATTTGGTAGTGGAACAAGACCTGGTCGAGGAGGAAGAAGAACTCGAAGAAACCGCTTAACCACAGAGTCTTGTTCTTGCTCCTATTCTTGATCTTGTTCCAAGCACCAACTCATCATGAACTATCTTTTCGATCACGAAAAACTAAAGGTCTATCGAAGATCTCTCGAGTTCATTGAGTGGGTTGATCCGGTAATCGAGTCCCTTCCCAACTCTCTTTCGGTTAAAAACCAAATCGACAGAGCCTCGACCTCGATCCCTTTGAACATCGCGGAAGGAAACGGAAAGTGGAGTCCGAAAGACAGATGTCGATTTTTTGATGTTGCGAGAGGATCGACACTTGAGTGCGCAGCAGCACTCGATATCGCTGTTGTTAAAAAGAAGTTGGATACTGAAACGGCAGCGACCGGAAAAGCAATCTTAGTTGAGATTACAAAGATGCTGGTTGGCCTTATCAAAGCTAACGATACCGATCGCAAGTTTGGCGAAGTTAACTACCTGAGAGAATCAGGTTTAGAAGAGGAATTCTATCTAGTCGATCCTGAGATAGAACAAGAATAAGATTAGGAGCAAGAACAAGATTTTTACTCATGCAAGAGTCAGACACACCACTTAGAGGCATGTATTCAGACTGGTTTCTGGAGTATGCCAGCTATGTCATTCTCGAACGTGCCGTTCCACATATTAACGATGGCCTCAAACCGGTACAAAGGCGGATCCTACATTCTCTGAAAGAAAAGGACGACGGTCGCTTTAATAAGGTCGCCAACATCATCGGTCATACCATGCAATACCATCCGCATGGCGATCAATCGATCGGAGATGCTCTGGTCAATATGGGACAGAAGGAGCTGGTGGTGGACACTCAGGGAAACTGGGGAAATATCCTGACCGGTGACTCCGCAGCGGCGGCTCGATATATCGAAACCCGGCTCTCGAAATTCTCGAACGAAGTTCTCTTCAATCCCAAAACCACTACCTGGGCGGCGAGCTACGACGGAAGAAATAAAGAGCCGGTTACTCTCCCGGCAAAGTTTCCTCTGGTGCTTGCCCACGGAGCCGAAGGGATCGCTGTCGGCCTGGCTTGCAAAATACTTCCTCACAATTTTAACGAATTGCTCGATGCCTGTATTGCGGTGCTGAAAAAAGAAGAGTTCACACTCTATCCGGATTTTCCTCAGGGCGGATTGGCCGAAGTGTCTGACTACAACGACGGCTTGCGCGGTGGAAAAGTGCGGGTTCGCGCTCGCATTGAAAAACTGAAACAACGGGAGTTGGTAATCACCGAGGTCCCGTACGGAACCACTGCCGGAAGCCTCGCCGATTCCATCCTCAAAGCGAACGACCAGGGCAAGGTCAAGATCTCGAGAATTGAGGACTGCACCGCGGAAAATGTAGAGATTCACGTCTTTATACCGGCTGGGACCGACGCGGATCAAACGATTCAGGGTCTCTTTGCCTTTACCGATTGCGAAGTCAGTATCTCACCTAACGCATGTGTCATTCAGGACAAGACACCGAAGTTCCTCGGGGTATCGGAAATCCTCCGGCACAATGCCCACCAGACCAAAGCGATTCTCAAACAGGAACTGGAGATTAAAATGCAGGAGCTGGAGGATAAATGGCATTTCTCCAGTCTCGAAAAAATCTTTATCGAAAACCGGATCTACCGTCGAATCGAGGAATGTACCACCTGGGAGGACGTGATCGAAGAGATCTGGAACGGGTTGGAATCATTCCTGCCACTGCTTAAACGCGAGGTCACCGATGACGACGTTGTAAGACTGACAGAGATCAAAATCAAACGGATCTCGAAGTTCGATTCCTTCAAGGCAGATGAATTTATCAAAGGCCTCGAGGATCAGATGAAGGAAACGGCGAAACACCTTCGCAATCTGACGAAATACACCGTGGCCTGGTATCAGGGATTAAAAGACAAATATGGTAAAGATTTCCCCCGGAAAACGGAACTGACTACCTTCGAAAAAGTCGATGCCAAGACGGCTGTTATTTCTAATGACACTCTCTATGTGAACCGGAAGGACGGCATGGCTGGCTACGGATTGAAGCGGGACGAAGCTGTCGGCAAATGTTCGCGGATGGATGACATAATCGCATTCTCCAGAGATGGCACCATGCGGGTTGTGAAGATCAGCGACAAGGTTTTCGTCGGTAAAGACAACATTCACTGCGCAGTTTTCAATCGCGATGAGCCCAAGTTTTACAATATGATCTATCGCGACGGCCGTGGAGGTCGCGCCATGGTGAAACGCTTTCAGGTTGCGGGAGTGACCCGCGACAAACTATATGATCTGACCAAAGGTACGCCGGGAACCCGGGTGCTTTTCTTCAGCGAGCATGATACGGAAGAAGAGGCAAATATGCACGTTAGAGTGCACCTCAAACCTGCGCCGAAACTACGAAATCTAATTCTTGATCTCCGACTTTCAGAAATCGAGTTCAAAGGGCGGGCCGCTAAAGGTAACATAGTCACTAAACATCTCGTAGATCGCGTAGTCAGAATTCCACAGGCGGAACAGGATATCCTTGAAGCCAAAGCAAAACGCCGGGACCGCCGCGAGGCGAATCAATCCGAGTAGTGGTGTCGGTTAATTCGCTACCATTTCCATAATTCCAATACCTTTTTAGTAGGTTTTGGTATATAGTGGGACCTTCACGTCCCACTATTGATTATGTTTGGTTTCCGTTTTGTAAAATTTGATCCGACGCAACATGTGATTCTCTATCGAAACGGAGATGTCGTTAAAGAAGGGCCGGGCCTCGCCTTCTGGTATTTTGCTCCATCGAGCACGATTATTTCCATTCCATTAGGTAGTTTTGATTCGCCCTTTATCTTCGAGGAAACCACCTCTGATTTTCAAGAAGTCACCGTTCAGGGGCAAGTCACTTTCCGTATCACCGATCCGAAAAAGGCAGCGGCACTGCTCAACTACAGTCTTGATTCCCGCGGCAATCACTATGTATCCACAGATCCGGAGAAATTGCCCCAGCGAGTCATCAATGCCATCAATGTTCTGACCCGGTCGAGGATTCAGGCGCTTTCTCTCCGTGAAGTGATTGTAGCCAGTGAGTCTCTGGTAAATGGTATCGAAAAGGAATTGTCGTCCCGCACGGAAATCCAAAGTGCCGGGCTGGGAATTCTGGGCCTTTCTATACTCGCGATCAAACCAACTCCCGACACGGCCCGCGCGCTCGAAACGGAAACCCGGGAGCAGTTACTAAAGGAAGCGGACGATGCGGTATACCTGCGACGGAATTCCGCCGTGGAACAGGAACGCCTTATCAAAGAAAATGAACTGGAGACGGAACGGGCGATTCAGAAGCGCAGACAAAGTCTGGAGAGTGCGGAGACCACTCACCAAATTCAGCTTGAGGACAAACGGAAAGAGCTCGTTAAGCTGGAAACCGACAACTCAAAAATCGAAGCCGAGTCCCGTTCATTCGCTCTGCAATGCGTCGTAAAAGCGATTTCTGAAGCGGATCCGAAGGTGATTCAATCCCTCGCCGGCATTGGAATGCAGCCGGATAAACTGATCGCCGCCGCCATGAATGAACTGGCAATGAATGCGGATAAGATCGGCGAGCTGAATATCGCTCCTGATATGCTTCGCGATTTGGTTCGCTCCGGGCGGGGCAGGCAAAAACCGGCCGCTCAGCAATAACTTTGGGTATCGATGCGGCTCAAGAAACGAACCGAAAAGAAGGTCATTGTCGTAACCAGGGAAACCCGGGCCGATAACCTTCGCAAACGTTTCAACAGCGTCGACCAGGCCGCCTTTTTTGTAGAGAAACGCGGCGGCAATTTTAAGGATTATCTGGTTGAGGATTCCAACTACAAAGCCTCGGTTTCAAATCTGGGAGATAACATTTTCGACTGGGGAAACGTTCAGTTTATCGATCGCTCCTACCTTCCGAATTTTGTATTTGGACCGGAAGACACCGTGATCGCTATCGGTCAGGACGGTTTGGTGGCCAATACCTTAAAATATCTCAAGGACGGTCAGCCGCTTATCGGAGTGAATCCCGATCCTGACCGTTGGGACGGGGTTCTACTACCTTTTACCGTCGACCAAATGGAGGAGGTCGTCGGCTCCGTGCTTCTCGGACGTCACCGAACAAAAGAAGTCACGATGGCGAAAGCTCAGCTCAACGACGGACAGGAAATTCTCGGAGTTAACGATCTTTTTTTTGGTAAACAGAGCCACACTTCGGCGAGATACATCATCGGAATTGATGGGCAACAGGAACGGCATTCATCCAGTGGAGTGATCGTTTCAACCGGCCTCGGATCGACCGGCTGGCTGAAAAGTTTACTTCACGGCGCTTCGGCCATCGTCGAAAGCCTCGGACGGGTTTCGAGCCACCATCCCGAGCCTCGCGCGCCCGGTCCCGCCCTCTCGATTCCATGGGATACTCCCGATCTCTATTTCACGGTTCGGGAGCCTTTTCCGAGTCAAACCACTCAGGGCGACCTCGTTTTTGGAAAAATCCGCCCCGGCAGCCCGCTCACGATTCGCTCGCTGATGCCGGACGACGGCGTGATCTTCAGCGACGGGTTGGAAAACGATTTCATCGAATTCAATTCCGGTTCGGAGGCAACCATCACGACTGCGGAGATTCGTGGTCAATTGGTTGTGTGACTTTTTCAGCCCGCTTCAGAGTCACACTGTACCCTGTACAATCGAGGACTGTACAGGGTACAATCCTTCAAAAAACGCCACGGGAGTCGATGAAGTCTTATTTTCAATGCTGAATTCTTGATTTCTTCTGCTAATGTCGCACCCCGGGCGTCAAACCGCCTTCCTTTCAAATTGCAATGTCCATACGCTTCCAAAATTTGGCCCGTCACCCTGATATCGGGACCAATAGTTACCTTCTGGAATTCGGCGATACCCGCTTCGTTCTCGACGCCGGCACGCATCCGAAGCATCCCGGTTACGAGACTCTCCCTCTTTTCAATGAATTGGACTCGGAGTCTCTCGACGCGATTTTCATCTCCCATCCCCACCTCGATCACATAGGTGCCCTGCCCTGCCTGAGCCGGGATCAGCAGAGCGCTCCAGTAATAATGTCGGAGGGGACCAAACAGGCAGGACGAGCCCTGCTTCACAACTCGGTGAATGTGATGACGGCTCTCCGCAAAGAACTCGATGAACCGGCTTACCCGCTTTATTCGCATCGACAAATCGATGGCCAATACAAAAGCTGGATGACACAGGATCTCCGGAAACCTTTCTCATTGGGCTCGATTGACCGCGTAAAGTGCGAATTTTTCCACGCAGGCCATGTTCTCGGTGCCGTGGGTATTTCATTCGAATATGAAGGACGCTCCGTTTTTTACACCGGTGACGTCCATTTTGAAGATCAAACCGTGACGAAAGCCGCGGAGTTTCCCACGGAAAATATCGACGACCTGATCATGGAATCGACCCGGGGGGATTCGCCGAGGGACCCGGAGTATTGCCGGGATAAAGAGAAAGCAAAATTTGGCCAGATCATCGCTGAGACTCTCGCCGGCGGCGGTGCGGTCTTGATCCCGGTATTCGCTTTCGGGAAAACTCAGGAAGTCGCCCTCATGCTGAAAGAACTGATGGACGAAGGCGAAATTCCAATGAGCCCGGTCCACATCGGCGGCTTGAGCTCCAAAATGACCGCTATTTCCGATGAATACAGCGACAGCAATGAGCGGCGCCATCAGAATTTCAAGATTCTTCAGGAATATCCCGATCTGCGCGTGATGCCGAAGGGCCGCTCTGAGCCGGAATACCAGCCGGGGCACATCTATGCGATTTCGAGCGGAATGATGTCGGAAAACACGGTCTCGAACCGCTTTGCGAAACACATCATCACCAATCCAAAAGACGCGCTGCTTTTTGTCGGCTACGCCGATCCGGACACTCCCGCCGGGAAAATCCAATCCGCTCAACCCGGTGACTCTGTGGTTCTGGATGAGAAAAAAGGCCGGAAATTCCCCCTGAAGTGTCACGTCCAAAAATTTGATTTCAGCGGCCATGCCTCACGGCGCCAGCTCGTCGATTATGCGGTGAAGGTAAATCCGAAGCGGATCATCCTGGTTCACGGCGACGTTCCGGCTAAACAATGGATGCAGCAGGAAATTTCCAGCCAACTGCCCCATGCCGAGGTCATCATTCCGACTCCCGGTCAGTCCATCAACCTGGATTGAGCGGAAAAGCTCACCCTTCATCTGAAATAAAGACCACCCCGGAGCGCCTCCGGGCGTGGAGACCGCCGGGTAGGTTAACCTTGGCCGGCTTATCATCACTCCGCGCCATCGTGATTATATTTTGCACCTTCTGATAGCCGCAGTCTTTCACATTCCGGTTTTTCAGCCAGAGATGAAGCACCTGACTGAGATCAGCCGGAGGAAGCGCCCGCAGTGCTTTTAAAGGGAGGCCACCGGGCGGCAGTTGGTGAGTGCTCAGCCAGCGCCCCGCCCGAACCAGTGACGCGGAAAACTCCATCCCTGCAATTTCAGACAGTCGGAGAATCGCCGGACCAGTGTCCCGGGAAAAAATATCTTCAGCCAGCGGAATCAGCTCGTGTCGCACCCGGTTCCTTGTCGCATTCAGCTCGATATTGGTCGAATCCTCGCGAAACATCAAATCATGCCGGGCCCGAAACTCTTCGAGCTCGTCACGAGTCACTTTCAGAAAAGGCCGGATAATTTCGAGAGGAATCCCGTCGATTTCCCGGTGCGAGACAGGCTCCATCCCCCCGAGCCCTTTCAGCCCACTGCCACGAAACAAATTCATCAGCACGGTCTCGACCTGATCATCGGCGTGATGTGCCAGAATCAGCCTCTGACAGGATTTCTCCCGGGCGACCCGGGCGAAAAACCGATACCGACTCTCGCGCGCGGCCGTTTCAATCGATTGTTTGCTCTGCGCCGCGAAAATGCTCGAATCATTTCTCACTGAAATGCAGGAGTAGCCCAACGCTTCAGCCTGCTCTTTAACAAAGCGCTCATCATCATCCGAATCCTCCCCCCTCAGACAGTGATTGAAGTGGCAGACAATCAAATTTTCAAAGCCTTGTGACGAAAGCCATTTGAGCAAAACGATCGAGTCGCGCCCGCCACTAACTCCCACGAGATACTCAATATCCGGGCTAATCAAATCCGTTTCCGCCCCGGCCAATGCTGTCGATTCTTCACTCACTCTAAATTCGACGTAACATCTCACCCCTTCAGGCGCATGCAACTCGACTGCCTCCATTCTTTCCATTTTCCAGAATTTTCAAATGGGATGAATTGAGAAAAATGGATAGTAATCTGGACAAGGGTATGAATGTCTCCACATTTCGACGATGAACGAAGTTCTCCTCGAAAAACTGCAGTGGCGATATGCCGCAAAGGCTTTTGACCCGGCAAAAAAGATCAGTCCCGAGGACTGGAGCACTCTGGAGGAGGCTCTCCGGCTGACGCCCTCGTCTTACGGCCTGCAGCCCTGGAAATTCTATGTCATCACCGACCAGGAGCTCAAAGATGAACTCATACCGGCCTCCTACGGCCAGACTCAGGTCGGCAATTGCTCACACCTCCTCGTTTTCACGGTGACGACCGATCTTTCCGAAGCGGACATTGATAAATATGTCGAAACTTCCTGTTCCGTCCGCGGAACCGAGCCGGAATCGATGGAGTTTTTCCGGAATTTGATCATCGGCGACGTCGTGACCGGCCCCCGCAGCAAAGACATCCCCGGCTGGGCAAAACTTCAGAGCTACATTGCCCTCGGAAATTTCATGACCTGCGCTGCGATGCTGGATATCGACTGCTGCCCCATGGAGGGCTTCGTACAGGATGCATATGACGAGGCTCTCGGCCTCAAGAAAAAAGGTCTCACCACAGCGGTGGTTTGCCCTGCTGGTTATCGCTCGGACGACGACAAATACTCCGCTCTTGAAAAAGTAAGATACTCGAAAGAGGACCTTTTCGAGTATATCTAGGAGCGCTTCCGCCGAATCCAAACCGAGGCGGTGATTCCTCCGAGGATCCCGCCGATGTATCCCATATTGTGGACCCATCCCACCCTCCGGAAGGCTGCGATATCCTCAATTCCGTTCATTCGTTGCCAGTTGGTCCAGTAAGCAGGCAGATCCTGAGACGTCGCCGCCCCGAAGATGAAGCCACCGATCCCGCAGACCACAGCGATGGCGAAAATCAAAATCAAGCCCCGCAACGCGAGTCGAACCTGAGGGCGATCGGTGCCAGACTTCATTGAAAGCCGCCCCGTCAGCCAGCCCATAATCGCACCGATCCACCAGGTTGCGAGAAATCCGATCACGCCGGCGAAGGCGCGGTTTCCCAGACCGGGATCAGCGTCGGCGAACTGATCGAATTTGAACTTCGTGAAATACTCAGGCGACAAAGTATAAGTCACCTGATCGTGAAGAATCCCGTAAACCCCGGCAATCAGCGCTCCGCTGATGGTCAGGCCGATTAGATCGCGAAAGGCCCGGAACGAAAGAGTGGGATAAAGAAACTGCTTCACCCCACTCCAAAAACCTTAAGTCGCGCTGAACTGAAAGCGAATGTCAGCCAACTCGTCGAGCATCTGCCGGGTCTTCCGACTCCAGTTGTGCATACAACGGCGGGAAAGTTCCGATTTTCTTTTTCCCATCTCGGCGATGAACTCCTCGTAAATCCCCTGAATTCTTTCGATCAGGTTTTTCAAAGACTTGATCGCCTTTTCCTTCCAGTCACAGTCAGGAAGCTGCTCGATTCTCTGAAGCTCTTTTTCCGCGCTGTTTCTAGCAGCATGCATCTCAGCGAGAATGATTTTGCTTCTTGGAACACGGCGGAGATCTTTAGCGAGACCCAGTTTTTCAAGCGTCCAGATGGCCCATTTGGTTGGGTCAAAATTCCACGGCTTCACTCCATTACGATAATCGTGCTGAAATTCGTGGTGATAGTTGTGATACCCTTCTCCGAAAGTGAAAAGTGACATCAGGAAGCTGTCGCGGGCACTGCTGTTGGAACAATACGGACGGCGCCCCACGGTGTGACACAGCGAGTTAATAAAGAACGTGCTCTGCTGCACCACGAAAATGCGAAGTACTCCGGAGATCAGAAACCCACCGAGTGCACCCACCCAGGAACCCTGCCATAGATAGCCGAGAATCGACGGAACGAGAAGTCCTGCAACCAGTGCGATAACCTTGTCCCAGCGATACTGCCACATCACGAGCTTGTCCTTGCGAAGGTCAGTCACATTGTCCATCGGAGGAGTGGGATCCTGACGGAACAGAATCCAGCCAATGTGAGCCCAGATAAACCCTTTCCGGATATCGTAGGGATCTTCATCATGATCGGTGTGCTTATGATGGAGACGGTGATCCGAAACCCATTTTAAAGCGGAGTTTTCAAAGGCGCAGGCCCCGAAAATCAGGGTGAACAAGCGGACGGGCCACGAAGCCTTGAAAGAAAGGTGCGAAAAGAGCCGGTGATAGCCCAGTGTGATGCTCATACCCGTCGCAACGACGTAGAATAAGAACATTCCCAACTGAAACCAATCGAGTCCGAAAAAGATGATATAGGCCGGTGCTCCGACGACCGCCAGCAAACAAACCACCATCATGAAAATGGTGTTGTGCCAATCGACTTGATCAAATGAAAGTTTAGAAGTCATTAAATTAGATTCTTTTAAGGGGGGAGTCCCAAAGAGTCAATCTTAGTATTGCTTAAATAACGTCCTGACAACGATTCTTATTGGACATCGAAGCGGCATAAAAATGGCTTAATATTCGTTTGAAGTTTTCTTCTCGCTGTCGTCCGTCCACCAATAAAGCATCCGTCCGCAGTTCTCACAATAAGTGATTTCCGCTCCTGACTTCACGCTGACGACCGTGGATTTCGTCACTTTCATGTGGCACCCGGAACATTGACCGTTAATGAGTCCGACAACTGCATTACCGTTTCTCGACTTGAACATCCGGTCATAACTGCTGAGAAGATCCTCGTCGATTCCTGTCGCCAGTTTGGACCGGGCTTCCCTCTCAGTGGTCAGCTCTTTTTCCCAATTGAGCTTCGATTCGTGTAGCGCCGAAATGTCTTCCTCCACTGAGGCTTCAGAATCGGAAAGTTCTTCACGGGCTTGTTCCAAAATTTCGGAAAGTTCCTCAGCTTTCTCCATCAGCTCAATTTCTTTGTCTTCGAGGGCTGCCACTTCACCCTCGTAGCGCACGATTTCTTCGCCCATGGCGCGGAATTCCTCGTTTTTCTTGGTCTCGAACTGCTGGACCTTCAATTTAGCGATGCTGTCCCGTCTCGTCTGGACGTCGAGCTCAATTTTTTTTATCTCCACCTCGACAGCCTGATAATTGGCCAACGCGGCAGCCACAGCATCGCGCTCTTCTTTGAGCCGGTCTCTCAAGTCTTCCTCCTTGATCGGAATGCTGGCGATTTCTTTCTCCAGAGCGACGATATTTTTATCGCGGTGCTGGATCACGATGAGTTTTTCGATTTCGGGCAACATGGTCGGTTTTGCGGTTAGTTAACATAACATAACAAAAGTCACTTAGACAGAGAACAATCGGAACGTCATGGACAATTTACCTTCCATGAATTAGCTGAGTAAAGACAAACTGATGGAAGAATGTGTCACAGATCTCAGAGAGGATGCTCTGATCGCCCGTCTCACCGCGGGCTCCCACCTTTCCGGGGATGTGCGGGTCGGTCCCGGAGACGACTGCGCGGTGATCGACTTTTCCACCAGCGACGGCTCCCTCCTGCTGCTGAAAACGGATTGTGTGATCGAATCTGTCCACTTCGCCCCCGGTTCGGATCCGGAAAAAGTCGGCTGGAAGGCGATGTGCCGTGTGATCAGCGATATCGCCGCCATGGGAGGAACTCCGAAACACGCGCTGGTCACCATCGCCTTCGATTCAAAACGCAAAGTCTCTGAGGTGGAAGGCTGGTATCGCGGCATGCGAAAGGCGACTCGCGAATTCGGCGACTTTTCAATCGTGGGGGGAGAAACCGCATCGCTTCCGACTCAGGGCGCCATCATCTCCATCTCTATGACCGGCTCGGTCCCTGCGAACCGCTATTTCACCCGGTCGGGAGCAAAGGCCGGGGATTTAATCGCCGTGACCGGGCGTCTCGGGGGATCCTTCAAAAGTGAACGACATCTCACCTTCCGCCCCCGGTTTTTTGAAGCAAGCTGGCTTGGCTCTCTGCCCGAAGACCTCCGGCCCACCGCGATGATGGATCTGAGCGACGGCCTTTCCAAAGATCTACCCCGGCTCGCGGACCTGAGCGGCGTCCCCGGCTTCGAAATCGATTTTTCAAAAATACCGATCCACTCCGATAGCGATTTAAAAGGCGCGATCGGCGATGGTGAAGACTACGAGCTCCTTATGACCCTACCACAAGCCGCTGCCGTAACATTGGGTAAAGACTGGAAAAAGCAGTTTCCAGATTGTGAACTTACGGTCATAGGTGAGATGAGTGATAAGCAGAATCGGACACCACTGGAAGGTGGTTGGGAGCATTTCTAGACTATGGAAACAATCATCGATGACGAAGCGGCCATGATGGCGCTTGGTGAAGAGATCGCCCGGAAGCTGCAGCCCGGGAACGTCCTCGCTCTCGTCGGGGACCTCGGAGCGGGAAAAACCCACCTCAGCAAAGGCATCGTAGCAGGCCTGAATTCCAGGGCCGATGTCACCAGCCCGACTTTTTCACTCGTGAATGAGTATCGGGATGGAAAGCTGAATGTCTTTCACTTCGATTTTTATCGTCTCGAATCCGTCGACGAACTGGAACAAATCGGCTGGGAGGAATATCTCGAAGAAGACGGCGTCCTCATCGTCGAATGGGCCGACAAATTTCCTGAAGTAATGCCCGGTGACACCGTATGGTTTCATTTCGAAATCAACGAAGACGGCTCCCGCACCATTCAGACGGACTGAAAAACGCTGCTAGGGTTTGTGGGCGCGATGTCATAGTTTTGACCTGAACTATGAATCGAATTTCCTTTGCGATCGCATCCCTCATTCCCCTGCTGTTATTGCCGCACTCCGCAATCTCACAGGAGGGGAAACTGTACAGGGTACAATCTGAAACGGTACAGGGTACAGTCTCCCAAAAAAGGCTGAAAGTCTTAATTGTCGATGGCGCGAACAATCATGATTGGCAGGTCACGACGGATTCGCTGAGAGCGACCCTGCAAGCAGCCGGCGTTTTCGATGTTACCGTTTCAACCGCGCCGGAGCAGAAAACGCTCCGCACAATTCGACCACCCCGCGACGAAAGCCTGAAGGCATTTTATCCTGCATTTGAGAAATTGAAGAAAGAAGCCTTCGCCCCAAGTGAAGCCCGGCTCAACGAAGCATGGCAAAACTGGAATCCCGATTTTTCGAAATACGACACCGTTCTGCTCAACTACAACGGTCGCGACTGGAACCCGGCAACCAGAACCGCTTTTGTAAACTATATAGAGAATGGCGGAGGCGCCGTGCTGGTTCACGCCGCCAACAACGCCTTCGCAAACTGGGACGAATTCAACCGGATTATCGGAATGGGTTGGCGAAAAGCGCCCTACGGAAAAGCGATTAAAATCGATCCGGAAAACGGAGAGCCCTATTGGGACAAAGAAGCGGGGAATTCCGGTCACGGCTCCAAACACCCTTTCGAAGTCACGGTGCGGTCACCCGACCATCCGATCATGAAAGGCATGCCGCCGGTCTGGATGCACGGCACCGATGAGCTATATCACAACATGCGAGGTCCGGCTGAGAATCTGAAAATCCTGTCCTCCGCCTACTCCGATCCCAAAAAGGGTGGTACCGGAAAGCACGAGCCAATCACCTGGGAAGTGAAGTATGGGAAAGGGCGCATCATTGTCACCACGATGGGGCATTTCTGGCCGGGACAGGATAATACGGATAGTTTGGAATGCCCCGGATTCCGAACGGTTTTGACGTCGGCCTGTGAATATGTCGCAACCGGTTCGGACGAACTTGCCGTAGCGGTAAACATCATTTGGGAAGCTGAGGATCGCTCAATGGACCTCGCAGGGACACTACCGCCCCTCCCCAAAAAAGAGGCCAATCCCTATGCGATGCTTTCGCCCGAAGAGGAAAAATCGACCTTTAAACTCGCCCCCGGCTACACCATCGAACTTGTCGCATCCGAACCGGATGTTCAGGAACCGGTTCTAACAGTCTGGGATGGAAACGGAGTCATGTACGTTGCGGAAATGCGCAGCTACATGCAAAACGTCGAAGGCAAAGGCACCAAAGAAGCCAAAAACAGTACCATCAAGCGACTCGAAGATACCAACGGCGACGGCACTTACGATCGGGTCACCACCTTTGCCGAAAATCTCAATCTCCCCCGCGCAATCCTTCCGCTCGATGACCGGATCGTCGTCCGTGAAACCGATTCCATGGACATCATCTGCCTGCGGGATACCGACGGCGACGGCGTTTCCGATGAAAAAACTTTACTATATGAACGCGGCTCCCACGGACGCGGGGCAATCGGTGTTTCGGTGGAACACCAGGACTCCGGTCTCGACTGGAATATAGACAACCACATCTATATCTCCTACAACATCGAGCGGTATCGCTTCACCGATGGAACCTGGAGAGCGGAGAAACAGCGCGGCCATTGGACCCAGTGGGGATTAACGCACAACGATGTCGGCGACCTCTACTGGGTTACCAACACCGCTCCAATGGCATCTCCCTACCTGCATCCCAAATACTGGGAAACCACCACCCGGCTCGCCGGGAAAGGCATCAATGGGGTTCCTGTCGATATGGGCATGCCTCATTCCCCGGATTTTCTCAGCGTCAAAAGCCTTTGTCTACTCGATGACAGAGGCGGAGCCGCCAAAGAAGTCCGCGGATTCACCTCGACCTGTGGTCAGTCCGTGTTCCGGGGTAATAAATTGCAGATCGACGATTATGGCCGTTACTTCGTCTGTGATCCGACAATCCATGTTGTCCGGCGCGCCAACCTGACAAAAAAAGACGGCCTCGACTACCTCGAGAAAACCGAACCGGCCATGGAGGAATTTCTCTTATCCTCCGATATCAATTGTCGATTCGTTAATACCGCAACCGGTCCCGACGGTTATCTCTACATCACCGATATGTATCGGGGAATTATTCAGGATGCGGCCTGGCTTTCCCCCGAACCCCGCAAAAATATAGTCGCGAACGGACTCGATAAAAATATACAACACGGACGCATCTGGCGGGTTCGAAAAACGACAGCAACGCCCGGCAAACTCCCCGAAATGCTGACCGAGCCGACGCATGAACTGGTACGTCACCTCGAAAATGGAAACGGCTGGTGGCGGGACACCGCGCAAAAGTTGATTATTCTCCGCGACGACCGCAATTTGATCGTTCCTTTGCTCGAAGGGATGGTGCGTTTTTCAACCAATCCCCTGACCCGCCTTCACGCTCTCTGGACCCTTGAAGGGATCGGCACCCTCACTCCGGAGTTTGTTCTCTCGTCCTGTTCCGATCGCGACCCGAGAGTTCGGAGCGCGGCGGTTCAAATATCAGAACGCTGGCTGGATCAGGAAACCGTCGTCTCTGCTCTGTCCAAACTTGCCGACGATCGCGATCCCTCCGTGGCCCGCCAGATCATTCTATCGCTCGGATTAGCGGAATCCCCGGAGGCCGAAACCGGTATCCAGACCGCCGCCCGGAAACACCTCAAAAACAAAGGAGTGATCCTTGCGACCTGCGTTTCCCTCTGGGGAAAAAAAGACCTGCACCTGATCCGGGATATCGAGGAAGGTAACATCGATCCCGGGACGGCGATGACGTGGAAGCACTACCTGGCAAACTGGAACAAAGGGATTGAATTCCCCGACGATATCGATCGCGATCACAAGCGACTCGTGGAAGGCGGCGAGCGAATCTACTTCAAAAGCTGCGTCACCTGCCACGGACCTGAAGGCAGAGGCATCAAAGTGCCCGGCACGGACCTGATGTTAGCCCCCTCTCTCGTTGAGAGTCCCCGCGTCCATGGCTCCCCCCGGAAGTTGGCAAGCCTGTTACAGCATGGAATGACCGGGCCCCTCGATGGAAAAACCTACCAGGCCGGCTTCATGGCTCCGGCGAAAGCACTGGGGATCACACGGAACGATCGTCTCGCGGAAACCCTGAGCTTCATCCGCTATGCCTGGGGCAGGAAAAGCGGTCCGGTAACCAGGGAGGACGTCGCCGCTGCGATGAAGCAATTTCCAAACCGGACTGGCCCATGGACTCAGGCCGAGCTGGACCAGGCGGAAATCCAACCGTAATCCTATTTCTTAGTTAACGTCACGTTGCGAAACCAAACGGGATGACCGTGATACTGAAAACCAATGTGACCGGAGCGCGGCAAATCTTTCAGTGCGGTCTTGAATTTGTTCTTTGAACCATCGGGATTTTGATTGGCCTTGTTCCAGTTATCGATATTGGCTTCAAGGATTGTTTCACCGTTCAGGACAACTGTGATCTCCGGACCTTCACAGGTTAACGTTATCTTGTTCCACTCACCATCAGGCTTACCAGCTCTATCTTTGGGAGCTTTGGCATCGTAAAGCGAGCCGATGATGTGTTTCCCATCGTAAATGTCATTGGAAGCGATCTGGATTTCAAACCCTTCCTGAACCGGATTTTTCGGGTTGGTCCGGAAGAAGAGCCCGCTGTTGCACTTTTCTGAAGTCTTGTACTCCAGACTGATCTCAAAATTCTCGAAGGTCTCTTTCGACCAGATATATCCACCCGGTTTCTCTGAGGTTTGCAGCACTCCATCTTTCAATTCCCAGCCGCCGGCTTTTGCGACGTTCCACTGGTCGAGGTTGCCATCGAGAAGATTAATGGGAGCCGCGTCCTCCGCAAAAGCAATGGAGCTGAAGAGTAACGCGATAAGTAAATTAACTGATTTTTTCATAAGTCTGAACCTGAACCATCATGTTCGGTTTAGACCATAAATCACCTTGAAGTTCGGGCACGATTGCGCGCACGAATCGCCCTATTATAAAGGGGGCAGGGATTAATCCCGCTTCCGCTTGCTGAAGAGGCGGAAACGATTTCCCCCGACTTCGCTTGCTGCGGCAGCTGGCTGCTGCTCCTGAAAAGCTTTGGCGGCATCCATGCGCTCCTGCAACTCCGCCGCTTTAATATCAGCCTGACGCTTTTTGCGGTTCGCGAATAGACCTTTTCCCTGGGCCTGCTGATAAAGACTGTTAATCTCTTCCAATTTCTGCTGTTCCAATGGATCGGTTTGAGTCACAACCAGTTGCAGGTCAGCAGGGATATTCTTGGAATAATCGTAGGTTTCAAGCGGGAGCGGTTCGCCCTGATGGTCATACTTCTGGACCACTTTGCGAAGCGGCGCACCGGAAGAACTCCACAGGCGCTGCTCGATGACGCGTCCAAAATTATCGTAAACGAACTTTCCGCGATACTTATAACTTCCCCGACCGTCATAGATCATCACCTCGTCTGGATTGCCGCTTGGATTTAAGGTGATCTTCCGCTCCAGAACAATAGGATCGTCGCCGGTGAGTGACTTCTTTTTGGTGTGCTGGATTACCAGGTTATCCGCCTGGACGTGTTCAATATCCGAAATCGTCTCCGTATAAGTTCCATCCGAATGGTTTTCGGCGCGCCCCCAGATACTGGTTTCTTTGGGCATCTTCTTCTTGAACTTGATCTTCACATGGCTCCCTGCGTTCTGACTACTGATCTGAGTAGGTGTCACATAAGCCGTTTCGCTCCTGATCTGACGATTCGCGAGATTGGAGCCGTTGAAGCCCGAATTCCCGTTAACCATGCTGTTCATCTGTCTTGGTGCCGTCTGCCCCGGTTGGTGAAACTGAGCTTGAACCGTAAAGGGAAGAGCTAAAAAACCGAGGATACCAAAGATTGAGAAAAGACTTTTCATGACACGTAGACCGGGAGGTAGAATGAAGAACGACTCATCCTAACTTTACATTAGAAATGGGGCAAGCTTATTGAAATTAAGGAGTCTTAACTAACGGGAATTATTCCATTTCAGCGAGATACCGCTCGGCATCGAGAGCTGCCTGACAGCCGTTTCCTGCCGCAGTAATCGCCTGACGGTAAACATGGTCAGCAACATCACCCGCTGCAAAAATGCCTTCGACACTGGTCTGAGTGCCGGACTTCTGAAGAATGTATCCGTTTTCATCCAATTCCACTCCGGTGCCGGCGAGGAAAGAAGTATTCGGGATATGCCCGATCGCAACAAACACGCACTTCACCTCTTTTTTCGAAACGGAACCGTCCTGAGTGTTGCTCAATCCGATCTCGGTCATCTCACCTTTTTCATCGGTGATGTAATCAGTGACCTGAGAATTCCAGAGTGGCTCAATTTTTGGATTGGCCAGAACCCGGTCGCTCATAATTTTCGATGCGCGCAGCTCGTCACGGCGGTGAACCAGATAGACTTTGCTGGCAAAACGCGTCAGGAAATTGGCTTCTTCAGCAGCGGAATCGCCCCCGCCGATCACAGCAACCGGAACATCCGGATAAAAAGCGCCGTCACAAGTTGCGCAGGACGTCAGCCCGTGGCCGATCAATTCTTTTTCATTCGGAAGCCCAAGATGGCGGGGACTTGCACCCGTTGCGATGATGATCGTTTTCGCCTCGTAGCCCGTTCCGCTCATCGTTTTGAGCTTGAAACCGCCTTCGATCTTCTCAATGCCGTCGACCCGGTCGTATTCCACCCGGGTGCCGAATTTTTCAGCCTGCTGCTGCATCCGCATCATCAGATCAGGGCCCATGACGCCTTCCGGAAAGCCGGGAAAATTCTCAACTTCAGTCGTTGTGGTTAATTGTCCGCCGATCTGTTCTCCAGCTATAACCAGTGGGCTGAGGTTTGCGCGGGCAGTGTAGATAGCCGCAGTCCAACCTGCGCAACCTGTTCCGATAACGATCACGTTTTCCATGCGCGGGTAATACCCTTAAACCAAAGTGCGCTCAAGAGAAAAGGAACGATTCTGCCCCTCTTCTCTTCAATAATGCAGATTTACCCCTTGGCCGGAGTCGCAAAAATGGTGGAGAAGGGATCTTTCCCGTCAGCCGGATCCCAATCCGAAGGAGCGGCAGGCGCCGGTGCAGGTGGAGCCGCTCCTTTGCCTTTACCTGAAGCTTTCCCGCCTTTACCCTTACTACCACCGGTCACAGGAGGTGCGGAGGTCATATTGGTGAGACGTTCCGGCTCAGGCGGAGAATAATCGGGATCGGTTCCGGGCTCGACATCAGAAACGATGCGAAACCCCGTGTAAAAATTCCGCTCCCCGGCCTCCTCCGCTGCACGGCGTGAGGTCGATTCAAAATTCTCCGATGTGGCGAATGATGCCCCCCGCTTGATCGGCACCATCATGTCCGGATTATCCGGATGTGAATCCCAGGTATTCGTCCATTCGGTGACGTTCCCCGCCATTCCGGTCACACCATAACGACTCATATCCAGCGTGAGATCATCGACGGACGACCAGAACTGGTAGCCATCGACAGAACCGGCTTTTTGATCGTCTTTATCCTTCTGATCAATCCCGGAATTGAACTTCGAGTAATCGAGCTCATTTCCCCACGGATAGATTTCCCCGGCCCGGCCGCGGGCCGCTTTTTCCCATTCCTTTTCAGACGGAAGGCGGGCGTTTTTCCAGCGGGCATAGGTAAAAGCATCCCACCAGTCCACTCCGGTCACGGGGCAGTTTGGATTGAGCGGTCCATCGAGAAATTTCTTTCCTTTCATGGCAGCGTCATACATATCCGTCCAGTTTTTCGGACGGTAGGAGGTTTTATCCTCGGGCTGATCGGGATGCTTCCAAGCTTCGAGTGAAGTGGGCTTCGATTCCGCGTCCTCGAGGAATTCCGCATACTGGGCAATCGTCACCTCATGCTGACTCATCCAAAATTCGGGCAGGTCAATCATCGCCCCATCCTGATAAGGAAACGGGCCCGCCGGAATTTTGGAAAATGTGTTGTACTCTTTAACTTCGGGCGCTTTCTTCAGAAAAAAGGAGGCAGCGATCCCACCGAGAACCAGAATTGCTCCAATCAGGGAGCCGGTTACGAGCGCTTTCTTATTGGTCTCTTTGTCAGACAGTTCCGGAGTCTTCGCACCGGCGAGATGCGTCGTCTTTGCCTGCACGTCAGCATTTAACCCTTTGCGAAGACCGTCGATGGTTTTGATACCGTCGATTCGCGGCTCACCCATTCGATCAATCAAGGAATAGAGACTTGGATCGGTTCCGCCTTTTCTGATAAACGGCTTCAATGCCGCACCGAGGTATTGCATCTGCTGCACCTCCTCTTCCGGAGAGAGGATGCCCCCGATGCTTTTCACCGGGTTCGCGATGCGGGTTTGATCCCCGTTCTGCAACAGAATCGTCTGCGGAGTTAACAAACGATGCTGCATCTGGTGAGCTCGGAAATATTCCAGGGCACTGCAGCAGGATTCAAGAATCCCCCAAATCGTGTCGTCGCTCAGGCTTGTCCTCTGAGCTGCTAAATCGGCGAGACTGGGCGAATCAACCAACTCCAGCGTATAAAAGTTCACGCCCTGCTCCTGCACGCACTCGTAAACCAGAGAGACATTGGGATGGTTCACTTTGGCCCGCGCACTGGCTTCATTCACGAAAGCCTGAACCCACACTGGATCCCGTCTGTGCTTCCGGTAAAGTGTCTTGATAGCAACCTTTCGGTTAATCGAAGTCTGCTCCGCTTCATAAAGCGCAAAATCCCGATCCCTCTGGATGATCCGATCGAGACGATAATCCCCAATCTGAATACCGACGGGTAAATCCTCTTCGTAGGCTTCGATTCCGCCAGCCTGAGTTTCCTCTCCCATCGTGGGTTGAGGCCCGGTGTGCGTCTGGACCGGAACGGAAGAAGTTTGAGGCTGAGGAACGGTCGGAACGGTAGACGTTGCCGGAACCGGCGCCTGAACCTGAGGAGGCAGCCCGACTGATTCCGCCAACCATTCCTTCAACACTGGAATTTCGACCGGCTTATAAAACAACTTATCGCCCGTGATCACCCGCCCATAGAACTGCGACATATCTGACCGGGAACAGAATGCGCTTACAAACGGCCCCAGTGTTTTATAAACGTGGTCCCGGAAATCAAAGAGCGAACTACCATCCGTTTCAGGGATAGCACCGACCATCGCAGAAAGATGGCTCAGATTACTGATGATCCCCATCGCTTCTTCAGGTGTCGACGCGACCTGAATCATATTCACCGAGCCAGCCAAAGCCTGGGCAAGCGCCATACGATCGGCTTCGTTTTCATCAACAATTAACAAAACAGTAGGAGAACTCATCTATGCTCGGATATCAGATCAACGGTTTTTGGGAAATAAAGAAGTGTCAGGGCCTTGTGGAGAGATTGGTTCTTCCACTGGCTCGATTACCGGAAAACGGAGACTCCTGAGCTCATCAGAAGACACCACACTATCCTGCAATTGATTCCGGTAGTATAACTCGATCACGTAACCAAAATAAACCCGCTCACCCAAGTTTTGCTTTTGTTCAACTGTAAAAACCGGCTGATGATAAATTACTTCAATTTCCTCCGTCCGGTTTTCGGCCCAATTATATGGTTTTGAAGGGAAATCATAGGATATCGTGGCGGTAGTTTGGCCCGGAGTCACTCCGTTTATTAAATCGTAAAAATAGACGCGGAGATCCATTTCTTTACCCGAAATGCTTTCACCTTTTTTCCCGACAATGGGAATGGTCAGCGTGACCCACTCACCGTCTGAGGATACGGGCTGACGTTTCAGATTCAGCTTCCCGATCTTCAAATACTTACCGATCTCAACCTCGGGTATCGAAGGATCCTCACCATTGAGCACTTTGGTCGCGATCTGGTAAAACGGTCCCGCGACGATCTCTCCCATTTCAGCGACCCTGGTCCAATACTCGGTAGCTTCGTTAATTTTTCCCATTTCGCCGTAGGTCCCCGCGATTTCGCTGAGAACTCTCGGGTGATCCGGTAAATTCTTCTCCGCATCAAGGAAAGCGCTGAGCGCCCCTTCCAAATCCCCGTGCTCCCGATCCTCCATTCCGCTTTCAATCAAAATGGAGATCAGCGAGTCATTAACATCGCCAACGGGATCCGTAATTTCATTCAAATCAGGCGCCGGCATCCGGTTGACTTTGGAATCGGTGACCGGAGCCGTCGGTTGAGGATCAATTTGAGGGCTTTCTGCCGGAATATCGGTCGGGACTTCCGGGGTTCCTTCGGGTACCAGTGGCGGAGACGGATCAAAGTCATCCGGAATCGTCACGTTGGTCGCAGGCGTTGCCACCACCGGTTGTTCCGGCATCGGAGAACGTTTGATCACAGCAGTGGCCACTGCAACGATTTGAATCGCAGCAAGAAAACCGGCAATCCACATCGCATTCAAAAATGAATGCCCAAGCTGGGATCGATTCGCTGAGAGAACTTTGTCGGCCATGAATTACAGACTTCCCGCCAAAACTTCCAACGAGATTTACAAAACTAAAAGGCTAAGAAACATAAACGCTGAGACGTCAAAAGCAAACCAGCGCTTGTCTTCAAATTTTCAATCAAAGCTTTAATAGTTTTTAAAAAGTTTGACGAACCGCACTGACTTTTATATTGTCGGCACGAATTGAAACTCGTGTGGGATTTACCTGTCGATAATTCAATCCATTAACACCAAACAAACAAGAAAAGCCGTGAGCAGCCATTTAGCTAGTGATATTGAGATCGAAGGGGACATTAATTGTTCCACCGATTTGATTTTCGATGGTTCTATCAAAGGGAACATAAACTCCAAAGGGAGCGTCGTAATCGGAAAAAACGCTGACGTTCACGGAAACGTGAGAGCTGAATCAGCAGTAGTTGAAGGGAAAATCGATGGGAGCGGAGAGTTCGCAACCTGTCGTTTGGCTCCATCCTCTGTGATTTCCGGCTCCGTCACAACCGTCAGCTTACAAATGGAAGAGGGCGCATCGCTTTCCGGCCAGTGTAAAGTTGGTAAAGGGAAACCGGCCTAAGGTTACTCCCTGTTTTTTTCGCTATAAATTTCGGAAAAGCGCGTCAGGAAACTGGCGCGCTTTTTTTATGCCCCAATCGGTTAGTTGTTGAGCAAAACACGTCGCTCCACCGCAACGGTTATCTCTTTCATCCGCCGTTCGACCAACTCAGCCACATCTTCCGGGAATTCGTCGGCAATAAATTCGAACTTCTCGTGCTCGTTAACAAGAAGACGGAGCAGACCGTCAACCTGAGTCTGGTTCATTCCGGAAATTCGGCGGAGAATATTCAGTTTCTCATCGAGAGACAGACAATAGGAGCTTCTCAATAACTTGAGAAGATTCTCCTCGTCAAACTTTGCGCGGGGATGGTGCATCACCATCCGTCGCATTGCCCCCATTCCTAAAATGGGATGATCTTCAGGAATCCGGATAACCGAATCGTTGTGGTGGTGCGGCTGCATGCTATGCAAATGATTGTATCTCTTCGATGATTTGTGACAGATTTCGAATGGAAAATCATCCCAGTTCGCGCCAGATCTGCATCGATTTCCCGACGACTTTTATCTCCTGTCCCGGATCTGCCTGCTCCTCAGTGGGTTCCCCTTCTTCATCGACGGTATCAACGATACACTCCCAACGAAAATCGGGATTTTGAGGAAAACGGAAATTGATATCCTCGGGTCGCGCATTGAACACAAAGAGCAAAAATCCTGACAAAGGCTTCCTCCGGAAACTGGCTTCGCGATGGATCATCATCCCGAAGGCACCCGACTTATCGACCGCCCAGTCGGAATTTCCCTTCGGTTCACCTTTGATATTCAACCAGGTCACATCGGCCAGCCCGGTGCCGTTCATCTTGTTCCCGGTAAAGAACCGCTTCTTCCGTAAGGAAGGATTGGCCCGGCGGAAATCGAGCAGTTTCCGAACCAGACGATTCATCGACTGAGCTTCCGCATCTTCTTTGTCCCAGTTAACCCAGTTGATCGCGTTATCCTGGCAGTAGGCATTGTTACTGCCACCCTGGGTTCTCAACCGCTCGTCACCGGCGGTGATAAAAGGAACTCCCTGAGAACAAATCAATGTGGTCAGGAAATTTCTCACCTGGCGCTTCCTGATCTCCATGATCTCGGGATCGTCAGTCGGCCCCTCAACCCCGTGATTATAGGACAAATTGTGGGAATCACCGTCGCGGTTACCTTCGCCGTTCGCTTCGTTGTGCTTGTGGTTGTAACTCACCAGGTCAAAGAGGGTAAAACCGTCGTGAGAAGTGATCATGTTCAAGCTGGCCGTCGGTGGACGTCCGTTGTGAGCAAACAAATCAGCACTTCCGGTGATGCGGGTCGCAAATTCACCAACGACCTTCGGGTCACCGCGCCAGAATTGACGGACACAGTCCCGGAATTTACCGTTCAACTCTGACCAGATAATCGGAAAGTTGCCCTGCTGATAACCGCCCAATCCGATATCCCAGGGCTCGGCGATCATTTTTACGTTACTCAGAACCGGGTCCTGATGAACCGCTCTGAAGAAGGCCGAATTATTCGTGAACCCTTTGGGATCGCGCCCTAAAGTCGCCGCCAAATCAAATCGAAAACCGTCGACTCCCATCTCCGTGACCCAGTATCGCAAACTGTCGAGTACCAGCTTCATCGCATCGCGCTGGGAGATATCCACACTGTTCCCGCAACCGGTCACATCGTCATAAGTTCCGGGATCGCTGGTTCCGGTTCGGTAATAGGCTGCGTTATCGATCCCGCGGAACAGACAGGTCGGCCCGTTAATCCCGGTTTCAGCGGTATGGTTGTAAACGACGTCGAGAATGACCTCGAGCCCTTCGCGATGAAAGGCGCGAACCATTTCTTTGAATTCCGTAACCGGATCGTCCGTTGCCGCGTAGCGATATTCCGGAGCGAAAAAGGCGAGAGTGTTATACCCCCAATAATTCACCAGCCCGCGATCCAGCAGAAAGCCGTCATCCAAATGATGGTGTACCGGGAGCAACTGAATGGACGTGATGCCCAGCTTTTTCAGGTATTGAAGACTCGCTTCATGGGCCAGCCCCGCATAGGTCCCCCTGAGCTCCTCGGGAATATCCGGATTCTGAAAAGTGAGTCCTTTGACGTGCGCCTCATAAAAAACACAATCGCCCATCGGGATCTCAGGTCGCCGGGTGTCCTGCCAATCAAAAGGGTCCGAATCGATTACCACCGCTTTGGGAGCAAATGCCCCACTGTCAGTGAGATCTTTTTTCCCGTTCGGCATCCGGCACCGCATCGAATTGTGGTGCAGACTGATTCCATCGACCAGCTTTGCGTAGGGATCCAGAATCAGCTTCTGGTGGTTAAACATGTGACCGTCAGCCGGCTTCCAGGGTCCCTGAAGGCGAAACCCGTAGCGGCAATGCCGTGGGAGACCATCAATCTCCACATGCCATACGCCGAGAGTTTTTCCGCTCATCCGGACTCTCGCAGACTCCTCTCCGGGATTCGCATCGTCCCAGAATAAACACAGATCGACGGCATCGGCCCGTGGCGCGACCAATGCGAAATTAACAGAGCCCCCGTAGCTCCTTGTTGAGCCTAATGGCGATGGGGTTCCGTCGGAAATTGACAGACTCGATGAAGACATAATGAAATGGATAATGAGTACTCAGGGCGTTTGATCCTCGTTCAATTTCCAAGTTCTTCACCCCTAAATTTCAAATTAAACTCTTGATAATTATAAAAATTACAACTAACCTTAATTATACTGATTATTGTAATTATGATTAACCTAAATAAACTCGTACTAATCCTCACTGCTGCTGTGATTTTAGGGTTCGCTTCGAATGCGGAAGCACAGACCCGCGGTTCACTTTCAGCCCGTGCCAAAGGTAACGTCAAGGCCATGACCTTCAAGAAACGCTGTCAGTCCTATCGTGTCAACGACTGCGGAAAACCGCTACGCAAATGGAAGCAGCAAGTCACCTACCGCGCAACCAACGACACCTTCGTTTACCGTTCGCAGAATAAAGCGACGACTCGCCATGACGAAGTCTCCAGCCCGGCCATTATTTTCCACGTTCAGGGCGGAAAACTTCGCTCCGGGCATGTTTACCAATACCGGGGTAACTAGATTGCGAATTTAGACGATTGTACCCTGTACAATCCCAAACGGTACCCTGTACCGTTTCATCAAACCATCCTATTCACTATCGCGGCGGCCTCCACCTGGAGGCCCTTTGCCGCCTCCGGGACCACGACCCGGAAAACCGCCTTCACCGGTTAGCTCCCGCAATTCCATCTGAGCTCTCATTTCGGCCCGGAAAGCCTCGCCCTCTTCACGGGAAACCCGGTCATCACCGTCTTTATCGGCGCGACCCATAAAATTCCACATTCTCTCAGGCACTTCGTCCTTGCCGAGCTGACCATCTTTATTTTTGTCCATCTCCTCCATGAACTGGCGACGACGCTCCGCGCGCTCTTCTTCGCTCATGTTCCGCCAGTCTTCCCCTTTGCCGCGGCCCTTACCTTTACCGAAATCCCCCTTGCCTCTCTCACGGCGACCTTCCTCGGACGGGGCGGGCTCCGTTTTATCAAGCAGTACCAACTCCTGCGGTTCACCCGGCAGCGCGCTGACATCAAATTTCATTACGACCTCGTCCCGGATCAAATCATCCGGTTTCCCGGGGAAACTGATTCCAAAATCCTGACGATTGATCGCGAATTCCGCTTCCATATCGAGCAGCGTTTCTTTCCCGCTGAACTCCAGTGTCGCCGGGAAGGTAATCTTCTTGGCGACGCCGTGCATGTCGAGAATCCCGGAGATATCATATTGATTGCCTTCTTTTAATACCGCCTCCTTCAGCTGAAACCTGGCGATAGGAAATTTCTCCACATCGAAAAAGTCTGCGGTTTTGAGATGCTCAGTCAGTTTCGGGTTATCCGAAAAAACCGATGCCATATCGACGGTCACAAAGTGTTTACCACCTGGAACCAGCTGAGAATCGGCAACTTCGAATTTACCGACAAAATTATTAAACCCGCCGTTGTGGCTGCCCGTCACCTTCGAGCCGACCCA
This sequence comes from Verrucomicrobiales bacterium, assembly GCA_029213005.1. Classification (GTDB taxonomy): domain Bacteria; phylum Verrucomicrobiota; class Verrucomicrobiia; order Verrucomicrobiales; family DEV007; genus Arctic95D-9. The sequence continues at coordinate 196,391 of JARGPI010000004.1, forward strand.
CTCAATTTTCGAAGTATCGGACAGGACAAAGGTTTTAACCTCCGCAGGTTCTGCAGGAGTGGCAGCCGATGCCTCCGATTCGGTAGAGACACTCTCGACCGATGCCTTGCTGACGTTGTCAGCCGGGTTGTCTGCGCAGCTCGATAAAAAGAGCGCGGTAAGGGCGGAAAAAACAGTGATTCCTTGTGACTTCATTTCCATAACAAAAAGGATGAACCCCTCAATCCGGGGAAAGTTCCAGTTTATAATCCCTCACCTTGCCGCCCGCAATATCAACCTCTAAGATGGCGGGAATGAAACCAGTCTTCCTGATCATTCCGATCCTGTTTTTTGCCTTTGCGAGCGCCGCAGATTCTCCGAAAAACGTTCTTTTTATCGCCGTCGACGACCTTGCCGCCACTCTGGGATGCTTCGGAGATCCCATCGCAAAAACACCTCACATCGACCGGCTTGCCGCAGAGGGAGTTTTGTTCAAAAATGCCTACAACCAAATCCCGCTATGTAATCCCTCCCGCGCCTCAGTGATGACCGGACTACGGCCCGATCAGATTAAAGTTTACGATCTGGACCGTCACTTTCGCGAAGAACGCCCCGACGTCGTCACCCTCTCCCAACAATTTAAACACGCCGGCCATCGAACCGCCCGGGTCGGTAAAATTTACCACTACAACGTCCCCGCATCCATCGGAACCGACGGCTTCGATGATCCGCCATCCTGGGAGGAAACCTTCAACCCCTACGGCCGCGACAAACACGACGAGGCCCTGATTTTCAATGCCGAACCTCACCGCAAAATCAGCGCAGCCCTGAGCTGGCTCGCAGCCGATGGTACCGATGAGGAACAAACCGATGGAATGATCGCGACCCGGGCGATGGAGTGGATCGCCGAACACCGGGATGAGCCTTTTTTCCTCGGAGTCGGCTTTTTCCGTCCCCACACGCCATACGTCGCGCCGAAAAAATATTTCGACTGGTATCCCGTCGAGTCGCTGCGCCTGCCCTACGCTCCGGAGGATGATCGCGACGATATCCCCACAGCCGCGTTCGCCCATAACTGCCCGATTCCACATTACAACCTCGATGAACCAACGCTTCTCAAAGCGATTCAAGCCTACTATGCGACCGTTTCCTTTGTCGATGCTCAGATTGGGCGAATCATGGAAACCTTGAGAAGCAACGATCTTCTCGACAAGACAATCGTCGTTTTCTGGAGCGACCACGGCTATCACCTCGGGGAACATGGCGGAATTTGGCAGAAACGAACTCTGTTTGAGCCCTGCGCCGCAGCGCCTCTGATTATCAGTGTCCCGGGAGCCCGCGGGAACGGACAGATTTGCCGCAAAATCGTCGAGTTTACCGATATCTATCCAACGGTATCCGACGCAGGCGGCCTCGAAATACCGAAACACTGTGCCGGTCGCAGTTTGGTTCCGCTACTCAATGATCCCCTCGCCGAATGGGAGAACGAAGAAGCGGTCACTCAGATTTTGCGGCCCGCGGACGACCGCCTCAGCGAACCGGTGATGGGATGCAGCATCCGGACGCCAAGATGGCGATATACCGAATGGGCTGAAGGAGCAGAAGGCGTTGAGTTATACGACTATGATTCCGATCCCCGGGAATTTCGGAATCTCGCTATTAATCCCGATTCAGCGACCCAAAGCCTCATGAAGGAACTACAGATTCGTTTAAGAAAGAAAGCGAGCGGCAAAATTCCCGAAACACCTTTCAATCAGCCTCGGCTTTAACACCGGAGAAGCAGGTAAGACGGATCGATTTCCGGCTTATGCACTACAGAACCGGAATAAAAAAATAATCGACCATTTTTCGGGGATTTTCAAAAAATCCCCATGATATCTTTGGGACCGACGTGTTGTAATTTGTGGTGTATTTGCCAGTAAGGACCTGGTTCCTTCGGCGCACCACGACTAATCCAAACCATAAAAAACAACCCAACCAATGAATATTAAAAAACTCATCCTCCCCCTTCTCGCGATGACATTCGCATTCTCAATCCCCCAGGCTTTCGCGCAGGATGCCGAACCGGAAAAAGCTCCGGAATGCACCTGCAAAGATTGTCCGAAATGTGAAGAATGTGGCGGTTGCCAGTGCGGCGAGTGCGAATGCGAAGGCTGCGTTAAATGCACATGTGAGGACGGAAAAACCTCCGGCAAAAAATGCAGCAATTGCAAAGGTGAAGAATGCGAAGGCGAGTGTGACAGCAAAAAGGCCTGCACCAAATGCAAGGGCAAAACGCCGACTGAAAGCAGCGCAGAGTAATCCCTCGTAACCCACTTCCGAACTATATCCCTTCACGGAAGCACCTCTTCGGGTCGATGATCTGAAGAGGTGTTTTTTATATCAAATCAAACCGCCCCGTGCTATCCCCCATCCGGTCAACTTTGGTGCCGAATTTCTCCAGTAACGACAAATATAAATTAGTCATCGGAACCGCTGAGTCAGTCTTAATGTGGCGTCCTTTCCGCAAACTGCCGCCTCCGCCACCGGCAAGGATCACCGGCAGGTTGTCATGATCGTGCCGATTCCCGTCGCTGATTCCGCCGCCATATACAATCATCGACTGGTCCAGCAAATTCGCCCCGGTGTGATCGCGGGTTTGTTTCATCCGTTCAAGGAAGTAGGCAAACTGCTCGACGTAAAATTTATCGATCTTCTTCAGCTTGGCGATCTTTTCTTTATCCTCACGATGGTGTGACAAGCCGTGGTGACTGTCCGGCACGCCGATATCCCGAAAGCTCCGGTTACTACCATCGTGCGCCACAAGGAAACTGGCTACCCGGGTGGTATCACTCTGAAAAGCCATCAACATCAAATCATACATGATTCGAATATGGGCGTCATAGTCAGAAGGTATTCCTTTCGGCTTTTCCCCCATCGGGAGCTGGGCGGTAAATTTCTCCGCATTCTCGATCTTTTGCTCCACTTCACGGACCCCGTTTAAATACTCATCTATCTTCTGCGAATCGGCGTACCCCAAATTACGCTGATAGCTTTTCGCATCATCCATCACATAGTCGAGGAGGCTTTTGCGGTGGGCAATTCGCTTGGCCCGGCTGGCTTTATCCTCATTGGAGAACTCACTGCCAAATAACTTTTCAAATACCAGACGCGGATCGATTTCGGGAGCCAGAGGCATTGTCGGGCTGCTCCACGAAAAGTTGAACTGATAGGCACAACTGTAACCCGAATCGCACCGTCCCGCTTTCCGAACCGTGTCGCAACCGAGTTGCAGGGAATTTAACTTGGTCTGCCCCTTTACGCCGGCAGCGGCGAGTTGATCGACCGACACCCCGAGTTTGATATCCGCCCCCGCCGTCTTTCGCGCCTGCATCCCTGTCAGAAAGGTCGCAGTAGCCCTGGCGTGATCTCCCCCGCCATCGCCGTTCGGTTCGGCTTTGTCATGAGCCAGCCCGGTAATGACCTGAAGATCACCTTGCACTTTGCTCAGGGATTGTAACGTCTCCGTTAATTTCCAGCGATCGCCCGTGTCTTTCGGCGTCCACTTCGGCATGATGATTCCATTCGGAGTATAGACGTAAGCCATCCGGAGAGGACTTTTCGTCGCGCCGAAGACCTCAAGTGACGGCAGGAACACGCTGGCTCCGAGTCCTTTCAGAAAATGACGGCGATTCCCTTTTGAATTCATCATGCCCCCAGAGTCGCCGCCCCTTGCCAGACCTCAATTAGCGCATCCCGGTAAACTTGCATGAATCCACGTTTCGTTCTAGCCTCGAAGGATGAATTCCCAATCCTTCCTTTTACTGGTCAGTGCGTTCCTGCTTATCTCCTGCGATAAAATTCCGCTGCCGGATACTGATCGAAACGCCAATTTTCTGGTAGGAACCTGGATCATAGATCGCGAGAAGACGATGGAAGCGCTGAAATCAAATATGGTCGGTGAGAAAGTCGATGGTCTCGCCGGGCAACTCGCTGCGGTGGCCATCCAGAAATCAGCCGAAAAACTGATTACTCCGATGGATAACGTGAAATACACCTTCACCGAAACCGAATACAGCGAGAAAGTCGCAGGTTACGATGGGCAGATCAAAACCTATGAAGTGATCGCCCGCCCCGATGCCGACACGATCAAGACAAAAGATGAAAAGGGCGTCGTCAACGAATACCATCGGGAAGGGCTCAACATCTGGTATAACATTCGCGGTCAGAAAAATTTAAAGATCTACCTACGAGCCTCCAACTGACACCGCGGGTAATCTGAGCTAGTGTGGCAGATGTCGATCGTCCCCTTTCCCGATGGCGCTGAGAAATATGACAACTTTCGTGAGTCCCTTCTCGGCTCGCCCTCAGTGCTAAACGAACCGAAAATCCTCGAGATTCCGGAGATGGATCTCCAGGCGATGTGGTTCGGCGGCGAATTCGGCCGGGAATTCACGGGCACTCAGGGCGAGAAAATCGAAATCGTCCAATTCGGTCACTGGAACCACAGCTCGGGGCCGGACTTTACGGAAACAGCGGTCAAAATCGATGGCGAACTCTGTCGGGGAGATATCGAAATCGAACTGGATTCCAAAAGCTGGGAACAGCACGGCCACGGTGCCAACGATGCTTTCGACGGCGTAATTCTACATATATTTCTTAACGAAAGCAGTGACGAATTCTATACCCGGAATTCCCGTCACGAATCGGTGCCACAACTCAAGCTGGATCAAAATTTGCTCCTCTACGCCCGGGCCCGCGACCTGCCGGAGGCCTTTCCCGGTCGCTGCCTCGCCCCGCTTCACGACATGTCGGACGAAGCGGTCGCATCCCTACTTGAATCGGCCGCGCAGTTCCGCGCCCGGATGAAATATGACCGGCTCAAAGCCATGGCGGACTCCACCTCGGCGCGGCAGACGATTTTTCAGGCCATCTGTGAAGCACTTGGCTTTCGCTACAACAAAACCGCGATGGCCATCCTATCCCAGCGGAACCCCCTGCCCGATTTGCTATCACTCAACCCTGCGGAGCGAGAAGCCCGAATTTTCGGTGCGGCCGGTTTTATGGAAACGGAAAGCTATCACTCCTCGCTCTCGGAAGACGCTTCGGCTTATTTAAAAACGCTCTGGTCGCATTGGTGGAAAGTGAGACCGGAAGTCGAGCCGGAAACTGAGGATCGGAAAATCCAGTGGAAGCTGTCCGGCACCCGCCCCATGAACCATCCCCAGCGGCGGGTCGGAGCGCTCGCGGCAGTTCTGAATCGCTGGCATCTTCTCACCGTGATCTGGGAACGCCCCGGGGAAGATCTCGAGAAGAAATGGGAAACCCGCTGCGATGAGCTGAGTCACGATTACTGGGAGAATCACTACACCTTGAATTCGAAACCGTCCAAATCGCCGATGAAACTGATCGGAAAGGACCGTCAGCGCGATATCCTCGGCAACGTGATTTTTCCCTGGTGCCTCGGGCGACATCAGGATCTCTGGTCGACCTTTGCCGAAATGGGTGGTGTTGATTCCAATGAAAAACTCCGCAGGGCCCAGCTCCGGTTATTTGGGGAAGGCTCCCCGGAAGCCAAGAAATTCTCGCGGAAATATTTTCAGCAACAGGCTCTCCTTCAGATTTATCACGATTTCTGCCTCGAAGACGCTTCCGAATGCCGGGATTGCCCCTTTCCCGAACAACTCAAGCAGTGGCAGTAGTCAAATCACTCCCGAAATCCCTGAAAAAAACGTTGCCCAAACGCCAACTTACGACTTTTTAGGGCTGCAATTATCAGATAACTAAAAGATCATGGCTCGAATTAACGATAACTTCCTCAAACTCAAGGCTGGATACCTTTTTCCGGAAATCGCCCGCCGGGTGAATGCCTACACCACAGCAAATCCTGATGCGGCAAAGAAACTGATCCGCTGCGGAATCGGCGATGTTACCGAGCCACTTCCCGAATCCGTCCGCCAGGCGATGCACGATGCCGTCGACGAACAGGGAAATCGCGAGACCTTCCGCGGCTATGGTCCGGAACAGGGCTATGATTTCCTTCGCGAAGCGATTGCGGAAAACCAGTTCAAAGAAGTCGGTATCTCCGCTGATGAAATCTTCATCTCCGATGGCTCGAAGTGTGACACCGGAAACATTCTCGACATCTTCGGCCCCGGAAACAAAATCGCGATCACCGACCCGGTTTATCCCGTTTACGTTGATACCAACGTGATGGCTGGCAACACCGGCGATGCAGACAGCAACGGAGCTTACGAAGGTCTCGTATACCTTCCCTGCACGGCGGAAAACCAGTTTGTGCCGGCGATTCCGGAGGAGAAAGTCGATCTGATTTACCTCTGCTACCCGAACAATCCGACCGGAGCCACCGCAACCCGCGACCAGCTTGAAGCCTGGGTGAAATACGCTCGCGAAAACAAAGCGATCATCCTCTATGATGCGGCTTACGAAGCGTTTGTTCAGGAAAGCGACGTTCCAAAATCAATTTTCGAAATCGAGGGTGCCAAAGAGTGCGCCATGGAATTCCGCAGCTTTTCGAAAAACGGCGGATTCACAGGAGTTCGCTGTGCCTACGTGATCATTCCGAAAGCCCTCAAAGGAACCACCGAAGACGGAACCGAAGTTCCGATTCATCAACTTTGGTCCCGCCGCCACAGCACCAAATTCAACGGTGCCAGCTACCCCGTGCAGCGCGGAGCTGCCGCCGTTTTCTCCGAGCAGGGCAAAAAGGAAGTCGCCGATCTGATCGAACACTACATGGGCAACGCCAAACTGCTTCGCGAAGCCTGCGAAAAACTGGGACTTCAGGTCTTCGGTGGAATCAATGCACCCTACGTTTGGGTGGGATGTCCTGAAAGTGTGGATTCCTGGGGCATGTTTGACCGCATGCTCGAAGAAGCCAATGTGGTCATCACTCCCGGAGCGGGATTTGGAGCAGCCGGTGAAGGTTACTTTCGGATCTCCGCCTTCAACAGTCGTGAAAACGTTGAAGAAGTTTGCCGCCGTATCGCGGAAAACCTCGGTTAAATTCATTTCGCTAGCAGCCACCTCAACTTCGAGGTGGCTCCCTTTCCCCTGCCGAAACTACTCCTCTTCGGTTTCGACAGTATCTTTCAATTTCGCCAATCCACGGCGGATCCGGGCTTTGACTGTTCCCAGCGGCTCACCGAGCAACCGGGCAATTTCTTTCTGAGTCAGCCCTTCAAAATAGGACAACTCGATCGCTTCCCGCTGCACCGGAGTGAGTTCCAAAATCGCGCTTCGAACCGCACGGCAGGCATCGCGGCGAGTCGCCGCCTGACTTCCGTTGATAGCGGTTTGCATCTGGGGATTCACCGTCTGCTCGTCGTTGAACCCGTCGCGCAACTTTGCCCGGCGCTGCTTCATCCGAATGCGGTCGATCGCCCGGTTCCTCGCCATTGAATTTAGCCAGGTCACAGGGCGACCCCGGTTTTCATGAAACTGATTCGCCTTCCTCCAGAGTGAGAAGAACACCTCCTGGAGGACTTCCTCCGCGTCACAGTGATCGTTCAGCACTTTAAAAATCGTTGCGTAGAGAAGGCCTTCATACCGGTCGTGCACTCTTTGGAAAGCGTCCCGGTCGCCGTTCGCGATGCCCGCGATGTCTCGCGCATCCGCTTCGTCATTATATTCACGCTCAACTAGACCTATTGTTTCCATGATGAGAATAACTTATTTTGGAAACAAATTTGGTCAAAACGTTTGTTGATAAGAATTTCTAATCTTATGAAATTGTTATATTAGCTGGAGGATTAGAGTCAGCTTGCGAAAAACCAATCTCCCCACAGTTTCTACGGCAGAATGAAGTGGCAGATCCTTTCCATCGGCAAACCCTCGTTGAGCTATGCCAAAGCCGGTATCGACGAGTATTCCAGGCGCTTGCGCCGGTATACGAGACTGGAAATGAAGCAGCAGAAAGAAGCGGGGGCAGAGAAAAACAGCCGCTACCTGCTGGATGCCTCGGAAGGGTCAATTCGTATTGTGCTCGATGAACGGGGCAAAAAGCTCACCACCCGGGATTTCGAATCGGAGGTTCAAACCTGGCAAAACGATGCCGTAAAATCCGTTTCGTTTTTGATCGGCGGAGCCGATGGCCACACCAAAGAGGTTCGGGATTCCGCGGATCGCATCTGGTCGCTGAGTGGTTTCACCCTCCAACACGAGTTGGCTCTGGTCGTCCTGCTGGAACAAATCTACCGGGTCCATACCTTGCTGAAAGGCGAGCCCTATCACCGGGATTGACCCTCCATTCTCCGGACCTGCACGAAAGACTTGTGCGGTACCGGTTTAGGCGGTTCTCTAAAGGCAACTTAATTTGAATCTCCTCGCACATCTCCATCTTTCCGAAGGGCGCAGTCCCGATATTCTCACTGCAAACGTCCTCGCCGATTACCTGGGGCGGTACGATTCGGTCGATCTGCTTCCTGAAAAGGTGGCCGAACGACTTATGCCGGGAATTCTGCTCCATCGCCAAATCGACAGTTTCACCGATCAACACGCTGTGGTGGCGAAAGCGAGGGACCTCGTCTCTCCGGAACGCCGCAGACTCGCCGGCATTATCGTCGACATCGCTTTCGATTACTATCTGACGAGGCACTGGGAAAAATTCTCCTCGGAGGATAAAGATACCACCATTTCGCGGGGCTACGCTACGATGGCGATGGTGGCATCCACCGGGTTGAGCCGGAAAACCCAGGGGCTCATTTCGAAAATGCGGGCCCACAATTGGTTGAGCGCCTATGGAACGCTGGAAGGACAGGCTCTCACTTATCAGCGAGTCAGCCGGGTCACGCCGGCGGTCGCAAATTTACGGGGCGCCGAAGAGGAAATTGTGAAAAAAGACCGGGAGTTCGATCAGTATTTTCTCGAATTTTATCCGGAACTGAAAGATAATATTCTGTCTTTCACGGTGTGATGAAACTCTACTTCCTACTGGCGATCTTTATAGCGAATCACGCTTTTTCCGCCGGTAGCGAACGAGTCGTCTTTGCCGAAGATAAACTGTCGGTCATCGTTCCGGATGGTTGGAAAAAATCAGAGCGAAATACCGATACCACATTGATTGGCTGGGAAAGCCCTGACGAAACGACATCTGTCTTCTTTCAAAAAACGGGCTACGACAGATCTCTCGGGATGGAAGATATCCTCGATGAAATTATTGAGGAGTTCGAAGTGTCCGAATCCATCAAAGTGAAGCACGCCGCCAACTATAAATCCGGGCAGGTCAACGGAGTCGGTAAAAAGTTTCCCGCTATCTTCAGCACTCTCGATGTCACTCTGATTGCCAATCCCAAAGACTTTGAGATGGAGTTTTACCTCTTTGTTTTCGATACCGGAGACGTTCAGTATTTCATCCAGGCCTCATCGACCAAACCGGTCCGGGACATACGGAAAAAGCAGATCATGTCGCTGATCCGGTCACTCGTTGCGAGGTAATTCGGCCCTAAGTGCCGAAGTATCGATCCCCGGCATCCCCCAGCCCGGGCAGGATGTAGGCGTTTTCATCGAGCTTTTCGTCGACGGCCGCGGTATAGATCGTCACATCGGGATGCGCCTCGTTGAAAGCGGCCACTCCCTCGGGTGAGGCGATGAGACAGACAAAGCGCAGGTTCTTCGCTCCAGCTTGTTTCAGTTGAGTCACCGCCTCGGCACTACTGCAACCGGTGGCTAACATGGGATCGATCAGGATCACTTCCGCCTCTTCCAGATTTTGCGGCATCTTGCTGTAGTAACTTTTCGGCTCCAGCGTTTCTTCATCGCGATACATCCCGATATTACCAATTGAGGCTTCCGAAAGGATTTCGATAAAGCCCTGAAGCATCCCCACCCCGGCACGGAGAATCGGCACCAGAACGACGGGACGGGCAAGCTGATACCCCGTCGTTTTCACCAGCGGCGTCTGTACCGTCGCTTCTACCGTTTCCAAATCCCGACACACTTCGAAACACATCAGGCGGGCGATATCGTGGAGGTGCCGGCGAAAAGACTCGGTATCTGTTTCAACAGCGCGGACACGACTGAGCCGGGTTCGTATAATAGGGTGATCGACAATCGTGACTCTCAAAATGGTAGGAATTGGTGTGGTATTTTCGCTTCTCTATCGAACAGGCAGGATGTTAGCCAAAGCCTCCCAAAAAATGAATCACAAAACCGGAAAAGATTTTTTGAACAAAAAACTGTAATGAAGGTCAAAGCTAATAACAATCAACACACCCACTTTATAAGCAATGAATCCAAACCAATTTACTTTAAAACTTCAGGAAGCTTTCCAGGCGGCTCAGGCGCTGGCTCAGCAGAAGAATAATGCCGAGGTAAGCTCTCTTCACCTGCTCTACGCCCTTCTAAAAGACGAAGGCGGCGTGACCCGTCCGGTTTTCTCAAAAATCGGGGCCGATCCCAACCGTATTATCGAGCAGCTGGAACAGACGATCGATCGACTGCCCTCGGTTCAGGGCTCTCCCGGTCAGGAAACCTATTTCAGCAGTGAGCTGCGGGCGGTCATCAACGTCGCCGAGAAAAAACGGAACGAAATGGGCGACGAGTATACCAGCGTCGAACACCTGCTTTTAGGACTCCTCTCCGAGGGATCCAGTGATTTAAAAACGGTCCTGGGAGCCCAGGGCATCAATGAAAAATCCCTGACCGATGCGATCACCTCAATCCGGGGAAGCCAGAAAGTCACAGACCAGGATCCGGAGGGCAAATATCAGGCCCTCGAGAAATACGGCACCGACTTAACGGCGATCGCCCGCCGCGGAGATATCGACCCCATTATCGGTCGGGACGACGAGATCCGGCGCGTCATGCAGATTCTTTCCCGCCGGACCAAAAACAACCCGGTCCTCATCGGGGAACCCGGCGTCGGTAAAACCGCGATTGCCGAAGGCCTCGCCCGGCGAATCGTCAGTGGAGACGTGCCGAATTCTCTGAAAAACAAACGACTTATCTCGATGGATATCGGCGCGATGATCGCCGGTGCCAAATACCGGGGCGAGTTCGAAGACCGCCTCAAAGCGTTCCTCAAAGAAGTCACTTCGAGTAACGGGGAAATCGTCCTTTTCATCGACGAACTGCATACCATTGTCGGTGCGGGAGCCAGTGAAGGCGCCGTAGATGCCTCGAACCTGTTGAAGCCACAGTTGGCTCGCGGGGAACTTCGCGCCATCGGTGCCACCACCCTGGACGAATACCGCAAGTATATCGAGAAAGACGCTGCTCTGGAACGACGTTTCCAGCCGGTCAATGTCGCGGAACCATCGGTGGAGGACACCATCGCGATTCTCCGCGGAATTAAGGAACGCTACGAAGTTCACCACGGTGTCCGGATTCAGGATTCGGCGATCGTTGCCGCGGCCATGCTCAGTGACCGCTACATTTCCGATCGTTTTCTGCCCGATAAAGCCGTCGATTTGATCGACGAAGCCGCCTCGAGACTCAAAATCGAATTGGACAGTATGCCGACTGAAATTGATCAGCTGGAACGTCAGGCGATGCAGTTGGAAATGGAGCGCCAGGCTCTAACCAAAGAGTCGGACAAAGCCAGTATTGATCGCCTCGCGAAAGTAGAAAAAGAAATCGCGGACCTTCGGGAAAAATCCGACGGATTAAAAGCGCAGTGGCAGAATGAGAAGACCGTCATTGACCGGGTCAACTCTGCCAAGGAAGAGATTGAGCACGTCAAAAACGAGATCGAACGCGCCAAGCGCAATGGCGACCTCGCTTTGGCCAGTGAGCTTCAATATGGCAAACTGCCTTCCCTGGAAGCCGCTCAGGCCGCCGCCCAGCAACAGCTGGAGGAAAAACAAAGTACCTCCCGCCTTCTCAACGAAGAAGTCGCCGAAGAGGATATCGCACAGGTGGTTTCCTCCTGGACCAATATCCCCGTATCCCGACTGCAGGAGGGCGAACGCTCCAAGCTCGTGAAAATGGAGGACCGTCTCGGCCACCGCGTGATCGGGCAGGAAGCTGCGGTTCAGGCCGTATCAAATGCGGTCCGCCGGGCCCGGGCCGGGTTACAGGATGAAAACCGCCCCATCGGTTCATTCCTCTTCCTCGGACCTACCGGTGTCGGTAAAACCGAACTGTCCCGCGCTCTCGCCGAATTTCTTTTCGACGACGAAGACGCCATGGTTCGGATCGACATGAGCGAATACATGGAGAAACACGCCGTCGCCAGACTGATTGGCGCGCCTCCGGGATACGTCGGTTATGAGGAAGGTGGCCAGCTCTCCGAGCAGGTTCGGAGAAAGCCTTATTCCGTGATCCTTTTCGATGAAGTGGAAAAAGCACACCCTGATGTCTTCAATGTGCTCCTCCAGGTTCTCGACGATGGCCGGATCACCGACGGTCAGGGACGGACGGTGAACTTTCAGAACACCGTGATCATCATGACAAGCAACATCGGCAGCGAATATATTCTCAACACCGATGATGTTTCCGAACGAAATCAAATGGTCACGGACGCCTTGAGGAGTCACTTCCGGCCAGAATTTTTAAACCGAGTTGATGAAACCATAATCTTCGATCGACTCAGCGAAAATAATTTGAAAGAAATTGTTCTCCTCCAAATCGAGCGGGTGAAGAAGCGGATCGCAGCTCTGGGCTTAAGCCTCGAATTGACCGACTCTGCCCTTAGCCACCTTGCACGAGAGGGTTACGACCCGGCCTATGGTGCAAGACCTTTAAAACGAGTGATTCAGAAAGAGATTCTCGACCCTCTCAGCATGAAGATTCTTGATGGGAATTACCCCGAGGGCAGCAAAATTGTCATTGACTTTGATGGCGAAATGACCTACTCTTGAGCATGGAGTTTCAGGCGCTACCCAGCGTCTGAGTCTTTATTTGGGGGGAAATAAGTCCGGTTCATCGCTTGCGGTGGGCCGGGCTTTCTCGTACCGGAAATCACTCCGCTTTTTGGCAAGGAAAACCCTCGCATAAGGGACCGACAACTGATTCAGTTTCGGGTAGTTATACCGATTCAGCCGAACAGAAAAAAAGGAGCCTCCGATGTGACTGTACAGGGTACAACTTTGGACTGTACAGGGTACAATCCCACCGTGTTACGGGCACACTGATCCGCATTTTTACGGGACGACTCTACCAACTCCGAACACGAGTGTCCCCAACACACTTAGACCGGTCCCGGATGGTTGATTCCGGCGGCACCTTTTGACTCGCCGGGAAACTCAGCATGAGGATTTCGTTGGCCCTCGGTTCCGGGCGCCCCGCGATCAGGAGTGGGGTTTTCAGGAAGGCTGTCACCGGTTTGTTCGGTCCATTGATCGAGCAGTTTCCGGGCCCGGTTGAGCGCTTCGGAAAAGTTCGGTTCGTTGGCGAGATCGTTAAGCTGTTCGGGATCTTCGCTCACTTGAAACAATTCCTCCGCCGGACAGGGCTTCCGGAAAATATTCTGCTGAGCCGGGGTCGTTTTTCCGGCTTTGTGTTGGGCTACGAGATCCTCTCCGGCGGGAAACTGAATGGCTTCGAGACACAGGTTCTGCAATTCCGGCCGGTTGTTTTTGATATAGAGAAAATCACCGTATCGAACCATCCGTTCATGGGCCGCGTAGACATGCCAGTTATGCTCCGCGAACACCACATTCCGAACCTTTGCCGCAGGGTCTTTTAAAATCGGAAGGAAACTTTGCCCCTGAATAGTCTCCGATTTCTTAACTCCGGCAATCTCAAGCGCCGTCGCTGCGATGTCGATAACACTGACCAGACTGTCACTCACTGCACCCCGGGAAATGAGCCGGGGATAATGAACCACAAACGGTGTTTTGATCCCACTGTCATAAAGCCGGCTTTTGCTCCTGGGAAAAGGGCGACCGTTATCCGCCAGCACGATGATCATCGTATTGTCCAATTCACCCCGGGCCCGGATCGCTTCGGTGACGAGTCCGATATACCGGTCCCAACGACTCACTTCGTGATAGTAATCAGCGAGGTCTTTCCGGGTTTTGTCGCTATCAATCAAATAGGGCGGGACCACAATTTCGTCGTTTTTATAAATCGGATCCGGAGCTTTGATCTGCCAGTCGCGGTGAGCGTCCGTCGATGCAAACCAGCAGAAAAACGGCTGATCTTCGGGACAGTTCTCGATGTGACCGACCCAGTCCTCCTCTTTTCCGGGGCCACCTCCCGCAGTGATTTTATCGAAGGACCGGTCAGTCTTCCCGAACATGTGGTTTTTCCCGGACAACACCGTGTAGTAGCCCGCCTCTCTCAGCAGCTCAGGAAACCGAATCTGCGAGTCCGGTAACTTGACGTGCAACTCCGGTGCCCCGGTATTGTGCGGGTAGCGGCCCGTGATAATACTGCACCGGCTCGGACTGCAACTGGAGGTGGTGAGATAGGCATTATCAAATCGCATTCCATTCGCGGCGAGCTTATCAATCGCCGGGGTCTTGATGTGAGGGTGCCCGTAGCAGCCGATATCATCATAGGAAACGTCGTCCGCTATGAAGAGAACGATATTGGGACGGTCATCAGCGCGGAGAACGACCACGTTACAAAGGATCAGGATTGCGAGAAAGAATTTCCTTATCATCGCGGTCAAATTAGGGCGATCGGGATGAATTCACAGAGCCGATTTGTGCCAATGGTTTTCAACCGTCCCTGAGCTATGATCTGCCGATATGAAGCGAGTTTTTTCCAGTATTCTAGTGATCGCACTTCTGAGTGGCCTATCGATCTACGCCCAGCAGAAAAAGAAACCGGCTAAAAAAGTGCTGAAATGGAGAGTGCAGCAGCTTCACAAAGATAATAACGAAGGCATCGCCGTGGGCGACATCGATGGCGATGGCAAGCTGGACATCACATCGGGCGAATACTGGTACCAGAATCCGGATTTCAAACAGCGGAAAGTTCGCAAAATCCTCCCCTTCGGAAAAGACTACATGCAGAACAATTCCGAGCATCTCTACGATGTCGACGGAGATGGCGATCTCGATATCGTCGCCGGAGCTTTCACCCTTCCGATCGTGAACTGGTATGAAAATCCGGGGAAAGATTACGACTCCGTCGAGAGCTGGGCCGTCCACGAGTTGATCGATACCGGCACGAAAAACAACGAAGCGACCTTTCTCGAAGACATCGATGGCGACGGGAAACCCGAGTGGCTGGAGAATCAGTGGAAGGCAACCAATCCAATGGAAGCCTATCAATTCGCGGAAGATGAGAATGGAAAGCCCATCCTGAAGCGCCACACCATCGGGGAAGGATTAAACGGCCACGGTCAGGGCCTCGGCGACATCAATGGCGACGGACGGAAGGACATCGTTTTCATGCAGGGATGGTTTGAGCAGCCTGAAGCCGGGGCCTATTCCGGCCCATGGGTTTACCACAATGACTTCACCCTCCCCCACGCGAGTTGCCCGATTTTGATTCTCGACATCGACGGCGACGGGGACAACGATCTCGTCTGGGGCGACGGCCACAACTACGGGCTCTACTGGGAGGAGCAACTCGCCCCTGCAGCCGATGGATCAACCAACTGGCGCCAACACCTCATCGACAAAAAGTTCTCTCAGGCCCACACCCTGAATTGGGAAGATATCGATAACGACGGCGCGCCGGAGCTCATCACCGGAAAACGTTACTACGCTCACTCCGGAAATGATAAAGGGGCTGAAGATCCTAACACCGTCCACTACTACGATTTGAACACCGATACAATGATCTGGTCCAAGCAGGAAATCGCCAGCGGCCCCGCAGGAAGCGGTCCCGGAACCGGATTGCAAATTCGCATCGCGGATCTCGATGGAAACGGCTGGAAAGACATCATCGTCCCGGGCAAAAGTGGAACCCACATTCTCTGGAACGACGGCTGGAAATAGGCCGATACAGCAGAGTGAAATCAGCTGCACAACCAATTCGCTCATAAGAATTTCCGGATTGACTCGTAGTAAGAAGTCTTCGAAGAGAGGACATGAGTTTATCTGGAAAAGTAGCAGTCGTTACCGGTGGCGGTAGCGGGATCGGGCTCGGCATCGCAAAGTCACTCGCCGAGGCGGGGTGCCGCGTCGTCATCGCTGGTAGAAGCGAAGAAAAGCTGAAAAAAGCAGCCGAAACCTTTTCGGAAAATCCACCGTTAGTGATCGCCTGCGATGTCTCAGATCGCGAGGCATCCCGGCAATTGATCGAAAGAACGACGTCCGAACTCGGGCCCATCGATTTTCTGGTTAACAGCGCCGGAATCAATGTCGCGAAGCGGAAAATGGTCGATCTGGATCCTGCTGATTTCGACCGGATCATGGCGATCAATACAACCGGATTTTTCAACATCCTTCACGCCGTCCTTCCCGGAATGAGAGCCAAACAGGACGGTCTCATTTTCAACGTGTCGTCGATCGCCGGAAAACGGGCCCTGCCCCTGGCCGGAGCTGCCTACGCCGCCTCGAAATTCGCCACCACCGCACTCGGAACTGAAATCGGAACGGAGGAAGCGGGCAACGGAATTCGCATCACCAATATCTATCCCGGAGAAGCCAACACCCCGCTTCTCGATGACCGTCCCGTAGAGGTCCCCGCAGACGTCAAAGCCAAAATGGTCCACCCCGAAGACATCGGCGCCATGGTCACCGCAATCGCCCGCTTACCCGCTCACGTCGTGGTTCCCGAGCTGATTATTAAACCTCTTTACCAGGAGTATTTGTAGTCCGGCTTTTCTGATTGAAGTCGACAACGAAAAGGAATTCTGGCATTCTTCATACGCTAACCCAAACACAACATGAGTCAGGAAAACGAAACGGTTCAGGCCGCTTTAAATGAAGCGTTGTCCACAAGGACGCCACGTTATTTTCGCGCTTCCGGCGGAAATGCACATGGCCAAACCGGTTATCAGGACACCGAACGGTTTGCCGAAAATTTGATGGTGCTTCAGGAGTGCGCCCTGTTGGTTGGGGAGCGTCTCGAAATGAATGCCGTCTCCTACGCCTATATCTATGATGGTGAGGAGACAATCGGGTTCCGCTTCGATCAGAGTACCGATCCCGCCAACCCGCAGGTTGTCGGAGCGATTCAGAATCGCCGGGTGTCGATGCGGGATTTTACGACCGGGCTCAATGAATACATGGAAGGCGGTCACAAATGAAAGTGGAAACCATCCAGTCCAGCCTCGGAGGCCTCAAGTCCGCCGGTTCCGTATTCGGCGTGATCCTCGCTCAGGAAGGGGACATTATTTACTCCGACGTTCCCTTCACTCAGGACCGGGTCGCTCACGTCGTCACCGTGCTGGATGACATCGGCTTTTACTTTAAAAAAGAAAATCGCAAAGTGGACCAACTCGCTTTTGGCTACGATGGCGGCAATCTCGTCGTCGTCATGGATGAAGCGTACCGCCTTGTGGTTTGCCACTCCCAGAACGACGAAATTGATTTCATCGCCAAAGCGGCCAAAGCTTTTTTAATCGATTACCAAATGGGGCTTTTTGCCGCTGAGTTTGAAAAAGATCAGGATCAGGAACGGGCCATCGAGACCGTGAGCCCTGAGCCACAGGTCATCACTCAGGAACAGATCAAAGTACAGGAACCGCTGCGTCCCGGCACCCAGCGGATCACACTGCGGGCCGAAAAAGGCTTCGACAAAACCGAACCGCTGCAACCACGACCCCGTTCAGCGACAGGTGCCAACGACCAGTCGCCGGACCGCCCGAGAGCAAGGCGCAGCAACTGAATTTCCGGGTGACAAAGGAGGGTCGAAAATAAGAATATAATGAAATGTTTCTTCCTTTGCCTCCTCACTACCATCACCCTGCTCAATGCGGAGCAACCGCCTAACATCGCCGTCGTTCTCTGCGACGACCTCGGTTACGGCGACCTCGGCTGCTACGGGCACCCCGTCATTAAAACGCCCCGGATTGATGCCTTTGCAGCGGAGTCACTGACATTCACCCAATGTTACTCCGCCGCGCCAAACTGCTCCCCGGCCCGTACCGGCCTGATAACCGGACGGACCCCGTGGCGGGTTGGAATTCACAACTGGATCCCCTTCATGTCGCCGATGCATGTCAAAGCGGAGGAAATCACGATCGCAACGCTTCTGCAAGATGCGGGTTATCAGACCTGCCACGTCGGAAAATGGCATTTGAACGGGCTGTTCAATCTCCCGGGGCAACCGCAGCCCAATGATCACGGCTTCGATCACTGGTTCGCGACGCAAAACAATGCCCTTCCCAACCATCGGGATCCCTATAACTTTGTCCGGAACGGAATCCCCGTCGGTCCGCTGAAAGGTTATGCCGCCCCACTCGTGATTGACGAAGCCATCGCCTGGCTCAAGGGCAAAAGTCGCACTGAAGAGAAACCCTTCTTCCAGTTTATCTGCGTCCACGAACCGCATGAGCCCATTGCAACCGATCCGAAATACGAAGCGCTCTACGCCGAATACCCCGACCCGGCCCGGCGGGCTCACCACGGCAACATCACTCAAATGGACGACGCCTTCGGTCGCTATCTCGATGCACTGGATGACCTGAAACTGACGGAAAACACGCTCGTCTTTTTTACGAGTGACAATGGTCCGGCCATCACCGGGATGCACCCCTACGGCTCGTCAGGCCCGCTTCGCGATAAAAAAGGCGCGATATACGAGGGCGGCATCCGGGTTCCGGGAATTCTTCGCTGGCCCGGCAAAACCAAAGCCAACAGCCGCTCGAATACCCCGGTCTCCGGAGTCGATCTGCTTCCCACGCTCTGCGAACTGGCCGGTATCGAACCGCCCCGGGACCGGAAGATCGATGGCTCCAGCTTTCTGCCCCTGCTCAAGGGTGAGCCCTTTCAGCGGGAAGTGCCACTTTACTGGCATTTCAATCGCGCCAAATCCCCCGTGAAGGTCGCGATGCGGGATGGCGACTGGAAAATCACGGCCCGCCTTACCGGTCCCCAGTTCAATCGCGGAGCGGACCTTCTGGAAGAGGAACAAAACGCTCAAAAATCCGCCGAACTGACCGGCTTCGAATTGTACGACCTGGGGAGTGATCCCGCCGAAACCAACGACCTCGCAGCGACGGAAACTGGTGAGTTAAATCAGATAAAATCCCGGCTGGAGGCGATGTATCGGGAGGTCCGCGACGAATCCCCCACCTGGCCGGTCTGGGAGTGGCCGAAATATGAGGGCCAACGCATCGAATGGCCCGAATACTGGACGAACCGGAAACGGAAGTGACTTAACGCACCACGGCCCGCTTCTTCAAGTCGTAGCGATCCCCCGGTCTGAGGAAATAGAACAACGACTCACGGGGAGGTAATTTTTTGAGACTGGAACCCTCGCGGGACCAGAAGTTTCCGTCGTAAACCATCACATAGCTCGAACCGCTCACCACGAAGCGGTCTCCCTTCACCTCGATCGCGGTTTCTTCATCAATCCCGATTCCAAGGAGCTCCGGTCGTTTCGCCAGAATCTGAAACAGATCAAAATGACGGTTCCGCGCGATAGCATGCTGATCGATCGCGGTATTTTTCAAAAAGCCGAACCCAACCTCGTGGTCCCCCATCATGATCTGATTGTTCCGGGTATCGCCTCTGGCGAGATAACTTCCCTGAATCGTAGCCCCCGCCGACGACCCGCCGATGACACCACCCCGTGCCAAAACCTCGTGAAAGGACTTTTCCATCAGCGTGTCCTTGTAGGCATCGACCAGGCGCCACTGCCTTCCGCCACCAAACCAAACCGCTTTTGCCTTCTTCAAAGGCGCACAAAATTTCTCTGTGTCAGCGAGCTCCCGGTCGAAGGTGTGGAGCACCGTCACGTCGGTCGCGCCCCGGTTCCGCAGAAACTCCCCGCTCTCGTCACTATAGGTCAATGCGCCCCCGGCGGTCGGAATCACCACGAACGGCACGCTCTTTCCGCCGGCCATCTCGATAAAGCGGTCGACCATCTCAGCCGGCATCCGTCCTCCGCCGACGATATAGAGACTTCCTGATTTGGGCCCAACCTCCGGTTCCTGAGCCTGAATGATGGCAGTCGCCAACAACCAGAAGATAACAACACAGATCGACCTTATCCCACTCATCATGAGAAGCGAGTGTGGCGAAACCCCGGAGCAAAGTCGAGGCGGAAACCGGCTATTCCCCTTTTCCTTTGGACAGTTGATGGAAAAAGTTTTTCAGTGGCTTCTTCCGCGTCGTCTTCACCGGAGTCGCCTCAGCTTCCACCGGCATCGCGCGAATTCCGGAATTCAACACCGGCAGAGCAAAAGGTGCGTTTTTCGGCTCTGTCCCCGGACAGTAAGTGGGGCATTCGCAGGGATCGTAAGCTTTCAGCTGCGGGTGAGTCCCGAGCGCAAGCTGAAGCTTCGCCAACTCGTGAGCCTGATCGCGTTGTGCCTGAATCAGAGTTTCACTGGTCCGGCTTTGCTGCTGCTGAAGAAGAACGACCTGATTAAAATTGGCAAGCCCCTGCTCGTAAGCTTCCCGAGTCTGTCTTTCCCGGGTCCTTAGCTGCGGCAACACCCGGTCTTCCAGAGTCGCCATCGTTTTTTCCGATCGGCAGAGCGCTTCGATCCGGGATGCCACCTCGGCCCGCGATTTCACCTCTACGGCTGCCAACTCCAGTTCAGCTTTCATCGCCTCAGCCCTTGCCTCGGCAATCATTCCCTGACCTTTTTTCCGGATTGGCAGAGGGATCTTCACTCCGAGCCCGACAAATCGTTCCCTTTCCGCTCCGATCGGCTCATCGATTGACCGTTCCGCATCATAACCGGCCTCAATTTCCCAGTCCTCCACCGATTCTGATTGGGCGAGTTTTTCCCCCACTCTGGCCCGCTGGTGCCGAACCCGTGCGGCGACCACATCGGATCGTTCGAGTGATTCAGGCACGGAAAGCCGCACCGTACTTCTCAATTGTCTCGTCACACTGGAAAGTGAATCGCTGAGTTTAAGCGGCTCGTTCTCCGGCATCCCCAATAGAGGGCGAAGCTCCGCGAGCGCCTCCCGGTAATCGCAGAGCAAAAGCTCCCGACTTTGAGAAACGAGCAGTTTTTCCGTCTCTGCTGCACTGACATCCAACTCCGAACCCTGAGCCCGCTTGAGCTGCGCATTGGCCAGTTCGATATATTTATCTGCATCCCGCTCCAGCATTTCCACGACCCGGACCTGAGCCAAAGCCCCTACCGCGTCGATGTAATGTTTTTGAACCTCGCCGATAAACTGCCGCTCAACCTCCCGGATTTCTGCGCAGGCCAGTTTGATATCCATCACCCCGTAATCCCTCTGTAAAAGGAGCTTACCGGTCACGGGAAATTTCTGGCTGTAGGCCAGCGAGATCGCCCCCTCCCGATCCGGGCCATCCGCCACCTGAGATTGCAGCGCAAAACCAAAGACCGGATTTTCCAACTTTCCTGCATCAATCAACCGGGCCTGAGCGATCGCAACATCGGCCCGCGCTGCCTGTAATTGAGGGTGGCATTTCAACGCCATCTGAACAGCCTCATCGAGTGACACCTGCCCCTGCACGTTGTGGGTACCACAAACCGCAACCACCCATCCCACGAAAAATAATGGACCAAACTTCATATTATCAGCACCCGTAAACACCCCAATCATTACAGCGCATGAGACCTTTGTAAAGTCAAGGCATGCTTATATCTAAGAAACCTTTATTAATTAAATCTAAAATATGAGATTTAATTTTAGAAAGCACTACTCCGCCCGCACCAGCCTGCAAGGTGAAATTGGCGTCATTATCCACGAACGCGTTCTGGCTCCCCTGCAAAAACGCTCTAAAATCGGTCGATATGAAGCCTTGGTTCTGTATTCCGATTTTTGCCCTCTCCAGTCTGTTAATCTCAACGGTTAGTGCCGACGAAGCCGGAAAATTTGTTTCTTTGTTCAATGGCAAAGACCTCACCAACTGGGACGGTGATCCGAAACGATGGAAAGTCGAAGACGGTGTCATCACCGGAACCTGCGATGGCCCCGAGGCACTTCAGCACAATACCTTTCTGATCTACCGCGGGGGCGAGGTCACCGATTTCGAATTAAGGGCGACTGTCCGGGTGATTGGCGATAACAATTCCGGGCTTCAGTATCGGAGTCGCGAGAGACCTGATATCGGAAAATGGGTCATCTCCGGCTACCAGTGCGATATCCACCCCGCGACT
Source organism: Verrucomicrobiales bacterium (assembly GCA_029213005.1). Classification (GTDB taxonomy): domain Bacteria; phylum Verrucomicrobiota; class Verrucomicrobiia; order Verrucomicrobiales; family DEV007; genus Arctic95D-9. Next base: position 218,469 of record JARGPI010000004.1, read on the forward strand.
CAGCACACCGGCATGACCTATGAAGAAAAAGGGCGTGGTATTTTCGGATTAAACGGTAAAAACGTCATGCTCGACCCCGATGGACATCGCTGGTTACTCTCCGAACATGAGCCGGTGGAAGTTGACCTGACCGAGTGGAACGAGTTCACCGTGATCGCCCGGGGAAATCACCTCATTCATAAAGTGAACGGCAAAGTCACCTCCGAGCTAACCGATCACGATGAGGAAGGACGCGCTTTAAAAGGGCTCATCGCAATTCAGCTCCATCGCGGTAATCAAAACACCGTTCAGATCAAAGATATCAGGCTGAGGACGCTTACCGATGGAAAGTTGGTTCCCTTCGATCCGGAAAACCTCCCCAAAGGAGCCGAGAAAATCGAAAGACCCAAAACCCGCAATCCTCAGGGGAAAAAAGCTGCGCCCCCGAAAGCGAAGGAGTAGCGGCCTAACTGCATCCCGGGGTTTGACGTTGAGTGGCTGAGCTACCTGGGGAATTTTAACTTTCCCAACTTCGAAATGGAAATCACTCTCCGCTTCAGCCCCATTATTTGCGATTACAAATCCTCAGGGAAGACAACCACGTTGTCCTGAGGCTGGGCAGCGTTAGCAGGCGGCACAGGTCCCATTTGCTTTTTCGGCAATACATCAACATCCCGTCTGATAGGCATCTGCATGCGTCGCTCGAGACTGGTCAAGTTTTGGTAACAGCCACTCGCCCCAAATGGATTCAAGCTTCCGGGCCGTGTCCCTCCCAGGGGAATCTGGATCTGAACGCCGCCGAACATATCAGTTTCCCGAACATCGTCGTGCAGGATCTCTCCGGTGAAAGTGACTCTTGAGCCTTCGCCCAGTAAACTGACATCAAAAAGACGCAACTCGAGGCGACCCCGGGGCCCCGATATATCCGCGAACCGGTTGTCGTCGTTTTGATAGTGAAATCCTCCAACATAACCGCGCAGCTCACTGCAGTTTCCGAACCTCAGCAGAAGTCGGCCCAATTCGTAATCGATACCTTCGTAGGCAGCTTCCACGAAGCGTCTTCCCGGCTGCAAGCCCACCGGGCCCGCATCCCGAACATCGGTTTCAGTCAGATGACCGTTGACCCGGAAATCCCAAAGTTCACTCATCAGCTCCACACCAATAGTCGCTCCGTCAAAATCGTTCCCGCTTTGAGTGGTCAGCCGGTCAAAGAATCCATAGGCCCCTAAAATCCAATCGCTGTTGACCAGGGTTCGGAAGGCGAGACCAAGGTTGGCCTCTTCGTTGTGATGATCATCTTCTCTCACTCGCAAATCCGTGAACAGCATGGAGTGATCGTTTTGAAATAAAGGCAGGGTAACCCCGGCCTGACTGACTTGACGGGCCTCACCAGCTTTGAATTCGCCATTCAATGTCCCGTGCCATTTCAGATTATGCGGCGACCAGTCAAAATTCGATTCCTGACCGAAAACTGAAGCCGTAACCCTGCAGAGCAGGAAAATTACGATAAATATAGGATATTGATAGCGAATCATTTGCGTGTGTTGTGTTGGTTGATCATATCGAGGTTTTGAAAGCTGTCTATGTGGTTTTGTTATAAAATCTGTGTGATTTTTTAACATTGGCTGACATATCAGGATGAGACGCAGTCAAGACTGCCGGTCACGATATTGGGCCGGGGTCAGGCCGGTACGGGATTTGAAAGCGTGGGTAAAGGCCGATCTGTCGTTATAACCGATGCATTCCGCGATTTCTTCGATGCTGATTTCGTTCGCAATCAACAGCTTCTTTGCGGTGTCAAATTTGACCTTTTTAATATATTCCAGAGGAGTCATACCGAGACATTCCAGGCATTTTTGGCGAAACAATGAACTGCGCATACCAAGCGCTTCGGCAATCGTTGGGATTCTGAGATCTTTTCCCAAATTATGCATCAGGTAGGCCGCAAACTCCGGAAAACTCTGATGTTCAATATTGTGATCCTGTCTTGATTCACTTCGGAGAATATCAATCACCGCCCGCGCCCGGGGCAGCATTTCCGGAGACCGGCTTTTACAAAGGGTTTCGATGATCGCAAATAGATCACGCGGGATGATTTGAGGGATGGTATTGACTGGAGCAAACGCAATATCGTCGACGTATTCAAACTGGATTTCCAACCACTGGGATTTCTCCAAAGTCACCGTCGGCCGCAGATGCGGTGGACAAATGACATACAGACCACCGGGAAATTGCTGATTGCTTACGGCCGGGGCGATCCTGATCAACAAACGCCAATATGGATGACTGTTTTCGTCTTCCGCCAGCCACCCCCAATCTTTCACGGTATACGGAAACGATTGAATGCTGTGTTCTGATGTAATGGAACTCCCGGTCATAGATGTCCGAGCCCTTGGTATGCAGGGCTCCAAGGTCACCTGCGAAATTCCTGACTGAATTGGCTCACTGTTTTTTCATCGACACGTAAAAATTACCTACAGCCCGCTGAATGCCCCGCTGCGAAATTTGTTTGTCCTGCTTCGCGATTCCCTGTAGAAATGCCCCATAGCGCCATGGCCACAATTGCTATTTTATCCGACATCCACGGGAACCTCCCGGCTCTCCAGGCCGTGCTCGCGGACGTCAGCGCCAGCGGGGCCGATCGGATTGTTTTTGGTGGCGACATTGTCGGTTACGGAGCCTCGCCCGCGGAATGTCTTTCCCTCGTGCGGGAGGCGGGCGGAGATTGTGTTAAAGGCAACCACGAGGAATTAGTCACACGACTCGCAGAGAACGGAGAGCCAAGCCTGCCGGACGGGTGGGAAAAGAACCCCGTTCGCGCGGGAGCGGTCCATGCCCTTCGCTCGCTGTCGGAAGAGGCCATCGGCTGGATACGGCAACTTCCCATGGAGATCCCCCTTCCCGGCCGGGCCGTCCTCACCCACGCCGCCCTTTACCGTCCCGGGGAATGGCCCTACATCCGCGACGCCCTGACTGCCTCCGCCAGCCTCGGGGAACTGAGGACCCGCGACCTCGATGTCTGCTTCGCGGGTCACGTGCACCGCCTCGCAATCTACGGGGAAACCCGGTACGACGACGGAGAGCCCGGTTATCAACTCGACCGGCAAGCGGAGCAAGTGGGTGACGATTGTTTCCACCTCGCCGAAGATGCGGTATGGGCAGTTACCGTAGGCTCCGTCGGCCAGTCCCGCGAGACTGGCGCGGATAGAAAAGACGTCCGTGCGACGTGGGTACTCTGGAACGCCGAACAGCGCACCGTAGAATTCCGCCGCACCGAATATGAAAATCACGTCGCCGCCGATCAAATCCTGGCCGCAGGTCTTCCAGAGCACTCGGCGAAGCGGCTGCTTGGGGCAGAAGGTAGAGCGGGTTGATTTAAGAGATTCCTTGTTTTTAAACGAAAAGGTTTGCGAACGATATCTCAATCTTACCAAACTCTCCTAGAAGATTACTCTCTCCGCTAACTTTTTTTAGCAATCTTAGTGTGAACAATATCACACCCATGCCCAACTCTTCTCTAAGGTTCTCAATGCATCGTCATCTCTAGCCACTCCAAAATAGTCACTCACGTTCTTTTAAGTGGGTTAATTGACCTAGAGGATGAATTGTCGATTGGAGTGCTGGTCGTAAATCCAGATAGCCTAGTTGTGGACATTCGGCCCGAAAATCGGAATTCCTTTGGAAGTGGCGATACCTAACTGCCAATGACTTGCTTTTGAAATTTTAAAATATAAGCTTGCTGCCCATATTGTTTTTTAATAAAAAACAGGAACGGGGACCACCATGATCGAAACTGTGCTTAAAACTCTCACGCTGTTCCTGGACTTTTTTGCAACTTACTGGCCTTTCTTGGTGCCCGTTCTGATTTTGGCATTACTGATTTACGTCGGTCGGTATTTGTATGCAGCCTACCGTTGGATCGATGAAAGTATCTCCAACAATGTGCTCGGCCATGTGTCAAAACTAGTTTCAGACGGAAACGACACTTCTAAAACAGCACTATTTATACGCTGGACTTTTATTTTAATCTTTTTTGGAATCTTTGTTTCTGCATTTTATTTCGCGCTTTATCCATTAGCTGATGTTCGATTGTCAAGCTGGCTTGAGATTGCAGCTATTTCCATCTGTTACATCGTGGCACTGAGCGTCGCCAAGCAGTGGATCACAAACGAAAATGCAATTCTCGACGGGAATGCTAAGGACAAGGCAGTCACCCGAGCTACCCGGTTAAAACATGAAGGGTTTATTGCTATTTTGGTGCTGGTTGCTTGTGTCCCAATAAGTTTTCATGCACTCAATTCATTATTTTTATGGCACCCGGAAATAAATGATATAAGTCAGTGGGCGTGGTTTTCGCTTAGCCTATTGTATCAAGCCGTTTCTTCTGTGTTTGACCTGCTAAAATTTGACAATACCCCCCAAATAGCCACCCCGTTCTGGGGATTGCAGGTGGCAGTGGTGGCTCATATGCTAGTGCTTACTTTTATCGTCGTCGAAGGTGTTATCTCGATCGCAAAAAGTGAGTTTGAACTATACCGCGCACTCAAAGCGTTTTATCTTGGAAACAATTTCAATCGAATCGTTCCGTTTGGTAAGCGGGCCGAAGGAGCTCTGGTTAGGATAACGAAGGGCAAACGACCCCGTAGATTGAATAGGCCAGAATTTTCGGATCATGAAAAACCAAGCGCCGAAGTTCGTGAAGCAGCTGCGAGGACGCTCGGCAAAATCGGACTTATGGATCGGTCGACCACCGGAGACGTGATCGAAGCTTTGAAGAAAATTGTTAAAAGCGAAAAAACAAAAAATTTAGATTCTGATTTACGAGTGGCAGCGGTTGAAGGCTTGACTTTGATGGGTAAAAAGCTCGATCCTGAAGAATTGAATCAGTCAATGTATAAGAACGATGTCGAAAGATTTCTTAAAGCAATGGTCCTAGGAGGGTTGGAACAGAAAAGAGGGAATGTGCAGGTATTGGCGAAGTTGGCCGAGAGTTTAGGCGAAGTAAAAAATCTAAATACCACTGGGGAATTGCTCGAGATAGGAAAGCTCTGCGGGACAACGGGCCATGTGACATATGCCAACAGTTTGGCTACATGCCTGGCTCTGTATGGCGACTCGGAATTAGCAGGCAGCTTACGGAGAGATAACTCTATAAGAACGAACCTTCTTAAGGCATTAGCTAAATACCCAAATCAATCCAAAATCATTAGTGCACTTGAACTCTATGACGAAAACTTTGAGGACAGCACAGCGTTACTACTGTGGAAAAAATTGAGCAACAAAAGGAATACCGCGGTTGAGCGAAATGCTGCCGCCCGGGCCCTCGAAGAGGAAGTCGCCCGAGATCACCGAGTATTGAGTCTGCTCTTGTGCCATAGGAATGATAAAGAAGACACCGTTCGCGAAGGTATCGCGAGAGCGCTGAAAGGAGCCTCAGACATATACATATCCTATCGCAAAAGCGCTTTAGCAGCGCTAAAACAGTACCTCAAGAAAGATTCCGATTACCGGGTTAGAAAATGCGCGGCCAACTCGCTCGTCAATTACCCGCTTGATGACCGCTCCATACTCACAGCCTTAGCAAGGCAACTGCTAAAGGACCAATATTCAACTGTAGTTGAAGCAATCGCCGAGACGATGAGGAAAAGAGGAAATTATAAAGAACTACTACCGGGTTTGGGCATTCCGAAAAACTCCTGCCGGAGAAAAGTTGTGAGCAGCCTCGAAAAAGTCTGTAATAGAATTGCGATTCGCGAAATCAATGGAAAAATTCGTGCGGAGCTCTCCGAAGCGAACGAGCGAAAGTTAACTGAAGAAGAAATAGCCCAACTGCTACTTGCCTTTAGCGGTGAATTCAATACACAAAGCGTCGATATACCAAACAATTTGACGGAATTAAATAAAGTCGAGGAAATGGAATCTTCTTCCGAACATACTTGGAAATGATAAAAATGGATACTGAAGCCAGCGACCAACAACTCCTTATTTTGTGGGATATGTGGCATGGGATAAGGATAAAGTGTCAGACTCTCAGGCTGGCCATAACGTGGGAGTTGTAATTTCTTTCTTGAAAACGGCGTGATTGATTCCTAAGACAACAGCTAGGGACAACCTCTCGATCCCTTCAAAAAGCTAGAGCAGCCCGTAACGGGACCAGTAAGAAGTGGGTTAAAACCGAGAGCAGTCAAATCAAGATAGAAGTGCCTCGCAATCGTGAAGGCAGCCACAGCGAAGCTCCACGTGTCCCGTAAAACAGTTTTCCAAACTGTTCGCGTTACCCCGACCTGCATCCCAAGCTAGTTCCCAAAGCTTGATAAAAACAGTTAAAAAAACTGTTCTACAGCGAAGCTCCACGTGCGTTGTAATATTTTTGGGTACTCATGGGGACGGGCAATGGGTACTCATGGGGACAGGCAAAATATGCTCGTCATAATCGTTATCAATCCGAAATCGCCTGAAAGGTGCAAGCAATGCTGAATTGGGCAAAATTTGCTCATGGGGGACAGTCGAAACATGTTCATGAAGACTCTGGTTTTCGGGAAGATCCAAACCGAGCGTCTCTCTGGTTTCGGATCGAATTGTCTAGTCCAATGCTTCCACCTACCGTCGCCTTCCGGCCACGGTGGCCCCGAATCCCGGCAAATCGAGGCCCTCTGTCACCCTTGAGTTTTCCCACCGGACTCCATCCGAAAAGTATGCCTATAGCGTAGCAGTCTATCGATGAACTCCGAACTCAAACATATCTGTCGCAAATCAATCGAAGCGATGGACAAAATCCAGCGGGTTAATTTTGTCAATTCTCTACCGGGTTATAAAAGTTTGAATTTGGTGGGAACCACGAACGGAACGGGACAGACGAATTTGTCGATTGTCAGCACGGTGACCCATTTCGGTTCCGCGCCACCTTTACTGGGTTATGTTTCGCGGCCGGAATCAGTCGATCGACATACCCTCTCGAATATTCTCGAAACCGGAAGCTACACTTTTAACCAGGTAGGTGAGTCGTTTTTCAAACAAGCCCACCAGACTTCAGCCCGATACCCACGGGAAATTTCCGAATTCGAAGCGGTCGGCCTAACCCCAAAGTGGATAGAGGGAATCACGGCTCCTTTTGTTGCCGAATCGAGTGTAACAACGCACCTTAAGCTTATCGAAAAAATTGATATCAAAGCGAACGGTACCGTTTTGGTGATCGGAGAAGTGATCGATGTGTTTGCTTCCGAAAACAATCTTAAGCCAGATGGAAATATCGACCTTGAGGCGACTGGAACTCTGGCGGGATCGGGTTTGGATCAATATTCAAAACCGGAAAAGCTGGCCAGACTGTCCTATGCAAAACCTGACCGGCCCCTTTCTGAGCTTTAACGGCGTCACAATCCGGCAGAAATAGTTCGGATAACCTAACTAAAACGCTTCATATTCGGGTTGCCCATTTGATGTGGAGGCGCGTAGACTCAGCTCGAATGAAGCAGGCCACGACATCGGTGATCTTGATCCTAATCGGTTTTTCCGGCTTCCTGTCAGCTCAAGAGCGGACAGAGGAGTCCTTTATCCCGAATTACGCCGTCGCCGGCAGTTACTTCTCTTGGGGGGGTGAGTCTGATGTTGAAAACGGTGCGGGAACTTTTCAAAACCTCGAGTACGGGGCTGAAGCGAACATTCCGGTGTTCATGCGCGAAGGGTTCCGGATGACCGCTGGCGTGAAGTATCGCCACAACACGTTCGATTTTTCGGGAGCACCGCTTCCCTTTGCCTCAACAGAACTGGACCTTCAGCGCATCGATATCCCGATCAACGCCTGGATTGACCTCGGACAACGGTGGAAATTCTGGGCAAGGCTACAACCCGGCTGGGCCTCAGACTTCGATAACCTCACTTCGGATGATTTTACACTCTCTTCCCTGGCCCTGCTTTCCTACAAATGGAATGCGACGACAAAGGTTGCTTTTGGAGCCTACTATTCCCGGGATTTGGGCGAAGAACGTATTCTGCCGGCTCTCGGTTTCATCTTCGAACCCGGCCCGCAGCTGTCCCTCGCGCTTACCTTTCCCAGAGCCCAACTTGTTTACGCTCCCAGTCCCGATTGTCTGATCTCTTCCCAGGTATTGCTAAACGGAGCCGGATGGAACATTACCGATCCGGCAGGGGGCAGCGAAGATGTTGATCTGAATTACCGGGCAATCAGAGCTGGTTTCGGATTTGACCGGCGGTTAAAAGGTCCTGTTTGGGGTTACGTTGACGGTGGATTCCAATTCGGTCAGGAAATTGAAATGGGAGAAGGAGCCAACTCGGTAAAGTTGGAGCTGGACCCAAGTCCCTACGCGACCACCGGCATCAAAGTCAGGTTCTAAACACTGGGCCGTAAAGCAGAGGTGGAATCATCCGCCTTAGTTGAGAAAAGATGCCGTACACAGCCTGAAAAGCAACGATGAGCAATTGAAATGTCGGGGCTTGAATGGCAAATTTTGTGTGCGAGGTGCGATGAAAAAACCGGCGGAACGCACGGTTACACGTTGCTACGCTAAAATCTCTTTCACCACATCCCCATACACGTCGGTGAGCCGGAAATCCCTACCTGCATATCGATAGGTCAGTCTTTCATGATCGACGCCGAGGATGTGTAGTATCGTCGCATGAAGATCGTGCATGTGAACCTTGTTCTCCCGGGCGTAGTAGCCGAACTCGTCAGTGGCTCCATGGCTATAACCGGGCTTCACCCCGGCTCCGCTAAGCCAGACGGTGAACCCAGCCGGATTGTGATCGCGACCATTTTTCCCCTGGGCGACAGGAGTCCGGCCAAATTCCGTCCCCCACACCACCAGGGTGTCATCGAGCAAGCCCCTTTGCTTCAAATCGGTCAATAGACCCGAGATCGGCTTATCGACCGCGAGCGCATTCTTGGTATGCCCTTTCACCAGATTCGAGTGCTGATCCCACACGTAGGGCGTGCTTACCTGGAGGTAACGAACGCCGGCTTCGCAGAAGCGGCGGGTCAGCAGACAACGATGCCCAAAATCGGCGGTTTCTTTTTTATCCATCCCGTAGAGTTCCCGGGTCGATTGGGATTCGCTGGAAATATCGATCAGGTCCGGAGCAATCCCCTGCATTCGGGCCGCCATTTCATAGCTGTGAATCACGCCGTCGACCTGGGAGTCGCGAGTCTGCGAGAGATGCTTTTGGTTGATCCGGTTGAGTAGTTCCAGCTGCCGCTGTTGATCCACCGACGCGATCTCCTTATTCTGTAGATATTCGATCGTGGCATCGGCCGTTTTGCCGGAAGAATGACCCAACGCGGTGGCCTGGTGGTGGGCCGGAAGAAAAGCGGAGCCGTAGTTGCGGGCCCCTCCATGACCGGCCGGCGGAGTCACGCTGACAAAGGAGGGAAGATTACGGTTTTCCGATCCCAGCCCGTAGCTGATCCAGGATCCCACCGAGGGCCGCAACAGGTTGTCACTACCGGTATGAATCATGCCGACGGCCTGGCCGTGGGAAGTTCCCCGGGTGTGCATCGATTTGATAAAACAAAGATCATCGGCATGCTGCGCCAAGTGAGGCCACAGCTCGCTAAACCACGCGCCGCTCTCCCCATGTTGCCGGAACTTCCACGCGGTATCCATCACGAGACCATTGCCCGCCTTGTCCTTCAGTGCGACGTCGAGGTTATCCAGCCCTTTGAAAGGCAGCTCTTTCCCATCGTATCGCTTCAGCATCGGCTTCGGGTCGAAGGAGTCGACCTGGGACACCCCTCCGTGCATGAAAAGAAATATGACTCGCTTGGCCTTCGGTAAATGATGGGTCCGGGGAATCGAGTAGGGAGAACTCGCCGCACTTACGATCTGCTGCGCAAATGCCTGGAAAGCGACCGCGCCGAAACCGCAGCCTGCCGTTTCCAGCCATTGCCGCCGGGAAAAATGGGGAGTGAATTGGTGACATCCTTTCATAAACAAACAGTCCTCTCTATTCAATAAATCGAAACTCGGTTGAGCTAACTAATACCTGCACAAACGACGCGATCGCTTCTTCCCGGGATTTACCCGCCTCAATGAGTTCATCGATATACTCAAGTCCCATCGCGAGGTCACCGGTGTCCGCATCGCGAACCAGGATCTCTAGATAGAGTTGTTCAATAATCTCTTCGTTTGAAATCCTCTCCTTCGTCAGCCTCGTCGCCGTGGCGCGGGCCATTTCCCGGACAAACGGCGAGTTCATCATGAAAAGCGCCTGGGCCGGCACGGTCGTGATCGAGCGGGATCCGGTGACCAGGTCGGGGTTGGGTAGATCAAAGACCGCAAGCGAAGGCGGAAGAGCTCCCCTCACAATAGGCAGGTAGATGCTCCGTTGCCGGAGCCTTCCGGTTTCACCCAGCGAGACGTGGCGCTTTCCACTGGTTTCAATGGCATACATCCCGAGCTGACTCACGACTGATTCGCGAGGTTCCCGGTCCAGCTCGCCGGCGATGGCCAGGACCGAATCGCGAATCGTTTCCGCCGGAGCGGGACGCCGGTTTTGATGCCGCAAACGCAAGTTGTCCGGATCATCTTCCGTGGCAGTCTTTGCCGCTTGCTGGTAGGTCCGGGAACCGGCGATTTCACGAATCAATGCCTTCACCGACCATTCGTTTTCGATGAATTGGCCAGCGAGGTAGTCGAGCAATTCGTGGTGCGAAGGTTTGGCCCCCAGGATCCCGAAATTATCGCTCGTCGCCACGATTCCCCGGCCAAAGAGCTGCTGCCAGATCCGATTTACCATGACGCGGGCCGTCAGGGGATGATCAGGATGCGTCAACCAATCCGCGAGCTGAACCCTCCCCGATTCCCCGTCGGGTATGGTTGCTTCACTTGATCCCGAATAGCTGGCGACCTGAAGGAATCCCCTCGGCACCTCTTTTCCTTTATTCCCGGGTTCCCCGCGAATTCGAATCTGCAAATTCCCACAACGGCCACCGGTATGATCGGCCGCCGCCATCGCTTTGGGAACTTCCGGAGCCTTCCCTTTCAGATTTTTCAGCTCGGCCTCCAGCGTCTTAATATCCGGCGTTCCGGAATCCGACTCCAGGTCTTCGATATGCACAAGCTGTATCGCATCGGCGATCAGGTAGCCGCCAGCGTCTTTATCGGTAAGCAAAACCTCAGCGGTTTCGCCAAAAGTAAACTGCCCGATGGGATACCACATCCCTCCGATCGTCGGACGCACCGTTTGATCGACGATCATTCGCTCCTCACCTCCGGCATGGGTCACGAAATACGAAGCCGTCTTCGCCAGGCCGGGACCTCCGCCGAAACTCACCCGCACTTCATACTTGCCGGGTTTCGGCAGGGTCGCTTTCCATGTAATCGAATAGGGGCCGTTACCTTTGTCAGTCGATAAATAGTAATCCCCGACGTGGTTCTTCCGATAGGTCGATCTCCTCCACGGCCCCGTCAACTCAGCCTCGTTATCATCGACCACGACTCCGTCAGATTGACCGCTTTTCTTTACTTCATCGATTTGTTTCTCTAGTTTCTCGACCTTTGATTGGTGAGCAGCCATCAGGGCCCGTGTTTCATCATCGATCGAGAGCGCCGTTTCCGTCCAACCCGTGACGTTAACGTTATTCATCAAGATCCTGTCAGCGGTTCTCGTACTATGTAATATACCGGTCATTGCATAGTAATCGGCGGTGGGGATCGGATCAAATTTATGATCGTGGCACCTGGCGCATCCCAGGGTCAGCCCCATGATCGATCGTCCGATCGTGTCGACCTGTTCATCGGCGATATCGAGATGCATTTTCGCCTTGTTGCGCTCGGTTAACATCTTAGGTGCGATCATCAGGTACCCGGTCGCGATGAGTTGCCGGTCACGCTGCCCGGCATTTTCAAACGGGAGCAGATCCCCGGCGATCTGTTCGCGGAGAAACTGATCGTAGGGCATATCACGATTGAAGGCGTCGATCACATAGTTTCGGTATCGCCACGATTCAACAAAAGTCAGATTAAAATCACCGCCATTGGAGTCGGCATAGCGGGCCACATCCAGCCAGTGCCTCGCCCATTTCTCGCCGAACTCGTTTCGAGCGAGAAGCTGATCGACCGTCGTGCTCACGGCCCGATCAGGGGACTCGTCATAGAGGCGAAGAAAGGCCTGGCGATCGGCAGTGGTGGGAGGCAGGCCAATGAGATCCAGGAAAAGCCGCCTCACCAGTTTCTCAGCCGGAGCCCGCGGCGTCTGAGGATCAACAAAACCGTCAATCGTATGTCGCTCCGAAAAAGTGCGGCGAGGCTGAAACGACCAGAATTTCCGTCCTTCCTCAATATCGATCTCCTCCTTTTCGTGAACCGGCACATCGCCTTTCCGCGGATCCACGGCGCCATCGGCGATCCATTGTTTGAAATCCTCGATCACTTCATCGGATAGATGGGATTTGGGCGGCATTTCAGGAATCACCCCGCTCCGGTCAATCGCCATGATAAGGAGGCTTTCCTCCGCATTACCGGGGACGATCGCAGGCCCCGACTCCCCGCCAACCTGCCAGGCAGCCCGCGAATCGAGGAAAAGGTCGCCTTTGGATTTCCCCGACTCAACGGAATGGCATTCGTAACAATGCTCGACGAGCACCGGCCGAATCTTCGTTTCGAAAAACTCCAGCTTAGCGGCATGTTGAGGCGTTGCCGTCGCGAGCGAAGCCGCAGCAAGCAGGATAAGGACAGTGGTGGTAAGGCGGTGAAAAGACATCGGCTTCATTAGATTAGAGACTCGTCTCGCGAATCGCAAGGGTTGGCGCTGGCAGGATCGGGTGACGCCGACTCGCGAATCCGTGCACCAATCCACTACTTTCAGTTTCCATCGTATCACGGACAACTTGGAGGGTGACCTCCGACGGGGAGCGTTCGCGCAGAAAATCGGCCAACGCTTCAGAGCGAATCCCGAAGCGTCCCTTTTGAACCCCTTGAGGAATTGTAAACGAGCCGAGGTGAACCGGCACGGGCTCCCCCGGGAAACGACCATGGAGGATGGATTCATCCCAGTTCGGGACATCCCCGGTCAATCCGTAAACACTGAAAGTCGCGTCCGGGACATGAGACGCCAACCCCCAGCCGGTCGGTGCAAAATAGAGTAGCAACTCGGCCTCCTCGATCCGGGTTTGATCGATCTCAGCGAGGTCAAAACCTATATAGGAAGTCCGGTTCACATTTTCGTCATGGATTCCATTTTTTATATAGAGCAAGATATCGGATTCGTGCCCCATCACTCTCCCGGTATAGGCATCTTTGACCGGTTTAAGTAGAGTCCAGGAGGGACCATGATCGAGAGGTTTTATCGGGATCGTGCGATATTCCTGATCGCCTCCTTCCGTCGCTTCACCCATGGTTTCGCCGAGGACCCGGTTACGCTGGCCGGTATTCAGTTCGACGACTTTCCCGGACTTGGCATACTCGACCTGCACTTTTCCCTCGATGACCTGGGTATGAGTTTCCCCGGTTTCCTCGTAAACGCTCACCGCAAAGCGTGTCCCGTAATCAACGACATCGGCCGAGGGCGTCTTGATCCGAAACCCAAGGGCCGATTCGGGAATATCAGAAACCGCGGTCCCTCCGGTCAGCTCGCATCTCATCGCATCGACGAGAACTAAGGTGGCCGGAGCCTCAAGGATCACCTCGGCTCCGGAATCGAACTTAATCGTGGCGAGTCCTTCGGCGAGGCGCAGCGTTCCCTGTCCCAATCGACTACGGTTAGCAGTAGGCAAATCGCCGCTTTCCCAAAAGGCGGCATGTGACTCCTTCATCGTCGCAAACGTAGGATCGTGCGGCTTTTTGATCAGGAAACTCAGGGCAAGCAACCCAACCAGGCCCGCCGCGATTGCCATCAGCTTTGGCGTAAAATTGGCTTTGCCCGATGATTCGACCACCTCCAGCCGGGACCAGACCGATTCGTCCACCACCAAACAGGCGTGAAGATCCGTCACCTGGAGAAAACGTTCCCGGGCCTCCTCATTGGCCCGCAATCGATCAGATAGCCGACCGGCGTCCGCCTGGCTGATTTCCCCATCTACCCAGGCGTCGATTAAATCATCCAGCTCGTCGTTGTCCTTCATATCCCTGCCTCCAGGTTGATTTTTCGCTCGATGCATTCATGGAGCATCTTGCGGGTCCGCTGGATCGATTTGTAAATCGCCTCGACGCTGCGCCCGAACCGCGCGCTCAATTCCGGCACCGACAGCTCTTCGAAATAGTGGGCCCGGACCACCTCAGCCTGCCGTGCGGGCAGTTCGCCGAGGCACTCCCTGAGAAATTCGCGCCGCCTATCGAGCCGGTCAGCCGCCTCGATCCGCTCCGCTTCAAGCAAATCAACGACGTCATCCGCCAACCGATTTCGCCTCGCCTGGGTTCGCAAAAACATGCGGGCCTCGTTGAGTGCGAACCGGCATGCCCAGGGCACAAAGGGCTTTGCGGGATCGTATTGATCGATCTTCTCCCAGAGTGCCACCGCCGCTTCCTGCAGGACATCCCGGGCGTCGGTAGCATTGGGAACCAGCACCATCACGTAGCGCAGCAGCTCCCGCTCCGACTCCAGAAACAGTCGAATAAACTCCTTCTGAGAACACGAATTGTCTGGCGATTCCTCTCCCATTTACCAGTACTCTGCCCCTCGACCACCATTCTGGACAAAAAAATGATTTTTTTTTCGAAGCGGCCCAAACCGACGTGAAACCGCGCGTTCCGCCGGTTATTCCATCGTGCTTTGAAACCCTCGGTTTTCGAAATTTCTAAATGTCCCGTCTTCAATGGCGCTGATTCTGTGATTTGCCCGCATGCCGTCACCCCGATCCGCCCATTTTCCGGATGCAAAATTGCAAAATTGGGGACAGACATAAAATCGGAGACAATCTACAGATCGAGTAGGGATTAAAGAATAAAGCGGTAAAACGCGACACACCGTTCCTGCAGAAATCCCCGAAAACTGTCTACACCGCGCCCGATCCAGCGCGGATCTAAACCTCCATTGCCACCTTATGCTTATCCTTGCCGGAAATCGGCTCAGTAGGGTGAAATGCTACAGTTCCGGCCCCGTGTTCTCTGTTTTCAACACGGCAGATTCATAGAATCCTACAGAAGTACGGTAAAAACCAATAAATCAAACAAATAGGAATTAGCTGTTCAACTATCTGTCTGTCCCCAGTTTATTAGTTTCTGTTTTATAACTCCAGGCTAAATAAAGATTCTAAACCAAAAAACAGGGAGTTCGTGATTGACTCTCTGTTTCCCTTTTCGAGCAGGGTTTGTTGGCATACATCAATGTGCCGTTTATCAACTCAACTGCGTATTTCATGCTCCAACAACTTTACTCTGATTCGGATGCGACGCCCCGCTCAATGACTTCGCGGATCAAGGGATCCGGTTCGAAGAGTTCGGCTCGTGGCGAAACGTTGAGCAATTTCCTAATCCGAGCGTGGAGTTTAACACCGCCTTCGCAGCTTGAATCAAGGAATACAGCGACAGCAATAGGGTCATCCATTTCCGGAGCCTCAAGGTAGATGTCCCTTTCGGACGATTGGTATCGATTACTTGTCATCGGGTTTAATTTAATCTGAAACGGTCGTCCACCCGACTGTTCGCCACGGCAGCGGTGGATTCCGCATTGTTGATTAGTTCAACTCTTTCTACTCCTTTTCCAGCTCGTCTCTCGACCCTTTTTTCAGTCTGACGAACAAAAAAAACGCAGCCGGACCTGGCCGGCCTGCGTTTTTCCCTTCCTGTGGATTGATTACTAGATTTCAGAGATTGTAATTTTTAAAACGCTATTTCCAGAGTCCGTCATGTTTACATCGACCAACCACTTGTTATGTTTGAGCGCCTCGATTTTAGCCAGAGTCCTATTCATTTCCGCGAAATTTTGTGACGCACCATATCGGGCTAAATCTGCAGTCCATCTATCATTTTGAGCGACGTCTCTCGTTTCTTTAAGCCTGAAGGTTCTCACTCCAGCTCGGTGTGCGGTTTTATAAGCTTGGTCGAATATCACTTCTGCAAAATTCGTATTCGTCGCGAACGGCGTGTATGTACTAACAGCGAAATGATTTTGTGTTCCCTTGGATATTCCCGTCTGGGAATATGGAACTGAGTAGAGTATCAAAATCGCTGACTTCGTGCCCTCAATATTGTAAACAACAGTTCCAACAGCACCGGCGAATCCCATAGGGCCAAGTAAGGGAATCTCCGTTTTTTTCATCGAAGCAGCAAAACCTCCAGCCTTGTTCGGCTCAATGGTTGTCGCGTTATCCCATCTGTCGACCTTACCGCTGTCCGAATATTCATCCACCATTTTAAGCTTGTAGCGGGTATTGTTTGTGATTGTGACCACAGCGGTCGTCGAGATTCCCGCGATTTGGGTCTTCAACATCTTCAACATCTCCCGTTGATGCTGCAACAAGGGCTCTGCCAATTCGGCCGCTTGGGCGTTTGCGGGACGTTCCATAACTGCCATTGAAAGGATGAGGCTCAGTGATGCGATGGCAACACGGCTCAAGCGGACTTTCCACGATTTTTGAATGAGCGGATATTTGGTTCTTTTGTTCATATTTTTTTCTTTGTTTATTTGGTTAGTTTTGATTGAGAAACTCAGTTCGACTCATCATTGAATCGCTTGGTTCTGCCCTAAGGGCGAAATCCCGCTGAAAATCCCGCCAACTTTTTTGAAAAAAATTCACACAGGGTGATTTTCCCCGATCCTATTAGGGATTGAGGAGGATATAGAACGACTAAAGAGTGCATAAATCAGCTGAATGGATTTCTTTTCAGCTTTGGGGGCTCGACCAGTCCGCTTAATTTCCAGCTTTCCCGATCAATTCGCTCGTGAAGCCAAACCTTCGCATACTGCCTCTGCAGGGACCGTTCCGGTTTTCCTGTCGCTTCGGCCATTTCGGACCAGGTCATTCCAGCGATGTATTTATTGAACTGATAGTAATTTGGTTATTCAAGAGAAAAAATCAAGCCGCTTGCGGCCCCCGGGTTGGATCGGGTGCTGGGGAAGGAAGGGTGAGAAATTTGATTTTGGCCTCATTCATTGTTAAACCTTTATGGATTTTTGAGTAAAAAGACAAGATTGGCTGACTTCTCATTCGGTTTCCGGCCATTTTTCCTTGGGTCGAGATACGAAAGTTCATAAACCTCTTTCGGGAGGCTTCACGGTTAGACGTTTTTTGATCCAAACGAGGCGGCAATCAGCCGATCGAGAATACCGGGACCACTTCGGGCAAAAGTGGCTCTGCGAAAAAGGGTCAGGTTCTCATTCCTGACTCTTTAAAAATTTCTTAATCTTCCGGTCTTCAATGGCGCTGATCGTGTGATCAGCCCGCATGCCGTCACTACGATCAGCCCATTTTCCGGAACAGCCAGGCGCGGGCGTAGGTCCAGTCGCGCTTGGCGGTGGCGGGAGAGATGCCTAGCGCGTCGGCGGCTTCTTCGATGGTGAGCCCGACGAAGTAACGCAACTTCACCAGCTCGGCTTTGCGGGTGTCGTGCCCGGCCAGGGAATCGAGGGCTTCGTGGACGGCGAGAATCTCGTCGTCCTTTTCGGTCGGAGCGGCGATCTCGAACTCGTCGGCGTCGACGCGCTCGGCACCGTCTCCGCGTTTGGCTGCCTGTTTGCGCCGGGCACTCTCGATCAGGATGCGGCGCATGGCTTCGGCCGCGGCGGCGAAGAAGTGGGCGCGATTCTCGAAACGCTGGTCGCCGAGCCGCATCCACGCTTCGTGCACCAGCGCGGTGGCCTGCAAGGTGTGGCCGGGCTTCTCGCGGGCCATTTTCGCACGGGCGAGTTGCCGCAGTTCACCGTAGACCAGCGAAAGTAGCTCCGCTTCGGCTGACAAATCGTCGTTGCGGACGGCTTCGAGAAGGCGGGTGATGTCACTCATCGTCGGATTTGGATAAAGTTATCTTTCCCGCGTCGTAGTCCTGCCAGAATTCCGCAGCGGTCCGGTCGGGAATCCAGGTTTTGGGAGCAACGGCAGAGAAACTGAGTCGCTCAAGCCCGGGATAGGTCCGGAGGAATTCGATATCCTCCGGATTGGGCGGAAGACTGAGCATGGCCAGTTCACTGGTCTCCGCGAGAGGCGACAGGTCGGTCAATTGCCGGCAGCCAATCAATCTTAAGCTGGTCAGGGGCATGCCACGGAGAACTGAGATGTCACTTACCTTTGAGTTGATCAGATTGAGATATTCCAGCGGCATCCCTTCCAGTGGCTGCAGATCGGTGATGGTCCCGATTGAAATCCCGAGATGTTTAAGTGGCATGCCGCGCAGCGGCTCCAGGTCGGTAACCCGGGTGATGTTGAGTTCCAGTCTGGTGAGAGGAAGTCCGCGCAGCGCAGAGATGTCACTGACAGAGGTACTGTTCAGGGTCAGATCCTCCAGTTCCGTCCCCTGCAAGGGACTGAGGTCTGTCACTTTGGTGCCACTCAGATTCAGCTTCCTGATCGCCATGCCATGCAGAGGAGTCAGGTCAACAACGGCGGTTTTCGAGAGATTCAGGCTGCTTACCGGTGTCTCCCGGAAAATCGAGAGGTCATTGAAATCCTCGACCCCGCTGAGGTCCGCCGTCCATACGCCACCGCGCTTTTTATCGAGTCGCATACCGGCTTCAAGAAGTTGGGCAATCATCGGGACTCCGTCACGCCCGCCCAAAAACTCTTTGGCTTTGGCTACCGCCTTTTTCGTGTGAAACTCATTCACTTCCTGTTGCACTTTCTGCGCCTCGTCCTCCCGGCCCAGAGCGGTAAGGCTCTTGATGAGTCGGTGCCGACATGGCAAGTACTGCTCATGTTCGTCGGGCAGTCCCGCATGCGCTTGTTTCAGAGGAACGAGAGCTTCCTCGTACCGTTCTTCTTCGACGAGAAGTTCTCCGAGGAGGCTTTGCACACTATAGCTTGTCGGGTCGGCGCGCATCGTCTTCGACCAGGCGGCGATTGCTTTCGCGGTCTGCCTGGGCTCGCAGTTGTAGTAAAAAAAACCGAGTTTTCTGACAGCCCTCGGAAAATCGGGAAGAGCTTCCAACGTTTTGATGGCCTCCGCTTCCATTTCGGGCCGGTTTCCATGGTGATAAAAAGATCGCTCCGCTGATGCAACCACCGCATTGAGAGTGTCGGGGTGATTCGGGCCAAGCACCTTGCGAAACGTTTCCAGCGATTCCGTCCCCATTTTGATCGCCTCATTATGGCGACCTGCCTTATCGTAGGTAGCCGCCAGATTGAACAGCGCCAGGAGTGTGACGGGGTGTTCCGGACCGTTCACCTTCCGGGAAAGCGACAGTACCTCCTCGCGCATACTGAGAATAGCATCAGTACGGCCGGCGACCTGGTAGAGAACCGCCAAATTGTTTAACGCATCGATGCTATCGGGATGCTCTTTGCCGAGCGCCTTGCGGCTAAGTTCCAGAACGCTTTCCTGAAGTTTTACCGCTTCGCCGATTCGTCCCGCTGTTCTATAGGACGAGGCGAGGTGGCCTTTGGCAGTAAGCGTACGAGGGTGCTCCGCACCATACTTCCTGCGACGAAGTTGGTGAACTTCCTCCCGCAGTTTGAGCGCTTCGTCGCTGCGACCGACTTTTTCGAAGTCAACTGCCAGGTTTTTCATTGTCGTGATGGTATAACGATGTTCCGGACCGAGGGCATCCCGGTAGTGCTCCAGCCCTTGCTCCGAAAGGGCGAGCGACTGTGGGTAGAGACCGAGGGAATGATAAACATAACTCAGCGAGACCCGCAGCTTTGCCCGCCGCGCCGGATGAGCGACTAGTTCGGTCTCCAATTTTTTAACCGCGTTGTCGAGCGTCTCCACCACTGTGACAGTCCTCCCGTCGCGCGCCGGATCCGGGCTCCGAAAAGTCTCTGTCAGGAACCTGGTGACCGCTTCGGCCTCTTTGAGCGCTTCCTCCTTGGCATCGCGCTCAGCCGCCACTTGCTTGAGCGTCTCGGTGGTTTTTCTCTCGGCGAGGGTCGCCCGGACGGCCAGCCAGCTGCTCACCGCTGTGGCCGCCACCAGTAGCAGAACAATGACGGCTGCGACCCGCAACGCCGCCTTGTTGCGCCGTGCAAACTTCCGAAATTTGTAGCCCGCACCCGGGGGCGAGGCGCTCACCGGCTCATCCGCCAAATAGTGCCCGATATCCCGGGCGAAGGCGTTTGCCGTTTCGTAGCGCCGCGAACGGTCCTTTTCGATCGCCTTCATCACGATCCAGTCGAGATCCGGCTCGACGAGGCGGTTGAGTTTTGACTCGTCGGCTTGACGCGCCTTCGCCAACCGGGAACGCTCCTCCCCCAAAACCGAACTTAGTTTCGATGACGGCTTGAGCGGTTCTTCCTCTCTGATAATGCGCCGCATCTCATCGTAACCGGCGGAGATCAGCGTTTTGCCGTCGAAGGGTGGCTTGCCGACGAGCAGCTCGTAAAGCAGCACGCCCAGTGCATAGATATCACTGCGGGTATCGATGTCCAGCCCGCTCAAACTGGCCTGCTCCGGGCTCATGTAAACCGGCGTCCCGATGAATTGCTCGTAGCGTGTGAATAGCGTTTTATCCGTCAGCCGGCCTTGCGTCGCCTTTGCGATTCCAAAGTCGATCACCTTCACCACCGGCTTGTCCCCGTGCAGGGTCACCATCACGTTGGATGGCTTGAGGTCGCGGTGGATGATTCCCTTTTGATGCGCGTGATTGACCGCCTCGCAGACATCTCCGAACAGCTCGAGCCTTTTCTGCGTCCCCAACCCATGCTCGTCGCAGAATTCCGTGATGGGAACACCTTTGACCAACTCCATCGCGAACCACGGACGCCCGGTAGCCGTAGCTCCGGCGTCGAGGACTTTCGCGATATACTGGTGGTCCATCATCGCCAGTGCCTGCCGTTCCGCTTCAAAGCGAGCCAGCACCTCCTTGGTATCCATTCCGGCCTTGATGACTTTTAAGGCGACTGTCCGCGAAATCGGCACGCTCTGCTCCGCCATCCAGACGGTCCCGAAACCGCCCTCCCCGATTTGCTGAAGCAGTTTGTAAGGACCTATTTCGTCTCCCTCCTTCTCGGTGAGGCTCGGAGATTGGACATTCTTTACCCGGAGGGGTGTTGCCGGTTTTCCTGAGGGGCGACCTGTGCCATCCGCTTTTAACGTGGGAACGAGATCGGGGTCGTCGTCGTCGATGATCCCGGGTGCGGGAGAGGCGAGAAATTGGGTTGGAGCGTCATCGTGAGCGGCAATCAGGGCTTTGATCTCTTCGAGCAGAGCTGCATCATTTCCGCAAACCTCGGTCAGGTAGGTCTCACGCTCCCCCGGCGATAAATCGAGGACGGCCGCAAAAATGGTGTCGGTGCGATCTTGTGGAGTCGAATCCATGGGCTGGTCCTTCATATTAGGTCATGCGAATTTATTCGATAAACTGGATCATCGATTTTGAAGATTCGCCAGAGCAATTGACCATAAACGACTTGTTAAGTGCTTTAGATACCAGGTTACGACTGAAGATGAATTTAGCTGGATCAGGCCGGGCTAGTGCTCTAAGCAGGCGCGAACAGTTTGGAAAACTGTTTTACAGCGAGGCCCCACGTGTCCCGTAAAACAGTTTTTTAAACTGTTCTCGCAACCCCTGAGCATCATCCAAAGCTAGCGCTCTAAACTGTTCGCGCAACCCCTGAGAATCATCCAAAGCTAGCGCTCTAAGCAGGCGCGAACAGTTTGAAAAAATGTTTTACAGCGAAGCCCCACGTGTCCCGTAAAACAGTTTTTTGAACTATTCGCGCACCCTCTGAGCATCATCCAAAGCTAGCGCTCTAAGCAGGCGCGAACAGTTTGGAAAACTGTTTTACAGCGGAGCCCCACATGTCCCGTAAAACAGTTTTTTAAACTATTCGCGCAACCCCTGAGCATCATCCAAAGCCAGCGCTCTAGGCAGGCGCGAACCGTTTGGAAAACTGTTTTACAGCGAAGCCCCACGTATCCCGTAAAACAGTTTTTTAAACTGTTCGCGCAACCCCTGAGCATCATCCAAAGCCAGCGCCCCAAGCAGGCGCGAACAGTTTGGAAAACTGTTTTACAGCGAAGCACCCCGTGTCCCGTAAAACAGTTTTTTAAACTGTTCGCGCACCCCCTGAGAATCATCCAAAGCCAGCGCTCCAGGCAGGTGCGGACAGTGTAAAAACTATCCTACGTTTGGTTGAAGACGCGCTGCCACCGCCCTAACTCAACAACTCCCGCACCGGACTGCCGTCGCTGATGGGGATGGGACGATTGATGGAGGTCGGGAGCTCGTAGAGGTAATCGATCCCGAGCGCTTCGTGCACGGTTGCGTGAACATCTTCCACGTCGACGGGACGGGCGGGCTCTTTCTTTTCGCCTGCGGGATCGGTCTCGCCGATGACTTTCCCGGCGGCGATCCCACCTCCCCCGATCAAGGCGGAAAATCCGTGGGGCCAATGATCCCGCCCCTCCACTTGGTTTTGAATCGGGGTCCGACCAAATTCCGTGGCGCAGAGAACGATGGTATCGTCGTAGAGGTCGCGGGCTTTCAGGGCTTTGATTAAACTGGCGAGCGCGGGATCGAGATCACTGATCCGCCGGTTCTGATTTTCCAAATTGTTGGCATGCGTGTCCCAACCGGTCAGGGTCACTTCGACACAGCGCACCCCGCGCGAGACGAGCCGAACCGCAGCGAGGCAGCCGCGGCCAAACGGGGTATTGCCAAAGGCGTCCCGCTCACTTTTGGTCTCTTTACTGACGTCGAAAGCATCGAGTTGCTCCGAGGTCATCATGCGCTTGGCCCGCTCGAGATTGGTGACGTGCTGAGTCCGCACCTGATCGAGATTGGCGAGGCGGCCTCTCGCAAATTCCTGCTCAAGAATGGACAGCGACTCGATTCGTTTCGCATTTCGTTCTTCCGAAACCCTCGGACTTACATCGGGAACCGGGGAATTGGGATCGCCGACCTGAAAAGCATCGTATTGCGCGCCCAGAAAGCCACCCCGCGCCGCAAAATTGGCCGGAATGATCGAGATATGAGTGGGAATATCGATCCCGGGATCTTCCAGCTCGTGACAGATGATCGACCCGATACTGGGATGCTCCAAACCGGGGATCAGTCGGTGCCCGGTCTTAATATTGTAAGTTGCCCGGGCGTGATCCCCCTCTTTGCTAACCACTGACCGGATCAGGGAAAAATCGTTCATCAGCCCGGCGGTCTGCTCCAATTTCTCCCCGAACTGGATGCCCTTCACCGCGGTTGGGATTGCTTTTCCACCGTAGGCGATCGATTTCCCCGGATGAGGATCAAAGGTCTCCAACTGACTGGCCCCGCCCTGTAACCACAGGATAATCACTGACTTCGGTCGCTGATGTGTCCCCAGATCTGCCGCCATCGCGAGTCGATCCGCCACCGGTGTGAGCCACGACATTCCGGAAAGGCCCGCCGCTTTCAGTAGATTTCGTCGCGACCAGTGTTCAGCGCCACCACAGGAGCCGTCTTTTTGAAATGGAAATGTCATCAGTCAGTTTTCGGTGCCGTTTCAGCCCATTGTACCCTGTACCGTTTCTGAGTGTACAGGGTACAATCTGAAAAAGAAGACGCGCCCCCCTCACAAGCGGCTACAAAAATCTAGGAAAACACTGCATTTTCAGGGTCATTAACCGCGTAAGCTAGATAACCTTGCGCATCTGGGGCTTTTAAGTTTTACTCCCCTCACTATGAGCGACAATATCGAATCGGTCCTGAAAGAGGATCGCGTTTTCCAACCTTCCGAAGCGTTTGCATCAGCAGCCCACGTCAAATCCCTCGCGGAGTACGAAGAGCTGCATAAAAAATCGATCGAGGATCCCGATTCCTGGTGGGCATCGCAGGCCGATGCGCTCGACTGGCAGACACGCTGGAACACCGTTCTCGACTGGTCGGAAGCGCCTTTTGCCAAGTGGTTCGACGGCGGAAAAATCAATGCCTCGGAAAACTGTCTCGACCGCCACGTCCGCAATGGAAAAGGAGACAAGGTCGCCATTCATTTCGTCGGCGAGCCCGGCGACAAACGCGACATCACTTACACCGAACTGCTCCGCGAAACCTGCGAATTTGCCAATGCTCTGAAAGCACAGGGCATTAAGGCCGGCGACCGGGTCCTCATTTACATGCCAATGGTTCCGGAAGCCGCGGTCGCCATGCTGGCCTGCGCCCGGATTGGAGCGATCCACTCCGTTGTTTTTGGAGGGTTCTCTTCAAAATCGATCTCCGACCGCCTCGAAGATTCCGAAGCCACGGCGATTATCACCGCAGACGGCGGTTGGCGTCGCGGCAGTGTCGTTCCGCTCAAGGCCAACGTGGACGAAGCTCTCGAGGATTACGACGGCATCGAAAAAGTTATCGTTTTGAAGCGCTGCGACAACGACGTGACGATGACTGAAGGTCGCGACATCTGGTGGCACGAAGCCACCGCCGATATGAATGATGACTGCCCGGCTGAAGGCTTCGACGCTGAGCACCCGCTTTTCATTCTATACACCTCAGGTTCAACCGGAAAACCCAAAGGCATCCTCCACACCACCGGCGGTTACCTCACCGGAACGGCGAGCACT
This sequence comes from Verrucomicrobiales bacterium, assembly GCA_029213005.1. Taxonomy (GTDB): domain Bacteria; phylum Verrucomicrobiota; class Verrucomicrobiia; order Verrucomicrobiales; family DEV007; genus Arctic95D-9. The sequence goes on from JARGPI010000004.1 coordinate 243,020, forward strand.
TATAAATACATCTTCGACCACAAAGAGGACGATGTTTACTGGTGCACCGCCGATGTCGGCTGGATCACCGGTCACAGTTATGTCGTCTACGGACCGATGGCGAATGGCGCGACTCAGGTCATTTATGAAGGTGCCCCGAACTTTCCTGACTGGAATCGCTTCTGGGAAATTGTCGAAGAGTTCAAAGTCTCCGTCTTTTACACCGCTCCGACAGCGATCCGGGCCTTCATCAAATCCGGCGATCACCACGTCGAGAAACACGATCTCAGCTCACTCCGTCTCCTCGGCACCGTGGGAGAACCGATCAATCCCGAAGCCTGGATGTGGTATTACGAAAAAATCGGCGGCGGACGCTGCCCGATCGTCGATACCTGGTGGCAGACTGAAACCGGCGCCATCATGATTTCCCCGCTGCCCGGCGCAACACCGATCAAGCCGGGAACCGCGACACGTCCTTTTCTCGGGATCGATGCCGCCATCCTGGACGAAACCGGGCAGGAATGCGGACCCAACGAAGGCGGCAAACTCGTCATCCGCAAGCCATGGCCAAGTATGCTGCGAACCATTTACAAAGACCCGGAGCGTTATAAAGCAACCTACTGGGACGAGTACGAAGGCATCTACCTCGCCGGTGACGGCGCCCGCACGGACGATGCAGGAAACTTCTGGATCGTAGGTCGACTCGACGACGTTCTCAACGTCTCCGGACACCGTCTCGGCACCGCTGAAGTCGAGAGCGCACTGGTCTCCCACGATGCCGTTGCCGAATCCGCCGTCGTCGGTAAGCCCCACGATATCAAAGGACAGGCTGTGGTCGCTTTCGTCACGGTGAAAGAAGGCGTTGAAGCCACAGATGAGCTGGCGAAAGAACTTCGCAACCACGTCGGCACCGAGATTGGAGCGATCGCCAAACCCGACGAAATTCGCTTCACCCCGGCACTGCCGAAGACCAGAAGCGGCAAAATTATGCGTCGTCTCCTCAAGGAAATCGTCGCCACCGGTAAAGTCTCCGGTGACGTCTCCACCCTCGAAGACAAGAAGATCGTCGAAGCTCTCCTTGCCTCAGGTAACAACGGCTAGTTAACCGGTTAAAAAATTGAATCACATCGCGGCAAATGCGGCTACATCAGACAGGTAGCCGCATCTGCCGACCTCTCTCAGTCCGAGTTCAGTAACCGCTTAACTACCAATCCCGCCCCCATTCCAAGGGGGACCTGGCGGTTCATTCGAATTCAGCTCTAACACAATAGCTACTCAAAGAAGGGATTGATTTTAACTAATTTAAAGGCTAATAAAAGCGTCTCGACTTTTACGAATATCCAACTATGAAATTTTCTAATCTTGCTTTGGCTCTCACCGTAGCCGTCTCCTTCTCCGCGTCAGCATTTGCCGACGAAGTTTCCGATGCAGCAGCCAAAGGGAAAGCTAAATTTGTCCTTTGTGGTGCCTGTCACGGCCTCACTGGTAATGGCCAGCCTGCTCCCGGAATGCAAATGGCAGCCAGCTTTCTCGACTCCAAGATTTTGAAAATGGACGCGGAGCTCTCCGCCCTTGTCCTTTTCAAAGGTCTCAGAAAAGAGAATCCAGCCGAATACATGGGTCAGATCATGATGCCACTCGGAGCCACCATGCCTGACGAAGATGTCGCAAACATCATCACCTACATCCGTTCCGAATTCGGAAAAGTGCAGGAACTCACCACCGCTGAGCAGGTCGCTGCCTGGAGAGCAAAGCACACTGAGACTCCACAGCCAACTCGTACTGAGCTTGAGAAAATGGGTGAGAAAGCCGAGTAAGCGCCCTACTGGTTTTAAGTAAATTTTCAAAGCAGCCACCTTCGTAAGAAGGTGGCTTTTTTGTGTCCCGGAATAAATCGCGATCTAACAAGTAAATAAACACAAATAAGATCAAGTTGTAGATCGTAGTAGCTCTGAAACCAAACAGCACAAAAACCAATATCCGAAACCGCCACATTCGGATGCTTCCCAACACAAACATCCATCTCATGGCGAAAATTCTCACTTCCGTTCTATTATTAGCTCTATTCGTCCCCTTCTCCGAAGCCCAGGACAAATTTACCTATCGCGAACTGATGGCACGACCCAAGCCGTTGACCTGGATCTGGCAATACAACGGGTCTCCTCTCCGCAAAAAAGCCGACATCCACGTTCTCGATGGCTTTGATCACAGTCGGGAAGACTATGATCTGATCCGTAAAAAAGGCAGCTTTCCCGTCGCCTACTTCAGCTGTTCCTACGAAAGCTGGCGGCCCGATGCCAAACAGTGGAAGGAATCTGACAAAGGCCCCAAGATGGCAGGCTGGGATGAGAGATGGCCTTCCCCATCCGCGATCAAAGATCACAATTCGAATCTCTGGAAGATCTATCAGGGCAGACTCAACTACTTCACCCAGAAGGTCATTCCACTTACTAGAGAACCGGGATCTTTCGCGATCGAGTGGGACAATGTCGATCTATACTCCTCCATTAAACTCGGCGACGCTGAGGGCCTGCGCTTTCTGAAACACCTCAAAATGATCACGGAAAGATCCGGCTTTGTCTTTGTTCTGAAGAACTCGGTGGAAATGATAGATCGGCTCCCCGGCGTGGAAATGTATGTCAACGAAGAAGCCCAGCAGTGGGGCGAAATCGGGGCCTACAGCCGGGTTGGTCAATTTGCACCGGTCCTTAATGTCGAATATAAGAGACCAAAATCTTTCCCTCCCTATGTCTATACCATCTACTACCCGAGTCAAAACCGGATCGATGGAAACGCGATCACTTTTGATAATGTGAGGCGGTAGACATCATTCGATTTACTAAGAAAGCCACCTTCTCTACGGAAGGTGGCTTTTTTGTCCTTAAGACTGACGAGTTACCAATCCAGATAACTCTTCGGGCACACCAATAACCAGAGTGTTTCCATAGCCACTGGTTCCGGCAACCTTCAGTGTCTCAAGATACTTCAACGTCATCAAATCCGGGTTCTTTTCGAAGAGGCGGGATGAGTTTGCCAGCGTTCGCAATGCAGCGGCATCGCCCCGGGCCGATTCCAACTGAGCCAGTGATGCCTTTCTCGCCGTGAGCACGCTCTGGTAGGAAGCCTTCAACTCACTGCTCAACATTACATCCCGGATATCTATCTGCAGAATCTCGATCCCGAGGTCGCCCAGACTCAGTCTTGCAATCTCCAGAAGCGCCGGGCCGAACGACGATTTCTGTTCGATAATCTCGTCGAGAGAAATCCCTCCAACCACCTGACGCAGCGCCAGCTGAATCACCGTGTAGAGAGATTGCGCCGAGTTCGCCGAGCCGAGATGGAACTTAGCAGGGTCGACAATTCGCCACTGAGCCACCGCTGTAAGTTTCAGCGTGGCACAGTCGGAAGTAATCACCTCCTGCCCCTGAACGACGACCTCCGCAGTTCGGGTGTCATATGAGACCACAGAATAGCCGGCTCCCCATAGGCGGTGTTTACCCGCTTTGAGACGTTTAATTAATTTCCCGTCCCGGAAGAGCAGACCAGTCTGAAAGTCCCAAATCGTCCAAACATGAGCGAAGTGGAAAAAAGCTTTTAAAACTACTTGGTAAAGCACAATTAATGCCACTCCAACAATAAGTAAGTATAGGTATGGTTCCATCTTTAAAAGGTTACATTTGAGTAACGGTGTTCGTCCTTTAAAGCGGAAAAAGAACTCCCTCCGCCCGACCCGACTCCGCGCGGGAATCGTTCAGCATCACCGGGATGCAGCTTTCCTGACTCGGAAAGCCGGATCACCGGGAGAGGCTGGATTCACAAGGCACATCATCAGTTTATCCCGGTTGAACAACCTGGAATGAAGAGCGGAAGGGGCACTTCATTTAGGGTTTCGTTTCCATACGAATAGGCCGGACTCGAACCGGCAACCGACTGATTGAAAATCAGCTGCTCTAACCTGTTGAGCTACTTAGTTTGCCAATAGGCGGAACCTCTCCGGGATTCCCATTGAGGCCGCGCGACAAAAGTTGAGAAAATGATCGATGCTACATCAGGAACGGTTCCCAGTCTTCAATATCGTGGGTGTTCTTGAGTAGAGCCGTCACCGGCATTTCGCGGGGTGCAAACGGTGTTTTCTGGAGTTTTAAACCCGCTTCTTCCGGAGTTCGGTCCGCTTTCCGGGAATTCACCTCGGTAGCAGCCAACACACAGTTTTCCCAGCAGGTTGCCCCACCCCGGGAACGTGGAATGACATGATCGATGTTCCCTTCTCCGGGACGAAGGGGGCGACCGGTATACTGACACCTGCCACCATCGCGCTCCCAGAGATTGCGCGAATTGAACTTCGGCCGTTTCATCGGCACTTTGGCGAAATTTGAGACCACGATCACCGTAGGCACCCGAATCAATCCGTTTGCGGTGCCGATACTGGCATCCTCATCCCGGACCAGAAGATTTAGCCAATCTTCCCATTTTGTTGGGATCATCCAATCTGTTCCCTGGATATCCAGACCGGTTGCAACGTCTGACGCCATTTGGCAGAAAGCTTCTGCCGGTGTTCGCGTATTGATCGCCTGCCAGTTACGGTTGAGGACCAAAACGACTTTCTGATGGAGGATACTGCTCATTATTATCGTTTAGGTTGATTGTGATTTATCAAAATTTACTGATCATGTCAGCCTTTTTCTTTCACCTCGCAGTTCCTATCATTTAGACGGTTGAAACCGCGGGTTATTATCTGGATTGAATGAATTATCTGAATTGAACCCGCTTTTCAACATCTGCATTATGACGATATTGACAGGTTCCGTGTATGCAACAAAAGTTTTCACCCTTTAGTTTAAGCTACTTACGTATAGAGTTTCGGGTCAGAATCCACGGTTTGGGAAAGCCCGCTACTCTACCTTTGTCTCTGAAAAATTAACCCTGCCCGACCGGGGCAAGCTCTACAAAAACGGGAAAAATTTCTTCGCGACATCAGTCCCGAAAACGATGCCGAACCGGAAGATCCGGAAAACAGACCACCCCGGTATTGCTACCGGGGTGGCCACCTCCTTTTTTTGTTAATAGTTACATCGATAGGACGGTCCATTCAGAGAACTATTCACCTTTTCGGATTTCTGCGTTCCGAAAGAACCTACCCCTACGAGAACAGGTCTTCGGTATTCAGCGAGACAGAACACTCTTCCGTAAGAAGAATTCGAGAGGACCAATCAATTTCGTTGTACGATTCGCCAGAAAGTAGAAACAACTGAACCGATTTCGATTCAGGATCGGATATCAGGTAATACTTAACGCTGTTTTGCGCATAAAGCTCCCTTTTCCCTATCAAGTCACGGTCCCGCGTCGACGGAGACAATATTTCCGCTATGAGCGTCGGAGGCTTACTGATCCATTTTCCCTCTGGAATCCCGTGACAGTAAATCATCACATCAGGGCGGACCACCGTTGTCTGGTTCACGTGCCAATCGAGCTCGTAGAAAACACGACATTTATTAGCGCACGGAGCCTCTTTGAGCTGGGTAGCCAGATCGACGACCAGGTTTGTCCCCGTATTTTGATGTTCCGGCGTTGACGGAGGCGCCATAGCGACCGGAGAACCCTCCCAAAGCTCCCAATCCCCTTCCCATTGAAGGTAGTCTTCAACCGTATAGGTTGGTAAAACTTCTTTCAGGCTCATCTGGATAAGATTATCACTCACCTAAGCGAAAACAAGGGAGGTTTTCCTTACGCCGCAGCTGCTGTTTTCCATGAAAAACGGGCCGACCACCAGAGGCAGTCGGCCCGCTATCCACTGTTCTTTTACCTTATTGCACACCTGAGACCTGCCATCGGTGTGCGTGATGGCTCGTCTTGCGACGAAAGATCAAACTAAAGATCTATGTTCTCGATTTCACGAATCAGAGCATTTTTGTCGTCTTCGAGAAATCGCATCGTTTCCATGGTCTTATCGGAGAACCCGGCCATGGTGTAGACATCCCTTTCGGGAAACTGGAGCGTTCCATACCCTGCGAGATCGAATGAGTAGACTTTGGGTCGCCGCCCCACTCTCTTCACATACTCTGAAAACGCATCTTTCGGACAGTAGTATCCCATCCATGCCTGCATATCAGAGAGTATCACGATCCGGTCGTAGACACCACGTGCCTCATTGAAGATCGCGTGGAAGTTGGTTCCGCCCCATTGGGCGTTTTCCTCGATGCGTTGAGCCAGACTCAAGGTTCCGTCATCAGTATTAAAGTTGACGTATTTCGCATCGCCACTGAAAAGCATAAAATCAGCATCGTTCACTTTGTAAAGAACCGAAGCGAAGAGTGAGCCCACTTTCATCGGCTTACCAATCATCGATCCGGAACAGTCCAACGCGATCAATGTTTTACCTTTGAAACGCGGAGCATTTGCCAGCGATATATCAACCGCCCGGTTGATAGCGGACACCACTTTCTGACGGTGCCCCCGCTGGAGATCAGCTTTTTCAAGCGCATCCAGAGCCGTCCGGAAACGGAAAGGAAGAACCATCGACCGACGGATCAGTCTTTTGTCCTGCAGCAGGGCTGCAACCTCATCTGTGAGCGCCGGAGCTTGTTCGAGGATATTTCTCAGGTTCCGGAGAAGCGCAAAATATCCGATTTTTCTCTCTTTCACGAGATCGGTCCAGACCTCCGCTTTTCGGGATGTTTTATCCTGATCAGACGTCGCTTCCTGACCTGCCTGCGTTAGCCTGGTTTCCCAGGTATTGGCGGGAGCCAGCGTTCCGTTAACCAATTGCCGAAGTGCCTCAGAATGAGGAGGGTGAACCAGGTTCACCGCATCCACCAACTTAAGCTCAGCCGAATCTTTTCGGTATTTTGCCAGTTGATAGGCATCGAATCGGGACAGAGCCTGACCCAGTCCTTTCTTTACCGAGTTAGGCAATGGTTTACCGTGCACCGCGATAGAGTAAGCCAGGATTTCGAGAACATCATCGACCCGGTGTGACACCTGGTTGAAGAAATCTTTAGTCCAAAGCTGACCTTTCACCGAGTGCCCGATTTCACCGGCCACGAGATGAGATACCGAACGCATACCGGCTTCACGACGGGCGTAAAGAGCGGCTTTAGCGACGAACTTCTTATCCTCGATCCGGTTAACCAGCGCAGTGATCCGCTTAACGGTTTCGTTCCCGCTTCGGTAGTATTTATCGTCGAGAAAACTGGTCAACAGCATAGTTACCAGTTCCAGCTTATCTGACTGAGAATAAGCCTGACCACCGGCAAGGTTGACTGCGTCCGCTTTTGCTTTCTGGTTTTGAAGGATCTTGTTGAATTTCATATTCGTCACTCCTTTCGTTGAGTTATTATTTATGGTTTTTGTGTTACTGCTGCAGCCAACCGTGGCCACAGAGAAAGAGATGGGGAGAAAATTGGAGCGAGCTATTTGGATTCGTTTACAGCGAAGTATCTCGCGCCTCACTTCCCCAAAAGGGATTTCAAAGAGAAAATTGGACAGGGAGTATGATCCCCCGGTATGTGGGAGATCCAGTTCTGAAGACTGGAGTCGTATATAGACGAAGTAACCCCGTTCTCACTGCTTCGAAAAGTGTAAAGGCAGCCGGTCCCGGAATTGCACCGGGATCTTCGCATTCAGAGTGCGACATCCTAGCTGTTAGACGAACCGGCAATAGAAAAGTAAAGATCTCAGAGAAAATCGGCGGGGGCGATACGTGCTCTACCACTGAGCTACCTCCCGTTATAAAGTCGGGAGGGCGGGACTCGAACCCGCGACAACGCGATCTCAAATCGAAGTAGCCCGATGCCTCACTGCTGAGAAAATTGGATTAAAAAGGTGATTCAGAGAAATAGTGACCGGAGATAAATACGCGACCTACCATTGGTCTACCGGGGTGTAAAAACATTCCCCGGACAGGAATCGAACCTGCACCTCGCGGTTATGAGCCGAAGTAACTCCAAGCCTCACTGCTGAATCATATACAAGCGCCCGGGCACGGACTTGCACCGCATTATCCGGATTCAAAGTCCGGCGCACTACTACATGTGCTACCCGGGAATAAAAAAAGATACCCATGGCAGGATTTGCACCCGCAACCTCCGGATTCTAAGTCCGGCGCCTCTGCTAATTGGGCTACATGGGCTTTGGTGAAAAAATGGTAGCTGTGGCAGGAGTTGAACCTGCAACCTCCCGGTTTTGAGCCGGACGCCTCTGCCGATTGGACCACACAGCCATTCATGGAAAAGAAAAGAGTTCCGGGGACTTGCACCCCATACCACTTCCGTGGCACCAATTGCTTAGCAGGCAATGCCAGCACGCTCGTCTGGTTGAAACTCCTTATAAAGTTAAATTGGTAGCTGCGGCAGGATTTGCACCCGCACTGAACCGGGTTTAAACCGGATGCCTCTGCTAATTGGGCTACGCAGCAATACTGATAAAATGGCATTCCCGGTAGGATTTGAACCTACGACCTTGAGTTTCGAAGACTCCTGCTCTTCCACTGAGCTACGGAAACAAAAAAATGGCACCTCCACATGGTTCCGCCCCATGAATTCAGGATTAACAATCCCGCGTGATACTGTTTCACTACAGAGGTATAAAAAAATTGAAGCACGAGACGGAGGAATCGAACCTCCCGACTTCCGTCCCACGGTTTATCGTCGACGGCTTAGAAGACCGTTGCGGGAACGTCTCGCCTCGAAAAATGCGGCATCCCGGTAACGCTCCGGGGTCTCAGGCTTGGCACGCCCGCATCCTGCTATTGAACGAATGCCGCTCTTAGATTGATTAAATTGGTACCTACGACAGGACTTGCACCTGCAACCTCCGGAATCTCATTCCGACGCCTCTGCTAATTGGGCCACGTAGGTTTATAAAAGAGTACCCCCACCCGGATTTGCGCCGGGTTCGTCAGGTTGAAAACCTGATGTCCTAACTACATAGACGATAGGGGCATAAAAATGATGATAGGGCCTGGAGGTAATGCTCCCCCGCCTTCTCTGTGTAAAAGAGTTATTCTGCTTTTAAACTAAGGCCCCGTTCTGTTAAATACGTTCGAGCTACGTTTCAGCGGCTTTGCCAAGGGCCACCACCGGAGCCATCGGTGTATTCTCGACCCTCCAGGATAGGTAAAGGAGAAAACCGGTTGCGAGAGGGAAAAGTCCTCCACACAAATAGAGCGCCCACTTGATTCCGTAACCATCGGCTAAATACCCGAGCAGCGGAGCTAGAGGAACAAACATCAGGCGGCAAATCAGACTCTCCAGCGAGAGTATTGTCGACCGCCGATCCGATGGAAGTAAGTCATTCAATTTTTCAGAGAAAACAACGATTCCAAAACCCCGAACGATACTGAAACAAATCAGCACCGGAACGGCCCAAATTACTGAAAAACCCGCGGTCACAAAATACCCGGTAGCGACGAGTGCGATACAAAGTAATACCATCCGGTAATATCCCAGCAAATCGACTACCCGGAAAGCAACCAAACTGCTCGCCGCGACGCTCAGTCGAAGGATCGCATAAGCGATTCCAAAGGCTGCCACCGGTAAGCCCGCCTCCTGCTGCCAGGATTGAGACAACCAGAAAGCGGCCAGAGTGCTCACTCCTACAATAGCGGAAACCAAAATAGTCTGCCTTACGAGAGGTTGTAACTTTGCTGTTTCACCTATCACATCGAGAATTCCCCGAAACACCCCGCGACTGTTACTTAACTTCACTCTCGCAGGTTCGACCAGAGAGATCGCCAGCGGAATCGTTAATGCGTAACACGCCGTCTCCAGCATGACCGGCAATCGCCAGACATGCTCCAGAAACCAGCTCCCGAGGCAACCCGCAACACCTCCACTGAGGTTCATGTAGAACGACTGGCTGCTTTTGACCCGGCGAAATTCGCTTTCGAGCTCCAGCTCAACCAACGTGTCGTAAGTCATCGCCGTGTCAGCACCTGATATAAAGGAAAGCGCCACGGCCAGAACCAGCTCACCGATCAGGAAACCCCAAAAACCGGAACTGATCGTGTAGACAGAGAAACCCAGAGTCAGACAGATCGAACCAATAATTAAAGCACTCCGTCTGCCGTAAACATCGGAATAGTAACCGGAAGGCACTTCAAGGAAACACAGCGCCGCACCAAAAACCGCCTGGAGAATAAGAATCTCCGACAAGGTGAGCCCGAACCCTTTCAGGAAGGGAACAAACACTGCAACCACAAAGCCCGCTCCACGGAGAAAATAATATAGTTTCAGTTTTTGGAGATTGCGATAGAGCTTCCACTTTCGACTCTCGTCCAACTCGTCCTCATCCGAAGTGAATTCTTTCAAATTCGATTGATTAGACATGGCAAGCATTAGTTAGGTGATTCAAAAATCGGACCGACGGGATTCGAACCCGTAACCTACGGATTATGAGTCCGCCGCTCTACCGGTTGAGCTACAATCCGCCGGACTGTACAGGGTACAATTTTCGACTGTACCCTGTACAAAATGAAATAATGCGCTGTGCCGGTAACGCTCCGGCTTTTTCAGTTTGGAAGACTGACGTCATACTTTTAGACCAACAACGCGGAAAATGGAGACGCCGACAGGATTCGCACCTGCATAAGATGGGTTGCAGCCATCTGCCTGACTATTCGGCCACGGCGTCATATAAATTGCGATATACTATTTGAATAGCTTAGAAAGTCGGAAAGGTTGAGTCTATGAACCGTTTTCTTCTTACTCTATCAATATGCAGTGTTGTTTTTACGTCCTGCGAAAGGCCAACACCCCCGAAAATCGAAGTTTCTGGACTTGATCTACATCACGATATTCACTGGTCCTACGACGGTCCTACGGGTCCTTCCCACTGGGGCGAATTAAATCCAGAATGGATTCTGGCTAAAAGCGGAAAAAAACAGTCACCGATCAATCTCAGCAAAAGCTCACAAACAACGGACCTACCTATTTTAACCGCTGACTATCAGGCGACTCCCCTTAATTTGACCAATAACGGTCACACGATTGTGCAGAGTTACTCAGAAGGAAGTTCGGCTTCCATCAGCGGTAATTCCTACCAACTGGCTCAATTTCATTTTCATCACACAAGCGAGCATACGGTTGACGGAAACTATTTCGACATGGAGTGCCATCTGGTTCATAAAAATGAAGAAGGCAACCTGCTCGTGGTAGGCGTATTGATCAAAGCAGGAAAAGAGAACGAGTTCTTAAAACAATTTTGGTCAGACCTCCCTCAAGAAGAGGGAAAATCTTCGACTGCAACGCTTCAAATCAATGTCGAGGATCTACTCCCCGACGATTTGTCTTACTACCACTATCAGGGGTCACTCACAACTCCACCATGCACCGAAGGCGTGCAGTGGTATGTCTTATCCGACCCCATTGAAGCATCAGTCGGGCAGATCGCAGCATTCTCAGCTATTTTTCCAAAAAACAACAGGCCGGTTCAGAACTTGTTTGATCGAAAGGTCGTCACTAACGACGAGTAAGAAAATTGGCATCCCAGCCGGGATTCGAACCCGGGCTAGCTGATAGAAAGTCAGCTGTGCTCAGCCTCTACACTACAGGGACGTGCCTGTAAAAATTGGTCGGGGCAGCAGGATTTGAACCTACGGCATCTGGCACCCAAAACCAGCGCTCTACCAGGCTGAGCTATACCCCGTTTTTTAATATTAGATTACTAAAGAGTCCGAACGACGGGATTTGCACCCGCACTGCTACCTTCACAGGGTAGAATGCTACTGATTACAACACGATCGGGATAAAGTGGTTCCTCTGGAAGGTACCGCCCCTTCTTCACTGGCTTAAAAGGCCGGTGCATCACTTTAATGCTTCAGAGGAATAAAAAAGGGAACGCCAACCGTGGCGTTCCCTGCATTATGAAAAAATGTATAAATATGTCCGGTGCCCGATGAACTAGGGAGATGTGACGCGACCGCTTTCTCTCACCCGGGATCTCAACGGAACAACCGGTATGGCGTGACGGGCCGGTTTCGCGACGACCGTAAGGTCAACGTAGGCAATCCGGATAACATCACCAACTTTGAAGCGATGCTTTCCGCCGATCACTTTACGCTCATTGATATAGGTACCGTTACTGGAATCGCAATCTTCGATGAAACACTCACCCGTTTCGCTCCGGGTGATGATCGCGTGCCGGGATGAGATATAGGTTTCCGGAATACTGAGTATATTATGCGGATCCCGACCAATCGTGACCCGATTTCCTTTCAGTTTATACTCCTGGATTTCTCCAGAATCCAGAGACCTCTGCAAGTTAAATTCCATTTTTGATAACGATCAAAAAGGAATTTAATAAAAATCGGACTTTGAATAAAGGCTAAAGCGATCTTTTTTATGACCGCTATCTTTCCATGCTGCCTATCGGGAAGCTGTCGGACTGTAAAAATCCCGACCGGAACGAGTGTTCTGGAAACGCCCCGTCGCCAAATAGGCCTTTTTCTTCGTGCTCTTTGCCTTCTTAGAAGAACCTTCCCGCCCCGCATACAGAATATGACGGGTGGCTTGCGTTTTTCGAGCTCGCCGCCCGCCTTTAATCGAAGGAATCATCCGGGTGGTCAGATCCGTTGAGACGCCTGATTCAGATAAAATCTCCGGTTCGGTTTCCACAACCTCACAAGCTGCTAGACCAAAACGAAGCACGTCGCCCGCTTTAAGAACAGTTGGCTCTTCGACCAATTCATCGTTCACAAAGGTTCCGTTTTTCGAACCCAGATCAGAAATAAAATAATTACCAGAATCAGTTTGGGTAATCTCGGCGTGTTTCATCGAAATATAACCCTGTTTGATTTGGATCCGGCTGTTTTGGCCACGCCCAATGGTGGTTAACTTTCCGATTTCCAAATCCCGGGTCTCCCCGGTTTCGTTGATGATAATCCGCAAACTTAATTCCATAGCTGTCGATTCGGTCTGGACAGTAAAAGCAAAATCGATGCCAAATCCACAATTTTCACGGAAAATCGCTCTGGATGGTAATGCTCCAACGTCTTCCGCTTATCAGGCGGGTGCTCTTCTTTTGAGCTACAGAGCGTTATCGGCGCCACTGGATTGTCATTCGATTAAATTAGGCGGAGGCGGAGAGGATCGAACTCCCACGGCCCATAGGGTCCATCACGGTTTTCAAGACCGATAAGCACGCCAGCCTTGCGCGCCTCCTGAAAAAAATGGGTGAGGTGGGATTTGCACCCACTCAGCACTAGGGCACCTGTTTTACAGACAGGCTCGACTCTCTCGCTTCGACGCTCACCCTGATAACAAAATTGGTATCAGGTCCCGGTAACGCTCCGGGCAATTCGGGATTATGATTCCCGACCCAGCCTTGCTGCACCTGACCTTAGATTAAAAAAGTTCCCCACGGCCGACCGGTCCCCATGACCGGCGCCGCTGATTTAGGGATACTTGACTCATAGATAGTTGAGTTAGGGTAAACCGGAAGGTAACCAACCGGGGCAAGTTAAAAAAACAAGCCCCGACCGGCACCCGACTGGTCTGTTTCTATTACGTTTGGATATCATTGATCACAGAGACTGTTTTTATTGATTAAAACCGAAACTCTGATTTTCAACTTCCCGAAAATGATATTTGCTTTGCCGCCTGAAGAAAGGAATGCTCCCCGAAAATCAATGGAATCGCAGCCACAAAAGGATCAGACTCTACCTGGATTAAAATGGATTCGGGAAACCGTCGTATCGCGGGGGAGAAATTTTATCTATCTCCCGAGGCGCTACGATTCCAATCCGGAATACCACAACCTGAAGAACTCTGTCGAAGAAATCCCCTATCAGGTAAGCGGCTTAAATTTGACTGCCTACTTCGCGAGCGATCCGAATTTTGCACCGGCTAGAATCTGGCTCCTTTTCGGCGGGAATGCATCGGTAGCTCTCGATTGGCTACCACTGATTTCATTTGCACCAGAATCTCGCGATGCCTACCTACTCTTCGACTATCCGGGATACGGGGAATCGGAAGGCAGGCCGGAACGAAAACTCATCCAGCGATGTGTCGACGAACTGGCGAGGACTCTGTGCCTTCGCTACCAGATCGAAACCTCTGACATCGGGAATCGGTTCTTCGTGATGGGCCATTCTCTGGGCTGCGCCGTTGCATTGGAAACCGCCGCCAGACATCGCATCAAAAAAGGCATTCTGATCTCGCCTTTCACATCAGTTCAACACATGGGAGAAATGATGGTCGGAAAGTTCCTCTCCCGTTTTGCGGCCGATAAATTCGACAATATCCGGTCACTACAGCGTATTTCCCAATCAGGGCATGACGCCTGCTTCGACATCATACACGGCGACAGAGATGAAATCATTCCCCTGGAAATGGCGCAGCGATTACATCAGCAATCACTCGACCAAACCCGGCTTTGGGAGATCCCGAACGCCAATCACAACGATATCATCCTGACCCTCTCCCGTGAACTCGGAGAAGCACTCTCCAATGGAGGCAACTTCCAGTTCCGATAAAATTGGTCGCGGCGACAGGACTTGCACCTGCTTTCCCCGGTTTCCAAGACCGGTATCTCGACTACTTCGACCTCACCACGAAATGGAAGCAGATCCCGGTAACGCTCCGGGCACCCCGAGGTTATGAGCCTCAGGTCGACGCTTATCGATCTGCATATAAAAATTAAAGATAAGCGGGCTGAGAAGGACACCCGCTCTTATAGAGACTTGCGCCGGATTATCGCAGGATTTGCGACCCCGCCTTCCCGACTCATTCCACGACACCAGAGCTAAGGGCTCCACCTGCCGTATCTCTACATGGCTGCCCGTTTAGTTTACAGGTCCGGCCTAAGACCTATTCAACTGCTGCTACTCGATTATCCACTTACCGTCGACCTTCGCAGACCGTAAAGAGGCGCTAACCTCACCGTGCAGCTTCCAATCAATCCTCTGGAGCCTTGCGAGCTCCGTCAGACCCTGATTCCAGCCAAGGCCAGTCAGGGATTAAGCCATTTTCGCAACAATCGTGGACGCGACTTTGCGTTCGTTAGAACGATACAGGAATCGAACCTGTTACCTTCAGATTAAAAATCTAATGCTCTACCATATGAGCTAATCATACTTACCCTCAAAGACGTGCACGTCCTGCGGTTCCATAGTCTTTTAAACTACCGAATGCCACACGCCTCCTGTCCGGCCTGGTGTCACAGGTCTCGAACGGTTTACGCGACTTCGGATCACTTCGTAAAAAGCAATCCGTTACCGATCAACTACCACACAGCGCTTAGCGACAAATCAATCCTCGCACCGGGTGACTTCCCTTGACCCTCAGTTGTCGATGTTTGCATAGAGACTCAGCGGACTGCTACCTCCGCCCCTTGCCTGAGCATTTGCCATCAGCAAGAGTAGCATCTCCCACCTTCCAACATAGTTCCGCGACTTTTCACATCGCGAAACTTACAGGATTGGGATTGCCTGGCTGTCCCGAATTCCAAGGAACCGGGCGAAGAGTTCGGGAACTCCCCTTTCCCTGCCTTTCGACAGGAATATCTAACGACGCCAGGCCGCCAGAATTAAAATAATAAATTCTCCGCCTCAGACTTGAACTGAGAATAGAGGATTACAAATCCACCGTTTTACCAATTAAACTAACAGAGATTAAAAGTAACGCCCCATGCCGGTTACGCTCCGACTCGACCTGTTCGACAGACAGGCAGGCTACTATTACATCAATGGAGCAAAAAGTGGCCGCAATTGGAATTGCACCAATCTCTCGTCGCCTTCAACGACACGCTAATCTATCTCAGCTACACGGCCCTGAAAAAGAGAATGGAGACGATGGGAGTTGCACCCACCACACGCTGCTTGCAAGGCAGCATCGCCACTACGGCACATGCGCCCCCATAAGAAAATTATGAATTAGGATTTATGATCGATATTTCACTCGCCTCATCGATCACAAATCGTAATACATAAATAGAGATTAAATTGGCAAGCCACCCCGGTGCTGCCCCGGACGTCGCCGGATTTGGAATCCTGCGTGCACGCTGGTGCGTGGCCTGCTTAATTTAATTTGTGATAAGTCACCCTCAGCCCGATTACAGAAATCAGGGAACCATTTTGAGTTATAGAATCATCAGGATCTAAAGCCCTGCCGCATCATCCAGGAGACTAACCCTCTAATATGTTTTATAGTCAGATTCGGACAAACGGAACTGATTCATTCCACTCTATTGGCACCTGGTTCGCTTACTGAGTCTCGGGTACACTTATCACTCACTTTTAAAGAACGAACACCGTTACCACTTCTTCCAAAGGGTAGCCGCAGGTTTTCTCGACGGACGTTTCAGTGTTTCAATGGCACACCTCCCAAAAGGCCTTTTGATCTATGTTTTTGTTATAAATTGTCATAGAGAAAAGCTCTTTCAGTTACACTAAAGTGCGTAGTTCACCGGTGAACAACATCCTAGTGCTGTCCTACTTGATTATTTTGATTCCGGTGCTATACTTTACTTACCAAACGGTAGAGCAAGCACCTTGATTCTCGTAATCATTCGCTTCTCTCAAGAAAGGCCGCCTTCAGTTCCCGCTGTCGGCGGTCTTTCTTATTTTTCAAAGTTTTGTCTTATTTTCTTATTCGCTTCTCTCCTCATTACGTGACGGAGAGGCTTTCATTTTCTGCTTAAATTCTTATTCTTTCTGGTTTGAGACACAAAAAAACCCGCTTCTTTCTGGAAGCGGGTTTCACATAAGTCGTTTAGATTCAATAATCTACTCCTATATGAAACGCGCCTCCCTATTTTTATCTTCACCGATAAAACTCAGGTCTTGCAACATCCCGCCAGCATAATGCGCCTCTAAGCCTATGCGGCTCTCCCGGCTGCTGACCTTTGACATTGCGAGTGTGGACGGGCGACCATGATCGGGCGCACACCAACAGCTCGCTGCTGTCGTGGGTTGTTGAAATTTTCTGGTTGTTACCGAAGTCATGTTTTAAATTCTTTGCGCAGCTATAGTAATCCCGAATCGATCAATGTCAATCAATTGTTGGCTTGAATGGGGCGCCCGGTGAGGGCGTCAGGTTTATACCTACTTGTTCCAGAAGCGGGATCCCCCTTCAGAAGGGGCCTCGGGATTCTATAGCATAGTAGATCCGGCTGATACTTTTTCTATTCTCTAAAGTGCTTTACCCCACACAAGTACGAGAAAAGGCGGTCGTTTCGGACCGCCTTTTAAATTTACCTGGAGGAGAATTCCCTCTTAGAGTTCGGTTTCAAGTGTTGCCCCACGGTAGGAGATCGTTCTCTTCTGAGGCTGCTCCTTCCGGTTCACGTCAAGCTCCGAGGTGGCTCCACGATATTGGATTTTCTGGGTGCCTTGCTGCTGTTCCTGCTGAGCGACACGCTGATTGTTGAGTTCTGCCACACTGCTGCTGGCTCCACGATAAGTGATGGTGATGTTTTTCATAAAGTGATTTGAGATAAAGTTAAAAGATTAGTTGGATTGGCGGGATGGAATTAGATTTCCGTTTCGAAGGTGGCACCCCGATAGGTGAGTGTTTGTTTGCGAGCTGGTGCTTTTTGGCTCAGGTCCATCTCAGAGGTTGCTCCACGATATTGAATTTTTTGAGTTCCCTGCTGCTGCTCAAGTTGCCCGACACGCTGGTTACTGATTTCTGACATTGGGCTGCTGGCTCCGCGGTAGGTGATGATTGGGTCGTTCATATGGTTTCTTTTTATTAGTTGTTCGATTGTTGACTTAGGCTTTAGCATCCGCCATGCCAACTGCCTTGACAATTTTATAATCAATTCACTATTAGCGATTTACAGAAAACGACTCGTCCACGAAAACTGAACATCCCGAGGTGTTTTGGTAATTTAGGAACCGGCACCCGGTAAATTTTTTACCAGTTAACTAGAGGTTATGGCTTCTGTTTGCGGAGCCACGCGTCGATCTCCTGTTCCGATTTCCCATCGCGAGGCCAGAAGTTTACCAACTCTCCTTTACGAGTTTGAACCTCTTCCGCAGGCAACGCTCCGGTTTCGAGAATAAACTTCATCACCGGATCGTCAGGGTGACTACGCCAAGACTCCCTGAACCACGGATCGGTCAGGAATGTGGAAATCACCGACCAACGCACTTCCGGTTCCACTTCATTCGGAGTGCCTATTTTCAAGACGCTGGCGATTCGTTGTGTGGTTTGATCCCGCCGCTCTTCCAGCACTTTAATCAGTGATGTTTTTTCTTTTTCATCAAGATCGCTTCGCCATTTGGCGAGTCTATCAAGACCTCCATCCTCTTTTTGCAAGCCGGCGAGAGTGATTTGAAACGTCATTAACTCCGACCAGGTGGTCTCAATTGTAGCCAGATCGATCGATGCGAGGATGGCATCAATCGCTTCGGATATGGCGGCCACCTGCTCCGGTTTACCGTTGACGACACGTGAGTGGCTGATACTAACCAGCTCCCGACCACAGAGCCTGAGACTGTGAACACGGTAAGTTCGTCGCTTCGACACGGGAGCACCTCCGATTCGTTTGACCAACTCGACAAATGGTTTGGAATCCGCTTTCACGAGACTGGCTACTGCATAGCTTGCCAGTGGTTGAAGTTTTTTGTCGATCGCTGTCGAAGAAGTCGTTGCCGGGATTGCCTCAATATCTGTGGATCGAAATAAGACCCCCAGCTCTTTGTAAAGTTTCCCTGCTGCCTGCCACCTGGCACCACTGTAGAGAACTGCTTTTCGTTTTGCTTTCCCGGTAGTAAAAGTCGTCTTCCGGTAGGTGTCTGAAATATCCTGCATTCTTCGTGCAGCGGGGCGCAACACCTCATTGGGAGGACGAAGCTCGGGATCCGGGTCAGGTGTCGAAACGAGGGCGTAGGCTGCGAGATACCGCTTTTCTGTCATAGGAAGCATCTCGAGAAATTCGGTGACTTTCCGGTGGGTTTCCAAATTATAACGAAGATCATACGCGCCGCGGTTAGTGCTGTGATCATCGGTCGAATACTCGAGATAATTCCGGTTAACCCAATCATTGGCCCGATCAAATTCTCCGTGACGAACCAGCAGTACCAAAGCCCGGGATCGCTTTTCGATTGCGGGTTCGTAGACTTTAAGGAAGGCCCCCAGTAATTCGGAATCACCCAGCTTCAGATGGGTTTCCAACATCGCCAACTTCGCATCGTCGACGGGATGGAACGCGATTCCCCGCTCTTTCGACAAATGGTTATTTCGGTTCTTGTGATTCCAGCCTTTGATATAGAGGCGAGCGTGTGCATCCCATTCTTTATCGCGCGGCAACTGATTAAATTCTTTCAATAGCAAAGCCAATTCCCAGCCGTTGACAGGTGTCTCTTTGTCCAATAGCTGAGCCGCCTCGAAAGTAAGAAGCTTGCGAAGCGAGTCCGGACATTTGCGATGAGCCCGAAACAGGCAATGCCGGGCCAAAGTCATTTTCATCTGATCGAGAGTCTCCGGCGCATCAAAGACCTTCTCGATGTGCTCCACCCAGTCCCCGAGCTCAAGATCGCCGGGAGGAGCATTCAGCTTCGGCCTCGAATCCAGCCAGAGACGGCCCGCTGCGGAAAACTGCTCAGCGAGGGGCCCGCCCATTTTATCTGCCGCGTTAATCGCGAGAACCACTTCCCCATGCTTATCGATTCCACTGCAAAATTCGAAAAATATCGGGAAGAGAACGGAATAATCTCTAGTTGAGTCAGTTTCAGGAAGGGCGCGCTCCAAATTTTCGAAAATCTCCGCAAACGCCACATCCGCATCGGCATCCCGGCGAGCCTCATTCCACATTGTCCGGAAATTCGTGACCTGATAATAAATATTCGACCAGGTAAAAGTGAAATTCTCCGGAGTGTCATTCCACAGCACCTCGCATATCATCACCGCCGCGTCCCAGGTACCGCCAGTCGCATCGCTACTGAACTCTCTGATTTGCTCCGCCGCGTAGGAATGGCCGTTGTCATAACTCTTCCCCCAACCATTCTTAGATTTCTGCACCTCTTTTACGAGCGCTATAGCATGATCATACACCGCCCGGCGATCGGAGAGCGTTTTGGTGGACAACATAATTTTTGAAACCTCGTCTTCAAACGATGATGAGGAAAACCCGGTTGCTGCCGCCGTTTTTGCTCCCAGAAAACCGGCAATTCTTTCTGCGGCAATACTCTTAAGATTCAGAGATGGTAAATCGAGATCCTCGAACTTACGAATCAATGCATCGCGGTCCTTTGACGGCATCGCATTCAGTGGCGATTCGATATAACTGCGAACATTGCTCGTCCGGTTCTTCAAAGTGTCCGAAAAGGTGTTCCTGGTGTCAGAGGACAGCTTTCCGAAAAAAGCATCCAATTCCGATTCTTTACCTCCCCGCAGATGGCACGCCACAATCATCCCAAGATCCTGATAGGACACACTGTAATTGATGCGATACGTTTTCCGCTTTGCGACTTCCAGCCAAAGGTCGCACAACATTTGTGATTTTTCCGGATCACTGCCGAAGCGTCTCGTTGCCGTACCGGGCACCTCCAGAACCGTCCGGTTATTGGACTGGATCTGATTGGAAAGTTCATCATAGTCCTTCAAAGCGGCCAGAGTTGAATCAACCACTCCATCTTCCAATTCGAGCAGCAAAACCGTGTTATACAATTTTAACTGATGGTTTCGATTGCTGTAGTCCTTCTGATTACTGATCGAGTTGAGATCCCGATCTTTGTTGACATCGCGGAGCACGGGTTCAAGCACGGCGACCACTTCGGGATCATCGACCATTCCCGCGAGAGCCCGATCTCTTTCGACAGGATCGGTGAAAATGGTTGGCTGGAATTTTTTAGCGACCTCAAGGCGCCGCCCCTCGCGATCAGCCCAACCTGAAGGGAACGGACTATCGGACCCGGGATCGCTGATCTGAGTTAACAAATACTCCGCCAACCACAGTTGTTTCGGGTCATTTCCCAAGGTATCGAGAAAGGGTTTTACCTGCCCGGCCAGAGCCGGGTCAAACCTCTGGCTGGTTGAGGTATTGCTAAACAGTTCAGATGTTTTCGTTCGCAGAATCTGACCCGCAGTCTGAAACTGACCAAAGCGAACCATTTCAATAAATATACT
Source organism: Verrucomicrobiales bacterium (assembly GCA_029213005.1). Classification (GTDB taxonomy): domain Bacteria; phylum Verrucomicrobiota; class Verrucomicrobiia; order Verrucomicrobiales; family DEV007; genus Arctic95D-9. The sequence continues at coordinate 264,067 of JARGPI010000004.1, forward strand.
GAGCGGGTATCTGAGCTCCGCATCATACTTGCGATAGAGCTCGTTAGCCATGGGAAGCGCCTCCCGCCGCAATTGCAGATGCATCATCTTCGTAATCAAGTCAGAATATCCGCACTTCGATGTTCCGGTCACATACTGCCGATGAAACGCCTCACCAAGAGCCTTGTCCATTTCCGCCCAATCGGATTCCAACCACTTTTCTCTACCCATTTTCTGGTAGCGATATTCGAGAGCGTTAATGATATCGCGAGCCTGATATACATTTACCGCTCCGGTCTTTTGCCAGGCGTCCCGCAGAGCGTTTGCTGAGAGTTGAATAATTTCGTCGGTATGGATCGAGTAATCGTCGCAAATCATCCCGGCAACGAGAAACCTCAATCCCGGGTTAATATTCTGATCGGTCAGCGTTTTCTTGAGTCGCTGGTAAATCGGGCTCTCCGGGTTTGCGATTTCCGATTTATCCCGCAACCGGATGCTGGCCGCGATATCAATATCTCGAGCCAAATCAGGCATCAGCGCGATTCCGTTCCGTCCTTGAGCCCATTCCCTCAGCTCAGGCAGAAACCCGGTGGATGAACTGCGGAACATTTGATAGAAAATTGGAATTGCCAGAGCTGTATCACCACCCGCCGGCAAATCCGCATAAATCCAGTCCGCAAAGGTGGACACCACTTTTACCTTGTCCTGATCGGTCTTGGCTTCCCGTATGCTTCGAACGAGGGAATCGTCGAAATCCGGGAGCGCCATATAAAAAGTCGGCATCCCATCCCGATGGAACATTTGATTCACAAATGCATACCCATTGACAGGTGAGCTTACGCGCAGCAAATCCCTCAGCATCGGATCGGTGAAATTTGGCTCCGACGAATTGGGCGGCCGGATTTTCCGGGTTCGCAGGGCGTCTTCACCAATTGATGCAATATTGATAAACGCTTCAAAAGCCTTCTCCCACTCAAACCGCATCGCCATGGCGATCTCCTCTTTTAACGTGTAGTAGAATCGGTCGGGTTTGACACCGGTATCAGCGATCGTTTTCGCCTCGATCAGTTTATCCATTTTGGATGCCTCCCCCTCACCCGAGACTCTGCCAATCCACCGAACCGTATCATACTCATCGCGGGTCAAATCTGCCGGCAGGTTTTGAGGGCGAATCAACCGGGCAGCAAGCAGACCAAATAACTTTTTGCGATCATCGGGTAGATCCTGGAGCGTCACGATATGTTTGTCGAACACTCTCAGAATATCACCGTCACTGCTCTCCGAGAGGACCGCACGTAACAGTTGGCTGCCAAAAGTTTCGCCAGTAAAACTCTCGGCGAGTTTTTTGCGATCATCGACTTTACTCGATGACTGATAATCCTCTCTGATCTCATTCAATATCGATCCGACCAGCAGATCCTGACCCTGATTGGAGAAATTTTTGAAGTCAGAGACCGGATAAAACTCATAATGCTCGATGTCCTCAAGCAGCGGTGAATTGCTAACCAGAACCGGTAGCATATCGGGCGTAAAATTATTACCTCCACTGAAGATTCGCCAGTAGTTACGGAACTCCTCCTTCTGACTCAACCCCATCTCCCGGCTAAGTTTCGCAGCAACAAATGCACCTTCGGGAAAGGCACTGAATTCGCGGAGAAAATCCGTCAAAACCCGGAAGCGATTCCCATCGCTAACCCCGATTTGTCCGACAGAACTATTATAATACACCTGCGACCAATTCGAGATTTGGGTCGTGAGGAAATTGGCACGTTCTTCACCAGAACCGATCAATGCTGTCGTAAATTCGTTTACAAACCCGGCCACGTCTTCCAGAGCTTTTTCCGCTCCGATTGCCCGGGCCCGGAAAATAGCGTAATCCTTCAACGAGTGATCCGGATAATTCTTCGCTGCGTCCATGATTAATTTATCGGGATCAAACTGAGCTTCAATTTCAGGGCGAAGCGCCAGGATCCGCTGAATAAGGCGCCACTGATAGGTCCGGCTCGCTGGATTGTTTAAACCGAAATCCTCGAGCTCGTCAGCAAATTCGTCTGCTTTGCAAAAATACAGATCACCGAGGGCCACCATATGGTTGGCCAGAACCGGGTTATCTTTCCGAATGTACCCTGTACACTCTTCGACTGTACCCTGTACATTATTTCGCAATGCATATTCCACCAACCACGTGACGGGATAGGCAGCCGTGGACTGGGGAGCCGGGTCATCGGGATCCGTATACACCCGGACACCGTTTTTATAGGTATAGCTCGGGGCCTGAAGATTCCCGAAATAGGAAGTATTTCCTGTGGGCAGATGCTGCAGTGAGAGTTTGCATAACTCAAAGAGTTCCGCCTGAGAAATCAATTCCCCACCGGGGAGAATTTGCCGGAAAGTTTCACTTTTGAGCATCGCTTTCTCAACCGCCTTCAAGCGGACGAGACGTTCGAAAAACTGTGGCGAAAGCCCCGGAATTTCGATCCCGCTGCGGCATAGTTTTACATACACTTCCAATCGTCTCTGATAAATCCGATCGAAGCGTTTTTGGTTCTCCCCGGCAGACTTAGGGCGATAATTGCTGTTTTCAAAATTAACGTCGTAGATCGAAGGCATCCGGAAAGCCGGATTCGGCTTAGCCCCGCTGGGGGAATCAGGGTCGGATATATATTCTTCGAGCCGACTCGCCAGATTCATCATCCAGTTATGGGATGGCCCGTCTTCGTTTTGACTCTTACCGAATCCCAGTAAAACATCGGCCGAATCCAGCTTTGCCTCGATCGGCATTCGGGCCTCCGCCATGGCACTGAGCGCTTCTGATAGAAACGAATCACCCGCCCCACCTTCAGCAATCAACTTCAGCTCATCAATCGCTTTGACCGGATCCGTGGCAGCCAGCAGATGCATGACCCGAAGCCGGATCGTAGTGTCCGTGGGCTTTTCCTCCAGCAACTCGCGGTAAATCGTCATCGCTTCGCCCCAATCACCCAGAATATCGCACACCGCGGCAAAGCGAGCCTTATCTAGACGACGACCGCCATCGGGGCGGGTTGCCTCGATAATCTGATCGATCATCCCGTCCTTCGTTTCCAATTGCGAGACGATTGAAGAGAACTGCTGCTTTTGATATTCGCCGCGAGGACTGAGAATATAGCCCGATATTAAGGGAAGTTGTTTGCTACAGGTTCTCACCGCCGCATCAGTATTACCATCGGCGATATACTGACGGACTCGATTATACAATCCCCTGAGGTCAGCAATCTGTAGACCGGACCGGATACTTCCCTGATTAAAATGATACATAACAACTGGAGTGTTACCTTTAACAGGCGGAGCTTTTGCGAGAGCATTCCTCCCCCAGCCTTTGAGAACCTCTGCTACTGCCGGCCATTCACTATTGGTATCCAAAACCTTGGATGAACGAAGCCGGGTCGCAGCCTTAATCGCGAGGTCTCTGGCCTCCGAGTCTTCCACCGAATCGCGAGTCAGATAAATAATAGCCAGATCAATCGATTTTGCGAGAATGCTATCGAGAGGAGCGCCTCTTACCGCGAGGAAATGCTCCAGCGAGGAATCCAACTTCCCTTCGTGATAGTCTTCGTGAGCCAGGAAAAGTCGCTCCGCCGGTGACAAGTCGCCGAGCGGTTTCCCCCTGAGCCGTTCTATCATTTCCCGACCGATTTCATGATCTGAAACAGCCCGCGCCAGTAATCCCCCTAGAAAAGGGCGATCCTCGTACTGCTGAAGAACCTCCGACAACCCTTCAGGCTTCGCGCTCGCGGTGAAATGAAGATTACCGCTAGCCTGAAACCCCAGCATAACTCCCAAATTCGGGTGATTCACCGTAGCTGAGGTTAGCACCTTCTGAACCAGCGGGGAGAAGCCGGGATAGTGGGTCGAAAATCTTGGAATCCCGGGCAATTCAGGGGCCCTGCGATGCATACTTCCAAAGTAGATATTTCTGCGGATATTAATGAGATCCTGTGCCGGAGGAGTCAGTCCGGGATCGATATCTAATGAAGCATATCGCTCCAGTTCGGTTTCGAGTCGCTTCAACCATTCATCCCGCATTCCGTCCCGGGCGAGAACCGCCATCACCGTCTCAAACGCTCCACTATTTCCCATGGGATTTTTCCCGTCATTTTGGGGAGTCCAGCGAGCCAGAGTCTTGTGTAGTTCAGGCCACTCTTCCGGCAGCGCGACCTTCTCTTTTTCTCCCAATGCTCTTAACATGTAGCGCCCCAAATGGATCGCGAGTGAATCGCTCACCGAGTCAACAGTGGAAAGCAAGGCTGCACCTTTTGACACCAATTCTTTCCGATCATCTTTCCCGGGCTTTCCGAGAGTCAGAAAAAGCAGAGATGCCGCTTCGTCAGCTCCATACTCCTGCTTCACTAAGTCAATAGCGCGCGCCAAAACCGGGCCCTCATCTGACAAAGCCGGGTGCCCGGAAATCGCCCAATAATGTAGTGCCGCGTCGTCGGGCCGATGCTCTAGCATCTTTTTAAAATCCTGAGTCTGTTTTATGTCACCAGACAGCACGGCGAGTTGACGCCGCGACAACCCGGCAGCCAGCATTTCGCGATCAAGCTCCTCACTTTTTGGCATCAGAGAAAGCAAACCGGCTGCATAAGCCTGAATCTGATCACTCTTTGAGGGCAGATTGATCACATACTGATTTCCATAGTTGGAATTGGCCGCCAAACTATAGACCGCTCCTGGAGTCCCCCACCCGGTCGCAACCCGTTTCATCTGCACGACATGCCCCATAAACTGAGTGAGCTGAGCCACTTCCGGTGGATAGCCTAGATTTGCGGCCGGATCTACAGCTGGCTGATTCGACGGAGTAACTTCGCCCTCGAAACTCAACAGTTTCAAGAGTGCTGCCGTCGCCTTTTCTCTGTGGTCCGCGAGGTAGAGAGAAACGGCATGAAGGTGGTGAATTCTCGGATCGTCTGGGTGATCTGCCAGTTTCGGCGCCAAATAGTCCGACAGAACGTCCCATTCCCCGATCATCGCGATCGTTTGTGCCATTTTAATCAACTCATCGGGGGAAACTTTCCTTCCCGAAGGCATCTCCTCCATCAACGCAAGCGCCCGGCTCACGTTTCCGGAATTCAAATGAAGCTGCGCCAGCTTCTCGGTGATTCGCCCGGTTTTATCGCGGGGCAGCGCTTTCTCCATCAGTTGAATGGCCGATTCAAATCTACCCTCCTGCTCGTCGAGAGTCGCCACCCGTTGAATCAGTAGCAGGTTGTCCGGCTCCAGGCGGGAAGCGGCCAGTAGCGTTTCCCGATAATCTTCCTTGCGGTCAGCAAATTGATAAACCTGAGCCAGAGCCAGCAATGGACCGGCTGACTTCGAGTTATTCCGCTGCCGCTCCTTGAAGACATCAATAAGTGGTTCGAGTCTACCGTTCTCTCTTGCGAGACGGGCCAGCTCATCGATCCATCCCCGGCGGGCCCACTGGTCTTCGGCCTCTTCATAAAGCTTCCACAGGCTTCTTTCCGCCTCAGCCGGGTAACCAGCCATGGAATAAGCCCGGGCCAGACGAATCCGGATATCGGAGGAACTTTCAAAGCGACGGGCTGCGTCACGCAGGACTTCGAGCGACTCGTCGATCAATCCCCGATAGTTGAGCGCTTCCGCCTCCCTCATCCACGGACGGGGATTCCCCGGAGCGATCTTTTTCCATTCCCGGGTCCATTTTAAGGTCGATGTGGTGTCCAGCGCCCGCCCGAACAACTCGACTAACTCCTGAATATTCGAAGATTTCCGCCCACCCGGAGCCTCCACAACGCGCTCCATCGTGCGGGCCGCATCCATCCACCACTGCTCGCTTTTCTGTAGTTGAGCGATAGAGATCAATGGATAAAGAGAGTCTTCCTGACTGACACTGGTCGCCAAATTTTCCAGTGTTTCTATAGCGGCATCGATACCTTCGAGATGGTTCTGCATCATCGCGGCAAGACAGCGACTACCGAGAGTTGCCGAAGCATCCGACGCGATCTTGTCTATTTCGCCGCGGATATCCCCGGAACGGATCGCTACTTTGAGAGCTAGGGCGATAGCGGAGTTCAAGTCGGTGGGCGAGGTCGCCAGGTCCACCCGATGGCGCGCCAGATGGAAAACTTCATCCGCCATTTTCAAAGGCAGAGCGAGTAAACAGATCTCCCCGAGAACGGTCGCATCATCCTCAAATTCAGTCAGTCGCGATTGGAGAACATCAAACGCCGCTTTGTTTTCAAACCGCTGCGAAAGCTGACGGGATACATTGAGAAGCTGTCGCCGATCACCCTCCGCAGCCAGTTCTTTCCACAAAGCGATCGCCTGATTTTTCCGCTCCGTCTCATATAGAAATTTCGCAAATGCTTCTCTTGGCCCCGGACTTTCGGGGAAGTTCCCAATCATTTCCTGATACACCTTTTCGGCCCGTGCCGTCAGATTCAACCGATGCATTTGTCGCGCGGTCCGCAGGTAGGCAAACTCCGATTGATCCGATTTTTTCAAATAGGCATCAAGACTGTCACCGGCTTTGTCCAATTGCAGGGAATAGGCATAGAGGTCGGCGAGTTCAAACTCCAGTTCCGCGTCTGCCGGAGCCAGCGCGATCAGCTCATTCATCCGCTCAGCCGCCTCCCCGGGGCGATCGAGGCGGGCCAGCGTACGAACAAATTGGAGGCGCAACTCCCGGTCACCGGGCGTCAGCTTCAGAATCTTGATCCAGGCATCGAGAGCGGCCTCGTCCTCCCGAAGCTCTGCCAACAAATTGGCCTGGACGAGATTCAGAGCGATTCGGTTAGGCTCTTCCGCAATCATCTGATCAAGCAGACTCCGCCAGCCTTTGATATCACTTTTCCGACGAAAGGACGCCTCGATCAGGGCGAGAATTTCACGTTCCATCCAGGTGTCATTGCCTGTCACGGGAAGTGCCTTTTTCCAAATCTCGACAGCCTTGTCATCCCGACTCGCTTTCCGGTAGATCTTTCCGAGATGAATCTGGTTGGCGACTTTTTGATGGGCATCTTTAGCCCCCTCCAGCAACGCGATCTGCCTCTCGATCGCTTCATCGTAGAAACCTTCATCGGAAAGCAATTCGATCACATCTTCCTGCAGAATCTGATCATCGGGATAGCGATCCAGAATGCCCTTCCAAATTTCGATTCCCTTTTCGGGATTGCCGGAGCGAATGTGGATTCGACCGAGAAGCTTCGAGATCTCATCCTCCTGCTTCCGGTCGGGTTTTGCGAAGCCGTCCACCTCAGCTTTAGCCGCTTCAATATGTTGCAACGCCGTGTCGAAACTCAGGTTTTTCGCCGAAATTTTACCGAGCGACGTCCTCGCTGTGACACGAAGCTGCGCGGTGGACGATTCATCACTGACGATTTCCTCGAGCCACTTCACCGCAGACTCATCTTTGCCCTGGCGAAGATAATAGATCGAAAGCAGGAGACGTCCCGGGCCATCGGTGGACTTTTCAGTCAGAAAGGTCTCCAGCCCGGAGAGCGTTCCCGTTTCCAGCCACGCATCGAAAAAGCGGGAGAATAAGGTGTCCGACTCCGGTCGCCGCTCCAACGCTCTCAGATAGCGGGATGCTTTGTCATTGATTTCGGGAGCGGCATCCTGACTCAAGCCGAATCCCATCCAGGCTGACAAAACGGTAAGGAGTGCACATTGAGCGGTGAATAAAAGAGTTCGGTGGCACTTCATGACAAACGATTAAGTCATTTCATCCTGCCATTTTCAAAAGCGCACTGCAAGCCCGCAGCCGTTAACAAAAGCGCCGCTCGTCAGGCCGAAAAACACATCAACGTCACCCTTCAGACCTTTTTATTTCAAAAGATTGTGTCACTAATGAAAGGTTTTCTGCTTTCGACAGTCGAAAATGGTAAAAATGCATCTTGCAGCCGTTGATCTCCTCCCTATGGTGCAACATTCTAAAACATTAAGATGTCTAAACATTTAAGTTTAATTAAGCTTTTTCTTCCCGGGCTGCTTCTAACAGGTTGTGTGGAAATTCCGAACCTTAGTGTGGATCACCTTCCGTTTTCGGAACCCGTGGCGTGCCAGGTTCCCAGTTACTACAAAACATCCACCTCACAGGCCATCCCGGTGATCCCAAACTGGTGGACTCTATTCAAGGATGAGGAACTCAACCAATTAGTTCAAAAGGTCGACGAAGGCAGTTTTGAGTTAAAAGCGGGTCTCGCCCGGGTGGAACGAGCCTGTGCGGTCCTGGGAATCAATCGTGCCGATCTTTATCCTCAGATCAACGGGGAAGGCAGTATCCAGAAAATACGGACATCAAAGAACGATTCCAGCAATGTCGGCGGAGGGCGGAATAACAATTACAATCAGTATCGGGCCTCCATGGGCATGGAATGGGAATTCGACCTCTGGGGACGAATCAAATACCTCGTGGCATCCGCCGAGGCCGACGTCGAGGCGACCATGCTGGCCCAGCAGGACCTGCGGCTTTCACTGAAAGGCCAACTGGCTCAAAACTACTTTGCCCTTCGATTCCTCGACGAAGAGCGTCGGGTTCTCAGTGACGCAGTTAATGTGAGACTCGATAACGTAAAACTCGCAACCGACCGTTTTGATGCCGGGAAAACCGGGGAACTTGATGTTGCGAGAGCGGAAACGGAGCTCGCCACAGCACGGGCCGCTTTAGCCGCGATTTCCGGGCAGCGAACAAGGCTTGAGAATGCGATCGCTGTCATCATCGGTGAGCCGGCATCGGAGTTCCGGATTTCCCGCAGTTCAAAGGCACCCAATTATCTGCCAGCCATTTTGGCCGGAGTTCCCATGAATGTGTTGGAGAACCGCCCCGATGTAGCGGCCCAGATCAAAACTTTGAAATCCATCTACACCCGGATCGGTTCCGCCAAAGCTGACTTTCTTCCCAGAGTCAGCCTGATCAGCTCAGCCGGACTCTCCAGTGTCGATATCGGTAACTTTATCAGCTGGAGCAGCCGGACCTTCACCCTCGGACCCAGCATTTCAGCCCCCATCTTTCAAGGTGGTCGTCTCCGGGCGAACCAGAAGCAAATCGAAGCCGAATTCAAAGAAGCAGTCGCTGATTATCAACAAATCGTTCTCGTAGCCATCCAGGAAGTGGAAGATGCGCTCGCCGACCTCGCCTCGGCCAGCAACCAGCGCGACGCTCAGCTGGAAGCACTCTCCGCCTCCAGGAAATCACTGAATCTTTCAATTCTCCGATACAAAGAAGGCCTTGTGAACTCACTGGAAACGATCGATGCCACCCGCGAGCAGCTCAATATCGAAAGAGGTTATGTGCAAATCAGGGCGCTGGAATACGACGCCACTGTCAGGCTGATCCGGGCACTGGGTGGAGCCTCCTGCCTCGATGCCGAAGCCTGTCAGGAATGCGGCTGCATCTACCACACCTGCAACTGCGTGATCGAAAACATTCAGGAAGCGATTGCCGGATCCGTCGTTCCCTAGACCGGTCAAACCGGATAAAATTGCGATTTCTTTATCTCTAATCAAATAATCAGGGATCGTTTATCGTTCTTTGCTATGAAACCCGTGCGTCCTGCCCGCGCTTTAGGATTTCTCACGCATTGGACACATGAAACACGGCACAAAGACTTTTCATGCCCTTCAGCTACTGGCGGGCATCACCCTATTATCAATTTTCAGCGTTACTAACGCTCAGGAAAAACGCCCCGTCGTAAAATCGATCGAGGTTAGATACGTCGGTAAGAAAACACTCTCTGAAGAGAGAATCCTCGCTCGCATGGGGACCCGCCCCGGCGACAAGCTATCCATGAGACAGCTCGATGAAGACGTCAAAAACCTGCTGAAATCAGGAGAAGTCTCCAACGTCCGAATGCTCTCCAACGACGTTCCCGGAGGCATCGCCATCATCGCCGTCGTGGAAAGTCGGCCGCTCTATGCCGGGGCCCGGTTCGAGGGAAATAAAGCATTTAGCGACCGCAAACTAGGGAAAATGGTCGAGTGCAAAGTCAATCAACCGATTAACGACTCCGCTATCCGGACGGCACGGATGGAAATCCAGACCGCCTATCGGAAGAAGGGATACGCGGATTGTACCGTTAACTATCAAGTTACCTCTCCGAATGCCCAGGGCTACTCCCAGGTCGTCTTTCGGATCGATGAGAAGAACCCCGGGATTCTCCGTAAAGTTGCCTTTTCCGGCAATCGCTCAATCACAGCAGACGAGATCAAGGAAGCGATGACTCAGAAGGAGAAGAGCCTGGAGAACGTCTTCAAAGGCTGGGGCAGAACCGATGCTGACTCTATCGCAAACGACGTCGAAGCTATCGAACAACTCTATCGTAACCGTGGATTTTTCTATGCCCGGGTGGTCAATGTCGAAAAGGTTCCCGTCGACCAAAAGTATAACGATCTCATTTTCACCATTGAAGAGGGACAGGGGCACAACCTGTCAAAAGTCGAGGTAAATGGTATCAAAGCGATCGACTTTGAAACCGAGATCGCCCCGTTTTTGAAAACTCAGTCCGGCAAATCCTTCTCCGCCGCCGACATCAAAGAAGACATCCAGATGATCGAACGGATCTACCGTTCCAAAGGGTATGTCGATGTCCAGGTCAATCCGGTGATCGAATAGTTTCCTGCCCCCAAATTGTACCCTGTACAGTCTGAAAGTGTACAGGGTACAATGGAGTTGTTGCACCTCATTTACCTATAGCACAATATCGTCGCTATTAGAGCCACCTCCTGCGGTTCCCATCATGGAGACCAACCCGTAGTCTGAGAAGATATTGCTACCTGATATTACGAGGCCGTGGTTAAACTTGTTCCCGTCACCACCGAAAGCCACCAGGTTCACATCGCCAAACACTGAGCCGATCGATGACCCGGAAATCTCGATTCCGAAATTATAGGAACCGGACGCATCACCACCGACACCCAGAATATCGATAAAGCCATACACGGTATTGATTGCACTACCGTGAGCGATATAGACTCCTGAATTCGACTGTTTGCCATTTCCACCATACCCTCCGAAGCTGATTCCCCCAGTCCCGGTAGCCTGCAGTGAAGTGCCGTGATCGATTGAAATACCGATGTTATCGTTCTTGCTGCCACCGCCGGTGCCAGTCAGAGAGATATCACCATTTACAACGCTGATCCCGACACCGTGATCGAGATCGATGCCATTATTATCATTCTGGTCACCTCCTCCGGTTCCTGTCAAAGTGACATCACCGTCTCCACCCGCCTGAAGCGACGAACCGTGGTCGATTGAAATGCCGGTGTTGTCGTTCTTCCCATCGCCACCGACACCAGTCAGGGTGAGATCACCGTTTGCGGCACTAATTCCGGTGCCGTGATTCAAATCAATCCCTATATTATCGTTTTGATTTCCCCTACCAGTTCCTGTGAGCGCAATATCACCGGCACCTGCGACCTGTACATTAGAACCGTGGTCGATTGAGATCCCTGCGTTATCGTTTTTCCCGTCACCGGCAATACCAGTCAGAGAAATATTTCCATTTACGACATTAATGATCGTGCCGTGATTCAGTTCGATCCCCCTGTTATTATTTTGATTACCCCCACCGGTTCCGTCCAATGAAACATCGCCCGTGCCAGTTACCTCAAGTCTCGAACCGTGATCGACCAAGACCCCGATGTTATCGTTTTTACCTTCGCTTCCGACTCCCGTCAGAGAAATATTTCCGTTAGCGACACTGATGACCGTTCCGTGGTTCAACTCGATACCGACATTATCGTTCTGGTTCCCCGCACCGGTTCCCTGCAGTGTGATGCTACCATCCCCGGTCGCATGCAGAGCCGAACCGTGATCTACCAAAATTCCGATGTTATTGTTTTTACCATCCCCACCGATCCCGGTAAGAACGATATTCCCGTTTGCGACGCTAATGATAGTGCCATGGCTCAATTCCACACCGGTATTATCATTTTGGCTTCCCCCACCGATTCCTGTGATCGTAATGACACCGGAACCGGAGGAACTAACTGCCGAGCCATGCTCCAATGAAACCCCGCTATCTCCGCTGGCTAGCCCGGCTGCATTTGCCTCCAGGGTAATATCGCCATCCTGACTTGTGATTGAGACGTTGTCACCGTCGATGCTCATCTCAGCCAACATACTGACTTCACCAGATCCGGTTGCATTGATTTCCGAACCGGAATCCAATTCGATATTCTCTGATCGGAAAGTAACGTTTTCTCCATCACTCAATGTCAGAGTTGCATTGTAGTATATCTCATCAAATCCATCGCCGGTATCAATATCGATTCCTCCCGTAAAGCCAGGCAGATTGCGGATATCGATAACATCATCACCACCGAGAGACTCTATTTTCAAACGGGTAAAGAGCGTCAGCGGAATTCGGACTTCCGTTTGCGAAGTTTGAATACCTCCGGCGACCTGATTCCCAAGCACCTGATTAGGATCCTTGATTACCAGAGCCCCACTCTCTACGGAGATGGTGTAGGTATCATCGGTATCATTATTCAATTCGTCCCGGATAACCAGGGTATCCCCCACCAGAGAAACACTGGTGTCAGGTAGAGAAAGAGCGGTTAGGACCACGTCATTCCCATCCCCTCCCGTGTAACTGATCTGGAACAATTGCGATGCCACGCCATCTCCGGTCGAAGCAAAGAACGATCCTTCGGGTAATCCGGAGAAAGTTCCGTTAACTGGATCAATACCATCATTTTCCAGAATCGTGATGGTCTCTCCAAGAGCGAATGTCGTGGATTGAGTCAATACGAGTCCAACGTTGGCGGAGATCGTAATCCCTCCGGCTACACTCAGCTGATCGTGATTTCCGGCCCCTTCACCGGGGAGAACACCGTCCAAATCAAGATTGAACAGGCTTCCGTCCTCAAAGTTGAAATCGCCACTGACATTGAGAATCCCCTGAGTGATCCCCGGCGCAACAATCCCGCTAAAAGTCACATTCGCACCGCTAACATCCACCGGATTGTCGTGATCGCGAATCACACCCGAAGCGGACCTTACCGACACATCACCTATTGACACGATAGTCGCCAGTGATGCATCACCATTCACATCGACAGCTACGTTACCTCCGGAGTAGATCGTCGCCATTTGACTCATGAGCAAAGAAGACCCGGATATATCTGCGCTCCCGGTCCCCGTGGTCACGATCTGCGAACCTTCCAAATCAACCCCGTCCAAACCTGAAGCCGTGCCCTGGATCAGTAGGTCACCATCCGCTGTCGAGGCAGAGACATTAGGTGTCAAATGCACCCCTCTACCCAATCCGCCGGCTCCATCAATCGTCAATTTGCCGGAACCGCTGACGTCGGCCTGGGAGTTGGAGGCAAGAGCCACACCGGTATACTCCCCGGTTCCCGAAATCGTCACATCACCGTCGACAGCAGAGACTGCCCCCTCAAACAAAACCACTCCGGAATCGCCGGTGTCAGTTCCGGAACTACTTCCGTCCAGCACCACATTACCTGAACCACTCGTAGACACGGTCGCTCCGGAATCCAGGCGGATCCCGTCTTCCAACTGGGAATCGCCAATCAGAGAAACATTACCATCAACCGAGCTCACTTCAGCCCCACTCCCCAAGATCGCAACTCCGTGCCCATTGATACTGGTTCCTGAACCCTCAATTGTGATATCTCCACTGGTGGAAACCACTCGACCCGCCGATTGCACACCTTCGTCGCCAGTGGACGTTCCTGTGATGTTGATATCGCCGTCAGTGGTTGAAATCAGAGTCGTGGATGACTCGATATTTACCCCATCGGCATTGGACCGGGTGCCGCCTTGCCCGGTAATGTCGATATTTCCGCCGTTGGAAATTCCCACTACCGCTCCAGATGTGATCAAGGTTCCCGTATCGGTAGCCGACTCTCCTGAAATAGAGATATCACCCCCGGAAGCTTGTATATTAGTCCCCGACGATGCTACAAAAACACCATACCTGCTACCCGCATCGAGCCCTGTTGCGACACCTTCGATCGCAATCGAACCGGTGCCCGATGCAATCACATCAGCCCCTCCGGCAATCAGAACCCCTTCATCACCGACAGAGTTACCATTGATTACAATATTTCCGTCAACAGAATGAATTTGGGATGAAGTGCCCGTCGCTGACACGCCATAATCCCCGGAATTGACGCCTCCGCTACCATTTACAGTGACATTCCCGCTCCCGGAAGCAGAAACCAGACCTTGCAGCGTAACTCCAGTATCATTATTGGAAGTTCCACCAATTTCGATATCACCGCTGACAGTTCTTACTTCACCCGTTGAGAAAAGAAGAATGCCGTCGGAATTAACGCCCTGAGCTGTCCCCGATAGCGTTACGTTACCGGTTCCGGTCGTTTCAACGATTCCTGAACTTTGAATGCCCTCACCTCCAGCACCGTTTGCTGTAGTGGAACTACCCGTTATCGCTACAGCACCATTCTCACTGGAGATGACAGTGGTGGCCCCCACAATTTGAACTCCGTCTGAACCGTCCGAATGGCCATTTACGACCACATTTCCGATTCCACCCGCATTTACAAGAATTCCCCCACTGAGCAATACGCCGATGTCAGCTGAGGAATCCCCCTGAATTTCAATATCTCCGGCAACAGTCTCCACCGCCGTCCCATTTGATGCAATTACGACGCCGTGACGAGTTCCTGAACCAAGACCGGCACCCTCGCCCGTAATCAAAATGGATCCTGCTCCCGTTGAGGAAACGCTACTTCCTCCGATTATCAGAAGCCCTTCATCTCCCGAAGAGTTACCGGAAATCGAGAGCGCACCATCGTGCGTCGCGACCCTCCCGGAAGCACCACTAACAATAACCCCAAAGTCACCGGTCAAACTTCCACCCTGCCCCACTACAGAAACAGCGCCGGACCCGGAGGAAGCGACTTCCCCCGCAATATAAACGCCATCATCATTGGTCGAAGTTCCGACCATCGAGATATCACCATCTTCAGTTAGAATATGAGCGGAGGAATTTGTGATCTGTATCCCCCGATCGAAGTCCCCGGAACCGCCTGTTCCATGGATTGTGATATTTCCATCGGCCTCTGTTCTAACCGTAGCTTGCACAGCGACTCCGGTGCCGGTGCCCCCGAGACCTGACCCCGTCAAATTGATATCACCACCTCCGGCATCAATCGTTTCAACAACTGTTAATTTACCTGCTACGTTGAGCTCCACTGCGGCGTTTTCATTTTGAATTCCCGAAGTCGCGCTGATTCCGCCAACTATCAAGTCGCCCGTATTTCCGAGGAACACCCCACCGTCTCCGCCGCTCGCTTCAAAGTGGGTCACAGTCGTATCCAATGCATTGGAAGAGGTGCCCACCCCATGGGCACCGATAGCGACAAGTCGGCCACCGGCTACATCCACATTGGTATTTCCGCTGTCGAAAATCACTCCGCTCGTAGTCTCTACCGTAACAATTCCCGAAGTAGAAATACCGGTCAGGCCTATATTTTCATCAGCGCTCAGATTCACACTCCCGGAACCTGCCGAAATCGTGGCTCCATCCACAATTGTAAGGGAACCTCCAAACCCATCTTCGTCGTGATCAGAATCCGCCACGATAGTGACAGCCCCTCCTGAAACGGCTCCAGACACTGATACCGAATCAGTTGCTGCGGCGAAAACCACGCCCGATCCCGCAGCGATCGTTCCTCCGAGTGACAAAGTATTACCATCAACACTCACTGCGCCACCGTTTGTGATCACTTCAGAAAACGGATTGGAAAAAGATACTCCCGGGCCGGTGACTCCATTTCCCGAAATCGTTATTGCTCCGGTTCCGGTTGTCGTAGCGGTTCCCGATATCAGATGAACGCCACCGACTCCCCCCTCGCCGGTCAACTCGATGTTTCCATCAACGGCCTTCAAATCAGCGGCCCGGATGGCAACCCCAATATCGCTGCCCTGAGTGACTCCAGTCAACGATACATCGCCCTGTCCTGTCGATTCCACAGTTCCCTGAAAGACGACAATCGCTTCACCGGTGTCGGAGCTCCCCACGATAGAAATATCCCCGTCCGCTGAACTCACCAACGCGCCTCCTCCGGAAATTACCACTCCCTCATCCGTAGTCAGAGGTCCCCCGGTTCCCTGAATCAATATGTTTCCCGAATTGGTATTCGACACTTTATTGGCAACGAACACGCCATCGTCATTTATCGACTCACCGACGATCGCGATGTTGCCACCATTTGCCCGGACTTCGCCCGCCCCGAAAATCCCGACACCGTCGCCGGTGAGGCCCGCGCCGGTTCCATTCAGGGTGATGCTTCCAGAACCTGTCGATTCAATCACAGAACTCAATTGAATCCCTTCATTACCGCTCGAGCTACTGGCGGTTGATTCCCCGGAAATTACGATATTCCCATTTTCTGTGGAAACAGAGGCCGAGTTTCCGTTAATTTGCACCCCATCAGCCCCGTTAAAATTGCCGATCGACGTTCCGGTGATATGCAGGTTACCTGCACCTCCAGCCGAAATTTGCCCGCCAGAGACCAAAACACCAATATCACCGGACGACCCGACGATATCGATATTGCCAGCAGCGGTCTGTAAATTAGCGAAAGTTGCGGCGACCACCCCAATACTGTTATCAACATTCCCGCCAGTTCCCTGAACCGATATACCACCCGCTCCGGTTGCAACGATATTGGCATTTAACAAGACACCTTCATCTACATCGGAATTTCCGACGATATGAATAGAGCCGTTTTCCACGGACAAATCAGTAGATGAACCCGAAATTGAAACACCATAGGAATCAACACTCTCACCTGAAAGATGAATATTTCCGGAACCGCTCGTTGCCAGATCGTTAAAAACAGACAAAGCCGGTCCCACAAGTCCTGACGCGGTGAGTGTGATATCGCCACCGGCAGCATCAAGCAGTGCCAGCACATCAATATCCTCAGCCGTGGCAGTTACGTCTCCTCCCCCCGTGTTGGTCGTCACTATTTGGAAATCGATTTGATCGTTTCCAGTCTGACCATCAATATACAGATCCGCTGAAAAGCCACTACCCAGGCCTTCAATATCAATAAAGTCATTCCCGTCTCCTGCGTTTAAATTCAGTGAATTGGTAGGATTCAACATGACAAGACTTTCGCCTGCCGTCGAGTCCACCATTGCTTGGCCGGGACCTGCTGCACTGACCGTAATGGTTTCGCTGCCACCTTCAAAGTTCAGAGTGACATCGTCCACGCTGATATTAGAAGTAATCGGCTCCAATCCCGTATAGGTAATCAATTCATTTCCGCTTAATAAAATCGACCCGGAACTGGAATCGCTAAATGTATAAACCGCAGAGGAAAAAGCCCCACCTACCAAAATAAGATTATCACCCGGATTCGAAGTCTGAAGCCCCCCATCGTAACTGATCGCTCTGGAGAAATCTCCTCCCGAGAAATCAACAGTCAACGAATCGGTACCGTCTCCTCCATTAACGACGATTCCCGCCGCTCCGGTGATACTCGCAAGGCTCACCAGAATATCTCCATTATCTTCCACCGCACCGTTTCCTGCGATGAGCGTCGCACTGGCATCGCTAATTCGGACATTCGTGCCATCGATTACAATTGTGAGGTTGTTGTTCGCAAGTCCCACGCCTTCAATCAGTAAATCGCCATTCCCGTCAATACCAACGTTTGTCTGAGCACTGACCGGCGAATAGATATAAGCGGATCCGGAATTGGTACCCCCATTGTCATTTTGATAGGCACCGACAATAACGCCCTCACTACCGATACCGACACTCTGCCCGAAGGTGTCACCTGCCCCAGCATCCGATGCGGTCAACTTTTTCGCTTCGCCCCAATTATTGGCTCCCCCATGATCCTTGCTGAAGACATAGGCCGAACCTGAAGAAGTTCCGGCATCATCGTTATAAACCGCCCCTACGACAATTTCATCGCCGTAGACGTCAACCGACGCTCCAAATTGATCTCCGGCAGCCGCATCGCTCGCGGTCAGCTTGGCGGTCTCACTCCAGACCCCACCGTTTACCTGATAGACATATACCGATCCCGACGCAGACCCCGCGTCGTCATCCACCCGGGCACCGACAGCAACAACACCGCCATCGAGTGCTACTGATACTCCAAAATTATCACCGGTGAAGCCGTCAGACGCTGTTAACTTAGCACTTTGCCCCCACTGATTGGCACCTCCAAGATCGCGTTCAAACAAATAGGCAGACCCCGAACTGACGCCCAAATCATCATCGAGTCTGGAGCCCACCACTACGGTATCCCCACTGATATCGACCGCATATCCGAAATTGTCACCGGCAGCAGCATCCGCCGCTGTAAGCTTGGTAACTTGCCCCCAGTTATCGACTCCACCCTGATCTTTTTCAAAGACGTAAGCAGAACCCGAGCTGCTGGGAATGTCGTCATCCTGATACGCACCGATCACTACGGTTTCACCACTTATCGCCACCGTGAACCCAAAATTGTCGGCGGTTGCAGCATCGGCAGCGGTCAGTTTCGCAACCTGCCCCCAATTGTCAGCGCCACCGGCGTCCCGGTGGAAAACGTAGGCAGCTCCCGACTCGACGCTTCCGATGTTACCGAAAAGAGCCCCTACCACGGCGTAATCCCCTTCAATCGAGACCGAGAATCCAAACTGATCAGAGCTCGCTGCATCCGAAGCATTCAATTTTGCTACCTCTGTCCAGGAACCTCCTATCTTTTGATAAATGTAGGCGGATCCCGTATTGGTTCCTCCGACGTCATCAAAGCGCGCCCCGACAATGGCAGTGTCACCACTTATTGAAGATGAGTAGCCAAAAAGATCGACCGCTGCACTATCAGAAGCCTCAAGAATTACTCCGGCATCCAGGGTCAGCAGATAAGCTTCAGATGACGTTTCCGGAGCCGCCCCTGTGCTTTCTCCACTCGGCAGTTTTCGACTGCCGACTCCCAGAGAATCCTCCATCAGCCCACTTGAACCATGAGCCAATCCGATCACGTGCCCCTGTTCATGTAGCAAAACCGTAAGTAAATCAACTCCGTAAGCGGATCGTGCCATTGAACCTTTCAGCACGCCGTTTTCGTCCAACTCAAACTCCTCATTTTCCAGCGGAGTCGGATCGATAAACCACCCAAAACCTCCCGCATCCGAATCAATAGTAACAATATTATTTTCGAGGGATCCCAGATTTCCGTCACCCAGATCACCGATTTGATATTGGATGGCACCCAGAGCACTTTCCTGCTCCGCAGTAAGCCCCCAGTCCCGCCACAAGCCCTCAGCGACCAGAACCATTTGCTGGAGTGCTTCGTCGTTGAACTCCACCCCATCATCCGTTCCACCGGCGGGAGTAAAATGGTAACTCTCCGTAGTTTCCAGTGGAGTCATCGCGATTCCACCACTGCTTTCCTGAGGTGGAGAATTATCCTCCTCAGCGGTTGCCGAATAATCAGCGGATTCCACGTGCACAGAGTATTCTTCGTTCTGCCCTTCGACGGGCTCACCGGCGTCAACCGGAGCCGCAGAGTACAAAATCCTGTTTTCGAGTTCTTCTAAATTCAGGGGGCGCTTATCGATGTCAGAATCTTGTGATTTTTTATTTCCAGCCAGGGTTTTGAATATTTTTTTCATGGTTTGTGATCAAGACAATTGATTCGTGGTAAACCAGTGATAGAAATTTCAGAAACCTGAGTCAAGCCGAAGGGAGCCTGAACGAGCCGTAAACATGGGTATGCTAGGGGCTTGACTACGAACGTTCTACAGTTCAATAAGGAGTCTCCGGGACGGCAGCAGGAAACGGGCCGAATTGGCAGCGCAAATAGACGGTCAAACCACTCTCATTTCTAACCCGTTTAAAACCAGATCATTCCAATCCTTCATCCAGCACACGGAGTCTTCATAGACGGAAATCACGACCTGCGACCCAGCCCCGGGGATCGAATTTGATTACTTAGACAGCGAAATCACGGTATCCAGATTCACATAGTTCGGGATGTTGTAACTGATGCAATGCAATTGTCCCTGCTCCCTGACAAGCTGGTCGCAAACGATGCGTTTCACCTTCCAACCCGGTAAGACGGATTTGTAAACCGCTTCAGCTTTGTCCTCCAAAGCCGGATCGACATCGCTGAAGGAAGGCATCAAAATCATTCCATTGGCGAAAATGGCATTGGTGTAGGATCTCCAGCTTTGCCCCGACGGTGGCGGCATCGGAATACGGAACACTTGCATTGGTCCCATCGTCGTGGTGATCTGCTTGAGCTGGTCCGTGGTGTTGTCGAGGCGGCGACTGTTTTCCGGATCGAGATCCATTGGAATCTCGCCCACCACCGCGATGTTCTTCGCCACGAAACACATCATCATATCGACATGCCCGGTCGCCTCCCCTTCCAGAACCGGCATCAGATAACAGCGCCGCACACCTAGGAAATCGTGAAGCATCGAAGCGATCTGAATTTCTGAAAATTCGTATTCCTGGTTTTTCAAAAACAAGTGATTGGTCGATACGGCAACGCCATCACCGTTGCTGAGAAAATTCCCGCCCTCCAACACCAGAGGAATCGACCGGATCGGCAACCCGAGAACTTCGGAAAGAGACACTGCCATCTCTTCGTCTTTGCGACGGGGTTCCACATTCGCCTCGATCTGGTACTTGGCATCGATCATCCCCACGGAGTTATCATGACGCCGGATCATGAATGGCGCGTAGTCGCGGACCCAGGGGCTGTCGGCCGGCAGAATCACAAAACGCATCGCGTCGTCAGGCACATTGTGTTTCCGCATCAATGCCCGGCCCAAAGCCGCCTGATTCTCCGAGTCAACGAGGGTAAATACGGGCAAACGACCATCAATCGCACGGGCGATGTCCACGTACAATTGCGGATTAGTATTCAGAAAATTATACCCTCCAAACACCAAACCGGCCTGCCTCCGGAATTCGGCCACGGGGAAGAAATCCTCCGGCTCAGCCGCGGTCGACGTGTAGCGCGCCCTGAACGGAGGTGGACTGGCGGGTTTTACCACCGCATCCCGACCGCTAAACCACTGTTTTCCGCCAAAGTAAGCGCCCCCGACGAAGGCCAGCAGAATTGACAGGGTAAAACCCAGCTGCCGCTTCAAACTCAAAGTCACGGAAAAGGGATTTTCACCCGGCCGCGGAGCTTGGGAATCCTCTTCCGCGGGATCCGCCGATTGCGGCTTCACACCGGTCATCTCCCTGGTTTTGGGACGCGGTTTCGGACCGCGATTTCGCGCTTTTTTCATTCAACAGGAAGAAGAGATAATGGAAGAACTCAATGGGATTGAAAAAAGCTTTGTAAACAGCGGGGGAGAATACGTTTTGCCGATGAAAAATGCAACGCAATAAGTTGCCTGCGAACCCTGTCGAAATATTTCACTTTCACCACGAGTCCTTCACTCACCTGGGGAAAGGGAAACTGCCCGGAACCGTTCTGGCAGTGAGAATTCAATTGACGTCGATGACACGCGAATTCTTGACATTCGCCTCCAAATGGTTATCGGATTGACCATGTCAGATAAGAACGAAAAAAGAGAGTTTCAGGCCGATGTCAGTCAGGTACTCGACATCGTGACCAATTCACTGTACACGGACAAAGAAATCTTCGTCCGCGAACTGGTTTCCAACGCCTCCGACGCGCTGGAAAAATTGCGTCACCTCCAACTCACCGAAAAGGAGGTCTTTGATGATAACCTCTCGCTGGAAATCCACATCACCACCAACGAAGAGGATAAAACCTTTACCATTGCGGACTACGGGATCGGAATGACCCGCGATGAACTTCACCAGAACCTCGGAACCATCGCCCATTCCGGATCGAAGCAGTTCGTCAAAGCTCTCGAAGAGCAGGCGAAGAAAGAAAGCGCGCTGATTGGACAATTCGGCGTCGGCTTTTACTCCGCATTTATGGTCGCCAGCGAAGTCGTCGTCCATACCCATAGCTGGAAACTCGACGGCGAACACCTCGTCTGGACCAGCGACGGACGCACCGGGTACGAGATCGAGGAGTCTCAAGGCGAGCGCCGCGGCACCAAGATCGTTGTCAAATTAACCGAAGAATACGAGGAATACGCCAAGGAAGACCGGATCAAAGGAATCATCGAAAATTACTCCGCTTTTGTCGCATTCCCAATCCTCCTCAACGGAGAGCGGATCAACAAAGTGGAGGCAATCTGGCGGAAACAGAAGTCGGAAGTCTCCGACGAGGAATACACCGAGTTCTACAAATTCACCTCCAAAGCCTTCGACGAACCCCAGTACCGGATGCATTTCTCATCCGATACTCCGATCGAGCTCAACGCTCTGATCTACGCCCCGTCGGAAAACACCGAGCTGTTCGGTTTCGGCCAGATGGAAGCCGGCGTTTCGCTTTATTGTAAAAATGTCCTCATCGATGACAAGCCAGACGGTCTCCTTCCCGAGTGGGCCCGTTTTCTTCGCGGAGTGATCGATTCATCCGACATCCCGCTGAACATCAGCCGGGAATCAATGCAGGACAGCCGACTCGTTCAGAAACTGAACAAAGTCGTCATCAAGAAATTCCTCAAATTTCTCGATGGGGAAGCCAAGAGCGATCCTGAAAAATACGGCAAATTTTACGAAAAATTCTCACGTTTTCTCAAAGAAGGCGTCGTAACTGATTTCGCAAACCGCGACAACATCGCCAAATTGCTTCGTTTCGAGACTTCCATGACCGAGCCGAAGGAAAATATCGGTTTTGAAGACTACCTCGCGCGCGCCAAAGAAGATCAGGATAAAATTTACTACCTGATCACACCCGATCGCAAAACCGCAGAGGCCGGCCCCTACCTTGAGGCCTTCAAAGCTCGCGGCATCGAAGTGATCTACTTCTACGACGCCGTCGACGATTACCTCATTCAAAACCTCGCTCAGTTTCAGGAGAAAAACCTCGTCTCCATCGACCGCGCCGACGTGGAGCTTGACGATTCCGTCGAACTCGAAGGCGAGTCACTTCCCGAAGCCGATATTGAGACCATCTGTTCGTTCATGAAAGATCATTTCGGAGATCGCGTCAAAAAAGTTGCTGCTGGTAAACGCCTTATCGACAGCCCGGTCGCCGTTTTGACTCCCGATCAAGGGATGTCAGCCCAGATGCGTCAGATGATGAAAGCGATGAACCCGGACGAAGCCGCTCCACCCATCGACGTAGAGATGGAAATCAATCCACGTCACCCACTGATCAAACAACTCTTTGAAACTAAGGGTGATAACCCCGACCTCGCACAGCTTGTGGCCGACCAACTCCTCGATGGAGCCCTCCTCACCGCAGGACTTCTCGAAGACCGGAAAGACCTCATCAGTCGAAATATAGCCCTGATGGAAGCCGCGCTGAAAAAGGATTAAAAAATCTATCTTTGCCTGCAACCACCCGTTTTTATAGGTGTTTCCTTAATGGCGAGTTGAAAGACACTCCCCAAATTTAAAAATCATCTACTAGTAAGAAACAAAACATATGAAGAAAATTCTCACAATCGCTCTCGCCTGTGCCGCAGCAATCACATTCGGTATGGCTGACGACGAAAAGGGTAAGGGTAAGGGTAAAGGCAAAGGCGATCCAGCAGCACGCGCCGCAGCGATGTTCAAAAAACTTGATACCGACAAGAGCGGAGGAGTTTCTAAAGAAGAATTTCTCGCCGGACCTTTCGGGAAAAAGAATCCTGATAAAGCGGCAGAAGTTTTCGGCAAGAAAGACAAAGACAGCAACGGCGAACTTTCCGCTGAAGAGCTTGCCCCTAAGCCAGGCGAAAAGGGTAAAGGCAAAGGAAAGGGAAAAGGTAAGGGAAAAGGCGAAGAATAAGATCCCTACCGTAACCTGAATCCTAAACTGTACAGGGTACAGTCCCGGATTGTACAGGGTACCATTTCAAAAACCGGCACCTTTTGGTGTCGGTTTTTTTGTGTAGTTAACCGAATCCTACCCATAACTTTGATGAATGGGAATCGAGCTGATCTTGATTAAAGAAAATGACAGAAACATGACAGAACTGTCATAATGCGAAATCCGCGAAACTATCCTCCCCGGTCCCGGTTTTACCTATCATGTTCAAGAAGCTATTCTTATTATCTGTCACAGTATTCGCTACTAATACCGCGTTCTCCCAGGGTCCCCGCCCCTCTGATTTAACCGCATCGCCTCAGCCGGTGGGTGACTCCGGCGTGATGTGGTATACCACCTGGGAAACCGCTAAAGCGGAAGCGAAAAGGTCCAATCGTCCGATATTCTTTATGGCGGCCGCCGCGACCTGTTCCGGGATTCCCGGGGTGTTCTGACCAGGGTATACCCACACGCAGAACAGTTTGTTCTCGACTAAAGATTTCGTTAATGCCAGCCGTAACTATGTATGCGTTCGCCTCGAGTCATATGAAAGCGAAGAGCACCAGCAACTGGTTCGCTCGTTCCTGAACGGACGGTTTGAAAACACCGCATTCTGCCTTCTCGATCCCGACGCGGAAACCCGCCTGACGCGCTCCAGCCGCAACCCCAATCATGTCCTCGGAGGAGCCAACGACAGTGTCATCGCGGAAATGAACCGGATCGCGGCGGGATACCGAAAAAAGGGCCAAGATACCGAAATGGTCCTGCAGGATTTTCATTCGTTTCGTCAGGCCCTCAATGTCGCCTCCGGTGATCAGCGTCTGCTGCTGCTCGTCTCGGGCACCGCTTCCGATATTGAAAAGGTGAAAGGCACGCTGCGCCCTGTCTTTGCCGCTCCGGAAGTCATGGGGCGTTTTCATCTCGATTTTGCGGATGAAACAGTGGACGCTCAATGGACCGAACTCGTGTCCAATTCCAGCCGGGGCCCGGGTCTGTCAGTTATTCAGGCAGACTCATTTGGGCAGGAAGGCTCGGTCGTTGCGAAACTGCCGCTCAACGCCAGTTCGACGGAGATTCACCAAACCCTTCTCGCTGCCAACCGGAAATTTGCCGAATCCGAAGCCCGGAAAATTTACGGTGAGCACGTCAAAGAGGGCCGACAGAACGGCGTCTTTTTCGAGAACAAAATGCCCTACGGCGAAGACCGCGATGGTGATGGGGAAATCGATCATAGAGGTGGTAAAGGAGGCAAGGGAATGAAAGGCAGAAAAGGCGGAGGCAAAGGAACCGGCCGATCGCCGGAATAGTAATCAAACACTAAACATTCAGTACCAATTCATAAGGGGGGCGACTGCATTTTGCATCGCCCCCTTTTTCGTGGCGAACTGAAGAAGTCACAATAAAAGCAACTATTTATTATAGTCGGCAGTTTTCTTTTCGCTTCCTAGTCTTGCGGCGTTCGAATCAATCGAACCGCATTATGAAATCTATCTATTCTCTCCTCAAACTAATGTTACTCGGGTTCATCCCGCTCACGATTCAGGCGCAAACGGAAGCGTGGAATTATGTGGCTCCGACGTGGAGCCCTAAGCTGCAAGTCAACCAGATCGAATCTTCCAACTACCCGGAAATCACCATCTATGCCTCGGCGACGTATGCGGGCAAGCCGATGGATGGCCTGGCAAAATCTGACTTCAGGGTTCGCGAAGGAGGTAGAGATCAACCTATTTTCAGTGTCGAAGCGAGACGGGACCCACTTTCCGTCCTGCTGCTCCTCGATGTAAGTGGTTCGATGCGGGGCTCCCTGCCGGCCGCACAGGAGGCAGCGATCGAATTTATCAGAACACTGGCCCCACATGACAAAGTGGAAGTCATGACCTTTCACGAGCGAATCGATTCCATCTATCGGCTCGGAAGTGATTTTGCCGCAGCGGAAAGAGCCATCCTTGCCACCAAACCGCTAGGAGACACTGCGCTCTACGACGGTATTAACGAAGCGCTGTCAGTATTGCAAAAGATCAGCGGCCGACGTGCCGTAATTGTCCTGAGTGACGGCGTCGATGACAACGGCAGCGGCAATCAATTGAGCAAAAATGATATCGATGTCCCGATTCTCCGGGCCATGGTATCCAACATACCGGTATATACGATAGGATTGGGAACCAATATGGATGAGGGCATTCTCAGGTCAGTCTCCGGATCCACCGGCGCGGAATACATATCCTCTCCATCGGCGAATCAGTTGTTAAATCTCTATCGGGAACTGGGTAAAAAGTTGGCCGGGCAATATGCGATTCGATATCGCTCCACCTCAGTCGCTGACGGTTCGATCCGTGGCATCGATCTGGACTATGTGATCCCCAGCTCCAAACCATTCGCCAGTCCCCGGGCGATCATCGGAGACGGGAATGTTCTCGGTTACCGGTCTCCGGATCTAACCCGTGAGCAAAACTCAAGACTGGCCCGACTTTCCGGCCTACCGGAGCTTCACCGCCGCTATAATCTACCGAAATTCAAAACGATCGACATCGAGCCGGATGCTTTCTGGCCCGAGTGGCTGCCGACTTATCGCAAGGTTCTGCAGACCAAACCGATTCGTCAGGATGGCTATAACGAAGTGCTCGAATTCACCACAACCGATTCCGAAGTCATGGTAACTCAGGAACTGCGGGACGACCTGGTGACCGCAGGGTGGACCGTCCAAACCCACACTTCGCTTGCTAACATTTCCACTTTGGAAAGCACCAGAGAAAACCGGGTTCTCACGATCGCCGCCGTTCGGGAAAACGGACGCACCCGGGTGGTTGCGGAACATTCCGGAGAAGCGACACCAATCTATATCGGGGCGATTCGGAAAGAACAGATCTTTAACGCCGAAGGTCGTGATGTCGTTGTTTCCGGCTCCTATTCGAAAATACGCATTCTGGGGCAGTGCCAAAACCTAACCGTCACCGGAGAGGGCAACCGAATCGAAGCGGACACGGTGCAACAGGCTCGAATTTCCGGCTATGGCAATACCACTTCGATCCGCAATTTGGGAGGGGCAACTCTGGCCGGAGATAAAAACCGGATCGACTGGAAAAACGGTATCGACGGCAATTCCCCGAAAGTGAAAGATCTCGGTATCGACAACCTCGTTGACCGGAAAGAGTAGCAGTAAACATTTCAACTCAATAGCGGGTGCGTTTGGTGAGCAACATAGATCACCGGGCGCACCCTTTTTCGTTACCTCAATTCCCTACCTCCCTCTCGAAACCATCTGTAGAGAAAAGGATGACAATTAGTTAAGTAAAATTAACTATTGGTAAATATTAAATTTTTGATTATAATTGCAGTTACTTTCATTTCCACCATACCCTAGATGAATCTAATCTGCCGTTTCGCCGTTATTACTATCTTTTTAGCAGGCCTGGTCACCGTGGGGATCCTGGGCACCTCTGCTTCGATGACTTTTGTCTGGCCCGGTTACCTTGTGATCGGACTTTCCGGTATTGCTTCTGTGATCGCCATTTTCAGGCGAACCAAATACATCATTCCATCCTGGTGCATGATCGCGGCGTTCGGTTTCGCCGGTTACCTACTGGTCCGGGCGATGGGCTCACCGGTTGCCTATTTTGCCCGGGAGGACGGCGCTTTGCTGATCACCTGCTTTATCGCCTACGCGGTATTCCTCTCTATGCTGGATGACTCACGCTGGAGACGGGGCCTGTTCTGGTGCATTGTGAGTTTGCTGGTCCTGAACTGCGGCATGGCGATGGTTCAGTTGATTTCCGGATCTGAAACCTGGTTGCTTTCCGGGTACGAACGCACCTTTCCGGACCGTATCGGAGGGCTCTTTAACCACCCTGAGCACTTTGCCGGTTTACTCGCGATCGGTATCCCGTTTTTGATTTCGGCGATTATTTTTGGACGTCAGAAAAAGCCGGTAACGATAGGGCTGGGAATTCTCTGTGCCTTCTGCCTCATTGGCATTATTCTTTCGAAGAGTTTGCTCGGTTTTATGGCTGCCGCTGTCGGCGTCACGATCCTCGGAGCGATCGTCGTCTTTCTCTGTTGGCGGAAACTGGTATTCCGGGCTCAGAAATCCATCCTGATGGTCTGTGGAATCCTCGGAGTGCTCACTCTTGGCTTTGTCTTTCAGAATTTCAGTCGGGTCGGAAATCTGATTGATCAAAAGATTCTGACTCGCGAAGGGCAGATCAGTCTCCCCGGAATCTGGAGTTCCAGTCTCGAACAGTTTGCGGAGGCCCCACTCGCTGGAACCGGAAGTCGCACTTTTTACTTTTTCAGCCGGAAATTTCGCCCCGAACAAGAGGGCACCGCCAGTTTTGAGACGGAATTTGTCCATAACGAATACCTTCAATTACTCGCCGACTACGGGATCATCGGTCTGACTCTGGGACTCACATTTATCCTGCTGCATTTCTACAACGGCATGAAGTTTGTGCTCGGCTACGTGAAGTTTCAATCGATTCAGGGCTCCGTGCTGCCGAAATCCGATCACCTCGCTCTCGTCGCTGGCGCACTCACTGCGATTGGAACGGTCGCG
Organism: Verrucomicrobiales bacterium; assembly: GCA_029213005.1. Classification (GTDB taxonomy): domain Bacteria; phylum Verrucomicrobiota; class Verrucomicrobiia; order Verrucomicrobiales; family DEV007; genus Arctic95D-9. The sequence goes on from JARGPI010000004.1 coordinate 292,430, forward strand.
TTTCTCGCGATGTTTGATTTTGTGATTCACATCCCCGCAATCGCTCTCCTCGCCACGATTTTAATCGGCGTTTTGGCCTGCCCGGACCCGATGTCCCGCGCGCTGCAACCCAAAGAGGAAGATACCTATATCCCCGGCGGCAGTTGCCTCTTCCTCGGACGCGGGCTCGCTTTTGGGTGTGGCGTGGCTCTGACTTTATTCAGCTGTATTTTCAGCCGCAGCGAATGGCATCTCGAAATGGCAAAGGTGGGATTTGAGTCGGGTGAAATCAATTCTGAACAACTCAAGCATCTCGAACGGGCCCGCAAGATCGACCCTCAGAATCCACATGCGATGACCTGGAGCGCCCATTCGCTCGTCGGGATTATTACGCCGGAAATGTCGGATTCTGTGCGGCGCACTTATCTGGAGAAAGCCGAGGAATTCTTCAGCAAAGCCGAGGACCTCTATCCACAGGACATCGATACCGCCATCGCCCACAGCGTGGTTCTTGATGCTCTGGGCAAAACAGATCAGGCAGCAGACCGGATTCGCCTCGCCAGACTTTGGGCACCGCTACACGGAAACCTCCTGATCGCTCAAGCCGAGCATTTCCTCCGGAACGGGGAACTGGATCGTGCCGAAAAGTCTTATGAAATGGCACGCGATGCGAAAGTATTTCCAAATTTGGCAGCAGTTGAAGAAGGTCTTCTGATCCTTGAGGCCCGAAAAGCCGAGATGGACGTGGCAAAACCAACCCAACTCACCGGAACCGACGGAAAAACTCTCAAAGACGGCAAAATCGGGGAAGTCGAATTCAGTGGAGACATCAACTCAATTCTTGACGAATCGATTCGCAAACTGGAATCAAAACTGGGGAGCGAAGCCGTCGAAATTGACCTGAATCCCGAGTAGACCGGCGCTGGAAATCGGAGCGACTCGAAGTATCATTTCCTATGTCAAGAAATCGTGGCCGCAGCTCGCGGCGCCCCAGCTCCGGAGCTCGCTCCAACACCCATTCCGAGGCTCCCACCGGTATCGCCCGCCTTACCGAGGAAGGCCTCTTTGATTTATTGAAGCAGGAGGAGAATCCGCTGATTCTGATTCTCGACGGCGTTCAGGATCCTCACAACCTCGGTGCCTGCCTGCGAACCGCTGATGGTGCCGGCGTTCTCGCCGTGGTGGTGCCCCGCCACAAGTCAGCTCCCGTCACGGAAACGGTCGTTCGCATAGCCTGCGGAGCCGCCTCGTCTATCCCCGTGGTCGGTGTTTCCAATATGGTTAGATTTCTGCAAGCGCTTCGCGAAGATTACGGGGTCCGGACCGTCGGAACGGCCGATCAGGCCACAGAAGGCCTCTATGAAACCGATCTAACCGGTCCTCTTGCCATTGTTTTGGGAGCCGAAGAAAAAGGGATGCGACGCCTCACCATGGAAAACTGCGACGCATTGATCACTATTCCCATGCTGGGCGAAGTTCCCTGCTTGAACGTTTCCAACGCTACCGCCGTCTGTCTCTATGAAGCCGTTCGGCAGAGACGTTAGAATTTTGATTCAGTTTTGTAATTGAGTCGCCGCATTAAAAACTTTACGATACCCGAAAATTTAAATTAAATTATTTTATGAGTTCAGCTTACGGAAATCCTTATTCAGTTGCCCAGGCGGATGTCTCGGAACGCGCCGCCTTTATACGTCGCACCTACGCGCATCTTGCCGGGGCGGTTCTCGCCTTGATTTGTATCGACTTCGTTTTGTTAAATACACCGGCGGTTCGATCATTTATTGAGAATATCTTTTTCCGTGGCTCCAGCGGCGGCAGCATGCTCTGGCTCGGAGTTTTGGGAGCCTTCATGGTTATTTCCTGGCTCGCCACGAGTTTCGCCAACAATCCGGGCAACAAAAATATGCAGTACCTTGGACTCGGGCTCTACACCTTTGCCTGGGCGGTCATGTTCCTGCCGATTTTGATGCTCGCACAATACAAAACCGGCGATAACACACTGATTACCAAAGCAGGAATCTGCACCGGCACCGTTTTCGCCGCTCTCACGATGATTGCCATGTTCACCCGGGCGGATTTCTCCTTCCTTCGCGGATTTCTCATGATCGGCGGATTTGTCGCTCTCGGCGCAATCATCGCCGGAGTGCTCTTCGGCTTCAGTCTCGGAGTCTGGTTTTCCGCTGCGATGGTGCTGTTTGCCTCGATTTCGATTCTCTACAACACCTCCGAAATCATTCACAACTACAACACCGACCAGCATGTCGCCGCAGCGCTCTCCCTGTTCGGTAGTGTCGCGATGCTCTTCTGGTATATCCTCCGGATCTTTATGTCACGTGAGTAATCGGTCGAAAAAACCGAAAACGATTTCAAAAAGCTCTCCTTCGGGAGGGCTTTTTTTGTAGGCGGTAATCTTGGTTTAGGAGACCTGAAATCCCGGAGAATGTGATCTTGAAATTCAAGAAGGCCCTCGCTAGGATGCCGCGTATGGCGAAAGAACTGAATTTCAAACAGGAGTTGGTGGGATGCTTCGGATTTCCCGTGTCGGAGAACCCGACGCAGGCCATGATCGAACCCGCATTTCGCGATATGGATCTCGACTGGCGCTATCTCACTCTCGAAGTGAAGCCCGAAGACCTTCCCGCCGCTGTCGCCGGAGCCAGAGCCTTTGGCTTTCAGGGATTTAACTGTACGATTCCTCACAAAGTCGCCGTCATCGAACATCTCGACGGCCTTGGAGAATCCGCAGAATTGATGGGTGCCGTGAATTGCGTCGTCAATCGGGACGGGAAACTGATCGGGGAGAATACGGACGGAAAAGGCTTTGTCTCCAGCTTTAAAGAACTGTCAGACCCCGCCGGCAAATCAATGGTACTTTTCGGAGCAGGAGGAGCCGCCCGGGCCATCGGGGTGGAAATGGCCCTCGCAGGAGTCACATCCATCACCATCGTGAATCGTGATATCAGCCGGGGTAATGAGTTGCTCAAACTCTTCGCAGGTAAACTCAACGACGCGGTTGGCGGTGGTCTCGATGTCTCTTTTATCCCCTGGGAAGGTGATTTCGATATTCCTCAGGGAACCGATATCGTCGTCAACGCCACGTCGATCGGTCTTTTTCCGGATGTTGACGCCCGGATTGCCCTGAATACCGATACACTCACCGCCGATATGATCGTAGCGGATGTCATTCCCAATCCCCCGAAGACCCGACTCGTTAAAGAAGCCACCGCGAAAGGATGTCAGGTCATCGACGGGCTTGGCATGTTGGTAGCACAGGGAGTGATTGGTATCGAATTCTGGACCGGCAGAACGCCGGACGCCGGAGTGATGCGACGGGGCCTCGAAGACGTTTTCGGTGCGTGACACGCGCGGATTTCAACCACACGACTATGTCAAAACAACGAACCAGGCAGATCGGTTTTATCGCGATCGGGCTCATCATCTGCGGTGCCTTTGGAATGGCGCTTTTCTATCGCAGCGCGCTTTCGCCCTGCCTGGTGCCCGGACTTGAAGGTACGGCGGGATTTGAAAACGGCTTCCCGATTGGGCAATCCCTGACCGGTGCCACCATTTTTCTCGATATTTTGGACCTCGCCAAGAGTGGCCCCGTCTTTCTGGCATTTGGCCTGCTCTGGGTCGCCGGATCCATCCTTGTCCGGGTCCTGATGGGCTGGGGAGATCTGGAAGTCACCGGTCGCCCCGTTAAGCTGCTCGGTATCTTCGGTGCGGTGTTTCAGCTCCTCGGCTCCTTTATGTTTCTGTATTCCGCCTGGATAATCGTCGCCACTTTAAAACTGGATCAGGAAATCCCGATCAGCGACATCACCGCCAGTTACGGTATGACGTTGCGAAGCACCCTGTCGGGCCTAACCACCTTCGGAATCGGTAATGTGATGACCGCTATATTCCTGAAACATTCGATCGATGGAAAAAGCGCCATTCCCACGAAGCGAAAACGGAAAATCGTCGCCTCTCTGTCCTTTGTCCCGATGGGCATCGCAATCATCGCTCTGGTCAACGCCCTGCTTCAGGAAATCAACCCGACGCAGATCAACAGCACCCTGCTGGCGGCCAGCCTCGTTGGATTTGCTTTACCCATGGTCGTTGGATCCATTCCTCTAATGGTGAATTCCAAATCGATCCCGCGAAGCTGATCACTGATCATCGACATCGTACCTACCCTTTGGTGACACCACAGAGTTTCACTGAAGAACCGATTCATCGCCGGAAGCATTCCGTATCCCGGTTCGAGCTCCAGCAAATACTTATAACTTAGCGCTTCCGTTGTCGCATCCCCAACGAACCTGTCTTCTAAAACAATCCTGAACCCGGTATTGAATCAAATATCGCTACCGGTACACTGCCCGCCTATGAAATTGGTCTGCTATCTTTTCGCATTGAGCTTCGGAATATATTTAACCCACGCGCAAGAACGCGCAGCGTTAATTCCTAAGTTAAAGTCCGCAACCGAAGCCATCGCCAAAACAAATCATGCGATGAAAACTTTTAGCTTCGGCAATGAAGCGAACTTCTATTATCGGGGAACTCGATCTTTGTTCGGGGCACTGGAAAAAGATACGATCGCATTTCACCATTTAATGGAACCCGATGATATTGCCGGGCTCACAAAGTTAATAGAGAAATTCCAAAAGGAAAACCCGGAAAGGTTTGGAGGGTTCGAAGTAGAGAAATCACCTTTTGGCAGAGATCGATTGGACCTCAATAGTGTCATCAGGACAAATGGATCCTCAGTAGAAAAAGAAATCACCCAAAAGATCAAGAATTTAGATTTGCTCTACAAAAAACTCAGCGAATGGAACCCGAATAATTATGGCCCGATGCCATCGGACGAAGTTCTCGGTAAATTTCGATCCACTGAACTCTTTTTTACGGTAAACCAGGAAGGACTTCTTCAATTCGAATTCCCAAAAGCATCCGATAAATTCAAATCAGTCACGATAGAACCCAAACCCCATTTCCTTGCGGGCTTCTCGTTTTGGATAGCAAAGTCCCGCGGTTATCATAGCGTGAATCCACCACCTCATAATGTTGCCTTCGAATTTTTCGAAAAGAACACCGACTTCTACCCTCTCTCCTGGTCAATCGATCGGACCGATGAAAAAAAGAACATTTGGGAACTGGCTGCTCAAATCGCTATCCCCGAAGAAAGCGATGCAAGAGAGATCAAAGCCTTTATCGCTTTCGTCGGGGGAAGTGCGGCACAAGCGGCAGATCGCTGTCGGGAGGAGAAGAAAAAAGCAAAAAACGCTGAGATAAAGTAAACAGCAAATCAACCGCAACTTAAATCTCAACCGCAGCGACGATACAGGCGCTTACTAACCTGTGGCGACTTCCTTCTCCCCATCCATTTCCGCGAGAACCTCGGGCAGGATCCCGGAGACCTGAGTGGATTTATAGTGCTCAACCCAGAGCCTGATTGCGATCGAGATAATTCCGAGCACGATTCCAATGATCAGGGAATGACTTTGAAACACAGTCATCCGGTAATAAGCTTCCAGAAAAGCGAGAATCGCGAGACCGGGAAAGAAGCCCCGAATAATATGAAGAAACAGGTAAAACTTGTTCTGTTTAAACAGCTTCCGATCAATTCTTTTATAAATCGCCTTTTGCTTCTCTTCGGGTAGGTCCCCGAGTTCATTGATGTTTCGATTCATATGATTGGTCTTCACCGTCCGTCATACAACGAATCAGGGTAAAGAAACAATGGTAAAATCCCCCGAAAAGGTAAGCGACTTACAAATCTGAATACCACATTCCTTCTGCAGTGCGGGCAGGCCACCATTCAACTGACCGCCCACTCGCAAAAAAAAAGCCGCCCCCGATGACGGAGGCGGCCTGCTGAAATCCAGTTGAACCGGGAACTTACTCCTTGGTAATTTCGAGGTATTTCGCGAGCTCCTTCTTAACTACTGGCAGGAGGATAAAGACTCCGATCAGGTTAGGGAAACACATCCCGAGGAGCATACCGTCAGAAAAGTCGGTTACGGCGGTGAGAGTCAATGGAGCTCCAATCACGACGAAGATGCAGAACATTACTTTGAAGATCAGATCGACGGTGCGGCTGTTACCGAACAGAAATTTGAAGGCCTGCAACCCGTAGTAGGACCAGGAGATCAAGGTGGAGAAGGCGAACAGGATCACCGCCAGAGAAAGGATATAGCGGAAACCGGGAATCACTCCATCAAATGCGGTCGAGGTGAGCTCCACACCATTCAGTCCATCGGGATTGGTATAGGTTCCGGTAATGACAATGACGAGAGCGGTCATCGTACAAACCACTACGGTATCGATGAATGGCTCGAAAAGAGCGACGATTCCTTCACTGGCCGGGTTTTTCGTCCTCGCAGCGGAGTGAGCAATCGGAGCGGACCCAATCCCTGCCTCGTTGGAAAACACGGCGCGCTGAATCCCGATCAGCATGACCCCGATCAGACCGCCGGCGACGGCTTTGGGAGCAAAAGCTGAGGAAATGATAATTCCGACGGCTTCAGGAATTTTCGTGAAATTCATCAGAAGAATAACCAGAGCGGCGATAACGTAAATCCCGCACATAATCGGAACGAGCTTCGATGTCACGGCAGCAATTCGAACCACACCTCCAATAATGACAACTCCGACAATCACAGCGACAATCAGCCCGAAAATCCACTCTCTCCCGACAAAGAGGCCCGTCACGTTAACAAACTGCTGAGTGGCCTGGTTGACCTGAAACATATTACCTCCGCCCAGGGATGCCCCGACGCAGAGAAAAGCAAAGATATAGGCGAGGGTGGTCCCGAGCGGCCCCAGCCCTCGTTCAGCGAGACCTTTGGTGAGGTATTTCATCGGCCCACCAGCCACTTCGCCATTTTCATCGATATCGCGGTATTTCACCCCGAGGGTACACTCGGCAAATTTCGTCGTCATCCCGAGAAGTCCCACCAGAATCATCCAGACGGTCGCTCCGGGGCCGCCGGTTGCGATTGCCATGGCGACGCCCGAGATATTACCGAGGCCTACCGTGGCCGACAGAGCGGTCGACAAGGCCCGAAAATGGGAAATTTCGCCCGGATCGTCCGGTGACGAAAATTTCCCGCGAATGGTCTGCAAGCCCAGCTTCCAACTTCGCAGGTTGATAAATTTGAAGTAGAAAGTGAGGAAAAGTCCGGCACCGGCCAACCACACGAGAATAAAAGGGATTTGCTTCTCCTCCTCGCCGATTTTGATGAAGGGCACTTTAAAGAAGATGATATCGAAGATCCGCTTCGTCCACGGGGCAAAAACCCGGTTGATCGCTTCGTCGACGCTCTCTTTCGCCACAGCTGCGGGAGCGGTTTCCTGGGCGACAACGGCCACAGGTTCAAAGATCCCACCGATGACGGCGACAATCAGAATTATGGATAATAATTTTTTCATAACGGTATTTTACAGGTTCCCAAATTCTTACCGTTGCCGGTGCTGATGGTTACAAACTTAAGTGTGGTTTATCCCAAACTTCGGGCGGTTTTTCAATAGAAAAGCAAGCTTAATCTTAGCGATTTATGAAATTTAGAGGGTTCCGAAAGGCATTTGCGTCTAAACCGCCCAACTCCGCGATGGAAATAGGATCGCAAGCCCATTCCGAGCCTCTGAAAAATCGCACAAGGGGCTGTAAATGCTTCATTTCCATGAAACTGTACCCTGTACAATCGTCAACTGTACAGGGTACAGTCCACCAAACCCTCCATTTCTGATGATAAACGTCTTCATTTTTTCCGCACTCGCTCTCGGTTTCAGCTCGATTGTCCACGAAGCAGTTTCCGAACCAACTTTTGAGATTTCGAACGCAAATCCCTCACGAGGAAAGATCTCCGTTTTGCCGGGCGGGGAAAATACGGTTTTTAAGGTCACAAGCCCTTTTGGAATTGGCAGGGGAACCATCAAACTCGCCACCGGAGACTGGCCGGAATCGATTGCGATTCGCCTCCACCTTCAGGGCCTGGAGGGATTCTCGATAAAAACCGGTGACGATACCCGGATCAAAATGTCTGATTTATCGATCCAGGCTTACGATAAGGACGGAAATCTCTTCGGCGAAAAATACCTACTTGAGAAAGCGGGCTACTATGAAGTGTCCGTTCCCTCTTCTCTATTTCCTGAGGACTGTCGGAGTATAGAAATCCACTGGGTCAATTTCTATCGTTAACGAAGACTGCTCCCGAGGATTTTGCCATCTTCCATGTGAACAATCCGATCCGCAAAATGGTGAATCCTCGGATCGTGAGTCACTATCACTACGGTTGCGTTTTTCTCAGAGGTGAGTTTGCGCAAGATCGTCATAATATGTTCCCCGGTGGCACCATCGAGAGCGGAAGTCGGCTCATCACAGATAATAATTTCCGGCTCGTGAACGAGCGCTCTCGCAATCGCGACACGCTGCTGTTGCCCGCCGGAAAGCCGGTTCGGAAGGAGGTTGGCGCGGTCATCCAGACCAACTTCCGCCAGGATATTGATCGCCCGTTTCTTAGCATCCCGGCCTTTCACTCCCTGAATCAATAGCGGAACACTGACATTTTCCCAGATAGAGATCGACGGAATTAGATTGAACAACTGAAAGGCAAACCCGAGATGGTGCGCTCTGAATTTGGCGAGCCCGCGGTTAGTAGAACTGGTGATTTCGTTATCGAGAACCACTACTTTTCCCGAGTCAGGTTTCAGAGTTCCGGAAAGGATACTAAGCAGGGTCGTCTTCCCGCAACCGGAAGGCCCCTCGATCATAAGCATCTCCCCTGCCGCCACGCTGATGTCGATACCGCGGAGAACCTCCACTTTAGCCCGGCCTTTACCGAATGACTTCTGGATATCGGTAAGCTCGATTACCTTTTCAGATTTTTCACTCATGATACCAATCAGGTTCTGAAAACGGTGTCGGGTTCAAGAACCAGCACCTTCCGGCTGGCGAGCAAGGCACAGACAATCGCGATCGCAAATATCACGACAAAGACAATGATCAGTGTGGTGGGCAGTAAAATAAATGGCGGTTTTTTCAGAGGAATGACAAACAGCCCAAAGGCAGAGGCTAACCCTGCTCCGATCCCATAGCCCACCAGAGCTGCGGTGGCGGCCTGAATCAGAATCATATTCAGCAGAATCCGGTTCGTAGTTCCCATCGCTTTCAAAGCGGCGAGAATTCGGGAATTTTCCGTTACAAAAGAGAAAAGCGTCTGCCCGGTAATGACCGCACCCACAATAAGTCCGAGAACCACTGTATTACCAAATGCCAGAGGAATGCCGGTATTGGCAAAGAACCATTTCAACGTTTTCCAGCTGAAGGCATCGTGCTCCAGAGCGAGCAATCCGGTTTCTTTTTTGATTCGCTCCGCCACCACCGGAATATCAGCTCCTTCCTGAGTTGCGACCATCATATAGGCGAGGGTTCGGGAGCCGGGACTGAGAATCCCCTGCGCCTGCTTATAAGTCATGTAAATGTACGGCCCGCCGTAAATAGGACGGTTCGCATCGCAGATCGCCCCAATTTTGAAATAGGAACCATTGATATCGATCCAGTCCCCGAGGCGGACATCCCGCTTTTCCCCGTCGGGAGCAATGAAATTTTCGCTAATCCTTTCGACCGCATAATCATCGATCATCACGGTATCAGGTTGCCTGATGTCCTCGAGATTTCCCGCCACCACGTTGCGGGGAGCGCCGATCAGCGATACGTTATCCAAGCCGATGACCTGGACCATTTTGTATTGGCCATCCGCCTGTTTGACGGGCAGAACCCGGTGAAAATACGGCACCGCCCACTTCACTCCTTCCACGGAACGAACCCGGTTCAGCTCGATGTCCCGCATCGGCCTCGGCAGCTGGACCTGCTCCAGGTAAGTGTCCATCACCCAGATTTCAGCCCGTGAGTTTCGCAAAATCGCATCGGTCCAACTCATCAGACCGCAGAAAACACTGGCCTGCTGAACGATCAGCAGGGTGGAAAATGCAATCCCGGAGACAAGGGTGACATAGCGAGTCCGGTCGGCGAACAATATGCGAAGCGCGAGGCGATACATGAATCAATCGCTGCAACAACCGCCACCAAGCGCAACAATCAACTGAATTGTCGCATCGTTAAGAGCCCCACGGAGCTGGTTTTCCTTTCTACGAATGCTGAGGAGAGACCGCTGCGAATCGATCACGCTCAGGTAGGGAGTCAATCCCCGTCCAAATTGAGCCCGTGCTATTTCATTGAGATCCCCTGCGGCCCGCCCCGCCCTTTCGGTCGCCGCCAGCTTTTCGCTGATGCTTCGGATCCGGGAAAGGGCATCCTCAACTTCTTTAAAAGCATCGAGCACGACCTTGTCATACTGAGCGGCGAGCTGCTGATACTGAGCGTATTTCACCTTCTGGCGATACTTGCTTTCCCCGGCATCAAAAATGGTTTTCGTCAGACTTCCCGCAATCGACCAGGCGAGGCTGTTCCCATCGACCAGTTTCACCAGATCCGCCGAGGCAAATCCAGCCGAAGAAGTCAGCTCGATCACCGGAAGACAGGAGAGACGCTCTGCTTCAACCCGCTCCAGCCCGGCAGTCACCTGACGACGAGCCGAAGCTATATCCGGCCGGCGGCACAGCACCTCCGCAGGAATACCGGGCGGAATGCAGGGCGGCTCGGTCACTCTGCGGCGACTAAGCGAGGTGAAATGAGCGGGAGCAACCCCCGTCAGCCTCGCCAGTGCATTGGCCGCCAGTTTCAAATCCCCACGGGCACCCGCCAGCTCCGCTTCCACAGTCGCTGCCTCAAGCCGGGCCAACGCGTATTCCTGACCATTTTCCTCCCCGGCATCGAGCAGGGATTTTTGAATCTCAATCGTCTCTCTCCGGTCCCTGAAAGCATCTCTCAAGATATCGGTCTCGGCCTGGAGCGATTGATAGAGAAAATAGCCGCGAGCCACCTCACCACTGACCAGCAGTGCCACCGCTTCGAGGTCGGCCCTCGCCGCTGCGGCGTCGCATTTCATGGCCCGGCCGTGCGGCTTCATCCGGCCGAACAAGTCGAGCGAATAACTCACGTTAAACGGAAGGGCAAAGCGACCAAAAGAATCATCACGAATCGCCGAGGTCCGAATCCCAAAAGGAGAGTCATTCTCTGAAACTTTTTGGAGCGATGCGCCCGGCCCCAGCTCGACCCGCGGGAAAATTCGGGTCCCGGCGACTTCCGTTTTGGCATGAAATTCCTGTACCCGCGCGCAGGCTCTGCGGATATCAGGCTCGTCGCTGAGAGCCTTCACCACCAGTTGATTCAGATCTTCATTGCGAAAAATCTCCCACCAGTTTTCCACCAGCGGCACCCCAACTGACAGAGAGTGAGGGACTTCCTTCCAGTGTTTCGGGACCCCTACGCTGGTGCTTAAGGGCACGGTGCAGGGCGCAGACTCGAAAGGAGCGCATCCAACGCAAGCAAACAAGAAGGCAATCAGGCAAGAGGGTACACCTATGAAAACGTGAAGCTTCAACTGGTGACCAATTACCTAATAATTCTTAAATATCAAGTAATTTTAATTAACCGAGGCTGACGGTGACAAAAACACGTCAAGTTGCTGGCCGATATAGAGGCGCTGATTGGCCTCGGGACTCTTCGGTTTGAACAGTATTTGAAGCACCCGCGTATCGACTCGTTCTGCCGGAAGGCCGGATAGATTGCTTTTCGGGACGATGAGCGGTTCGATCCGGATAAAATCGAGTTCGATTCCGGATTCCCCGATCCCGCGCACATATCCCACCGCAGTGGGATTTTCCGGAAGCACCCCGGTCAGTTCCTCATCAATATCCACCCGGATCTGTAATTCGTCCCGGCTTCCCAGTAGAACCGGCGGAGGCACTGCGCCGGGAGAATTGAATTCGCCGACATTTACGTTCACCTGAAGCGCCGAGCCATCGACCGGAGAAAGCACAGTGAGCAGTGTTATCGCCGTTTCCGCCCGGCTCACTTTCGCTTCCGCGCTTTTGACCTGAGCCGCCGCGATCGCTACCTCACTGCGCCGCGATTCCAGATCGGAAGTACTGACGGCCCGGGAATCCCCCACCTTCGTGAGCCGGTCCAGAACCTTCTTAAGACTGTCGTATTGCGCCTTGGCCACTTCGAGCCCCGACTTGGCGATCGCCAGTTCCGACTCTGCCACCCGGGAATCAAGCACAAACAGCGCATCGCCTTTGCTGACTTTCTGCCCAACGGAAACCAACACCTCACTGACCACTCCCGGAACATTGGTCGAGACGCGTGTGTTATCACCCAGTGATTCTACGATCCCCGAACCTGCAACTTTCGCCGACGACGGTTTTTCCGGTGGCTTCTCCAGCGGCTCCGGTATCGTCTGCGAAGTGGTGGTACGTAATAAAAGAAACAAGGTGGCGAGAATTCCGGCCAGGGATACCCAAAACGAAAGTCGACTGGCAATTAGACTGATCATTACTATAGCTTTTTTCTAACATCGATTCCCTACATCAGAGATCAACGTCCGAGTTGTCCTGAATGTACTACACAAAAGTTAAATAGACTGATTCAGTAAAACTTCAATAGTTTTTAAAATTATTGTTTGTTTTTCACTAATTTCAGGCGAAAATTTATACTAGTGACTGCAAGTAGCCGCTTTGTCCATTGCAGTAGCATCTACAAAAATTTCTGGAATGAATCGGACCGGATCACCTCTACTTAGATCGGACGAGTTGCGACAGTGGACTAAGGTCAGCAACTCTCGCAACCTCGTGTGCCTCGGGGTAGAGTATTTGTGGCTGCTTTTACTACACTCAGTAAATTTCTATTTGATACAGTCAGAAGCTGGCTGGGCAGTTATCATCCCGTTCGGAATCTTTACAGTATTAATGACCGGAAGCTTGATGCACCGAATCGGTCTACTGGGGCACGAAGCCTCGCACGGCCTGCTTCATTCCAATCGAAAGTGGAATGATCTACTATCCGACCTGCTGTGTTTTTACCCGCTCTGGAGTAGCACCGATTCCTATCGAAATAAACATTTGGGGCATCACCTGCACCCTAATGATCCGGATCGGGACCCCAATATGGCCGGTGAAAAAACGGAGGCCCTCTACGCTCGCTTTCCCATGCCCCGGCCCGCATTCATCTGGAATTACTATGCTAAATTTTTCTGGCCGCCTTTTGTGCTTTCCAATCTCTTCGATCTCTGTCGGATGCTTTCCTTCGGCCGCGTTCCCAAAGGTAACGAAGAGAAGGATACGGTAAAGCCTCCCCTGGGCACCAGAGTACGGAATCTACTGAAAAAGCCGGTTGTTCTCGGGTTGATCTATTTATTCACTTATGTATTTGCTACCCGGAGATTGATCGCGTGGGGAGATCATTTGCACGTGGTTCTGGGGCAACTGTTTCTTATCATGATCGCGCTCGCGGTTTGGGAATGGCTGCCGGATAGCAGCTTTGGTAATGACACCCGGAAAAGCTATACCACTCCCAAAAAACGGGCACTGGTTCGACTCCTGGTCTATACGGGAATCATTACCGCAATTGCCTGGGCCCGGGTGTTCACCGGATTCCACTGGGGCGGTTATTATATGCTCTTTTGGATTTTCCCGCTGGTCTATGTCTTTCCTTATTTGATGTTGCTGAGGGAAATCTATCAACATGCCAATCTCGGCAAAGGCCAACTCGACAACTCACGGATTATTCACGCCGACCCTTTCACCCGGTGGGTTCTCCTCGGGTTCGGCAATGATTTCCACCTCGTTCACCATTTGTATCCCAATATCCCGCATTACCATCTCCGTGCAGCGCACGATTCTTTGATGGAGAAATCGTCCGAATACCGGTCTTCGATCAAAGAAACCACCGGCACCTTCCACGCTCCGGAAGGTCTGGAGCCCCTGCTCGATTCCCTGAGCCGGGTCGGTGAAAGATAGTATAACGAGCTATTTATCGGCAAAATTAGTCTAATTTTGCATAAATCAATCCGTCGGCCCGTCTCATGCGCAGAACGAAAGAAAACTGCACGCCATGAAAAAATCTCTTACCATACTCCCACTGATCGCAATTACAGCTATTGCATTCACAACCGGCTCAGCTAACGCTCAGAGCGATCGCAATCTTATCCGCCTTGCTCACAACATCGAAGGCATCGCCAATAATCTGCAACTGGAGTTCAGAACTCACTACGCCCACTCCGGAGCTTATCGCCACTTAATGGCCGACATCGCTAAAGTCCGCTCGGAGGCCAGACACATCGACCAACTCGCCCACAGCTGCCACGCCTCACTCCATCATATCCAGGCTGATTTGAGAGATCTTGATCAATTGGCCCACCACCTTCATGACCTTGTCGATGCCGTTGAACACGGTCGGTATGGTGGTCACATCGATGGCAGCACCCATCACGTGCACACCATGTTGAACTCTTTGAATCATTCAATCCATGAGATGGAGCGTGTCGTTGCCTCTTACGCAGCACCAAGCCATCGCGGTCACTACAGCAGCCATGGTCACGGCCATGGTCACAGAGGACACGTCGATCCACGGGCCAGCGCTGTAAATGCAATTCTCAGAACGATCATCCGCAGTAGTGGTCATCATGGCCACCACGGTCACTAAGATCTGATCCCCGAAAATTTCCGGAAAGCCGCAAGCTGAAAGGCCTGCGGCTTTTTTCGTATCGACGTCATTGAGCCCCTTAGAAATCGGGAACGTCGATCAGTCCCTGAAAACACTCGAAATCCTTTCGTTTCACCCCATCTTCCTGAATGAAATTCTTTGCGATAGGGGACGGTCACAAGCGAGTCTCATTGCCGGATCGATACGAAACCGAGATCACCCCTGATGGCACCTCGATTTTTTGGGCCCCTGAGAACGACGGAGATATTCCCATTCGGGTCTCCGTGCTCACTATCGAATCAAAAGATAAGAATGAAAACGAAGCCGCTTTCTGGGCGGTTATCCATAAAGCCAACCGGGAAAAAAACGAGCCGACCGTGGTTGATGATAAAGCAATCTTTCAACAACGTGAGTTCCTCAAAGAAGAGAACGAAGTAAATTACTTTTACGAAATTGGAATGGGAAACTGTCTCATCGTTGTTTCGGTTTCCGTCGAGGAGAAGATCGAGCAGAGCGCGGATTTCCAGAAGGTTCGCGACGAAGTCGACGCTATGATTGCCACCATCGAGCAGCGGGAGGACGACCACCCTTTTATCTGCGAGCTTCCCGGCTCCGACTTTGACGAAATTGCCGAAGCCGTTGAGGAATTACTACCTACCGGGCTTAAAGACTCAAGCTGGGATTCACTACAGAAACACTACGATGAGTCTCTCCAGAACCAGAATTTACAACTCGCCGGAAAGGTAGGCCTCACTTTCGGCGAAATGATCAAAAAAGATATTCCCGGCTTCAATTGGTATCTCACGATTGATGACTGGGGCTGTGCCCGCTCTCTGAATTTCGAGGAATCCGGAATCTCCATTTTCCCCGAAAATATGATCATCAAACGGGTCGACGATGACCATGCCATCGACCTAAAAGAATTTGCCTCCGACACGATAGAAACCGTCGAAGAGATTCTCAGAACCCAGTAACGGCCTTACCTGTCAGTTTGTTACCGGCTTCATCAGGAACAATCCTCTAGTCGCTTTATAAGCATCGTTTGCGCCCATCGATTTCAACTCATGACCCGCTCCCCAGGAGTCCGAAAAAAGGATCCGGTCTTTTTCATCATTATACCCGATGATCAATCGCATGTGACCGCCGCTGGCCTGTTCGGAAATCGGTGGCTCTTCTTGAAATCGCCCCACCTCCAGTGACCAGAGCAAAGGGATCCCCGCATCCGTATATTTTCTAACGGCTTTGTCAAAGTCATCGCCATCAAATATTTCACCGAGATACCCTTTTTCCGGGTCTTCCATTTCCCGCAAATCGCCTCGCTGAGACATAATTCCGAGACAGGAATATCGCATTTTGAACAGGTGGTCGATCGAACCCAACTGCTTATTGGTTTCAAAGGAACTGGTCCCCGTCCTCGGATTAGCGCCTGCGATTTCCGCCAGCTGATGCATGTCGCAGGGGACGCCGTAATACTCAAAAAGCCTCTGCACCGATGCCACCACGCAATAGCCTTTTCCGCCCTGATCAACCATGGGCACCTCACTCACGTAGACATCACCCGAATTGGTGTCCTTCACCACGTTGCGGGGTAGCTCCGACTGTCGGACCGTAGCGGCAGCGCGTTCCTGCATGGATGCCGCGTAACTTCCTCCGGCTTCGCGCCGACACAATCTCATCCGGAGAAATTCCACATTGCGGTTTTCAGACATCACCCCGGGATTGTACTCCAACACGGCCATCCCTCTTCCCGAGATCCAGGTATACCCACTCGTCAGTAGTCCACGTTTGATATTACCCACCCTGCGATTGGGCCTCGCCGCGAGCTGTTTCCCGAGATGCCTGCCCACCCCTTTGAAATAACTCTCGAAGTCATCCCGCTCCAGTTTTCCGGCATCTCCCCGGTTAAAAATCGAAATCGTAACGCCGAGGAAACGGTTGTCCTTGAAATCCACAATCATTTCCTGAATCGGCACCGTTCCCTTCAAAATCGTGAGATCAACTTCCACATTACTCGCCGGGTAACGTTTGAAAATCGCTCTCCGCTTGTCGCTGGATAACCATTCGAAATAGGGATTTTGCCTCATATCCCCCTGCTTGAAAAGCTCTCCCAGACTTTCCGGATTCAATTTATAAGCACCGGGAAGGCTGATAAACGGGTCAAGATCCGCATCAAATTTAAACTCCTGGGACCGAACCGCTGACGAAAACACCAGCACGACAAAGACAGAAATTGCCAGCTTCATGCCGCCATCATAACGATCTGAGAGAAATTGTCTCTCTCAAAAACAATTTTCCGTTCAACAATAAAGAACCAGCATTTCCATCGCTAATGGAGTCAGAATTAGAGCAACGCTCACATTCCTTTCCAGATCAGCAACGCAGTTGTTAATATAGCGACCGTAATGGAGAGGATGATCACAAGTTTATTCCATTTATCCCGGGGAGGCACCTCTTCCCCCGCCCTGCGGGCGCTTCGTCTCTCGACACGGTTGTCTCTACCTCGGAACCACGAGAAAATATCGGCACCAATTCCGATGGCGTCCAACCCGTATAGGGCAATCTCTAAAATAATGAGAAAACCTTCCATTCTATTCAATACCGACTGCGTCCTTGTGCCAGAAGTCTGAAGACAGACCCTTAAGAAAACAAGAAAAAATCAGAAAGTTTCCAACTAGTTTCTTTAAGGGGTAAAAAATGGTTTCTCCGCAAAATGGGTTGGGCAACGTAACCTTACAGAATTGTGGCTGCGATTCATCTCCTCTCGCAGCCTAAAACACTTAATGAAAGCTCTCCTCCCTCTAATCTTTTTTATTTTCACATCCTGCCAACCTGAAGCACCGGCGGAGGCCCCTGCCCCGGCACCGACCTCTCCGAAGGAAGTCAAACAGCTCGCTCCACCCCCTTCTTTGATATATTTAGCTCTGGGCGACTCCTACACTATCGGTGAAAGCGTTAGGTATCAGTTGAACTACCCGAATCAACTCGCCGACCGGCTCAGGGCGGATCGCATTCAAGTCGCTGATCCGGTCATCATCGCGGAAACCGGATGGACGACTGGTGACCTTGCCGCCTCAATCAAACGCAAAGATCCTGCGAAGAACTTTTCGTTGGTTTCACTAGCGATAGGAGTCAATAACCAGTTCCAAGGACAATCGATCGAAAGATACGAGTTGGAATTTAAACAATTACTCAATCAGGCGATCGAATTCGCAGGGGGCAATAAACAACGAGTCTTTGTCTTATCGATTCCGGACTATGGACAAACTCCCTACGGTCAACGAAATAGCCCCGAAAATATCGCTGCAGAACTGGATAAATTTAATGCGGTGAACCGACGCATCACTAAGGACTTGGGAATTGTCTATTTTGATATCACTCCCATCTCCCGCAAGGGTGTCGATGAACCTGATTTAGTCGCTCCCGATGGCTTGCACCCTTCTGCAAAGCAGTACCAAAAATGGGTCGAATCGCTCTATCAGGATATAAAAGCAATGTCAGCCCCGATCAAGGATTAGCATCCGGCCCCTTTAATTCGTCAGCCTGTTTGGCGAGTTCGTCGAGACCGGTATTCATTAAAGGAAACTGGGTCCAACCGGAAGCATCGAAGTGCCACCATTCACTGCGCATGATTTGAAATCCATGTTTGGTCATCGCCTTTTGGAGACGCCTCTTGTTAGCCATCACTTCCTTAGGCAAACGGTCATAATAGGCATGAGCTTTCAGATTAAAAACATCATACCCGGTCGGCATTTCGACTTCCTCTTTGGTTTCGAAATCAATTAAAGTGAGGTCCACCGCCGCACCCCGGTTATGCCGGGAACCCCGTTTCGGGTTCGCGACATAGTTGGTATTGGGTTTGATCGCCCACATTTTGTATTGAACGGAACGGGGACGGTAACCATCCCAGATCTTTAGTCCGTAACCTTCCTTCTCGAGTTCTTTCTGAACTTTATCGAGCCGCTCCACCACGCTGCGCCGTAAGAAACATCGCTCCACCGGATACAAAACCTGATCACAGAAATTGTCCTCTGTTGCGTAGGGAAGTGATATCACGATATTCGGGTTAATCGAAGTTACTTCGACGAGGTCCGAAGCCCGGTTCGCAGACCAGGCGGAAAATGCGAGGGCAAATCCGCATGCTCCACAAAGCATCGCCAAATAGCATCGTTTCACTTGATGAATCATCACGATTAAGGACGGGTTTTAATTTTTTGAGAGCGAGTCAATTTCTTCGGTTTCGGACTCACCCGCATCTTGATCGAATCCTCCGGATAGAGCCCGATATGCCCCAGCAATTGATGCATATTTCGACTCCAACCAATGTGGCTGCGTTTGTTCTCCGGAGTCACTTGAATAGCCCGGTAGATATCGGCATTGGCATTCTCCTCGATGATAACAGAACCAAAGCGGTGGATTTCGTTCCAATGAATTTTTCCCGAACCCGCCGGAAGCGCCAGCTCAGACGGCATTTTATCATCCGGTGCGGGACTGAGATATACGCCTTGTTTATAATAGGTCAGCCACCCGATCGCAGAGGCGAGACTGGAATAGTCGCGGTGCAGCGGTCCGACCAGGTGCATGTGGGTACATGCAGTACGGTAATTCTCTATCAGGGGATTATCAAAACCGGTTTCACCACCGGCACGGATCCCCTCAGCGTGATAGAAACTGAACTTCAAAGTCACATCAAACTTCGACGAGTAGTAATTCGCAATCTTCATCCCGGGCGGCAAACTCACCTCGTCAAAACTATGATTGTTTGGCAGGGCAGAGCCCAGAAAATAAACCCCGAGCATTGATTCCAGCGGTTCCTTATTCTCCTTCAGTGATGCTGCCACAAGACGGGACCCGAGACTGTAGCCAATTAAAACATAGGGCTTCTTCAGCGACTCATATTTCCGGATAATCGACTCCGTAAAATCAGGCACTTTGGACACCACCCTTTCCTTCGACTGGTTCCATTGTGCGACCAACATCGTCGGCTGAAGCTCAAGATCGTCCCAACGATAGGTTTCAACGGCTGCTTTCAGCTCCCACTTCCCGAGAAACTCCTCCATCTCCTCGTGGAAAGGCAAGACCTCGCGATGTTCCCCGAATCCATGGATATAGACGAATGTCACCTCCCTGGGTAACGGCCGAACGACAGCGAGAGGCTCCGATTCTGCAAAAGCCCGATTAGACAGCCCTAAAACCAGAGTGACAACCGCGATTGAACTAACCCAAAATGACGTCATACCGGAAGGAAACTGCGCCTGATGGGCGGTCCGGGCAAAGAAAAGATTTCCAAACCTGCCGTTAATCCCCCGCTGCGGAGGCGGATTCCTCTTCCGAAAGTTCGCTCCGGGGATTCAACATCACATCTCTCATTTCACGGAGTTTCGTGATGCTCTCGGAAAAATTGGCCGTGTTGTCCCTCGCCCCCAGCGCGAATGGATTATTGCTCCCCCAGGTCTTCCAGGGGCCATCGGGAATTTCGTGAAGATCGACAAACCTCCAGTCACAGCGGGCATTCCACTTAAAACCCAGATAATCCCGGATTGCCGGGGAAACATCCAGTCCAGCACCTCCGTTCCCCTTGGTCCGGGGTCGCTTACTTCCAAAGACATACTCGTAGTTGTCGGTCTCGAACGGACCGCAGTCCTCCCACTGCCCGTAGCACACCTTGTCCCCTCTCCGAATCGCGATCCAGCGGCCTTTGACCACCGATTTTCCATCGCGATAATACGCCTCCTCAAACCAGGGAATATGCTTCCGTGCAGAATCTTTGGTCTTCAATTTGGCGGTATCGTTATAAGGAAGTGCGATATAGAAAGGGTTCTGTTTCGGAATAAATCCTTTGGGCAGCCAGCCCTCCCGGTTTTCGATTTTCGGATCGTCAAAGCCGCCGAAGTTGTGAGACCACTTGGGATCCCAGGAACTTGCCGTATTGGGAACCGGATTATTGCGCGTCGCCTTTTCCCCTACCCAGAAAACCGTGGTCACGATGTCATTTTTCCAACGGAATCTGGTGAATTGATTCCGGGGACGGCCCGGCGAAAAGACTTTTGGCAACTCGCTTCGAACTTTCGAAATGGGCAATTCTCCGGGCGACGGGTAACTCACCCCCTTGACGAACACAGCCTCTTTGGACGGGTTCGCCAAAGGCTGAAACGGAACCGACAGAGCATGGGCAGCAGCTGCTGCGGCAATACGGTTTTGAGCGGAACTCTCGGAAAAGAAGCTGCTGAATACAGCTACGAGAACCGCGCTGGTTGGAACGGGGCTGAGTCTAGTCATGTCGGAATCGGGCTAACTCTACTACGAAGATTTCGCCTCCCTCTGAGAAAAATCTGCATCCAGAGCCGTATCATAACCGGAAAACCCTGTCTTTCTACAATTTCCCAACCTATTCGATTGAATAAAATCCGGCATCAATTCTGCTAAAGAGGACCGAACGAGTTGCTCCACAACTCGCTGGAAATAAAACGGGCTCAAAGTTTGCAAAGCAGGGGGCTTTCTGTTAAAAAGGTTTCTCTTTTCGCGAGTTTTCAAAATGTGACGCAGGATCTTAAGATTATTGAATTAATTGTATCACTTTGATTAAGGAAATGATCTTTCACCCGTTTCATTAAGTGTTAAATTGTTGTTGTTTATATGAAGGTTGGCAGTCAATCCCCTAGAGGGACTTTAATCGTTTTCGCACTCGCACCTATTCTATTGGGAACTGGTTGTAAGAGTAATAATCAAGCCTCGGCGACCGTCCCACCGGCAGCGAGTCCATCGCTCTATCCGTCCAGCCTTCAGGCTGCACCTGCCGACAATTCCATTTTTGCGAATGAGGAGGAAAAGAACAAATACACCTCGTCTTCGCCTTCAAAACCTGAACCCAGCGCGTTTTCTCTGAAGAGTGGAGAATCTCTGGTGAGCTATAAAGTTCAAAAGGGTGACAACCTCAGTAAAATCGCTTCGCTGTATGGGACTTCCAGTAAGCGAATTATGGCTGCTAACGGCCTCGCCAGCGACACGATCTACGCCGGTAAGACTTACAAAATTCCTACGAAGAAAACAGAAGACGAAGTAGAAGCTTTGAAGAGCGCTCTCGCTCAACGATCGACCACTACTGTGTCAGCTCCAAAGCCGCCCGCGGCACCGAAGCCTCCCACCTCTTCTTTTCGCTCATCAACCCCGACGATGACTTCTGCCACGTCCGGATCGAGCTCATCGGCACCGAGAACCTTCTCTCCGCCACCGACTACCGATCGCCCCACTTTTGCTCCGAGAACCTTTGATTACAACGGGCCGCAGATTTCGAGCCCGTCACGTTCCTCTTCGATCACCATTCCGACCGAAGAAGCATCAGGCAGTGGCGCCGCTTTCCCGACACCGACTTTCGGTTCAGGAACTTCCTTCTAGTTTTTCTGACAAATGGCAGGAAACAGCATCGTCGTCGGCGTGATAACCGTCTCGGATCGCGCGGCGGCGGGTGAGTACGAAGACCACGGTGGCCCGGCTCTCAGAAAAGCCTGTACCGAACGAGGTTGGAAGGTAGAGGCCGAAGCGGTCATACCCGACGACATCGAAAAAATCCAGACCACTATCCGCGGATTTTCCGCTCAGGGTTGTGGTCTGATTTTGACTACCGGCGGAACCGGCATCGCTCTGCGCGATGTCACTCCCGAAGCGATTCGCGGAATTATGCGAGTGGAGATTCCCGGCTTTGGCGAAACGATGCGAATGCGATCGCTGGAGATCACTCCCAATGCGATTCTGTCCCGCTGTCTCGGAGCCGTCGTCGATCAGAGCCTCGTGCTCGCCCTTCCCGGAAAACCGAGCGGTGCCGTGGAATGCCTCAGCTTTGTGGAAGGTGCCATTCCTCACTCCGTCAAGCTTTGCATCGGCGTTCCCACTTCCTGCTAGATGGTCAAATCCTACGCAGTCATCATTCCTGCGTACAATGAGGAAGCCCTGCTCGGAACTACCATCGCCACGATACGGCGGGCGATGAATTCGATCGGGGCCGAAGGCGAACTAATCGTCGTCGACAACAACTCGACCGATGCCACTGCAGAAATTGCGAGACAGGCCGGAGCGGATCGAGTCGTATTCGAAGCTCACAACCAGATCGCAAAAGCCCGAAACGCCGGGGCCCGCGTATCGAAGGCTGAATGGCTGGTCTTTGTCGATGCCGACACTCAGGTTCCCGAAAAAACGCTGCAAAAGGCGCTCGAATTACTCAGGGAAGGCAAAGTTGCCGGAGGCGGAGCCCGTCTCGTGATGGATCAACCCGTCAGTCGAATTGTCGGATACATTGTCAAAGGTTGGGAACAGTTCTCCGAAAAACTCGGCTACGCAGCAGGCAGTTTTTTCTTCTGTCGACGGGACGCATTTCTCGACGCCGGAGGATTTGAAGAGGCGGTTTACGCGGGTGAGGAAGTTTGGCTCGCCCGGAAAATCAAACGCTGGGGCAAAAAACGAGGGCTCCCCTTCAAAATCATCGAAGAACCGCCTGTCGAGACCTCAGGCCGAAAATCGAACTGGTTTTCGACCCGCGCTTTTATCCTTCAAATCGCCGTTCTTCTCCTCTTTCCGTGGGCAGCCAGAAGCCGCCGCCTTTGCAGTCTCTGGTATCAGCGTCCGGCTGGATGAAGGCTATTTGTTAAACTTCTTGAGCAGAGCAGCGCAGCCGTCCTCCAGGATATCGAGAACCAGTTCGAAACCGTCGAGCCCCCCGTAGTAGGGATCGGGAACGTCGCTGACGTCGAACTCCTCGCAGAAGTCGCAGAATTTCACGAGCTTGGCGGTGGGCTGACCGGCCCGCTCTCTCACGGTGAGTAGATCCTGATAATTGTCTTCGTCCATCGCGAAGATCCAGTCAAAGGTCTCAAAATCACCGGGCTTGACCTGTCGGGCCTTTCCCGCCGACGCGATGCCGCGGTTTCGCAGTGCGTCGCCCATCCGATCATCCGGAGATTTTCCGGTGTGCAAATCGATCGTCCCGGCAGAATCGAGTTCAAATTTGTCTTCAACACCCTCGGCTGCGATCAGGGAACGCATCACGTTTTCGGCAGCGGGAGAACGACAAATGTTGCCCATACAGACAAACAGGATTCTAGTTTTTGCATCACTCATAGTTTGCGGAAGAAATTCAGCGGCCAACGATACTACATCCGGAAAAGTGCGCCCAGTTTTTGTCCCAAAATCACACCGGCACCGATAATCGTCACCCCGAGAAAAACCATCGCCCAGACTCCCAGCGCCGACGCGAGATGATGCCCGTTACCCAAAGCGGAAACCAGAGCGTAGATCGCTTTTGTAATCGGGAAATGTTGCTGCTGAGCCGCCAGAATGAGGGAATCGGAGACCTCCAGCATCGCAAATGAAAAAGCGAGCAAGGCCCCGGCGATCAGATTCGCCGCGATGAGCGGAAGGGTAATCTTAAGGAGTGCTTTGACCGGCGGACAACCCAGATTCTGAGCCGCCTCCTCCAGACTGACACTGGTCTGCTGGTAGCCCGCCGCTGCCGAGCGCACCACGTAGGCCAAACGGCGTACCGCATAGGCGATCACCAAAATCAGAATGGGATCTTCGTCGAGGATCAAAAAATCGAAGATCCGCCCTTCCCGGGTCATCGCGAGATAACCGAAAGCGAGCACTAGCCCGGGAACAGCCAGCGGGAGCATCGCCATCGCATCGAGAACCTGTCGCCCCGGAATGCGGGTCCGAACCACGACATAGGCTATCGCAATTCCCAGCACGACATCGAAAATCGTCGAAAGCGAAGCGTACTTCAGTGAATTGGAAATCGAGTTGATCGTTAAGGGATGCCCCAGAGCGTCAGCGTAGTGTTGTCCTGTGAGCCCATCAGGCAGAATCGTTCCATACCAATCCTGAGACACGGAAAGCAGAACGACTCCAATGTGTGGAAGCATCGCCACTAAAATGACACTGACAAATGCTGCGGTACACAACCAGGCGACGAGCGGACGGGGCGTCTTCAGATTTCTCCCTGTCGATGCCCGACCCGAAGTAGAGAAATTATCGCGTCCAAAAACAAACTTACCCAGTAAGTATAGAATTACGGTTGAAACCAACATCACCACGACCAGTGCATAGGGAAATGGATTCCCTGACAAATCCTTGATCCCGTGGAAAATCTGGACCGAAGTGACCCGGCCGTAGTCGAATACCAGGGGCACTCCCAGCTCGGTAAATCCCCAGATAAAAATGATCGTTGCACCGGCAAACAAACCCGGCATGATCAATGGAATCGTGATTTTAAAGAGCCGCCGAATGCCGAAACAACCCAGATTCTCCGCCGCTTCCTCCATCGCCGGATCAAGGTTGGCAAGCGCTGCTGAAATATTCAGATAGGCGATCGGATAGAGATGCAGGGCGTTCATAATCACTACCCCTGTCAGTTGCCCATCCCCTAGCCAGTCAACCGGAGCGGAGGCATCCATCAAACCCAGATTGATAAGAAACGTATTCAAAACGCCGCTTTGCCCGAGAAACTGCCGGATCCCTAACGCGCCGACAAAAGGTGGCAGAATCATCGGGACCAAAAGCAGGGAATTCAGGATTTCTTTACCGGGAAATCGATAGTTATTCGCAAGAAGCGCGAGCGGTAGAGCAATCGCGATAGAAAGCAAAGTCGAGAAAACTCCCATCTTCAGCGAATTCACCAATCCTTCCAGATAAATCGGGTTTCTGAAAACTTCTAAAATATAGGCAATCGTAAAGTCGCCGTCCGAGGTTTGAAACGCTTCCCGCACCGTCGTCCAGATCGGGAATAGGAAAAAGAGCAGGAAAAAAAGCGAGGTAGCTGCGAAAATGGCGTAGGAAAATTTGCGGGACATAGCTGTATTTTAGTTATTCTCCGCTCCGCAAAGCTCAATGACCTTTCGATATTTCTCCCGGAAATGACCGGACAAATCGCGAGCCAGTGCCACCTCTCTGATTTTATCCTTCGACTTCAACGTTTCCGATATCGGACCCGTAATCTGTTCATAATTAATCACCGATACCTCTTCAAACTCTGCCAGCGCCACCGGCGGCATCCCCGCTTCGATCAGCGAATGCCAGGCTTCGCGCTGCTCGATGTGAGTATCGACACAGGCACAGCGAATCGCAAAGCGCAACGCATTGAACGCCGCGCCGGTCCACTTCCCTTCGTAGATAAAATCTTTGGACTGTTCGTAGGGATTCACCTCGCCATCGGTCATATAGACAATATTTTCCGGAGTATAGAAATCTTTCCGGATCGGCGGACGCCGCAAGGCCGAGCGAACCGGCCCTCCCGGAGTTCCGGGCCGGTAGTTCCACAACTTTTGCCCAGCAGTCGATAAGACAAATTCGATAAAACGATGGGCCAGTTCAGGATTGGGAGCACCCCGCAGAAGGCCAATCGGATCGGCCCCGATTGAGGTCCCGTTCTCCGGCATAACAAACTCGATCCGGGAACTGCCGTCTTCCCGTTTCTTTATTTCGTTAAAGGTTCGACCATAGAAATCAATACACATTCCGGCACCCGCTTCGCCCTGGGCAACGTCTTGGGGCACTTTAGTTGCAGAGTCGGTGAAATACCTGCCGTTGGCACTGATTTTCAGGATCATCCGGATCGCTTCCTCCCAACCGATACTGACAGCGTCCGCTTCGATATCTACTATATCGCGAGCCTGCATTTGCATACTGTGCAAGACCTGCTGAATCCGCTGCTGGATCAGCATTTCGTAAGCTTTGGTGGCCGAACCGGACTTGGTTGGATCGGCCAGTGCGATTTGTCCAAACAGTTTAGGATCAGCGAGATCCTCCCATTGATCCGGAGCCTCGACACCGAGTCGCGCAAAGACATCTTTATTATAGCAAAGACCAAAGGAGGAGAGCACCGCACCAACCCAGCGAAAGGCATCGTCCCGGAACGGTTCCCCACTGACCACGGCGGGCATTACGGATTCACTGAACCAATCGGGATGTTCCCTATTGAGCGCCTCCGGTCCAAATTTGCCCGTCGAATCGGTCGCAACCAGTGCACCGGCCGCAGCCTGTTTTGAAAAATCATAAGCGCCGCCCCCGAAGAACAGATCAATCCCCACCCCGACATTGGAGCGGAGAAACATTTCCCGACTTAAAAGTCGGGCCTCTTCAATTGTACCCGGTACCGTGTCGAACTGTACCCTGTACAGTTTTTGATTGTACAGGGTACCATCGGTCGAAATTTCGCTATCCAGCTTATTGTTGGTAAAGGCATCCCGAATCGGAACCGTAAAATCGAGACCCGTTTCCCGCCGCCAGAGATTCTCGAAAGCATTGGCATACTCCGATTTCAAAAACATCGCGATCTCCGTAGTGCCGCCGGGCTGGCGCCAATCGATATAGACATCGCGCTCGAAGCGCTCTTTCATATACCGCACAAAGCCGATCGTGAATTCCGCCTGGATCGATTCGTTATGCGGCGAAATAATGATGAGGCGCTCCACATCCCCCGCCGCGACAAGTCCCGCAGACTCTCCGGGCCGCAAAAGAAACGGAGCCGCGATCGTCGCAGCCAGCAGCCCGATAATGATGAGGATCTTTGCCATGTGACGCTGTCAAAGAATCATCGCCCCAGCCTTTATCAAGCCGGATCTGGACAACTATTGTCGGGACGATAGCTGCCCAAATGTCAAAACAGTTAAGTCAGCACGGTCCCCTGCTCGATAGTAACGCCGCCCTCAGCTTTGACTCGCTCGGCTAATTGAGCGGCGGAGGTCGCGAAAAGCGGACTCACTTCAAATTCGATGGCGGGGAGACCGGTCTCGTCGGTTTCGATCTCGATTCCGGCGGCCTTGGCCCACCGGGCAAATTGACGCAGCTGATCTTTCTTCGAGGACTCGGGCGAATCAACGCCTTCCGCATTTTTCACGGGGCTGAATTCCTCGGCCCGCGCGGTTTCGATAACGACAGGATTTTTCGCAAAAGGCAGGGCATCGAAGCCGAACATCTCAAATTTCACACCGTTCGGTTCGCCCGGCTCAACGGGATTTCCTGACTCATCGATGGTCGGGATTTTCTTGTTGGCGCGGTGAAAGGGAAGTTTGGCGTTGGGATCGGCATTGGTTCCGATTCGCTCGATCAAATCGAGGCTGAAGACGTGAATCGCGATACTTCCGGCACGGTAAAGGAGATTTCCGTCGGCATCAGTCGCTTCCGCCAGTGAATCGGGCAGGTCGCTGTATTCGAGAATTTCGGTTTTGCCATTTCTCTCCACAAAAACCCCGACTTTCTCTGCCGCGTAGGATTTGACGCAGGCTTTGTTGCTCAATTCCGAGTCAGCTTGGACGTGAAATCCGATAAATTCGGGATGGATGCAGCGAACCAGCGGATTATCGACCTGGAAGAATGCCACGCAATCGATCCCGCGGGCTTTCATGTCGGCGACGGCTCCGTTGCGAACCAGAGCTCGCATCGATCCACCATGACCATCGGGACTGAGAGCGATTTGACCTTTGTCACTCATCAGGATTTTGCCTTCAAAGTCGACCGCGGGCATCGTGCCCTGAGCAAAATGCTTCACGTTGCCGGGCTTGAGACCAAAGTAGTTGTTTTCCTCGAAGAACGAAACGGTGGCATCGTGATTTCCAGTGGAAGTCATAATATACCAGGGAATTTCGACTTCGTATCGCTTTGAGGCAGCGAGAATTTTCTCCGCAAAGACCTGAAAAAGGGTGTTTTTCGCCACCGGAGTCACTTCGAAGGTGCCTTTCGGCCCGTCATAGCCCAATCGGGTCCCCTGTCCGCCCGCAGGAGTGAAAGCGGCGACTCTACCGGCACGAATCACTTCTTCTCCGATTGCCCCGGCCTGAGCCCACTGTTCCGGGTCGCCACCGTTCTCCGGTAAGGGAATGAAGGGAGCGGGTTTCATATCGCCAAAACCACTGATGTTTTCACCTCCGCCGAGAACCAGAGTGTCGATCAAACCGGTCAATTCATCGAGATCAATGGCTTCAGCCTGGCTGATGAGCGAGGCCTGCCCTTCGGGAGTCAATTCATCGAAAAAACGAAAAACGTGACCCTGACCGGCTTCTTGAAATTTTGCTTGGAGTTGTTCAGACATGTCTAAAGGTGGAAAAATTCACCTAAACCTAATCTTCCAGCGTGTAAACGAATAATCCAGAGCGAAGTTTCGGCTCGAACCACGTCGATTTCGGCGGCATAATTTCACCGGCGTCTGCGATATCCATAAGCTGCTGGACAGTAGTCGGGTGCATCGAAAACGCGACCGCCCACTCCCCGCTGTCGACCCGTTTTTCGAGTTCGTCAGTGCCACGAATGCCACCTACAAAGTCGATTCGTTTATCGGTCCGGGGATCGCCAACTCCCAGAATCGGGGTCAAAATACGGTCCTGAAGCACGGAAACATCCAGCCGGTCAATCGGATTATCAGATTCGACCGTCCACTTCAAAGTGTGCCAGCAACCATCGAGATACATACAGGCGCTTTCCGGCCCCCGAGGCACACATTCTCCGTCTGAAAGCACTTCTACGGAGCCTTTCAGTTCTTCAAGCATGTCAGCGGAAGAAAGACCGTTCAAATCTTTCACCACCCGGTTGTAAGCGAGGATTTTCAACTGACTCGCCGGAAACATCACCGCAAGGAACCAGTTATAACCTTCGGTTCCGTCGTGATCCGGATTCGCCTCACGCCGCGCGGTGCCGACTCGATGAGCGCTGGCGCTCCGATGATGTCCGTCAGCCACGTACGAAACCGGAACCCGCCCGAACTGCTCCAGCACTGGTGCAGCCGCGATATCAGGAACTCTCCAGACGGTATGCTGAACGCCCCCTTCGTCGGTAAAATCGATGCCCGGCTCCGAACTCGCGATCCAATCCGCCACGAACGAATCGATCGCCGGGTTGTCCTGATACGTCAAAAAAACGGGTCCGGTGTTTGCGCTGAGTACGTCGGTCAGTTTGGTGCGATCGTTTTCTTTGTCAGGACGGGTTTTCTCATGCTTTTTGATCAAATCGTTACCGTAATCATCGATGTGGCAGACCAGGGTAATCCCGACCTGAGAATGGCCGTCCATCACCTGGCGATACAGGTAAAGAGAGGGTCCGATCTCGCGTGTCAGCACCCCCCTGTTAACCAGAGATTTCAAGTTGTATTTCGACCGCTCGTAAATGTCATCACCATAGGGATCGGTGCCAGGAGAAAAGTCGATTTCTGCTCTTACGACATGCAGAAAACTATCCGGATTCCCCTCGGCAAGAGCCCGTGCTTCCTCAGAATTGACCACATCGTAAGGAACCGAAGCAACCCGCGCGGCACAATCGGCAGAGGGGACCAGACCAGTGAAGGTTTTTACTTTCATTCGTTAGTAACTCCTTGTCCTACTGTTACCCCTAACATCCCGTTTGCGGGATCACAACTGACGAAAACTGGCATTCCTAACTTACCTCAAAAATATCGTGAAAATGATACTTTTCGGTTGATCAGAGACCAAAACCTCCTACAATCGCGTTGTCGTCTTGGGGGAGACGACACTTAAAGGCGGTCCGATGGAGTTTATCTTTTCCGTGAGTTTCGGGGGTTTCTTGCGGGAATTGTCTGTCGGGCCGTCTATCTTTTTTTAAGCTTTCCTCACTCGAGATTCAAGGGTCAGAAGCGTCACTTCAGGAGGGCAACAAAACCTCGCCGGTATCGTGATCACTCCCAAACCACGGCTCACATACAGATTTCCGGAATCTTTTTGATAAAGCCCCGCTGCGTATTTTTTCCCGAGAAAAGGCAGCAGAACAGGACCGTAGCCAGGCACGCAAATTTGACCTCCGTGAGTGTGCCCGGACAGCTGCAATATGACCCGATCATCCTCATACCAATCGAAGGTATCGGGCTCATGCCAGCCCAAAACAATCGGCTTATCAACCGCTGATCGGCTGGGAATTTTCGAAAAATCAGGCCTCCCGCCCCAGGCGCTTTCCTGACCGGCGATCAAAAAATCACCCAGATCTTCAGACTCATTTTTCAGCAACCGAATCCCGGCCCGTTTCAGGAATTTGACGGCATGTTCCCGGCCCATCCAGTGATCGTGATTACCCAGAACTGCAAATACACCGATGCCCGCCCGAAGATCTTTCAAAATCTCCCCGAGCGGTTCCAGAGAAGCCGCCTTATTCGACACAAAATCGCCCGCCAGCATCACGAGGTCGACTTTCTCCTGGTTGATAACTTTCACGGCGTGATGGACCAGAGCGGAATCTCCATATTCATCGAAGTGAAGATCCGCCAGCAGTCCAATTTTCAAACCATGGAGATGCTGGTATTTCTCGGGGATCGCGCAGGTCACCATCTCGGTTTTGAGCGCCGTCTTTTCAATTAAACCGCCATACCCGAATCCTCCCGTCCCCACTCCGGCTGTAGCGTAGGCAAATTTCATCCATTCTCGTCTCGACCAATTTTTCATGGTTCAAGAAACGCCATCAAAGTGAAGCACCGGCGAACCCGGGGTGAAATACCAATGAATTTTCCGGGAAATTAACCCGCTATCAGGGATTTGCCTGCTCTCCAGCTCTGGTGAATGATCCGATATGTTTCAATATCGAATTTTACCGCTTTTTGCAGCCGTAATGGTTCTTCCGTTCGCCGACGCCCAAACGATCGACGAAACCGGCAAGCAGAAGTATGAGTTTCAAAAGCGTGCCAGTGAGATCGACCCGCGAGCCAAAGAGCATCCGGAAATCAAATTTGTATTCGCCGACGACAAAGGGAAGCCGAAAGACGTCCAACACGCGATGGTTGACACCCGCGTCGAAGCCAGGGGTCAACTCGTCATTTGGCTGATGGGCTACAATTCGAAACTTTTTGATCGCACCACCAGCTACGGCTATCACAGCATTCAGGTCCACTACGCCAATGGATGGTTTTCCTACATCTCGAAACAAGTCGGCAAAGGAACCGGAATCGGTGGCGTCAGACTGGAAGCTGCCACTGGAGAGGATCACAGCCCGATGGTTGATATCCCGAAACCGGACGGAATCGAAGAGCGCTCCTATCAGTTTGTAAAATGGCTCTCGAAAGAAAATCCGGAAGCCAAGTGGGAACAGTTTTTTGACAAATCAGGCAAGGCTATCGACTGGGAAAAAGTCATCATCTGCGGATCTTCCCACGGCTCGACGACATCGGCCCGCTTCGCCAAACATCGCAAAGTGGCCCGGGTCGTAATGCTCTGCGGTCCACGGGATCAGTATGAGACCTGGCAGTCACTTCCTTCCGCTACGCCGGAAAATCGCTATTTCGGATTCAGCCACGTTCTTGACGGTGGTTGGACCGGCGATCACTACTGCCGCTCCTGGCAGATGCTCGGCCTCCACAAATTCGGCCCGATTGTGAATGTCGACGGCACTGCCCCGCCGTTTGGAAACTCGCGCCGGTTAGTTACCGATGCTGATGTGAAAAACGATGCGGGCAAAGCCCACTCACTGGTCACCCCGGGAGGAGCCTCGGCAAAAACTCCGAACGGCAAGTACGCCCACGAAGCGGTCTGGCGCTATTTGTTTACCCATCCCGTTGATCAGGTCGGCGAAGCGACTGAAATCGATCCCGATTGCGTCGTCGATTAAATCAAAAGCTGTCCCACCACCGCATCATGATGTTACCCCGTCTGTTTCTCGGCCTGATTGCGCTGGTTTCGGTTCAAACCGGAACCAGTGAGGATTTTCCGACACCGTTCAATACCGAACCGGACGCATCGGCCAAACCGATGGATGCCACTGAGGCGGCAAAAAGCTTTCAGGCACTACCGCCGGGATGTGGCGTCTCTGTATTCGCAGCGGAACCCGATATACAGAATCCTATCGCCCTATCGTGGGATTCACGGGGCCGACTCTGGGTGGCGGAAAACTATACTTATGGCAAAAAGGGCGTCCGTCTGGAAATGTCGCTTCGCGATCGGGTTTTGATTTTCGAAGATACTGACTGGGATGGCGTTGCCGATAAACGAACCGTGTTCACCGATGACGTCCAGGTGCTCACCAGCATAGAAGTGGGCCGGGGCGGGACCTGGCTGATATGTTGCCCCCAGCTACTGTTCATTCCCGATGCTGATGGCGACGATATCCCCGATGGTCCGCCCGAGGTTGTGTTAGACGGCTTTACCGTTGCTGAGGCAAACTACCACAATTTTGCAAACGGACTCCGCATCGGGCCCGATGGCTGGCTCTACGGACGCTGCGGTCACTCCTGCCCCGGCCTGATTGGAAAACCGGGAACTCCTGATGCCGACCGAATCCCCATCAAAGGCGGAATCTGGAGATACCACCCCGACACAAAAATTTTTGAAGTACTTACCCATGGAACCGTGAATCCCTGGGGGCACGATTGGAACAAGGCCGGCGAGCTTTTCCATATCAATACTGTTACCGGCCATCTTTGGCATGGTATTCCGGGCGCTCATTTTCAGGAGTCCTACGGTGAATCGAAAAATCCCTACATCTTCAGTCGCCTTTCCCAGCACGCCGATCACTATCATTACGACCGGTCGGGAAAGTGGCAGGACTCGCGGGACGGAGAAGCCAATGAATTTGGCGGCGGACACTCCCATATCGGAATGTGTATATACCAGGCCGATCACTTCCCGAAAGATTGGCACGGAAAATTACTGACCTGGAACCAGCATGGTCGCAGGATCAACCGGGAACGACTCGATCGACACGGCGCGGGATATGTCGGGAGACACGAACCCGATCGAATCATTTGTGGAGACGATTGGTTTCGCGGCATCGAAATCTCTACCGGTCCCGATGGCGCTCTATATGGTTTGGATTGGTCCGATACCGGTGAATGCCACGACCATACCGGAGTCCATCGAACCAGCGGACGAATTTACAAATTCGCCATCGGCAAACCGGAAAAGCCGGATCTATCGCTACTTAGTAAATACGATAAAAGCAGTATCGAACAGATATTGAATCATCCTAATATTTGGCATTATCGCCGCTGGGTTGCGGGACTGAGCCACACCAGTGAAATCGCTGCAGAACTACATCTTTATATCGAAAACCGATCGGCCAACTCACCGACATCCCGACTCCGGGCAATTTGGGCGCTGGAACAGTTGAAAGTCCCCTACGACCCCTCCCAGTGGCTTTCCGATGACGATGAAGCGATTCGCTCCTGGGCGATTCGGCTGATTACC
Source organism: Verrucomicrobiales bacterium (assembly GCA_029213005.1). GTDB lineage: Bacteria > Verrucomicrobiota > Verrucomicrobiia > Verrucomicrobiales > DEV007 > Arctic95D-9. The sequence goes on from JARGPI010000004.1 coordinate 326,147, forward strand.
CAACACTCCCCGATCGACACGATCAACAGCACCGTCCGGGCGACCAAAAATTTACCTACTGAAGCGTTTCTAAAGATGGCGAACTATGATCCTTCGGGATTGGTTCGCCTCACTCTCGCCTCCACCCTGCAACGCCTTCCCGGACACCAACGGGCCTCTATTGCCAGTGCTCTCGCTGCTCACAAGGAGGATGCCGGAGACCACAACCTCCCCCACATAGTCTGGTTTGGCCTAATCCCGCTGGTGGAAACCGATCCCAACGCTTTGATCAAAATCGCAGCCACCACTCAATGGCCCCTGCTCCGGCAATGGATTGCACGGGCTCTGGGAAATCAGCCCGAAGCACTGGAAAATCTTTTGACTCTCGCTTCTGAAAAACCGGACATCGCTGTTCAAATTCTCGACGGCCTGGATGAGGCTTTCAAAGGACTGAGAAAAGTCCCGAAACCCAAAAATTGGGAAGGCGTTTCAGGGAAGCTCAATTATCCTGAAAAGATCAAAGCGCTCGGTGTGCTGTTTGGTGATGGCAAAGCCCTCGACGAGGTGATCGCGACGGCTCTGAATGGTGAGCTATCTTTCGCCACCCGGGAGACAGCGTTGAAAACTCTGATCGAGGCCAAACCGGCAAATTTGAAAGAGATTTGCTCGAAGCTGGTCGGTGCGAAAGACTTGAATCAAATTGCGGTGAGAGGGCTCGCTCTTTATGAGGATGTTGAGATCGGATCGCTAATCCTGAAGCACTTCAAATCCTATCGACCCGACGACGAGAAAGCCGCCTTTGTGGAAGTTCTCTGCTCCCGGGCTCAGTGGGCCAATTTACTCCTCGATGAGATCCGGAAAGGTCGAATCAGCCGCGAGGAAATCTCTCCCTATCAGGCCCGGCAGATTTTAGCGCTCAACGACGACCCTCTGTCTGAAAATCTCCGCAAGGTCTGGGGCGACCTACGACAAAGCGATGGCGCCAAAAAAGAATTGATCGAAAAAATGAAGGCCAGCCTCACGCCGGAATCATTGGCTGCAGCGGACCTCGGGAGGGGGCGGATGCATTTCCAAATGGTCTGTGGCGCCTGCCATAAGCTCTACGGAAGCGGCGGAGTGATCGGCCCCGACCTGACGGGATCGGGCCGCTCGGACCTGGATTACCTGCTCGAAAATATTATCGATCCGGGCGCAATCGTTCCGGCGGATTACCGAATGACGATCATCAAAACCAAAGATGGACGCCTCATTTCCGGAGTTTTGAAAAGTGAGAACGACCAAACCGTCACTCTCGCTCTCGCCGCAGCGGAAACGACAGTCGAAAAGTCATCAATTGACACCCGGACGATATCTCCCGCCTCGATGATGCCCGAAGGCCTGCTTTTAGCCCTCAATCCGGAACAGATCCGTGATTTGATCGCCTACCTGAAACACCCGGTCCAGGTGCCCTTACCCGAATAGGGGAAATTTTTCCGTGAGATAGCAGATTTCAAAGCTGTTATATAGATATGGATCGTGACTCCGAGGAATTTATCGAGTTGATTACCGGCGCTCAAACAGCGGTTTACGCCTACATCATGTCGCTCTGTCAGGACCACACTCAGGCAGGCGACATTCTGCAGGAGACTAATATTACGCTTTGGCGAAAGGCGGAGAATTACGAAGCCGGAACCAACTTCAAAGCCTGGGCCTGCAAAACGGCCTACTATCACGTCCTCAATCACCGGCGTAAATTTAAACGGGAGCAATTGGTCTTTGATGAAGATCTGATCGACTATCTCGCGGAAAGACAGGAACAGCGAGCCGAGGAATCGGATGCCCGGGTCGATGCCCTGCGAGGCTGCATCAAAAAATTATCTGAAAAGAATCGCCTTCTCATCGAGCGACGTTACCGGCCCGGCGCCAGTGTCCAGGCAATCGCCTCCGACGACGGAAAAACCGAAGGCGCGGTCTCTCAGGCCCTCTTTCGGATCCGGACGACGCTGCAGAAGTGCATTGAAACTCAAATTTCCAAATTAGAAACGGTATGAGCCAGAAAGACCGCATTACAAGAGTCGGCGAAATCACTTCGGCATGGCTCGACAATCAAGCTTCAGGAGAAGACCTCGCGGAACTCAATCAGTTGCTTCAAGGCGATCCGGATGCCTGCGAGCAGTACCTCGATCTGATCGAAATTCACGCCGCCCTCACTCAGGATCAAGCCGGTGAGTCGGTTGCAGAACAAATGGCTGCACTGGTAAAACTGCCGGCACCACGGCGGGAATCTGCCAAACGCAGAAAGCCGACGCCTTATTTCATCGCAGCGGCCCTGGCCGCAGTGATGGTGCTTGGACTGGTGGTATTCTATTTCCAGCAACCGTCCGAGCCGATGACTGAAGGTGGCGTCGCAGTGATCAGCCGCCTCGTCAATCCGGTGTGGGAGGAAACTTCCCGATACCTGGAAGGAGACATTTTGAAACCGGGTGATTTCCGGCTCAAATCCGGCCTCGCTCAACTGGAATTTTTCAGTGGTGCCAGCGTAGTCGTCGAAGGCCCTGCGGACCTCGATCTGATCAGCGCCTGGATCGCAAAATGTGAAACCGGCCGCCTCCGGGTTTCCGTCACCGAACCGGCCCGGGGCTTCACCATCGAGACCAATGACTATCGCGCGGTGGATTTGGGAACCGAATTTGCCCTCACCGTGGAGGAAAGCGGCCGCAGCGAAGTCCACGTCCTTGAAGGGGAAGTGCGGCTCGACGATCACGACGGAGCGGAGTTAAAACTGTTAACCGAAGGGGTTGCCCTCCAATCGCAGGGCGGCACGAAGTTCGAGGCTCTTTCGCCGGATCGCGAGGCCTACGTCAATCATCAGCAGCTAATGGCGCTCGTTCAGGACGATTGGCGAACCCGGTATCAGGTCTGGACCCGGTCGCGGGAGAAGTTTCGGAGTCAGCCCGGCGTCCTCGCCCTGTTTGATTTTGAAAACCAGAAGCCCTGGGATCGCCAACTGGAGAACCATGGCCCGGGAGCCAGCAACGGCGCCATTATCGGAGCCCAATGGAGCGAAGGACGTTGGCCCGGCAAGGGCGCCCTTGAATTCAAGCGTCCCAGCGACCGGGTTCGCCTCAATATCCCGGGAACATTCGATGAATTAACCCTTTCCAGCTGGGTGCGGGTGCAAAGCCTCGATAAATGGTTGAGCTCCATCATGCTGACCGACGGTTTTGAGCCGGGCGAGGTGCACTGGCAGATCACCGATGAAGGTGAACTGATTCTGGGAGTTTCCGAAGCGAAACCACACAGCAACGGCACGTCGCCCCCGGTGATTTCACCGGAGGATTTCGGCCGCTGGATCCATCTAGCGGTGACCATTGACCGAAACTCGGGAGTCATTGCCCACTACTTCGACGGTAAAATGGTAAGTAGCCATTCTAAAACCGCGATTCCACCGCTAAAAATCGGGAAGGCCGAGATCGGGAACTGGCAGGCTCAGGAGAAAAAACACCCTCTTCGGAGTTTAAACGGTCGTATTGATGAACTTATCATTTTCGATCGCGTCCTGAGCCCCACAGAAATTGCGGCGCTTTGTGATCTCGATTCGTAGCCAAACGATTCGTTTCGACGTATTGAAGTTTTACTTATGCCTGATCGAGGCTAAGCCTTCTCATCGAAATGAAAAGACCATCTTCTGCTCTCGACTGGTATCGCTGGATGCTGGGCGGAGTCCTCGCGTTTTTACTGATTCTCGTGTTCGTCGGGGCCATTGTCCGGGCGTCCGGGGCCGGGCTGGGTTGTCCCGATTGGCCAACCTGTTGGGGATGCCTCGTACCGCCCTGGAAAGCGGACCAAATCGATCTCGAGAAGATCGATTTCGAAAAGTTTAAGAGAAAAGCAGAACGATTGGGTCGAAATCCCGATGAAGTGACCCGTGAGACGGTTCTGGCGAGCTTTAATCCGGTTCATACCTGGACGGAATTTATCAATCGCCTCGTGAGCCTTCCGATCGGTTTATTCTCTCTGGCATCGGTCGTTTTTGCCCTGGCGATGCCTCCGATCCGGGACCGCTGGCGGTTTCGCCTCGTGGCAATAGCCAGTTTACTCATCATTTTGATCAATGCCTGGATGGGGCGGGAGATTGTTTACTCCGGGCTCAAACCGGGCATCATCACCACTCATCTCGCGCTCGCGATGCTTCTGATTGTGCTGCTGGTCTACGGACGCTGGATCGCCAATGCCCGTCCCGCGGAGCTTAACGCTACCAAGAAACTGTTTTACCTCGTAGTCGCCCTGTTCGGGTTCGTGGTTGCGGAAGGCATCATGGGCGCTCAGGTCAGGGAATTGACAGACGAGTTGGCGAAATCTCATATCGGCGAGGATCGGGCATCGTGGATCGGGGAGATTGAAAAGACCGGTATCTTTCTGGTTCACCGCAGTTTCTCCTGGTTTATCGTGATCCTTTCGATCGCGGCATATATTCAGGCCCGGAAACAGAAAATTCAGGACTGGAGGGTCGGAGGCACCCTTGGACTGGTGCTGACCATGATGGTGATGGGCGTCATCCTCGGCCACGTCGCGATTCTTCCGGTGGTGCAGGTTCTGCATGTCGGTGTCGCAGCGCTGATGGTGACCGTAATCTTCAGCTGGATGCTTCGTCTCACCCCGGCGTTAAAAGGACGACGGGATTTACTGGCATCCGTGGGCGAAGAGGCTTAGTTTCGCGAAAAATGGAGGCACCCACTCACAGCGAAATGACTCTCAAAAGTCTTTGTGACGACTTGATGAGTCTGACCAAAGCCCGGCTCAGCATTCTGGTCGTGACCACCAGCGTGTTCGGCTATCTGGTGGCGACAAAAATGTCCGGCGAATTTTCGTTTCCCGGGCTTTTTCACACCACTTTCGGCTCACTTCTGGCCGCCTTTGGTTGCGGGGTTTTCAATCAGGTCATGGAGGTCGATGCCGATGCCAAAATGACGCGAACCGCAGAACGCCCGCTTCCGGGAAACCGCATTCCGCGTGGAGCCGCTTTTGTCATCGGATTTTTGCTCAGTGCGTTTGGTGTGGTCCACCTCTCCATGATGACCAATTTCGCAGCGGGGGCGTTTGCAGCGACGACGCTGTTTGTTTATCTCTTTATCTACACTCCACTGAAGCGCCGCTCGACCAGCAATACTATCATAGGAGGAGTCGCCGGTGCGTTACCTCCGCTGATCGGCTGGGCCGCAGGCGGCGGGAATCTGGCAGGAATGGGAACGATCTTTCTCTTTGCGCTCCTCTTTTTCTGGCAACTCCCTCACTTCGCCGCGATTAACTGGATGTATCGGGAGGAATACATCAAAGGCGGGTTTGTGATGTGGTCAAACAAAGATGAAACCGGACAAAAAACCGCCAAGCTCGCGCTTTTCTTCTCCATTTGCCTACTTGGAGTGGGTATCTTTGGAGGCATCGCAAATGTGACCGCCTGGTGGTCAGCTATTGGCTTCATCATTCTCAGCGGCTACATGATCTACTTGTCATTTCTCTTCCTCAAATCTTCACAACGTTCCGATGCCCGGAAGCTCTTTTTCTTTACTTTACTATTTCTCCCTCTCGTTATGATAATTGGATATTTTGGCTGGATCACAAATCATGGAATCTGAAACCGACAATAACGACATCTCGCGGGAACCTCGCGAAATCAATCTCGTGACCTGGTATGGAACCATCGCCGGGCTATGCGCCCTGATTATCGGCGGCTCCCTCTTTATCACACGGGCCTACCTCGCCAACCACCGCGAGAACCAGAAGAACTGGAGACCGGGAAAAATAGGTCGATTAGAAGACGATCTCAAATTGATCAATCGCGACGGGCGGAACGTCAAACTCAGCGATTTGAAAGACAAGGTTTTTGTCGCCGGATATCAATACACCGATTGCCCGGGAGGATGTCTCGGTATGGCAGCTGTGATGGAGGAACTCTATGAACTACATGGAAAAGATCCCCGGTTCCACCTCGTTTCCTTCAGTGTAAACCCCAAAGGAGACACTCCCGAGAAAATGAACGCCTGGGTGAAAGACAAAGGAGTTGATGTCCCCAACTGGTGGTTTGTAACCGGCGACGAAGAGAACATCAAAAACTACATGCTCCGGCATTTTAAATTCTACGCCACGGAGGAAAACACCGACCCGCTTGAGATCGCAACTCAGGGCCAATGGGCTCACGACCAACGACTCGTCATCGTCGACGGGGAAGCTAACATTCGCGGCTACTATGGCGTGATGGATCCACTCGGCGGGGAAACGGCCATTAAATTCTTGAAGCGGGATCTGGATATGGTTCTCAATCCCGAAAAGAAACTGGGAGATTATCCCGAAATCCGATTTCCTGTTACTGATTTACCTGTAGAAAAGAAATGACAAACCTTCTTATTGCCGCCTCGATTTTCCCACCTATCAACGCTTCACTGAATGCGATCAGTGCCGTGTTTTTGCTTCTTGGTTTCTGGTTCATCAAAAACGGAAAAAAAGAAGCCCACAAACGTTCCATGGTTGTCGCGTTGATTTGTTCAGCGGTATTCCTCGGGTGTTATCTCTACTACCACTACACATCGGGTCACACCACGTTTCCAAAAGAATACCCCATAGCGCGGATCGTTTACTTCGTGATCCTGATACCTCACGTTATTCTAGCGATCGTAAACGTCCCGATGATCATCATCACGGTCCTCGCCGCGATCAAAGGCAACTTTGAGAAGCACAAAAAGTTCGCACGGATCACTCTCCCGATGTGGCTTTTTGTATCCGTAACCGGAGTGATTGTCTATTTTATGATTTACCAGTGGTTTGTTCCCACTACCGCGTAAACCGTATGAACCTAAGATTCGCGCGATTCGCGGCCATTCTTTTACATTCGCGTTAAAGTTTCCCCGGAATTTTCGATTGTCCCAATTACGAACCCTAACCAATCAATAATTCCCATATTTCATCCGCTTTAATCCACTGACCACCATTGCGGGAGGCATCCTCGATGGAGCGGTCATCGATCCGGGGTACGATGCCCTCCATCGCAGAGATTCCCTGACGGTTTCACCCGGAAACGGCGCTCAAACCGTTAGCCAGACCTGGAGTTATGAGCTAGGTTCTTCCCGATTGAACGCGATTTCACAGGGGACTCACAGCGCGACTTATGGCTATGAACCAAACTCCAGTTTGGTGAAAACCATCAATCATGCCCAAAACAGCGTCAATCGCCTGACCGAAACCCGGGTCTACGACAATCTGAATCGATTGCGCTCCATCACCAATCTCAGCTCGGCGGCGAGCGATGCGGTGGTGAAAAGCTTCACTTATTCCTACAACAGCGCCAATCAGCGGACCGCAGTGGATCGGGAAGACAATACGAGGTGGGAATATGGATACGATGCGCTCGGGCACGTCACCAGCGCGGTAAAAAAACTGGCGGATAACGCCTCGCTCGCCGGGCATCAATTTGGATACAGCTACGATACCCTCGGAAACCGAATCTCCGCCACCTTTGGCGGGGATAGTGCCGGAACCGGAGGATTTCAAACCCTCAGCTACACCCCGAACCCGGGCGGAGATCGCAATCAATACAGCGCGATCACCCATCCCGGAGTTGTGTTGGCCACGGGGAAAGCCAATGCCGCTGCGACCGTCACCGTCAATCAAGAAGCCGCCCAGGACCGACAGGGTGCCTACTATTCTCATCAACTGGCCGTCCCGAACGAATTGGGCCCTCAATCCGTCGAGCTTACGACCGCGGCCGACGATGGGACCGATGTCGATACCGTGACCCGAAATGAACTCGTCCCGACCCGAAACGCCACTCAAACCTTTGATGCCGATGGCAATCTCACCTTCGATGGGTATCGCGATTGGGTTTGGGACGCCGAAAACCGGCTCATCTCAGTCGAAACCCGCGAGGCATTGGTTCCCACCGGGCTCAATCCCGAAAAAGTGGAATACAGCTACGACTACCTCAGTCGTCGCATCCAGCGTCGCGCCAGTCAAAAATTCGGGAACCGCTGGGAAATCGTCAAAGAAACCCGCTATCTCTACGACGGTTGGAATGTGATCGCCGAGTTGGATGGCAACCCAAGCACTCCCACCTTGATTCAAAGTTACCTCTGGGGCATCGACCTGAGCGGAACCGCCCAGGGAGCCGGGGGCGTCGGAGGACTGCTCGCCGTGCAACGCCACGTTGGAGCCAAAGCCGGCGTTCATTTTGTGGCCTACGATGGCAACGGAAATGTCGTCGCCCTCGCAGATGGAAGCGACGGTAAACTTTCAGCCAGCTACGAGTACGATGCCTTCGGGAATTTGCTGGAGAAAAGCGGCGTTTTTGCAGAGGCAAACCCGTATCGCTTCAGCACCAAACCGCAGGATGAAGTGACCGGGCTGTACTACTATGGCTATCGATATTATGACCCGGGGAATGGAAGGTGGTTGAATAGAGATCCGATGGGTGAAACTGGAGGTTTTAACGTGTACGGGTTCGTAGGGAATAACGCAATTGGAGCTTGGGATTATTTGGGATACTGGAAGGGTGGTTCTCCGATTAGTGGTAAGAGAGGTAGTTACTCTGGATCATTTTGTAAATCTAGTCGAGAAGATACCCTCGATGGTTTAGCTAAATTGTTACCGGGTTCCGCTAACGCAAAGAGTAAGCTAGTTATCAAGGGCAGATACGTAGATGCCAGGGATTATCTAGTTGTGCTCGAGAACGAATTACGGGAAGAAATCGTGAGATCGGCAGCGCAATTCAAGGCCAGAAAAATTAACTTTGGTCCAGCTACAATGCCGCCCCCATCTTACAATGAATCAAGTTTAAACAATTTTTTCAACCCTGCGGTCGATCCGGACAATTTAGCAACGTGCGACTGTTTTCAGGGATTGCATTTAATTATGGCAAGGGCAGTCCAGCAATCAATGTTGCCAAATGGTCAGTTTACCATGGCCGGGATGGAAACCGCGCATTTCTATCGAGGACAAAAATATATGCAATGGCAAAGTGGAGTTAACACTGGCGGAGCAAACGTTCTGAAAGGAGATTGGGGGTATGCTCGAGGCTATGAAAAATTTGAACGAAGCAGAAATTTTCCGAATGGAAAGTGGGCTTCAGCTCCCGGACACGAAATGTACCCAGGAGAAAATGTTTTAAGTGTCGGCGGAGGGCAGTATTACGGGTTTGTTTCGGGCGGAGGACTTTACAAAACAATTCCCGAATGGCAAGCGATTTTGAAAGGTCCCGGACACGATGCTAAAGTTGGTGAACAAACGAGATTTGGTGCATTGGAACCGGTTGCTTTTCCCAACGTAGCCAAAATTGTTAACGACGTATTCAAACGGTTAAACGCGAAATGAAACTTCCTATTTCTCAGGTGCTAACTATATCCTTTGCCTTGCTGCACATTTTATCATCTTGCGAAAAGCAAAGCAAAGATGACGCGGTTACTACTATTACTTACCTGATTTCCGTTAATCCCATTGGTTCTGCTCAACAATTCGATCTGACTAGGGAGGGGTTCAAAGAGAAGGGGATTTCGTTTCCTGATGGATCTGCTTTGATTAGCGGTTTAGGGATTTCGGGATTCGCTATGAGAAATACCGAACTAAATCATGAAAAGTTGCAAAGATGGCTAAATGTTGAATTTCCCGGTAAATGGAGAATTCAAGAAGAGCCTATACCGGTAATCATGCCTGACGGTTAGGGGCAGGACGATTATCGTGATAGGTGATAGCAACCAACTTAAAAGGGGTCAAAAACATAAAACGAACCAGATGTTCGTGATTAGGCTGCGCTTTGAAGGTGCCAGTAACAGTGAAAGCTGAAGACTACACATCTACACAAAAACAAGGGGTAGACCTTTTATTCTAAAAAGAATTGCATTCCTTTTGAAAATTTGTTTTCATGGAGATCACACATGAGACAAGCGAGATTACGGGGAGAAGGGCACCACTTTGTGCATTGCATTTCGCGAATTGTGCAGCGGTAGTTTTTGATCAAAGACGCTGAAAAAGAAAAGCTTAGAGATCTGATGCTGAACCAGGCGGGATTCGCGGGACTCAATGTGGTAACCCTGGCGACTCTTGACAACCATTTCCATGTACTGATCGAAGTGCCCGAGCCGGATGAGGTTCCGGAACTGACGGTTGATGACTTGTTTTCCCGCCTCCCGTTTATCTATAGCGAGGCAAAGATCAGGGAACTGAAAAAGCTTTTCGACGAGACTGCGGCAAGGGGCGACCAAGACGGTATTGACCGCTTGCTGGCCGGTTTTGCCAAACGAATGCACGATACGTCATTTTTTATGAAAGAGGTCAAACAGCGCTTCTCTCAGTGGTATAACCTGCGTAACGACCGCCGGGGTACTCTCCGGGAAGAGCGCTACAAAAGTGTCCTCGTGGAAGGCAGTCAGGAAGCGCTCATGACGATGGCCGCCTACATCGATCTGAACCCGATGCGGGCCGGTATCGTAAAGCGTGCAGAGGATTATCGCTGGACCGGTTACGGAGCTGCTGCGGGAGGGGATACTGATGCGCGAAAAGGGCTCGGGCGAATCCTCGATCACTCCAGCCAGGTCAGCGGCGAGGAATTCGAATCCTGCTGGGAGGAGACCGAAAAGCTCTATCGTCTGTGGCTTTACAGCGAGGGGCAGGAGATCGCGCCCGATCCTGAGAAAGGCGAGCGCGGTCGCAAAGGCTTTACCCGGGAACAGCTCGAAGCGGTCGAAAAGCTGGAAGGCAAAATGCCCCGGGTCCAGGCACTGCGCTGCCGGGTTCGCTATTTCACTGACGGAGCGGTGTTTGGCAGCGCTGCTTTTGTCGAAAAGATCTTTTTGTCCAACCGGTCACATTTCGGGAGCAAACGAAGCAGTGGAGCCCGCCGCATGCGGGGAGCCGAATGGGGTGATCTCTGCGTGATTCGCGATCTGCGCAAAACCGTGTTGACGACGTGATCTTGTTCGCACGACTCCCCTCCACATCCCAGTCCAACCGGCACCGGACAGAGCCGATGCTTTCAAGCCTCAGCCAGCTGTGCCCGATTTCCCCATAAACGCCCGGGATTTGCCGGTTTTCACCTGCTAACACTTCCTATTCCAAAATAACCGTGCTTGAATGAGGCGGAAATTAGTTAAGCTTTCCTGATGGTCAACGGTATAAAAATATGCCGCTGTTTCGTTCGCCCTTTCTGTCTGTCCCTTGATTTTCTCTAAATGGTAACAAACTTAGCTATATTAAGAATTTATTATTAAGTGTAAAACTGCACGATATGACTGAGGTTATTCAAGCTATAGACCAAGAGATTGAAAGATGCTGCGAAGATTAACAATTATACTTGTAATTGCGGTTGTGTTTTTAAGTTCCTGTTCAGGAAAGCGTGAAAGCCAACTTCGGACACAAGCCGATGTGGTAAAGTTCAACAAACTCTTTGCCGACAATTTTCACCAAAGCGGCTATTTGGGAGGGATTGGAGGGGGACAGAGTTCAATATCTTCGTCAATCGTTTATGGTAGATATGCGGTAAAACTAATCTTTGATATTAAGAAACAAAAGGGCGTATACGCAAAACATTCTAAGGCCAGAGTATTGATATTGGAGTACACAAATCAATTAAATGATGGGACTCCAATGCCATTGGCTAGTGGTATTATTGGTCGACTAAATGAAAAACAATGGGCCTCAGTTAATTCTGTGGATGATGTGTTTAAGTTAATTGATGTTGTCCCAAAAAATAATTCTCCATTTCCTGAACTTGCAACAAGACCACCTGAATCTTGGTGATTTACAGTAGTAAATGAACGTACCGAATTAAAACCCAACAAGAAATTAAAAACAAGGGACAGACCTGAGACAGACCTTTTATTTTCATGGTGATCAGACATGAGGCAAGCGAGTCTACGGGGAGAAGGGCACCACTTTGTGCATTATATTTCGCGAATTGTACAACGGCAGTTTTTGATCAAAGACGCTGAAAATGTTCCTTGTTTTATGTTGGCGATCAAAGGCAATTGTATCCGTTACCGGAGTGATTGACTATTTTATGATTTTCCAGTGGTTTGTCCCCACCGCGGCCTTATCAAATTACCGATTTAAGGGTTGCGATAATGCTTTGATCCAGAGCAGATCGATTTTTTAGTCGATTGCTCCCTGTTCAGACGTCGACGCAAAAAGTATTCCGGGCAACTCCCGAAGCCCTACGGGCTTTTGTATTCCAGCCCGGTAGTTGCGAAGCTACCCCGGGATCATCCGGCAAACACAAACTTAACCCTGAAAAGGTTACGCAACCCGTTCGGGGTAGATTCTCTTTTTTCTTTCGTATTACCGGTGTAGCTGTCGCAACCCCGGCCTGGGTTGCTGAATCCCTTTGGGATACTTTTTGCGTCGACCTCTGTACAGCCGAAAGTTGTACAGGATCTGTCACTGGCCAGTTTTATTCGTCATCTTTTTATGACGCGGTAATGCATGCGTTTCGCGAGCCACGGGGGGGGGCGAAACACCTTAAATTACTGACGGAGAAAACGATACGAATCCTCTCTTCTGTCACTTTTCTTAAAAAAGACTATCACCGGGGCTGGCTTTCTGATTTAGTGGGACCGATCCCCCTCTTCCCATTTTCCCCATCTGAGGTCTTTTAGCCCCCGGATAGAAGACAAAACTCCCCGGAAAGTAGCAGGCGTAAAGAGGAGGCGTGAGATCACTCATGCTTGCTCGAATCAGTAATAACACGGAGGAAAGCACGGGAATGAGCAGAAAAATATTCGGGGAACCGTTGGAAGAAAAAATAGGGATACGATCAGGATCGAGAGTGATCCCGGTCATCGTTTTACTGCTATCGTGTCTGTTTTTTATCGCAAGACACGAGCCGAGCCTGATAACTGACAGTGAGGCCAAAGAACTTCACTACGAAGAAGAATTAGTAGCGGCGTTTCATCAGGCGGAACTAATTTTTAAAGAGACCGAAAGAGACGGATTGCTCAGTTGGATCCGCGACATATCGGGCAGCTTCTTCGCCGTAATTAACCCAGTGGCGAAACGGCTTGCTGGAGATATCCCGAACTTCTTTATGTTTCTTTTCCAAATCGCGGCGTGGGTTGCCTTATATGCTCTGATCCCGGGCTTGGCGGGAAACTTCTACCGCGGAAATTTTACGAAATACTTTTTCACCGCAGTCGTGATTCTACTCGGTATCGAGGTGGTCCATCTCCTGTTGCCGAATCATTTGACCTCAATCGCTCAGGGCACTAAAAACAAGCTGATCTTTTCCTTCGAGTTTTACCTAGGCTGGCTTGGTGTCTTCCTCGTGTGGTTCCTCGCATTCCATGTCTGGGTCTACAATTTTTTCAGAGGACTCAGTTCTTTCTTTATCAGAAAGGACATCAAAGATAGAACGCCAAAGAATATCGTGGTCTGCCTCGACGGGACCTGGAATCACCCCGGCCAAATGGACCACGGGAGGTTAGCTCATACCAATGTGTTCAAGCTGTTCAAACTACTCAAAGGAGAGGCATTAACGTCAAAGGTAGTGCGACGTCAGTACAATGCCAATCTGGTGAAGAGATACAAGAACGAGGCCCACGAGCAAGTCGGCTTGTACTACAACGGGGTCGGGAATAAAATTGAAAGCTCTCAGGCCGGCCAAATGTTCGGCGGTATCTTCGGGATGGGCGCGGATGCGATCATGGAGCGCGCCTGGCTGGATATCGTAAAGGAGTATAACCCCGGTGACCGGATCTATATATTTGGATTCAGCAGAGGAGCGGCGCTGGCGCGGCTTGTCGCAGGTGCGGTGGGCAGGCGGGGCATTCCGCGATCAGCGGTAACCCTCCGTCTATTTGGGAGAATTCGCCCCATCATGGAATTATTCGGAAGGTATGATGATGTGCAAATCGACGTGTTAGGCTGCTGGGACACGGTGGGGGCTTTCGGCATCGCAAAGAACATTTTGGGGATTCCGTTTCAAAAGATCGATTTGCTCAAAGATCTCACCATAGGCGATCATGTGAAACAGGCCTACCACCTGGTTTCTCTGGATGAAAACAGGGACGCCTTTGAACCTACCTTGATGGATCCGGATCCCATTGAGCCAAGTCGGATCATTGAAGTATGGTTTAGCGGTAACCACTCCAATGTCGGCGGAGGTTACGCGACCGATGGTCTTTCTAACGGCTCTTTCTCATTTATGCTCGAGCACATCAGCAGCGGATATCGTCACGAAGGAAATAGAGACGAAACCGGGAAAATCAGGCCGATGGGTGATGAGTCGTGGGGCATTTATCTGAATGCTATAAAGTGTCGCAAATCTCTCCCCGGTGAAGGAGGAGTCAAAGCCACTGTTGGCGAAAAAGAATGGGAGGTTTTACCGGTTGAGGCAACTGAGGCTGAAGCCCACCAGCGGCTGTTCCCTGATCCTCGCGGGAAAATCCGAACCCAGGGTGGTCCCTATTTGTTCCTGCCAAGAAAAGTTCCCAGTGGTGGAGTGATCCACGACACCGTCTTTGAGCGGATGCAGGATGGCAAAGTCGCCTACGCCCCCGAAAGTGTACTCCAACTTTCACAGGAAATATCGAGAACGAAACGAGATCTCGCAGAGAAAATCGACGAGCTGCGGGAGATCCGGGCACTCAATTCTCAGGAAATAGGATTAATCGATGAATGGCTGGCTTCCGCATTAACCATCCGCAAGTGGAGCGCCATCAGTAGCGACGAAGGGCATACCATCGACTACGAGGGGAAATTGAAAAACCCGGTAACCGTTGGGTAGCCTCGCCTCCGAAGCATTCTCCAGCTTTTCGCGGCTCTGAATCTGTCAGAGCCGTTTGGTTCGTAAGCTAAACCGACACGACTCAAAGGTTGATTTAACAGCACTTTTGGATAGTGTTCATTTATACGCAATGGATCTTGGAAGAAAACTGGAAATTCTGGCTGACGCCGCAAAATACGACGCCTCTTGCGCCAGCTCAGGTGCAAACCGACGCAATTCTCTGAGCGGCAAAGGAGTGGGATCAGCCGGAGGGACCGGGATCTGTCACTCCTATGCGCCCGATGGTCGGTGCATCTCGTTGTTAAAGATTTTGATGACGAATGCCTGTATCTACGACTGTCATTATTGCATCAACCGACGCTCATCAAATGTGGAAAGAGCAAAAATGTCTCCGGAGGAAGTAATTTCACTGACCCTCGATTTTTATAAACGGAATTACATCGAGGGCCTCTTTCTCAGTAGTGGAATCATTAGAGACGCAGATTACACCATGGCGATGGTGGTTCGCGTGGCGCGCGAGTTGAGAGAAATCCACGATTTCCGGGGGTATATTCATTTAAAGACCATTCCAGAAGCCTCGCAGGAATTAATCGAAGAAGCGGGAAAATATGCCGACCGAATCAGTATCAATATCGAGCTGCCCGCGGAGGAAAGCCTGAGAATTCTAGCGCCGGAAAAAAATCTTCAGCGGACCCAACAGGCGATGGGCGGTATCAGGACCCGGATAGAGAATGAGAAAGCCGAGGCGCAGGATCGCCGGAAACGTAAAATAAAATCGACGAAGCAATTCGCCACTGGTCAAAGCACCCAGATGATTGTCGGTGCCGACGATTCAAATGATTCCACGATGTTGGAGAGATCCGATTTGTTATATCGGGGCTATCATCTTAAAAGAGTTTACTACTCAGCATTCAGCCCGATTCCTGCGTCATCTTCTATTCTTCCGTCAAAGGCGCCACCGTTGATTAGAGAGCACCGTTTGTATCAGGCCGACTGGTTGATGCGTTTTTATGAGTTCGACGTTGAGGAGTTGACTCCTACCGAGGGCATTGACGCCGGTAATTTGGATCTCGATATCGATCCCAAACTTGCCTGGGCGTTACGAAACCGCGAAAAATTCCCCGTCGATATCCATACTGCGCCTAGAGAGCAGCTACTGCGCATCCCGGGACTCGGGGTGAGAAATACGGATCGAATTATTCAAGCCCGGCGGTGGTCCACCCTGCGGCTCAATGATTTAGTAAAACTGCGGGTCAATCTCAAAAAGTGTTTACCTTTTATCATCACCCCCGATCACAATCCGATTAAACTGGGATTGGATTGCGAACGACTCAGATCCCGCTTTGCACCGCCTCCTGAGCAATTGGAATTTGAGTTTATGGAGACCAAATCAAGTGCCATAACCGGAGAAGTCTAGGATGGAAACAATCAGCGTCAGAATCGAACCAAGCTTCGAATCCTGGCGAAAAGAGGCACGGCGACTATTGGAGAGGGCAATCAGGCCCGACCTGATTCTCTGGTCTGACGCGTCAACCGCTCAGGAGGATCTTTTTGGGCAAACCGCCGTCACCGAACTACCGGGCGAAATTCGTCCGGTAAAAATATCGAAAGCTTTTCTCGATCTCGCCCGAACCGTTTCGTGTCACTCGAACGAAGAGCGCTGGGGACTGATGTATCAAATTGCGTGGCGAATGGTCTGTAACGGCGAAACCAATTTGCTGAAAAAAGTGACAGACAGTGACACCCGGAAGCTGATGGAAATGGCGAAGGCCATTCGCCGGGATTGTCATAAGATGAACGCTTTCGTCAGATTTCGCAAAGTGGGTGAAGATCCCCACACCGGTCGGGAACAATTCGTCGCCTGGTTCGAACCATCGCACCATATAATTGAGTACAACGCTTCGTTTTTCGTAAAGCGATTTACGGGAATGGACTGGTCGATTTTGAGTCCTGAGAAATGCATTCACTGGGATGGAGTCAACCTCCACACATCCGAAGGCGTCTCCAAAGAAGCCGCCCCGACCGAAGATTCCCTCGAAGAATTGTGGCGTGGTTACTACAAAAGTATCTTTAATCCTGCGCGATTGAAGCTGAAGGCAATGCAGGCTGAGATGCCAAAGAAATACTGGAAAAATCTACCTGAGGCGGATTTGATTGAAGAGTTAACCCGCCAGTCTTCGACCCGCAGGGATGAAATGATCGAAGCGGAGTCGATCGCCCCCCGCCCTGCTCCCCGAAATGCCTATCTCAATTCGCTGCACGACCGTAACAAAACGGCCGTGGTCAATGAGTCCGCCCCGTTGCATGACAAATCGCTGGAGGAGCTGAATCAGTTGGCATCCTGCTGCCGGGCCTGTCCACTCTGGGCGAAAGCAACGCAAACCGTCTTCGGCACGGGGAATCCAAACGCCCGGATCATGATAATCGGAGAGCAGCCGGGAGACCGGGAAGACCTCGAAGGACGCCCTTTTGTTGGACCGGCCGGACGCCTCCTCAACGAAGCACTGGCCGAGGCGGGATTGGAGCGCGACGATCTCTACCTGACTAATGCGGTCAAACATTTCAAATGGAAGCCCAGTCCGACTGACAGGAAAAAGCGCCTCCACGACAAAGCGAACCGTGGGGAGATGGAAGCCTGTAAGCCGTGGCTAATTGCCGAAGTCATGAAAGTGCAACCTTCAATCATTGTCACCCTGGGTAATACTGCCGCTCAATCGGTAGTAAGAAAAGATTTTCGAGTTCTCAGTGAGCGCGGCAAAGTGGATACAGGAAACTCGATCGGTTTCTCCGGATCGATCATCGCGACGGTTCACCCGTCATTTCTCCTCCGAATTCGTGATCAAAAAGAGAAACAACTCGAGTTGGAAAAATTTACAGCGGACCTCGCTCTGGCACTCGAGTCGTAGTCAACGGCGACTGCACTAGAGGAATTTTGCACGGATTGATTTGCGATTTGCACGAACCCAATCAGCCCCGATTTGCGGTCTCGACCCGTCAATCCCTCTACAGCGGAGGGAATCACATAAAGGGAAAGTTGGTCCGAAAAAGGCTCTGGTTAAGATGGGGCGTTTGATCCCGATCTAATGCTGAGACTTTTTACTATTTTTGCTGCTACATTACTACTCACCTCTTGCCGACAAATCCCTGTCGACCAGGAAGTGAAATTAACCGTCAGTACGGCGACCACAGCAACTTATCCTCAGGATTCGCCAATCTCGCCGTCAGCTCCTTCTGCCCGCTTTGATTCCCGGGGATTTTCCAAGCTAAAGCAGAATAAACAAAAGACTTCCATCGTTGTCGATCTCCGAAGCCAGACAGCGATGGTCTTCGATGGATCTTTTATTGTGATAAAGACGCCGGTTTCCACCGGAAAGCCGGGTTTTGAAACCCCGACCGGCACATTCAACATTCTTGAGCGGAAGGAAAACCACGCGTCTTCGCTCTATGGGAAACTGGTTCATGCCCGCACGGGGCGGGTCTTGAAACAGGGAGTCGATAGCCGCGACGAGACCTCTCTTGTCGATGATAACATCGAATTTAAGGGCGCTGAAATGCCGTACTGGAATCGCCTTACCTGGACCGGCGTTGGGCTGCATGCCGGGGACGTCCCGGGATACCCGGCCTCACATGGCTGTATCAGGGTGCCGGAACAGGTCATGGCAATGATTCACCAGGTGACGGACATCGGGACCACTGTCATCATTCAGTAATCAGCCCCCACTTCGGTTAAGCGTTCCCCGTCAGTGGCTTCTATGCGGCGCACGCGCATCCGTAGTTGGGTCCTGCGGCAAAGATAATCTAATTTTGGATTGTGAGATTCCACCTTTGGCTTGGCTTTGTGATTGCGATTTTCGCAGGAGGTAGCGCTGCGATAGGGGAACCCCTTTCACTCCACGAAAGAATTGATGGGATCATAAGCACCGCAAATCTTGAAGCGAATCAGCCAGTGGCCGGTCTCGCAGATGATGCTGAGTTTTTTCGCCGCGTGAATCTCGATCTCTCGGGAGTCGTTCCAACAGCAAAGGCCGTGCAGGCATTTCTCTCCGATAATGATCCCGGAAAACGCACCAAGATCATCGATCGCCTCCTCAGCGACTCGGATAATTACTCACGACGAATGCGGGAGGAGTTTCATGTCCAGTTGATGGAGCGGCGGGGCGATGATAAAACCTGGGAAACCTGGTTGGAAAAATCTTTTGCGGAGAATAAACCGTGGGATCAAATGACCCGGGAAATCATTCGCGCGGATTTTCGGGATGAACCCAACCGGGGCGCGGCTTTTTTCTACACGAAGCGGCTTCAGAAAACGGGAGCCCAACCAACGGATCACTCCGGCGTGACTCGCGATGTGGGACGCCTCTTTCTCGGGATCGATCTGCAATGCGCGGAGTGTCACAATCACCGGCTCATTGATGATTATGATCAGGTGGATTTTCAGGGACTGTTTGCGGGATTTTCGAAACTGAAACTTCTCAACGAACCCTATCCGGCCGTGGAAGAGCAACTCCTCAGCGCTAAGCAGGAGTATGCGTCTGTATTTACCGGGGTCCCGCGCGAAGTGGCTCCTAAAGTTCCCGGATTCGACGAGATCGAGTTAGCGGTTTTTACAAAAGGTGAGGAATATATTCAGCCACCGGACCGAAAAACCAAAACGCCGGGAATACCGAAGTTCAGCCCTCTCGCCGGGTTTGCCAAACTGATTCCGGAGTCTCCCAATTTCTCTAAAAATATCACAAACCGACTTTGGTATTTGATGATGGGCCGGGGGCTTGTCGAACCCCTGGATCAATTCCATAGTGAAAACCCGCCGAGTCATCCCGAGCTTTTAGATATCATGGCACAGGAGCTCACTGCTCATCAATATGATATCAAATGGCTCATTCGGGAATTGGCACTGACTCAAACCTACCAGCGCTCCAGCAAACTTCCTGAGGGCGTCACTTCCGCACCTCCAGAGCGCTTTTCGGTAGCCGTGCAACGCCGACTTTCGGCAGAACAGCTTCTATGGAGCACCATTCGTGCGACGGGGCATACTCCCGAAGACGTCCCTCTGGAGAATATCAAAGCCGAACAAAAAGACGCCGAAGATTTTATCGGTTTGAGATCGCGGTTTGCGAGTGCGTTCGCCAACGAGCCCAAAGAGCCGGAGCGCGAATTTTCGCCATCGGTGAAGGGTGCCTTGTTTATGATGAACGACCCTGAGGTCTTAAAACTCGTCGAATCGATGAGTGATAGAGAGGTGACGGTAGAGAATCTCTACCTCCAGATTTTCTCAAGCTATCCCGACGCTGCGGAACTGGCTGAGGGGACTCAATATTTAGACAAAGCGGCAAATCGAAAAGCCGCTTTGCGTGACTTAGCGTGGGCGATGCTGACCTCAACCGAATTTGTCGTGAATCACTGAACCGCACCATTAAGCGACGCTGTATTTAAATATGAACCTCTGCACCCCTTCGGAACACACCTTTTCCCGGCGACAGATTCTTGGCGCGATGGGTTCGGGTGCGGCGTGCGGGCTGATGAACCCGGTGATCGCGAATGATATAGCAAAGAACAACAAGCAGGTTTTGTTTATCTGGCTGGACGGCGGGATTTCTCAATTTGAAAGCTGGGATCCAAAACCGAACACGCGATTTGGCGGACCTTTCCGAACGATTCCGACGGCACTCCCCGGAGTGCACTTTTGTGAACTTATGCAACGAACCGCAAAGATCGCAGATAAGCTTTCGATCATCCGGAACCTGGAGACTCAGGACAATTCGCACTCTGCCGGGGTTCCGCGAATACTGCGAGGTGATCCGGACAATCGCGGCGTCATTTATCCCTACTTCGGATCCGCTGTATCAAAACTTCTCGGGCCCGGCGAGAGTGGTTTGCCGCCCTACGTGTGGATCAAACCGGGATCGGGAGGCTTTATACCGAAGAACGCCGGTTTTCTCGGCCCCAAACACGGGGCCATTGCGTTTGGCGAAGGCAAACCGCCTGAAAACTTTCTTCGTCCCGATTCGATTTCTAATGATGAAGACGAAATTCGAAATGAGCTGCGTCAACGAATCAGTGATCGCTTTTCACAACGTCGACAACCCGCCGCAAACGAAGCACAAAGCTATGTTTACGATATGGCGGGAAAGTTAATGAAGCGTGGAGAGCTTTTTGATACTACCAAATTTCTACCTAAAGATCTCGACCGCTACGGGAGAACTCAAATAGGTGAGCATATGTTAGTCGCGCGAAACATGCTTGAAGCAGGGGTTCGATTTGTCCAGGTGACCAACTACGGATGGGACTCGCATGGTGACCACTTCAATGCCTCGGCTTCGCTGATCCCCAAGTTTGATGCGGCCTTTGCCTCTATCATCGAAGATCTCGACGAACGTGGCATGCTCGACAGTACGCTGGTCATCGCGATGAGTGAATTTGGTCGGACACCGCGAATCAACGGACATCACGGTCGCGATCACTATCCGGAGGCGTGGTCGATGGTTATGGCAGGCACCGGTTTAAAATCGGGCGCAGTGATCGGCGCAACCGATGCGGAGGGCGTCTTTATTGATGCGCCTCACAGCTATGACATCGGTGCCGTATTTCATACCTGGTATCACGCACTGGGAATCGATTCCGTTAACGAAGAATTCTACAATGCGGATCAGCCCTTACCCATAGCCCATCACGAGATGCAACCGATCCGGGAGGTGCTGGCATGAGCGGAAATTTCGAACTCAAACCGGTGGGAACGATCACACCGGAGTGTGCGCTGACCACGGTGCGCTACTCACCATGTGGGCGACTCATTGCGGGCACCGGCTTTGATCAGGCGATCCATCGATGGAACCTCGCTGCGATGGAAAACCCCGGCGACCCGAAAACCTTCTCGGCTCCGAATATGGAAAACGTCAGCGGTCACAACGGTTTTGCTTCCGCTCTCGAATTTCATCCCAAATGCTTCGTTGCCTACTCCGCCGATTCCTGGGGCCAATTGAGAGCCTGGCCTTACCTAGCAGCAACACCCGAACCGATCTGGGTGCTGCCGGAGGCGCACGACGGTTGGATTCGTGATATCGCGATAGGTGACGAAGGCGACTGGATTGCCACCTGCGGACGCGACGGGATGTGCCGCATTTTCTCGACCATCGAAGGCGGGGTGCTTGGGGAATATATGATCCACGATCGCGAGGATGTGTTTGCGATCACGGTTCATCCATCCGGTAAATGGGCGGTGAGCGGCGATGCCAAAGGTCGGATTCTGCAATGGGAAGTCCGAACCGGCAAAGTGATCCGGGAATTTGACGGCTCCGGTTTTTATGAGATGCATCGCATGCAGGATTTGCCGGGACTACGGAAACTCTATTTTGATTCCGATGGGAAAACCCTCATCGCCTGTGGCTCCCTGCCCGTGACCGGCGGATTTTTCTCCGGTCGGGCCCACGTTCGGCTATTTGATTTCGAGAGCGGAAAAATTAGACACTCGGTAGCACTCGGCGATGAAGGAAAGGATGTGTTTGCCCATGATGTCGCTCTCCATCCCGATGGATACCTGATCGCCTGCACAACGGGTCAAAGCGGGACCGGAAATTTGATTTTGCATCGCCCCGGTGACGAAAAGCCGATCTATCAGTCAAACCGTGGCACGATCAATTGCCACGGGCTCGCCCTATCACCGGGGAAAAATCAGATTGCCGTCGCCGCC
Source organism: Verrucomicrobiales bacterium (assembly GCA_029213005.1). Classification (GTDB taxonomy): domain Bacteria; phylum Verrucomicrobiota; class Verrucomicrobiia; order Verrucomicrobiales; family DEV007; genus Arctic95D-9. Next base: position 348,553 of record JARGPI010000004.1, read on the forward strand.
ACCAATCGCGGCTCTAATGCGAACGGTCGCAAGCTGGATAAAGAAGGGAATTACCCTAACAACCATTCCCCCATTTTTCTTTTCGATCTGACCTAACTGAATCATGACGGAGCGGCTCGAAATACCTATTAACAAAGCGGCGGCCCTCGCTTTCGTGATGGCTTTTCTACTTCCGGCTGATGGAGGAGAGATTCGTGTTAACGATACCGCCGGGTTAAGACAGGCTGTGAACGAAGCGCAGCCGGGCACAACGATACTGGTCGAGGCGGGAAAATATGGGAGTGGTTTTCACTTTCAAAATATTCAGGGAACAAAGGCCGAACCTATTGTCATAAAGGGAGCCGATGGAGCCAGCCCACCATTGTTTTCCGGTGGCAAGGAGGCGATACACCTCTCGGACTGCAATCATCTCGTGCTCAGGGATCTGAAAGTGTCAAAGTGCACTGCGAACGGTATCAATTGCGACGACGGCGGCACTTTTGAGACCCCGTCGGAAGGCATGGTTTTCGATACTATCACGATTGAGGACATCGGACCTGAAGGCAATTATGACGGGCTAAAACTGTCGGGACTGAAAAACTTCTCCATCAGAAATTGCACCTTCAGTGGGTGGGGCGGCGCCGGGATCGATATGGTGGGATGCCGTGAAGGAGTGATCGAGGATTGCCATTTCATCGGGAAAGATGGCTTTACGCAGACCACCGGTATTCAGGCAAAAGGCGGGACAGAAAACATCAGGATCGCAGGAAATTTCTTCCATGAAGCCGGTGCGCGGGGGATCAACCTCGGCGGGAGCACTGGAAATCAGTTTTTTCGGCCCGGGCTCCGCAACTTCGAAGCGAGGGATCTCGTCGTCATCGGTAATCGTTTTGTGGGAAGTGATGCTGCTGTCGCTTTTGTTACCAGTGTCGGTTGTGTGGTTCGCCAAAATACCATTGTATACCCGCGGAAATGGATCTTCCGGATTCTACAGGAAAAGCCGCTCGACGAATTCCAGTCATGTCGCGATGGAGTCTTCGCGGAGAATTTGATCGTTTACGACAAGCGGGTGCGGACGTTCGTCAATGTAGGCAAAGATACAAAGCCGGAAACCTTTTCGATCCGCGGCAATGCGTGGTTCTGTAGTGACGCGGAGCGACGGCCAGCCCTCCCGGTTGAAGAAACCGGCGGCATCTATCAAATCCATCCGATGTTGGAGGGTGTAGGCACGACGGAAATGACAATGGGTTCGAAGGACCCGATCCTGAAGTCAGTCGGGGCACGTGCCTATCATGCTAAGGGCAGGTGAAATTACCGCCTGGGAAAGTCGAAGTTCCGGCGTCCCTTCAGGACGCATTTCTATACCAACCTACTTCCCGGATTGAAATCCGGGGCTATTATAGATGATGCCTTCAGCATCCGGATCTGAGCCTGCCCATTCGGAGCGGAAATGCTGAAGCTTGCAACAAATTTCCCTTCCTCCAGGAAACGATGCTGAAGGCATCTCACAGAACGGACCCGGATTTTGCCAAACGAAACATGCAGGGGCCTGTAGGGACACCAAAAGATCGTAAAAAGAAAGATTCCCGCCCCGCTCAATATTAAGCGGACCGGGATGGCCCTTCCTCACGGAACAGGCCGACTTTGCAGTTAAACTGCATTGGTGGGAATTACCTTACTGATCCGTTGCCTTTCCGTTCAAACGCGCACAACCGACCGCTTCGGAGCGCAGACTGGCCGCTAGATTTCCGATAAGCGCGGAGTATTCTGGATCTCCTGCGACACTCACTGTTTCCTGATGATCCTTTTCGTAGTCAAACAAATCTGTTGCTACCGTTTTGCCAAATTTGTTGACCCATTCTATATATCGATATCGCTCGGTCCGGTAGGAATACCCGAAGGCTCCTTTTCGGGAAAATAAAGTCAGTGCGCCTTCGCGAACGCCATCCTTCGATCCGTTCCAGACAGGCACCAGACTGCGTCCGTGAATGTCGCCGGGAACCGGCAGCCCGACCAACTCACAGAGCGTGGGGAAAACATCAGTAAATTCAGCCGGCGCTTGAGTCGTGATACCGGACTTCATTCCCGGAGCGGAGAATATCAGCGGGCTGCGGGTGGCGTCTTCGAGAGGTGAATGTTTACCCCACATGTTGTGATCGCTAAGATGGAAACCGTGGTCGCCCCATAACACAATAGCTGTATTTTCCCGCAGCCCAAGTGAGTCCAGCTCGCCGATCAACCGCCCAACCAGAGCATCGATAAAACTGACGCAGGCGTAGTAGCCGTGGAGGCATTCGAGTTGTAGTTCTTCCGGGATCGGACCGCTCTTAGGTATTCCTCCGTAGCTTCTCAATTCCTCGCTATCATGCAAGCAATAGCCACTGCCGTTTTCTATACCACCTCTATGCGCGGCGAGTTTGAGTTCTTCCCGATTATATAGATCCCAATATTTCTTTGGCGCGGCAAATGCGAGGTGCGGCTTTTTGAATCCGACTCCGAGAAAAAACGGATCACCCTTTTGGGCGAGTTTTTTCATCAGCCCGATCCCCTGCTCCGCAATTTGGCCGTCAGTCAGCGAACTGTCGGGGACATCAGGAGCCCGGGCGGCGCGGTCTTTTCCATCCGGTTCGGCAACACGGTCGTGTTCGATCTGCGCAAAAGGTTCCGACCACGATGGTGCGTCGTTCAATTTTTTGTCATCGACACAGCGGGAATCATATATTTTGCCGACTCCGGTAGTGATGTAGCCCTGCTGTTTGAAATACTGCGGTATGGTAAGCACATTGGGATTTTTCGCCCGCATATCGGTCTTCAAATCCATAACACCGACGGCTTCGGGACGGAGGGAAGTCATCAAACTGGCTCGGCTGGGCCCACACACCGGCCACTGGCAATGGGCATTGGCAAAGACGATTCCGCTGCGGGCGAGGGCATCGATATTCGGGGAAATCGCAACCTGATCGCCATAGCAACCCAGCGCGGGTTTCAGGTCGTCGACGGCGATAAACAGAACGTTTTGTTTCGGCTTTCCGGAATCAACCGACATAGCTCCGGCGGTGACCGGTTTGGTGATTTCTTTATTTTTCCAATCCTGCCGGAGATCGGGAGCCCCTGCTTTGGTTAAATCGCGCACCAGTGCGGCAGCCATCCGCTCAATCCGGTCCGGCTTTTCGGCGGCGATGTCATTTTGCTCGTAGGGATCGGCGTCCAGATCGTAAAGCTGATAAGCGACCTCGGGAAAGTAGGTTTTTACCAGTTTGAAATTCTTCTTTCGGAGAACCGACATCGCCTGATCGCCGGTCTGGGTGGGTCGCGGTAGAGGGTGATGCCATAGATAGTGATCACGCTCTTCCATAGCTTTGCCATCGAGAAGCGCCGGAGCGAGACTGACCCCGTCGACATGATGCTCGGGAAACGACTCCACACCCGCAATATCTAACAAAGTCGGCATAATATCGGTGCCGATAGCCCACGCATCCGACTGCGACGCTACCGGAATTTTCTGCGGCCATGAAACGAGAAACGGAACCCGCAGGCCGCCATCGTAGAGATGACCTTTACCCGCCCGATACGGAAGGTTGGAAGTTGCCAACTCCCGCTTGCTTTGCGGAGCGCGATTCGATAAGCCACCGTGATCGGAGGTGAAAAGCAGAATCGTGTTATCCGCGATTTTGAGTTCATCAAGCAAATCGAGGATGCGGCCCAAAGAGTCATCCGTGGTCTTCACCATCGAAGCGTAAACGGGATGATCCCGCCGCGATTTGCTGCTGCCATCGGCGGGGATTACACCGTCGTCCCCCTTTGCAGCAGGGAGCGAAGGTACCTTTTCCTCAAAGTGAGCTATCTCCTCCGGCTTCCCCTGAATCGGTGTGTGCACGGCAAAATGGGAGAGAAAGGCGAAGAAAGGTTTATCCTTGTTCCCGACCCGCTCCCGGATCCAGCTTTCCGTTTCGCTAGTGAGCCGGTCGGTTACGTTTTCTCCCGGCTCGCCTTTTTCCAGCCCGAGGATAGGGCCCTCTTTCCCGGTTTTACCGGTTCGTGGATCGACGTGAAACGGAAAAAAGTGACTCGCCACCGCCCCGGCGTGACAACCGCCGATATTGTGATCGTAGCCGCGACCGGAAGGAAATTCCTCCGGCGTTTTCCCGAGGTGCCATTTGCCGAAAAAGCCGGTCGCATAGCCGCCTTTCTGAAAGGCCTCGCAAATGGTTGGGTGCGGCGCCATCGCCTTGCCGGTATTACCGGTCTGGGCCGCATCGCGATAGGGAGAACGACCGGTTTGGATAGCGAAACGCGACTCGACACAACGCGGATGAGCACAGTAGCCGTTTCGAAACATCATCCCCCGGGCGGCGAGACGCTCCAGATTCGGCGTCTCGTAGAATGACTCATCAGCCCCCGGCAGGGAGGTGTCCATCACACCCATATCATCGACGAGGAACACGATGACATTCGGTTTTTCGTCAGCAATTGCACTTACTACGAGAAGCGAGCAAACAAAGACAGCGAGTTTTGAGAAATTCATCACTCTAATACCGTCGCGCGGGAAACGGTTTGCCGGTTTTTGTGAAAATAAATTTAGGAGGGTGCAGACTGTCCCTTGGAATCTCGCTAAGTTTTTCGGTTTCAGTCGCTATACGGCAACGCCGCTACGCAACACAGCCCCGGGTTGACCGAAGCGAAGCTGAGTGTCTACCCGGGGATTTTATCGTGCTAAAAACTGATCGCTGAAAGTGATCTGAAAGATTTCGCAACGCCTTCAGCGTAGGGAAACTCCTGGTATGCAAACCCCATGGTAGCCTCCGTTTCACTACGGCAACCATGGGCTGTGTTTCATAACGGCTTTGCCGTATTTTGAATTCACAGCCACGGGATCCCCGCAAATCTTAGCGGCATTCGACTGTACCCTGTACAATCCGAAACTGTACCCTGTACAGTCCTGACAAGGATCGGTCTAAAGAGGTTTCACGGCGATGCCATACATCGCCAGCTCTCGGGAGGATGAGTCTATATATGGGGAACCCAGTTCGACTTGTTTACCGGTCACTTCGCGTTTCCAGACCTCGTACATGACATAACCGACTCCATCGTCCGGATCGGTGATGACTCGCGCTGACCATCTGTCTCCCCATGGTCCGGCGCGAAGTTTCAGATCTGTTTTCTGGAAATCCCGCGACAACCATTCCGGCACCTCCGCCCGGGCATCCATCATCAGATAGACAGTAGCCGGTTTAGCGAGCGACAGAGTCAGGGAAAGCTCGGGATCAATCCGGTCGCTGGAAAATGTAGCGACCACATCCGCACCCAGCAGATCTGAGGGAAAATCGTCGCCGGGCATTGGCTGCCAGACCGGTTTCCCCAGCGTCGAATAAGGTCTCACGCCCGGCCCCATCGCCCCCGGGGAAATGGAATAAAACCGGCGGAAATCGGCTTCGTTGATCGAGTCGGTAACATCCGTCACCACCGAGGTATTTTTTCCATTCCCCTCCAAAATCGCCAGAGACAGGCCATCGAGCGAAATGGCAGCCAGTCGCCGCGCTACATAAAAGGAATCAATCCGGACCGCATCACCTCCGCGAAGCACCGCAATCGGACGGCTTTTCTCCGTCGGCCGGAAAACGGACACCTGCCCGTCGAGAACGGCTACATCGGTCTCGCCATTTTCGCGATAGGCGACCCCGAATTTTGTGCCCTGATCCACGATTCGCAGTGTCGGGCTTTCCAGCACAAAGTTTTTCTCCGATGCTGCAGAGATATCCACGGTGACATTTCCCGATTTCAGGATTGCTCTCATTCGTTCCGGGAAACGGGCTTCCGCCGGGCCGTGAAGATCGAGAACCACGCCGGAATCGAGCCGCAGCTTCACCCCGCCCTGAACAATTCGCATCTCGCTCAATCTCAGCGAACCGCCGCTCCGGTACGATTCCGCAGCCAGCCCGCTTGAAGCAAGAATCTCAGCCCGGACGCCGCCACGCGGCCAGAAAACCAGTGCGGCCAATGTCAGGCAGGCCGCTGCGGCGACAATTGCGACCAATCGATTTCTCCTTTTAGGCGGGCGGAAATCCACCGTTTTGCTCTCCGCCGGCAACTGCAGATTACCCTGCCCCGCGCCGCCGAGTGCGGCATCCATATTCGAGTGCGCGAGGAACAGCAATCTGGCTTCGCGATCTTCGAGGAGCGTTTTTTCCAGCGCAGCCACTTCAGCCCCGGTCGCTTTCCCCGCGAGATAGGCGGCGATTTGATCAGCGAATTCCGAACCAGCGCTGCCACTCATGCGAGGCCCTCCTTTTGGAGAGATTTGCGGGTGCAATCGATCAAAGTCTGCCGAAGTCGATGCAACTTTTTATACAGAGACATGGCGGTTTTACCCATATCCGCGGCCAGTTCATCGATACGAACTCCCGGCGCATAAGCCTGCTCCACCAGCGCGCGACGGGCGGCAGGAAGCTCGCCGAGGCACTTTTGCAGGGCGCGGCGCTCGGCATCGAAATTTTCGGATAATTCCTCAGCTTCGTCCGCCAGCACTTCGAGAACCGACTCACTCAAAACAAGTCGGTCGCGGGCGATCCGGCGGCGATATTGGAGCGCTTCGAGACGGGCGACGCCAAAGGCCCAGCGGCGAAAGTTTTCGTCATCATCGAGGCTGTCGAATTTTTTCCACAATACGACGGCGACTTCCTGCATCACCTCACGGGCATCCTCCAAAGTCGGGACAAAAGAGCGCACAAATCCGCGCAAGGACTCCTCCTCTCTGACATAGAGACGAAGAAACCGGTCATGGATTTCTGTATCGAAATCTTTCATTGCCACACCATAACACGGCCTTCCGGCGACACATTTGCCGTTTTGTTTCAAATAAGCATCCCGCGTCCCCATCCCCTACGGTGGAACTGATCAGGTTGTTAGCTTCCGGCGATAGTCACAAACTATACAGAAATAATGATTATAAAGATATCCTGATATTTTTTCCTAAATGACACAAAAAAAACTCCGCACGGTCATAGGCAAGAGAAGCAATCTCTTTAAGATGGGGGCCGATTATCACAAATAATCGCCCTCTCAAAACGAAACACGAAGTATGAAATTAGGAAAATTCAGTATGTCTCTGCTATTCCGGTCAGCCGGACTCCTCACCGCTCTGCAGGGCTTTCTCGTTGTGTTTTCCTCTACCGTTTCACAGGCTCAGACTATCGTCTATCAGGACTCTTTCGATGGAGACGGACTAGGTGTAAACACCAGTATCGGCGGCGGGCTAACCAACCGGACAATTTTTGCTCACTCCTGGGCGGACAATGGGAACCTGCAATTCAATACCTCAGGAACACAGTTCCAGCGGAGAGCGATTGCCTTTTCCGACAACACCTTTCAATCCGCTGGTGGCTTTGAGTTGAGTATCAATTATTTTAACAGTAGCTACGGGGGAGCCAGTGGTCTCGCTTTTGGCCTGGTGAGAGACGACACCGATCTCAGCACCTATTCCGGATTCAACCCTTTTGGTAATGTTAGTTTATATGGATTCGGAGCAACTACCGATGCTGGGAATCTGAGGTTTGTTGACGGTTCATCAGCTACCACTCTGGATAGCGGAGCGCCCCTACCTCTGGGAACTGGCACTGAGGTGGTGTTATCATTCCTGGCGAATGACTCCGGCGGAGCGAATTGGTCATGGTCAGTGGGTGGAACAGACCGTAATTCAGGCACGATATCGGCGTTTGATTTTAACAGCAGCTACCATTTTGTGGCCTATGGTCAGGACGATCAGGGGAATAAAAGAATCAATTCTGTCTCACTGACAGCAATACCCCTTCCTATAATGGTGCAGGTAGATAATGTAGCTATTGCTCAACTGATCGGCAGTGCGATTCCATCAAACATAGCCGCCGGCCAGGTTGCCTCCCAGGTCCACGGAACGGCTTTGAGAGACCTGAATAACCGGATCTTCAAGCTCCGTAACCGAATCAGTTCGGGAGGAGGTTTTGCACGGATCGATCAGGGCAGAGGCCGGGAAGTTTCCGCATCACGCCTCTATCGCCTGGAGCGTGAGCTGCAGGTCGAGAGCACCATCAATCTCAACGGCCCGGCAAGAACGGGAAATTCAGAAGGAGCCGTTTACGATACCGCTATTGTCGATGATGAAAACCCTTTGGTTCCATCCGTTACGATGCAGGCCGGGGCGGGAAATTACGGGAGCCACGGACTCGAGGCTTTTGCGTCTTTCGACTATGGCAAATACGACCTTGACCCACTCGGCCAAAATGCAGGAGTCGAGTCCCGCTCTACCGCCGGAACCGTCGGAGTGGAGTATGTCGTTTCCCCGAACCTCGCAGTTGGTCTCGGATTTACCAATGTCCAAAATGAGAACCAACTTAGCGGAGGACTGGGCTCGATCGATCTTGATGGTAATGCAGTATCCGCCTACGCCTCTTATTTTCAGAATAACCTGTGGGGCGATTTGCTCTACAGCTATGGAGACTATGAAGCCAGCGTTAACCGGAACACACTTATCGGTTCTACGGTGACAGCGAGACCCAATATCGATGCACACCAAACCACTCTGAACCTCGGTTACAATCTCCCCGCTGACGATCGGTTCAATCATGGCCCAACCTTCCGCGCCGACTACAGCCGGGGGAAACTTGAGGGCTACACCGAGCGCGGCGATCCAAGGGCAAATACAACTTTCCAAACCCAGCAGTACGAATCGATGATCACGACACTGGGATACCAACTCAACTGGAGACATGACACCCCCTGGGGCGCTATATTACCTCAATTTCGATTGGGATATGGTCGCGAGAATAACGATCAGGAGACCAACGTGAGCGGTACCCTGCAGAACAGCCCGATCACCTTCATACAGGGCGGCAATGTAATTGGCACTGGCGCTACCAGAACCGCCACCTTGAATCGCGAAGATCCCGGTGAAGGCTGGATGGAATTCGGTGCCGGTTTCGGCTTCGAGTTTAACAACAACTTCTCTCTCACGGTCGATTACAAGGGACGATTCTTTCAGCAGGATGCTCAGCTCCACATGGCTACCCTGAAGGGTGGTTGGCGGTTTTAATTTTTGCGTCGTCGCATCCCCCCCGCCCCCCCCCACGGCACTCAGGAAACTTTCTTCAGGTTATACAATGGAAGATCGCGTTTCTTCCGTTTAAATTGGCGTATACTTCAGCGATGTCTTTATTGCGCCAGACCGTATCTCTCGCAATCGTTTGCCTTCTCATGGCATCGACATCCTGCTCGACGGCTCTACGACAACCTCGATCAGATTGGACAGAGCACAGTAAGGCAGCCCGGCCCGGTCCAGTGATTCATGAATGGCCGGTCCGACTCTCTGCCACCCTTCCGGAAATCACCTCGAAAAGTGGTACCGCTCCGGTGCCGCTTGGAAATTATGGCGATTGCCGGGTTCTGGGGCTTTCTCCGGAAGCCGCAGATCCACTGCTCCTCTTTGCCAGCCGAACTCGCGAGCCGGTGAGAAGGGGCGGGAAGCGGATCGATTTCGATCTCACGGTGGATGAAAAGCACATCACTCGCTTCACAACCACTCACCATCGACTAACCGTGGTCGAGCTGGAATCCGCCTACGCAGCCCCGGTCCGGGGGGCGGTGCTTTACCTGGGAAGCATCATGGGAATTTCACGTCCCGAACAGCGTCTGCTTGCTTCGCTTCGCCGGGAAGGTTGGAATATCATCGCCTGCCTCCCGCCATTTCAGCTCGCTTCGCAGGACACGAATCTACCGGTGTATGGCAGCGGAGATATCCCCCGCGCCGCAGAACGCTTTGCAAATGATATCGATCACCATATCGCCGAGCGCGCCTACGTCGCCGAATCGGCCCTTGCCTATGTGAAGGCGAACCGTAAGAATTGGCTAAACGGTCCCACCATTGTCATCGGCAGTAGCGCCGGAGCACTGGCTCTTCCCGCCGTCATCGAGCGAATCGGTCCTGTGGACGCAGCTGTTCTGGTTGGCGGCGGTGCCAACATTCCGGGCGTGATGCTGCGGTCCTCGCTTGAACTCGCAACTCCTGTGATGCATTCAAAAAAAGGGCACACTCAAGGTGATGAAGGACGCCCGCTAACAGAAGACGAACTGACACGGTTCGAAACTCTCGCGTTTGAGCAGATGACACTGGACCCGGCCCGTCTTGCTCCGGCTTTCGACAAGACCCCAACTCTCCTTTTGCTCGGCACGCTTGATGCGATTGTACCGGCTGAAAACGGGGTGCTACTCTGTGAAAAATTGCTCCGTCCGGAAGTGTGGCATTTTCCGGTAGGCCATAATTTGCTGATGATCTCTTTACCATCACATTCCGGGAAAATCAGAAAATGGATTAACACAAAATTTCCACCGAAAGTCGTCCCCTCACCCATCCCCCACGAGAAGCGGCCGAAAATTAGAGTTCAGTTCAAGAATAACATTGAACCTGAAAAACCGGAGCGTCGCTGAGTGGTTTGATAAAGCGAAGTGGTTTCATACACCTTCATGCCAAAGGAAAAGTAGCAGGGAGTGGGCAACAGTTCCGGCGTCCCTTCAGGACGCATTCCGTTTGCGTCCGATTACCCCGGATTGAAATCCGGGGCTGTTATCGATGATGCCTTCAGCATCCGGGCGTGATATATCCGTTTCGAATGAATAAGGAGCACGGCGGGCCAAAACTTTCCGCCCGATGAAAGATATCCCGCCTGAACATGGTTGAACTACAGATACTGAATCCCCTCACAATTCAGCCTGTTTTCGGTAGCAGATGCTGAAGGAAGCACACAAATCAGCCAATCCTCGGTCGCAGATGCTGAGGACTACCACAAATCAGCCTGTCCTCGGTCGCAGATGCTGAAGGCAGCCCACAAGTCAACCTGTCCTCGTTCGCAGATGCTGAAGGCAGCCCACGAATAAACCTTTCCTCGATCGCAGAGGTTGGAGGCCGCCCACAAATCAACCTTTCTTCGGGCGCAGATGTTGAAGGCAGCCCACAAATCAGCCTGTGCTCGTTCGCAGATGCTGAAGACTACCACAAATCGGCCAGTCCTCGGTCGCAGATGCTGAAGGCATCCCACACATCAGCCCCGGATTTTAATCCGGGGTAACGTTTACTATTTGCTGTGTCCTGTAGGGACACCGGAAACTCCGCCCTGCGCCTGTGCCGCCACCCCAACACACACGCCATCCGCGAATCCGTGCTTTAGAAGTACCCGAAGCGCTTCATGTTTAGTCGCATGCGGCTTAAAGAATGGCGGAGGGGGCTCGCACTCTCCATCTTATTGATCCTTTTCCGGGAAACGCCTGCTCGCGCGGAGGGTCCGGAACTTCTCGCAAATGAATGGAAACAGAACGGATTTGCTCAACAACGTTTCGAGATCAATGGCACTGGCTCCCGGAATAATCCGCTGCGGAAAAAACTGAACGAAAACTTCGCAGGTGACGAAATTTTTGTGCGCTACCGGATTTCCTACGACGCAAAATCAATCGACACGGCGGAGGAGGACGAAGGGGAATTCTTCGTCTTATGGGCCGATGAATCTGAAGGCAGTGATCAATCCAACCACGGAAATGGCGTGCCCAACATCGGAATCCATGTCTCTAAAGAAGGACAGAACCGCTTTATGGTCCGACAATCAGTCGGCGGGGAACGCTTTGCAGCAGAACTGATCGGTGATCGCGAGTTTCTGGTCGTTGCCAGAATCTGGAAGTCAACTTCGGGAGCCGATCAACCTTTTGATCATCTCGATCTCTGGGTGGATCCGGAGGCGAACGCCGAGTTTAAACCCCACGCTTTTACCAAAAATCCGAAATCGATTTCGAAAATTAACTGGCTCGGATTTTCCACCGGAGGGAAAACGGAAATGGAGGACCGGATTTTTGTCTGGGATCTCGAGCTGGCCAAAACCTGGGAAGGTATTCTCGGGCTTCCTCCCAAGGTCGAAATCAAGCCAACCAAGGTGGAGAAACCAAAGCCGAAAACCATCGTCTTTGCTAAACATGTGCTGCCGATCCTGGAAAACCGATGCTTCAAATGTCATGAAGGCGAGGATGCGAAGAAGGATATCCGCCTCGATATCTTTGATGAAGTTCTGAACCTGTCATCTCCGGGAAATGCAGAATCGAGCCCGATTTTCGATGTGGTGATTCACGGCGAAATGCCGCCTAAAGGGGAACCACTCTCAAAAGCTGAAATCAAAACGCTTCGAACCTGGATCGACGAAGGTTTGGTCTGGGATGAAACGATCCTCCCCACCCCGCAACCTCAGACCGATCACTGGGCCTTTCAACCGATTGCCCGCCCGGAAATCCCGGAAGTGGAAAACTCTGCCTGGGTGAAATCCCCGATTGACCACTTTATTCTGAAGAAGCAGGAAGCTCTCGGGATCGCGCCCAACTCTGAGGCGAGTGAAGAAGTGCTGAACCGCCGCCTCAGCCTCGTGATGCTGGGGCTTCCGCCGGGCGATCAAAACTGGACAACGGACGGGGTACTGGAGCATCCTGCTTATGGCGAACGCTGGGGGCGCCACTGGCTGGATGTGGCCCGCTGGGCGGAAAGTAACGGTCATCAACACAATCGAGACCGACCTCACGCCTGGCGATATCGGGACTGGGTGGTCAGGGCCTTCAATCACGACATGCCTTACGATGACTTTTTGTGGGCCCAGATTGCCGGGGACGAGCTGGAACCGTGGAGTGATGATAATGCCGTAGCGACCGGGTTCCTCGCGGCGGCCCGGTATTCGGGTAATGAATTGGATAAAAAGATTCAGCGAAATGACATCCTTGTTGATGTGGTCAACACAACCGGAAGTGCCTTTATGGGCCTCACTTTCGAATGCGCCCAGTGCCACACTCACAAATTCGATCCCGTTTCGATTCGCGACTACTACCGCTTGATGGCTTTCTTTGAGAAAGCACAGCCGGCAAACGTCGTTTTCGATGCGGGTATTGATTCGAAAGCCAGAGAATTGATCGCGGAACGCTGGGAAATTTTTGATCGCACCCACGCCCGGATCGTTTCCGTAAAACGCAAACGGGGCGACCCGGAGCCGATTCTGGTGATCCCGAAATCCGTGGTCAGCGGGATGAAAGCGGAAGACAAAAAACGGTATGCCGAACTGGAAAAACAAATCGCAGAGCTGCCTCAAACCTGGGGTTTTTACTCGCCGCTGACTGCAAGCCGCGATCGCCCGATCGCTCCGCACGAAATGCGCTGGCCGCTGTCACGAAAGCGGGAGACTCTGGAAAATCTCAACACCCACCTGCTGCTCCGCGGAGATGTTAACGCGCCCGGTCCGAAAGTGTCTCCGGGTTGGCCAGCCGTCTTCGGACCGACGCCGGAGGACATCGCAAAGCCGCGCACCGCTCTCGCCAACTGGCTGACGGATCCTGAAAAAAATCCGCTGGTTGCCCGGGTCTGGGTAAACCGCATCTGGCAATGGCATTTCGGCCGGGGGCTGGTCGAGACAAGCGGCGACTTCGGCAAACAGGGCACCCCGCCGAGTCATCCGGAATTGCTCGACTTTCTGGCCAGTGAGCTGATCGACAGTAACTGGAGCACCAAACACATCCACCGCCTCATTCTCGATTCCGCCACCTTCCGGCAATCCAGCGATTTTTCCGCAGCAAATGCAGAACTCGACCCGGAGAATGCCACCCTGTGGCGCTGGCTCCCCCGTCGTCTTGAGGCGGAAGCGATCCGCGATTCCCTGCTCGCTGTCGCAGACCAACTTGAGGACCGCCCCGGACGAAAAAGCGATCCGGTAAATTCGGGCTCGAAGCGCCGCAGTCTCTATTTAAAACAGCGCCGGGACAATCTCCCCGATCAGCAGATGCTTTTCGACAGCGCCGGTGGGAATGTCAGTTGCTCGCAGCGGCGGGTTTCGACCACTTCGCTCCAACCGCTCTGGCTTTTAAATTCAGGGTTTGCCCAGAAAATCGCCGCTGATTTGGCTGAGGCAACCGGTTCGATACCAGAAGCCTTTTCCACCGCTCTGGGCCGCGAGGCATCTAATGAGGAAATGGCGGAGTTGACGGCACTTTCCAAAGAATTCGGCCTCCAAAGCGCCTGTCTCGCGATCCTGAATTCCAGCGAGTTTATCTATATCCCCTGACCTTTTTTGCTATGAATCCAATGAATCGCCGACAATTCCTCGCCACTTCGGGCCTCGGAGCGGGAGCATTGGCTCTCAATTCTCTCACCGCAAAGGCAAGCCCACATCGCCCAGCCACCGCCCGGAGTGTGATTTTTCTTTTTATGTCCGGAGGACCGAGTCAGGTTGATACCTTTGACCCAAAACCGGAGCTGGCCAAACTCGCAGGAAAAGACGTTCCCGAGTCGATTGCCAAAAATGTACCGAAAATCAAACGGGCCGGGCTGAATAACCTGATGGCATCGCCCTGGGAGTTTTCCCAGCACGGCGAGTGCGGGATGTCGGTCTCGACGCTGTTCCCCGAGACCGCTAAACACGTCGATGACCTGTGTTTGATCCGGACAATGCAGCATCGGAACCCGGTCCACGGTCCGGGAGAATGCGTTGCTTTAACCGGTTCGTCCGCCGGGGACCGCCCCAGCCTCGGTGCCTGGTCACTTTATGGTCTCGGGAGCGCCAACGATCAACTGCCCTCCTTTATCACCATGAATCTGCACTCCGACGGGATGCAATACCCACAGGCGGCGGGTTGGGGATCGGGATTTTTACCCTCGCGCTATCAGGGCACGGTGGTGAATCCGAATCGCGGAATTCAAAATGTGGAAATGCCGTCGGGAACGGACAATCGCCGCCGACTTCGCGAACTCAGCGCAATTCAGAAATTGAATCGCGGCTTTTTACAATCGGTTCAGGATCACAGCGAGCTGGAAGCACGAATTCGCAGCTACGAAATGGCATTTCAGATGCAAACCGCCGCGCCCGAACTGTTCGATCTCGATTCCGAATCCATGGAGACGATGAAACTTTACGGACTCGATGCGGAGCCGACCAAAACCACCGGGAAAGGTTTTCTCCTCGCCCGGCGAATGGTTGAGCGTGGGGTTCGCTATGTGCAGGTCCG
This sequence comes from Verrucomicrobiales bacterium, assembly GCA_029213005.1. Taxonomy (GTDB): domain Bacteria; phylum Verrucomicrobiota; class Verrucomicrobiia; order Verrucomicrobiales; family DEV007; genus Arctic95D-9. The sequence continues at coordinate 363,574 of JARGPI010000004.1, forward strand.
GGTTGGTGGCTGGGATGCTCACGGCAATATCAAAAAGAACCACGACACTCTCGCGGCCCGCACCGACCGACCCGTGGCGGCGCTGCTTCAGGATTTGAAGCGGCGCGGACTTCTCGAATCAACCCTCGTGGTCTGGGGCGGAGAATTTGGACGAACTCCGACTATGGAGGGCCGGGCTAACGGCCGCGATCACTCCCCCGCCGCCTACTCGGTCTGGATGGCCGGCGGCGGAGTCAAAGGTGGCCAGATCATCGGCGAAACGGATCCGATCGGCTACACGGTGGTTGACCGGCCTGTGAGCCCGCAGGATTTACACGCCACGATTTTGGCCGCAACGGGGCTTGATTCCGGGAAGCTTATTTACGATCATCACGGATTAAAAGAAACCCCTCTGGGAGTGACCGGCGGAGCTCCGGTGATGGAAGTGTTTTCGTGAAGATATTGGTGGCCATTTTTATTGTATATTTCGGACTCTCGTATGTAGCAGCGGACGATCTCGATCCGTTTGTCAATTTGAGCGGTCACGCTGCTGATCCCGCTACAGAAAAACTCCGCTTCAACAATACCCAGACCTTTGCGCAGAAATACCTCGTTCATACCCGGGGGCGCCCCAAATATCTACCCGACAACTGGCGAACCCTCGTCGCCGCAGCGGAACCACCGAAAAACAGTTCGCAGCGCACCCGGGTGGAGCTCGATTATCTGCTTCAGCTTCAGGAAAACCGCACGGAGGAGGATATCGAGCGCATCAAGGCCGAGATAAAACTGGTCGGTTTTGTCTTCGACGAGATGACCTATCCAGAGATCACGGATTTGAAAAACCGCCCCCGGACAGCAGCCCTCGCAAAAGCCGCCAATTTTGATATCACCATCGTGATGTTTCAGGCAAAACAGCATTTCAACCGGGTTCGCCCCCACTTTCTCGAACCCCGGATAAAACCGGCCATTCCGGTTCCTGATCACCCCGCCTATCCGAGCGGCCATTCCACTCAGGCCTACATGTGGGCATTTCTGCTTTGCGAGTTGGTGAAACCCGAGCGCCACTCCTCGATTCTGGCAGGGGCGAAACTGATCGCAACCGATCGCGAACTCGCCGGAGTCCACTACCCCAGCGACACCGCCCTCGGTCGGGGCATCGCCCGCCGGGTCGTTGATTTATGGATGGAGAATCCCAAGTTCCGGGCCCTCATCGAAGCAGCCCGAACCGAATGGTGACCGCTCCTCAAACGGAATGTTGAAATTCCGGATTCCTCACAAATTATCGCGAGCGCATCTCCGCACTGGACGCTTTTCCAGGGAACCGCTACGATCAAACTGAATTCTTCGATGGTACCCTGTACAGTTTCAGACTGTACCCTGTACCATTTGAAATTGTACCCTGTACCATCGTTATATGAAGCGTCTCGTATCGATACTTTCCCTTATACTTTTCTGCGCAACTTCAAGCTACGCCGGAAAGCCCAATATTATCTACATCATTTGCGATGACCTCGGTTATGGCGACGTTCAGTGCCTCGCGCCGGAGACCTCAAAAATCCCGACACCGCATACCGATAAGCTCGCATCTCAGGGGATGATTTTTACCGACGCTCACTCAGGCTCATCCGTCTGCACTCCCACTCGCTACGGTGTAATGACCGGTCGCTATTCCTGGCGCACCAAACTACAGAAAGGCGTCGTGACCGGATTCGCCCCGTGTTTAATCGACAAAAATCGTCCCACCGTAGGTAACTTCATGAAAGATCAGGGATATGACACGGCCATCATCGGCAAGTGGCATCTCGACTTTCTCTATCTCGACCCCGAAACGAAGGAACCGTATTCCAGCAAAAAGCACAAGACCCCACCGGTCGGTGCCATCATTCCCGACGGCCCGGTCCATCGCGGATTCAACTATTACCACGGCTTTCATCACGCACGGAATATGGATGCCGTGATCGAAAACGATAAAGTGATCGCTCACGATCCCGAGATTAACATGCTGCCCCGCTTGACTCAAAAATCCGTCGACTATATCAATTCGAGAAAAGGTAAAGAAGAACCGTTCTTTCTCTATGTCCCTCTGGGATCGCCCCATACCCCGATCGTCCCCTCTCCTGAGTGGCAGGGCAAAAGCGGGCTCGGTGACTACGGAGATTTTGTGATGCAAACCGACAACGTGGTCGGGGAAATTTCCGCTGCCCTGGAAAAGAACGGCATGACAGAAAACACCCTCATTATCTTTACCAGTGACAATGGCTGCTCCAAAGCCGCCAACATTCCGAATCTCGCCAAACAGGGACATATCGTAAGCGCCTACCTTCGCGGCTCGAAGGCGGATCTCTGGGATGGCGGCCACCGCGTTCCTTTTATCGTTCGCTGGCCCGGCAAAGTGGACCCCGGCTCCACCTCCGATCAGCTCATCTGCTTAACCGACCTGTTTGCCACCCTCGGTGATATCACCGGCGTAACCGTCCCCGAAAACAGCTGTGAAGACAGCGTCAGCTTTCTGCCAGCCCTTCGTGGTAAAGAAATCGAATCGAGCCGGAAAGGCATTATCCACCACTCCTACAGCGGTCACTTTGCTTATCGTCAGGACAATTGGAAACTGTTACTGGCAAAAGCATCCGGTGGCTGGACCAGCCCGAAAGAAAACCAGGCTCCAAAAAATGCCCCGAAAGCGCAGCTCTATGATATGAGCAGTGATGTCGGCGAAACAGAAAATCTCTATACCGAAAAACCCGAAGTCGCGGAGCAACTACTGGCTCAACTCACCGCCGATATCGAAAACGGACGAAGCACCGAGGGACCGGATTCCCAAAATGATACCGAAGACATCAAGCTATGGAAAAGCGAAAAGGAAAAGGGCAGGAACACCCCTTCTGTTCAAGCGGGGAACCGCCCCAATATCCTTTTTATCATCGCGGATGATCAGTCACCTTTTGACTTCAAGTTTTACAATCCGGAATCCGGACTCAATGCACCGACTATCGAAAAACTCGCAGCGGAGGGAATGGTTTTTGACCGTGCCTATCACATGGGTTCCGACTCGGGCGCGGTATGTCGCCCCTCGCGCCACATGGTCATGACCGGACGGTCGCTCTGGAATCTCAAAGACAAAGCGAAACGCAAAAAAGGAGCACCGAAAGCCCCGCAAGCAAAACTCCCCGCAGACGTTCAGGAACAGGTCGAAAACTGTATGGCAGCCGTCTTCAACCGCGCGGGCTATGACACAATGCGAACCTGTAAAAAAGGCAACAGCTTCGAACTCGCCAATCAGCAGTTCACCGTGGTCCGCGATGCCACCAAACGCGGTCCCGATGCCGAAACCGGTTCCGCCTGGCATGCCGAGCAGGTTCTCGATTATCTCGAGGAACGCGAATCAACCAAAGACACCGACCCGTTTTTAATCTACTACGGTTTCTCCCATCCTCACGATCCCCGTCCCGGACCGCCGGAATTAATGGCGAAGTACGGAGCAGTGAATCACAAAGACAAAACTAAGCCGGTCGCTTTGAATCCAAAAGCGCCCGCTCTACCGGCTAACTACCTGCCAGAGCACCCTTTTCATCACGGTCACCCCAACCTTCGCGACGAAGTGGCGGTCGATGGCGTTTGGGAATGGAGAGACGAAGCGACAATTCGAAACGAAATCGGCCGTCAGTATGCCTGCAGCGAAAATGTCGATATCCAGATCGATCGAGTGCTGAAAAAACTGGAAGCGATGGGAGAGCTGGAAAATACCTACATCTTTTACACCGCCGATCACGGGATGGCTATTGGGCGCCACGGACTGCAGGGCAAACAAAACCTCTACGAACACACCTGGAGAGTTCCTTTCATCGTCAAAGGCCCCGGAATCAAACCCGGATCCCGGGCCGATGGTAATATCTACCTGCTCGACGTGCTTGGAACGATGTGTGATCTCACTGGAGTCGAAAAACCCGCTTCCGTCGAGAGCATCAGTTTTCGTCCGGTTCTCGAAGGGAAAAAGGACACGATTCGCTCCGTCATGTACGGCGCCTACTGCGGCGGAACCAAGCCGGGGATTCGCTCCGTTCGCCGCGGCGACTGGAAGTTAATCAAGTGGGATGTCCTCGATGGCGAGGTGCGGGAAACCCAGCTCTTCAACCTCAAAGCCAACCCAAACGAATTCCTCGATCGCGACGGTATGGAGCGCGATCTCGCCGAAGACCCTGATTACGCCGATGTTCGAAAAGAGATGGAGGGTTTACTTCTGAAAAAAATGGAGCGACATGGAGACCCCTATCCGCTCTGGGATCAGAAATAACTTACTATCAATGACATTACGAATTTGCGCCTTACTGACGGTATTTCTTTTCACCTCCGCCAATGCGGCTGAGATCCAAACTATCTCCGGACCCGAGGGCTTGAACAATACCTTCGGCGTCATCGTAGGACCCGATGGTGACATCTATTTCTGCGACACCGGCAATCACGCGATCAAGAAAATCAGTCGAAAAGGCGGCAAGACTACCACCGTTGTCGGAACCCAGAAAAAAGGCTACTCAGGCGATGGCGGGCCTCCGCTGGAAGCCGATCTTTTCGAACCCTACGAGGTGAGATTTCACTCCGGCGGAGACCTTTATTGGGTCGAGATGCAAAATCACGTTGTGAGAAAGCTAGATGCGCGAACCAACATCGTCTCGACCGTTGCCGGAACCGGGGAAAAAGGGTTTTCCGGCGATGGCGAAAAAGCCACGGCTGCCAAACTGCATCGGCCCCACTCCATTCAATTCGATCAGGCCGGGGAAAATCTTTTCATCTGCGACATCGGCAATCACCGGATTCGCAAAGTGGAGCTGAAGTCGGGTATCATTTCGACTTGGTGCGGAAACGGAGAAAAAGCAGCGACCGAAGAAGGCGCAGCGATCTCTCCGGAAACTCCTCTGAACGGACCGAGAGCGCTCGACATCGCTCCCAACGGCGATCTTTGGCTCGCGCTTCGTGAAGGCAACAAACTCTACCGCATCGACATGAAAGCTAAAACGCTTCATCACATCGCCGGTTCGGGCAAAAAGGGCTACACCGCTGAACCCACGGTCGCATTGGAAGCGCCCCTCTCCGGCCCGAAAGGCGTCGCAGTCTCTCCTGACGGCAACTGGGTTTATCTCGCCGACACCGAATCGCACACCGTTCGCGCCGTTGATTTGAGCGCCGATCCTCCAATGCTTCACTCAATCGCTGGAACCGGAAAACGGGGTGATGGACCGGACAGCGGCGATCCAGCAGCTTGCGGAATGGCCCGTCTCCACGGCGTGGGAACCGACCCAATCAATGGCGATGTCTATGTTGGAGACTCCGAAACCAACAAAATTCGTAAAATCACCAAACTCCCCGGAGCCATTGAATGGAAATCTCTCTCGAAATACCGCTCTGAAACTTTCGATGTAAATGGCGTGAAGTGTCGGGTCACTTTCCCGGAAAAAGCCCGCGAAGGAAATCCCTGGATCTGGAGATGTCGCTTTTACGGTGCTTTCCCCGGTCTTGATGAAACCCTGCTCGCGGCAGGATGGCATATTGCGTGGACCGAGGTCGGCAATCTTTTCGGAGGTCCAGAAGCAATGGCGAAGTTCGATGTTTTCTATGATGAAGTTCAGAAAAAATATTCGCTGTCGAAAAATCCGGTGTTGGAAGGCTTCAGCCGGGGTGGATTACCTGCTTTGAACTGGTCGATCGCCAACCCGGATAAAGTTCTCGCCGTTTATTTGGACGCAGCCGTAATGGATATTCGGTCCTGGCCGAAAAAAACGTCACCGGCATTATTTCCCACCGCTCTGAAAGCTTACGGACTGGATGAATCGAGCGAAGATCAGTGGAAAGGCCCGCTTGATAACCTGGCTCCGCTCGCGAAAGCAAAAGTGCCGGTCTTCATCGTCGCAGGAGGCGCTGACAAGGTGGTTCCCTACTCCGAGAACACTGGAATCCTCGAGACCCGCTATCAGGAATTGGGCGGCCCCCTCGAAGCGATCGTGAAAGCCTGTTGCGACCACCATCCTCACGGATTGTATGGCCCTGCGAACTTCAAAATCGCAGAGAAATTGAATAACCTGCTGAAATAGCCGGAAGTGCGGGATTGTCAGTGAGATTTTCATGCCTGAATCTGACGGCATGAGATGTATTATCCTCTTCGCTGCCAGTCTCGCCTGCTTTTCCCTGAGTGCTCAGGATCAAAAGCCGAAAGCAAAGAAAAAGAAGAAGCCGGCACCATTCAGCTGGGTCTCGCCGCTCTCGGAAAATGCGGCGAAACAACTCACACCGGGCACTCGTCACGGAACGTTTCGAAGCGCTTCGATGGGGATCGATGTCGGCTATTACATTTACCTGCCGCCCGGATACGATGACTCTGAACAGAGCTATCCGGTCGTCTATCACCTTCACGGCGGACGCCCCGGAGGCGAAGGCAAAAGCGTAAAACTGGCCAAATACGTCGATGATGCGATTCGCAGCGGTTCCATTCAGCCAACCATCTACGTGTTCCCCAATGGCGGCCCGATGAGCTGGTATAACTACCCTCAGAAAAAACAGGCGCTCGGGGAGGATATTTTCATCAATGAGACCATCCCCCACATCGACAAGAAATACCGAACCATAGCAAAACGTGAGGGCCGCGGACTTCAGGGATTTTCCCAGGGAGGACGGGGCGCCACAAGAATCATGTTCAAGCACCCGGAACTGTGGGGCTCAACGGCTCCCGGCGGCTCCGGTTACGAACCTGAAAAGCGCATTCAGGAAAACAACGGCGCCGAGAGTGAAACCGTCGTTTTCGCGCCCGGATATAATGCCTGGGATCTGGCCAAAGCTTACAGCGAACGAAATGGCGCGCCTCTGCTCCGGCCCATGATCTGGGTGGGAACCAAAGGCTTCAATTACGAGTTCAACTTGAAGTTTATGACCTATCTCGACGAACTGGGAATCCCCTACGAAAAATTGATCGTTCCCGGCGCAACTCACAGCCCAATCCAAATCTACGATAGCAAAGGACTCGAGCTAATGAGCTTTCACGACCGGAACTTCAAAGCGAATCTCGCGAAGTGACCAATCACTTGGCCAAATCTGCCGCCAGCTTCTGGCTTTCCGGATTCAGCTTTGAGATCGGATAGCCAAACTCAGATCCGTCCTCTTTCCGCAGCGTCACCACGGAGCCATTGCTCGATACAAAAATCGCCTGGAGAGACTTTCCTTCCAGATTCGTCCAGGAGTGAATTTGATTGGGATCAGGGGCCGATTCCGTAGTGGTGGTTTCTGAAGCGGGCATACCCTCAGGTTGCGGCTCAAGGCTGGCGCCTTCGAGAATCCACTGCCTGATCAACGCTTTTTCCGTAGCATTCAGCGGTGTCACATTCCGGGCTTTCGGCGGCGGCATCGCATCGGTTGCGGTCTGGGGAAGCGATGCCAGTTTCAGCATTTTGCTTTCGTCAGGTTTGCCCGGCACCACCACTGCGTGATCGTGATTCCCGATCACTTCGGCAAAATACTTCGCATTGTCATATCGAACTTTAGCTTTCGCCTTGGGGCCGCTGTGACATTTGAAACAATGGTCCTTGAGAATCGGTTGAATGTCCTTCTCGAAATCGACCGCAGACGCCAATGAAAATGGTAAACCAAGGGCTGTGAGGAGTTTTAAGTAAGTGAATTTCATCATGGGAAAGGTTGTCAGTTCGACGATTGAACAGTTTATAATTTCAAGGATACGCCATTCCGTCAAGGTAGTGATTCGAAAAGTTCTCGCATCATCGCGGGTTTCAGAGCGGATCACCGATCAATTTATCGTCCACTCCAATTCTGACTTCCATATCATTCCGCCAGATTTCATATCGTTTCGAAACGAGGTCCTCTTCGTTTAGCACAGCCTGGCTGAAATCGATCAAACGACGCCCCATATCCTGCGCCATTATGATCGGCAGCCAATCGGCAGCACCGAACCTCCCGGGTTTGGGACTGACGTGATTCGCCGTGCAGCGATACAGGAAAATCCGGTCGTAACTGCTTCGTAATGGAATCGCGCCCAACTCTTTAAACACCGAACGCAACAAAGCCGGGGTCGGCTCAAAAAGACTCGCAAAATGGACGATTTCCAGACCATAAATCCAATCAGGATTCCGGTAACGGTAAGTTTTGTCGTAAATTCCCGCCGTCTCCCAGGCCAGAATTCCCAGCGATTGTCGCATCAAACTGAGCAGATAGGCGTCCATCGCCTTTTTCCCCATCTTTTTACCACCTTTCCAGAGCAGCTCAGAACCCGCAATCCATCCGGCGGCGAGAAGTGGATTCGATGCAAAAAGAAATTTACTGCCCTGCCAGAGATAACGAACCGGTTGGAGCAGTGGCTGAATCTCCTCATACTTTCGATAAACTTTACTCGCTTTCCGCACCGCATCGGACGCTTTGCGAATGTTCATCTCTTTAACATCGAAGAGCGGTAGCTCCTCCAGAAGCAGAATCGTCTGCAGCGAGGCCCGGTTTATCGCCTTCAAAAGCGATTCCAGATTGGTTTCAAGAATCGGTTTTTCGGCGTCAGGATTATAAATCTGAGCGATTTGCTCCATGAAGTTAAAAAGCTCGATGAGCAGCTTTCGGGTCTGAAATTTGCCGTCCTCCCAGTAAATCCCGGTAGAGAAATCGGCCAGCATCTTATCCGATTGCTGATCGAGGAGTTGCGTGATCCGCTGGTCAGCCCCTTCGATCTTCCCTTTCCACTCGATCTTTTCGACTTTCCCAAACTCGGGAAACTCCATCCATTCGCCGTAAGACATCAGAACGCGTTCCAACTCGAGCCGCTTGCCATCCAGCCTTTCCGCCTCTGTTTGAATCGATTGCCGCGCGATCTCGATCAAATCTTCTTCCGCAATTTCCTCTCTCGCACTCGTTGTCCAGAGAACAAGAACTCCAAGTCCTGCGAAATTAACCAGACAGAAGACCCAGCGAACCCAGGTCGGATTGATATCGACAAAAATGGAAGCGATCCCCAGCGACAAAAAAATCAAACCGGCAAGCAGACTGCCTCCCCGGGAAAGTTGCGATCGTTTTCCGACTTCGAGCTGAAACTTCATTTCGTCAATTTCCAGAGGGAACCGGCCCTTTTACACCCGCCCCTCCTCCACCAAACGGATCCGGAGCCGACTTCGTATCAACTTGTTGGTAAATTTCACCCAACTTCAACAGCAGCGCCTCCAGTTCTTCATAATATTTTGCCTCATCCATTCCGGGTTTGGCACGGCGCAAAAGCCGCACTTTTATCTCCAGGTCATCCCGTTCCTTTCGTAACTCCGGGGGAAAATTCTTTTCCAATTCATTGGGAACCAGCACCTGCTGCATAGCCCGCAGTCCGTCAGGTTCAGCCCCATCCCGGGCCACCTTTACGGCAGAAACGCCTTCGAACCAGTCACCGCGTGTGCCCATGCCGTCACCGTTGTCATCGATCAAGGCGTGTTCAGTCGCGAGACGGCCTGCCAGAGTATAGAATTCCGCAACCTGATCGTCAGCATAAAGGTATGCCTCCAAAAGCGAGATTTGATCATCGTTATCGATGTCCGCATCCACTTCACCGGCGATGGCTTTGGAAAAATATTCTCCAAAACGGGCGTAAAAAATCTCATTGGCACTTTTTGTCGCGGTAATGATGGTGCGATTCTCTCCAGCAAGAGCATCGAGAAAGGGCGCACTGGCTGAGGCCGTATTGACTACCACCAGACTTCCGGTAATCGGCTCGCACCACTCCGCCAGTTCCCGGGAAGTGAAATCTTCACCTGCGATATTGAATTTTGCGACCCGCCCATCGAACGATCCGTGACCGATCAGAATGAGCCACAGCTCCTTTTCCCCGACCTCCGAGAGTCGCTTCTGTAACTTCGCTTTGATATCAGTTCCGTCTGGTTCCAGACCGATGATTTCGCAGGGAACCTCAGCCTTTGCACAGGCAAGTTTCCAAAGCTGAATATTCTCGCGGAAAATATCGCGATATTCCTCCTCCCCCCCTAATCCGGCAACCACCACGACCTCCCGCGCTGCGACAGGCCCGGACAACACCAAAGCGGAAACCGCGCATAAAATGATCTTCAAATAATTCATTACAAAGCTCCTTTCCATCTCCGGATTCCCCACTCGCCAATCATGCAGAGCAAGGCGAGAAAAAAGACCCACGGCGCATGCCAAAAAGGTCGCTGCCGGGAATCCATCACCGGTACACTCAGATCTTTCAAACGGGCCGCCAGTTGATCAAGTTGATTCAGGGTAAGCACCTCTCCGCCCGACGCTTCCGCAATCGATTCCAAAAGTTCCCGATTTGGTTCCAGAGACCGAAATTCGTCTGCAGCCGGATTGAAGGCCCAACCGCTCTCCAACTCTCCGATTAGTTTGCCTTCAGCATCCCGCGCCGTGGTTTTAAGGCGATACCCACCTTCCTCCTCGACGAAATGATTGGCATTAAAAATCCCGGCCTGCTCCAGGCTCGGCTCGCCTGAAATCTTCTGAGGAGCTTCCGCTCCCGGTTTCCACAACTCGAATCGGACCGTCGCATCATCCTCCGGTAGAAAAGCTTTGGTTCGGACCCTTGCCGCGATTTTTGTCATCGGCAGAGTCCCCTCCGCCACTTGTTGGATCTCCTGAGTCAACACTCCGGGAGACTCCGCCACCGCCCAGCGAACCATTTGCCGCCACATTTTGGCGAGGTCTTTCTGAACCAGCTCATCTTTCATCCCCCAGCGCCAAAAATCCCCGATCGTCACGGCTGCGCTCCGCCCTTCGCCGTATCGCTGAACCACCACCGCAGGGATCTGGCGCCGCTCCCGATCAGTCACCGTGGCAAGCAGGCTCGCTCCCGGTTTGATCGCCGGAACTCGATTGATCGAAAAGAATTCCGGCATGTACGCCAGACGTCCTGTTTCCTCCTCCTGATTTCCACGGAGTCTCATCCACGGCTCCAACCAGCCTTCACGGCTCAAATTGTAAGTCGCATACTGTGCCGCCCTCCCCTCACCGAGCCGATCAACATAAACCGGCAACAGACGGGCCATCGGCGTGTTGTTCCAATTTCCGGAATGAAAAGATTCCTGACCACCTAACATAATCACTGTTCCACCCCGTTTTGATACAAAATTTTCCACCAATAATTGTTGTTCCGCCGATAAAAATCCAGACTCTACGTCATCAAAAATAATGGCCCGATAATCGGAGTAAAGCGTCTCCGCATCGCGGGGAAATCCATCTCTCAGTTCCTCTTCATCCCTCGTATTTAAACGAATCAAAACCGGCTCATCATAGCTTTGTGTCTCTTCAGGGAGATCCTTTCCAAAACCTCGAAACAGCGGGTTCCCCGACTCACCGGTCCGTCCCCGCCACTCAAACTTCGGCTCCCGCTTCGCAATCCGAAGCAGGGCAACCAGTTCCACCTCCGCATCTTCACTCAACGCTCGACGCAGAAATTTGTATTCCCAGTTGGGACGCCCCCCAACATAGAGCAGGCGGTATGGCCCCCGCCCCCGATCGACTGACACCAGTCGGTAGTTATTTTCCATCGTGATTTCCGGTGGAAGGGTCTCATTCCCGCCCAGAGGAACCGCTCGAATACCGACCCGATAAAACGATATGCCGGATTTCACCCCCGCAATTTTCAGCCGAACTGCACCGGTTCTGACATCACCGTCACCAGCAAAAATCACCGGCTCAGCAATGACTTCTTCATCCTTTTCATTCAAAGCAAACACCTCAACACCCCGCTCAAACTTGCCACGGGCCGTTGCCTGCACCGAAATGGTGAGAGGAGCATCCTCAAAAGCGGACTGAGTTGCCACCACCGAACTGAGTGACAGATCCCGGGCATCGGAAAGTTTCTTTCCGACCAACACCGGAAAAACCGGCACTTTCTTATCGCCGGCCCCTTGTTTTAAAGAATCCAGAACCGAATCCACCGCTGCAGTATCAGTCGCATTCCCATCGGTAAAAATCACCATCGCAGCGAGAGGTCTTTTTTCGTAGCGGGTTCGGAGACTTTTTAACGAAGTAAGCACCGAGGAGGCGTTCCCCGAAAAATCCAGACCGGAAAAATCATCGATCCGCTTCAACCGCCGATCAAATTGATAACTCTGAACCCGAAATGTCTCATACAATTCCGAAAGCCACCCCGGAGGATTGTCCGGTTCATCGGAACGCAACGCCTCCCGGAGCAATTCTCCCTGGTCACCAATCGATAAACCCCGGGAGTTATCAGCAATGACTATCAGATCATTCGCACCGTCGCGGGGAAACTCATCCACCCAGACTGGTTCCAGCAGAGCGACCACCAGAAGCGCAAAAGCAGTCAACTTCAACAGAGACGCCACATACTTCCAAACTCCGGTTAAATGGGAATTTAAATAGTTAAGCACCAGGAAAATCACCGCCGCCAATCCTAAAATCAGAGCAATCCACAACCACTGCGGATTAGCGAATACCAGAGATGACGCAAAAATAGAGACCATAAATTGGGAAGAAAGGCCCTCAGCCCGATGAATTTCCTTCAGAGAATCGCAGGTCAAACCGCGAAACTCAAGAAAAGGATCAGGGCATCAATGCGATTGACAAATAATCTCCTGAAAAACCAAAACCAGAGCTCCGCAACAGTCAACCGGGCCCAGATCTTGATGATAGTGTGCTTTAGGCCGCGAGCACCCTCAAATTCCATTCGACGACTTCTCGTCAAATTTCAAAAAAATGAACGAAAAGGTAAAAAAACGTTTGGAAGTCTCCAATTTGTGAACTAGAATCGGCGCCCCGCACAAAAGAGTGCAGGGCTCAAAACCGCGACCATCGCAGCTTTGGGAA
>JARGPI010000064.1 GCA_029213005.1 Verrucomicrobiales bacterium
CTGCGGCAACCATGGGCTGGGTTACGTAACGGCGTTGCCGTATTTTGAATTCACTACCCGGGAATCCACGCAATTCCTTGCGGCATTCCGGGGCACAGTCCGATCTGCGAAGCCGGTGCTGCCCCTCTTTAAAACCGGAGGGGCGATCGGCTTTTAGTTGTGCTGGTCCATACCCTCCCGGGTTCCGGGAACGTGACGGGGCCGCGACCAGCGAGGACGGTCTTTGCGCCTTTCGTGGTCTTTTTCATGATAGGCGATGCATTGCTCAAAGGTCATTTGATCGATTTCCTCGTCGGTAATGTAGGGATGATTGTCACTGGTTTTGAGGTGACTCCGGAGCGCGGATTCATTCGGGTAACCTCGCCAGCTCCACCGGCTCACCGCGCCCCATACCTGAACGCAGCCGCCCCATACCATACCGAGAGCAACCAGCACTCCGGTCCTCAACTTTCTGAAAGTGTTTCGTCGTGTCATAACCTTAGAACGGCCCGGTTCGAAAAGACTTATGAGTCGGAAAAGATTTCGCTTAATCCGCAAGCAGGGACAGGACAAATTTTCGGTTCCGGTGTAGGCTCACCTCCCTGATTTTACGATATGAAGCGATTCTTAACTCTCTTGCTGCTCCCCTTCTTTTGTGCCCCAACCTTCAGCCACAGCGCTGAAACGGCCCGTCCCAACATCCTGTTCGCGATCGCCGATGACTGGTCCTTTGGTCACGCCGGTGCCTATGGATGCGACTGGATCAAGACTCCGAATTTTGACCGACTCGCAGCGGAGGGTCTCCTTTTTAATCGCGCTTACACCCCCAATGCGAAGTGCGCCCCTTCCCGCGCCATCATTCTGACGGGCCGGTATTCGTGGCAGCTCGAGGAAGCGGGCAATCACATGGCGATATTCCCCGCCAAGTTCGGCGGCTATGTGGAGCGCCTCGAAGCGGACGGGTATGAAACCGGTTACACCGGAAAAGGCTGGGGCCCCGGCATCGCGAATAACGACAAGGGAAAACCCCGTAAAATCACCGGAAAGAACTACAGCAAACGGAAATTAAAACCCCACGCGGCAGCGATCTCAAATACCGATTATGCCGCAAATTTTTCCGATTTCCTGGATGCCGTTCCCGGGGAAAAGCCCTGGGCATTCTGGTTTGGAACTCTGGAACCGCACCGCGCCTACGAGAAAGGTGTCGGAGCCCGATTGGGTAAAAAGACGAGCGACATCGACAAGGTTCCCGCCTACTGGCCGGACAACGAAACCGTGCGTAACGATATGCTCGACTACGCCGTCGAGGTCGAGCACTACGATGATCATCTCGGCAAAATCATCGCCGCCCTCGAAGCCGCCGGTCAGCTCGATAACACTCTGATTGTGGCTACCTCCGACCACGGCATGCCGTTTCCCCGCGCCAAGGGCCAGGTCTACGAGCACTCCAATCACATTCCGCTCGCGATCCGCTGGCCGAAAGGAATCACCGGTCAGGGGCGCAAAATCGATGACTACGTCAATTTCACCGACCTCGCCCCGACCTTTCTCGAAGCCGCCGGGATTCAGGACCCCGCCCCGGTGATGCAGGCCATCAGCGGAGAGAGTCTTTTCGATATTTTCAAATCAGATCAGCGCGGACAGGTCAACCCGGATCGTGACCACGTCCTCGTCGGAAAAGAGCGTCACGACATCGGTCGCCCCAACAGCTGGGGATACCCCGTCCGCGGAATTTTTAAGAACAACCAGTTATATGTCAAAAATTTCGAACCGGATCGCTGGCCCGCCGGCAACCCCGAAACCGGTTATCTCAACTGCGACGCCAGTCCCACCAAGACCGAAATTCTCAATCTCCGCCGCAGCGGTGAAAACCGGAAATTCTGGGAACTCTGCTTCGGCAAACGCGAACCGGAAGCGTTTTACGACCTTAATAAAGATCCCGATTGTGTGACCAATCAAATCAAGTCAGCCAGCTTCGCCGAGACCATCGATCAATTGAAATCCGAGCTCGAAAGCCAGCTCACCAAACAGGGAGATCCGAGGATGCACGGCAACGGAGAAATTTTCGACAACTACCCTTATTCCTCCAAAGCGACCGACAATTTCTACGAACGCTACATGGCAGGCGAAAAACTCAAAGCCGGCTGGGTCAACCCCGACGATTTTGAAGAAAAGCCCCTCGATTGATCGAATAGAAAAAGCGCAACCGAGGCACTGCCGGACACCACGTCGGCAGTGGATAGCGGATGAGGCAGGTAGAGACGTCTTTTAAACGATTCGGTCGATTCTGGAAGCTGCTTCGGTTTCGGGCGGAGGCTGATGAAACGGACGTCCAAGTTTTTTCCACTGCCGCGTAGATTGCGCAGATTTTTCGCTTCACTTCCTGACTCGCTTGAGTCCTAAAATGAAATTCCCAATCTCTCATCCAGATATTTTCTTCTTATATGCCACAAACGCTTCAAGGAGAGCTCCGGCGGGTTCCGGAGGATCAGCAAGAGCCACAGCCACTTTTGCGCTTTGTTCCACTGTAAGCTCAATAGCCCCATGATCCTCTACGAGCCACCTCGCTTCATCCTGGACCGTCGACAATACAAAGTCAATTTGGCTCACCCCTTGATAACTGGCGGCCAACTCTATCGATTGCTTTTGCTCGGCGCTCAATCGCGCTGCCTGTCTCACCGTTTTCATCAGAATAGTGTTCGGCAAATTGCCGGAGTGTCAATTTCAGGATCTCGTCCCGTAATTTTCGAACAGGGTCTTTCCCCCCCCACAACTTCCCCCCCCACAACTCCCCTACCGAAGGAAATTTCGCATCAATTGAATCCCCGCCTCCTGGCTTCGTTCGGGGTGAAACTGCCCGGCGAAGATGTTTCCGACGGAAACACTGGAGGTAAAATCCTCCCCGTAACTCGTCAGGGAACTGGCGATGCTTTTATCTTCGGGACTCGGGTAGAATGAATGCACAAAATAGAGATACAGGGGATCCGGCGCGCCCGCCCAGATCGGATCGGATGCGTTTACCGGAGTCACTTGATTCCATCCCATGTGCGGCACTTTCAGCCCGGTCCCGGACGGAAACCGAACCACTTTGCCTTTGAAAAATCCGAGCCCTTCCGTCCCGGGGCTCTCCTCGGACGATTCGAAAAGGACCTGATAGCCCAGACAGATCCCGAAAAAAGGCCGGTCGTTTTTCAACCACTCCAGAATCGGTCTGCGAAGGCCCTCTTTATCGATGTATTCGATACAATCCCCGAAGGATCCCACTCCGGGGAAAATCAAACGGTCGATCGATTCCAAATCAGCGGGGACAGATACCAGATGTCCCTCACTCCCAATGAATTTGAGAGTGTTCAGAACATTCTGGAGATTCCCCCCTCCGTAGTCAATGACGCCGATGCGATCGCTCATGCCGGATTCATAGCGCACAATCCAATCAAATCAAAGCACCTCTTTGGTACTCGGGATTTGATCCGAGATTCTCGGGTCCACCTGAGTCGCGGTATCCACACAACGGGCCATCCCTTTGAAAATCGCCTCCGCCATGTGGTGAGGATCGCGACCCCGGACAATCTCGGTGTGCAGATTGATCAGTGCGTTGAAAGCGAATGCCCTCAGAAATTCCTCGATCAAAGTAAAATTGAAGTTTCCACCTATGTTGGCCACTCCTTCCGGCCCAACATATTCGATGAATGGTCTGCCCCCGAAATCCAACGCGACATTCACCAGCGTTTCATCCATCGGAAACTGGCCGCTTCCGTAGCGGTAGATTCCCTTCTTATCCCCGAGCGCTTCTTTAAAAGCCTGCCCGAGAGCGATCCCGACATCCTCCACTGTGTGGTGACAGTCAACTTCCAGATCGCCCTTCGCCGAGACCTCCAGATCAAACCTCCCGTGGCGGGAAAACAGAGTCAGCATGTGATCAAAGAAACCGATCCCGGTTGAGATGGTGGAGGCACCGGTGCCATCGATATTCAGCGACAGAGAAATCTGAGTTTCTGCCGTGTCGCGCTCTATTTTTGCCGATCTGTTTTTCATCATTTTTGAAGCAATTTAAAAAAGCCTTTTCCAGTTCTGGCTTTATGCTTTGTAATATTGGATAATGTAAACGGGTTGGTCTCGATTCCAACACCAAGCATCCTTAAATTTTCATCCAACTCAGCCCAGTTTCAGATCGTCAAAAATGAGCGAATACGAAAATGCCGATTTTGATCGGTTCCGCTTCTTCAGAGATTCGGACGAGAACATGGTCTCGTTCGATGCCCAGGCTTTTGGAGAGCAGGTATTCCCCGTGCTCGATTTAGAACATCTGCAACTCGCCCGCCTCCACGTTTACGATCAGGCGGCAAAAAAACACGACTGGCTGCAGGCTTTTGAAAAGGAAATGGAACTGCTTTCGGACATTGATGTCCGGGTGGTTTCCCGTCCCTTCACCTGGGGACGCGACGATGACGAACTGTTCTACGTCAACTGTATGCTGGATGGCGAAGACCTCCCGAGCTACCTCAGTCGCGAGGGCGCTCAGTCCCCGCTTCTCGCAGCGCGGTGGCTCTTGCCGTTTATCGAACTGATCAACAGTGACAAAGAGAGTCCCATGTCGATTCTCCGCTTTTCGAACAAGAATCTTCAGGTCGTCAGGAATCTGGAAACCAACGTGGCGGAACTCCACTTCACCGAATTCACCGCCTGGACCAAACCCGGAAATCTGGTGGTGGAACGGGGTCCCGACTACTTTCTCGCTCAATCGTTTCTCTCCCTGATTTCCGGAATTCCGATCCGCGATTTCACCGCCGAAACTCTACCCCGGCAGTTCGACGAATTACCGGAAAGCTGTCAGGAAGTGCTCCTCGCTTCAATCGCGACCGAACCGGGCAATGAAAAAGACGCCTTTTTTGCTGAGATGAGACGGCTCGCGCTCGATTCTCATATCCCGTCACCACCCAATTTTCCAAGGTCGCCGATCCGGGCCTGGCTCCGCCGCGAAATCGAAAAGCTTCCCAACGCCGACGAACTTCCCGTTCTCGACGAAAGTGCCGAGAGCGAACCTGATTACGCCTACGCTGTCCTCACCGAAACCGACGATTTGCCCAGCGCCATTCAATTCACCCCGGGAATCGCTACGATCCCGAGAGATGGCTGGATGGAGCAACACTGGCTCGCGATCCGCCGACTGGGCAGAAACTTTGCGAACCAACTCGCCGTTTATGAGGTCGAGGAGAATAAAGCCGTCTCACTGATCACCGAGGAAAATCCAAATGGACTTCACCTCAGGCGTCTGATCCGGGAAACCGGCCCCATGGACATCGAAAACACGGTGGGGATGGCAACCCGTCTCTCCTCCGCGATGGACGGACTCGAAGCGTCCTCCAGCTCGGTCCCCGTCTGGTGGCTCCCGGAGCAAAATGTATTTATCAATCTCGGCACAAGAAACCCGGCGGACTTTATCGAAGCACTCGATAACGAGGGCGCGGATTTCTGGTCGCGGATTCCCTTCCGGATTCGATTGCACCAAACCATGCAGGGCTTACTCGAGGGCGTCAATTTGCCGGAGAGCCTCAAAGGCATGGCCTTCGAGCTGACCAAAGAGAATCCCCATATCCGCCGGACCGCCGTTTTACTGCCTCTGGTCGGTTTGGTTTTGTCAGGACGGAAATTTCTCTGGGATCAGCCTTTTGAGCTAAAAACCGAGGACACCCCCGAAGGTCTCGTTGACTTCATCAACAAAACCCGCGAGCAGCTCATTTCCAATCCTCAGCGCCTCGAAATGGGCTTCCTCACCAAACTGGGCGGATTTATCGAAGTCTGGGATCACGAAACTTACGAAGAGGAAGTCGCCGGGCACAAAGATGAGGAGGAACCCGAGGAGGAAATCGTTCCGGATAAAAATGATCCGGTTTCCGCGCCGACCATCACAGAGGTGACTGGCAAACCGAAGAAAGGTTCAGATGTCGAGAATCTGACCTCCATGCTGAGCAGCAAACTCGGCAGCGATACCATTGATCTCAACGCCCCGGTCGACGAGGAAAAAGTCTACTCATTTCTCGATCCCCGGAACGAACACAATCTCGCAGCCAACCGGAGTGATTCAAAGGCACCCAGCGAGGATCCGCCCTCTGCTCCGCAGGATCCCTATCACGATGGCTACACTTTGAATCCGATCGCGGCGGATATCACAAAAAAGACGCGGGAGGAAAAAGTCGCCAGAAAAATTGCTTCTTACAAACGGGCTGAGGAGCTCGAAGCGGAAAGGAAGAAAAGAGCACGGACGTTGCTCGGCATCGAGTCGAAAAAGAAAACAATCGATGTGGGAGCCTCCCACGGTCTCATGGGTTGGCTCTGGGTCCTCGTGGCCGGACTTCTCGTCAGCGGCGGAATTGGCTACATGCTCCACGGCAACGTAAAGCGGGCCGGGATGTACGAAGTACCGGATGATATTCAATTCCCTCTGACTCAATACGAAGAAGTCACCTCGCGGGTCAATCCGTTTACCAATACCATTCTCGCCGGCGATTTCTCCAAAGCCCCGGCTCCGATCTCAGTTGCCGATGGCATTACCGATGTCGCCACCGCGATTTCCAAATCGAAAACCGCAGTTGAGAATCAGAAATTTGACGATGCCGTCAACCTCGCCCTCTGGGCGCTGCAGCTGGGTTCCAATTCCGCAGAGGCAGGCGAACAACTTGAGAGCGCTCTCACTACCTGGATCGAATCGGGTATTGATGCCCCGTCGAAAACTGCCGAGCCCGATGCCGTCGCTTTACTCGCCGAATACTTCATCGTCGATCAACGCAACCAAACTCCCGCCGGCCTCTACGTCCTGATGGCTTCCGCCAACCAGGGCAATCCGGAAGCGATGAGAATCCTCGGTCTGCTGTTTGGCCAGGGCAAACTGGTTCCCCGTTCCCCTCTCATCGCGAGGAGCTGGCTCAAAGAAGCCGCCGAAAAAGGTGATCGCGATGCCCAATTCTACTACGGGGAAAGTTCCGTCTTCGGCACCATGATTCTTGAAAACGAAGAAGGCTACCGATACCTCGAGATGGCTGCGGAAGCCGGCCATCCCCGCTCTCTGCTCTTTCGCGGATTTTGCTGCCTCGAAGGCCTCGGCGTTCCCAAAGATGAAGCCAGTGGATTCCGTTACGTTTCCCGCGCTGCCGAAAAAGGCACCCTGGAAGCAGTCTATCAAATGGCCCTGTGCCGGGCTAATGGATTCGGGATCGAGAAAAGCGCAGCAGCAGCAGCCAGTTCATTTCAGACCGCCGCCGATCTGGGGCACATCCCCGCGATGTTTCATCATGCTCAATGCCTCATCGTGGGATACGGCACCACCAAATCCTATGAAGACGGGGTTTCCTGGATGAGAAAAGCCGCTGCGGCCGGGCATTTTGATGCCCAGAACTGGTGTTCTCAACATGAGACCGAGTTCGAACCTGTTGCTGAGAAATAAGCGGGAATGCGGTGGATAACAGCTTGAGGAGCGGGGTTCCTCCAGCTGATAATTCCTCCGATGAGAGCCTGCACCGCCTTTTTTGTTTTATTCTTTTTATCAGCTTCCCTATTCGCTCAGGACGCCTCTCTTGCCGGTAATGATCAGGTAAAAGACATCATCCAAAACTACAAGGGGCGCGGCACCCTGGCTGATGACACACCGCTGACACCTGCTCAAGAAGCGGTAAAGAAATTCAAGGTTCGCGACGGGTTCGAAATCGAACTGATGGCATCGGAACCGGAGGTCGGTCAGCCGCTTTTTATGACCTGGGACAGCCGGGGAAGACTCTGGGTTAACCAATACCTTCAATATCAATTTCCCGCCGGCCTGAAGATCGTCGAATACGATAATCACCTACGGGCTCAGTTCGATAAAGTCCCCCAGCCTCCACCGTCCGGAACCAAAGGAGCGGATAAAATCACCGTCTTTGAGGACACCGACGGTGACGGGTATTTCGATACCCACAAAGATGTCATCACCGGCTTGAATATCGCAACATCGGTGGAAATTGGACACGGCGGAATCTGGGTGGCAAATCCGCCCTACCTCCTCTTTTATCCGGACAGCAATCAGGATGACATTCCCGATTCGGATCCCGAAGTCCGGCTTTCCGGATTTGGCATCGAAGACACCCACGCCACGATGAACAGTCTCGAATGGGGGCCCGACGGCTGGTTATACGGAGTGAACGGCAGCACCACGACCGGCAAAGTGACCTGCCCCGCGACTGATAAAGTGATCGAGTGGCAGGGCCAAATGGTGTGGCGATATCACCCCGCAACGAGGCATTTCGAAATCTTCGCCGAGGGCGGAGGCAACACCTTCAGTCTCGAAATCGATTCCAAAGGCCGCGTTTTCTCCGGCACCAACAATGGCAACACCCGGGGTATGTTTTACCCGCAGGGAAGCTATGGAAAAAAAGGCTGGGGCAAACACGGCCCACTCACCAATCCCTACGCATTTGGCTACTTCGACCACATGCTCCACGAGGGCGATCGCAACCGCTTCGCGCAGGCATTCTGTATCTACGACGGCGGTCTCTACCCGCCCGAGTGGCAGGGCAAAATCATCGCGCCCAATTCTCTACACAATGTGGTCTGGGTCAGCGATCTGAAGCGTGACACCTCCACTTTCCGCACCATTGACGAAGCAAACCTCGCTGAGACCGAAGACCGCTGGTTCCGCCCCGTCTTCTCCGGGGTCGGTCCCGATGGTTGTGTCTATATCGGCGACTGGTCAGACACCCGCCTCAGTCACGTCCGGCCCGTCGATGACTGGCACAAAGAGAGCGGACGGATCTACCGCATCAAACCCACCGGAACCTCACCTGCGTTCAAAAACATCAATCTGTCCGCGTTGGACGGCGCGGCTCTGCTCGATTTCCTCGACCACCCCAACCGCTTTGTCCGGCGCCGTGCGGTGCTTGAGATCGGCTGGAAACATGATCATTCCATCGAGCCAAATCTCATCGAGAATATCCGGGCAAACCTCGGGCAGCAATCTCTCGAGTCTTTATGGGCGCTCGCTTTACTCGATCGCCTCGATGATGACTACGCCACGGAGTGGATCAACCACCCCGATCCTCATATCCGCCGTTGGGTGATTCGGTCGAGAGGTGACCGCCGTCTCGCCGGGGAAAATTTCGCGGCAGCTCTGATCAGTCGTGCCGGAGTGGAAGAAGAGCTCGAAGTTCGGTCCCAAATAGCAGCCTCGGCCAAACGATTTGACGCGACCGTCGGAATTCCGGTTCTCAAAGAGCTCGTGAAGCGGGACGCAGACCTCAGCGACAAACATATCCCCTTGATGATTTGGTGGGGCTTCGAAGCTCATGCCGAAAACGGACGTGATTTACTCGTTACCTACGCTACCGATCCCGCCACCTGGAAACATCCCATTTTCCGGGAGGAGATTGCGTCCCGCTTGATGCGTCGCTATGCCATGGCCGGAGGAAACGAAAATTTCCTCTCCTGTGCCGAACTTCTCAAGCACGCCCCCGATCAGGATGCCGCAAAACGGCTCATGACCGGACTGCAACTCGCCTTCCAGGGAACAACCATCCCTGAACTACCGGAAGCGTTGAACCGGGAAATGGATAACTATAGCAAAACCGCAGGAGAGAGCGATGTGTTACTCGGAGTGATGCGTGGCGATGCCGATGCCCTGAAACAGGCCAAAGCTCTCCTTTCCAATTCCGCCGGCGACCCGATCGCCAAACTGGAAATTGCCAAAGCATTTGGAGATATCGATGATCCCGGTGTCGTTCCCTACTTGCTGAAACCCCTCAGCCTCGACCAAAACAGCGCCCTCAAACGAGTGGCTCTCAAATCACTTTCCAACTACAGCGACCCGAAGATTCCCACGACGATTTTGGCCCGCTATGGTTCCACCCTTCCGGCGGAGCACCATGTTCGGAGCACCGCCGACCGGGTGATGGCAGGCCGGGTTGACTGGGCCAAACAGTTTCTGGCAAAAGTCGACCTGGCTCACATAAAAGCACGCGACATCGCTCCCGATGTCGTTCAACTCCTCCTCGAGCATCACGACCCCGACATCAATCAGAAAGTCGCCGCACACTGGCCGGAACTGGCGGTAAAAACTTCAGTGGAAAATCAAAAGGAAATGGAGCGGATCAAGTCCGTTGTTACCTCAGGCAAAGGTTCCCCGGATGCCGGAAAACTTCTCTACCGGCAACGTTGTGCCGTTTGCCATCAGCTCTTTGGCGAGGGCGGAAAAATCGCGCCGGACCTCACCGGCTACGAGCGCCACAACCTGGATTTCTGGCTCCCCGGCATCGTGGCACCCAATCTTGAGATCCGGGAAGGTTTTGTGAACTACGTCGTTACCACCACTGACGACCGGGTTCTTCTCGGTATGATTTCCGCTCAGGATCCTCAATCCGTAACCCTGCGGGACGCCGTTGACCAGACCACCACCATTTCACGGGACAAAATCAAATCTCTGGAAGCCTCCCCCACTTCATTGATGCCCCCCGGCCTTTTGCTCGGGCTCTCCGACCAGCAACTACGGGATTTGTTTGCCTATCTACAAAAGTAATTAACCCATTATGCCTTCCTCGCCGACAGGTCTAATCGGTAGTTGGCGAAATCCTATCGTTATGAAATTCTTTGGGCTCATCATTGCCACTTTACTACCGATTCACTTCGGCTTTGGACAAACTACCGACGTGCTCCCCGCCGAAATTTCGCCAGGGGTTCCAAAAACGGAAATGATGGCAGAGTGGCTCAAGCAGCAGGCCATGGTTGCTCTGGATCGCCGGGAAGCCGCCTTCGAAAATCTCAAGATTGATGAGGACCTCAAACAGTGGCAGGACGAGCGGCGGGCTTTTTTTGTGCGTCAGCTGGGCGGCTTTCCTGAGAGGACCCCGCTCAATCCAAAAGTGACCGGCAAGCTGAGCGTTGACGATTACCGGATCGAAAAACTCTATTTCGAATCACAGCCGGGTTTTCACGTCACGGCCACTCTCTACCTGCCTTTGGGAGAGGGACCGTTTCCCGCCGTGCTGCATCCCACCGGACACAGTGCCAGCGCGAAGAACCGCGAACTGTACCAACAGGCATCAATCGTGATCGTTAAAGGCGGTTGCGCCGTGCTCTGCTACGACCCGATTGGACAGGGCGAACGCCAACAAGTCTACGGTCCGGACGGGAAACCGATTGCCAGTACCATGCAACACTCCCTCATCGATCAGGGCGCCCATTTGCTCGGCAGCAGCACCGCTCAAATCATGATTTGGGATGGGATGCGGGCCATCGACTACCTGCAAAGCCGCCCCGATATCATCGCTGACAATATCGGTTGCACCGGGATTTCCGGTGGCGGCACCAACACCAGCTACCTGATGGCACTCGACGACCGCATCGTGGCGGCCGCCCCCGGTTGCTACCTGACCGGCTTCCGGAGCCTACTCAACACGATCGGGCCCCAGGACGCCGAGCAGAATATCCACGGTCAAATCACCTTCGGGATGGATCACTCCGACTATGTCTTGATGCACCTTCCCAGACCGACCCTGATCATGGCGGCGACCGGTGACTACTTTGATATCAGGGGCGCCTGGAACCTGTTTCGCGAAGGGAAACGCTTTGCGACCCATCTCGGACATCCCGAGCGCATCAGCCTCGTCGAACCCAACACCGGACACGGCTTCCCCACCGAGATGCGAGTCGCCTCTGCCAACTGGATGCGCCGCTGGCTCCTCGGTCTGGACCAGCCCATTTCCGAAGGAGAACTCACTCCCCTCCCCGAGGAAGAGCTCAATGCCACGCCTCATGGCAAAGTGCTCGAATTAGAGGGCGCGAGAAGTGCCTTCGATCTCAATTCGGCTACCAACCAACGCTTCGCGGCCCGTCGGGCGGAAAATGCGAAACCCGAAAACCGCGACGCGCTACTGTCAAAAATCCGGCAACTCATTGGGGCCCGGAATCTGGCAGATCTACCGGAGCCGAAGCTCACAAAAGTTGGTCAGATCCGCCTCATCATCGAACCCGAGCCGGGTATTCAACTACCGGGTCATCTCTACCAAACCGCAGATTCAAAAACGACAAAAACCCTCACTATCGTGCTCTTTGGCGAAGGGGCTCGTGCGGCCATCGAATCCGGTGAAACAGAGAAAATCATCAAAGCGACCCAGGCTCCCGTTCTCGCGATCGATCTACGCGGACTCGGGGAAACCAAAAGAAAAGTCGAAAAACCCCGGATCGGAGATCAGCTGGTTGGTGTAGATCGGAAAGACACCTGGCTGGCCAATCTACTAGGCAAAACCTACGTCGGCCTGAGGGCCGAAGACATCTGGCAAATCGTCCGCGCCCTGCGAAAGGAACTGGGAAATGAAACCTTGAAACCACACCTCCTCGCCTACGGCGAAGCCGGAATCCCCGCCCTCCACGCGGCAGCCCTCGAGCCGGACCTTTTTGGCGACGTCACGATCTCAAATGCCATTAAATCATGGACCGCCGTCGTGGAAACCCCGCTGGTCAAAAACCAACAACCCAACCTCGTCTTCGGCGCCCTTCGGGAATACGACCTTCCCATGCTGCGTAAAATGCTCGGAGACAAACTGAAGTTCACCAACCCGGCAAACCCCGACGGAACGCTTGCGATATCACCGCAGTAAATTTAAACTCGGAAGCGCATAACCACCCGAAAAAAAACTACTTCTCCCCTCACCGGTCGAACCTGGAGAGTAAAAGCAGGTTCAGACGTTATGGCCCTCCGGAATGAGCGACCCGCTGTAGCGGAACTTGCCAAAAGTTCCGACTCCCCACATCCAAAATCGGAATTTTTAGCAAATCCCGCTACTCGGAGTCCCGCCACGTCTGAAAAACACTTTGCCGACAAGAATCGCTGTAGCGGAACTTGCAAAAAGTTCCGACTCCCCGCTTCCAAATTCGGAATTTTTAGCAAATTCCGCTACTCGGAGTCCCGCCACCGTCTGAAAACACTTTGGAGCTGCGGATCCCTGTAGCGGAACTTGCCAAAAGTTCCGACTCCCCGCCCCCAAAATCGGAATTTTCAGCAAATTCCGCTACTCGGAGTCCCGCCACAGTCTGAAAAACACTTTGGCGCTGCGGATCGCAGTAGCGGAACTTGCCAAAAGTTCCGACTCCCCGCATCCAAAATCGGAATTTTTAGCAAATTCCGCTACTCGGAGTCCCGCCACAGTCTGAAAAACACTTTGGCGCTGCGGATCGCAGTAGCGGAACTTGCCAAAAGTTCCGACTCCCCGCCTTCAAAATCGGAATTTTTAGCAAATTCCGCTACTCGGAGTCCCGCAATTGCCAGTAGATCTTCCAATACGAATCCCAAAAACCGTCTGCCCGGACATCCAGTTCCGGATACCCGGGAACCAAACACCCGCCCCAGCGGTATTCCGAAAGACCGTCCTCCGTTACCAGCCCCGCTCTCAGCGGATTCTCCCGGACATAGCCCGCCACCGTCTGAAAAACACTTTGGCGCCTCGATTCCTCACGCAGCACATGATCATGACCCTGCTTTTGCAGCTTGTATCCCTCTGTTGCCAGCAACCAATTGATTTGCTTCCGCAAATATCGCGTCGCACGCCGTTGATCCGAGCCCTCTTCGTCATAACCCATCAGGAGGAGATGAGCATGATCGGGCATTAAGACATAGCAGGGACAAGCCAGACAGTATCGAAACCCCGTATGAGTCAAAACCTCCCGAAATCGAGCGTGAAACAAATCATTCAGCCATCCCTGCTTACGCTGATCGATCGCCATCGACCAATGCACGACAGCATGTCCTCGATAAGCTTCGGGTGGCAATCGCTTCAAATAAGAATGCGTATCCCACGGCTCTTCAATCATACAAGTAAGCGTAGCGGAATTTGCAAAAAATTCCGACCGCAAAAAATCAGGCAGCAAAGATATATTACGACAGCAAAGCGGGCAAAATTCCATGTTCCCGAAACCATCTCATCGGAATTTTTGGCAAAT
>JARGPI010000065.1 GCA_029213005.1 Verrucomicrobiales bacterium
CCGGTCACCCATGACATGGATTGCGAAACCGGCATCAAAGTAGGATTCCTCATTGAGATAAGAACCGGGGCTTCTAATGTCTCCAGATTTCAAGCCGTTGTGGAGCAAAGGTTTGTGCGAAATGCCTTTACCGGGAAAAGTGCCTATGGCGAAGACAAAGTTCGAAAGGTGACAGAAACCCGTCGATCCCGGGGGACTTTGCAGTTATTTACTATATCAAAATCCCGCTTTGCAATGCCGTGTTTCCATTCGAACCGGGAAGCTCCAGAAAGAACGACAAGGCTTCCTACTTCCAGATATAGGTGCCACTTCGCGCCGGAGTCAGCATTCGAAAGATCGAGGGTAACGCCGGAGCCAAGCGTAATGGAAACGACGATCGGCCCGAAACCATCGGGGTGATCGATATGGGAGGCAATTCCCTGTCCCGGCAAATATTCATTGATGATTGCCTGCTCAGGAGTCACGTGAAGGTGGCCGCTACAGACGACGAGATTGCCCAATTCGGTACACCAGGTCGGCCAGGGGTTCTGCTGGACTTTTTCTACTACAGCAGCCTTATGGTTGTAGTGGGCTCCGTATTGTTGCACGCGTCGGGCACCGTCATGGTTTGCGATCGGCGTCCAGTTTTCCCGGTCAATTTCTGTCAGTAGTTTGGCCGAATCATCTTGTGAAAGGAATTGGGGGTCGTAGATAAGTCCCCGGGGAATTTCAGTTTCAGTGTTCAGAAATAAATCAGTTCATTGTTGGAAAGTAAATTGGACCGGTTGATTTCGGTCACCGTTTTAGACGGCAACGAGTTCATTTTATTCAAAATTCCCCTCCACTTTGAGTAACCAGTGTCAGGAGATATCGACAAAGTGCACCAGCACCTGATGTCTCGATTAGGTTTTGCATGCAATCTCTAAAGTATACATTTTCTGCTTTAGCCCGGTTTTACTTTCAAAAAATGACCGACATCGCTTTTATGCTTTTTGAAGTAAAAAAAATTTGCAAAATATTCGGAAATCAACTGAAGATCCGACCCCGCTATTTATGAATCAAAATCACCCGAGCAAGACGCATGCTGCCGAAGCTATCAAGAAATTTGCAGGATGGTATCATCAAATCACCGTCGCCCCCGGCCTGGAAACTCCCGGCAGTCACAATTCCGCTGAACAGCTCAAGATTCTCGATCAATTTGACCTGCCGAAAGACTGCAGCGGCTTGAGAGTTCTTGATATCGGATGCCGAGACGGCTACTTTTCCTTTGAGATGGAAAGGCGGGGTGCAAGTGTCACCGCGATTGACAGTGCGGACCCTGAATCCACAGGTTTTTCGATTGCCGCCTCACTGATCGGTAGTGATGTCGAATACGAGGTTCAAAATGTTTATGAACTGGCTGCAAAGGAGTCGGGCGGTGACTATGATATCGTTCTTTTCCTTGGCGTGCTGTACCATCTCAGGAATCCACTGCTGGCGCTGGACCGGATCAGGGAAGTGATCAAGCCCGGTGCAAAGCTGTTTGTCGAAACCCAACTAGCGACCGCCCCTGATTGTATAGAATCCGATACTCCTATGTGTCAGTTTTTGTTTGCTGATACTTTTCGGAACGACGGAACTAACAAATGGGCTCCAAATCTTTCCTGCTTGAAGGCCATGGTTCGGGAAGCGCGGTTTGAAGTTCTGGCGTGTGAATCCCGGGGGGATCGTGCCTATGTCCACGCCGAAGCGGTGGAAAATGATTTTCTCGATTCTTTCCGAAAAATGGATTCGGCCGGGTCATGCGGACTCCGATAATCCGGAATGGTATTTAAACAGTTCGGTTAAACTACGATTTCAGGAATGATTGAGAAACCTACAAACGGAAGCTGCGTTTTCACGGTTGTTTCGAGAAACTACCTCCATTTCGCAAGGACTCTCATGGCAAGCGTTCGCGAACACGCTCCGGATGTTGATCTGGTAGTCGTCCTGTGCGATGTCGCCGAGGGGATTTCCGTGGAAATGGAGCCGTTTACGCTTTTGGAGATCGCTTCACTGGAAATAGAGAATTTTCCGGAGTTTGTTTTTCGCTACGATATTCTTGAACTTAATACTGCGGTGAAACCCTTTGTGTTCCGGAAGTTGATGTCTTCCGGTTACGAATCGGTGATCTATTTCGATCCCGACATCCGAATTTACTCGTCGTTGGCTCCAATGCTGGATCTGGTATCGCAGAACAACCTTGTTCTGACGCCCCACCTCACGGGTGAACTGGATGACGGTAAGTCTCCCGGAGAAGTTGATATCCTGCGGGCTGGTACCTATAATCTAGGTTATATAGGAGTAAATAATACGGAGGAGGCGCGGCGGTTTCTAGGTTGGTGGGCGGACCGGCTTCGCACTCGATGTGTGAATGATATTGATAACGGGTACTTCGTTGACCAGAAATGGATTGAGCTCGTCCCGTCACTATTTGATGGAGTTTATATTAACCGAGATGAATCGTGGAATGTGGCCTACTGGAATCTCAATCATCGGGAAGTCGCTGGATCTTTAGATGAGGGATATACTGTTAATGACGCTTCGCTGGTATTTTTTCATTTTTCCGGTTTTGTTCCCGGAAAAGGAATCCTCAGCATCCACCAGAACCGTCTCTCTTTGAAAAGCTGCGGGCCGGTGCTTGCAAATCTGTTTAAGCGATATGGGGATGAGCTTCGCGCCAATGATCGGGACGGGATTTCCAAATCACCCTATGCATACGGGGCCTTTGGTAATGGGGCGTCAATTGCTCCGGTGTTGAGGCGGACCTATAGAGAGGGCATCCATTCCAATTCAAAGCAGGCTGAGGATTTTGCGGGTAGTGGGCCACCTCGTTGGCTCATTGACGCAGTCAATCAACCCGCGGAACTCGGGCCCCGATCCACCCCTCTGGTTACAAAACTAGGGCATCGGATCTATCGGGAACGGCCCGATTTACAACTTGCGTTTCCAGATCTTGCTGAAGATGCCGCAGCCTTTGCGGGCTGGTTTGTTGCATCGCTTTCGCGTGAATACGGATTGTCAGATGAATTTACTGGCACGGTCAGGCAGTGCATCGACTTCGAGGACCATAATGTTTCAATTTCGTATCGGATTCGGCGTGGCGTTTTCAATCTTTACCAGTCATCGCCCGGTTTGCGCAGCTTGGTGGGTCGCAGGATTTCACATGCCACAAAGCAGAGAATCGTCAGCATGTTGTCGAGTCGTCGTCCCGTTCTCTTGGGAAGGAAGGCTGTATCCCGGACCACCCACCCGGTAACGCGGGTTTTTCAGGGAAGTGAAACCGGGGGGCTAACGGGTCTGAACGTGTTGGGCTATCTTTGTGCGGAAAGCGGAGTTGGTGAAGCGGGCCGCTCGACCATCCGTGCGTGCAGGGCTTCCGGTATCGATATTTCCGCCATCGATATACGGACTAATAATGTATCACGTATGGAGGAGATGCCGGATGTTGTGGTGCAGTCGCGGCCACAATTTCCAATCAATTTGTTTCACGTTAATGCTGACCAGACTCCCTGCGTTTTTGACAGCATCCCCGGGGATTTTCATGAAAAACGCTATAATATCGGATTTTGGTTCTGGGAGTTGGAAGATCTTCCTGATTATGCCCTCAAAGCTTTTTCCCGGCTCGATGAAGTTTGGGTGGCATCCAGTTTCTGCCAGAAGGCTGTTAGTCGTCAGGCGATGATTCCCGTCAGCCTAATTCCTCTCTGTGTAGAAATTCCGGACGCCGAACCGGGGCCCGCACCAATCTATTTACCGGAGGATTCCTTCATTGTTTATTCCTGTATGGATATGCTTAGCGTTCCGGAACGAAAAAATCCGATAGGAGTGCTGAAAACTTTTGAGAAGTTCCACCGGGCAGCAGGAGAGAAGGTCCATCTGGTTCTGAAGTTGACTAATTTTGAAAAATGCGAACGGAAACTTCGCGAGGTGATACAGGAGTATTGCAACCGGTTGCCGGTAACGCTTGTTGACGAGTATTTGCATCGCAGGGATCTAAATAACCTGATGCGTGCGTCTGATTGTTACCTTTCTCTGCATCGCTCAGAAGGGTTCGGTCTCCCCATCGCTGAGGCCATGTCTATGGGAATCCCGGTTGTTGCGACGGGCTGGTCTGCTAATATGGACTTTATGAATCAGTGGAATTCGTTTCCGGTCGCATATAAACTTATTGAAATTAAAGACGATCAGGGACCTTATCAGAAAGGGAAATTGTGGGCGGATATCGATCTAGACGATGCGGTGAAATGTTTGTTAAAAGTTTTTCGCGATCCAGGCGAAGCCGCGATCCGCGCTGAGCGCGCCCTGAACGATATCAGTAGGAAGCATTCCCCGGAAGTGATTGGTAATCGAATCCGGGAACGTCTTCAGTTTATCGCGGGTCGATTCTAAGCTCAAAATTCGGGCGTATTACTGAGTCGAGTGTGAATTAGGCTTTTAGCAGACTGTACAGGGTACAGTTTGAAAGCGTACAGGGTACAGCTTGAGTATGTTTCAAATTTGCAATTGATTAGAGTGATAGTGAATTTTTTTTTGGGGTGGGATATAGGCACAAATGGATCAAGTAGTAATCGATAATCTGAAAGTGGGCGCCTACTGGTCGACAGCGGAAGAGTCCGGTTCGTTTTCACCATCCGTTTACTGGTTGGCAAATCCACTGGTTCAGAAACGGTTTCGAAAGAAAGCCGTGGGAGGGCGAAACTATAACAGTTGGCCGGGTTTTTGTGTAGATGTTTACCTTAAATCCCTCAGTCCGGTGGAAAGAGTGCTGAGCGTTGGTTGTGGAAGTGGGCAGCTGGAAAGGGATCTGGCTCATATGATTCCAATTGATCAGATCGATGCGATTGATGTTGCTCCGGGAATGATCGAGGAAGCACAGCGCAGGGCTGAACAGGAGGGCCTTGAAATGATTAACTACCTGCTTGGGAATGTCGAAGAGGGCGGTTTTCCGGGGCATGGCTATCATGCGATTTTTTTCAATATGTCGCTACATCACATGTTTGCGATGGATGAAACTCTTCAAAAAACGGCAGAGGCAATTAATGCAGATGGCTTTCTTTTTTTGAATGAGTATGTCGGACCCAATCGCTTCGCTTTTACGGAAAGAGAGAAGGAAGTCATTAGCTCTCTACACGCTTTGATTCCGGATCGGTTCCGTTACTCCCTTGCTGATCATAATCGTGGGTTTCCTCAAAGTTCGGTAGTGTTTCCGGATCCTCTGGAGGTCGCTCGTGTCGACCCTTCGGAGTCGGTTTGTTCGGCGGAGATTCTTCCTAATCTCGAGAAGCACTTCGATATTATCGAGCTAAATCAAACCGGAGGAACGGTCCTGCAGTTTCTTCTTCACAATATTGCCGGCCATTTCAGAAAAGAAGACCCTGAGTCCCTGAAGGTTCTGGACTTTCTGTTTAAGGCGGAAGATCTATTGATCGAGATTGGTGAATTGGATTCCCATTTTGTGACAGTTGTAGCGAAGAAGAAGGTCTGATTTTGCTACAGTTTTTTGAGAAGAAACGCGGTGAGTAAACCGGCTTGTTCCATCGGGGTTTGCCGATATAGCTTCAATTTAATTCCTTGTCCTGTCCGGAGGAATATATTTCGGTTTCGGCAGGCTTGGAATTCCTGAACTAGCTGGCGGTTCTCTTCGGTGAGCAGGTCTTTGCATTGCTCCAGTGCAGTCAGGTTAGCAGAATTAAAGTTTCGAAAGCGTCCCGCCATCAACCAGTACAATCGAATCAGTTTTGCTTTCAGTCCGTTCTTCCCGCCAACAAGATTGGCATTATGTTGTCGGTATAAAATAGTCGGGACATGCGAATAGATATATTTACCCCCGGCACCGGTCACCAGAAGATAGACCCACCAGTCATGAGATATCACTTCAAGTGCGCCTGCGGTTTGAATCAGTTGATGGGCGGCCGGATTCATGACAATTGTGTTTCCACCACCGATGCATTGTACCAGGGCATTCCGGAAATCCGGGGGGCGTCGATACAAGGGGGATAATCCGATGAGGTTGAGTTCGCTGTCCACGACGCGAGTTCTCCCTCCTGTAGCCAGCGGCTTGCGATCCTGGATTGCCCCCTCTGATCCAGCTGCATTTTCGAGTCGTCTGATCGACTTTTCCAAGTGATCAGGGCTCCAAACATCATCCTGATCTGAGAAAGCAACGAAGCTGTTCACCGGATTGTCGACAGTCATGGACAAAAAGTTGGCGACAAATCCTTTTTGGGGGCCTTGAACAACTTTTACGAGATCCGCTTCAAAGATTTCGTAAGCGAGAGACCGGGCCTCCTCAATTACCGATTCCCGCCCGGAATCTATTGAAATCACTAATTTGACCCGAACATTTTCCTGTTTCGAAATCGATAGAAGTTGTTCGCGCCAAAATCTGGAGTCATCTGTTGCTGCCAACAAGATAGTAACCAATGGATCGTGCATCTGTTCAAGGGCTGACCTCCGGGTGATGGTGGGGAGGTGAGTGTTTCGGGTTATGCGCTCATTTAGAAGATGTGATCCTACTTTGCAATGGGGAATTATGCCGGTATTAGAAGTATACAATTAAGCCCATTCTGCATTCGATTAGTAAGTATACAATTGTCGGGCCCAACCGGGCGATTTGCAATATACCGTTTTTTAGTATCGGGGGTGGGTTATGGAAAATCTGTATCGGTAGTCACTTTTGACATTTTTCAGGTTGCATGGATTTCGTGAGTAGGTCAAAGAGATCGGCATTAACTAGCCGGTCTTATCTTTCTTTTTCCGTGAGGGGTAAACGAATTTGATATTTGCCGCAATCAACGCATCGCCAGTCACTTCTAATTACGATTTATGTTCAGTAATATGCCCAGGACGGTTCTTTTGATAGCCGGTATGCACCGAAGCGGAACGTCCGCTCTGGCAAGGGTTGCGAATCTGCGCGGTGCTGATTTCACGGGTGAATTGATGCCTCCAAGAGGGGAAAATACAGAGGGTTTTTGGGAGGCTATTGAAATCGTGGCCACTCACGAAAAGATTCTGGAATCGGTAGGGTCAAGTTGGCATGATCTTTTTCCGATCCCCGCCGGATCACTTGATTCTCCTGAAGTCGAAGGGGCAATCGCCTCCCTCCATGAACTGGTAAAAGAAGCTTTTCTTTCATCTAATCTACTTCTCATCAAAGACCCGCGCCTTTGCCGCCTCCTCCCAATCTGGCATCGGCTTGCGGATGTAGAGAGCTTTGAGTTGCGAATTATACTTCCATTCCGAAACCCGCTCGAAGTGGCCGCGTCGCTGAAGGCGCGGGATGATATACCTGAGCAGGATGGATTGATTCTTTGGCTCAGAAATGTTCTTGAAGCGGAACGGGAAAGCCGCGGATCGAAGAGATCGTTTACCTCCTACGATGGCTTGTTGGATGATTGGCGAAAGGAACTCGAAAAGGTTGCTCAGGATCTTGAATTTACCTGGCCCGTCACGATCGGGGAATCTGAGGAGAGTATTGAGGGGTTTTTGTCGAGGGATCATAAACATCACCAGGCTCCGGAACACGCGCCATTTGGTTCCGGTAAATTGTTGGATCAAATTACTGCTGTTTTTGAGGCTTTGACCCGGTTGCGAAGTGATTCCGATGACCCGGTGGCCAAACAGTGCCTAGACTCAATTTATGAGAGTTATGAAATATCCACCGTGCTGTTCCGGCCCATTGTGGATGGACAGGTAAGTTGGGCGAGTGAGTTGACGAAAACCATTCAATCTCTTCAAAGAGAACTCAAGCAGAGGGAGGGGGCGGCTGAAAGCATCTTAACTGACCGTGATGCCCTTCGGAGTGAAAACGAAGATTTGCTAAGTGAAAATGGAGCTATACGAAGCGAAAACGCTGCCTTGCGAGGCGAAAGAGATGCGTTGTGGAATGAGAGAGAAATCTTAAGGGCCGAAAACCTTGAGATCATGGCATCAACTTCATGGAAGGTTACGGCTCCGCTGCGCTCTGGACGGGGAAGCCTTAATCGTGTTTTTTCCGCACTAAAATCCCGCGCGAAAACTATTTTTTTGTTTCTGGCTCGCCGGATTGTCGGCCCGTCCCTTCGGGGGCTGCTGGCTTGGAGCCCGTCCGGTCGGAGGAAATTGGCTTTTATCGAACATCGTTATCGCTCGTTCACCGGGGTAGGAGCTAAAATGCCAGGAATCGAGGAGGCAAAAGTAAAGCTGAGGGGGGATTCCATGACTCAGTTCCTCGCTTTTCTCAAATCAGGAGAGAGGATCATTTTTCCGGTGGTTGAAGATCCGGATATTTCCGTCATCATCGTTCTTCATAATCAGGCGGAACTGACTTTCACTTGTTTGAAATCGCTTTCTGACATTGTGAGGTCAGGTGGGGAACCCTCAGCGGAAATTATTCTGGTAGACAATGCGTCGTCGGATTCTACGGATGCATTACTGGATCGTATCGATGGTGCAAAAATCAGCCGGAATCGGGAGAATCCGGGTTTTCTAAAGTCAGTAAACGCAGCGGTTACTGAAGCTGTTGGTGAAACGCTGCTGCTCCTCAATAACGATGCCGTAGTTCGTAAGGGTGCTCTCCTCGCTGCATTTACGACACTGCAGTCCGATAAAACGATCGGAGCGGTCGGAGCGCGGATTGTGTTACCTAATGGTCACCTTCAGGAAGCCGGTGACATTATCTGGAGTGACGGTAGTTGTCTCGGTTATTTGAGGGGAGAAGTCTTCGATGCGCCTTCTGCGATGTTTCGTCGCGATGTGGACTACTGCTCGGGTGTCTTTCTACTAACGCCGCGGCGCGTGTTCGAAAAGCTGGGGGGATTTGATGATAGCTTCGCGCCCGCTTACTACGAAGAAACAGATTACTGCCTCCGTCTTCGGGGAAATGGTCTAAGGATTGTCTATGAACCGAATGCTGTAGTGGATCACTATGAATTCGGGAGCTCGGAAAAGTCGGACTACGCCCTGGAACTACAGAAGCGAAATCAGCAAACATTTTTCGAAAAACATCAAGCCCGGTTGACCGCAGATCACTATTTGCCATCGAGCCGCAATATACTGAAAGCCCGCTCCCGTGATCGGCGCCCCCGGATTTTATTTATCGATGATCGGGTTCCTCTTCAGGATTATGGAGCGGGTTGCCCACGTGCCATTGAGATGATCCGGGGTCTCGTTCAAAATGGATGGTTTGTTACCCTATACCCGCTCCGGTTCCCCCATGAAGACTGGGAAAAAACCTATTGTTGCCTCCCCGTCGATGTTGAAGTCATGCAGGGTCAGGGAGTTGAAAGTCTGGGAGACTTTCTTGAAGCCCGTCGCGGATACTATGACGACATATTGGTAAGTCGCCCTCATAATATGCAGTTCCTTTCTGACTTGATGACAACCACGCCGGAGCTGTTGGAGGGGGCCCGCCTCGCTTATGACGCCGAAGCGGTTTTTGCGTTGCGGGAAATCAGGGCAGCAAAAGTGCTGGGCAGATCTATCCCTGAGAAACGAGCTGCAAAACTGCTTGCCGACGAGTTAGAGTTGCAATGCCACGCTGACCAAATCTTTGCAGTGTCCGAAGAGGAAGCGAAAAATTTTCGCAACCATGGTTTTGAAAAGGTTCACGTTCTGGGGCATGCTGCTTCGCCGGTGCCAACTCCCTCTTTGTATGAGGAGCGGTCTGGTTTGCTCTTTGTCGGTTCGCTCACACATGACAACACTCCCAATACCGATTCCATGGTTTGGTTTATAGAGAAAGTGCTGCCTCTGATCAGGCAGAAGTCATTGTCCATGGGGAGCGTAACCATGATTGGGCGCGGTGGCGCACCTGCGCTGCAGCCGTTGTCCCGGCAGGAAGGGTGTCACTTTGTCGGTCGTCAGGACGAGCTTGAGCCGTTCTATAATTCGGCTCGGGTATTCATCGCCCCTACGCGGTTTGCTGCAGGAATTCCGCTGAAAGCAATTGAAGCCGCTGCACATGGACTGCCCATCGTCGCAACCCGTCTTATTGGAACTCAACTGGGTTGGCAGGACGGTGAAGAAATTCTTATCGGTGACACGCCCGAAGAGATCGCAGAGGCCGTTATTCAACTATATGAAAATGCAGCGCTGTGGAATAAGATCCGCACCCAAGCTCTCGAAAGAGTGAGCAATCAATGTTCGCCGGAGTTCTTTCGCGGTGTTCTTTCGAAAGCTTTACCCACTGACCGCTCGGTCTCTACGGTTTTGTAACGATGAGCCTCACTAAAATTTTTTCTAATCTGCCGGGGAACCACATTCCGCATTCAATTTCTGCGGAACCTCCAGTTGTGCTGTTGGAACGAACCGTGGGGAACCCGGATCCGGTGGAGTACATTAACTCCGGAAAGTATTTAACTGAAAGGATAGCAGGTTTTCTGGCATCAGTAGGTATTGATCTGACCGGTTGCTCAAAGATTTTGGATTTTGGTTGCGGGGCGGGACGCGTCATTCGATGGTTGTCGCTTCTGAATGGTCCGGAAGTCCATGGGACTGATTACGATGAGGAAGGGATTCGGTGGTGTCGGGATAATCTGGAGTCCGTAAAATTTCATGTAAACGGAGAACTTCCACCCATTGGTTTTAACGCCGGAGCCTTTGACTTTGTGTTCGCTATTTCCGTTTTCACTCATCTTGATGAGGGGCATCAACTCCAATGGCTTAAAGAATTTAAAAGAATCGTAAAACCCGGCGGAGTCATTCTGTTGACGACCGTAAGTCATTCTCATCTTATCAAGCGGGAAGATGTTGAAGTATCTGGGAAAGAGAATTTTTTGAAACAAGGATTCTTTTTCAATCGAACCGATTATTGGGCAGGTCATTTTCCGTCATTTTATCAGGATTGCTACATATCTTATAGTTACATGGAGCGGTACTGGTGTCGTGACTTTGAGATTTTGGGTCATTTCCCCGGAGCTATGCATAATCAGGATGTCACGATTTTGAGAGTGAAGGATACCTGAACGTTTCTTTATAAGTTTATCAGGGACCAGTTAAGAAAAACAAAAAGAATGTCAAAAAGAGCATTAATTACCGGTATCACAGGGCAGGATGGATCATACCTGGCGGAGTTACTGTTGTCTAAAGGTTACGAAGTTCACGGTATCGTTAGGCATGTGGCGCTAGAAGATATTGAACATCGGTTATGGAGAATTCATCACATCGTAGATAGGATAACTCTGCATGCTGGATCGTTAGAGAGTTACGCCAGTGTTTTTAATATTGTAGAGAAGGTTCAGCCGGATGAATGTTATCATCTGGCTGCGCAAAGTTTTGTCAGTTATTCTTTCGAGGATGAGTTTTCCACAGTGAATGCTAATATCAGTGGGACAATGCATGTGCTGTCGGCTTTGAAACAACGGGCTTCGGACTGTAAGTTTTACTTCGCCGGGTCCAGTGAAATGTTCGGTTTAGTGAGCGAAACCCCTCAAACTGAAAAGACGCCGTTTCATCCTCGCTCCCCCTACGGTATTTCCAAGGTTGCCGGCTTTGACTTCACCCGAAACTATAGGGAGGCATACGGATTGTTTGCCTGCAGCGGGATGCTGTTCAATCATGAGAGTCCCCGTCGGGGCTTTGAGTTCGTCACCCGAAAAATCAGTAACTCCGTAGCGCAAATCGCTCTGGGAAAGCTAAAGACGCTGAAAATCGGTAATCTCGATGCCAAAAGAGACTGGGGCTTCGCCGGGGATTACGTCGAGGCGATGTGGCTCATGCTGCAACAGGAGGAGCCCGACGATTTTGTAGTGGGTACAGGTCAAACCTATTCGGTTCGTGATTTTGTTGAATCTGCTTTTAGCTCTCTGGGAATCGAGATCAATTGGGAAGGCGAAGGGATTGATGAAAAGGGCAGGGTCGTTTCAACCCGGTCTTTCAACGGGGGGCAGGTCCGCGAAGGTGACCTGGTGGTCAGTCTGGATCCAGTGTTTTTTCGGCCCAGTGAAGTCGAGCTGTTGTTAGCGAATCCGGAGAAGGCCGAAAAACAATTGGGGTGGAGGCCCTCTGTTGGGTTCGAAGGGTTGGTTGCCATGATGGTCGAGAATGACCTGACAAGACCTCGAAAGGCATAGGTTATGATTTCTCAGTTTCAATCTGCAAACCATAGTGTCGCTGATTCTCTACATCGGTTGCCGGTTGCCTGGTTGATAGCCCGGAAGTCGATAAAGTATCGCTACCGTCGCTCGGCACTGGGGCCTTTTTGGATCACCCTTACTCAGGCGGTTTATGTATTGGCACTGGTTTTTGTTTTCGGTAAGCTGTTTCCTCAGGGTGGCCCCGGGTTTGTTCCCTACGTGGCATCCGGTGTAATCCTTTGGAGTTTCATCAGTACTTCTATTCAAGCATCGAGTCAGGTGTTTGTTCAGAGGAAGGCTGCAATTTTGGACGGAGATCTTCACTATCTGACTCACGTCTTCGAAGTGATTTTTGAGAATGCACTGATCTTTGCCCACAATGCGGTGATTTTGATTATCGTTGTGTTGCTATATCAAGTTCCGGTGTCGGTACTTGATATTCCGGCGATGCTTCTCGGGTTGTTACTGATTGCCGTGAATTTGGTCGGAATCGGGGCGATACTGGGTATCTTGACTGCCCGATATCGGGATCTCGAGCCGCTAGTGGTTTCGGGGCTTCAGATTCTCTTTTTTGCCACCCCCATTATGTGGAAACCGGAGTTTATCGGGGAGTCATCCGGGTTAGTGAAATTCAATCCGGTTCATCACTGGTTGTCTACAATTCGAGAGCAACTGACGGGAGGTGATTTTCAATTCGCAAGCGTTTTGGTGACGCTGGGAACAGGAATTTTATCTTGCCTTACTGCGTATCTTCTGTTTGTTAAATTTCACCGAAAAATTGCGTCCTGGTTGTAAAAGCAATTCAAAATTATGTCAGTCGACATCAGAAATGACAGCTTAGTCTCAACTCACCATTTTCATACGGACATTGGAGTCAATTCTGATGCAGATTTGGTGCTTGAGGACGTTACATTGGACCTTCCCATTTATGGGGCGGCATCCCTGAGTCTCAGGTCCGAAATCGCCAATAAAATCAAACGCAACCGGAGTGATGCTTCCCGCCAAGTAACTTCAGTTCGTGCTCTCGACGGAGTTTCTCTGTCTCTGACCCATGGAGACCGGCTTGGTTTAACTGGCCACAATGGGGCTGGAAAATCGACATTACTGAGATTGTTGGCCGGGATTTACTGGCCCAGCTCGGGGATCTATCGAAAGAAGGGACAGGTACGCTGTCTCTTTGGTTTGGGTTTGGGAATGGAGGAAGAGGGGACCGGTTTCGAAAATATTGATATCCTGTCCCGGTTGCTGGGATGTCCGGCGCACGTGCGGAAAGCAATTGTTGAAGATGTGGCTGAATTCAGCGAATTGGGAGATGCGTTGTATCGCCCCGTTCGGACTTATTCTCAAGGCATGCGGTTGCGATTGTGTTTCGGTGTTGTTACGGCATGGCCGGCCGAAATTCTTCTAATTGATGAAGTGATTGGGGTTAGTGACGACTTGTTTAAGGAAAAAGCCAATCTGAGAATGCAGGAATTTATTGCCCGGTCCGGTATTCTGGTTCTTGCCTCTCATGACAGAGCGATTCTGGATGCCTTTTGTAATCGGGTTCAAAGAATGGAGCATGGTCGTCTCGTCGACGATCCGAAAGTCCTACCCTGAAAGCTTGTGATAGCAGAGCATTCATCCTGTGCGCAGGGGGATGACGACCGTGTCCGTCAATTTCCCCCGCTGGGTGAGATTTTGGATATCGGGGGAGGAAACGGGTTTATGACGGTGCAACTTGAAAAGGCGGGATTCTCTACGGTGAATTGGTCGAGGCCCAGGGAGGTGATGCCGCCGTGCTGGAACGATTTGAT
>JARGPI010000066.1 GCA_029213005.1 Verrucomicrobiales bacterium
TTGGATACTAAGAAATTTTCAGCGCTGAAGGCGCGGGGCGCCCCGCGCGATTCAAGCTGGCCACGACGATGGGGCCTACAAATTTAGTTAACAATCCCCAATTTGGAATTTCTAATCACCCTCTTCTCCACTGTTTGAATCGCACTTTCAGCGCTTTTTCTGAGGGGCGTCCGAATTCCCGGGGCGCTGCACCGGGCTAGTTTGAATCGCGCCTTTAGCGCTGCGAAATGTTTGACCCTGTACAGTTTCGGACTGTACAGGGTACAGTTTGCTCAAAAAGTGATTAGGTCTCGCGATAATCCGTCGGTCGTCTTCCCGTCCATCGTTTGAACGCATTGGAAAAGGTAAACGGGCTTTCATAGCCGATCTCAATCGCGATGGTTTCAACCTTGTCGTGAGTGGTCGCCAGCAACATCGCAGCGCGCCGCATCCTCAGGTAGGTGACCTGTTGGATGGGGCTCCGGCCCAGCTGCTGCTGCGAGAGACGCCGGAGATGCTCGGGGCTGATGTGCGCGATTTTGGCCAATTCGCTCAGCTTCCAGTTGTGGGCCAGATTTCTTTCGACCTCCTCCCAGAGACGCCAGAGACGGTCGTCTCCCTGATAGGGTCGCGCCGCCCGGATTACGAAGCCGTGCACCAGCTCGATCCAGTGATGAAGCGCCGCGGGTTCCGGAACGTCGCGGGCCGCCTCGACCCCCAGGCCGCCAATCGCGTGATTGAGCAGATCCACGCTACCTTTATGAATCACCGGACTGCTCGCTGAAAGGATCGGCGACGTCTCCCGTGATTCCTGATAGCGCACCCAGGCAAAATTCCACGTCTTCTTGTTCACCGCCCGGATGCCGGTATGGGCGAAGGCGGGAAGCAGACAGATTTCCCCCGCTTTGATCTTTCGCCAGGAACCGTCGATCAGCGTTTCCCCGGTTCCTTCGAGGCCAACCAGAGCAAAGGTCCCCGAGGCTTGAGCCCGGATCACTTGAAAAGGCGGCTGCGCCCACATCCGACCGGCATGACCGATGTGATGAATTTTCAACAGCGAACATATCGGTGCATCGGAGAGCCAGTTACGGTTATCATCCGACTCAGCGCGAACCACCTCCCAGCGGGAGGCTTTACCAAAGTTTTCGACGTCGGCAACTTCTGGAATCTCCTTCATGTATTAAACAGCCTGACACGGGAGACAGAATAGATCAACTGCCGTGAACCCAGACCATAGAATGCGCCCAGCCGCCAATTCAAGCAGATTACGTCGAACCCGGCAGTTTATGGAGCGATGTCCCCTTTTACCCGAAAATATCTTTTCAATCGGGCCCGGATATCGTTTTCTAGAGCAGATGAAAAGCCGATTCCTGTCCCTCCCTGTCAGCCTGATACTGACATTACTCACGCTTCAAACCGGTCATTGCGGCTCCGAAATTCTCTGGACTCAATACACCCAGCATCTCGATTCCATGAAGCTGATGGTTCACCTCGATACCGACCCGACCAGTCCAGCTGAAGAAAACAGCGAGCTCGTTACCCTCTGGCTGCAGGATGAGAGCGATGGTGAATGGAAAAGCGCGGGAACCCAGACGGTTCAAACCCTAACCGCCTCCGCGCTTTTCGAGATGAAATCCTGGCCGCGGCACCGCAGCATCCGCTTCAAAGTCACCTGTGGTGACTCCACCTCCCTCGGCACTTTCCGGGCCGAACCGAAACCGGGAGCCACTCTGAAGCTTGCGGGCCTTTCCTGTCACAAAGACATCGGGTGGCCCTGGAAAGAGGCAATTACCGAAATCATCTCACACGATCCGGACCTGGTATACTTTTCCGGGGATCAAATCTACGAGAACGACTACGGCAGCCCGATGCTCGTCTCCAAAACGCCGGAGGAAGTTCCGGCGGGAATGAAAAACTATCTCGCTAAGTATAGAAAATTCGGTGAGGCATTTCGCGAACTGATGAGAGACCGCCCCACCATCATGATCACCGATGATCACGATATTTTTAATAACGATCTCTGGGGCAACGGCGGACTTCGCATGACCGGCACTCGTACCGAAGGCGGCTACCTCTGTCACCCCGAATGGGTCAACGCTGCGGAATACACACAGGTGGCGACCCTGCCCGCCCCGGTCGATCCCGGTCCCCACGGCGACGGGATCAATGCCTACTACACAGCGGTCGAATATGGAGGCGTCCGATTTGCCGTCCTCGAAGACCGGAAATTCAAGAGTCCGCCTTCTGAAGTCATCCAAAAATTGATCGCTCCGCCCGGTTTCGAATTCCCCAAAGAGCGAGTCACGGATTTCGAGATCGAGGTCGTTCTCGATCCTGACTACGACTGTACCAAACTGGACAAACCCGGCCTGAAACTACTAGGGGAAAAACAGGAAGCCTTTCTCAAACAATGGTCCACCGACCTGGAAAAATCCGACGCCCTCGGTGCCGTCCTTTCATCCAGTCCCTGGGCACACATCGCAATGTATTCCCCGACTTCCGGAGATACCGATTGCAACGGCTGGCCCCAGTCCGGCAGGAATCGCGCGCTCCAGGCAATCGGCAAAGCCCCGGTCGTTATGCTCCACGGCGATGTGCATCTCGGCACCCTCGGTCGACATGGTGTAGATGATTTCGATGATGGCCCGGTTGCCTATTCCCTGCCATCGTTTTCCTCCCGGGCGAGTCGCAAATGGGAACCCCTCGAAGCGGGTAAAAACCGCGAGCCCGGCGCCCCCGAAAACACCGGTCAATTTCACGATCGTTTCGGCAACAAAGTCACCATGTATGGTGCCGGTAACGGATTCAACGGATACGGCATCATCCTATTCGACAACAAGAAGCGGGAAATCGAACTGCAGTTTCATCCCATGAACGAAGCGCGGAAACCCATGAAAGCTGAGGTATATGGCTGGCCTCACACCGTGAAGTTTTAACTCGTTTCCAAAAGCAAGCTGCGGGGCTCGTTTCTGTAACTGGCTTTCTTTCCGTTAAAACTTTTTTGCAGATCTTCTTCAGAAGAAATCTAGCGATTCATCGAACCCGCTTATCCAGCTAATGGGTTCAATCCTTCGAGTTATTCGCCGTCGCGGGAATCGTTAACGCTCTCTTGGCCGCATCAAACGGTAGGTTGGAAAAAAGAGAGCCGTCGCTACCAACCAAAAAGGAATCGCAATTACGGTTACCCAGGGAATTGACTGGTGAATGCCGGCATTAAAGCCCCCTTTCAATGCCTCTTCAAATGTCGGCGGAATCTGCG
Organism: Verrucomicrobiales bacterium; assembly: GCA_029213005.1. Taxonomy (GTDB): domain Bacteria; phylum Verrucomicrobiota; class Verrucomicrobiia; order Verrucomicrobiales; family DEV007; genus Arctic95D-9. Next base: position 3,239 of record JARGPI010000066.1, read on the forward strand.
AGGCGGGGAACTGTTCATAACGTTGAGTCTCTAGAAACGGATTAAGCCTTTTAAATCGATCTTTGCTGGACCCGATCCCGACGGAACCTCTATCGAGTAGAATAGCAAAAACTCCCCGGGGAGTTTCAAGGCCCGCTGAGATAACAAACTGAAAAGTAGAAGCCCATAATGCAATACAACAAAGTAGTGGCAGAATATACAAAGCTCTCATCGTGTAATTTTCCCTGTAGTAAATCTATAAAACCATTCAGGTGATAGAAAGATAATTCGCCACCTGAATTCCCCCAACCAGGCCCGGTGAAACATTAGAATCGCTTTAAAAAAAAGTCGGGACACCGAGGACATTTTAATTTCCCTCAAGCAAAGATCTTTTATAAAATGTTCGATATCTTCTCCTGGCCGGGACTCCGTTTAACAGTTAAAAGAGAAATTGATGGTGACAAAGAGGAGCGTATTTGAATGGACCGTTTCGATCATCGCATCTGTGGCATCGATCTGGTTATGAAGTCAACGTCGAAGAAATCCGGGCACAATTGCCAGACCGCTGCGTGTTCTCTTTAAATGGAGTTCCCTTCAATGGCGACATCTGGCCCGGACTGTAACAGTACACGCCCATTGATGATCTGACAGATAGTCACTCTTTCTGATCAAAACTATCCCAATGAATAACCGAGTCGCTGTCGACGGACTCCGGTAAATCATCGGTTTCCTCGGTCCACTCATAGGTCCGAGAAGGCCCCGGCACCCGGAACCAGGCGGAATACACAAGAAGCAGACAAACGCCAACCGTGAGGGTAATCCCGGTAATTCCAACCCATCGGCGGGGGCCGTAGTTCAGGAATGTGATCAGTCGGTCAAACGGGGAAACGATGTAGAAAACCTGCGACACCATCACCGCATACGCCGGTTTCGAACCGTCAATAGATTCAGGCGGAGGTAAATCATCAGACACCTCTTCGGATTCCCCGGGCAATTCGAAGCGACACATCTTGTAAAAGGTAAAGCCAACCGGAAAGAGTATCAGGACAGCGAACGCAATCGAAATAAGTTTGGTGGTGAGCATGGCAATGTTGGTGTAGAACCCTCGAAACTAATGGGTCAACGCATACATCACAATGTTTATCCCCATCGGGTAGGACCATCGCTCTGAAAACCGGCTGTAGTAATCTGCATTTTCGCCTTCCCGCTCCCAACCGTCGGCGAGATCGTTGTTGTGACACAACAGGACCATGATGTTGCCCTTTTCATCATGATAAGCGAGGAAGTGTGGATCGGGATCGGTCATATCGCCATGCCAGGGCTCGATATCGTATCCCTGCCGCCAGGCGTTGATACTGGGGACCTGTGGCTTTTTCTCCAACGGATAAACCATCTGAAAAATCGGGTGCGTCAGAGGCAAATCCACCGGAGTGATACCGGGCAAAACTCGCGCCATCTCTGCCATAACATTCTCCAGATACTCCCTCCCCCAAAAATCATCCACCATGAGAAAACCTCCGTTATTCAGGTAGCGGCGGAGACTCTGTACCTCAGCTTCATCGAGATACATCTTTCCCGGCGAGCTCATAAACGTGAACGGGTAGTCAAAGAGCCGTTCATCGGTGATGTCGATCACAAGACCATCGGGAGAAACCTCCAGCGAGGTCAATTGCTGGAGGCGATAAGAGAAATTAAGATCGGCGCCCGGGTAATCCCCGCTCCAATGAGTCCGAAAGTGATTGTGAGTCGAGCGGTAACGGAGCCGGACAAAAGTAAAAACATCGTCGGGAAAATTGGTGCGTGGACTCCACCCGGGAACACCCTCCCGATCCATCACCCGGCGCAGCGGCGGGTTGGAATCAATCCCGAGCCTCTGCCCGACTGAGCACCACACCCCACCAATCAACAAAGCCCCGGCAGCAATTGCGACGCGGGCCGGTTGATTGATTGGCTTTTGCATCCAGCTTCCTCCCGATGCCGTTAGGGAACAACGCGAAGTATCCGGTTCCCGGTATGAGTTTGACCGTAGGCATCGGTGCCCTCGATCATCAGGAGGTGAGAGCCGGCTTTCAAATCGGCAGGAAGATTCAACTTCCAGAGATGCCCGGAATCAATCGGCTCTCTCCACTTCGCTCCCGGATCCGCCGCCATCTCGCGCTGCCGCATCGCAGTGAAATAGGGATCGCCTTCGCGGACCTGCTTCATTTCCATCCAACCACCGCGATCTTTGACCTTTAACTTCACTACCGATTTCTGCGATCCGTTAAAAAGATTCACGTAGACCGGAGTCTGAGCTGAATTGGCGGATTGGATTTGATCCAGAACAAAGATCGACATCTGATAGTCAGCCGAAGCCCCCGCAGCTTTGAAATCGAGCGTGTGCTTAGCCCCGTCGAAGGTGATGATTGAATAACCATTGGGAGCGCCGTCCCGCATAGTCGCGTGGGGAATGCCATTCTCGTTTTTCCGACCTTTCCACCACGAACCGGAGACAGTTACGTTTACGATGTGGTGATGAGGCTCTTTCCCCTTCCAACCGTCTTTTTCATCGATATAAAAATGAGCGTGCCAATGGGTATGACCGGAGATCGACATCGTGTAGGGACGCTTTTCGATCAACCGATACAGCTCCTCGCGGTTACCGACGCCCATCAGAGGAATATGCATCATCAGGCAGACCAGTTTAGAATCCGGAACGAGGGCAAGATCGTTTTTCACAAACTCGATTTGATCGGCATCCAGCCCGCCCCGGTAAGTTTTCTTTTCTTTACCGGCGTGAAGCCCCCAGTCGACATCATCCAGCACCACGAAGTGAACCGATCCGTAGTCAAAACTATAGTATTGCGGACCAAAGTACCGATGGAAGGTCTCATCCGAATCCGAGTCAATTTCCGCCTCGAAATTTAGATCGTGATTACCTATCACGTTGTACCAGGGAATCCCGATCAGAGCAATATTCGCATTCGACGGCTCGAAGAGGCTCAAGTTATCGAACATAATATCGCCCAGGGTGACCCCGAACCGCGCATCGGTCCCGATCAATTCGGTGAGCACATCGTGAGCGATATAGTCGACCTGATCAATGTTCGAAGGTTGCGGATCTCCGAAAAAGACCGCCTTGAACTTATCCGGCTCGTCTTCAACTTTATGTAGCGGAAAATCGATCGACTCCGGCAGCTCACCGGTAGGCTCCAGCCCGGCGTAGCGTGTGCCCTGCGGCGATCCGGCCGGTTTGTGAATGTAGTAAAACTGAGGAAGTTTCGTTTCATTAACCGGAGGTGCATAACCCTGCGGTTTGATCACGAAGAAAATAGTATCGTCATTATGCGGCAGCGTCCACCGCCCCTCCGCGTCGGTTTGCACCACTTCCCGCTGATTTGAAACGGCAACTCCGACGATACCGGGCTCACCCTGATCTCTGACGCCGTTTTTATTGAGGTCTTCGAAAACTATCCCCGATCCGGCGTGAGCCATTCCGGGAAAGAGAATCAACCAATACAGCGAGGCAGAGATAGAAAGTAGCTTCATTTTTTAGAATGTCCCTTTCACCTTCTGAAAAGAGACACTCTAAAGAAATCAAAATTCCTCCCTGTTCAAGCCAGCCGCATCCAGCCGCCGGCTCATTTCGGTCGAATTCTACTGAACGAGGTGCTTCGGAAAATCCTCGACCCGCTCGCACGCAACCTGCTCCATGACCTGTTGCATCTGGCGCTTCAACATATTCATAGTGTGCTCTCCGCCATCTTTGCCGAGAGCGCCCACCCCATACATGAAGGAACGGCCCATAAATCCAAATTTTGCGCCGCTCGCCAACGCTGCCGCAACATCGGGCCCGGACCGGAGACCGCTGTCAATCATGAGCGTGGTGCGATCGCCAACTTTCGCTGCGAGTTCCGCCAGGGGCTTGATCGTCGATTGACCGGAGTCGAGCTGACGCCCGCCGTGGTTCGATACGATAATGCCATCGACCCCGAGACTGATCGCCTTTTCGGCATCCTCCTCGTTGACGATTCCTTTCACGACCAGCTTGCCCTTCCAGCGATCGCGAATCGCCTGAATTTTCGCCGGATTTAGCCTTCCCGAGAAGGTCTTGTTCATGAACAGGCCAAGGTGCTTCATATTCAACCCTTTGGGAATGTAGGGCTTCATGGTCTTAAACTCGGGTGCCCCGGCGAAAAGCTGACTGAATGACCAAGTTGGATGAGTCATCATCTGAATCACATTACTCAGCGACATTTGCGGAGGTATGGACAGCCCGTTTTTAATCTCTTTCGGGCGGTAGGCAAACGTCGGGGTATCCGCGAGAATCACCAATACCGGCACACCGGCATCCGACGCGCGATCGAGCAATTTATTCCGCAGATCTTCTTCAGCCGGGTGATAGAGCTGGAACCAGGCGTTCCCCTCAGTCAGTTCCGCCACCGTTTCGATGCTGGCTGTTCCAACCGTGCTGAGAATAAACGGAATATTCTGATTGTGAGCCGCTTTCGCAAGGATCTCGGTAGCCCCCGGCCACATCAACCCCTGCAACCCGATCGGCGCAACCCCAAACGGGGCATCGTAGACTTTGCCAAATAGCTCGGTTTTCAGGTCTGAACCCGGATAATCCCGGAGGTAATAGGGACGGAGCTGGACTTCGCGGATTTCATCGATATTGCGTTGCAGATTGACTTCCGAGTAGCAGCCGCCCTCAAGATATTCGAACACAAATCGAGGCATGCGCTGCCGGGCTTTCGCCCGGAGATGTTCGATCGACGGATACTGGGAGTGAAAAATTTCTTCCATGATTTTAGTTCAGACAGAGATCCTGGATAATATCACCCATGGCCCGTTCTGCGATCACCCGGCGATGCGGGTGGAATCACCACAATCTACACCGGTAGATTAAAATCGAACACAACAATTCGATCAAGATGCGGAACCACAATATCTTTGACCGCTTCGTGAATGGGGTGCGGCAAATACTCGTCCCGGGCCTGCGGGCTTTCGAAGGTCATGATAAACCCGTGAGTGTAGCCATCGTTTAACCCTTCAGCCGAATCATACGGACCGTAGTTGAAGTCGAGAAGCCCGGGAATTTTCCCAACCATATCCCCCATCGCAGCAAAACATTCGCTGATTTGGGACTCGCTGGTTCCTTCTTTAAACTGAAAACATCCGTAGTGTTTGACTTGAGGCATAGTAGTAGAGGTCGAATTAAATTTTCTTAAAAGCTCCAATAACGCATTGGCGCAGGCCCGGGAGAACTCGGGGTCATTGATTTCCGCATCGATTTCGATCAACTCGACTTCGGGAGACAGATTCGATTTGATGGCGTTGAAAAGCGCTTCATCAGCGGCGGGATCGTAAAACGCCTGTCCCTCGGCGCTGATGATGCTGATTGCTTTGGTTGGAAGTAAAACCTTAACCGGTCCTGTGTAGGCGTTAACTTTCTGAGCGAGGATTTCACCGAGTTTGGCGCACTCTTCCGGATTTGTCCGCATCAGCGTCACCTGCGGATTGTGAATGTAAAAATTCCGACCTTCGTAGTGCTCCGGAACGGTTTCCCGGGCGCCGAAATTTGCCATATCGAGACACCCCGGAGTGACAATTGCAGGAACCCCGGCTTTCCCCGCTGCTTCAAGCCGGGTCGGACCGGCGCTTAAGGTCGCACCGACCAATTCATCCGCCCACTCGGTGGTGGTAATGTCGAGAACCCCGGTGATCAAGCCGTCTTCGATGAGCTTTTCCATGGTTCTTCCACCTGTTCCGGTAGCGTGGAAGACGAGAACCTCGTACCCCGCTTCTTCCAGAATCTCGCGAGCGTGATCAACACATTCCGTGGTGTTGCCGAACATGCTGGCCGCAATCAAAGGACGCTCATCGGAGGAGGTCTCGATTTCCGCCTCCACCATTCCGCAGATAGCTCCCACCGCACGGGTGAAAATCGTATTTGAAATCCGGTTGAGCCCTGAAACGTCAACGATGCTGGGGATCATCGTGATATCTGTGCTGCCGACGTAGTGAGCTGTATTTCCGCTCGCCAGGGTGGAAACCATCACCTTGGGGAAGCCGACAGGTAGCCCGCGCATCGCACTGGAGCCAATCGCAGTGCCACCGCCCCCACCCAGAGAAATGATTCCCTGAATTTTCCCCTCCGCGGCAAGGCGGGCCATAAAAACCGGTACCGCTTCGCTCATCGCAACGACACACTCCCCGCGATCTTTTCGCGCCATCATCACATCGAGGTCGATCCCTGCCGCGGCAGCGACTTCCTGACGGGTGATGTCGGGCGTAATGGTTGGAGGGGCTCCGGTTCCGACGTCAATCAAAAGAGGAATATGCCCTTTCTGCCGGATCAATTTGGCGACAAAGCCGTGTTCCTCCCCTTTTGAATCCAGCGTTCCGAGGACGGCGATCGTTTTGGGTTCAGTCATTTTATCAGGAGGTGCGCTTTACCGGAATAGCTTTGAATTCTTTGGTGAGATTGGTGAGGGAATCCTCGACCGCCATACGCTCAAGACTTGAAGCGCCAACAAAACCGACGGCATCGGTCCGTTCATTGATGAAAGCCGCGTCAGCAGGCGTTGCGATCGGACCTCCGTGAGAGAGATAAATCACATCGTTTCGAACGGAGTTTCCCGCATCGATAATGGCCTGAGTGGCCACCGCGGCGTCATCGAGTGACATCGCCGCATTCTTTACCCCGATGGAACCACCCACGGTGCAACCCACGTGAGCGATAATCACATCTGCCCCTGCTTCGGCCATCGCTTTTGCTTCCGCAGGCGAAGCCACGTAGACAATCGAGAAGATGTCCATTTTCCGGGACAGAGCCACAGTCTCGACTTCCTTCTGAGTCCCCATCCCGGTTTCTTCGAGCTGCTGACGAAAATCGCCGTCGATAATACTGTGAGTCGGGAAGTTGTTCATCCCGGAAAAGCCCATCGCTTTGACTTGTTGTAACCAATGCCACATGCGGCGGCGGGGATCGGTGCAATGAACGCCGCAGATCACCGGAATTTCCTCGACAACAGGAAGCACTTCGTACTCTCCGATTTCCATGGCCACGGCATTGGCATCGCCATACCCCATCATGCCGGCAATCGAACCATGGCCCATCATCCGGTAGCGGCCGGAGTTATAAATAATAATCAGATCAGCACCGCCCTTTTCAATAAACTTGGCACTGATTCCAGTCCCGGCTCCGGCAGCAATAATCGATTCACCTTTGGAAAGAGTATCGCGGAGGCGTTCGATAACTTCTTCTCGAGTGTAAGGGTTTCCCACCCCGGTCCATGGATTTGGCATCTGCCAATGACGGTGCAGAGTTCGCGACCGCAACTCATTTCACCTTTCCCGGAGGCACCAAAAAATATCGGTAATCCACATAAAGACCTGAGAAAAAGCCATTCTCTTAAGAATGTCGCTATTCCGCTTTTGCAGAAGTCGTCCCCTCAGGCAAAGCGAAGAAGGCTACTTCGGCGAAAAACAACTCGGCCATGTAAAGTTTGGTATAATCGTAGTGACTGATTGCAGCTTGAACCGTGCCAAATCCCTCTTCAAATCCAGCGAGACCAATCATGGCGGCGGCGGCCAACGGATTCCGCATCAGATGAGTCTCGTAGGGTTTCCTTGTCCCGAGTTTCTCCCGATCCCCGGCCTGCGCCATCCTCTCCGCATCATTCTGAGTTTTCTGGGGAAACCAGGCATGATACCCCTCCCGCCACCGAGCGTGACCGAAGACTTTGGTATCGTTGTTATCAAACTTCCGGAACCTGTCGATGACCGCCATCGCACCCCGGGCGTTGATCTCCAGCCCCGCGCGATATTGCGCCCGGATCGCTTCGGTTTCGCCCCACTCAGCTAACTGCGCCAGACTCCCCTGGGAACTCACGTAAATCCAGAGCAAACTGTTGTCGATATTTTTAATCTGATCCCGGTCGTAGGGATAACCTGCCGCGCAGATCTCCAGTCGAGTCAACCCCGATTGGGGTGATCGTTCATTCATCGCGGTCCGGTAGCGCTCCAGCCAGATTTTATCATCGGTCACATCATACATCGCCCTGAGAATTCCCAGATACATGACGGCTCCGTGATGACGAAACATCTTAAAGTCACCCCGCGTTTCGCCTTTAAAAGCGCCATCACCGGGACACTTCCAGTCCAGCTTTTGTAAAGCCTCGGCGACCTCCGTCATCTTTGCCACCACCTCCGCCCGTTCTTCAGGGGTGGAAATACCGCTGGTCGCATAGGCATGCAGCCCGTAAAACCAGGGATGGGTTTGATCTTGCGAACCCAAGGGGTAATGGCATTTCCCGTCCGTTCCCATCCCCCGGGCGATAAATCCCGGCACGTCGGAAACCGAGGCAACCTTCAACAGTCCCCCGGCGAGGTGACGCGCTTTTTTGCGATCCGCTTCAATCCCACTCCGCCGGGCCCGTTCGCAAATCGCAACCAGATAACTGCCGGTAAACATCGGCCCATTCTCGATAGGACTCCACCACCCGATCGCATTGGGACGCCCCAGCTTGCAATCCTCCGGAGTCGGTATTTCCCCGACAAAATCATGAATCAACCCGTCGTTCCCGATGAACTTATCCCACAAAACCGAGTGAGCTTCTTCAACCGCTTCATTAACTCGTTCCGCACCGCCGGCCTGAATCAACACGAATAAAAACAGGGGGATCATCAAAATAACCTTCATAACTATCGATAAGCGGGTTGTCGAACCTCGCGCTGGTTAACTTCTCATGCTCCAGATAGGACGGATCAACTCCGCGTAGGGCCGTGAATCGGTTTACATTTCCCCCTGCATTCCGTCTATCCCCTTCTCTGTTTTCAAAAGCGAAATGTTTATGAAAATCCAAGGCAGAACCATCCGGCCTCTCCTCGTCATTTTATTGATCCTGACGACTCCTTTAGGCTTCGCCGACCCTCTTGATATCGGTTCCCGCTGGGAGTTATTTATCGACGAGTACTTGATAGCCTCAAAGAAGAACGTCGCACTGAAACTACACAAACCTGAGCGTCGCGAAATCGTTCTCACGACCGACCAACCCTGGGAAGGGCCGACCTCCGCCTATTTTTCCGTTGTTCAGGACGGCACCAAGGTCCGCCTTTACTACCGGGGACTTGGTGACGGCGCAGATCACTCCGAGAATCAATTGACCTGCGTAGCGGAAAGCAGTGACGGAATTCACTTCACCCGCCCGAACCTTGGACTGATTGAAGTCAACGGTTCAAAAGAAAACAACGTCATTTGGCGGGGAATGGAATCTCACAATTTTGCGCCCTTTATCGATACCAATCCCAACGTCAAACCGGAAGCCCGTTACAAAGCCCTTGGCGGGGTGAAGGCACCCGGGAAAAACTGGCAATACGGCGAAACACCCGGCGGGCTCTACGCTTTTGCCTCGGCTGATGGGATCCACTGGGACAAAATCAAACCGGAACCGGTAATCACCGAAGGTGCCTTCGATTCCCAGAACCTCGCCTTCTGGGATTCACCCCGGAAACGTTATGCCTGTTTCAGTCGGATCTTTCTGCCATCAAACCGGCTTCGGGCGATTCAAAGCAGCTCATCCTCCGACTTTCTAATCTGGAGTAAAGGCATCCCCCACCGATACGATGCCGATGCCCCGATGGAACATTTCTATACTTCAGCCACCATCCCCTGCCCGACTGCACCGCATCTTCTTCTATCATTTCCCAAGCGCTTCAAACCTGCCCGGAAAAAAATTACGGAACATAAATTCAGCGGCGTCTCCGATGCGATATTTATGTCGAGCCGGGACGGCGTAAACTGGGACAGACCTTTCACCGAAGCCTGGGTCAGACCGGGCCGCGATCAAAAGAACTGGACCGAACGCAGTAACATGACCGCTTGCGGGATCTATGATGGAGGAAACGGGGAATGGTCACTTTATATCAGCGAGCACTATAGGCATCCCGACAACCGGATCCGACGACTTGTCGTACGGCAACAGGGATTCGCCTCCATTCACGCCGGGGGCGAGCCAGGGGAATTCACCACACCCCCGCTTAAATTTGAAGGCAAATCTCTACTATTGAATTACGCCACCTCCGCAGTCGGCCATCTCCAAATCGAAATCCAGGACCAAAACGGCGTCCCCATCCCCGGCTTCACCCTCGATGACATGCCGCAGCTGTTTGGAGATGCACTCGCCGCAACCGCGAAATGGAAAGCAGGTAGCGACCTCAGCCAACTTCAGAGTAAAACGATACGGCTTCGCATCCGCATGGACGATGCTGACCTCTACGCTATAAAGTTCCAGTAGCAGAAAACACGAAGACACAAAAAAGGCACCACTCTCGTGGTGCCTCTTTTTGAGTTCGTGACTTCGATTCAAATACCGAATATTACTGAACGGTAGTGGTGATCGTGTCGGATCCGCCGATCCAGGTTGATCTGAGATCTCCATTGCGGACAAAGAACAACTGAATGGCATCGGACTGAGCCAGCTTTCTTCTCATTCTGGAAAGATTGGAATAGCTGTTTAACA
>JARGPI010000029.1 GCA_029213005.1 Verrucomicrobiales bacterium
GCAAGAGCAAGAGCAAGAGCAAGAGCAAGAGCAAGAGCAAGAGCAAGAGCAAGAACTCTGTCTGCCGAAAATTACTGCTTTTCCCAGTAGATTCGGATCCCGTCGGCGCACATGTCGGTTCCGTTGATTACCTGATAACGTTGCCAGTCGGGGTGGGGCACTTCGAGGCGGAAGGCCTGCTCGAGATTGAAAGCGGCGTAGGCCACTTGAAGTGACTCGGGATCCATTCCCTCCGCGAGTCTCGCCCGGACAAACTCGGCGTTCAGCTCGACGGCGTCTCGGTAATCTGCGAGATGACGGGCTGGATCTTCGACTTTTCCGAAGTGTGTGAGATAAAGAGCCGCAAATTTTTCCCCGGCAAGTCGGTCAATCGTCGCCAGGGTATGCTCGAGGTGAAATTGAGGAGGTGCTGAAGTGACTGAAATGTAGTCAAAATCCGGCAGCTTTGCTCCGGCGGAATCCCCACTGAAGACGACATCCCCGATGGCGAAGCAGTGATGATGAAACGCATGGCCCGGAGTATCGAGGGCGCGAATCTCAAGGCCGGCACAACTGGCGACTTCGCCGTCGTTGACGATCACCACCTTTTCCTCCGGAGCCGGAGGGAGCGCACCCCAGAGGGTATCAAAACGATCGCCATAGACCATCCGGGCACTTTCTTCCAGTCGTGACGGATCGATGAGGTGCTTTGCGCCTTTGGGATGAACGTGGACCGGGATGCCCTGCGAAGCCCACCATCCGGCGCCTCCGGAATGATCCAGATGAACGTGGGTGACAAATACCGCTGCTACATCGCCGGGGCTGAAACCGAGTGCTTTGATTTCATCAATCAGAGTCTCGCGGCAGGATTCCGGACCGGTTTCAATCAGGATCAGTCCCTCCGGTCCTTCAATGAGATATGAAGCGATCGCTTCCCGGACGCCCTGAAAATTCAGATCTATGGTGTGGATTTTGATGGTAAACCTTAATGGCGCCATCTCCTCCGTCAACGTTTCAAGCTTTTCGGTTTCAAAAATCGAATTCCCGTCGATAATTCGCCGACCAAATGAGCGACTCAAATCGAATAGATCAGTGCTTTGCCAAACTCAAGAGTGAGAGTAAGGCAGCTTTCGTAGCCTACGTGTGTGCAGGCGATCCTAACATGGATGAATGCCTCAAGATTATGAAAGGGCTCGAGTCTGCCGGTGTCGATATCATTGAACTCGGCGTGCCCTTTTCCGACCCGATGGCGGATGGTGTCGTCAATCAGATGGCAGCGCATCGCGCCCTGGAAGCAGGGGCGACCTTTCCCGGTGTTCTGGAACTGATCAAAAAGTTCCGGGAAACCTCCGAGGTTCCCATCGTTCTGTTCACTTATCTGAATCCGGTCTACACCTACGGTTTTGAGCGTTTTCATATCGATTCCGCCGCTGCGGGAGTGGACGGCGTGCTGTTGCTCGATTTGCCTCCGGAGGAAGCGGCGAAGAATGCTGACATGCGGGAGACTGCTGAATTGAAGCATATTCGTCTGATCGCTCCGACAACTCCCGGTGAAAGGATTCCCCAGCTGGCGGCGTCTGCAGAAGGATTTATTTACTACGTTTCCCGCGAAGGCGTGACCGGTGCTCAGACGAGTCTCGCCGAGGGGATTGCCGAAAATGTGGCAAACATACAAAAGCATACCGACGTGCCGATTGTGGTGGGATTTGGGATCTCGACACCGGAGCAGTCCGCCACCGTCGCTGAGGCGGCGGAAGGGGTTGTTGTGGGAAGTGCGATCGTCAGGATCGTCGAGCAGAACGCGTCAGATCCCGATGTGGCGGCGAAGGTTGAAGCCTTCGTCAAACCGCTTGTCGATGGTGCTAAGTCGGTATAATTTCCGAAAATTTGACCTAGACTCATCATGCCGAAATTCTGGAAAATGAACGGTGCGGGCAACGACTTTGTTGTCATCGACAATCGTGATCACTCTCTCGACCTGACAAAGGAGCAAATCGCTCTGCTTTGTCAGCGCCAGCGTGGCGTCGGGGCCGATGGATTGCTGGCGGTTGAGCCCGCAGAAAATGGTGCCGATTTCCGGATGCGTTATTACAATGCTGACGGTGGCGAAGCGGAGATGTGCGGAAACGGAGCGCGTTGTTTCGGTCGTTTTGTCAATTTCCTGAGCGGTGAGAAACTGGAATCGACCACTTTCGAAACCATCGCCGGAGTGATTGGCGCTGAGTTTGTCGGCGATCAGGTGCGGATCGCGTTGAGCCCGCCTTTTGACAAAGAACTGAACGAACCTCTCGAACTCGCTGGAGAAACTCACACGGTTCATTCCGTGAATACCGGGGTTCCTCATGCAGTGGTTTTTGTCGATGATCTCGACGGTCTCGATATCAGAAAAATGGGTGCAGCGACCCGTTACCACGAACATTTTGCCCCGGCGGGAACCAACGCCAATTTTGTGGCGATCGAAGGCTCCGGAGCGATCCGGATTCGAACCTATGAGCGGGGTGTCGAAGACGAGACCCTCGCCTGCGGAACCGGGATGGCGGCCTGTGCCTTGATTTATTCTGAGCTGCACGATATAGATGGACCGATCAAAGTCCGCGTGGCGGGCGGCGACGTCCTTGAGATCGGATTCAACCGCGATGGCAGCGACTACAGCGATGTGACTTTGCTCGGTCCCGCCGAATTTACCTTTGAAGGCAATCTGCTAATCCCGTCGATCGCCTGACCCAAGACTTTTTTACCACTCTAATATATAACTGATACTATGTTTGCAGGAGCACATACCGCACTGGCTACACCATTTCTCGACGACGGCACGATCGATGCCGAGCGGTTCCGGGATTTGATTGATGCCAGTCTTAGCAACGGAATCAGCGGAGTCGTTCCGACGGGAACGACCGGGGAATCTCCCACGCTGTCCCACGAAGAACACAATCTCGTGATCGAGCTGGCGGTAAAACACACTAAAAAACGTGGATTGGTTATCGCCGGAACAGGTTCCAATTCTACTCGCGAAGCGATTGCGATGACGCAGCACGCCGAGAAAATCGGTGCGGATGCCGCTCTCCTGGTGGCGCCCTATTACAACAAGCCTTCCCAGGAAGGGTTGTTCCGCCACTATCAGGCAATTGCCGATGCCACCGAGCTGCCCCTGATGCTTTATTCGATCCCGGGCCGTTGTGGTATCGCCATCGAGACGGAAACCGTGGTGAGATTGGCGGAATCCTGCAGCAACATCCGGGCGATCAAAGAGGCCGGCGGAGATGTCCAGAAAGTCATCGAATTGAGAGCCGCGCTTCCCGCTGATTTCGAAATCCTCTCGGGTGACGATGGCTTGACGATTGATTTTATGAAAGCCGGTGGATGCGGCGTTGTCTCTGTGGCATCGAATTTGATTCCCAAAGTCATGGCGGACATGGTTCAGGCCATGCTTGACGGAAACGAAGCTGAGGCCATGGCGCTCAATGAGAAGTATGCGCCGCTCTTTGAAGGATTCCTTCAACTCGACACCAATCCGGTGCCGATCAAAGCCGCTTTGAGCCTTGCCGGAAAATGTTCCGACCGGGTGCGCCTTCCCATGGTCAAGTTGTCCGACGAGAAAAAGGCGGAATTGAGGAGCATTCTCACTGATCTGGGCCTGGTATAACTTCAGACTGTATAGCTGATATGAGTGAGCTGAAAATCCTGGTAACCGGCTGCAAAGGCCGGATGGGTCAGACCGTGACCGAGTGTGCCAATCAAGATGCTGATACGGTTGCTGAAGTGGGGATCGACATGGGGGACTCCCTGGAGGATGCGATCGTCAAATGCGATGCAATCATCGATTTTACCCTGCCGACTTTCACCAGAGAGTTGGTCGAATCTGCGTTGAAGCACGGAAAAATTCTCGTAATGGGAACCACCGGGCACGACGACGACCTGTTAAAATTGATCGACGAGGCATCGAAGGAAATCCCGATCGTTCACGCTCCTAATTTTTCGGTGGGAGTGAACACACTTTTCTGGCTGACCCGGAAAACCACTGAAATTCTGGGTAAAGATTTTGATCTCGAAGTGGTGGAGATGCATCACCGTCACAAAAAAGATTCACCCAGTGGAACGGCCCGAAGGCTCGCCGAGATCCTCGCTGAGGCGCGTGAGCTTTCTTACGACGATGATTGTCGCCACGGTCGCTTCGGCGATGTGGGGGCGCGGACCAGTGACGAAATTGGCGTTCATGCCGTTCGCGGCGGGGACGTGGTGGGGGATCATACCGTTATCTATGCCGCTGATGGCGAGCGCATTGAGCTGACTCACAAAGCGTCGAGTCGCTACACCTTTGCCAGTGGCGCAGTGCGTGCTGCCAAATGGGTCAAATCAGAGGGGCACCGCAACGGGCTCTTCGATATGCAGGACGTTCTGGGCCTGAAGTAACTGACTTCGGTCAATTAGTCGCCAATTCGATCGCGATGAAAGATTCGCGACCGAATTGTTGAATCCAAAAGAGCCGCTTTCGCGAATGAATCGTACCATTCCGGACTTTGCGACTTTTGATACCTATTTATGGATTCCCAAGCGACACAGAAGAAGGTTGAGCTTCCGGATCAGTCGGACGGCGTATCCTCGATGAAAATCGACCCGAAACGGGTCCTTCCTTATATTTTCATCCATGGCGGTTGTCTGGCAGTGATTTGGGTGGGGTGGAGCTGGTTTGCTGTGGCTGCAGCGGTGTTTCTGTATGTGGTCAGAATGTTCGCCATTACCGCTTTCTACCATCGCTATTTTTCGCATCGAGCGTTTAAAGCAAACCGCTTGATGCAATTTATCTTTGCGGTGTGGGGGCATACCTCAATGCAGGGCGGTGCTCTCTGGTGGGCTGCCAATCACCGCCATCATCACAATCATTCCGATGAAACCCACGACAAACATTCACCGGTTCAGTCGGGTTTCTGGTTTGCCCACATCGGTTGGTTGTTCTATCCCGAAAATTTCTCTACGGATTATCAGAAGGTAAAGGACTACGCCAAGTTTCCGGAACTGGTTTTCTTGAATCGATATGACTACATCGTGCCTCTGGCATACGGGGCTATGTTACTGGGTCTGGGAGCCTTGCTGGAGAGCTATTTTCCAGGACTGGGCACGAATGCATGGCAGCTGTTTGTGTGGGGATTCTTTATCAGCACGGTAGTGCTACTTCACGGTACTCTTTTCATTAACTCGCTGGCTCATGTGTGGGGCAGCCGTCGATTCGAAACCGAAGACGACAGTCGCAATAACTTTTTACTGGCGTTGATCACCCTCGGCGAGGGCTGGCACAATAATCACCATCGTTATCAACATTCCGCTCAACAGGGCTTTTACTGGTTTGAAGTTGATCTGAGTTACTATGCTTTGAGGGCAATGGAAAAGCTTGGATTGATTTACGACCTGAAACCGGTTCCCGCCCGTATTTACGATGAAGCCGGGCAACAAAAGAAAGCCCGAATAGGGAAATGAGTGAGAAAATTGCTATCATCGGAAGCGGAATCGCCGGCCTCAGCTCTGCCTGGTTTCTACACCGGAAGTATGATGTTTCCGTTTACGAAGCCGACTCGCGAATTGGAGGACACAGCTATACCGTCACGGTTCCGGAAGGCGATGGAGAGGTCAATTTTGACGCGGGTTTTATGGTCTACAATGAGGTGACCTATCCTCATTTGACTCGACTGTTCAAGGAACTGGATGTGCCGACCAAGTCGACATCTATGTCATTCAGTGTGCATCACGGACCATCCGGTTTGGAATGGAACGGAGCCGGTTTGAACACGCTGTTCGCGCAGCGGAAGAATTTGTTCAATCTCCGGCACTGGAAATTTCTCGTGCAACTAAACCGATTTAACAAGGAAGCGATTACTGCGCTCGACGAACCCGAGTGGCAGTCGATGACGCTCTCGGAATATGTGGAAAAGAGGGGCTATGGAAGTGACTTTCTGGACCGGTATTTGATACCGATGAGTTCGGCTGTGTGGTCCACTCCACCGGAGAAGATGCTCCAGTTTCCAGCGGTCACACTTCTGAGGTTCTGGCACAACCACGGATTTCTGGGGCTCGCCACGCAGCACCCGTGGAGAACGGTTTGCGGAGGATCTCAAGCCTACGTTGAGAGAGTGATCCGTCCGTTTCGTGATCAAATCTATATCAACCAACCGGTAACCAGGGTGGAAAGAAGAGGGGAGTCGGTATACCTGTCAGTCAGGGAGGGGTCAGAGGAGCGATATGATCGGGTAATCTTTGCGACTCACGCGCCCACCAGTTTGAAGATCCTTGGCGACCCGACACCGGATGAGTCGGAGATACTCGCCGCTTTTGCCTATCAACCGAACGAAATCAAAATTCACTCTGACCCAAAGGTGATGCCCCGGAATAGCAAATGCTGGGCATCATGGAACTATCGTTCCAACAGTCAGGGGATTCCCACTACCCATTATTGGATGAACAGTCTGCAGGGAGTTTCGAAAGATGAGAACTACTTTGTGTCCTTAAACGCCAGCGATCTGGTTAAAAAGGAAAAGGTTCACCGCGAGATGTCTCTCGAGCATCCGCTGTTTGATTTGGAGGCTATTGGCGCACAGAAAAGGATTCGGGACTTAAACCGTGCCACAGATGGTAAGCGTACTTACTTTGCGGGAGCCTGGACGAGGTACGGCTTCCATGAAGATGGAATCCTGTCAGCGGTGAAAGTATGTGAACAAATATTGGGAGGGGATCCATGGGAGCTGCGTTGAATTCCTGTCTCTACGACTGCAAAGTGGTTCATAAACGCCTCGTGCCATCCCAACACGAATTCTGTTACCGTTTATTTTATTTTGATGTCGATCTGGATGAATTGCCTGAATTGAATCGGAAGGTGAAATTGATGGGTCGGAAGCCCTGGAGTCTTTACCGCATTTTAGTGAAAGACCATATTGATCTCGGTAAGACGGAGATTCGGTCCAATTTAAAAGAGTGGCTTCACGATCACGGAGTGGAGTTGCGGAGTGACGATAAAGTTCGGCTTTTAACGATGCCCCGCGTTCTTGGATACATTTTCAATCCGGTGTGTTTCTATAGTATTTTTTCGATGGATGGGACTCCCCGTCACGTGGTGGTGGAAGTTTGCAATACGTTTCGGGAATTGAAGGGGTGGTTGGTTTCCGATTGTGATAGTCACGGAAGGTTCCAACTCCGGGCACCAAAGAATTTTTATGTGTCGCCGTTTTCAAAACTTCAGGCTGAATTCGACTTTCAGATCAAGATCCCGGACCAAAGTCTGAAGATTCACATCGATAACGTCGAAGACGATCAAACTACTCTGGTTAGCTGGATTCACGGAGAGAGAAAGCCGCTGAGCGATTGGCGCCTTCTCTGGTATTCGGTTCGCTTTCCGCTGCTCGGTTTGGTTGTGATTTTCAGAATCCATTGGCAGGCGTTACGCCTCTGGATGAAAAAGATTCCCTACTACAAAAAACATTTAAACCGGGACTTGCAGACAGATTTGTATCGTCCCCATTCTTCCATCTCCGACCCCATTAAAGACAAGTCATGAACGACAAACTAAATCCTTTTTTCTCCGGCATTTTGTTTAAGGTGCTATCAAGTTTTAATCAAGGAGAGCTAAGGCTGACCCTTCCGGACGGGACCTCTCACTGTTATGGGAACGGAGATGGCGCTCCCCGGGCAGAGATTCAGGTTAAGGATCCGGAGTTTTTCCGGAAGTGTGTGTTGCACGGCAATGTGGGGCTGGGTGAGGCTTATGTGTTAGGTCATTGGGAGACTCCCGATATCCGCGCGGTGATCGAATGGTTTGCCATTAATGTGGCCTCTCAGAAAGATGCAAAGGGTGTCGCGGTGCAGGAAAAAATGGTGGGATTCCTCCGGTTGTTCGATCGGATGTCGCACTTGAAAAGAAAAAATACCAGGGATGGAAGTCGCAGAAATATCGAAGAGCACTATGACCTCGGGAATGATTTCTATCGATTGTGGCTTGATTCTTCGATGACCTACTCTTGTGCCAGGTTTACCGATAGCGCCGAGTCGCTGGAGGAGGCTCAAAACAATAAGTATGAGGCTTTATGCCGGAAATTGCAGTTAAAGAAAGAGGATCACGTCCTGGAAATAGGGTGTGGATGGGGAGGTTTCAGTATTTATGCGGCCGGGAAATATGGCTGCCGAATCACCGGGGTAACGATATCGCCGGCCCAGCTTGAAGAGGCGGTCGCCCGGGTTAAGGCGGCAGGGCTTGAGGATCTTATCGAACTGCGGCTTCAGGATTACCGGGATATCGAAGGACAGTTCGATAAAATTGCCTCCATCGAGATGCTGGAAGCGGTTGGGGATGAGCATCTCAAAACCTGGTGTCAAAAGGTGAATGAGGTGCTGAAACCCAACGGTTTGGTTGCCGTGCAAATGATCACAGTGGCGGATCGTGATCATAAGACCTTGCGAAAAGGAACCGATTTTATTCAGAAACATATTTTCCCCGGATCTTTACTGCTCAGCGTGGGGCGAATGAACGAGGCCTTCAATGCCACCGGGGATCTGTTCCTGCATGGTCTTGAAGATATGGGAACCAGTTACCATCGAACCCTGCGCCACTGGTATGAAAATTTTAATGGTAGGTTAGCGGAAGTGAAAGCTCTCGGGTTTGATGAGCAATTTGTCAGGAAGTGGAATTACTACCTGAAGTATTGTGAAGCTGGTTTTTCTGCGCGGACGATCAGCGTCGTTCAAGGAGTCTACACCCGACCCTACAATGCAGCGGAACTGACTAAAGAAAACGGAGTTGCGATAATCTGATGGCTCAGGACGACAACGTGCCGCGTTCCTTTCTGGGGTATAAGCGGGTCCTCCGCCTGATCAAAACGCTTCTGACTCAGGGCGCTTCGCCCCGGAGAATCACTTTGGCTATTCTCGTGGGAATCGGAACTGGCTTATTTCCGATTTTAGGAACGCCGTCGATTCTAGGTTTAGCCTCGGGTTTGATCCTGAAGCTGAATCAGCCGGTGATTCACGGGATCAATACGCTTTGTATGCCGCTTCACATTGGAACGATATTGCCTTTTATCCGAATGGGGGAGAAGTTGTTCTCAGCTGACCCGATTGCGTTTTCGTTCCCGGTGATGCTGGAAATATTTTTCCGTTCCCCAGCAGAGTTCTTTTCTCTATATGGAATGACCTGCCTCCATTGTATTGCCGCGTGGGCGGTGAGTGTTCCATTCCTACTGGTGGTGCTTTACCCCGGAATCCTTGGTTTAATTCGTAAAACCAGACCGGCACTATGAATGACCTGATTACAACTGCGGTTTTTCTCTTTATTCTTTTCTTTCTGGCCCGTTGGTTGAGTAAGAAGATCGCAAATCTTTCGATTGTCGACGCGGTGTGGGCCTTTGCCTTCACTCCTGTGTGTCTTATTTACACCGTTTTGGGTGATGGATGGATCTGGAGGAGAGTTGCTATTTCGGCTGTTATCGTAATCTGGTCCCTCAGGCTGGGAGGTCATCTAGTCAAACGAATCAAAAAACATCATCCTTCGGAAGATGGCAGGTATGTGGTTCTCAGAGAAAAGTTCCCGGGTCGCTACGCGTTTTTCTGGTTCTTTCAAGCCCAGGCACTTCTGGTTTGGCTGTTGATGCTTCCGGTTTATCTGATTTCGGGAAATGCCGAGGTCGGATTCGATTGGCCGGAAATTTTGGGATTGGGTCTCTGGCTGGTGGGTGTGATCGGAGAATCGATTGCTGACAGTCAGTTGAAATCTTTCGCGGCTTCTCAGGAGGATTCGAAGGAAGTTTGTCGAAAAGGTTTGTGGAAGTATTCCCGGCACCCCAACTACTTTTTTCAATCGCTACTCTGGTGGGGCCTGTTTTTGATCGCCCTGCCTGCTGAGTATGGATTCTTCGCAATCCTCGCTCCGGCTGCGATGTTGTTTTTTCTTTTGCGAGTCACCGGTATTCCTCTCACCGAAAAACTGTCGCTGAAGAAGCGGGGGGAGGCGTACCGTCAATATCAGAAAACCACTTCAGCTTTTATTCCACTACCGCCCAAAACCAGATGAGTACGATAAATAATTTGATTGGAACCGGTATCCTTCCCGATTCAGTGATTCGGTGGGGGATCCGAAAACGCCTTGCTGCAACACTGAATGAGCACGTTGCCGAAACGGAGGCTGAGCGGGAGGCTGCTGTATTGAAACATGCCGAGGGATTGCGGGCGATGCCGTTGGCGATTAGTACCGAGGAGGCAAATGATCAACATTACGAACTACCCACTTCTTTTTTTGCGCGCTGTCTCGGGCCGCGCATGAAATACAGCAGTGCCTACTTCGAAACGGGAGAAGAAACCCTCGGCGAAGCGGAAGAGGCGATGCTGGCTTTGACCTGCGAGCGGGCTGAATTGAGAGATGGACAGCGGATCCTTGAACTGGGCTGCGGTTGGGGCTCTCTGTCCCTGTGGATGGCGGAGCACTATCCTAATTCGAAAATCACGGTGGTTTCAAATTCCGCCACTCAGAAAGAATACATCGATGAGGTGGCGGCGGCCAAAGGGTTCCATAACTTGACCGTTCGAACCGCGAATCTAATCGATTACGAAGGTGAAGGCAGAGACGTGTTCGATCGGGTGGTCTCGGTGGAAATGTTTGAGCATATGAAAAATTACGCTCTTCTGATGGAGCGAATCTCTCACTGGCTGAAGCCGGGGGGGAAATTGTTTGTCCATATTTTCACTCATCGCACCGCGGCTTATCACTATGTGGCGGAGAGTGAAGATGACTGGATGGCGAAGTACTTTTTCACCGGTGGACAAATGCCATCAGATGATTTGTTGCTTCATTTTCAGGACCACTTGAAAAATGTGGCTCACTGGCAGGTGTCCGGGACACACTACCAGATCACTTCCGAAAAGTGGCTGGAGAATATGGATCAACACAAGGACGAGATTATGGAAACGTTCGCCGATACTTACGGCTCAGCGGATTCGAAGTTGTGGTGGAACTATTGGAGGATATTCTATATGGCGTGCGCCGAACTTTGGGGCTATAAAAACGGGGAGGAATGGATCGTCTCCCACTATCTTTTTCAAAAATGAAATCGTTAATTTACGTTACTATTTTAAGTTTGGTATACTTTCTTCCGTCGGATGCTCAGGATCTTGAACAGTTGATATCCGAAGCGGAAGCAAAGGATAGGGCCCTCGATACAAAAGGGGCGTTTGAACTCTACCGGCAGGCTGAGGCTATAGCACCGGACAACGTGGTTGTGTTGTTAGGTATTGCGAAGCAGTATGGAGAGTCAATGGTGGACGAGGCCTCGGATGCGGGGAAGAAAAAAGCCGGTGAAATGGCCTTGGCTTATTCAAAGAAGGCCCTCAATCTCGCTCCTGAAAACAGCGATGCCAATCTGGCAGTCTCGATCAGCTATGGTCGTCTCCTTGATTACATTGGATCCAAACAAAAGGTGGAGTATTCCAAATATGTGAAGCAATACGCGGAAGAGGCGATCCGACTCAATCCGAAGTCAGACTACGCCTGGCATATGTTGGGACGCTGGAACACGGGCGTAGCCGAGCTCTCGCCGGTTGTTAAGGGAATTGCAAAAATGGTGTATGGAGGAATTCCACAGGGATCCTACAGCGAGGCCATATCGGCTTATCGTAAAGCGATCGCGTTAAATCCCGAACGGCTGGTCCATCAAATCGAGATGGGAATCACTCTGGCGGCGATGGGACGAACGGCAGAGGCTAAAGCGGCCATCGAAAAGGGAATTTCGATGCCGGTTCGGGAACGGGACGATCCCAGTAACAAAAAGCGGGGCAGGGAGGCCCTTTCTAAATTGAAGTGATATGAGTGGAACCATTGCGATAGCGGTCATTTTCTTTGTGATCGGTGTGGTCGTCTCGTTTCTGCTTTTGGGATTAGCAAACGGTCCCTCTTCGGAAAATCTGGTGGACGAATATCATGCGGCGCTGACGAGTGCGCGGGAAATCCCGGCTCCAGCTGCGGGCAGTGATCTTGAAACGGAATCCCTGAAACGGTGGAAGGTCCTCCTCGCCGATTTGGCCTCTGAGTCGATCGGAGACAATGTGAAGGAAGTTTATTCTGGAAATCTTTATTTTAATGATACCTTAAAGACTATCCGGACTGCGGAGGATTTGGCGGCGCATTTTGAAGCGACGGCGGAAATTCTGGATACGGGGACGGTGAAGTATCTCTCTGAAATGAGGGACGCCAGTGGCGATCTTTACATTCGATGGGAAATGAGTTATTCAGGAAAAAAAATTAATGACGGGAAGCCCATCGTAACGATCGGGATGTCCCAGCTTCGTTTCGACGAAGCGGGGAAAGTGGTCTTTCATCAGGATTTCTGGGATTCAACTGCCGGGATTTTTGAACATCTTCCGGTCGTAGGGGGCCCCATCAAATTTTTCAGAAACCGCATGTAATCCAGCTGTCGACCGTGAATAACTACCTTTCTTTTATCTTGTTTATCACCCTGGGGATCAGTGGATTTGCTTTCGGCGGGAGTCCGCCGCCAATGCTGACGGTCCGCTTTTCTCCTGATGGATGGTCGCAGGAATTGGAAGGTGATATTTACACTCAGAAGCGAACCAAAGCGGGACCCGCTGTGGTTTTGATTCATGGAGGCGGATGGGCCGGTCGGAGTCGCAGAGATATGGCGCAAATCGCCCGGCGACTCGCAAAAGAGGGCTATGTTGTGTTTAACATCAGTTATCGTTTTGCTCCCGAGTTCCGCTATCCCGCTCAGGTTCATGATGTGCAGCTCGCAGTTCGCTGGTTGCGTCATTATGCGAAGCGATACCAGGTCGATCCCGACAGAATCGGTGTGTGGGGGTATTCATCCGGTGCTCACCTCGCAGCGATGCTGGGCGTTTTGCAGAAGGGTGACCGGATCGATCGTCCTTATGGGGGAGACGATGCGCGGGTCAAGCTGGTTGTGGCGGGTGGACTTCCCTGCGATTTCGATGAATTTCCGCATAGCCCGATTCTCGCCGAGTTTATCGGAGGTTTTCTGGACGAGTATCGGAGTGTTTACCGTGAAGCCTCTCCCGTCACCTACATCGATAGGAAAACAGTTCCGTTTCATCTCTACCATGCCGAAAATGATGATTTGGTCCCGATTGAACAGGCTACAATATTCCGGGACAAATTGAAGAAATTCTCGGTGAAACATGAAATGGAAACTTATCGCTTCTGGGGGCACAACACGATGTTTCTGTTCAGCAACGAAGCTCAGAAAAAGGCGATTAAATTTCTCGACGCCAACTTGTAGCGACGGCCTTGTGATTGCGCGACCTTGACCGGGCTGGCAATCCTGTGTTCATTGCGGAAAATGAAATTCAGCCTTCCCATTCGTGTTGTCACCATCATCGCCGGTGTGCTTTTTCTGGTGTTTGCCTGGTTCCAGAGGAACGATATTGATCCCCAGATCTATCACAACCCTTCGAGTCTCGATGCCGCGCTCTGGCTTTTGTTCTATCTGGTGATCGCGGTGCTTCTGCTGGTGTCACTTTGGAAAAAAGTCCCCGTTTGGCTGGTCGGGCTGGGAGTGGTTGCCTGTCTCCTCGAAATGGTGACCACCGGCCCCGGACTTTATCAAAACCTCTTTGGCGATGAAGCGTTTACGATGACTCAGACCAGCATGTCGGCTGAGGATCCCCGTGTCGAGTTGAGCCGCGAGTTCTTTGGAGCGGTTATTGCACTGCTCGGTGTTGTCTGGATTTACCTGTTGCACCGGGTGATCAAATCTCCGGTCAAAGCGTAAAATTCACAATTCAGATTGCGCGACAATGAATAGTGCAGCTAAAGTCGGGGAAAGAGCGGTCATTGTGCGCAGCGTCCCGAACGAGGCTGCAATTGGCGCGGAAGGCTGCTGAACCCCATTAAGATTATGCGTTGGAAAGGAAGAAGAGCGAGCGACAACGTTGAGGATCGCAGAGCGACCTCAGCCCGCGGGGCACGAACCGTTGGATCGGGCGCCGGATTGCAGATTTTTCAACTCATTGCGAGCCGGTTTGGAATCAAGGGCATTGTCCTCGCGATTATTGCCGGTTTGTTTCTCTGGAAATTGGGGATTATCGATCCGATTGCTCTCCTTGGAGGCAGCAGTGTTCAGCAGCCACCGGCGCAACAGGGGCAGGTGGAACTGGTTCAGTCTGAAAGAGAAAAAGAACTGGCTGAGTTTGTGTCTGTGGTTCTCGGAAGTACCGAAGAAGTGTGGGGTGGAATTTTCGCTCAGCACAATGCCAAGTATCAACCTCCGAAACTGGTGCTCTATCGCAAGTTTGTGAGAACTGCCTGTGGTGGCGCGTCTTCAGCGATGGGTCCGTTTTACTGCCCGGCTGACCAGAGTGTCTATATCGATTTGAGTTTCTACGATGAGTTGGAGAGTAGTTTCAACGCTCCGGGTGACTTTGCTCAAGCCTATGTGCTGGCTCACGAAGTTGGTCACCACGTGCAGCATTTACTCGGGACGACAAAGAAAGTTCAGGCGAGACGGGGGCAGCCGGATGGCAATCAAATGTCGGTTCGTCTCGAACTTCAGGCGGACTACTATGCAGGAGTCTGGGCCTATCACAGTAAAGAATACCTCGAGCGTGGCGATATTGAGGAGGCGATGCGGGCGGCAAATGCGGTTGGTGATGATTCCATTCAGAAAAAGTCGACCGGTCGGGTGGTTCCTCATGCCTTTACTCACGGATCATCCGAGCAGCGGATGCGGTGGTTTCTGAAAGGTCTCGAATCCGGCGATATTGAAAAAGGTGATACTTTTTCCCAGCCTTACGACACGCTCTAATTCCGGCGTCCCTACCTCAGGTAGACTTTTCCACTGCTGGTTCTGACGGCAACCCAGGCATCAGCCGTAGCATGTAGATATTTACTGCTGCAGTGGGCGTGACCGGTCAGAGTTGTCCCGGTGAATAGCTTGGCCAACAGGCGGGAGCGCGATGATTCGGAGCTGCGCATCGCGACAAAGTTGTCTCCGG
Organism: Verrucomicrobiales bacterium; assembly: GCA_029213005.1. Taxonomy (GTDB): domain Bacteria; phylum Verrucomicrobiota; class Verrucomicrobiia; order Verrucomicrobiales; family DEV007; genus Arctic95D-9. Next base: position 14,971 of record JARGPI010000029.1, read on the forward strand.
GGGCCCACCAGGTCACTTGCCAATGGCCGGGATGCATCTCGGTCAGATACCGGCTGGAACCCCGTGTTTTCATGTAGCCGGAGATGGAGACCCGGGCCCAGAGGACGCCGCATTGCCAGACTTGTTCGCCGGTTGGGCTGACATAAGCCCCGTGGTGAACTGAGCCGATTTTGTCGTAACTGGTGCCCGGGCCGGTTCGGAGAGACATCCCGTCCCGACCGCAGTAGACGACTTCGTAGGCGTCAGCGGCGAGAGGGAGGCAGGTGATGAAGACAGCGAGAAAAGAGATGGTTTTGAGCGATTTATTCATGAGTTAAGCGGTTTCACTAATTCATTGGGGATCACCCAAACGAGGTTTCAAAATTTATTGAAAAAAAGTCTAAGAAGTTCCCTCCGGCGCGATGTGGCATGTTTCCGCTTCCTCAAAAAGTATTTGTATTCGTGACTAAATGAGCAACGTTATTTAGAACACTGTTTATTTGTTTTGTGAGGTTTGTTGAATTACATGCCCGGAGTGCTTTCAGTTTTCTTCGGGGCTCGTCCCAGCCGGAGGATATGGTGGCTCGTGCGGCTCAGTTGAAAATGTCGTCGATCGGGATGCTGGACCGGGACGGGGTTTTCGGGTCGGCGCGGGTTCATCACGCGGGGAGGGAATTTCAGGTGCGGGGCATTGTCGGGGCGGAGGTTACGATGGCGGATGGCTCGGCTCTGCCGGTACTGGTGAAAAATCGCAAGGGATATCAGAACCTGTGTCAGTTGATTACCCGGATGAAACTGCGCTCCGCAAAAGGTGAGGGCGCGGTTGATTGGCAGGAGTGGGAGCCGTTTACCGAAGGTTTGATTTGTCTGAGCGGAGATGAAGAGGGCCCGGTCCGGCAGGCGCTGGAGCGGGGCGATCGGGATCTGGCCCGGAAGAAAATCCAGCAGCTGATTTATCTGTTTGGAAAGGATAATGTCTGCGTCGAGGTGCAGCGCCACCTCGTGCGGGGCGAAAGATGGGTGAACTGCTGTCTCAAAGATCTCGCGGAAGCGGAGGGGCTTCAGGTTGTGGCGAGTAACGGGGTCTGTTACGCGGAGCGGCAGGGGCGGCTCTTGCAGGATGCGTTTACCTGCCTGCGGCACTACACTCATCTCGATGAGGCGGGCCAGTTGCTGGAGCGGAATTCGGAGCGTTATCTGAAGTCGGCCCCTCAAATGAAGGCGCTTTTTGCGGACTGGCCGGAGGCGATTGAGAATACGGAGCGGCTCGCGGACCGGCTCGATTTTACGCTGACCAATCTGGGCTACGAGTTTCCGAAATTTCCCACCGGCGACGGAGAGACAATGTCGGAGGTGCTTCGTCGCGAAACCTATCTCGGCGCAAAAAAACGGTATCCGAAAATGTCGGCTAAAATCCGGAATCAACTCGACCATGAGTTGCGGATCATCGGGAAGTTGAATTTTTGCGGCTATTTTTTGATCGTAAAAGAGATCGTCGATTTTGCGCGAAGCGATGGGATTCTGGTTCAGGGACGGGGGAGTGCGGCGAACAGTGCGGTTTGTTACTGTCTCGGGATTACGGCGGTCGATGCGATTAAACAGGAGTTGCTCTTTGAGCGTTTTTTGAGTGAGGGACGCAGCTCCTGGCCGGATATTGATCTGGATTTGCCGAGTGGAGATCGTCGCGAGCGTGTCATCCAGCATGTTTATCAAAAATATGCGCCTCGTGGTGCGGCGATGACGGCGAATGTGATTACCTATCGCGGGCGCAGCTCAATGCGGGAGATGGGGAAAGTGCTCAATTTGCCGGAGGATGTGCTCGGCCGGTTTTCGGATCTCTACGGGCACGGCGATTTCCCGCACACTCTGGAGTTGGATGAGCAGATCCAGAAAGCGGGGCTTTCCGGGGAGCATCCGAGGTTGCCCGCTTTGGTTTGTTTGCTGCAGTCGGTGTTTGGTTTGCCGAGACATCTCGGGCAGCATTCCGGTGGGATGGTGATTTCCGATCGCCCGCTCGATACCGTGGTGCCGCTGGAAAATGCCTCGATGCCGGGACGGGTTGTGGTGCAGTGGGATAAGGATGATTGCGAGGACCTCGGCATTGTGAAAGTGGATTTACTCGGTCTCGGAATGATGGCGGCGATTCAGGATACGGTGGAACTGTGCCGGGTCCGGGGAGCGGGCCGGGAGTTTGATCTCCACACCATTCCCCAGGATGATCCGGCGGTTTATGAAATGGCGACACGGGCGGATACGGTCGGGGTCTTTCAGATCGAAAGTCGCGCTCAGCAATCCACGCTGCCAAGGATGAAACCAACCTGTTTCTACGATCTGGTGGTGGAAGTGGCGTTGATTCGGCCCGGACCGATTGTGGGGAATATGGTGCATCCCTATCTGAATCGCAGGCGGGGTAAAGAAGCGATCGATTATATTCATCCGTCTTTTGAACCCTGTTTGAAGCGGACGCTCGGGGTACCAATTTTTCAGGAGCAGGTATTGCAGATGGCGATGATTATTGCCGATTTTACCGGGTCGGAGGCGGAGGAGTTGCGACGCGCGATCAGTTTCAACCGTTCGGATGTGCGGATGAATAAAGTGATCGCGAAGCTGCGGGCCGCGATGGATGCCAAAGGGGTGGCGCCATCGGTTCAGGACCGGATTGAGGGCTCGATCAAATCATTTGCGCTCTATGGGTTTCCCGAGAGTCATGCGATCAGTTTTGCGCTTTTGGCTTATGTCAGTGTCTGGTTAAAGGTTCACCGTCCTGCTGAATTCTATACTGCCTTAATCAATAACCAACCGATGGGGTTCTACTCGGTGGCGACGTTGATTAAGGATGCGGATCACCACGGGATTAAAGTTTTGCCAGTTTGCATCGTGGAGTCGGATTATGAAACGATTGTGATATCGGATCAGGCGATTCGACTCGGCCTCCGGCAGGTCAAAGGGCTCGATCGCACGGCGGCGGCGCGGATTGTGATGCAGCGGGCCTACCGGGAATGGGATTCGCTGGAGGACTGTCTTCAGAGAACGGGGCTGGCTAAAGATCAGCGTAGGGTTCTGGCGAAGATCGGCGCATTCGATGAACTGACGGAGCACCGTCGCGATGCGTTGTGGAAAGTGGAGACTTATCTTGAGCGGGATGATTTATTTTCGTGGAGTCGGCGGCGTTCCGGCGGCGATTGTACAGGGTACAGTCCGGGATTGTACCCTGTACAAAATCAGTCCGCCGCCAAAATCGCTACTTCTCCTAATCTTGCTCTTGCTCCTAATCTTGTTCTTGATCCCCGTTTTTCCGAGCAAGAGCAAGAGCAAGAGCAAGAGCAAGAGCAAGAGCAAGAGCTGGCGGGGCCGCTTTTGCCGATGAATGCGGTGGAGCGGCTTCGGGCGGATTATGAGGGACTGGATTTAACGACGGGGAAACACCCGATGGCTTATATCCGAAATCAAATCCCGCAGGTCTGGACGGCGGAGGCTTTGAAGCTGGGAAAACATGGCGACCGACTCATCATCGCCGGTTTGGTGATCTGTCGTCAGCGGCCGGGAACGGCGAAGGGGAATCTATTTATCAGCCTGGAGGATGAAACGGGGATTTCGAATGCCTTTGTTCCTTCCTCCGTTTTTGAAAAGTACCGCCTCACTATCACGCAGGAGCCTTTTTTGATGGTCTACGGTCATCTCCAGAGGGTGGAGGATGTGACCTCTATCTTTACGGAGGGGGTGGAGGCTTTGGAGTTTGCGACTGCGCTACAGACGCAGTCGCATGATTTTCACTAGAGAAACGTCAGCGCAGCTATTCCGTATCTATTGTTTTTCGGTAGCTGCGATTTGCCCGCTACAGTTCTGCTACTTTGAGGTTCCGGTAGTCCATTGACATGTCGCGCTTTCCGTGGAGCTGGATGCCGATGGGGCCTCTCGCGATAGCGCTGCCGGAATCGTAGGTCATCACTTTTTTACCGTTAAGGTAGGAAGTGTAGTTTTTACCAACTACGACGATTTTGAGATGATTCCAGTCTTTCTCTTTTAACAGTTCTGCAACACCCTCGGCCTCTACAGGGTAACCTTTACCCGGGATGTAGGGAGAGGCGGTCATATCACGCTTCAACGAACCTGAAATACCTATCTGGATCTGATCCATATTCCGCACGTGGATCCCGGAATCAATGATGCCTTCTCCAAAACGGAATTCACATTCGACGATGAAGTTTTTGTATTCTTTTTCGGTCCAGAGAATGTTTCCTGTCTGCTTCGGACCACTGCGAACTTGCAAGACGCCGTCTTCGACAAGCCACCAGATATTGTCTTTCGGCACTTTCCAGCCGGTGAGATCTTTGCCGTTAAAGATCGGCTTGAACTCGGCTGTCGCAGTTTCGTCGGCAACTGCGGACGAGAGAATGCCGATGGCGGAGAAAATCGCAATGAAGGTTCGTTTCATGCCACACCTTGGACTGATGCGGAGCGCTTTCCATTGGCATTATCGTGGGTGAACTTCCTTGACCATCCGATAACCGTCTTCACCGGGATCGTAGTGATCTTTCCGGATCTGGGCGACCTGAAATCCGGCTTTTCGATAGAGAAGCTGAGCGGGCAGGTTTTGTTCCTGAACATCGAGGATGATTTGGCGGTAGTTCAGTTCGCGGGCGAGAGTTTCGATCAATCCGAGGGCAAAGCTGGCGACCCCGAGCCGTCGCCATTTGGGATCGACGGCGATGTTATTGATCGAGAGGCTTTCGTCGCCATGTTCCACCACGTAAAAGGCAATCGGTTCGTCCGAAATATCGGTGGTGATAACCCGGGTATCCATCGTGAGATGGCAGGTGAAATACTTGATGTGAATCGGGGTCCAGGCGGCATCACCCGCTTCCCTTTCTATGGCCGCCAAAGCTTCGAGATCGTTTTGAAAAAACGCCCGCTCCTTCCACAGGATTTTGGGACCGGCAGTAGCCATCTATGGTTACGGATAGCACTCCGCCGAAATTTAAACAGTGAAAAATTTCATTGTTACCGATATTTAACGCAATTCCGTGGTTCTCGCTCCTTGTTAAAGCCTTGTTATCATTAAGTTTGGGACTGTTATCCTCGATTTCACATGTTCTACTTTTCCAGGTGCTTTTTCGGGCTGTTGCTGACTTTTTTTCCGCTCGTAAATCTGGTGGGGCAGCCGGATTTTGATAAAGATATCCAACCCTTTCTGGATGAGCACTGTGTGCGGTGTCATAACGACAAGAAGCAGAAAGGGGATTTCCGGCTCGATGACTTGTCCCGCGAGGTGGGATTAAAAGACACGCCGCTGTGGGCGGAGGTGATGGAGCGAATCAGCTCCGGCGAAATGCCTCCGGAGGATGAAGAGGTGCTGCCCGGCGCGGAGGAGAGTGCCGCTGTGGTGGAATGGTTGTCGGCGCGGATTCACGAAGGCGAAGCGTTGCGGATGGCGGCGCGGGACCGGGTCACATTTCACCGACTCAGCCGCGAGGAATATGTCAACACGATCAGAGATCTCCTCGGAGTGCATTTTGACGCGACGGATCCCGGAGGGTTTACGGAGGATCCCGACTACCATGGGTTTGAGAGAATTGGATCGGTTTTGACCCTGTCGGCTTCACACATTGAAAAATACTTTCAGGCCGCTGAGACGATTTTAAAAGAAGCCTATCCGGAAAAGCCGCCAGCGCCTCTGGAGATGGAAAGATGGGCAGTCGATTCCGAAAAATTCCCGGAGGAACAATTGAAACGGCTCAAGGAAAATGACGCTGAGCATTTCCGCTATGAAGTGTGGCCTCAGGATAAGTTTCGCTACGGCAATCCGGGTAGACTGCCGATCTCGGGTTTCTATGAAATGTCGATCAGGCTGAGTGGTTTGAAACTGGAAGGGGGCCGCGCACCCCGGCTACATGTGTATCACGAGGGGCTCGACCGGGTGTTGTTTGCCCGGGATGTCGTGGCGCCCGAGGATGAACCCGTCACGCTGACATTCCGGGCTCATCTGCCGGAGGGAAATCAGAAAATTATGATCTGGAACGATGTTCCGGGACCTTCCAATCTGCCCCGATCGGGGCGGCACGGGAGACGGCCTTTTATCAGCACTGAAGACGGGCGAATCCCCTGGCAGTTGAAATTGACTAACGAAGAAGGCGCTCCGCTCTATCCGTTTCTTATTATCGACAAGGTGAGTTGGCACGGCCCGATTATGACGGAGAGGGAAGCGGAGCTGCGGACCGATTATTTACCCACGGACTGCGGGGATCTTGAGCAGGTGGAAGAGTCGCTGGGAACCTTGGCAAAACGGGCCTTTCGCCGACCGTTGCGTGACGGGGAACTGGAAAAGTTTGTCGGAATTTACCAGAGTGAACGGTCCGCGGGTGAGAAGCCGGAGTCGGCGGTGAAAGCGGCCCTGCTGGCGGTGATCTGTTCAAAAAGCTTTCTCTTTCTGGAAGAGGGATCGGTAGAGGAGGATCGCCATTTCCTCAATGACTGGGAGTTGGCGTCGCGTCTGTCCTACTTTTTATGGAACACGATGCCGGATCCCGAGCTGTTTGAGCTGGCTGAGAAGGGCACGCTTCAGAATCCGGATGTTTTGAAAGGGCAGGTGGTTCGGATGTTGAACGACGAGCGTTCCTCCCGGTTTTCGGATTCCTTTTCCCGGCAGTGGCTTCAGCTCAAGAATGTCGGGAAGTTTCCGCCCGATAAGAACCTCTACCCGGATTATGACAAGCATCTTGAAGAAAGTATGGTGGGGGAAACCCGGGCCTTTTTTGCGGAAATGCTGAAAAATGATCACTCGCTGCGTGAGTTTATCGATTCAGACTGGACGATGATGAATCCGCGCCTGGCGACCCACTACGGAATGGAGGGAATCGAAACGGATCAGTTTCTACAAGTGGCTTTGACTCCGGAAGATCGCCGCGGGGGGCTGTTGACTCAGGCATCGATCCTCTCACTGACCTCCGACGGGACCCGGCATCGCCCGGTACACCGGGGCGTCTGGATTTCCGAGACGATTTTCGGGAAAACGCCGCCTCCGCCCCCGGCCAATGTTGAACCGGTGGAGCCCAACCCGGTTGATTCCCCTAAAGCGACCTTCCGGGAAAAGCTGGAGGCACACAAGGCGGATGCCAACTGCGCCAGTTGTCACAAAAAGATCGATCCCTATGGACTCGCTTTTGAAAACTACGATGCGCTCGGCTCGTGGCGGACCCGGGAGGTGGTTCAGAAAGGGCTCGGCGAAAATCCGGAAGTCGATGCCTCCGGAATTTTACCGGACGGGCGGCCTTTTTCCAATGCGGACGAATTCAAACAACTCCTGATGGATGATATCGACACTTTTAACCGGACTTTTATCAAAAAACTCGCGACTTACGGGATGCGGCGGGCCATCACCTTTGACGACAAAGATGAGATCGAAGTGATTGCCGAGAACTCAAAAGGGGCTGACTATCAGTTGCGCGCGATCGTGGAGGCATTCGTTATTTCGGATTTGTTTAAGATGCGATAGGATCAAGTAGACACTGTGATGAATCTGAATACTGGAAATTGGAGAATCAGTCGGCGGACCGCCCTGCGGGGCCTTGGCGCAACGGTGGCGCTGCCCATGCTGGACTGTATGGTGCCCGCTAAAGCAATGGCGAATTCGGCGGCGACGGATCCGAAACGCAGTGTCTTTCTCTATATCCCCAACGGAGTCAATACTCTGACCTGGCAAATCAAAGAAGCGGGTCCGGATTACGAACTGACCGGGCCGATGAAGGCGCTGGAGAAATTTCGTCAGGAGATGACTCCTATCAGTGGCCTGCACCATCCCAACGGGATCGGGAAACATCACAATTGCGATAAAGTCTGGCTGACAGGAGCCGATGTGCCCCGCGATGGAGGCGCGTTTCGTAACTCGGTTTCGATCGATCAGTTGATGGCTGAGGTTCAGGGTGTTCACACCCGTTTTTCGTCGCTGGAGCTGGCGGTATCCGGTCATTCTCTGGCGTGGTCCAGAGATGGTATTCAATTACCTGCCGAAAGAAATTCCCGCACGGTCTTTAACCGGCTTTTCGGCGTAGAGAAAGATGGTAAAGAAGTGGTGCGGCGGCGTTATCAGAGGCGGACCAGCGTGCTCGATGTCGTGTTGGACGATGCCAAACAGATGAGCAAAAAAGTCGGGGCGGAGGACCGAACTAAACTGGATGAATATTTAACCGCGGTCCGTCAGGTGGAATTACGAACGGAACGGGCTGACTCCTGGCTTGATATACCGAAACCGGAAATCGATCCGGTGACCGTTAGTAAACTCACCCGCAAAGTGGATCAAAGTGAAGCCGGGGAGTACTACCGATTATATTATGATCTGATGACCCTTGCTCTGCGAACCGATATGACTCGGGTCATCACCTGCATGATTGGTAGTGAAAGTCACGGTCTCGCTATACCCGAGATAGGTGTCGTGCAGACCCGTCACGAACTGTCCCACCACAACGGCGATCCCGAGCAGATGCGTCGACTTACGGAAACTGATACCTTTTTGATTGAGAATCTTGCCTATTTTCTTGAGCAACTGAAGTCCGTGAAAGAAAACGACAATACCTTGCTCGATACCACTCAAGTACTCTGGGGAAGTGGGATGGCCTACGGGCACAGCCACGGGAACGCAAATTTACCGACGATACTCGCCGGTGGTAAATCGCTGGGAATCAAGCATGGACAACATGTTGACTTCAACCTCCCGAAGATAGGGCAATACGACGTCAGCGATTCGAAAGGTCACTACAAGATCTGTTCCACTCCGGTTGATAGCGATGCCCGTCTCTCCAATCTGTTTGTAACGATGGGGCAGCGGGTGGGAATCGAGACCGACACTTTCAACGACAGTTTGAAATCGATCTCAGATATCGTGGCGTAACGGTCGGTATGAATCGCTGGATCAGTGTTTTGATGTTCGCATGGGTTTCGTTGGTGTCGCTCTGTGGAGAGGATGCCTACCGGACCGATGCGAATAATAACGAAACGTTAAGTTGGTTTCAGCTCAAGGGGAATAACTACCCGCCGGCCGGAACTTCGCACCACATAGCCGGTGAGTTAATTAAGATCGATCACACCGAACGCAGCTTTGTGCTGCGTACCGACCGGACCGATAACCATAGTCGAAGTCACTTCGATCTGCCGCTCTTTGCAACGATGTTGCCCTACGGTTCGATTTACTACCACGGCGCGCCGGCCGCGCTGGAGGACATCCCGCACGGGACTCATCTTCATGGTCATTTCTATATCAAAGACCCGGAGGATAAAACGCCGCCGGCTGAGGGCTGGCATGGTAGAATCACCCCCGAGGCAGATTTTAACCGGTGTTTCCGTCTGGAAGACGATTTCAGTTACTATCGGTCCGCAGGAAAGCTCTGGAAAATCGAGGCTGTAGATTTAGAGGAGATGACGCTGACTGTGGTGTTGGTAGAAGACGGAAAACCGGGAGAAGATCCTCAGATTTTTGATCTGCTGAGCAGCGCCCGGGTTTGGCAGGGACGAAGCGTGGTGGATTTGGAAAGTTTGAAGAAAGGACAGGAAATCCTTTTTAACTACACTTGGGCGACGCTGTACGGGCCCGGCCGGATTCGCGAAATCTGGTTGGATGAGGAAAGTAGAGAATTTGCGGCAAAAGCCCAGAAAGAGAAGCATCTCATCTATCAAAAGCAACGGGGGCTGGCCGGTCGAGTCGATGCCGTGGATAACAAAAATCGATTGGTGACGATTGATATCTTTGGAGGAGTGAGCCCGGAACTTCTCGATGATCTGCAAAAAGATTTGGAGGTCGGGGTTGCCGTCGCCCGGGAAAGTCTGGTGACTTACGATCCGGTAAATGACCGGAAGCGAGGCCCGATTGTGGAGATCAAAAAAGTGGATCCCGCACCGGGTAGCAGCGGGGTGCAAATCACCGTTAATCCGAATCTTCTCCTCGAAGGTTATCGTCCCGGAAAAATCGTCCGGGTCTATCCCGCGAACTGGCCGGTGATCGCGCTTCCGATGGAGGAACGATATTTCGGAAGGTATTAAAATGTAGAGGGATCCGTCAGGATTTCGTCATCGATTAAACGAGCAATCCTTACGCAATTGATCGAAGATGTTCCAGAAGATTTCCGTGAAACGGTCCGTTCGAGGATGGAGGTCGGGATAGCCGGGGATAAGAGATCCATAGTATTCCCATTCTTCGATTGATTGGACCAAAGTGTGATTTGTCGGATTATCGAGGATATAGTTGATTTGCTTTTGAAAAAGCACTCGATCGGTTTGCTCCCGCTTAGTGAGGACATGATCGTAGGCCTGTTTTTGGAGCTTGAAGTGAGGATTTATTTGCGCGAGTTGTCGGTTCCATTCTTTGCGAAACAGTGCCATAGCGAGTCGCTGGTCGCTGGCCGGCTCAGGGCGTAAGCCGCCTATCAAAAAGTGAGAGTGATCGGGCATCAGGCAGTAGACGCCGCAAATCAGATGGTGACGTGTCAGGGAATGTAGCAGGGCCTCTCTAATTTTGGAATGCATCAAAGGAGATAGCCAGCCGGTTCTTCGTTGGTCCATCGTCATGCTCCAATGGACCCAGGTGTGTCCCTGGTAAGCTTCCGGAGGCAGACGTTTCAGACCGCCTTTAAATTTGCGTTTCTCCTCCATGGTTGATGAAGAAATCCTGACGGATTCCTCTACTTAGTTCAAGCCCGTAGAGGAATCCGTAAGGATTTCTGTTCCGTTTTTTTTAATTAGATCCTGCGTTTCTCCTCCGTGCTTGATGAAGAATTCCTTTCCGGTTTCAAGTTTTTGCCTCTTGCCATATTTCAAGGGCGAACGATGTAAGCGGCTTCACTTAACTTTGTGCTGCGATGAGCAAAAAACCGTCATTTAAAAAAGGAAATCCACGGGGCTGCGTCCTCGAATGTCTCATGGAGTGGGAAAACACTTCCACTTACGCGAACGAACTTCTCGATCGCTACGCGGATTTTTATCAACTGAAGCCGGTGGATCGCGGTCTCGCCAAAGAGCTGCTCTTCGGGATGCTACGTCACCTCTACTTTCTCGACCAAATTATCAACGAGCTGCGCCAGAAAGGCTCTCTGAAACTTTCCGCCCAGTGTCTGCTCCGACTCGGTCTCTACCAGATCTTTAAAACCAAGATCGCTGATCACGCAGCGGTTAACGAAACGGTCTCTCTCGCAGCCAAACATGAAAGGGGACTGGTCAACGCCATCCTCCGAAATGCGATCCGCCAGCGCGATGAGCTGGAGGAGAAATCAAAAAACTGGCCGCTGGATGATCGCTATTCTCATCCGGATTTTCTGATCGAGCGCTGGACAAAAAATTACGGCGAAGAAGCGGCCATTGCGCTCTGCGAATGGAACAACACTCCGTCTCCGGTTTACGCCCGAATTCATGATGAGGAGGGCTATCATCAGCGATTGAACAGGGTACCGTCCGAAAGTGTACAGGGTACAGTCGAGGATGGTACCGGGTACCGTCCCGAGCCGGTCGAGGAGTATCCGGAATTTGTGAAACTGCCGCCCGGAGCGGTTCCGGTGGAGTGGATTGAATCGGGAACGATCTATATTCAGGATCCGAGCACATCGATTGCCTGCTGGTTGCTGGCACCGCAACCGGATGAAATGATCCTCGACGCTTGCGCCGCTCCCGGGGGAAAAACCGCACTGCTCGCTTCGATGGCGCCTTCGGGCACGAAAATTATCGCGACCGATTCGAACGAGTCGCGCCTAAAGCTGATGGAGGAAAATTTTGCCCGCCTTCAAGTCGAAAATGTCGAGGTTCGGGAAATCGACTGGGCCCGCCCCACCTCCAAGCAGCTTCAGGATTTGCCGATGTTCGATGCGATTCTTCTCGATCTGCCCTGTTCGAATACCGGCGTGATGCGACGTCGCATCGACGTCAGGTGGCGTCTTCAGCCCGGCGATTTTCAGCAACTGGCGGCTCTGCAGCTCAAAATTCTGAAAAATGCCGTGCAGCAGCTCAAGCCTGATGGCCGGATCATTTTCAGCACCTGTTCGATCGATCCCGAGGAAAACCGGGAGTTGATTGAGGCGAGCGGGCTGAAAATCGAAGAGGTTCGCGAGTGCCTCCCGTGGCGCGACGGCTTTGACGGAGCCTTTGCTGCCTGTCTTCGGCTTCATTGAGGCTTGCTTAAGGTGGCGAATTTGCCTATTTTGAATGGAATAACACCTCTTTAGTCATGAAGTCAGCAGCCCTTGGCATTTTCTCACTTATCGCCGTCCTAATTTTCACCTTCACCCTCGGGTTTATCTGGACCGGAAGCGCCGGTGTGCAATACAAGCGTGTTGCGATGACGGGCGACCAGTCTACTGCCGTGATTCTTGAAGAATGGCGCAAAAACATGCAGGGAGAAGCCGAGGACGTCGACACCGAGGTGATGGATCAGGGCTACGGCGACATGAAAATGACCGGCGCCGGTAGCGGCGGAGGCGGTGACAATACGGTGATTTGGATCAATATCCCCGGATTCCGTGGTGACTACATCGAGCAGGCTGCTGCGGCGTTTATGCAGAAAATGGCGGACGAGGGTGCTGCCACCACTAGAATGCGACCTAACTTTCCCCCGGTGACCTATGCCGGGCATACCACCATGGCAACGGGGACGACGACGAATATCCACGGAATTCCGAGTGATGTCTTCCGGGTCGGGGGACCGGGCGGAACGATTGTCAATAGGCCGATGGATTCCTCTCTGCTTGAGGCTGAACCCATCTGGGAGACCGCGACTCGTCAGGAGATGCCGACTTTGGTTCATGACTGGCCGCTGTCCCAGAATCAGACCGGCGAAAACAAGGCTGCCTACTTTCTCACTGAATTTGATCCCGAAGCAACCGACGAACAGCGTCTCGACCGTCTCTGGGAAGCCTGGACTTCTCATCAGGGAGATAAGAAATTGCGACTCCTGATGTGTCGTCTCGATGATATTCTGATGGCGGGCCGGATCAATGGTCCCCGGGCGGATGAAACTTATGAGGCCGTGAAAAAGACCGATGCTTTGTTGCAGGCCTTTGTCGAAAAAACCAAAGCAGCGTGGAGCAATTTGCGGGGCACCAAAGATGGTAATCTTGCGTTTCTGATTACCACTGACCACGGTCTGGCGGAGTTGGATAAAAACATCAATTTCAAGCAACTGATGGGGCCGGAGATTATGAACAATCTCGAAGTGGCGGCTCACGATGCCATCGCCCATCTCTACTTCAAAAATCTGCCCGAGGGCGCTGCGGAAGCGAATTTGCGGAAAGATCAGATCGATTCCGAGCTTAAGAAGCGGATTTATTTCCGGACTTACAAGCAGGAGGATCTCCCGTCGGATTGGAAGTATTCGTCTGCGGGCGGAAGAGTGGGTGACCGGGTGTTGGTTCTGAAGACCGGATTTGCCTTCTCAGATGTGGAGGCTGAGGAACCGGTTTTCAACCCGAGCGAGGGCGATGGATTTTACGGTGGCTTCGGGTATCCGGTTTCCGATTCGATCCGGATGTCTGGTCAGGTCATTTTGTGGGGTTATCCTCAGCAGGTTTCGTATGGTGACATGGGCGAGATCGATCAAACCGTGTTTCACAGTACCGTCTGCAAGTTGTTGAAAATAAAAACTTCCGAGAAGGCCTCCGATAAGACCTTGAGTCTTCAGTAGAAACTCTTTACCCTTATAACTGCAAAACCCGTTCCGATTAGTTTCGGAACGGGTTTTTACGTTTTGGGGGAGGGCGTTTTTTCAGTAGGGGCTACGTTCGGGGGAAAGAAGTGGTGAGAGAGTTGCGGGTTTCTTGCTGGTCTGTTTGTGTTGTAAATTATCCGATGATTCGGATGAGATGCGGTATGCCAGTAGGACGTTGGGTACAGAATTTTATGCAGAAGTCTTTGCTTTTATTATTTTACCAGTGTCGGTTTGACAGAAATTAGGAAAACTGGCTTTTTCTTCACCAAGCTGTTAGAAATTCTCGCAAATGTCGAAAAAAGAACACCGAACCACACCGTGGCCTTCGCGGGAAATGCCACCGGGAATCCCCTACATTATCGGAAACGAAGCAGCGGAGCGTTTCAGCTTCTATGGGATGCGGACGATCCTCACCATCTTTATGGTGAAATATCTGTGGCTGATGGGAGACCGGGCCGGAATTCCGATGACGGATGCCGAAGCGAGCGAGAAGTTCCACATGTTCGCCGGTTTTGTCTATCTGACTCCCTTTCTCGGCGCCATGCTCGCGGATTTCTTCTTCGGGAAATACCGTGTCATCATTTGGTTATCTCTGGTGTATTGCCTCGGGCATGCCGCTCTCGCCATGATGGGTTTCGTCGGAAAATCCGAGGTCTGGCTGTCGCTCGGGTTGTGGCTCATCATCTTCGGTTCGGGAGGCATCAAGCCCTGTGTCTCCGCACACGTCGGTGACCAGTTCGGCGCCCAAAATCAGCACCTGTTGTCGAAGATCTTTAACTGGTTCTATTTCTCGATCAATCTAGGTGCGTTTGTTTCCTCGCTGCTGACTCCGTGGTTACTGGAGTGGTATGGACCACACTGGGCTTTTGGTATTCCGGGAGTGCTGATGCTGATCGCCACGATTTTCTTCTGGGCGGGGCGTCACAAATTTGTGCATATCCCGGCCAAGGGGCGCGGGGTTTTCAAGGACCTGGGTAGTAAAGAGGGATTGCTCGCGCTCGGGAAGCTCTGCATTCTCTACTTTTTCATTGCGATATTCTGGGCGCTGTATGATCAGACCGGGTCGTCCTGGGTGATTCAGGCCGAGGACATGAACCGGGAGTTGTTTGGGATCAACTGGCTGTCGAGTCAGATACAGGCAATCAATCCGATTTTGATTCTTACCTTCATTCCACTTTTCACTCTGGTCCTCTATCCACTGGTGGACCGCTTTTTCACCCTCACTCCGCTCCGGAAGATCAGTATCGGGCTTTATGTGATGGTGATTGCCTTCGGACTGGTCGCGGTCGCTCAGGAGAAAATTGATGCGGGGCTTCGACCGTCTATTTTGTGGCAGATCTTTGCCTACATTGTAATCACTTCGTCGGAGATCATGGTTTCCATTGTGGGGCTGGAGTTCAGTTATAAACATGCGCCGCGGTCTTTAAAATCATTTGTGATGGCGCTGTTTTTCGGAGCGGTTTTCTTCGGGAATATTCTCACCGCGCGGGTCAATCATTTTATCCAGGTGGAGGCTCCGGCTGTGGTGGACTGGGAGACTGCGACGGCCACCGAAAAGCGCTTTGCGGGTTTTGATGGAAAGGAAGGCACCCTGGATGATATCGTGGCGTATCGCGATGCGGAACTGGACTTTGCCGGGAAAGCGGAACTGCAGGGGCTCGTGGAAAAACTCAGTGCCGCGATTGAAGCCAATGGCTATGCCTCTCTGGATGCCACAACCGGTGGTGAACTGACCGCTCAGGTCATGGATCCCTGGGGGAATCCCTACCGGTATTCGCTGGTCAACGGGCGCCAGAGCCGGATCACCTCCACGGGACCCGATCAAACCTACATGACCGAATGGGATCAGGGCGTTGTTGTGAAAATCAATGTACCGGAAGCTGAGACGGAACCGGGAGCGATAGGTAAAGTCCTCGCGAAACTTCATCCCGCCGAGCCGTGGATTGAGAGCCGGAAGCGGGAGTTGGGTATTCAAACCAAGGCAGAAATGACAGAGACCGGTCCCACCGTGACCACGAGCTATTTTGTCGGGGGACAGACCAAGCTCGAGGGCGCATCGTATTTTTGGTTCTTCACCAAACTGATGCTCGGGGCGGCGATTCTCTTTATGTTTGTCGCGATGGTCTACAAGCCTAAAGCCTATCTCTATGAAGATGGCGAGGACAGCCTATCATCTTGACGACTGTCCTATTTGAGGATTCGTTTGGTTCAGGAATATGATCAGGTTACCTATTTACTCTCTTTTTTCCCTGTGGTTGGTGGCCTTGATTGGTCCTGCCTCGGGGCAGGTGAAAATCCCAAGCTTCAATTTCGATAACTTTTCCCCGGGGACGAAAATCTCGATCAACCAGGTCGAGACGACTGATTTTCCAAGGGTGAAACTGTTCGCCACGGTTTCACGAGGTGGGTTGCCCCTCGGTGGATTGACGGCGGAGAACTTCCGGGTTCGGGAGAACGAAGCGGATCAGGCCCCGATCAAAGTCTTTGTCCAGCGGGATGCTATCTCCTCCGTCTTACTCCTTGATGTGAGCGGTTCGATGAAAGGCGCGATCGACGACGTAAAAGTCGCTGCAATTGCATTCCTCAAAACACTCGAAGAGAAGGACCGCGTTCAGGTGGTGACCTTTCACGAGCGGATCGACACGATTTATCCGCTGGGAAGTGATTTTGCTGCTGCAGAGCGAGCCATCCTGAAAATCCGTCATCGGGGGGACACCGCTCTTTACGATGGAGTTTACAGCGCGGTCAGTGCGATTCGAGATATCCCGGGCCGCCGCGCGGTGGTTGTTCTGAGCGATGGAGTTGATGACGATGGTTTTGGCAATCAGTTGAGCAAAAGGGACCTCGACGAGCCGCTTATGCTTGGGATCCAAAGTAATATTCCGCTTTATACGGTAGGCCTCGGGTCGCAAATGGACGCTGGAATTCTGAAAACGCTGGCCGGAACCACCGGGGCTGAATATGCCAACGCTCCGACCCGGTCTGAGTTGGAGGCGCTGTATGCCAGAATCGGACAACAACTTTCCAGTCAGTACGCCGTCGAGTACACGACTGCCAGCCCGCTCGAAGGTGGTCTTCGCGAGGTGAAACTGGATTTTGTGATCCCGAGTCGGAAACCCTATGCGGCACCGAACCCGGTCACCGATGATGCAGGAAGGGTAATCTCTTATGAAGCACCGAAGCTCTCGGATGAGGACATCGGGAGATTGGCAAAGATGGCCGGCGTTGGAAAATTCGCGAAAGAGAACAAAATCAAACCGCTCGCGAAATTTATCGAAGAGATTCCCGATCAATGGCCCGACCAAATTCCGGTTTATCAAAAAGCGGATCAATTGAAAGCGGGGGAGGACGACAACAGAAAATCCTTTTCCTTCAACGCACCGGAAAAAGCGGACGATTTTATCAGCTCGTATAAAAAAATCATCGGTGACGAAGAGTGGTCGATACAAAGCCAGACCAAGGCCGGAAATATCGCGATTGTAAAGGCCTACAAAGGTCAGTCGGAGATGACGATCGGGATTCAGGGAGGAGAAGACCGGAGTCAGGTGACGGTGGAATATGATCTGCCTGCTTCGGAACCGATTTTGGTCGATAAAAACAGTTCCAATCAAATCATCGCAGCAGACGGGCGCGACGTGGTGATCGAAGCGCAGGATGGAGTGATCATCGTCAGTGGCGGCTGCGGAAAACTGACGATCAAGGGCGGGAAAAATCAGGTGCAGTGCGATGTTGTAAAGGAGGTCGAAATTATCGGCAACGGGAACATTCTTATCGCTGGCTCTCTCGGAAAGGGGGCCATCACCGGGGACAACAATGAAGTGGCGTGGGGCAGCGGTCTCGACGGACTCGATCCTGGGGTGACGACGGATGGATCGGATAACAAAGTGATGGAGTTAGAATAAAACGGTGATGATCGATCTCAGAAGCGATACGGTGACAAAACCCACCCCGGAAATGCGACAGGCCATGTTCGAGGCCGAAGTCGGGGACGACGTGATGGGGGAAGACCCCACCGTAAATCAGCTCGAGGCGCGGGTGGCCGGGTTATTGGGTAAAGAAGCCGCCCTTTTCACCTGCAGTGCCACCCAGGGAAATCAAATCGCAATCCGGGTGCACTGTTCCCCGGGCGACGAACTGCTGATTAATTCCACCGGGCATATCGGTCTTTTCGAGGCCGGAGGGCCGGCCGTGATCAGCGGCGTGACCGTTCGGAAACTCGACGCGCCCCGGGGCATGCTTGAGGTGTCCGATCTCGAAGATGCTCTGTGGCCGGACGATCCCCATTTCACCCGTTCGCGGCTCGTATGTCTCGAAAATACCACTAACATGGGTGGCGGTTTTGCCTATCCGCTTCAGCAGATGGAATCGGTTTCAAAATGGGCGTTGGAAAAGGGACTGAAACGTCATCTCGACGGGGCGCGTTTCTTTCACGCAACCGTTTCGAAAGGGTATGCTCCTGCAGACGCCGCCTCGTGTTTTGATACCGTGAATCTCTGCTTCAGCAAAGGGCTGGGTTGCCCGATGGGGGCCGTGCTGGCAGGGACCGCTGAGGACATCCACCAGGCCCGACGGGTTCGCAAAATGTTGGGGGGAGGCTGCCGTCAGGTCGGTTTCGCTGCCGTTGCTATGCTTTATGCCCTCGATCATCACGTTGATCGTCTGGTCGAAGATCACGAAAAAGCGCGCCGTCTGGCTGAGGGGATTGCCGGAATCGAAGGGCTCAACTTGAGTTTTGGAGAACCCGAAACCAATATCGTATTTTTCGAAATTGCCGGGGAATTCGGTTCCGCAGTCGCGCTGCAAGCAGCTATGCTGGAACGGGGCGTCAAAATCGGATGTTCCGGAAAACAGCGGATCAGAGCGGTGACGCATCTCGATGTTTCAATGGAGGAAATATCTGAAGTCGTCAGTGCTTTGAAAGAATGTCTAAGAAAATAAACGGAAGAACGACGTTTTTTCACTTTCCCGCTTGTGCAATTACCCCGTTATTCGTCGCTCATGAAGAAAGCAATTACTGATGATCTGAGGATCGATAGTCTCAGACAATTGATCGCGCCAATCGTCCTGATGGAACAATTACCGATGTCCCGTCAGGCTGCCGATCTTATTTCAAAATCCCGCAAGCAGTGTGAAGAGATTCTCTCCGGACAAAATGACCGGGTTCTCGCCGTGGTCGGCCCCTGCTCGATTCATGATATCAAAGCCGCTAAAGAATACGCCGAGCGGCTCAAAGAACTTCAGGCCAAAGTGGAAGACGACGTGCTTCTCGTAATGCGGGTTTATTTTGAAAAACCAAGGACGACGGTCGGTTGGAAGGGTCTCATCAACGATCCGCTCATGGATGAGTCTTACCAGATTAACAAAGGCCTCACCATCGCCCGGAAGTTGCTGCTGGATCTGGCTGATATGGGCGTTCCGTCAGGCACTGAATTTCTCGATACGATCAGCCCTCAATACATCGCTGACGCAGTAGCCTGGGGAGCGATCGGAGCCCGGACTACAGAAAGTCAGATCCACCGCGAGCTGGCCAGTGGGCTGAGCATGCCGGTTGGATTCAAAAACGGAACGGGCGGAAATTTCCAGATTGCGATCGATGCCATCATGGCGGCGCAACAACCCCACCGTTTTCTCTCCGTGACAAAATCAGGCGATTCCGCGATCGTCGCCACCAAAGGCAATGAAAGCTGCCACATCATTTTACGGGGCGGAAAAACCGGCCCCAATTTCGATGCGAAAAGTGTCGCAGAAGTCCGTTCCGCTCTTGAAGCGAAAGGACAGGATCCCTGCATCATGCTCGACTGTTCCCACGCCAACAGCGAAAAAGACTACCGGAACCAACCGAAGGTCTGCAAAAATATTGCGGATCAGATTGGAGATGGCGATACCTCAATCCGGGCGCTGATGATCGAGAGTCACCTCAACGAAGGCAACCAGAAAGGATCCTCCGATCTGGACAGTCTGGAGTATGGCGTCAGCATCACCGATTCCTGTGTCAACTGGGAGACGACGGTTGAGATGATCGAAGACCTTGCCAAAGGAGTGCGCAAGCGTCGGGCCACCTTCATTGCCTGATCCAATTATGGCCGGTCGGAAAGTGGGAATTCTGGATTCCGGAGTCGGAGGTTTGTCCGTGCTTCGGGAAATCCGGAACCGGCTTCCCGATCTGGATCTCCACTACATCGGAGATTCCGCGTGGTGTCCTTACGGCGTGAGGAGTTCCGAAGAGATCTGCGGCCGGGTCGGGAAGATCGTCGATTACCTGCTGACTCAGGAGGTGTCTCTAATCGTTTTGGCCTGCAATTCCGCGACGATTCATGCGGTGGAGTGGTTGCGAAATATCTACACGGTTCCTTTTGTCGGGATGGAGCCCGGCGTGAAGCCCGCATCCGCCGCCACCAAATCGGGAGTGATTGGAGTCCTCGCCACTGAGGCATCGATTGCCGGTGAGAAGTTTCATCGGCTTGTCGATTCAACTGCGCACGGCGTGACGGTGATCACGCAGCCCTGCCCGAAATTTGTAGAAATGGTTGAACGGGGGATTCTTGAAGGTCCCGCCGTCGACGATGCGATTCACGAATACACCGATCAAATTGTCGAAAAAGGTGCCGATGTCGTCGTTCTGGGATGCACTCATTATCCCTTTCTTCGCGAATCCATCCGCAGAATTCTTCCCGACTCTGTGACAATAATTGATACCGGGGAAGCCGTGGCCCGCCGCGTGGCGAGCCTTTTAGAGGAAGCCACCGGTAGCGGTGAAACGGTGATCGAGACCACCGGCGACCTTGAACTCTGGAATCAGGTGGTTCCGGTGTTACTGGATAGACCGGCGGCGGCGCTGGCTTGTCGAAAGTTGGTGGAAGACTCCGCTCAATAATTTCTATTTCACGGCCATCGTGATCAAATCTTTGAGCCGCGCTTCTTCGGTCGCAGAGGTCTTGCAGACGAATCCCCGGGCGTGGGCGAAGTGAACGTCTTCGCAGGCGTTTTCCAGAGCGGAAAAATCGACCCGCTGATCGTCGTTGTAGCGGGAGAGACCAAATCCGTCGCCGCGCCGATCCGGATAGACAATGGCGATGACGGTTTCCTCTTTACCCTGCTCCTCGATGTATCTCCCCAGACCGCTGCTGGCGTCGTCGGGCAGAGGATTTGTCCGCGGCATGTAGATCACTTCATAGGGGCCGAATGAGGATGATTCCAACGTCCAGAACTGGGCGTGCTGGTCAATATATTCGAGGCGGGTTCTCAGTTCCTTCAGATAGGTAATGAGGTCTTCGCCAATCATATTCATAAACTGCCAGATCGGGGAATCCGGAGTCAGTTCGGTGCATTTCGCGAATCGGCGCAGGAGGGTGATATCTACCGGGGAATTGGTTTTTGAGATGATTTCCCGTTCCACACCGAGCCATTTAGCGGTTTCGTTAGGGCCGCGGGTGTCAAACCATTCAGCAGGCTCGAGCCAGTCACAGAATTTCCGGGCATCGTCGTAAAGTTCGAGGTGCTGAAGCACGAGACTGAGGGCGCAGGTTGGTGGGTAGTCGCGGGGGAACTGGTGATGATCGAAATTTCCGCGTTCCGGATCGTGTTCATGTCCCACGTCGATGACGAGGGTTTCCGGATCGGCGAGGTCTTCCGGAGTCGGTTCGCGACGCACCACGGGAGCCTGATGAATATGGACGAGCAGGCTGCAGGCTAAAAGGTCGTCTTTGTGCGCTCCACCAGGGTGCGTCAGAATTTGCCGAATGGTTTTCATGAGCGCGCAGTGTAAACCGGTCGATCTTCTTCTCAAGTTTCCAGTTTTCCTTTGCCTGTCGGAGGTAACTCGCCAAGTTCCGGTATGGAAAAAATGCGTATCGCACTGCTCGGCCACCGTTTTATGGGGCGTGCTCATTCAAATGCCTGGCGACAGGTCTCAAAATTTTTCGATCCTCCGTTTGAACCGGTTCTTCAAGTCGTTTGTGGCAGGGATCGCGAAGACCTCCAAACCTTTGCCGATAAATGGGGCTGGGCGGAAGTCGAAACGGACTGGATGAAGGTGATGGAGCGGGATGATATCGATATCATCGACATCGCGCTCCCGACGCACATGCATGCCGAGACCGCGATCGCAGCGGCTGAGGCGGGGAAACATATTTTCTGTGAGAAGCCGTTCTGCAATACCCTCGCTCAGGCCGAGGCGATGCTCGCGGTCGCGGAGGATGCGGGAGTGGTCCATTATTTGAATCACAATTACCGCCGTTGTCCCGCGGTCTTTCTCGCGAAGCAGATGATCGATTCCGGCGAAATCGGAAAAATTCTTCACTGGCGGGGAGCCTATCAGCAAAGCTGGCTGCTCGATCCAAAGCATCCGATTGACTGGAAATTGCGTCGTGACACAGCAGCGGCGGGACCTCTCTGGGATCTCGGATCACATGCCGTGGACCTCGCCCATTTCCTGGTCGGTGATTTTGCCAATATCACCTGCCAAACCACGCAGTTTCAAAAGGAACGCCCTCTGGCTGATAATCCCTCGAAAAAGGGGGCCGTGGAAGTGGAGTGCTCCGCTCTCATGCTGGCGGAATTTAAAAACGGGGCTCAGGGCACCATTGAAACGACCCGCTACGCCTCGGGACGTCGCAACCGCCATACCTTCGAGGTTTATGGCACCAAAGGCTCGCTGACCTGGGATATGGAGGACATGAATCGTCTCAAATTTTATTCAGAAAAAGACCCGAAAGAGACCTCCGGTTTCCGGGACATTATGGTAACTGAGCCAACGCATGAATATGCGAAGAACTGGTGGCCTCCGGGACACATTATCGGTTATGAGCATGGTTTTGTGCATGCCGCTGCGGATTTTCTGGAGGCGATCAAAACCAAGCAGGGCATCACGCCTGATTTTGCGGATGGGGTGAAAATCACCCGCGTGCTCGAAGCCGCTCTGGAATCATCGGAGACCCATTGCCGGGTCGCGCTTTGATCCCGGCCCCGAATTTGCCCGCGACGCTACGTCGCGGGGAATGTCGGGCGGTAATTTTCATGTTGGACAGTTTCGTGCGTCTGTCAGTGGGCTTTTATCGTTTTCGCTAACAAAACCCAAAAAGCGGAAATAGCCCCTGATACGGCCTCTTGATAAAATGACCGAAAATCGCGAAACTATACCCGTGAAATTACGTTTACGCCTCTCCGCCCCCGGATTGATGGTCGCTGCTTTGGCTTTGATCAATATTTCGCAGGCCGAATTAACTCCCAAAGATTACACGGTTTCCGATGGATTGACGGTTACCAGCGCGGTCAAACCGGGGCTCGTCAAACATCCGATGATGACGACTCTCGACGATATGGGACGTCTCTTTGTGGCAGAGAGTTCCGGTGTCAATCTCGATAAAGAGGAGTTGCTCAAAGAGAAGCCTCACTCGATCAAACGGTTAACCGATACCGATGGCGACGGAGTCTTTGACGAGGCGACCACTTTCGCTGACGGGATGACCTTTCCCCAGGGGGCACTCTGGGTTTACGACAGTCTGTATGTGATGTCGCCTCCGGGTCTGTGGAATCTGCAGGACACTGACGACGATGGCATTGCAGATAAACGGGAGATGATTGTCTCGGGCTTTGATTTCACAGGTAACGCGGCGGATGTGCACGGTCCGTTTCTACACCCCAATGGCCGATTGTATTGGTGCCATGGCCGGAAGGGCCACGAGGTGACGGATCCTCAGAGCGGAAAATTAGTCAGCAAGGCGAAAGGAGCCCGGATCTGGTCCTGCGAAATTGATGGAAGCGATGTGCGGGTGCACGCGGGCGGGGGAATGGACAACCCGGTGGAAGTCGATTTTACGGAAACAGGGGAGATCATCGGATCGGTTAATTTGTTTTACGGAAAACCGAGGGGCGACACGCTGGTTCATTGGTTGTATGGCGGCGCTTATCCGAGACGGGATCAGGGAGCGGTGCTCGCGGAGTTCAAACGGACCGGACCTCTCCTCGGCGAACTGCATAATTTCGGGCACGTGGCGGTTTCCGGAATGTGCCGGTATCGGAGCGGGGCCTTGAATCCCGACTGGAAAGATCAGTGGCTCGTGTCGCATTTTAATTCCAACCAGGTCACGATGACGAAGCTGGAAAAAAGCGGCTCGACCTACGAAGCGACCGGCACAGAGACCATTTTTCAACTGAACCGCCCCAATGCCCACCTCACCGATGTGATGGAGGATCGGAACGGCGATCTACTCGTCATCGATACCGGGGGATGGTTTCGGAAAGGCTGTCCTTCCTCACAGGTCGCCCGTCCCGAGGTAGCTGGCGGGATTTATCGAGTCAGTAAAAAGGATAAACCTTATGAGCAGGTCAAATTTCCTACGGTAACCCAGTGGGAGGCCTTTGATCCGATTCAGGTCGCCGCCCAGATCAAAACCGAACACGCCTTTCTGCGGGACCGGGTCGTGACGGAGTTCGCGATTCGGGGGCATTCCTCAATTCCTGAGATCGAATTGATTCTCGATGATCCCGAATCCACCCCCGATCAGCGGAGAGCCTGCGTCTGGGCGCTCGCGAGGATGCGTTTTTCCGATTCACCGGATTTGATTCGCCGCACTTTACGGGATCCTGATCCAACCGTGAAAATCGCGGCTTGTAATGCGTTTGCGGTGACCCGGTCGTGGCAGCAAATCGCTGAAAATGAACCGAATGAGCTGATTTATGAGCTGGAACGAAATAAGACCATTTCCGGTGCCCTGGCTGATCTCGTCAGAGGAGGCGATCCGGAAGTCGCGCGAAATGCGGCGATGGCGCTCGGGTCGATGGCGGAAGTCAGATCGATCGGCAGTCTGTTTGGTCGAGTCGGCCGGGAAGGGGTGGATCGTGCCCTGCAGCACGCCATCACCTATGCGCTGATCCAGATGGAAGATCCGGAACCGGTTCGGGAGCAATTAAAGAGTGGAAATGCGGCTCAGAAGAATGTCGCGCTTTGGGCACTCGAGGGCATGGAGGAATATGAACTGGAATTTCTCGATGTGGTTCTCCTGCTCGACAGCGGAGATGAAACCCTCCGCGAAACGGTAGCGGAAATCGCGAGAGCTCATCCCGAATGGGACGGCGCGATCGCCAATCAGTTCTATCTCTTCACCGATGAGTTAACGCCCCAGAAAGAGGCGCAGATCCTCGAGCTGGCTCCCGGGTTTACCCGCACACCGCCGATTCTCTCCTTTGTCACTTATCTGATGAATCATCAGGATGAGGCCGTTTCAAGTCTCGCCGGAAAACTGCTCCCCCAGTTTTCGAATTATGAATTCCAGAAGGAATGGGAGGAGCCCTTTCGAAATTGGCTGGAGAATCCTGATACGAGGATGGTTGCGCTCGACAGCTTGGCCAATACCAAAACCGATCTTTTCGATGAAGACCTCACCGCTATTGCCGCCGATACCGAAGCATCGCCAATTGTGAGAATCAAAGCGCTGCAGGCGAAGTCGCAGAAAAGTCAGGTCCTTTCCGATGCCGCTTTCGAGCTGATTGTCGATATTTTGACCAATAGCAAAGACAGCGCTCTCCGCGCCACCGCGATTCGCATTCTGGAAAAATCCGGACTGAATGTGAAGCAGCGGAATACGATCGCCGGGATGCTCGATCAGGCCGATCCCGTCGAGTTACCCGGTCTATTCAGGATTTTCCGGACGATTCCAAACGAAGAGCAGGCCAAAATCCTCGTGGAAACCCTGCCGAAGTCGCCCGGATTTGGAGGACTTAGCATGGCAGAGGTCCGCGGGAAGTTTTCCGGATTCAATTCAGAAATTCGCGATGCGATTGATGATGCAGTAGCGAAAGTCGAGGAGCAGAACGAAGCGCGAAAAGAAAAACTCACCTCGCTCGTCGCCGAGATTGAGAAAGGCGATCCTGAGCAGGGGAAGCTTCATTTTAAAGCCGGAAAAGGCGCTTGCATCACCTGTCACAAAATAGGTGAAGAGGGGAAAATGATAGGGCCCGATTTATCAAAGCTCGGGAACATCAGAAAACCGGTCGACTTTATCGAATCGATTCTCTATCCCAGTGAATCGATTGCGCGAGATTACGAAAGTTATCTGGTTAGCCTGAAAGACGACAGTCAGCACATCGGTGTGATTCACGAAGAAACCGAGCAGGTTGTTTTCCTGACCGATATGACGGGGCTGGTTCACGAGCTGGACCGGAATAAGATAAAAGAAATTCAGCGAAATCCCTATTCGCTGATGCCGGTAGGGCTCGATCAGAGCATGGAACAACAGGAACTGCTTGACCTCGTCAGCTACCTGATGAGTCTCAAATAGAAATACCTACTGGACTAAGCGGTCTTTGAGGCCAAATTGTTACGGAACAATGAGTGATAGCGAGCACGAGCACGAAGAGGACATTTATGCCGGGGTTCCCCGGGAACCCATCCCAAAGATTTTATTCTCATTCTATGAGGACCGGCCTTTTGTCTCCTGCACTCGTTGTGGGGAGAGTCTCGCTGACTTTCCCGGAGGCTATAAAGTTTCGAAAAATTTCAAGAAAGGTGAAGTCATCATCGAATACGCCCTCTGTATGCCATGCATGGAAGGGATGATGAACGAAGCCTCTGAGGAATCCAAAAAGGTACTGCACGAATTTCAGGAAGAACGCTTCCGGAACGTCTCCGGTTTTGAAGAATGTGCGCTCTGTGAGAAGACGCAGGATACCGCACGCGGCGAAGAATTCGGGCTGACGGGTATCTGTCAGGGTGGCGACATGATCGACAGCGCGATGATCTGCATCGAGTGTATGGAAGACATGTCCGAAATCATTTCCGATGAAACCCGTGGCAAATGGAATCGCTTCCGCGAAGAAAACTTCCCCGGTGTCCCCGGCGATTTCGAGCCCATGCCCGAGAAGCCGACTCCCATGGTTTTTTAGGATTGTACAGGGTACAATTCCAGACTGTACAGGGTACAATTTACTCTTGTTCTTGCTCCTACTCTTGTTCTTGATCCCCGTTTTTCGAGCAAGAGCAAGAGCAAGAGCAAGAGCAAGAGCAAGAGCAAGAGCAAGAGCAAGAATCCACCGCTCCCGAAAGATCCAAGTAAATGATGGCTTCAAATTGGGCCTTGTGGTAGAAGTCCGTCATGATGCTTGGAGCAATCGCAGGTGATATAATCGGCTCAATTTTTGAGTCAAAGAACATAAAGCACGCGGATTTCGAACCGCTTTTCCAGATCAACACGACCTGGACCGACGACACGGTTTTAACCCTCGCTACCGCAGACTTGCTCACCTATGGCGGGACCTATGCGGATGTCTATCAGATCTATGGATGCCGATATCCTTTTGCGGGCTACGGCGGGAGTTTTTTCGAGTGGATGAAAAAAGAAAACCCCGCTCCTTACAACAGTTGGGGAAACGGTGCCGGCATGCGAGTCAGCCCGATCGGTTGGGCACGCGACTCCGTTGACGAAGTTCTGGCAGAGGCGGAACGCTCTGCCGAAGTGACCCACAATCACCCCGAGGGGATCAAAGGAGCTAAGGCGATTGCTCTTGCTGTCTATTTGGCCCGCACCGGTGTTAGTAAAGAAAAGATCCGTCGCGAGATTGAAGATCGCTTCGAGTATAACCTATCCCGTACCCTGGATGAGATCAGGCCCAAGTATGGATTTGATGTCAGTTGTCAGGGATCCGTCCCCGAAGCTATCATCGCTTTTCTCGAGTCGACCGATTTCGAATCCGCAATTCGTTTAGCCATATCCATCGGTGGAGACAGTGACACCATCGCCTGCATGGCCGGATCCATCGCTCAGGCTCACTACGGAAAAATCCCTGCGGCAATTACCGACACCTGTCGCGAAAAACTCCACAAGCGCCTCCTCCCGGTGCTGGATGAATTCTGTGAAAAGTATCCGGATGTCGACAAGTAGGTAAATCATGCCATCGCCCGTATAGTAGCATCTAATATGCTAAGTAATAGATGTGGGTGCTACCGTTCCAAAATTAACGATACCCGTCGCCCTGTAAAATGATCACTTGTCGCCGAGCAACCAGGAATGATGTTTCGCTATTCAAAGAGGTGCGCTTGAAGGCACTAAAGGACTGTCCGGATGCCTATGGGTCGACCTACGAGTCGGCAATAAAACGCGACCAACTTTCCTGGGAAGAGCAACTGTGGTCGACCATAAGTGGCGGCGATCGGAACACTCAGTTTGCGTTCGAGGGTGATCGTTGCATCGGCATCGCTGCGTTGTATCGCGAGCCGGCGGCTCCATCTGGTGATATTATCATGATGTGGGTCGATCCCGAATACCGGGGCTCCGGCGCGGCTGCAGCGCTGGTGGGCAATTTGATAAGCTGGGCAAAGGAATCGGGATTCACGGCAGTCTGCCTGGACGTGACTGACTCGAACGCACGTGCCATCCAGTTTTACGAAAATCAAGGATTTCACGATACCGGAGAGAAGGTCGAAGTTGATTATGCCCGCAATCTCAGCGGCATCCGTATGACCCGATCATTGATCTGACGTGATTTTGCGAGGTATTTCGACGATTTAATGAAAGTAGACAAAGCTCGGGTTTTCCGATAGAACCGTCCGTTGGAATGGAATGGTTTTACGCATCACGCGGAGAAACTGTGGGTCCGGTTGATCCGCTGACGCTAAAGGATTTATTTCGTACGGGGGCAATCAATGAAGAGACCTTTGTCTGGAACGAGTCGTTGGAGGATTGGAAACCGCTTGGAGCTATTGCGGACCAGATCGATGTTCAGGAACGCGTTGCCGTGCCGGAGCCGGGCCCTGTTCTGCCACCGGTGCAGAGCACAGCACCGGTATCGCAGGATCTGGAGATTTGCGCCTACTCCGGCCGGACTTTGCCGAGGTCGGAGATGTTGAATTTTGGTGAGCAATGGATCGCCCCGGAGTGCAAAGACGATTTTCTTCAGTCGGTGATGGAAGGCGATGAATCCTCAGAGGAGTTCAGCGGTGACAATCGCGAAACGACTCTGGGTGTGTGGCTGATCATGACGCAGTCGTTGACGATTTTTCGGAAGAGCCTCGGCGCGATTCTGATTTGCCAAAGCATCATTTGGCTTCCCGCCAGTTTTCTGGACAGCTACATTACCTACGAGGTGGCCGCGGACATGGATTTTGCCCAATCCGCCCGCCTCACCAATCTAATTGATCTGGTCTTTGGTATCATCGCAACGGCCGCGACCTATGGCGTGGTGTCGCGGGCGTGGGACGGTGAGAAAATCGGGGTGCGCGAAGCGATGGGGATTGGTCTGGGCAACTATTTCCGCTTTCTCGGCACCAGCTTTTTGCGGAACCTGTTGGTTGGGCTGTCGCTGCTGCTTTTGATTATCCCGGCCCTGATTTTAATGGTTCGATGGATCGTGGCCCTTCCCGTGGCATTGGATTCCGAGCAGGGTGGGTCCGAGGCACTGCGCGAAAGCTGGGAATTAACTCGTGGAAATTATTGGAAAATTGTCGGCATCCAGTTCTCGGCGTTCTGCCTTGCTGGAGTCGCCTGTATCCCGTTGGTGGTTCCGGTTATTCTATTCGAGGCATTTTTCGAAGTCTGGTGGGCCGATGGGATTTTTCTCTGGTTCCTACAGCTCGTGTTCAGTTTCATTTTCGTCGAGACTTTTGTGCTGTACCGCCATTTGCAAGGGGACTAAGCGGTAGTTTCGCTCGATTTTGTAGCCAGAAGAGAAATTTTTTGGCCGGTTAGGGGTGGCCCGGCATACGTCTTGTTTTGGTTCACTCGCGAAATATCCGTGGTTTTTCCTTCTGCAGGTGAAAGGGGGGCTTTAGCGAATGATTTTTAACGCGAATGGAAAAGAATTATCGCGAATGACGCGAATGTTTTTGAAGTTGGACATCGGCGGAATTGGAGCGGCAAATTATCCTGTGTGGCTGATCATAGACTGGATCTGTGAAAATCCGTTTAATCCGTGTCCATCCGTGGTTTCTGCTTCAAGCGGGGTGTTAGTTAAAAAGGCTGGGGCACAGATTATCAGGACCGGATCGCCATTTACAAGGGGACTGAGCGGTCTTCACGCTCGATTTCACGGTCAGTCTTCTAGTTTTTAGCCTGGTTAGGGTCGCCTTTGGATACTTCTCGTTGGAATCTCGCGAACTTTGGCTAAGATACGCGACTTTTTATGAAAGACCCTTCCGACACACTGCCCGATGCCGAGCCGCCCCGTGAACTGGGTGATCTGAAGCGCAGCGAAGCCAAAGCCTACGCCGTGGGTTCGGCGGCAGTGATTTCGTCCCTGAGCCAAATTCATTCTCACACCAATGCCGCTCGTGGCACCAAAGCGCTGGCGAAGCTGAATCAGAAGGGCGGATTCGATTGCCCGAGCTGTGCCTGGCCGGATCCCGACGGAAAGCGTGCGATGACTGAATTTTGTGAAAACGGGGCCAAAGCTGTCGCGACCGAAATCACTGATCGCCGCGTGGATCGGAAGTTCTTTGAAGAGCACTCGCTGGTGGAATTGGGTAAAAAAAGTGATTTCTGGCTAAACGATGCGGGACGGATCACGGAACCTTTTCTCCTCGAAGAGGGTGCGACTCATTACCGCCCGGTCAACTGGGAGGAAGCTTTTGAGGTTCTCGCAGAGGAATTGAATGCCTGCGCCGACCCGGATGAAGCGATTTTCTACACCTCGGGACGGGCCAGTAACGAAGCGGCGTTTCTTTACCAACTTTTTGTCCGTCAGTTCGGGACCAATAATCTTCCGGACTGCTCGAACATGTGCCACGAATCAAGCGGTGCGGCTCTTTCCGAAACGATCGGGATCGGCAAAGGGACCGTGACCCTCGAGGAGATTGAAACGACTGATTGTGTGCTCGTAGTGGGACAGAACCCCGGAACGAACCATCCCCGGATGCTCACGTCGCTGGAGATCACGGTGAAGAACGGGGGAACCATCATTTCGGTCAATCCGCTTCGTGAAACCGGGCTCCGGGCGTTTGCTCATCCCCAGAAAATCAGTGGGATGTTAGGTCGTGCCACTCCCTTATCTTCGCTTCATCTCCCGATTCAGCTCAATGGCGACCTCGCCTTGTTCAAAGGGATGATCAAATGTGTGTTTGAGGCGGGCGCTGTGGATGAGGCGTTCATCCGGGAATACACCACCGGTTTCGAAGCGCTCCGTGAGGAATCCGAATCCGTGCAGTGGGCTGACCTGGTCGTTCAGTCCGGACTTTCTGAGAAGCAAATTCGGGAAGCTGCTGAGATATTTATCAACGCAAAAGAGGCGATCACCTGCTGGGCGATGGGCTTGACTCAGCATCACAATTCCGTCGAAATCATCCGGGAGCTCGTCAACCTTCATCTCCTCACCGGTAAAATCGGGCGACCGAAGAGCGGTCTCTGTCCGGTGCGCGGTCACAGTAATGTTCAGGGTGACCGGACGATGGAGATCTGGGAGAAGCCTTCCGAGAGCTTCTTGCAGCGCCTCGACAAAGAGTTCGGCTTTACCGCACCTCGCGAGCACGGCTATGACACGGTGGATGCGATTCGCGCGATGCATGCGGGGAAAGGCCGAGTCTTCATCGGGCTTGGCGGCAATTTTCTTTCCGCAGCTCCCGATACCCACTACACAGCCGCCGCGCTTCGCAACTGCCAGCTGACGGCTCACATTTCGACCAAATTGAATCGCGGGCATCTTGTCACCGGAAAGCGCGCTTTGATCCTGCCTTGTCTGGGACGGAGCGAAAGGGATGAGCAAGCTGCGGGCCCACAGATGGTTTCCGTGGAGAATTCGATGGGAGTGGTCCACAGCTCACAGGGAACGCTGGAACCCGCCTCGCCATCGCTGCTCAGTGAGCCCGCTATCATCTGTCGACTCGCAGATGCCACCCTCGGCGAGCGCTCGGAAGCTCCGTGGAAGGAGTTTGAAAATAATTACGACCGAATTCGGGAATCAATCGAGCGGGTCATCCCCGGGTTCGACAATTTTAACGAACGACTTCGCGAACCGGGTGGATTCTATCTCCCGAACGGAGTCAAAGAGCGGGTGTTCGCAACCGCTACTGGAAAGGCGAATTTAACGGTTAATCCGCTTTCGGCGATCAAACTGGAGCCCGGTCAGCTCCTGCTCCAGACTTTCCGCAGTCACGATCAGTTCAACACCACGATTTACGGGATGGACGACCGGTACCGCGGCATCAAAAACGAGCGAAGGGTCGTTTTCCTCAACCCTGACGATATGAAGGAACGAGGCATCGAAGCCGAAGAGCCGGTCGATATCACCAGTTACTTTGGAGGCGAAACCCGGACAGCGGAGCTGTTCCTCGCTATTCCCTACGAGACGCCGAAAGGTAGTGCTGCCGCCTACTATCCTGAAGCCAATGTGCTCGTGGCGATCGACTCGACTGCTAAAATCAGCGGGACGCCGACATCGAAATCCGTGATCATTTCGCTGGCAAAGCGTAACGGAAAATAAGGTTGCCTCAGCGATTCTTTTTCTCACTTTTCGGCCGACCGTGGGCAACGGTCGGCAGCTGTTGCCTGTCGGCATTCTCCGTCTTTCAAGCAATGCCATTTATTCGCGTGATTTCGATTTATACGCTTATAAGTTGAAAAGATGCCCATAAAGTATGATATTTATAATAATCATACGAAATGTCTACAGATTCACCCAACGCCGAACCGCCAGTTTTGAGCCCGCCCCCACTTCCGGCGCCCCAAAGCAGCGACACGAATCCTGCCAGTACCGAGCCTGCGCCACGGAATAAAAAGAGGTGGCTGCCGTTGGTAATCATTCTCGCCGTTTTGTTGGTCGTTATGCCGGTCCTCGGGATTATTGCAGCAATCGCTATTCCGGCTATCAAAGGGGCTGCTGAGGTTAAAAAATCTCTCCAGGAACAACCAATTCCTGTAGCGTCGCCCGCTCCTGAAAAGGCAAAAATGGTAGAGAGTCCGGTGGCTCCCGAACCGGAGAAAGCACCGGAGGCAATCCCTGCTGTGGAAGCGGTTTCGCCACCGGAGACTAACGTAGCGGAGAGGCCCGTAGCTGTCGATTTGCCTCAGGAAGTCGAGGAAGTCGAGGTAAATGAGTCCACCATTACGCGCGGACCTTTGGCGCTTAAAACCGATGCTCCGGTATGGGCTGAGTCCACGGAGAGAAAAGAACTGCAGGAGTTTCTCGCAAAGCTCTGGCAGCTGGAGAAACTGGCGGATGATCCTTTTTACGAACTGGGCGAAATGATCCTGGCCCAGAATGTCGACAGGGCAGGCCCTCTGGATCAGGCAAGTAAGCTGGCTCTTTTTATCCTTCCTCGGAAGCTACGGGAGTATCCTCATCTGGGTTGCGGTGCCCTGACGATTATGTCTCCAAACGACCGGGGAGTGGTATTACGCGAGATTGAATCTCTAGTTCCGGGTCTCAATGATCCGCTTTTAACCCTGCAAATTGCCGCGCTGAAAGCTGATCATTCGAACGACACTTTTCATATCCGGGATACACTGGATGCGCTGGAGAGTGCGCTGGCATCCGGAGCGGCTGATCAATTGTCCGACGGAGTACTCTATCATCTGCTAAGCGAGCGGTTTCTCTACCGAATTCCGGAGATTGCCCCTGATAACTATTTGAATATTGTAGTATCATCAAACTCGATTCCGCAGTGGTTGAAAGACTATAAAACCGGGGAGGTACTTTGGCAGAAAATGCGTAAGGATTATCTGGCAAAACGCTTCGATGAAGATGATGAAATGGAGGTGGAAAAAGCGCACCGCTTTATCACGGAGAAACTGGCAGCCTCGTGGAAGGCCAATCCTAATCATCCTGCGGCAGCGGCTCTGATGATGGAGGTGATTCAGGAACATCAGGGAACTGAGATTGATGATATCCGGATGTGGTTTGATCGGGCTACCGAAGCCCGGGCTGACTACGGGCCCGCCTATCGCACCTACATGAAAGTTCTCACCGACAGCGGGGTAAAGAAAGAGACACCGGGTATTGATTTTGGACGAGCCTGCACTGCGGCGAACCTGGATAATGCAGTCGTTGCCATGGTCCTGGTCAATGCTCACCAGTCCCAGAGTGTCAAATCGGAAAAACCGGGTGCGGAATACTGGTCAACTTTATCGCCGGAAGAAGTCGAGGAACTGGATGCACTGTTCATGAATTTGGATTCAATGAAAAATCTGGTTCACGATGGCGTGTCTGAAAAGTTTACCGCTGCGATAGCCTGGTATCTGATGGGTGAGAAAGAAAAATCTGCACAGCAACTCAAAGCTCTCAATGGCCGCTTTGATACCGAGGTCCTTCGATCCTTTCCGATGCAGCCGATAGAGACAGCTCAGTTCGAGGAATTCCTCAAACAGGAGTCGTAGGATAATTTCGTGGTGAGGGCTGGCACTGCTGGCGTTTTTACCAGGCGGAAGCGCCGACTTTCCATTCCTCGGTGAGTTCCGGGGACAGATCTTCGAGAAACCTTGAGGGGCGTTGCAAAGTGTCGCCGTTGAAGGCACCATGCCAGATGATGGGGTACATCAGGTAAAGCTCATCTTTGGCCCGGGTGACTGCGACGTAGAAGAGGCGCCGCTCTTCTTCGAGACCGCTACCAAGTTCATCGTCCGATTCGATCACTTTTTTGCTCGGAAACATGCCGTCGGCGAGCCAGATCACAAAGACGACTTTGTATTCGAGTCCCTTTGCCTGGTGGATACTGCTCAAACAGACGATATCTTCGTCCTGTTTCTTTTTTTGAGCTTCCACGGCATCCTGTCCCGCCAGCAGGCTGAGTTGGGTGAGAAATTCATCGATATCGGTGAAACCTTCGGAGAATTTTTCCAGTTGGCGGAGGTCCTGGCGGCGGACATCGTAGTTGGGGAATTTGCCTCGCATATACTCGTCGTAAACCCCTTCCATAATTGAGGGCATCATCGTCGCCGGTGCTTCGGTCCCGCCTTTGCCATCGAGCAGTTCATCCATGGTGTAGGCAAATTGCTCCCAGTTCTTCTGAGCTTTTGCCGGGACTTTAAACTTCAGCATAAACTCGGAAAACTCAGCCAGTTTGGGATCGCTGGAGCCGGGGCATTCGAGCCATGCCTGCCAGAGCTTGTCGGCGGTGCCTGCACCGATTCCGGGGAGCATTTTCACGATACGTTTGAAGGCGATTTCGTCTCTCCGGTTGCAGGCGAATTTCATGAAGGAAGCAACGTCTTTGATATGCGCCTGTTCGAAGAAGCGGAGCCCGCTTGTGATATCGAAGGGGATGCCCCGTTTGGTGAATTCCATCTGCACTTCCATCGAGTGGTAGTGAGCCCGGTAGAGCACCGCAATTTCGTGGAGTTCGATGCCTTCAGTTTCCAGTTCGAGGATTCGCTGGGCGACAAAGGCGGCCTGCATCTTGGTGTCCTGCAAGGGGATCAGCGCGGGCAGCACTTCAGCATCGGGACGGGCCGGGGCGAGATTTTTTTCGAACTGTTCCTTGTTCGGTTTGATGGCGGCATTGGCCAGCGTGAGAATCTCCGGGACCGATCGGTAGTTGGTTTCGATAACAAAGCTGCGGGCGTTTTCATACCGTTCCGGAAAATTAAGGATGTTCCGGAAATCCGCGCCCCGCCACGAATAGATCGACTGGGCGTCGTCACCAACCACCATAATATTATTCTGCGGTGCGGCGAGGAGATCGATCAGTTCCGATTGGATTGAGTTGGTATCCTGATACTCATCTACCAACACCCATTCGAACTGCTTTTGGTAGTATTTACAAATATCCGGATTCTCTTTGAGCAACTGCAGGGTTTTCACGAGTAAATCGTCAAAATCCATCGAATTGGTCGTCACTTTTTTCAGTTCGTACTTTTCGTGAACCGCGAACAGTTCATCGGCAAAATGATCAAAGTAAGGGTATTTCCAGTCGAGCAGATCAGGAATTTCCATCTCCATGTTAACGGCAAGACTGAAGATATCGGCAACCACCTCCGGCTTGGGGAATTTGATGGTTTTCGAGTCGATCTTAGCCTCTGCTATCGCCGACACGATGAGTTCTTTTTGATCCTCCCGGTCCATGATCGAGAAATTATTCCCGAAACCGAGTTCATCGGCGTGGCGTCGTAAAATGCGGTTCCCGATGGAGTGGAAGGTGCCGCCCCAGAGTTCTTTGGTGTCGTGGGGAACGAGATTTTCGACCCGCTCCAGCATCTCACGGGCTGCTTTGTTGGTGAAGGTGAGCAGAAGGATATTTGAAGCGTAGATCCCGTTATCCAGGATGTAGGCGACGCGGTAGGTCAGGGTTCGCGTTTTACCACTACCGGCACCGGCGATGACGAGTGAAGGGCCCGGAGGAGCGGTAACGGCGGCGAGTTGCTGCTCGTTCAAATCCGAAGCGTAATTGATGTCCGATTTGGGTGTCGCCGGGAGCGTTCTTACCGTGTATTCTCGTGCCATTCTGACCGACTATGAAATAGGGTGTTCTTTTGTGCAACCTTCGATTTTCACAGTCTTGCTTGATCTGATGGCGAATATCAACGATACCAAGCCGAAAAAATGAAACCTACTACGAAAGTTGCTGAGACCATTGCTCCGGACGGTGCGACCTTTGAACTGTACGAGCACGATGGCGAATTCCAGCTTCACATGGACCGCCATCCGGTAATGACGACGACCCTGACTCATTCCGAAAAGCTTCTCGCCGACATCGGTTGCCACAATATGAAATCCCCCCGGGTGTTGATCGGCGGGCTTGGTCTCGGATACAGCATGCGCCGGGCCCTGGAAATCACCGGCCCACAGTCCAAGGTTGTCGTGGCTGAGTTGCTGCCTGAAGTGGTGCGGTGGAACAGCGAGTGTCTCAACGGTTTGAATGATGACATCATCGCCGATCCGAGAAGCTCAATCGTGAATAAAGACGTCTATGATCTGATCCTTTCCGCTGCCAGTAAGGGGCCGAAATACGATGCGATCCTTCTCGATGTCGATGATGGGCCCTCCCGGTTGATCCAGCCTCAGAACAGTCAGCTTTACGGAACGAGTGGACTCGATTTGATCAAAACCGCTCTCAATCCCGGAGGACGGCTCGCGATTTGGACGGCAGGTTCCGAGCCGAAATTGATGAAAGCGATGCGGCGCTGCGGATACCGGACGGAGGAGACGCCCTGCGCCAAACACGTCAACGCCAAGCGGAAGATTCATCGTATTTACATGGGCGCGCTTCCCGGAGGAAAGTAAACCGTGAAGAAGCCGGGTGACGCGCCTCAGTTTGGTCCGAGAATGAGCGACCAATATGAAAAAGACGATCACCTTTTTAATCGCACTGGCGTTGTTGTCGCCCCTGCTGGCGCAAGATAAGACGCCGCCAGTTCCGGCTACGGAATCGGGAGAGAAAAACTATACGATCCCGGCTTCCGATCAGGGTTTGCCCGGCTCCGGTCCGATTCGGCGTTACGATTGGTTCGCGAAACTTTGGGAGAAAAAACGGAGCGGTTGGGCAAAAGAGGTCGCAATAGATCAGGGTGCGGTGGTTTTTCTGGGTGACTCCATCACTCAAGGCTGGGGGCCGACGATGAAAGGGGCTTTCGGAAAGCTGAAGGTCGCCAATCGCGGGATCAGTGGTGATACCACAAGGGGAATGTTGATCCGTCTCGAAGAGGACGTGCTCTCACTGAATCCGTCCGGAGTGGCGCTCCTGATGGGCACCAACGATTTGGAGGAGGGCGCGGAGCCCGAAGTGATCGCCGGTAATTTCAAATTGATTATTGATGCGCTGAAAAAGCACAATGCGGATATGCCGATCGTGGTGTCGCTGGTATTCCCCAGTTCCGAGACTAAAAAGCGTCCCGCCGACAAAATTAAGGAAATCAACGAACGCTATGCGGCAGTGGTCAAAGACGACCCGCAAATCACGGTCGTTGATACCTGGACCTTGTTCGCGAACGAATCGGGAGACGCGAAGAAAGAGGAGTTTCCCGACCTGCTGCATCCCAATGGGCTTGGCTATGAAATGTGGGCCAAATCGTTGATTCCAGTTTTTGCAACCCTCGGATTTGTCGAAACGGAGGGGGATGATTTTACGCCAGAAGAGGGATTTGTAAGTCTCTACAACGGTAGGGATCTCACCGGTTGGGGCTACCTTCCCACCAAACCGAGAAAGAAGCCCAACCCGATTTTTGCGGTGATAACCGAAGCGGAATCATTCGACGGCAAGACGAAGAGTTCCGATGGCCGGTATGTCGCGAAAAACGAAAAACTTATTGTGACCACGCCGCCGTCCGGCCGCCGCATTCAGCAAATTTGGACCACTAAAGAATTCGATAAAGACTTCACCTTGAAACTTGAGTTCCGGGCCACTCCCAATGCCGATAGTGGAATTTTTATCCGCGGTAAGCAGCTCCAGTGTCGCGACTTTCCATTGGCCGGTCCCTACTTCGATTTGAAAAATTACAAAGCGCAGGACTGGAACGAAGTGGTGATTAAAGTCTCGGGGAACACGGCTCATTGCACCTGCAATGGCGAAGTGTTGGAGGAAGCCTTCGAAGTGCCTGAAAGTGGTCCAATTGGGCTGGAAGGTGATCGCGGTCAGCTCGAATA
Organism: Verrucomicrobiales bacterium; assembly: GCA_029213005.1. Lineage (GTDB taxonomy): Bacteria > Verrucomicrobiota > Verrucomicrobiia > Verrucomicrobiales > DEV007 > Arctic95D-9. The sequence continues at coordinate 53,123 of JARGPI010000029.1, forward strand.
CCGCCGTATCCGGATTTTAGAGGAATAGAGAAAGGGGGCTAGCAGCAGCTTTGATTTGTGGCCGTGAAGTAGAATAGACGTCTCGTCTGTTCGTGAATTCGAGGGACGAGAATTCACTCGCTGTTTGGGCCGTCGCATTGGCTGTTAGGCTTCGCGGATGGATTCTCGTTCCTCGAATCCATCTGAACAGACGAGACGTCCGTTCTACAAAGTATAAAAACTACTCTGAGCCGGGCTCGCGATTGACGATGCCTTCGATCATAGATTCGACCATCTCGACCGCATCGTGCTCGGTTTCGGCGTAGTGTATGACGCTGGCGAACTGGCGGTCCATTTGCTCGAGGCGTCTCGCTAGGATGTTGAGCAACTCGAAGTTAAACTCGGCCCGCTCCCAGAGAAAGGAATAGGGATCTTCTATGATATAGAATTCGGAGGTCATCAGCGCACTGACGCTGGCGGAGTGTTTGGTTCTCAGAATCACAGCCATCTCCCCGAAAATGGAACCGACCTCGTCGACCACAGCAATTTGCTGGTGATCCCGAACCACTTCCACCTTTCCGCTCTTCATCACGGCCATTTGCAAATTGGTTCCGCCCTGAGTCATCAGGTTCTCCCCGGCTAAGACCTGCTTGACCGGTAGGTCTTCACACAACTCCAATACTCTGCTCATTTTGTCCCATAGTGTCTTGATTTCCTTTTTTAACAAAGGTTAATTTTTAGAAAATGAAGCATCAATTATGCCTCACCGTTACTATTCGTCCGGTTTTAAATATTTGACACCGAGATCTTTAGGCAAAGGTATCACCAGGTTTTCCCGGCCCCATTTTTCCCATGACAGGTTCATGGCTTTGACCTTTTCCGGGTATTTTGCGGAGAGATCGTTCAACTCGCTTCGATCGACGGAAAAATCGTAGAGTTCCCAGGGCTGATCATCGAGCGCGACCAGTTTCCAGCGTCCCTGCCGGACGGCCCGGTTGCCCTGGTGCTCGAAAAACAGAGTTCGGTCACCTGGCGTGCCTTCATTGAGCTGCTGGATCAGGTTGACGCCGGGAAGTGAAAGCTCGCCGCTATAGGTGGCTCCTCCCACGGCGACGGCGGTGGGGAGCAGGTCGATGAGGTGAGCGGGATCGGCATGGATTGACCCGGGGGGCGCTTTAAGACCCTCGGGCCAGTGCACGATCCCGGGCGAGGCGATTCCACCTTCGTGGTTGAAGTGTTTGTACATTCGCCACGGGGTGTTTCCCGCGTTCGCCCAGCCTGACCCGACGCTGTGAAACGTGCCCGGACCGCCCATTTCATCGAGTTGGTCCCCTTTGTGAAGGATGTTTTGATTGCTGGAAACGATATCGAAGCCGAAAGGATCCCATTCGAAGCAGGCACCATTGTCGGAGGTGAAAACAATCAGAGTGTTATCCAGTTCCTTCTCTGATTTCAGGTCCGCGATGACCCTGCCGATTTGTTGATCGAGCCGATCCACCATCGCGGCGTAAATCGCCATTCTCCGGGCGAGATCGAGACGGCGGTCTTCCGGAAGGCTGTCCCAGGCGGGATTGGTTCCGGTTTTGGTTTCCCCGTAGTTCTGCCAGGTGGAGCGGGGGGAGAGTTTAGTGTCCTCCGGCACGATTTTCAGGGCTTTCATTCGCTTGAGGCGCTCCTCACGAAGCTGATCCCAACCGCCGTGATAGCGATTCGCATACTTCGCGATTTCCTCTTTCGGAGCGTGCAGTGGGAAATGGGGCGCGTTGTAGGCGAGATAGAGAAACCACGGTTTATCCGGAGTTTCCCGGGCGATGTTCAGGAAGTCGATCGCGTGATCGGTTACCGCATCGGTGGCGTAGAATTCGTCTTCACCATATTGGCGCGGGAATCGACCATTGGGTTTCCGGACGAGGTGATCGGGATCGAAGAAGCGTTTTGCGCTGACCAGAGTTCCGTAAAATTCTTCGAAACCATGCTGAGTGGGATCCGGCGTCCCGAGGTGCCATTTCCCCGCGATAAAAGAGCGGTAGCCCGCGGGCGTCAGCGCTTCGGCGATCGTCGTGGCCTCCGGGGCGATGAAACCCCGGTATCCCGGACGATTCAGGTCGTTGGTTGTCATGTGTCCGAGACCGACCCGGTGAGGATATTGTCCGGAAAGGAGGGCGGCACGTGAGGGACAGCACCTTCCCGTGTTGTAGAACTGAGTCAGGCGAATCCCACCCGCCGCGAGAGAATCCAGCACCGGCGTTTCGATTTCGCCGCCGAAACAGCCGAGGTCACTGAAGCCCAGATCATCGGCAAGAATGTAGAGAATATTCGGCTTTTCCGCGCCAGCGGTGAAAAAGGGGAAACAGGCTGAGAGCAGAAAGAGCAGCGCAATTCGGGAGACGTTCATCGCAGAAGAGATTGCGAAAAAGCCCTCCATCCGGCAATCCTAAAATCCAAATTCGAATCGGCCCCGCTCTCTCCATTTCTTGTTCTTGCTCCTAATCTTGTTCTTGATCCCCGTTTTTCGAGCAAGAGCAAGAGCAAGAGCAAGAGTTGGATTGTACCCTGTACAATTATGGACTGTACCCTGTACAATCCACTTTTCTGGGCAGCAACTTGGTGGTCAGCGCGGCACCGGCGAAGGCGACGAGCATCCCGGCGATGATTCGGGCGGTGACGACTTCCTGAAGAAAAAGGGTCCCGAAAAGCACTCCGAAGATCGGGATGATAAAGGTCACGGTGGTCGTGGCGGTGGCGCCGGACCGGGACAAAATGTCGAAAAGCAGAACGAAGGCGAGGGCGGTTGATAATACACCGAGAGCGGTCGCGCAGACAAAGGCTTTGGTGCCGGGAAGGGATTCGGGCAGGTGGCCGATCGCAAAGGGTGTCAGAATGAGGGTCGCTCCCATCAGGTTGCCGATCGTGATCGACCAGGGGGAGAGATGACTCATGTCCTTTTTGATGTATTGACTGATGAAGCCGTAACAAATCGTCGCTCCCAAGGTCGCGATGATGGCGAGAATCGGACCTTTTGAATCGAGGGAAAGTTTGTCGGAGGCGAGGATAAACACTCCGCAGATGCCGAGAATCAATCCTACGGTCTGCCAGCGGGTCAGAGGTTGCTTCATCCAGATAAATCCGATGATGGCCGCGAATATCGGGGTAGCGGCATTGAGCAGGGAGGTGAATCCCGCCTCGAGGCTGAGAACGGCAAAGGCGAGGAGACACCACGGCAGCGCCGCGTTAAAGATCCCGACAAACATCATTTTCCCTGGATTTCCGAAGACCTCTTTCCGGACCCGCTTCCTCGCGAGCAGTGGACTGAGGAGCAGAAACGCAACCGCGACACGGAACCAGATCAATACAAAGGGCCCGAACTCGGGGGCTGCGATTCGCATAAATAGAAACGAGCCGCCCCAGATGGCGGATAACAGCAGTAGTTTGACAAAATCCAGCGGGCTCATCTTTAAATCAATCGATTGGAAGATTTTAAAGACGAGAGCGCTTTGATTTACTTCCAATTTTCATCAAAAAAGCCGGCATCGACAATTTTTCCCGGTGACGAACCATCGGGAAGTTGGTCGAGACCGATCACAGCCCAATCGGGTAGTTTTGGATTTTGCAGTGAATTGGTCCGGTCGTGATCTTCGCGAAAGGTCAATCCACTGTTGATCACCACGTAATTATCGGGGCTGAGTGGGTTCGGAAAAATGAAAGAGGGAACGTGGTCGGCTGTGGAGTAGGTTTTTCCACGGAAGGTGAAGCTGTCGCTCGTCCATTCGATGGGAAGCCGGTCGACGATCTCCTTGATCATTTCGTTAGAGTCGGGATCTCCCCAGAGGATCATATTTCCGCCTTCGATATCCCCGGAATCGAGTCCATAGGGGAATTCTTCAAGGAATTTGCCTCGCATCAGCGCCTGCCAGCGGTCGCGAAAGTGGTTGAGTTCGAAATCGACCCAGCGCTTCAGTTTTGGTGATGTGATTTGCTCGAGCTTGGGAGGAACCACGACAAACTGCTTCATAAAAGCGTCGTCAATCGGCCCCTGAACGCCGGGTGATTTGCGGAGACCGGTTGGTTCGCCCCACTGCCAGTTGTCGTCGACTTTTTTAACGGCGATGGTCGTCACGGGGAATCCCGGACTGGTGGCGCGGAGCTTTTGACCGTCAATCTCGATGGAGAAATCGCCAATATCCGACCCGTCGCGGGAGCTGACCTCGAGAGCGGTGACGTTTTCGGTTTTCAGAGTGACTGATTTGGCACCGGCGTCCCAAGTGCCGTCGACCCGGGTGTCTTCCCAGTGCTGCTGCAGGCCGGTGACGCGGAGCCATTTCATCAAGGGATAGCGGAGGGTGCGGGTCTGAAAATAGATTTTCTCAGGTTGGACGTCGTTGCCCTCTTTCCAGGTATCGCGAATCCACTGCCAGATTTCATCGACTGATTCCTGATTGTATTTGTGCCCCATTTCTTTGCCGACGACGTGGCGCATCGTGAGCTTCTCTTCAAGCAACTCCCCGGCCATGAGATCTGCCGCGGCCTTTTGTTTGTCGACCTCTCCGGAATAGGCGAGGAGGGGACCATTTAGAAAATTTCGGCGATAGTGTGGGACGTCGTAGAGACCCCAGAGAGTTTGTTCGTAGTCAGCGGGGTAATCCTCCGGTTTCAGATTGTTGTAGCGGGCGGTTTCGGCAAATCCCGCCCCCGGTGTTACCGCGCAAAATTCGCCCCGATAGTGAGCTCCGATATGCCAGGCTCCGGCTCCGCCCATCGAAAATCCGGCGAGTACGATGCGCTTCGGATCGATCGGAAAGTCCCGTTTCACGGCTTCGATCGCCTCAAAGACATCGATTTCCCCGGCGTGTTTCCAGCCTACGCACTGTCGACCAAAGGGGTGGAGTATGATGGCTTCGTTCTGTTCCCCGAGGAGGCCGCCGAAGGCCTGATGCTTGTTCAGGCAGCGCTCCAGAAAATGCAGGTCGGTAATTTTATCACCCCGTCCATGCAGCCAGACCACGAGTGGGACCGGCTTGCTCAAATCGAGTTCCGCAGAGATTTCCAGTCCGTAGGGTTGGCAGGAATCGTCGATGCGGGAGCGGTAGCCGCGGATCACCAGACCGGTGTCATCCGACCAGGAATGGGGTTCCTCCTCCTCGATTTCCAGGTACCGGGCTTTTGCCAGATCGAGAAATTTTTCGGGCAGGGCGAAATGCTTTTTATCGTAAAATTCCTGAAACCGAACCGCCAGTTCGACGGCTTTGACGAGCGCTTCGACATCGCCGGAATAGGGATGATCTGAAATCTCCCAGAGCCGGTCCACATACAGGGCCAGCTCCGCATCAACCTTCTCCCGGATCGGATCCGGAAGCTCCAGACCGCCGGGAGCGGGGAGGCGGCGTTTGATCGGTGGAATCGGTTCGAGCGCCTCGACTGCCGGAATCGCAAAGATCAGGGCGAGACAGCTCGCGAGGGTTATTCGGAGACGATTCAAGATTTCAGCCTTTGGTGATTTTCTCCTGTGTGATGGGATCGATCCAACCGACGACTTTTCCGCCTTGAAGGAGGCATTTGTAATCGGTGGGAAATTTTCCGAAGATGGTGGAAACCTCAAAGTGAACCGTAACGGTGTCATACGTTCCGTCAATTTCCCCGCTGACCCGCTCGGAACCGTTCCATTTGAAAGAAGTGGCTTCATCAAGATTTGCGGGATGAGCTTCGCCCCGCTGGATACTCGCTTTTACGACGTTGAAGCGGGGATCATCTGAAGCATCGCCGGGACCGGAATTCCGGAGCGAGGCGAGACGGTCCGGCTGGGCGAGAAGCGCCTTTTTAGCCCGGCTCCGCATGTCGGCGATCTGATTGGTTTTGTAGGTCACAAAGTCGTTGTAGCGCTTTTCGATCTGCTGTTTGAAATTGGTTTTTTCGACTGGAATCTGCGTCTGCATCGAAGCGTTAACGAGGCTCGCGACAGTGAGCTGATCGCCGACGAGTTGCACCGGTTTCATCGGCGTTCCCACCGGCACTTTGGTCGAGCCCGCTGCCTGACCATTGATCATCAGCGTGAAAGGCACCGGCTCCGAAGCCAGCACTTGTGCGGGATAAGCTTTTGCAGGAACTGCCGACCAGTTTTTGGTGATTTCAGCGAGGGGAAGAATCGTAGGCATTGGATACCGTTCTTCAACCAACTGATCGATTTCTGACTTCGGTGGTTCGCTCTTTTTCGCCGGTTTTGCGGCTGGGGCGGAAGAAGTTTTCCTCTCAGGCTTCGGCGGCTTGGCTGATGGAGATTTGGTAGGCTTGGAATTTGCCGCGGAGCTGCTGTCGGAAGCGATGATGGCGTTGTCTGAGCCGAGCAAATCACCAACGGTCTTCTTTTGGTGAACAAAGTAGTAGTAACCGCCGCCACCGAGTGCCGCGAGAAGAATGATGGTGAAAAACGCTTTCATGAAATCGTCAAATTGGAAAGAAACCCTTACGGGAGCGCCCTGCTTTTTTCAAGCGCTCGTCCCCCTTCATTGCATACCTTTTATTACTTGGTGGACGACTCGAAACGCGACATTTTCGTTGATTGTTGCGGGCCGATAGCGGTGGGTAAACTATGAGAATCGTTTTTATGGGAACCGGGGATATCGCTCTGCCCGGTTTTGACTGGTTGCTATCGAGCCCGGATGTCGAAGTGGTCGGAGTGTTTACCCAGCCGGATAAGCCGGTGGGCCGGAAGCAGATTTTGACTCCTCCGGAGGTTAAGGTGAGGGCGCTGGCTCAGGGAATTCCCGTATTTCAGCCGACTTCATTCAAAAAGGAGCCGGAGTCCGTCGAGGCGCTTGAAGCTCTGCAATGTGATATCGCTGTGGTGATGGCCTATGGCCAGATTTTGCCGAAAGCGGTGATCAATGCTCCCCGAATCGCCTGTGTGAATTTGCACGCGTCGCTGCTGCCGAGGCACCGCGGAGCGTCCCCGATTCAGGCGGCAATTCGGGATGGAGACGAGCAGTCGGGTATCACATTGATGCATATTGCTCCGAAACTCGATTCGGGTGATCAAATTCTGCAATCAGTGATCGATCTGTCTCCGACCGAGACCGGTGGCGGACTTCACGACCGGTTGGCTGACCTGGGACCGGGAATTCTCGCCGAGGGTCTCCCCCTGATTTTCGAAGGAAAAGCGGAGCGTAAAGAGCAGGACGAATCGCAAGTCACTTACTCCGGCAAACTGGGGCGTGCCGATGGCGTCATCGACTGGACAAAACCGGCTCTGGAAATTGAGCGGCTTGTGAGAGCTTATGATCCCTGGCCCGGAACTTCCACGGTTTTGCCCGGCAAGACTGACCGCAGCCTGAAACTCTTCCCATTCTGTGAGGTTGGTGAATCAGAGGATGAAGCCCCCGGGACCGTGATCGGTCAGGAGGAGGCTCTAGTCGTAGCCTGCGGAGATGGAACCAGTCTCCGTTTTACTGGAGACCTCCAGATCGAAGGAAAGAAACGAATGCCGATTCGGGATTTTCTCAAAGGAGCCAATCTCGAACCGGGCCTTCGTCTCGGGTAATTTACGACCGCAGATTAGGATGGAAATCCTGAAGCGGTGTCACGCCGAGTTTGTTTTCTTTCAATGAGGCAATGGCTCCCACACTGGCGCGCGCCGCACGGATCGTCGTCAGAATCGGAACGTGAGCGGTAAGTGCTCCTGATCGGATTCTGACTTCATCACGACGCGGGGTGCGTCCACTCGGTGTGTTCACCACGAGGGAGATATCTCCGTTCTTGATCATGTCGAGAACATTGGGTCTACCCTGAGCCAGTTTGTGAAGCTTGTTCACAGGGATGCCGGCTTTCTCGATTCGCTCCGCTGTTCCGGAAGTCGAGTAAAGATTGAAACCGAGGTTGTGGAACTCACGGGCCAGTTCGACGGCTTCCTCTTTATCGCGGTCTTTGACACTGATAAACAGATTTCCTTCCGTCGGCAGTGGTGCCGAAGCTGCCATCTGAGCTTTTCCGTAAGCCATTCCGATATCGAAATCGATCCCCATCACTTCGCCGGTTGATTTCATCTCAGGCCCGAGGCTGATATCGATTCCGGGGAATTTGCTGAATGGGAAGACGGCTTCTTTTACGGAGAAATGTTTCGGGATGATCGAGTCGGTGAATCCGAGATCCACCAGCTTTTCGCCGGCCATTACCTTGGCAGCCAGTTTCGCGAGAGGAACCCCGATTGCTTTTGAAACAAAGGGAACGGTCCGCGATGCCCGAGGATTCACCTCGATGACATACAGCTCGTCATCTTTCACCGCGAACTGGATATTCATCAGACCGCAGACTTTCAATTCGACCGCGAGAGCTTTCGCTGCCACTTCGATTCTTTCCTTCATCGATTCACTCAGGGTGAACGGAGGAATCACACAGGCGGAGTCACCACTGTGAATCCCGGCTTCTTCGATGTGTTCCATGATCGCTCCGACCACGGCGGTATCACCATCGGCAATACAATCGACATCGACTTCGGTCGCGTCTTCGAGGAATTGGTCAACGAGAACGGGGCGCTCCGGACTCGCCTCTACCGCGGTCTGCATGTAGTGGCGTAATTCGTCATCATCATAGACGATCATCATGGCGCGGCCTCCGAGAACGAAGGAAGGTCTCACCAGAACGGGGTATCCGATCCGTCCGGCGATCGCGACCGCTTCATCGGCTGAAACTGCGGTTCCGGCCGGAGCCTGCTTCAATTCCAGCTTGTCGAGGAGCGCGGAGAAAAATTTGCGGTCTTCCGCCTGCTCGATGCTCTCCGGAGAGGTTCCGATGATGTTGCACCCGTGGCGCTTCATGTCGGCGGCGAGGTTCAGCGGCGTCTGACCGCCAAACTGTACAATCGCTCCCCAGCATTCTTCCTGCTCATAGATGTTAAGCACATCCTCGAGAGTGAGCGGTTCGAAGAAAAGTTTGTCACTGATGTCGTAGTCTGTCGATACGGTCTCAGGGTTGGAATTGACCATAATGGTCTCATATCCCAATTCTTTGAGCGCAAACGATGCGTGAACGCAGCAATAATCGAACTCGATGCCCTGACCAATCCGGTTGGGGCCCCCGCCGAGAATCATGACTTTCTTTTTGTCACTGCTGCGGGCTTCATTTTCGATTCCGTAGGTGGAATAGAAATATGGCGTGTAGGCTTCAAACTCAGCCGCACAGGTGTCAACGAGGCGGTAGGTTGGAATCACTCCGGCTGCTTTCCGGGCCTCGCGAACTTCATCGGCGGTTGTTCCGGTGGTATAGGCGATTTGAGGATCGGAAAAACCGAATTTTTTCGCTTTGAGGAAGTCGTAATCCTTGAGATCAGTTCCCAGCTCTTTTTCCCGCTTGAGGATGTCCTCAATATTGCGGAGGAACCATGGATCCATTCCGGTCAGTTCCTGGATCGTATTGAGGCTCAGGCCGTTTTCGAAGCCGAGGCGAACAAAAAAGATCCGGTGCGAGTTGGGTGTCGCGAGGCGTTCTTTGATGTAGTCGATGTTGGGAGTCCCATCTTTACCATCTCCACCGAGACCGAATCTTCCGATTTCCAGCGAGCGAAGTGCCTTTTGAAGCGCTTCTTTAAAGGTCCGTCCAATCGACATAGCTTCACCGACACTCTTCATCTGAGTGGTCAGCGTGGGATCCGCATCGGCAAATTTCTCGAAAGTGAATCGAGGACATTTTACGACGCAATAATCAATCGATGGTTCGAAACTGGCCGGCGTCTCGCGGGTGATGTCGTTCGGGATTTCGTCGAGCGTGTAGCCGACTGCCAACTTCGCCGCGATCTTTGCGATCGGGAAGCCGGTGGCTTTTGAGGCCAGCGCGGAAGAGCGCGAAACCCGCGGGTTCATCTCGATCACAATCATGCGACCGTTTTCCGGATTCACCGAGAACTGGATATTGGAACCACCCGTCTCAACGCCGATTTCCCGGATACAGGCAAAAGAAGCGTCGCGCATGATTTGATATTCGCGATCGGTAAGCGTCTGGGCCGGAGCCACGGTGATGGAATCCCCGGTGTGAACGCCCATCGGGTCGAGGTTTTCGATCGAACAAATCACGACGCAGTTGTCGGCGCGGTCGCGCATCACCTCCATTTCGTATTCCTTCCAACCGAGCAGTGACTCTTCGATGAGCACTTCGGTAACCGGTGACAAGTCGAGACCGCGTTTCACGATCGAGGCCAGTTCATCTCGGTTGTAGGCGATACCTCCGCCGGATCCACCGAGGGTGTAGGCGGGACGGATGATCAGTGGGAAACTGCCGATTTCATCCGCGATCTTAGTGGCTTCGTCCATGGAGTGAGCCACTCCGGAGTGAGGCATATCGAGACCGATCTTGGTCATTGCCTCTTTAAAAAGCAGTCGGTCCTCGCCCTTCTCAATGGCTTCGGCATTGGCGCCGATCATTTTAACCCCGGCTTTTTCCAGGTAACCACTGTTGAAGAGGTCCATTGCCGCATTGAGGGCCGTTTGGCCACCCAGCGTCGGGAGGAGCGCATCGGGTTTTTCCTTTTCAATGATCTTTTCGATCACAGAGGGAACGATAGGCTCCACATAAGTCCGCGAGGCGAACTCCGGGTCGGTCATGATGGTGGCGGGATTGGAATTAACCAATACCACTTCGTATCCCTCTTCTTGAAGAGCTTTACAGGCTTGCACCCCCGAATAATCAAATTCGCAGCCCTGACCGATTACAATCGGTCCGGAACCTATCAGGAGTATTTTTTTAATCGAATTGTCTCTCGGCATTGTGAATTTCGAAATTCGCTCACCTTGCCGCGACTTGCCGGAAGATCAAATTATAATCGGTTTTAATGATAAACCCGCGCGTCAGACGTGGGTTTTCTTGATTTTCCGCGGGAAAAACCAGCGAAGTAACCAGATCACGAGTCCTGAAAGGATGTAGAAAAGTCCGGTCAGAAAAATGGTCCAAAGCGGTTTGACGGCGAGTACCATGAGACCGGCGATGATCAAAAGCAGGAAGTAAAAAGGAAGGCGGCGCCGCAGGAAAAGGCTTCTGAAATTCCGGTAGGGGATGTTGCTCACCATGAGGAGTGACAGAATCACGATCAGTCCCAAAACGTAATATTTGATCTCGCCGATGTAGGGAATCACTTCGCCTTCGAGTTTCTTGCCGTTAAAAATCAGCATCAATCCGCAAAGCATAAAGGCTGCCATGGGCGAAGGGAGTCCCTGGAAGTGATTTTTCTCCACATCGCTGCTCTGCACATTGTATCTCGCGAGTCGCATCGCGGTGCAGCCGAGATAAAGGAAGCAGGCCACCCAGCCGATTTTACCAAAGGATTCGAGTGACCAGAGGAACATCACCAGAGCGGGAGCGGCTCCGAAGGAAACCACGTCGGCGAGGGAATCGTACTCCAATCCAAATTTGGAGGCCGAGTTCGTCAGGTTTGCGACCCGGCCGTCGAGCATGTCCGCCACCGCGGCTAAAATGATTGCAAAGGCACAGAGCTGGAAAGTCTGATCGCCTGCCATCGTGATTTCGACCGCCTGAATGATGGCGTAGAAACCAAAGAACAAATTTGCCGAAGTAAAAAGGTTCGGCAGGATATAAACCCCTTTTCCAAGACCCGCCATAGCTAGAAGAATTTGAAAACCAATCGATCAGCAGCCCGTCTTAATGCGAGGCCTGATCCGGAACGGATCGGGCTGAGCGGTAAGTCTGAAATTCCCGGGTTAGTCATGAAGCTGCGGTTTTTTGAAGTGCCTGAGTACCACATTAAAAGCGTTTTGCACAGAATTTTCTACCCCTTGTGATCAATGTTTGCGTCAGTTGATTTGTCTTTCGCCGCATCATTGCCTTATTGAATCAAGAGTCCATAGTCCGCCGATGTCAGAACCGATTGAGTTTCGCAACCGCTATACCGGAGAGCTTCAAACCGAGGAAATCTACGGGGAAAGCTTTCTGCGTTTTGTTTACGAGAATCCGCTGGGACGGGTTGCGCTGGCTGCTGCCGTGAAGAGAGCGTGGTTCTCCCGTTACTACGGTCAGCGAATGGACGATCCGGGCTCGGCGGCGAAAATCATGCCATTCATCGGGGATTACAAAGTGGATCCCGATGAGTTTCTGGAGACTCCGGAGAGCTACCGGACCTTCAACGAGTTCTTTTACCGCAAACTCAAACCCGGCGCGCGGCCCATTGCGGCAGGGGATGATGTCGCCGTTTTTCCGGCGGACGGGCGGCATCTCGGATTTCAGGATCTTTCGCAGACCGGGGGCATTTTTGCGAAAGGTCAGGTGCTCAAACTTCCCGAGTTACTCGGCAGCGAAGCTCTCGCGTCCCGCTATGCGGATGGCAGCGGGATCATTTCCCGGCTCTGTCCGGTGGATTACCACCGCTTTCACTTTCCGGTCGGCGGGGTTCCCGGAGAGACCTCTTTAATTAATGGCGATCTCTTCTCGGTCAATCCCATCGCGCTTCGCCGGAATCTGGAAATTCTGTGGCGCAACAAGCGAACGCTGACCGAAATTGACAGCCCGAGTTTCGGTCCGGTTCTGATGCTGGAGGTGGGCGCGACCTGTGTCGGCGGGACCGTTCAGACTTTCCAGGCCGGAGGGGACGTCGCCAAAGGTGCGGAGAAAGGCTATTTCAAATTCGGCGGATCCATGACGATCACGCTTTTTGAAAAGGGGCGGGTCACTCTGGCGGAGGATCTCGCGGCAAGTGGGGCGAGCCAGATCGAATTGTACGCCAGAATGGGAGATGAGATGGCGACGGCTGTGAAAGGTTGAACGGTTATACCGCGATTTCGAACTTTCGGAGCCCGCAAATTTGGTTTTGAGTGGCGCCATGATTTTCCGTCAGGTCTTAATTACAATGATTTGCGTGGCCGCCACATCGATCCCGGCTGCCGAGGTGATAAAACTCTGGGATGAGGGGAAGACTCCTTACCTCAAGGAAGGAGGCGAGGAGGACGCTCCGGTTCTCAATTTATACCCTGCACCCGAACCCAACGGCGCGGCGGTGGTGGTTTGTCCCGGCGGTGGATACGGCGGTCTGGCCAAAGATCACGAGGGACATCAAATTGCCAAATGGTACAACGAAAGGGGTGTTTCAGCCTATGTGCTGCATTACCGGCTCGGGTCACAGGGCTACCACTTCCCGACCCAGTTGGCCGATGTACAACGCGGGATTCGGCAGGTCCGCGCCAATGCAAAAGAATGGAAGGTCGATCCCGAGCGGATCGGCGTGATGGGGTTTTCGGCCGGGGGACACCTCGCCAGCATGGCTGCGACAAAATTTAACGAAAAGGCCTACGATCCGGTTGATGAGATCGACGAGGTGAGTGCCCGTCCTGATTTCGCGGTGCTGTGTTACGCCGTGATCAGCATGAACAGTGCCGTCACCCACAGCGGGTCCCGGAAGAACCTGCTCGGAGCTGAAAAGGCGGCTGATGAAGCTGCGGCAAACCACGTTTCCTCGGAAAATAATATCACTGCGGAGACTCCTCCGACCTTTCTCTTTCATACCGATGAAGACCGCGCAGTACCACCCGAGAACAGTATCAAATTCTACCTCGGTTTGAAGAAGCACAAGATCCCTGCCGAGCTTCATATCTACCAGAAGGGGCCTCACGGTGTCGGGCTTTTCAAAGGCGATCCCATTCTCGGAACCTGGTCCGATCGGCTCGAGGACTGGCTGCGGAGTAACGGCTTTTTCGTCGGAAAGTTTGAGAGCGCGGCTGTTGCGGGCACCGTAAATCTCGATGGACAACCGGTGAGCTGGGGAACCGCCACCTTTCAGCCTGAAGATGGGAATTTGCCGGTCGTCACCGCCCGGATTCGCAATGGGCGGTTCTCGGCCAAAAAAGAGGAAGGCCCTGTAGTGGGTAAAAGCACCGTCACCTTCACTGGAAGCATCTGGGAAGCGACGGAAGATGACAGCGATGAAGTGGTTTCCGGGGAGTTGGAGGAAACCGTGGAAGTCACCGACGGCGCCAAATTTAATTGGGAGTTCACGAAATGAAAAACAAAGTAGCATTAGTCACTGGAGCCAGCAAAGGCGTCGGTAAAGGGATCGCACTGGGCCTCGCGGAGGCGGGGTGGGATCTGGCGGTTAATTATCACAGTGATCGTTCCGGCGCGGATGAAACCAAAGCGAAAATCGAGTCTCTCGGTCGGAAGTGCCTGACCGTTAAAGGGAATGTTGGGTTGAAATCCGACGTCATCGCGATGTTTGAAACCGTGGTCGAAGAGTTTGGTCATCTCGATTGTCTGGTGAACAACGCCGGTCGCCAAACCTGGGCTCCGCTTCTCGAGTTAAAAGAGGAGGACTGGGACAAAACGATCTCAACAAACCTGAAGGGCAGCTTTCTCTGCACTCAACAGGCTGCGATGATTATGAAAGATCAACCCGGTGGAGGTTCCATTATCAATATCGGGTCGGGGGCTAACAAACAGCCCTTTATGAACCTCGTCGACTATTGCGCTTCGAAAGGGGGGCTGGATCAACTGACCCGGGTCAGTGCCTGCGAACTGGGGCAATACAAAATCCGGGTCAACTGTGTCGGGCCCGGGGCAATCGAGATTGAAAGAACCCGGGAGGAGTCGCCGAATTACGCCGAAACCTGGAGCGCGATCACTCCGATGGGCCGGGTCGGGCAGGTTGAGGACGTGGCCAATGCCGTCGTCTTTCTCGCCGCCGACAGCGCCGAATTTATCACCGGTCAGACTCTTTATGTGGATGGCGGTCTCTGGACCAAGGCACAATGGCCCTATGATGCGGACTGATTTGATTCAGTTACACTGATTGTTAAAATTACCGAATAAAAATACACGGAAAAACGACTTATTTATTAGAGTTTCTGCTTGATAATAGCTGAATAATTTTCAATGATGAGCCGCACTATCTAGCGAAACATGAAGAAATTTGTGGCCTTACTTATCATCAGTTCCTTTTTCATTGCCGACGCGGCAATTGCCTGGGAGGAACCATCTCCGAATTTCTGTCGGGAGTATCGGAAGAAAAAGCCATTTGCTCTTCGCTGGCCAAACCTGGCGGTTTGTCTCAATGCCGCTCAGCCTTACGACGAAATCGTGGGATCAATCGAATGGTGCCGCAAAAGCTACACCAGAATGGGTGTTGACGAGTGTGGCCGCACTATCCAGTGGCGTGCGACCGATATCACTTACCGCTATGTGCTTTGCAACGGTGCTTACGGCGAATGTTTCACCCGCACTCAGCGCGACGGTCCGATTGAATACGTGACAGCCAGCAGCACGGCGACACAAGCCTGCGGCGGCAAAGAAGTCAGTATCTTCAAGTAAGCGTCGGCCCAATTCATTTTCAAATTTCAAAAGGAGTCCTCCGGGGCTCCTTTTTTTGTGGTCGATCAACCGGGCATCACACCAAACGTAGCAACGCCCTTTGGGCGTTTGGGGTGAAGAATAGGCGATGGTGCCTTCGAAGTGACAGCAAGGTAGCAACGCCCTTTGGGCGTTTTGTGAGGTGGAAAGAGCCATTACGACTTCAGAAAGCCCCCCAATTCTCTGAAAGGGCGTCGTACGCTGCCATTACGCGCGATTATTCGCCGTCGTGTTGGATTCTATTCATTCGCGGATATTCGCGCCCATTCGCGTTATCGTTTATTGATTAAGACGATGGAGAATTTTAACGCGAATGGAAAGAATGGCCGCGAATGACGCGAATTTGCTCAGGTAACTCAATAGTTGGGCAGCTTTTGGGGGAGGAATGAGCCAGGTCCGACTTCAAACTGACCTCTCGATCCTCCCAAACGGCATCTCTACGCAAATAAAGCAGCGTAGCAACGCCTTTTGGGCGTTCCCTCAACCACGCCCAGCTTAACTGGCTACCACCTCAGACTCTTCGAGGATCCGGATAAATCTCAGACTGATAATCTTCCGTTCGTCGACGGAAATCACTTCCATAAGGAAGCCTTCGATCTCGGCGGTTTCACCTACGGCAGGCAGATGGCCTAGCAGTGAGGTGACGTAACCCCCGACCGTCCTGACTTCGAGGCTCTCGAGGTCGAGTTCGGGAATCAAGTCGTCCAGCTCGTGCAGCGGCATGCTTGCTGCCACTATAAATTCGTCGTCGCTGATTTTCTCGAAGCGGACTTCGTCAATTTCACTCTCTTCGGTGTGTTCGTGTGTGCTCTCACCAACCAGAAGGTTGAGGATTTGATCGCGCATCACGATTCCCTGAGCGCCGCCGAACTCGTCGTTAACGAGGGCGATATTCGCTTTTTCGTTGAGAAGGGTGCGAAGCAGAATATCGAGCTCCATGTCCTCGGAGACTCTCAGGATAGGGCGGCACACTTTTTCCAAGCGAGGCTTTTTCTCCCGCATCAACTGGATGAGGTCTTTGATGTGGACCCAGCCAAGGGTGTCATCAAGGTGCTCGTTGATCAGCGGAAAACGAGTGTGTCTCGAGGAAAGGGCGGTTTCCAGATTGTCTTCGAACGATTCGTTGACGTCGAGGGCCACGACCTCGTTTCGCGGGGACACGATGTCCAGAACCTTGAGATCGTTGAGCTCGAGAGCGTTCTTAACGATGTCCCGCTCGGTTTCGGTGACGGCGTCTTCTCCGGATTCTTCGACGAAGATCTTGAGGTCTTCGGCACTGTGCTCCGGTTCCCGGTCACTTGCCGGTTCGATTTTAAGGATCGCTTCGAGGAACCAGTTCGAAAAATTGGTCAGCGCCATGATGGGCAGGCCAAAGACGTGGTAAAAGTAGTAGAGGCCTTTCGAGCAGCGGATCGATACGTTGAGCTCGCGGCGGAAACCGATCGAGTTCGGGATCACTTTACCCCAGACCACAAGCAGGGAGATCACAATCACCAGAGCGAGAATGAACGCAACGGTGAGATCCAGAAAGGTGGAGTTGAATCCCAGTAATTTCACGATCGGGGTGAATTTTCCGACCAGAAAGGGGACGCTGATCGCTCCAAGCAGGATGCCTGAAATCGAGGCTCCGAATTTACAGGCCGTGATGTAGCGGTCGAGTTGCTCCAGAATCTTCCGGGTGATCGCAACCTTGGCTGCGAATTTCGGATCCGCTTTGTCGAGCTGGGATTCCCGAAGCTTGATCAGCGCAACCTCGGAGGCGACAAAAAAGCCGTTGATTCCAACGAGTAGCAGCATTCCGAGAAGATGGAACCAACTGACGTTTAGAAGAAGTCCGGGATAATCGATGGCTGTTAAGAAGATGCCGTCGCTCGCCAAATAGATTGTTTCGGCGGTTTTAGAAAAATTTCCGGTTGTGATGTTTAAATGAAAAAATTCCGTCATTAAGGGCGGTGTTCCACAGGCCTAAGGGAGGCTTCTCCAAATGGAGACGATAAATGTGAAGCCTAAATTGCAAATAATCCAGCCGTATTTTTTGTTTATGCGTTTTATCAAGCTGCACAAACGATAGGCCCCAACGGGTTCTACCGGGGGGCGTTAACAGGTTTGAGCGCTCTGGCGAAGGTTGTAAATGGCAGTCCGGACGAATGGTTCTTTTCGAGTGCTTCGGCGCGGGATATCCAGTCATTTCCGCCCTTTTGGACGATTTTGTCGCCGGCAATAACCAGTAAATTTCCGGATCCCGGCACTTTGCAGCTCAAAACATCGGCAAAGGTATGGTCGATCGCGATGAGGTCTCCCGATGTGGCTTTGCGGTTTTGCACGAGATTACAGGCAATCAAACCGCCCGGTGTGAGAAGCTGTTGAAGTTGTTCCAAAAAGGCTTCGGTCTTCAGGCGGGCGGTGAGGCCCGAGGCGTCGCGGTCCACGCTGGGGCGCAGGAATGCGTCCATGTAGATGACGTCGTAACGGGTCTCTGTCTTCGGGATAAAAGTAAAGGCATCCTCGGTGATCAGGTTGATCCCCGGTTTTGAGCTGATTCCAAAATAGGTCCCGGCGATGGCTACCACTGCGGGATCGATCTCGACCACATCGACCCGGGTTTCCGGCAGATGGGTTTCGATAAACCGTACCATGCCCCCTCCGCCGAGCCCGATGATGAGCACCTGCTTTTGCGGATTTTTGAAAAGGAGAGTGGAGAAAATCCAGCGGGAGTAGGGGAGTTGCAATTCGCCCGGATTGTCTAAATCGAGAGAGCTTTGGAGCCCTTCCCGTCCGGAATCGGAGACGAAAAGCAGGTGGCGGGTTTGCCCTTTCTGTCGCACCCGGATCCGGGAAAAATCCGAAGCCTCTTCGTGGATCACAGGTCCGTAGGCGAGGCGCGGAGTGAAGGAAAAACGGGGAAGGTTTAACCAGGCGAGGGTTAAGGCGGCAGCGAGGCAGAGCCTTCCCATAATCGCTGGTAACGGAATATTCGTCATCTTGGTTCCTCAATATGACGGATTTTCTGAAAGTTAACTATTTGTTTGTCGTTCGAGTGAAAACAAAATAGGCTGTTTTTCGCTACCAAATACAATAACGGGGATATGAGAACGGTCAGTATCAAAAGCGGGAAGGGTTTCACTCTCATTGAGATCTTGATTGTGATAGCGATTATCGGAGCTCTCCTCAGTATGAGTTTTCCGGCCATCAAACGGATGAAGGAAAAGGCGGTAATGGTGACTCAGATGACCAACCTCCGGAATATCACTCTGGCGACCCTGCGCTGGTCGGCTGACAACGGGCAGTCGCTACCCTCGCCACAGTACCCGGGCGGGTATCAGGACGGGGACCCGAATATTCCGGAACAATGGGATTTTGCCAAAACCGGAAGTGGTCTCTGGCTCGACGGGATTGTTTTTTATGCCACCTACTACGAGGCTCACAACGAGCGGGAATCGACTCTCGAAAGCGGGGATACCGTCGAGGGGGTGGACGGGGAAAACGGTGCTCATTTAAAAGGCACCTTTTTCGAGAGCATCCAATCGGTAAAGAAAAATCCCCTGGAGCAGGACTGGCACAAGCACAGTTATGCGATGAACAAATCGCTCCAATACAATCCCTTGTACTCCGCCAGTTCCAGTCCGGAATTGACCAATAAAAATCTCGCGAGGATCACCTATCGCTCGAAAGCTCTCCTTTTTATCGAAAACGAGGAGTCAAATGTGATCGGCTTCGGCGATCAGGCGGAGATTGCGGCGACCGCGGAAGCGCGATGGTCCTCGGGAAAAGCGCTGGCTTCGTTTCTCGACGGCAGTGCCGGAATGTTGTCGCCAAAGGAGCTCCCCATCGATCCGCGGTCGGTGGACGATGAGTCGGCGCGGTTTTGGAGCGGGGTTGATGCCGATCAACTTTGCGGGACGTGAGACTGACTTTCCGCCGGGCGGTCGCCCGGTTCAGCGATTCGCTTTGATCACCAATTCGGGATAACCGGTCGTGGCGTCAGGTTCCCGCGAAAAGGTCCATTCATCGAGGATTCCGATCACGATTTCGGCCGTGGTGTAAATGGTTGAGCCCTCTTTGAGATGGCCGCCGATGGTGTGGCCTTCCCGATCGCTGATCGAAAGATGAAGGTGGGAGCCGCAGCTTCCCAGGGTCCCGACCAAGGACACGATTTCAAAATGCCCGTTCAGTTCCTCCACGGCATCGCAATTGGCGTAGCGGATCGAAACCGTCGTCAAACTGCCCACCGCGGTGAGGATGCAGGCCGCCGACCAGTTTGCCGCCACTTCATCGAGGCGCATTTTTAGATCCTCTCCGGGTTTCAGTCGTATCGCGTAGGTTTTCATAGCGTGGGAGTAAGATTGTACCCAGTACCCTGTACAATCCCGGACTGTACAGGGTACACTTTCCGACGGTACCCTGAACAATCTGCTTTAGTTGGACAAAATAACCTCGCAGCTGACTTCCACCTGGTCGTCGACGCGCAGGGCGCCCGCCATCGCGACCGGGGCGGTAAGTCCGAGCTTTTTCAGGGAAAGCGACATTTGCATCCGGAAACTGCCGGAGTTCTTCCCGAATTTAAAATTTGAGGTCTCGGCGACGGTTTGGCTCGATTTTCCGGCGATCGTGATCGTGAGGGGCAATTTTCCGGGCTGGCCGTTACCGGGGTAGGCGGCGGCGTAGGGCGCATCGCTCACTGTCACTTGAAACACGGGAAAGCGGTTTGAGGAGAACATCTTCCACATCGCCCGGTCCCTGAGCCGCTTTTCGGTGGTCATATCCGTCACCGTGACGCCGATCTTGGCGTTCATTTTGCCGTCTTTGAAGCTGACCATCAGAGGGACCTTTTCGATCGTGCCTCCAAATGGATGCAGATTCGAATTTCCGGCAAATTTCACCGAGCTGGTTCCCCGGTAAACGCCGTCTGCCGGACGAATCTCCTGAGCGGCCGCTGCGCTGAGCAAAAGGCTGGCGGCAATAAAGAGTTTTACTAACCGGGGGCGCTTAACGGATCGTTCGGGGAAGAGTTTCATAGGTTTACAAATTGGAAACGATGAAACGACGCTGAATCCGGAGAAAACTTTACAGCAATTCGCGATTTTGACGCAGGGGTTCTGACATTCCCAAAAAACACGGACCTGCGGGCGGATTTCAATTGACCGGAGGGCCTTTATCCGCTCTCATGAAGGGCCCGTTGCGTAATGATAATTAAGCCAAAAACTCGTGGATTCATCTGCACAACCGCCCATCCGGATGGTTGCAAAGAACATGTTCGCTCGCAGATTAACTACGTTCAGGAAAAAGGAAGCTTAGAAAAATTTCCTAAAAATGTTCTCGTGATCGGTGCTTCAACCGGATACGGACTCGCTTCCCGTATTGTTCCGGCCTTCGGTGGCAAATGTCCCACCATCGGCGTTTTCTTTGAAAAGCCCGGAACCGAAACCCGCACCGGCAGCGCCGGTTGGTACAACTCTGTCGCGTTTGAAGAGTTTGCTGCGGAGGAAGGTATCTATGCAAAAAGCTTCAATGGCGATGCCTTTTCCAATGAGATGAAGAAAGAGGTGCTCGACACGATCAAAGCCGATTGGGGTAAAGTCGACACCATCGTCTACAGTCTCGCTTCGCCACGGAGAACCGATCCTGAAACCGGCGAGGTCTACAAGTCGGTGCTCAAGCCGATCGGGCAGAACTTCTCCCAGAAAAATTTAAATACCGATACCGGAGAGGTTACCTCCGTTTCGATCGAAGCAGCGGAAGGCGACGACATTCTCAACACGGAAAAAGTGATGGGTGGCGAAGACTGGCAGTTGTGGATCGATGCCCTTAGCGAGGCCGGACTGCTCGCGGACGACTTCACAACCGTGGCTTACTCCTACATCGGACCGGAACTGACTTTCCCGATTTATACCAACGGAACGATTGGAAAAGCCAAGGAGCATGTCGAGAAGACTGCTGCGGCGATGAACGAAAAGTATGGAGCGGGCTCCGCCTACGTTTCGGTCAATAAAGCGCTGGTCACTCAGGCCAGCTCGGCGATTCCGGTCGTGCCGCTCTACATCTCACTGCTCTATAAGGTGATGAAGGAAGCGGGCAATCACGAAGGTTGTATCGAGCAAATTTACCGTCTCTTCGGCGATCATCTCAACAGTGAGAGCGGACCGAAGTTGGACGAAAAAGGTCGGATTCGGATCGATGACTGGGAAATGGGCGAGGAAGTCCAGAGCGCCGTCATGGAACTGTGGGACAAGGTCGATACCGCCAATCTCACCGACATTTCAGATTTTGAGGGATATCGCAGCGAGTTTCTGAAACTTTTCGGATTCGGTTTGGACGGCGTTAATTACGAAGCCGATGCCAATCCGATGAGAGATTTGCCGTCAGTAACGTAAGATGTCTCAATATATTAGTTGATAATTAATAAAACTTAACGATATTTCCATTTTTTCAAGAAAACGATGAAACGTAGCTTATCAACCCTATTGCTGGTCGCCGTTATTGGAGCGCTGCCATTAGCGCTCACATCCTGTGGCACCATCGACCAGAATGCGTCGCTCACCAAAAAATCCAATTACAAGCGGGTCAGCGGCAGTCGCATTAACCACATGGCTCTGAAGGGCGCGACCAAGAGCAACACCCGGGTGGTTGTTGATATCGCCGATCAGAAAGCGTTTCTCCTCGTAAACGGAAAAATTGCCGCCACTTCTCCAGTCTCCACAGCGAGAGCGGGCAAGAGAACGCCACGCGGAACTTTTTCGATCAGTCAGAAAGTTCGTTCCGGAAAGATTTCCACAATTTATAAAGTCGAGATGCCTTACTGGATGCGTCTCAGCGGAACCGTTTTTGGTTTGCACGCCGGATATCTTCCCGGTTATCCAGCCTCAGCCGGTTGTATCAGAATGCCGGCCAGCATGGCGCGTTTGTTTTACGACCACACCAGCTACGGCACACGGGTTAGCATTTACAGCAGCTGGTCCGGAGGTTGATCGAATTTCCAATTACAAGTTAAGTGTCTAAAGCGGGGTTTGCGCCCCGCTTTTTTTCTGCCCTAAAGGCCGGATGAGGGGACGTAAACAATTGATTGAGAATCCGGAGCGGTATCAGATAGTTTAAGTCGGATTAACTGTTGAAACATTTTCTGCGAAATTGTTAGGATCTGATGCTTCGGTTCTTGCGGATCACCACGCCGACACTTCGATATCATGATATCGCCCTCTCCAAAAAAGATCGTTCTCCTCAGCACTTGCCTGCTGCTGTCGTTGGTGACGGATCTGTTTTCGGCTCCGGAAGGGGAGCGGAAACTGGAGGTCTTCCGTTCCGCCGAAATTGAGGATGAAGAGGCGCTGCGGGAAATCAAAGGGCAAAGAGAAATCCACGATATCGAGGTCGCCCTGTTCCGGGAGCGCCTCAAGCAGGCCGAAAGACGGGCTGAGCGGATGAAACGGCTTCATCGGGCGGGCGGGACCTCAAAGTTTGAAAGCGATCTCGCCGGGATTTCGGAGCAGGATGCCTCCGACCTCGTGGCCGCCCTCGCTTCCCATGGTCGATTTTTGGAAAGTCTGCAAAGCGAGCTGAACCTGAAAAGTTTTTATGACGGGCCGGAAAAAGACCGCAACGCCGCGCCCGAGCTGGATGTCAGGATCCCGGGGCTTTCCCTGAGG
Organism: Verrucomicrobiales bacterium; assembly: GCA_029213005.1. Lineage (GTDB taxonomy): Bacteria > Verrucomicrobiota > Verrucomicrobiia > Verrucomicrobiales > DEV007 > Arctic95D-9. Next base: position 76,066 of record JARGPI010000029.1, read on the forward strand.
GTCGGCGGCACCGATTTTTTCACCGTGCGGATGAAGGCGAAGGCGGAGGTCACTCACGCCAACAAAAAGTACACGGCGGCGCGCTTGAAGGAGAACTTTGCGCCTCCTCACAAATCCATTTTTCATGACCTCTTCGGGGATCGCCTCGCAAAACTCTCCGAAATCTCATCGGCCCGGGCCACGGAACTGGAGCGCTCCAGTTTTTACGTCTCGATGGTGAAGCACCTTCAACTGCTGACCAATCACCGCTTTGCCAGCCAGTGGCGCAAAGGTCAGCGAATCGAAGCGTATAACCAGTTTGTGGAATCGCGGGACTCAATGGGGGGCGACGGGCCGCAAAAGGAGTTTGCGGGATCGCAGGAGAGTTTCTGGCTCTTTGGCGATGGCGAAGCCGATGCCCAGTCGAGCTCACCGTTATCGACCTCGGACGTGTATTTTTCCGGTCGGAAGGCGGAATCGAAATATCTTGAGCAGCAGACTCTCGCAAAACGAAATGCGGCGAAGCGGCACTACGAAAGTCTCGTTGCGCTAAAGGGGAACGGCTTTAGCAACGCTTCGGAGATCCGGAAAGCGCAGTTGCAGGTCGACCTCTTTGATCTTGAACTGGAGAAAGTCAAAGCGGAGCAGGAGGTCGCAAAGTCGGAGTTTGAGCAGCTCAAGGCTGCGGTTTCCTCCGATTCGGATTTTTCTAAATTGATACCGCTGCCCTCCACCGATGGCGTGAAGGGCGATGCCGCCAAAATCTGGCTGGACTGGTTAAAAGCGCATCCCCCGGTGGAAGCACATGAGCTGATCCGCTTCAATGACTTGCTGAAAAACCGGATTCAGGCCGGCGTAGAGGTGAAAATTGCGAAGCGCCGCAACGAATTCGAAATGTCGCGGCTCAGTGCCTATCGCCGGATTCCCTCTGTTTACGCCAAAGAACTCGAGTTGCAGCTCGATCGGGTCACGGAAGTTCAGACCGGTCTCGCCCGGGCGATGGAGGAGGAGAGTCTCGCGACCCTGAAGCTCCAGCAATGGGCCTACCGGGTCTACCGCCGGGATCAGATCGCCCGTCCGCCGAACCCGGAGAAAATGATCGCGATCATGGAAGCGGGCAAAGCCGTCAATGAATCGCGGGTTAAAGTCGCCCGGATCGAGATGCTTCAAAAACAGTGTCAGTGCCAATACGACAAAGATTACCTCGATCGCCTTCGCGAAGTTCAGAAAAAAGGCGCCGCGACACGATACGAAGTGGCCCTCGCCGAAAATGATTTTCTCCGCTCCCAGGGCCTCTTCTATACCGCGATGAAAGAGCTCGCGATCGTGAAGCAGCAGGCGGTCTTTGTCGAGGTTCTCTACCGGAGCGGCAGCATGAGCTACGATGAAAACGGGCTCGCTATCACCCGCTTTATGCCCGAAGCGGGGGAGGAACTGGAGAAATTAACGATCCTGAAAGACAGCCCGGACAAAGGCAAAATTCTCGAGATGGAAGCCCGTCTCGCCAACACCAAATTGAAGCTCCAGGAGCTGGACCGGCTCGTCAAAGCGGGACACGCTTCGCCGGTGGAAGTCGATTATGCCACCGCGAGTCTTCAGCAGATGGAGAACCGGATCGAGGCGGAAAAAGTCCGGGGCGCAGCCCTGCAACACGCGCTCGATTTGGTGAGAGCTCTGGAGTTTGAGCAGGACCCCAATCAAAAACTGGAGCCCTCCGACGATCTGAAACTTTAACCCGCTAGGAAACCGGAACCTTCTCGCGAACGGCTTTGGCCAGCTTGCTGAAGGCCGCTGAGACCGGGCTTTCCTCGTCCGGCATCAGGCAGACCGGAACTCCGCTGTCAGCCCGCTCCCGGGTATGCACATCGAGCGGGATTTCGCCGAGAAGCGGAACGCCGAGACGATTCGCTTCGACGGTGCCACCTCCGTGACCGAAAATATCGTAGCGCTCCCCGTGGGCGCACTCGAACCAGCTCATATTTTCCACCAGTCCCAGAATCGGGATGTTCACTTTGCGGAACATCGCAGAAGCCTTCCGGGCATCAATCAGAGCCACCTCCTGAGGTGTGGTCACGATGATAGCTCCATCGACCGCCACCGTCTGCGAGATGGTTAACTGAATATCACCGGTGCCCGGAGGGAGATCGAGAATCAAATAATCGAGGTCCTCCCAGAGAGACTGCCTGAGAAATTGCTGGATGTAACGCGTCGCCAGCGGGCCCCGCACAATCACCGCCGAATCCTCCTGGAGGAGGTATCCCATCGAGATTGTTTTGATACCGTGAGCTTCGATCGGGACAATTTCGTTATCCTCCGTCGCCATCGGCTGAGCGTCCTCTTTACCCACCATCAAAGCCACGCTGGGGCCGTAGAGATCGCAGTCGCAGAGACCGACCTTGGCTCCCGTCTGAGCCAGGGAAACCGCCAAATTCACCGATACCGTTGATTTGCCGACCCCGCCTTTACCGCTCGCCACCGCGATGATCTTTTTCACCCCGGGGATGCTGCTCTGTCCCACCGACGGATCCCCGCCGACAACCGGCTGAGCCGGTTCTTTGATATCGAAATTCAGGCTCACGTTACCGATGCCATCGATCGAGCCGAGCGCCTTCTGAGCGTTTTCGTGAATTTCCTGCGGCACCTTCGGTTCGCGGGTAGCGATGCTCAACTGGACCTCCACATCATTACCCTTCACTTCGATCGACTTCACGAGGCCAAAAGATACGATATCCCGGCTGAAACCCGGATAGTTGACAGTCTGCAATTTTTCTCGAACCAATTCTTCGGTGATCATGTTTCTCTCTGGTTTTGGGTATACGTCCCGGATTGAGATTCCGGGACGACTAATCACATCAACCGCCCCCCGTCTCAACTGTTTCCTTTCCGAAAAACCGCCCGGAGGAAGAGAGAAAGAAAGAGGCCCGGTTCCAGGCCGGGCAACCCGTAAAACAGTTTTTTAAACGGGTCACGCAGGTCACGAGCCCAACCCGGGTCCGGTGCCCAAAGGTTGATGAAAAACAGTTTAAAAAACTGTTCTACAACAAGGCGCGCCCCGCACTTCACAACCCGTAAAACAGTTTTCCAAGCTGTTCACGCAAGCCCGACCCGCATCCCAAGCCGAAACCGTCACGCCTCCCGATTTACCCCGTTTCATCCTACCTGATTCCACCCATTCGCGTCGATTCTTCCCATTCGCGTTAAAACCCATTGAAACAGTTCTCCAAAAAAACATCTCCACCGTAGCCACGTCCTTTGGACGTCCCCGCTGCGGGAGCCCTCAACCACCGAAAAACCTCCAAAGAAGGTTGCTACCCCAGGTTTTCTCCCCGTAGCAACGTCCTTTGGACGTTTACGATGCAGGCGCCCTCAACCACCGAAAAACCTCCAAAGAAGGTTGCTACCCCGGTTTGCTCCCCGTAGCCACGTCCTTTGGACGTTTACGATGCGGGAGCCCTCAACCACCGAAAAACCTCCAAAGAAGGTTGCTACCCCGGTTTTCTCTACGTAGCCTCGTCCTTTGGACGTTTTCCCATTCTCGCTTTTTTGCTTTAACGAAAAGTGAATTCGTATCGCGAATGTAAAAGAATGTTACCGAATGACGCGAATTTCGAAAGTGCTCAGCCCGGTGCCCGAAGGTTGATGAAAACAGTTTAAAAAACTGTTCTACAAAAAAGCGCGCCACGCATCCCAAGCCGAAACAGTCACGCATCCCGATTACCCCGTTTCATCCTACCGGATTCTTCCCATTCGCGTCGATTCTTCCCATTCGCGTTAAAAAAAGAATGTTACCGAATGACGCGAATTTCGAGAGTGCTCAGCCCGGTGCTCAAAGGTTGATAAAACAGTTTAAAAAACTGTTCTACAACAAAGCGCGCCACGCATCCCAAGCCTATTCAGTCACGTCTCCCGATTTACCCGCTTCATCCTACCGGATTCTTCCCATTCGCGTCGATTCTTCCCATTCGCGTTAAAAAACATCCTAACATCCACACCAGTTAGGCACTGATCAAAAATGAAGAATTTGTATCGCGAATGTAAAAGAATGTTACCGAATGACGCGAATTTCGAAAGTGCTCAGCCCGGTGCCCGAAGGTTGATAAAACAGTTTAAAAAACTGTTCTACAACGAAGCGCGCCCAGCACCAGCACCAGCCCCGGAACTAACCCGTAAAACAGTTTTCCAAACTGTTCACGCAAGCCCTGAGCCCAACCCCGGCCCGCTGCCAAAGCCAGATTAAATCCATCCCGGTCCAGCTTACTCGTTTTCTTCCACGGGCTGAATCAACACAAAAGGAGAAACCACCAGCGCCATAAACCGCGCTTTCGCTTCCTCCCAGTAAAAGGCATGAGGCGTTGAGGGCACGACCAGATCTCCGCTCTTTTTCCACTTCGCTACCGCTTCGGCATCGTCGTCGGTAAAGGCTTTGCCCACCGCGACCAAATCGAGCGACGGATCGACGTAAAGGAGCGCTCCGGCTTTATACTGCTTTTCCAGATAATCCCAGCCGACCTCGCCGGTGTATTTTTCCAGCTTTTCGAGGTCGGAAGCGGAATCTTCACCGAGGAGTCCGTATTTCAGATCCGGACCGTCGTCCTTTTTGTCGTCGCTCATCGAATCAGGTATCAGCCTTCGGCGTGATAATAGATCTTCACAAACTTCATTTGCTTTTCCTGGTCAAAACCTTTCTCCATAAACTGCTCGGCAGATTTCTGGAATCCGGTGGAAAACTTCAGATCCACGCCGACATCGAGTTGCATCCGGCCGTTGATCTTGCGCTCCGCCTTCTTGGCTTCTTTTTTGGACACGACAAAACTCTCTTCGAGCGGTTTGCCGACTTTTTCCTCTTCGTAAGCGCTCTTAAACGCCTTGAAATCCTCGGAAACCTTGGGCTCGACGAGGGCTACCTCGCTGAAATCATCCATGTCGAAGGTTTCGGCTTCGGTCAGGTAGGAAACCGCCTTTTTGGCGACATCAAAGCGCTCTTCCCGCATCGACTCATCATCGGTGTCGGAATTGGCGAACGCGACGCACATCTCCGAGTAACGGCGCGTCAGGTAATCGTTGTCCTGAACCGGTGAGGCATTCACAAATTCGCAGCGCCAGAACTGAGCGTTCCCGCTTTTGTCGAACAGATAAACCTTGTAGCCATCGGCCTTGCCGTGATTGACGATCAGGCAGCCTTTGTCGATTTTGTCGGGGTAAATCCCGTGCTGAGTGGTCAGCTGAAGGTCCTCGCCTGTCGCGGTGATCTGGAGAAACGGCACCTTACTCTCCGATTTGATGATACTGAGAGCGTCCGTTTTCTCACCATCCACCATCATGTTGGTCAGGTGAGCCACGCAGAGATCGCCCGATTTGATATTCGGGTGATTCGAGTTCGAGTAGAGGTGACGCGCGATATCTGCGCTTCCTTCGATCAGATTCGCCTCCGGATTTTCAAAAATGCGGGAAACACTGCGGTGCAGGGGATTCGAGTCCAGCCCGTCGGGGTGTTCCAGCTTGTGAAGTTCCAGCGACTTGAACGGTTTCAGGAAGCAGAGCGTGAGCAACTCCGCATCCTCATCCGAGATTTTGCAGAGATTTTTCGAGGTGCGCAAGCCCTCCTGACGAAGCGGATTTCCGATCTGAGCGAGCGCCATGCCGGAAAGCTCCGCATCCGTAAAATTAACAGAGACAGCCATAAATGTTTGTGTGGTTTGGTGTTTAGTTGAGTGGCCGATTAAGTAGCACGCGCCCGGAAAATATCAAAAGCCAAAGATTGTTTAAAAACACGAAATTTTGTCGGGGAACGGTGAGGAGGTGTCGGGCTCGATTAAAAAGCAGAAGCGTTTTTATCAAGCTTTGGACGGCGTCCCTGGGTTGGGCTCAGGGCTTGCGCGAACCGTTTGTAAAAGGGTTTTACGGGTCTGTGCTGGATGCCGGTGCCGGGCGGCGAATAGTGTAGAACAGTTTTTTAAACTGTTTTTCTCAAGCCATGTGCATCGTGCCCTGCGGCATCCGCTAAGCCCCTGCTTCCCGCCACGCAGTTCGCTCGATTTCTAAAATCAAGTAACCTGACCTCAAGTTCCTTAATTTTGGAAAACTCAGGAAATTTGAAGCCCCTCCCCAACTCGACTGCCCAGATGCGTCACGCTGCCCGGAACTTCTTAAAGTTCTCCGCCTGCTCGAAGATCTCCTTATACACTTCGTCCCGGTCAACCGGTGGATAACCGTTTTCGGCTTACAGGATGATGAGATCCACTTTCAGCTCAGCCTTGATGTCGGCACGCTGACTCCAGTCAGTGTATTTGGCTTTGTCGTCGACCACCGTCTTCACCTCTTTGGCCAGCTTGATCAACTTGTCCTTCGGATACTTGATTTTGGAAGGATTCCAAGTTTGAAATCTGTCGGGATTGATGATCGTGGATTCGAATTGCGCTTCGATGACTGGCAGGCACAGGGATCGCGAAATAGAGGAGACTTGAATGATATCTAAGATGTCGTAACATCCAGTATGATCGTGGATGAACTGAAGTCTAAAATTGATACCCTCACCGATGAGGAACGGCATCAGATTTCTTCCTACTTAGCCAAACTTGAGTTGGAGAGTAATCCTGATTATTGGAAAGCGGTCAGGAAGCGGGTCGCCGAAGAAAAAACGACAAAGTGGATTTCAGCGGAAGACATTTAGTCTGATGTCCCGGGATTATCGAGTCTGGCTTACGATCTCGGATTTAGATGCTTTGCCACGCTCGGGAAAGCGGCGAAAGGCAGTTACCGACTTTATCAAAGGGCTTGGGTCGATCGCTCATCTCGGGGGGAGATTTTCAGGTTCGGGATAGCGAATCATCCCGAACATTTGAAGTATCCACCGTCGCAGGCTTTGCGGTTACCTGGTGGATCGATGGACCTGCGGAGGAGGTCAAGATCATCAATGTAAGAGAGATGCGTTGAGCCTTGCATCTGACCTTTTGCGGCAAATCGGTCGGCAATGTGAACCGTCACGTAGCTTTTTATTGCGATGCGGAGGCCGATATTCGCTGCCATCAAAGTCGCCCTTGGTAATGATGATATTGGCACCAATTTCCTGGCTGTCGTGAGCTAAAGTGATTTCGAAATTAATCGATGGGTTGGTTCAAAGTTCTATTGTGAAACGGGTTGCAGCTGCTTCTTGATTTTTTTCTCCAATTAGCCCTGCTTTTCCTCTATTCAATTAGTCTGCCTCGATTGATGCCTTCCGCCCCAAGGCGAGTCCCAATCAATCGCGGAGTGTTCAGGGAATTTGCCTAGCGGTGGTTTTTTTTCCGCATTTCGGTTTTCCGGTCAGGGAGAGCGCGGCAAAGGCCATCGGATTCGGGTTATCTTTGGCTAAAGTGATTTTAGGCACCGTAACCCGAATCGGCCCTGAAACCCGTCAGAAAGGGATTGCAGCCGATACCCGCACCTTCTTCTCACTATTAGCCTGGTTAATTATTCATTTCGAAATCGTGAGCCCTGGCAAATCAATTGACCATGGCAGATATCATTCGAATCAAATCGCTTGCTGACGCAGGGTGGTCCGGGCGCAATGGAAGAATTCCTATTAGCCAAAAAACGATTCATGCGGATAGCGCTCGGCTCCGAGAACTTCGATAATCGCAGATTCGAGTTTGGCTTTAGTGAATTTCAGGAGGTGGAAGGTCGCAGATCTCGCTATGCAGACGATGATTACCCACCCTTTGCGTTACCACTTTTGCATGTCACCAGGGCGGACTAAAGCATTGCCTCCGACAAATTCCTCCACGCAATGAACATGTTTTAGCCCTTGCCAGTAATCTTCAGGAACGTGTTCTAGCACAATTATTTGAAATTCTTCATTGTATGTTTTCTTGATCCCCTCTGTGAAAGAATCAAGAAGTTTGAATACCATGCGGATCTTCTCCTCATCACCAGTTTTTAGCGCGCCCTCTTCTGTGTCATTTTCTTTTCCGCCCCAATATGGTCGACTCGGTTGATCAATAATTAGGAACGGTGGTACGAAGGGAACTTGTTTCGACTTAATTAGATCGTGTAATCCTAAAAAGAGAAACAGGTGAAGAAAAAGATGGTTCGAGCTGCTTCCTATTGAGTCAACGTAATCGGTTCGCGGCTTTCGTAGTGAAAGAGTTTTGGTTTTTAAATCGAACTGCGGGAGGTAGTTGCTGTAGTTTTCCAAAACATCGCCAATAAGGGTAATGTAAGCTCCTATAAATTCTTCAAGCAAGCGGATCGCAATCACTCGTTGTTCTTCTACATCCTTAACCGTTAGCTGATCCAACGCTTCATTAATCGAATGAATCTCTGCCCCTATTCCAGTGTCAGATTTTTCTGTAGGTTCGACATAGAGGTCCAGTTGTGAAGCAACCTTTCCCATGAAGAAATGCTTTTCACGTTCTGAATTGAATACACGCAACTGCTGAGCAGAGATCGCCAACATTCCCTCGTTGCGCTCTATATTTCTTCGTTCGTCTTCAATGAGTTCCTCAATGTTTCGTTCGATTGCAGTTCGGTTCTTAATGTCACCTTTGATCTCTACCAAATCCTTGGTAAGCGCCTCAATAAGGTCAGCGAAGATTGAAGTCTTAACCAATTCTGCCCTCTTGTCTTCAATGTACTCAAGGGGCTTCAGGCTGTCCGCATTGTTTTTAAGCGTGGCTTTGTAGCGCTTGTAGCCCAAATTTAACCGCTGCAAATTGCGGACTGCTAGCTTAGACTTCTGCACTTGCTGCTGGAGCTCCGCAACTTCGGTTGTCGGATTTTCAACCAACGAATCAGAAAACTCTGAAATTGCCTGGCGCAGATCTTCAAGGGAAGAATCAAAATTCCCGGTTTCAGGTATCAATCCATATTCTTTCGCTTGGCGTATTACAGAATTGAGCTCTTGTTCAAATGTGGCCTTTTTTCCCTCTAGACGATCTTTCTTGCGTTCAAGCGCCTTCAATCTACGTGTTAGTTCAGCCTTACGCTCTTTTGCGATAATGTTCTCAATCGTGCTCACGCCAATAGCGAGATCGAAAATACGGTCCAACGCCTCGCGGTATCGGCCCTGATCTTGCTTATCGAAGAAAACAGAACTGTTAGTAATTGTATCTTGAGAAATCGTATTAAACATCAAGAAATACCGGAAAGAGAACTTGGAATCCGCCTGCAAAAAACGGCCGCCATACGGAACCCGAATGCTGCTATCAATGCCAAACTCAGCTTCGAGTGTGAGTTTTAAACTACTTTCATCAATAGTCACCTCTGGCACATCTGGAATCAATCCAACAGAAGAGAAGTAATAATCCTTACTTACGTGTCTAGATACAAGTGCGCCGCGACAAATCGTGTAGTCTTTACCGTTGATGTGTATAACGATGCCATACCACGAGACATTCTCGTTAATGACGCTCTCTGATATCTCAGCGGACGACGTAAATAAACAATAATCGATAATGTGCAGGAGCGCAGATTTGCCAGTATTGCTTCCACCTGTAATTACGTTGATTTTGCCGGGTGCAAAATCCAGTTTGCGGATCTCGCCGTTCTTCATCCATAAGATGATATGTCTGAAGTAGAATGTCATAATTGGATTCGTAAATTGTTATACGCGTTCGCAACATCGCCCGAAATAAGTTCCGCCAGATTCTTAGATGCGTTATAGATTTTATGGGCGCGCGTTCCCATACTTGTTTGATAAGGCACTTCTTCAGTCATGGAACACGATCGGCCATCCCAGAGGATTAACTCAATGTCGTGCAGTAACTGAATTGCATTTAGAGTCTCTGGGATGCTAGCATAGTAGCGCTCATTGAAATTGGAGAACCACACGGTTTTCTGAATGATGAGTTGCTCGAGGCTCTTTATTTGAGTGTTTTTCCGGGCCAAGTGACCTAGGAGCGCTGAATGTGTGACGAAAGGTGAAATCAGCAGCAATTCAGGCAATGACAATTCTCGAGTTTCTTTCAGCGTCGCTAGTATCCCAATAGATAGGATGCCAAAATTATTAAAGATGTTCCTGTTCACTTGTATTTTTCCTCCCAATTTTTCAGCCAACCAATTTCAGGAATATTGGAAATGAGATAGAACCCTCCATTGCTGAAGGAAAGGTCCATGGACACTCCCGACACACGAATGTAGACCTTTCGGATCTCATCCAAAAGCATTAGGGCAATTGAGTCATCATTCTTCTCACCGCGGTAAAAGGACCTGAAGTTATTATCCCAGTGCAACTGAACTTCTGATTTGAATTTTTCGATTTCGTCGGGTGTCAACTCTCCTTGTTGCCCCCAAACCTCAAGATTGCATTCTACGCAAAGCATATATTCGGTAAAGGAGGCCATTCGACCTACATCGTTGAGAGAAAGATCGCCAATATCGATCAGCTGTTTGATGAATGTTTGCTCTGCTAAAGCATCTGGAAAGCTCTTATAGTTGTCACGAATTACCAGATCCGCGCTTCGTTCGCGGTCAAAATAGCACCTATATTTCTTTTGAAATTCAGAGAAGGTTATCCTTATCTTCTCACCATTTCGAACTGCTATAAAATTGTCCTGGCGAATCTGAGAATCTAGGTCACGGAAAATGTGATCAACTCGATCTGGTCTGATCTTGCAGCTTTCAATTGCGTCCTTACACTTCCGCACCACTTCATCTTCACCAAGGTTAATTCGTATTCGTCTTATGAAGTGCTCTAGGACCTCGTCGTCCAAAGAAAGGACATCATCGATGAATTCAATCGTTTTTGGTCCCGTTGCGCTTTTACGTATGCCTTCGACGATTTTTCGTGCTTCGGGCGGCTTATCGAGAGCCTTCATAAAAGCGTTTCCTTTGGTTTCTGATTTGTTCGAAACGAGGAGAAACTCTGTCTTTTTAACAAACGAGAGTTGGGCTTTTAGGTCCTTACGTGCAGCTTTGGCGTCGGATATTATTTTACTCCAGTTGGATAAGGTTTTCCAAAGATCGGAATCCAATGTTGTGAGATTTATTGGCTTGCCCGACGCGTCTGCTTGCACGGTGTGCTTCAACTGAACGAGGATCTGGTGATTATCGGATAGCTCAGTGTGAACGTCATCCTTGACTTCAAGTCCGGCGCTTTCGCCTTTGTTTAGGCTCAATACTTTATAGAGGAAATAGTAGTATTGATATTCGAAACCAATAGCTTTGTCGTCGGCAGCAGCCAAATCTGTTACCGATCGTTCAGTGTTGCCGTTTTTTTGTGTAACACTCATTTTGCCATCACCTCAGGTTTCTGGATAGCAATTGGGACTTCGCTAGAGATAAGTTTTTGAAGTAGGATATCGCGTAGTTTTGCTAATGTTCGACTCGCCTTACCTTGCTCTTTGCCCACCGCAATCAGCTCAGCGCGGCGCTCCTCGAACTTAATGGAGGCAAACTTGAGGAAGACCAGCGAGAGCATGACGTGTTTGTATTCTGCAGACTCGACGCTGCCGCGCAATTTGGTGGCGGTTTCCCAGAGGGATTCTTCGAAGGATTTCGTGGGCTTTTTGGCGGTTTTTTGTTTTGGCATGTCGCGATAGAAAATGGTGGGAATTAGCTCCCTGATCGATCCGGCGCAAGGCGCTTATCTGTTTCGTTCAGCCACTGCAGGTTTCGGCGATATTCCTGATTGCGTCCGGGTGACATTCAATAAGCTGACGGCGTACCCCATCCTGGATTCGAGAAGCTTGTCGGTAGACTTTTTAAGGCTTTGTTGCTTTGCGACCATTGGCTTGAAGCCGGAAGCTAACTGATGACGTTTATTTGGCAATGTGAAATGATCGGAAAAGGAGCCGGTTTGCGTGTTACGAGAATTCGCCTATGTCTTTTAGGGTGAGTTTATTAAATCGTGAACTTGGGCAGGTTGAAATGGTGACGAATCGAGCGGATACCGTTCAAATTTTGTAACCTTTCTTTTCGCTTCGGTAAAAGCCTTCTTACCTATGAAATATCGCAAAATTACTGAACGGCTCGATGACAAAATTTGTCTGACGGATGGGGGATTGGAAACGGAGTTGGTGTTCGATCACGGGATCGATTTGCCGGCTTTTGCTTCGTTTACGATGTTTGAGCGGCCGGATGGGGAATCCATTTTCCTGAACTACCTGCAACCCTATATCGATCTGGCGGAGGAGAAAGGCTTTGCCTTTCAACTGGTGGATTCCGGTTGGCGTGCCAATTCGGACTGGGGCCGGAAGCTGGGTCTCAATGCGGATCAACTGGAGGCGATCATCCGCCGTTCCGGTGAGATGATGGTGAAGATTCGGGAGAAAAACGAAACGCCGGATTCTCCGATGCCGATCGTGGGCTGCATCGGCCCGCGCGGCGATGGTTATGTCCCCGGCGAAAAGATGTCGGTCGACGAAGCGATGAGTTATCACCACGCTCAGATCCGGATCCTCGCGGATACCGAAGCCGATTCGATCACAGCGATGACCCTGAATTATCCGGAAGAGGCGATCGGGATCATCGAGGCGGCACGGGATAATCGCATGCCGGTCATGATTTCCTTCACCGTGGAAACCGACGGCCGTTTGCCGGGCGGCGAGACCCTGCGTGATGCGATCGCGCGGTGCGACGCTGCGTCGGGAAGTTACGCCACCGGTTATATGATCAACTGCGCGCACCCCAGCCATTTCCGCGAGCAACTGGCCGAGGATGGACCGGAATTGACCCGGATCAAAGGAATCCGGGCCAATGCATCGCGGCGCTCCCACGAAGAGTTAGATAATTCCACGGAGTTGGATCGCGGCAATCCGGCGGAACTGGGAGCGGAGATGGAGGCGCTGATGAAGCTGCTGCCGAATCTGCAGGTGGTGGGCGGTTGCTGCGGAACGGGGATCGCGCATGTGAAAGCGATTGCGGAGCAGTGTTCGGTGCGGTGAGGGGATTTTGTGGTGGGATAGTTTCTTTTGTTTGATCGGGCTGGGGATGCGGGTCGGGGTTGCGCGAACAGTTTGAAAAACTGTTTTACGGGGTGCACTGGTGCGCGTGGCGGGCTTTGCTGTAGAACAGTTTTTTAAACTGTTTTTCTCAAGCTTTGGTCACTGGTTTTGGGGTTGCGTGTCGTGGTAGCGCGGGCAGTTTGGAATTGCGCTGAGCACTTTCGAAATTCGCGTCATTCGGTAACATTCTTTTACATTCGCGATACGAATTCTGCATTTTTAGATAAGTGTCTAACCGGTGCGAATGTTCGAATGTTTTTTAACGCGAATGGGAAGAATCAACGCGAATGGGTGGAATCCGGTAGGATGAAGCGGTTTACTCGGGAAGTGTGATGGTTCCTGCTTTGGGTTGCGGTTCGGGGTTGTGTGAACAGTTTAAAAAACTGTTTTCCGGGATGTGGGGTGCGCGTGGCAGGCTTTGCTGTAGAACAGTTTTTTAAACTGTTTTTATCTGGCTTTAGGCGCTGGCTTTGGGGTGAGGTGCGGGGTTGCGCGGGCAGTTTGGAATTGAGCTGAGCACTTTTGAGATTCGCGTCATTCGGTAACATTCTTTTACATTCGCGATACGAATTCTCTATTTTTTTGATAAGTGTCTAACCGGTGCAAATGGTAGAATGTTTTTTAACGCGAA
>JARGPI010000067.1 GCA_029213005.1 Verrucomicrobiales bacterium
TATGATATGACGGAAGTTCAGGTTTTCGCTAGATGCCCTTGTTTTGGTGCTTACGCTGTTTGACCTCTTTCATAAAAAATGACGTATCGTGCATTCGTTTGGCAAAACCGGCCAGCAAGCGGTCAATACCGTCTTGGTCGCCCCTTGCCGCAGTCTCGTCGAAAAGCTTTTTCAGTTCCCTGATCTTTGCCTCGCTATAGATAAACGGGAGCCGGGAAAACAAGTCATCAACCGTCAGTTCCGGAACCTCATCCGGATCGGGCACTTCAATTAGGATATGGAAATGGTTGTCAAGAATTGCAAGGGTTACCACATTGAGTCCCGCGAATCCCGCCTGGTTCAACATTAGATCTCTAAGCTTCTCTTTTTCAGCGTCTTTGATTAAAAATTGCCGCTGCACAATGCGCGAAATGCAATGCACAAAGTGGTGCCCTTCTCCCCTTAACCTCGCTTGTCTCATGTCTGATCACCATGAAAACAAATTTTCAAAAAAACGGCAATTCTTTTAAGTATAAAAGGTCTGTCCCTTGTTTTTACACCGAAAGGTCTGTCCCTTGTTTTTATTTCAATCCTACCGGATTAAAGGCATCACTTATCGTAGGTTTTCCATCCGAAATTGGTGGGGGATCATCAAATTTAGATGGATCGCTATCGTTTAATTTCAATTCCAGCCCAAGAAAGTCGGTGAAATTTATCGATTGATTAAATACAAACCCATACAAGTTCACGCCTCCTTGCTCAGCTATCGGATCCCTATTCAACCACCTACCATTTCCCGGATCATAATACCGATAGCCATAGTTATTAAATATTATTCCTTGAACGGATTTTTCCTTTCAGGCTCATGTTGAAGAGAAGGTTTAAATTTTTTGTATTGAGTTAAATCAATATTTACAACCTTCATTGATTTACTGTCTGTCGCAATCTCCTTAATCCCCATTGTTTCCGATATGTCGCTTGTAACTCTAACGCCATTTTTGAATGTGAAAACGATTTTACCTCTTACCCGTTGTTTGGGGGGAGATACTCCGTCCCCGCCGCCATTTGTCCACACATGAACGAATGAATAACCTAGGTCATCGGTGCACCGAGCCTCAAGGAAACGCATCCCCTCAATAGTTAAATCCGTATTTTTTACAGCGCCTTCCAACCCTGAATCCTCAATGCAAAATCTAAATTGAGGGACAGGTGAACCACCGTCGGTAACCCTAATCAAAAATGTGAGATACCCTCCAAAGCTCGACTGAGAATAGCCAATAGTCGTAACACCCATGAGGACTAAAACAAAAAGCGAGTATTTATATTCTTTCATTTACCAATTTCGTCTGCGAGTGCTCTCATTTTTCTACACCATTGCTCATCTGGTAAGCCGCCTTTACTACCTTGAGTCATCAAATTTCCAGCTTCAGAAGAATGAGAATCATTGCCGCCATACCAACCAATGAAATGCCCAAGCTCATGAGATAGAGTAGTGTGCGGTGATTCAACCCGAACCACCATTCCTCCCGAATATAGTTCCCAAGGCGGTGTGAGTTCAGGATTTCTATCAGGAACGTGTAACCCTTCCAGCATTGATGTTGGGAATCCGTTCTTTTCCTGTTTTGTTCCTTCAGTTCTAAATTCCCGGTGATTCTTCCCTGTGATTAGGATTCGAATTTTCGCTTGCGGCGGAAACAGGTCGTCGAAAGACTTCTTAAAGTCTATCGATTTATAGTATATTTCCCGAATAGTTCCTGTGAAGTCTATATCAGCATTTAGTCGCCCTTTAACAGGCACAGCCTTCGCAATAACCGGACATTTACACTGTATTAGAAACTTGTTCAGAGTTTTCATCTGTTGATCAATCGCAAATAGATATTCATTTCTAACTTTCATAATTGGAATATCAATCGTGTCTCCAAAATGATTCACCTTGGTTGATCCTATTTGAACATTTGAAGTCCACTCGGTGTATTTGTCAAAGGCAGCGGTATCGATCGCAAAATAAATCGAAATCACTTTTTTGGAATCCTGCAAACCGAGTACATCAATCAAATTCACTCCGTCGTTCCCTACGAACCCATAAAGATTCAAACCACCTCTTTCTTCTATAGGATCCCGGTTCAACCACCGCCCGTTCCCCGCATCATAATACCTATAGCCATAGTAGTACAACCCGGTCACTTCATCCTTCGGTTTGGTGCTGAACCGATACGGGTTTGCCGCCGCAAAAACGCCGCTTTTCTCCAGCAGATTCCCAAAGGCATCGTACTCGTAGCTGGCTGAAAGTTTACCGTCGCTTCCATCTGCGAGGGCGACGACGTTGCCGTTGCCATCGTAGGACACAAAATGAACGCCGGCTTTGGCTCCAACGTGGCGTTGCACAGCGAGCAGTCCTCCAACGCCCCCGGCTCCCTGGGCGGTTCCGCTCAGATCGATGCCCCAGAGGTAACTTTGAATCAAAGTTGGAGTGGTTGAATTCCCGTCTAACTCGGCGATCACATTCCAGCCGTCATAGAGGTAGCGGGTTTCATTGACGATTTCCCAGCGGTTCCCGAATTTCTGACTGGCGCGGCGCTGGATCCGACGGCCCAGGTAGTCGTAGGCATATTCGACACGGTGAGGAATCGCACCGAGTGGCACCAGCGTTTCGCGGGTTTCCACGGAGATGAGTCGATTTTCCGCATCCCATACCCAATCGCGATAGCCGTCAAAGGTCAGGTTGCCGTCGGCATCGAAGACCTGGGAGCTATCGCGGGGCGGGACCTGTTCTTTCCGGGTTTCGGAATCGAGGTCTGTCCCATCGTCTGCTTCGGTGGTAATCTCGATCAATTGAGGGCCCAGCTCATTGGGAACCGCGATTTGATGGGAGAAGTATTCGCCCTGCCGATCTTGAGCCGTTTGCTGGTTGATGGTCACGGCTGCGGCGACTTTTGCTTTTCCCGTGGTCAACACCACTCCGGGATGGGTTATGCTGCTGTATTGATTGCGATCACCGGTCGGATTGGGAGTGTAACTAACGGTCTGAAGACCGCCGGTTCCCGCCGAATCACCGCCAAAAGTGGCTGCGATTCGATTGCCCAGAGCATCGTAGCTGTAGCCAAATTGATGCCCGGCTAACGGGGCGTTGTCGGGGAGCTTTTTCACGGCACTGGTGACGTGGCCCAGTGCGTCGTATCCATATTCCCACCTCGTGTTGTCCTCCCGATTAACTGAGGTTCGCTGATTGGCGTTGTTGTAGGTGTAGGTGAAGCTTTTCGCCACCGCATCGCTCGCCGCCGAGCTGAGATTGGTGATGGAGCGCAATCGATTCAGATTGTCGTAGACCCGGGTTTCGGTCAGGCGATTGACGCTGTTTTGGGCATGATTGATGGTTTTTACCAAACTTGAGTTTGGTTCATAGCCATAAGTCGCGCTGTGAGTGCCCTGTGAAATCGCGTTCAATCGGGAAGAACCTAGCTCATAACTCCAAGTCTGGCTAACGGTTTGAGCTAGTCTAGCGGGGGTGAAAGGACCAGCAATTTATTCTGTTTGGCTGATCTTTGAATTGATCTGTGAATCTCCTTTTAATCTGTGATCATCCGTGGTTTCTGTTTCAACCTTAGAAAGGTTTACCACGGATGTAAAAGGATGGGGCACGAATTATTGGGATCTAGTAGGCAGTGGCAACGGGTTATGAGTCTAAGAGACCTGGAGTTCACAGATCATGGCCTTCCTGAGAGGGCGAGGAACAGTATTTGCGGCTCTTTAAGCCTAGCGATTACGGGAGCCGCTCCCCTCCTCTAGCTTTCCTGAGCGACCAGGGGCGCTTCCACCAGAAGTTGCATTTGATCATCCTCAGGCTCAGGCCGGGTAGTCAAACTGTCGACGAATTCACCGAGCCGGCCACTGACCGTTTCAAACGAAAACAATTCGACCGCCAAACTCTGGGCTTGTTCCACGGTTTTAATATAGGCAGCCTGGTCAGAAAGTAGCCGGGTCGCATTCCGCAACACCGGTTGAATGTCTTCGTCCTTAATACAGAAATCCGGAAAGAGCAGCTGATCTATGACGCTGTTGTAATCGGTACCTAAAAACACCGATCGAGAAAGGATTGCATCCCCCATGACATATCCGCCGTTCAAGTTCTTACCGAAACCGGTAACAAATTGATGCTCCCGCAAAATTTCAAGGCACTCGCTATACTTCAACGGAGTGGTCAGCGAAGTAATCAATTTATTATCGATCACCAGTTTCTTGAAAAAGTCGGAATCGGGTTCGGGATGATAAAGCGTCACCGTGATCCGGTTTTCCGCTACGAGATGGTTCAAGAGATCGAGACGCGCCCGGTCGAGTTTCGATTCGGGGTCGTAGTCATTGATCGAAACAAAAACACCGCGAGGTCGTTTGGCATTTGAGACTGGAACATTCCAATCGAGCAGCTCTACCGGACTTGGCAGGGGTAGGTAAAGGTGAGGTAAACTGATCTTAAAATCCTCGATGATCTCGGCCGTCCTCGAATCGACCGAAACAATCCCGTCGACGCCTCCCAACAATTCGGTGAGCTTTTGGTAGTCCAGCTCACCAGCCAGCGAAGCATTCAGTGCGTCGAGTTGACCGGTCCGCCAGCATGCCAGCAGGATTCTTCCGGGCATCTCCCGGGAGATTGAATCAATCAAGTCTCTGGTCTTTTCCAGATCTCCATCCAGTAACACCAATACGGGATCGTTTCCGGAAGGGATCGTTTCCGCTTCGCGATGCATACTCCCCCGGGTACAAGCCGCCAGCCCATGGTATCCAATCGGGTTAACCCGGTCCTGATCCGGTATTCCGGCCCCCTGATGGAAGTATTGAACGAGAGAACGCATCTGAGGGTTGATGACGCGCAAAGGCAAAACACCCCCAACTTTTTCGGAACCGTTTTTCGATGCCGTGAATTTCTGACTGAGACGATGCAGGATAGCCGTCTTCCCTTTTATCAATCGGGACAGCGCCTGACTCTCTTTCGATAGAGAAATTTGAATTTCCTCCGAACGGGAGAGTTCGTCGATCTCCTTCTTCAGGGTGGATTCCATGCTCTCAAGCATTTGGCTGGAAGCTTTGATCTGGTCATTGTTCTGAACAATCACCTGAGAAAGGTCTTCCGCATTCTTTTGTCTCGCTTCGAGGGTGCGGAACAGTTGCTCGAGCTCCAGTTTCCGTTCTTCGACCTCTTCGCCGAGGGATTCGAAGGCAGCTTCTCTTTCCGCGATTTTTTCGCCGATCTCAGCGTAGGCAATTTCCCGGCTCTTCAGGCCTGCATCAAATTCGCTCATTTTCGCCCGCAGAATATTGGCTTCATCGATCACCGACTTTGCCTCTTCCACTGCCAGCGAACTTTCCGCCAGTGCCGCTTTTTCCTTCGCGATCTCTTTCCGCAAATTTCCCAACTCGAGGTCCAGTTCTTCCTTCAGCCTCACCGAATTCTCGTAAGCGGAGAGGACGCGTCTGTATTCCTGCTGAAGTTCGGCCCGCTCTTTCTCCAATCCCTCAAGCTCCAGCTCCTGTGAATCCAACTCTGCCTGTAGATTCGCCTGCTTCTGGCGCGAATCTTCAAGATCACTCTGCACACTTTTGAGACTATGACTCTCCGATCCAATCTGTCGCTCGAGTTGCAGGATCACACTTTCCAAACCGGCCAGTTTACTTTCGCTGTCCGGGATAGCGTTCAACACCTGGCTCCGGGCTTCGATCGTTTCCTCGATATGAGCGAGTTGTTTGGAACGGGAAGCGAGATCTTTCTCGATCGTTTTCCGAAGTAGTTTGTCTTCATCGCTTTCACTCTGATCGACATAAGTCGCATTGACCGGACCAATCTTAATTTGGTCACCATTGTTGAGAATTGTATCCTCGACGAGTTTACCATTTACAGCCGTCCCGTTATCGGAATCGAGATCGACAAGCTGATAGGAGCCAGCCTCGATCCTGACCAACTCGGCATGGTAATTCGAGACACGCGAATCATTCAAATGAATGTCGTTGTCTTCCTTTCTTCCAATAGAAGTTTTTCGGGTTAACAGATTAAAAATCTCTGGATAACCACTTTCGACGTAGAAAATCAATTGGGGCATACGGTTGGTTCGTGTGTGTGAAGCACCGGTTGAAATCGGCAAAAAAAGCTAGAACGATAATGCCACCCCTCCCAATCACAAAACCGGAAATACGATGGTATCGATAAAACCACTCTGAATTATCCCCGAAATTCCATTAAATTGGCATAGGTAACCTGACACCTGTTGGGAAAGCTTAATAGAGTCATAATATCAATGTTGTCGGACAAACAAGTCTGGTTAAAAATGGAAGATGCTGGATCTGAGTTCTGCTTACCTCTCTAACGTTCACAACGCGATTTTATTTTGGCAGATCTCAAAATCGTTTTAATTTGATTACGAGGCAAGGCTTAGGAATCAGTAGGCGCCTCAGAGCCATTCGAAACGATCCCCCGAAATCCCGTAGACCACACCCCGTTTTTATGAATTTAATCGAAGCCATCTCGGAGGAGCACAGTAAATCGCGGGCCAGTTTGATATCGGTTTACATCGGTGAATCACGCGAGCATTTTTCTGAATTGATGGATCTGATTCTGGGCGAGAATCTTCTCCTGGCCTGCCGCGCTTCATGGGTGATGACTCACTGCGAAGACGCCCCCGTTCTTGCCGCACCCTACTTCGAAAAACTTCTCGCGAGGATTTCAAAGGACGATGCCCCGCCGGCGGTCAAACGGAACACGATAAAACTTTTTCAGGAAGCTGAGATTCCCGCGGCGCTTTGCGGTGACATCTTCAACCTCTGCTATGAGTTCCTGAACAACCCGGATGAGACCGCTGCAGTTCGGATCTACTCAATGACCGTGCTTGGCAGGATCTGTCAATCTGAGCCGGAGCTGGTCGATGAAATTCGCTTGTTGATCAAACAGCACCTCCCCTATTCATCCGCCGGATACAAGGCCCGGGCCCGTCGAGTCCTCAAGGAATTAGACGATGTCCCCAAAAAATGACGCGATTCTGTAAGAATCTTGCTAAAATAGGCATAGGAATCCAGATGACGCTGAGCATATTATGATATGACTCGTCGTTCCCTCGCAGGTCTCGCTATATTTTCCCCCGCCGGACAGATGTTCGGGCAGTCTGCAGCAACATTGATGACTGATAAGTCGGACCGGGAAACCTGGGCTTGGTTGCTGAAGCGCTTTAAGGAAAAGGAAGCGGTGAAAATGCGCGGGAATCGCCTCGAGTACATCGGAATGGCGAACAAAGGCCCCTACGCGGCAGCTGTGATGCTCAATAAAGAGGGCCACGTCGTGAAGGCCCGTTTCGACAAGGCTAACTTCACAAACGACGAGTGGAGCCAACTGGCGGGTTTCAAACACCTCATCGATTTGTCCTGCTGGCATAATTATAAGAGCCCCAAAAAAGGAGAACCACACCCGGATTATAGACTCGACCATGAACTCTCCGGGTCGGGCTTGATTGCTTTCAATAACCACCCGCTACAAAACTTAAATATAGCGGGGTCGACCTTTAACAATTTCGGAATCGAAGCACTGCGGCAGCTACCCAATTTCCGAAAATTAATGGCGTTTCACACCCGGGTCGATGACGATGGGATTAAGCTTCTGGAAGGTTCCCCTCACATTACTTTCCTCAATCTGGGTCCCCAATTCTCAATGAGGATCAGTGAAAAAGCCTTGGAATCGATCGGCAAAATGAAGGCTCTCGTTGAATTGGAATTCAATGAAACACGGGTCACCTGGGAATCCGGACTCCGGCATCTGCTCCCCTTAAAAAAACAATTGAAGCGCGTCAAATTGGACAAAGTCTGGCTCGAAGACGGAACCCTCGAAAAAGCACGCGAAGCCTTTCCCGATACCACTTTTGAGTACAGCGCTCCGTCCGCCAGCCAAATCGACGAGATGAAACGCCATCTGGTTTGATCGGGGTCAATACATTGTAAACAGTTAAACGACTTGATTCGCCCGAAATTTGGGGCCATCGTTTCCGGTAGACCTGAATGTTTTTGCAGGGAATTCGTCTAAGTAACTGAGGGATGACCGCGATGAGGCAGGTCACGCGTCCATGACAACCACCACTCAGATGAATCAAATCAAGAGAATCGTTTTCGTTTTCACAGCGATTTTTTCCGCTGTTCTTTTCCTGCCTCTCCCTGCCGAAGCTCAACTTCGCCGACCGGGCATTATCACCATCAAACACGAAGACCGGAACAAAAGTAACCTGCTTCCGGAAAAAGGTGCGGTTTATCTGCAGGGTTTGGTATCGGAGGATATTCCTGTAAAGATTACGAAAGCGGGCCCCGCCTATTCAAATTTGACAGGACAACGCTGGCTCGGAAATCTTCTCCCCAACCAGACAGCCACGCTTCTCGCAGTCAGCGAGAAAGCCTACCGGGTTAAAGCCAAAGCTCAGCAGGGCCAAATTGCCGGCTGGGTCAGCAAATCAATCGTCTCGGGATTACCGGAAGGATTCGAAGAGAAACTGGTGAAGTTTCATGAGCGATATGAGCTGGTGAAACAGTTGATCGATAACAAGCAGGTTGCTCTCGGAATGACTACCGATGAGGTCATCGCCTCAATCGGCCCGCCCGATGCCAAAAGTTCGCAGCTTGATGCCAACGGGCGCAAAGATGTTTACGACTTTATTTCCTATACCCGCACTCCCCAGCAATATGTGGGCTACGACCAGTTCGGGATTCCGACGGTAGGCACCCGCTATGTCGAAGTGGAATCGGGTCGCGTGACGATTGAGTTTACCAACAATCTGGTCTCATCGATCAATGAAACTGCGGGTTTGAACTTCAATCAGGGGATTCCCAGCAATCACGTGCCTCCGTTTTTTCCGCTCTTCTAGCGGAAGGGAATCACGAGAGATGCCCCGGATGACATCTCTCTTTTTACGATCACGACAGCGAGATTAGATCTGCTGTTCTCTGAGCCATTCAACAACGGCGTTGCTCATCTGATCGAGAGCATCACCGGAGAAAACGTGATCACCACCTTCAATCTCTACATAGTGCTTGGGCTCGTAGCACTTCGCGAAAATCTCACGGCCTTCTTCAACCGGAACCACATCGTCGGCATCGCCATGGATAATCAACCAGGGAATTTCGATCTTTTCAGTCTTGCCGAGGACGCTCTTAATTTTCATCAAGTCGTCAACGAACTCTTGTGACAGCGGACAATTTTCATCGTCCCACATGTGACCTTTTTCAGGTGTCACATCACCAAACTCAGCTTCGCAGAAACGCTTCGTGTCTACCATACCGGCGAGTGAGATAAGAAGCTCGATCCGGTCATCGCGCACTGCGGAAAGTACACCTACCGCAGCACCCATGCTATGACCTACATAGCAGATCTTGTGGTAGCCGGCTTCTTCAGCGGCATTCACGATCGCTTTGAGATCTTTCATCTCTTTTGTGATCGTGCTCTTCTTGAAGTCGCCTTCAGATTTGCCGTTACCGGAGAAAGAAAAACGGAGGGCTCCGAAACCGGCTTCAGCAACCGCTTCAGCCAATCCAATCGCCCAGGGACGATCTTTGTTTCCTGTGACGCCGTGACCGATGATTACGAGTAGAGAGGTATCTGTGGGATCTCCATGAAATTCGTAATCGAGCTTTTCTTTTGAACTATTGGTTATCGTTACTTCCATTGGAACTTGAAGCGTAAATGTGTGGTGGTGTTTTTCTTTAGAATCAGTCGGCCATTTGGGTGTCGTATACACGAACCTGCTTGAACCATTTCGAAAAATTTTGGACAAAGACATCATGCCCGGGATGAACCTGATAGGCATTGTGTTTTTCGACATCGTCGAATTCCAGAAAGAGGGCGTAATCGTAACTGTTTTGAGTCACAGGTCTAACCGGAGTGTCAGCAGCTTTACCGAAGTAACCATTCGTCACAACATCGATTTCAAATAAAGCTTTGAGCCCACCTTCAAAAGAAGATCTTTGCTCATCGCTCACTGATTCATCGAGCCAAAAGAAGACGTTGTGTCGGACCATTTCGGAGAGTAGCGGGAAAGATTATTTTTTGCAACTGCGAGCGGCTTTTATTTCCAAACAAAAATGTCGAGCAGGTAGCAAGCTATCATCAGTAACCCAATGGCGACCCCGGCAATGATTCCGGCTCCCCCCCCGACTACGGTTCCGACTGTCGAATTCCCGGCCTCTTTGACTTTCTTCTGACCAAATATCATCTCAAAGGCAAAAACCCCGATGAGAGGTCCGATGATGATACCGGGGAGTGAGAAAAACAATCCGACCAGTCCGCCGATAATCGCCCCCAGAACGCCCCACTTACTGGAGCCGAACCACTTCGCGCCAATCGCGCCACTGAGACTGTCGACAATGATGGATGCCACGTAAAGAATCGCGATGACAATCAGAGTCTGCACTTTGAGCCCGCTTTCGTTCAAACCCAGAGCGAAAAAGTGGAGACAGACCCCGGCCAGAATAAAGGTCGTGCCCGGTAGAAACGGCAGGATGGTTCCGGCAAAACCAGCCACAATCAAAAGGATCACGCAGAGCCAAATCACCCCGCGCCCCAGACCGCGGAGGAAATCGACAAAACCTCCGAAAATCCCGTCAAAAAAGTCGCGAATCCAATCATAGATTCCAACGAAGAAAGCTCCGATTGGATCGAGAAATTCAAATGCAGCAAGCAGGTCCTGTATCTGGAAATCCATTTAGAAAAAAGTTCGGGGCGGAGCGATGGTCGTGGGAGGCTGGCAAATCCGGTTGATGCACTGATCAAAACTCTCTTCGTTGCTCAAAATCCCGATTTCCACCCGCAGAAAATAGATCGGAATATCCATTCTTGCCAGCCTGGGAAATCTCACCGCATCCTTCTCAGTGGTAATGATGTAATCGACCTCCTTCTCAACACAATTGTTAATGAACTCAAGAATCTCCTGCTCGGTAAACCGGTGGTGATCCATAAACCGACAGGTCACCTCGATGGTCGCGCCGAGCTTCTGGACTCCGTGCTCAAAGCTCTCGGGAACCGCGATCGCACTTACTGTCCCGACCCTGGCACCATTCAAATCCTCCAGCGGCCGCGCCTCGCGAGTTTCGATATGCTGCAGATACTGGGGGCGATGCTCGCACTCAATAATTTCAGCGGTACGATTCAAAGTCCGGATTTTCGCGACCAGCTCGTCATTGGGGTCACCATTGCATTTGGTGATAAAAATGTAGGAGGCCCGTTTCAGGTTTTTCGTCGGTTCCCGCAGGGTGCCGCGGGGAAGAAGTCGACCGGTTCCGAAGGGCTGCCAGCGATCCACAAGAACGATGTCCAAGCGGTGCCGGAGCCGCAAATACTGAAGCCCATCGTCGAGCAGCAGCGTGTCACAGTTCAGTTCGGAAATAGCGTGCTTCCCCGATTTCACCCGGTCTTTGTCCACCACTACAGGGACATCTTTGAGATTTGCTGCCAGCATATAGGGCTCATCTCCCGCCGTCCGCGAGTCGAGTAGCAGCGATCTACCGTCGGAAACCACCCGGGGAGGATCGATCTCATTTTCCCCTTTTATCTTGCCGACGAGACGCTTCATAAACGGTTGTTTCACTGATTTGTAACCGCGGCTCAGGATTGCAACCCTCCGACCGCCGTCCTGCAGCGAACGGGCAAATTTCTCGACCACCGGAGTTTTGCCGGTCCCACCCACAGTCAGATTCCCAATACTGACCACCAGGCACCCCAGATTCCGCTCCCGCAAAATCCGGTTCCGGTACAGCCAGAGTCGTGAATCGACCAGTGAACCGTAAAGTTTCGACAACGAAGCGAGGAACACCTTGAATGCTCCAGCCCTCACCCCGGACCGTTTGTCGAGAATGACGTCGATTGTAAATTGTTCGAATTTTTCAAGTGTTTGACGCATCGATCGATGGAAAATCTACGTAGCAAAAGCGGGAACCGTAACGTTCGTGGATTTAACGAAAGGTAGCAACTGGGAAATGTGTTTCAATTGCATAACGTTCAAACAGGACGCATCATGGCCGGATATGGAACGTCCCGATGGAAGAAAAAATGATGAAATGCGCCCAGTCACTTTTCAGCCCGATATTGCGGCGAATGCACACGGAAGTGTTCTCGTCAGTTTCGGAAACACCCAGGTGATTTGTGCCGCGATGCTTTCCGACGGGGTTCCCCGCTGGATGTTACAGCAAAATGTCCCGGGCGGCTGGCTGACAGCGGAATACAACATGCTGCCCTATTCCACGCTCGACCGGAAACCCCGCGATATCAGCCGGGGAAAAATCGACGGCCGCAGCTCGGAAATTCAACGATTGATTGGACGTTCGCTTCGCGCCGTCGTTGATTTGAAAGGCCTTGGGCAACGCACCCTCTGGATCGATTGCGACGTCCTCCGCGCCGATGGCGGGACCCGCACCGCCTCGATCACCGGCGCCTGCGTCGCTGCCGAAATGGCTTTTATGAGGTTCATCGAGGCCGGGATGCTGAAAAAAACACCCATGACCCAGCTGGCCGCCGCCATCAGTGCCGGAGTTTGGCAAAACACCTGTATCCTAGATCTGAACTACCCTGAAGATCGCGATGCCGCCGTCGACTTCAATTACGCTATGACAGAGAATCTTGAGCTCATCGAAGTTCAGGGAAGCGGAGAGGAAGCAGTCTTCACCGAAGAGCAAATGATGGAAATGCTCGCGCTCGGGAAAAAGGGAACCAAAGAAATTTGCGGGAAACAGCGAGCCACACTCGACGCCTTTGATCCGTCCTCAGACACCGAGCTTCTGGACCGAATCAAAAGAGGCCGGAAATAGCCCCTGACAGAACAACAAGCCCGGATTGTACCCTGTACAGTCCGGGAGTGTACAGGGTACAGTCGAGTGCCGCAAAGAAACGACTCGGTTTAGCCCGTGATGCGGACACTCTTGTCCGCAGTCCACTAAACCTCTTATGGTAAGCACTCAAGGCGCAAGCGGACATGAGTGTCCGCATCACAGGAATTACCCGTATCCGGGCATTTCTTACGCTGTTCCAGGGGACAGTCCCATACGAATACCCAAACCAAACCGCGAGAATCAGCCAAGCTCTTGCTCTTGCTCTTGCTCTTGCTCTTGCTCTTGCTCTTGCTCTTGCT
>JARGPI010000030.1 GCA_029213005.1 Verrucomicrobiales bacterium
AGCAAGAAGCTCCTGTTGAGCAAGAAGCTCCTGTTGAGCAAGAAGCTCCTGTTGAGCAAGAAGCTCCTGTTGAGCAAGAAGCTCCTGTTGAGCAAGAAGCTCCTGTTGAACAAGAAGCTCCTGTTGAGCAGGAAGCACCTGTCGAGCAGGAAGCCCAAACTTTTGCGCCGGCGTCACAATTATCGGATTCCCCGGATGCAACAAACTCTCATCCAGACAGTCAGGAACCAGCAATCGTAGAGGAAACGCCTCAGCGAGAGAGCGCCCCTGCAGCGAATGCGGCACCGGCTTCGACGCCGACGCAGCCAGCTCAGACACCTGCGCCCGCTGCCAAGACCCCGGTAGTCACCTTCGAAAATCTTATCGATCTTCTTAAAAATGATGCCAACCAGCGGTTCTTCGGTGGTCACAGGCTTAGCGACAACGGAAGTTCGCATGACTTTTTCTTCGCTGGTTCATCTTCGGAAGGTTCCACGATTAAAGTCATCCTGCGTGACGAACTTGGCAATGAAATCTCCGACTCGGAGACGGTGACCGATGCCTCTGGAAACTGGACCATTTTGCTGAATCACGCGATCACCGGTTCATTGCAAAAGGTGCAGGTCGAAGTGGGTGGGGTGAAGAGTAGCTCATCAGGTAATCCCGGGACGGTTTCTGTATTGATGGCGGAAATCCTCGATGACACCGAATTGCAAATCGATGACACCGCAGGTCAGATTTCCGGCAAATTACTCTCCGGGCAATAGTCGAGATAGGTTGTTTGTATTTACAGGTTAGACTCAAGCAGGGAATTGATTGGCGATTGTTTCTCCGGCGCTATATGTTTTCAACAAGCTCATTTCGCATTTTAGAGGCAGTTTAAAGTCTCCTTCAAATTTGTAGGCTAAAGTATATTTTCGTTATTCGACTTTTTTGATAGAGAAAATCAGCTCGGTGGCGGTGAACTATCAAATTGGAGAGTCCCGGGATTGATCATACAGTTAAAAAAACGGTTCTACAGCGAAGCACCACGCGTCCCGTAAAACAGTTTTCCAAACTGTTTGCGCTACCCCGACCCGCAACCCAAGCCAGTTCCCTAAGCTTGATAAAAACAGTTTAAAAAACTGTTCTACAGCGAAGCACCACGTGTCCCGTAAAACAGTTTTCCAAACTGTTCGCGCTACCCCGACCCGCAACCCGAGCCAGTTCCCTAAGCTTGATAAAAACAGTTTAAAAAACTGTTCTACGATTTGATGCTACCAGATAGAGCCTGGTTTTCCACAGGCCTTGAGCAGCGATCAGGGCGTCATGACAAAAACCAGATCATCGGTAAGACGGTGGCCATGATCACGATGACGAGGAGTATACCGACTTTCATGTAGTCGACGAAACGGTAACCGCCGGGGCCCATCACCAGCACGTTGGAGGGATGAGAGATCGGACTGATGAAACTGGCTGAGGCGGACATCGCGATCGCGAGTACGACCCACTTGGGATCAATACCAAATTCGGCGGAGGCATCAATGCCCATCGTGGCCATAATCACGATCAGTGCGGCTGTCGGGACGATGGTGGTTGCCAGCGATGTCATGATATAGAGACCTATGAGGAGCCCCCAGGGTCCGAAGGGCTTGGCGGCGGCAGCGACGCCTTTTGCAAGCCAGGATGCGGCTCCGGTGTCGTTCATGGCGGCACCGAGAGGAATCATACAGGCGATCAAAAAGACGGCTTTCCAGTCAATCGATCGATAGGCATCCTCGATTGATAAACACCGAACCAATATCATAAGGGTCGCACCAACGACTGATGCAATGGCGACGGAGAGAAACCCGGTTAGGATCGCGGCGACGACTCCGATCATAATCGCCCCGGCAATCATGGCGTTTTTTGCAGAGGGCGCTTTGCCGGCTTCACGGTGGGAGCGGGTTAGAAGCAGAAAATCTTTGTCGTCGTCCAGTTCGTCGATCCGCTCTTTGGGGCCGGAAAGAAGCAAGGCGTCTCCGAACTCGAGAGTCATATTCCGGAGATAGGAGCGGTAGGACCGGTCGCGCCGCCAAATCGATTCGACCTGAAGTCCGTAGCGGTTTCTGAAATTGATCTGTTTCAGGGTTTTGCCCGACAAACTGCTCTGGGGCGACAGGGTGACTTCGCAGTGATCCTGCTCGGTCATAAATGCGGGAGTGGAAATGTCCTCCGCATTCTCGATGACGAGCGATTGCAGCCCGCGAATCAATGCGATGCTTTTGCGGTTGCCGTGAATCAGAAGTTTATCGCCCTCGAGGAGTTTCTCTTCACCACCAGGAAAGATCAGTGACTCGGGTTTCCGGCCGATTGCGACAACGCGGAGGTTGAGATCGTCGGCGAGCCCGGTTTCCCGCAAATGCAGCCCGGTGAGGTGAGATTCCGCGGGGATCGACATTTCGAGAAGGGCATCGGCATCGGTGAAAATATCGCCGAGGCTTTCCTCCGCGATAAACTCAATGTCTTCGAACTGGCCGGAGTCACTGAACTCCTCCAGCGATTCTTTTTTGATCTCGATCTGAAGCCGGTCGCCGCCTTTGAAGCGATGCTCTCCGAGATTGCTCCGTTTCACTCCGTCGTCATCACGAATTGAGAGTAGCAGGCCTTCGAACCGGCTCCGGAAATCCGATTCACTGACGGTGAGCCCTTCGAGATTGCTCCCCGGCTTAATCGAAGCGGAGATCAGGACCAGTTTTTTGTAGGAAAGCAGTTCTGCGATCTCGGTTCCGTTGGCGAGTTCGAAGGCCTGCCACTTCCGGAAGGCCTCAAAATCCGCCACTTTACCCTGCACGATAAGTCGGTCGTCTTTGTGAAGAACGGTATTTCCATCGAGATTGGAGATAAGAGTCCCGTTCCGGTCGATCGCGTTGACGTGAAAACCGAGGAGCGGGCCGAGTCGGGTTTGCTCCAGGGTGGCTCCGACAAAAGGCGAATCGTCAGTGACCTGCAGTCGCAAATTTTGATCCTCGATCGAGTAGGCGAAAGTAAATTCGTCTTCCTGCCACTCCTCTTTGAATCGCTCCGGAAGGTCGCGGGGGAGCAGACGACGGCCGATGAAGGCCATGAAGAGCGTTCCCATAATCAGGGCGGGAACACCGATCGGAGCAAATTCAAACAGCGAAAATGGTTCGCGGCCGGCTTCTTCCAGCGCATTGGAGGCCACAAGGTTAGGCGGGGTTCCAATCAGGGTGGTGAGACCGCCGAGCAGGGAGGCGAATGCCATCGGCATCAGTAACTGAGCGGGAGAGGTGCGGGTCTTTCGCGCGAGCTCGATGACAACGGGGAGCATCAACGCCGCCACACCGATGTTGCTCATAAATGCGGAGAGAAAGCCGGTGGTGAGCATGATGGCAAGGATCAAACCGGTCTCCGATTTTCCGGACACTTTTAAAATCTGGCGCCCGATCAGATCATCAATCCCGGCAGCGCTCAACCCGGCACTGAGGATAAACATCGCCCAAACGGTGATGACCGCCGGATTACTGAATCCGCCAAGCGCAACCTCCGGGGAAACCAGCCGTGTTACAGCGAGGATCGAAAGCACCGCGAGCGCCACCACATCCATGCGAATTTTCTCCGTCACAAAGAAGAAAACAGCGATGACGAGGATCGTTAGGACTGAGGCGATTTCCAGGGTCATTTGGGAGAGCTACCTTAACTATTAAGGCCATGGCTGATAAGTAAAGGGAGATTCCGTTCCGGGAGGCAGTGGCAGGAGGCGCGGAAACGCTTCCGGGTCTATAGGGAAGGAGGTTTGTGGCTTGGGACGACTGTACAGGGTACAGTTTCGGACTGTACAGGGTACAATCAGTTCGCTACGGGGCCTGGCGGGAGCAAGAATAAGAGCAGGAGCAGGAACAAGAGGTTTTTTGGGGATGAGAGATGCCCTTTTTTTATTGGTCGGAGCCGGTGAGGAAGGCCAGCAGCTCGGTTTCGGTGAGGGCTCCGGTGGCTCCGTGACCGGCTCCTGAAATTTTGTAGTGAATGACGTCGCCGTCGAGGTAGCTGAAAATTTCCTTATCGCCCTCGGCCCGGGTCGGCTTGCTCAACTTCTCGCCCTGGTATCCCATTTGCCTGGCCCAGAGAAAAATCGATTCCTCAGCATCGAGAAAAGGGAGCTTGCCGCCTTTGGCAGGGATGACTCGCGACGGGCCTCCGTTGTAGGGCACGAGGCGATCCTCAACTCCGGAGATATTCAGAATTCGTTTACCCTTTAGCGGACTGACTTTCTTCCCGTAGTCGTTTTCCGCCCCTTTGGCTTTGAAACCCGTCCCGTCGTGCTGGAAACCGTTTAACTGGCTGACTGCAGTGATGTAATTTAGAATCCGGGGATTCTTACTTTCGATCGCAATCTGATTGACCAGAGCCGCGCCGTTGGAGGATCCCATCACGCTGAAATTACCGGGATCGACGTTGTCGAACGTCGCCAGGGTTTCGATAATCTCTTCGATAAACCCGAGATCATTGGCCCGGGAACGTTCCGATATGATGTTCCAGCTTTTCTGATAACCCTGAGGAAATACGAGAATGTACGACTCCGCCATCCGGGGATGTCGGCGCAGAAATCCCATCATCGCCGCTCTCGCGTTGCCGCCGTTCCCATGGAGAAATAGAAATACCGGCAGTTTCTGACCCGGTTCCGCGTTTTGCGGCAAGTTCACCAACCACAACCGATCAAAATCGGTTTCCTGCGACCAACTCTGCTGCGTGAAAAATTCACCGCTTTTCAGCTCATCGCCAGTTGACCAAAACGGGATCGCCACCGTCAGGGCGATCAGATAAAAGTGGATTCGGAAACCTGTCATCACCACGAATACTTCCATTTTTAGCGGATGCGCAAATCTTTCCAAATTTTTCGGGTGGAGCGGAACTGTCTAAGGTACTGATTCGCAGTGAAAGCTGCATTTTTCCCGCTTTCCGGCCCCGCTTGACTCCCGATATTTGCTTGTTTTTTACGAAGGTTAGTCCATTAACTTCGCGGAGCAGGCCTCAAGGCTATCGGAGCATTATCTCTCTATTCGATGAAAACCAAGTCTGTATTACTGGCTACTTTTGTGGCGCTGCAAACCGTGTTTGGAGCGCTCCCGGCACGTACGGAGGAGGATAAATCACCCCTTGGCCCCTGGACCGGCAGTCTCGATCTGGGCGGTAATTATCTGGAAGGAAACAGCGACCTGCTGCATCTCTACGGCGGAGCCAAAGCCGAACGGAAATGGGACGAAAAGACGCTCCAGCTTGAGCTCGATGGGGCTTACGGCAAAAATAACGGCATTCAGGATAAAAAGTGGATCAGCGGATCGACTCAGTATAACTACGATTTCAACCATCCCTTCTACGGAGGTCTCTTCGCGGACGCGCTGCACGATGAAATCGCGGACCTGCGATATCGGGTCACAGTTTCCCCGCTGCTCGGTATTTACCTCATCAAAACAGACCGCACCACCCTCGCTTTTGAAGCCGGTCCCTCCTATATTTTCGAAGAGCAGAATGACGTCACTGACGGCTACTTTGCTTACCGGTTTGCGCAGCGCTTCGAGCACTACCTGAGCGACTGCACCAAACTATGGCAAAGTCTCGAGTATCGTCCTGAAGCGAGCGATTTCGCGAACTATCAATTGATCGGCGAAGCCGGAATTCAGAGCTGGCTTTCCAATCGGATTTCGGCCAAAGCCTTTCTCCAGAACCGGTATGACAATGAGCCGGGCGCGGGACAGGATTTGAACGATCTGGGAGTGTATTTCGCGCTCTCCTACGGCTCGACGAAATATAGACCCGGCATCGCTAAGCCCGCTCACTCACCCAAAGATTCCGGTGACTGGAAATTCACCGGAACCGCCGGAGGCTCAATCCTCAGCGGAAATACCGAATCAAGCGTGTATAATGCGGCTTTTACCGGAGCAAAACGCTCTGACCAGGTGGAGACAGGCTTCGGACTGAGCGGTGGATATGGAAAAGAAGCCACCGCCGTTACCGCCCAGCAATTCAGTTCCCATGCCTTCCAGAACTACGACCTCGCAAATCGATGGTATATCGGGGGACGCACCGACTTCTCGCACGACCGGGTCGCTCAACTCGACTACCGGGTCGCTTCGGGGGCCACCCTCGGTTATCGCCTGATCGATAAACCGGACTGCACCAGCCTCAAACTGGAAGGTGGCCCCGGCTATATTTTTGAAAAACAAAACGGCACCAGCAGCTACGCCTCCCTCCGGTTTGGCGAATACTTCGAACACGCTCTGAGCCCCAGTGTAAAACTTTTTCAATCCACAGAGTATCAGGCCGCTCTGGAAGATTTCGAAGACTACCTCTTGATCAATAAAGGCGGGGTCGATTTCTGTATCAGCAAAAACTGGACGTGGACAAACGCGGTTGTCCATACTTACGACAACACTCCGGCTCCGGGGCTGGAGGAAAGCGACGTCTCCGTTCTCAGCGGCATTAAGTGGACTTTTTAGTCGACGCCAAAACCTCTACGTGAGCGACAACACTCGCGGCCAGTGCCGAAGGATCGTAGCCGCCTTCCAGTAGAGAAATCAATCTCCCCTCGCAAACCCGATCGGCCACATCTCTCGCCATCTGACTCACGGTCGCAAATCCATCCATCGTGATTTGGAGATCTGCCATCGGGTCTTCAATCGCTGCGTCGAATCCGGCTGACACGATCAGGCACTCTGGAGAAAAGGCCTCTACCTTAACGAGGGCTTTCTCCCACGCCTCAATAAAAGGGACATCACCAGCCCCCAGAGGGAGCGGTAGATTGAGAGTCGTTCCGACCCCATCACCGGCACCGGTTTCCTCAGCCAATCCGGTATAGGGAAAAATCCCCTCCTGATGAGTTGATACATAGAAAACATCCGGCGATTCATAGAAAATGTCCTGAGTCCCATTTCCATGATGGACATCCCAATCAAGAATCGCAACACGGCCTACACCGTGCTTTTTCTGAAGGTAGCGAGTCAATACCGCAACGTGATTGAAAATACAGAATCCCATTCCGCGGTCAGCCGTGGCGTGGTGTCCCGGAGGCCGCACCGCACAGAAAGCACGATTAACGCTGCCCGACATCACTTCATCGCCGGCCTGCAACACGCCGCCGAGCGCTTCCATCACCACATCGTAGGAATCTTCGCAAACTGCGGTGTCTCCAGTTCGGAGACAATCCCGGAATTCTTCGATATCGATCCTGACCAGATCGTGGTAGTGCGCAGTGTGAACCAGCAAAACCTCATCCACAGTCGCTTTGCGATCAGGAATGCGTTTCACATTCCCTATGGATTCCAGAGCGTCCAGAACCGCGCGGTAACGCTCCGCTGATTCCGGGTGATCTTTACCTGTCTCGTGCTTCAGTAAATTTTCCGATAGATAAATACCCAGAACCGGATCCAGCCCATCGCTCTTCAAGTCGAGGAGCTTTTCGGTATCCATCCAGAATTCGTTACTGTCTTCACCGGGAAGATTCTCTTTCCGCGCCCCGAAGTTGGCAAACAGGCGCGCCATCGGCACATTTCTCTTGAGAACGCTGGCCCAGAATTGCTTGATCCCCCGCTCCCGCGCGATCACCGCCATTTCCCGAAGTAAATATTGTGCGATACCTTTCCGCCTTGTTCTCTCATGAACCAGAAATGCAATTTCCGCAGTTGTCTCCGTCGAATCGACATAGAAGCGACCAACCGCGCGCAGATCTTCGCGAAGGTGGTTCCGATAGAAAACCCCCAGCGCCAAATCCTTTGATTGATCGACCGAAGACATGCGGTACGCAGTTTGCTCATCCAGCTTCGGCATCGCATAGCCGTAGCGAAGCCGGATCGTCTCTTCGTCCTGAGCATAGAAAAATTCCTGGAGCGATCTCATGTCACTGGGGTGCAGCGGTCGAACAACATATTGGATCCCCGAAAAATTGACCTTTTTGATTTCGATCTCATCATCGTCCGCCCGCGATTTCCCGGTGGTCGCCCCGAAAGTTTTCGGTATCCATCCCTGCCCCCGGGCACCTTCCAGCAGCGCCTCCTGAAACCGGGGATGAGCAATCTCTACTAATCGAAGCACCCGTTGACGGATACTTTGACCTACCAGGTTCGCGACGCCGAACTCCGTAACAACGTAGTGAACATCGCCACGCGAGGTGCAGACCCCGCTACCCGCCGACAGACCGGGAACAATCCGCGAAGCGCGCCCTCCGTTCCGGGTCGCGGTTAGTACAATAATGGGTCGCCCCGCCTTACTCCCTGCCGCACCGCGAATAAAGTCCTGCGTTGCCCCAATGCCCCCGTAAAAGCGGTGCCCCCTTGAATCGCGGACCACCTGACCGGTCAGATCAACCTCCCGGGCTCCATTGATGGCTACCATATTCGGATGTTTCCCGATACGATGTGGGGCATTGGCCCATTCCGAGCTATGCATTTCGATCTCCCGGTTCCCGTCGACAAAATCATATAGTTCCTGAGTTCCCAGACAATGAGTTGCTACCGTGACACCGTTCTGATACTCCTTTTTACGATTGGTGACGACTCCCGATTTGACGAGATCCATCATCGCATCGGTAAAACAACCGGTATGGATTCCCAAATCACGATGCCCGTGCTTCAGTGCCTCCAACACCGTCTGAGGACAGTCACCCAGACTCGCCTGAATCGTGGAACCATTGTCAATCAACTGTGCGGCGTACTCCGCGATTTTGCGATGGCGTTCACTGTGGAGTTTGGGCTCCATTGTCATCAGCGGCG
The DNA here is from genome assembly GCA_029213005.1 of Verrucomicrobiales bacterium. Lineage (GTDB taxonomy): Bacteria > Verrucomicrobiota > Verrucomicrobiia > Verrucomicrobiales > DEV007 > Arctic95D-9. The sequence goes on from JARGPI010000030.1 coordinate 8,724, forward strand.
TATCGAGTTCCACCGAGTAATGAATCGCGTCCATCGGAATGACGGAATCCCCGAAAGTAGTGGGAATGTGTTTGTTGATCTGCGCGACCACAGTCCGGGCATTTCGAATCGCCGAACATAGCACATCGGCACTGACTCCCAGCGAAACCATACCGTTGGCATCGGGCGGGCTCACCTGGATCAGCGCGACATCCAGCTTGATCACCCCTTTATCAAAAAGCCGGGGGATGTCCGACATCGGACAGGGCGTATAGTCCGCGTAACCTTCATTTACCGCCTCCCACATCGTCCGGGTCAGGAAAAAGGTGTTGGTCCGGAAATGCCCTCGATACCGGGGCTCCAGCCAGGGCAGCTCTCCCAGGGTATGAATATGCATCCACTCCACGTCCTGAAATGAGTCGGCCTTTTTCAACAACTGATCGACGAGGCCGTATGGGACGCTGGCTCCACCACCCAGAAAGAGGCGGCCACCGTTCGGGAGAATTTTCTGCCAGGGAATATTCATCATTACCGCTACTATCGGTCGGATGCCCCTGCCTTCAAGGAAACCCCACTGAAAAAGCGCGCCATCACGAATCCCGCTCTCCCTGTAGCAGGTGAATGATAAATGCTACAACTTCCTCCGGATCGCTAAAAAACCAGTCACCGCTTTCAAACCCAGAAGCAAAGTCGCGCCCCAAAGCAAATAATTGATCGTCCCCGGCCATAGAAAGACCTCCACCGCAATCCAGCCGAACACAAGAAAACGTGGCCGAAACAACCAGGAATACGGCACCTTGATCGCATTTCGAATCATAGCGAAGGTGACGACTATGGTATAGAGAAACAGATAACATCCTCCCGGCCAGGCACCAACCATTCCGGTATACACCATTGCGATCGTGACGGCGGAAACCACGACTTGATCAGACGCCGTATCGGTAAACGAACCGCGGGCTCCATCCCGGCCCAAATAGCGAGCCAACGGCCCATCCAATCCGTCGAGCAGGACATGAAGCAATAGAAAAACCAGAGCAACGACGGGATACCCCGCGATAAAGAAAGGACAGAAAACAAGGCCACAGAGCAGCGATAGAAAGGTGACGTGGCCGGCTCTGACCCCATTTCCTCCCAGCATTTCAAGAAGTGGACCTAACATTCGCGCCCTCAGCCTCTGTCCCCATGCCATAAACGCCCCCTCCCCTTTTGAGTAGCAATTCACAGCAAGGCGAGGTTCTTTATCGATCATAACAGAGAGCAGGTTTAGTAGGTAAAATGGTGTGGCGTGAAATACATTCCCCGAATCGCAGATCCGGTATTAAAGAAACGAACACCGTCCTTTTCGTATCCGTGGACCGGCATATGAGTGTGACCGAAGTAACAATGATCAATTTCATCCCGCCAACCCGGAGCAGCATCTTCGAGATGATATTCGATCCGTCGAACCGCAACATTACCCCGAAACCATAGATGGTGTGTCAACTCACTGAGCTTCAGAGAATCTGATAAATCGTAAAGACGAGCCTGCGACTTTCGGCTCGGTCGATCATTCTCCCACGCGGCACGAAATTTTCTGAATCCATTCTGATCCATCGGATAACTGGCCGCATCGCCATGGAGGAACAGGTTTCGTCCCAGAAAACAGAGATGAGGATGCAAGGTGATCCCGTCCAACGCTTTCACAGCATCAACAAAAGCCGGAATACAATCGTGATTCCCCGGAATAAAATGAATCTCGAGATGCGGATGTCTGTCCCGCAGCGATTCCAGCCAGCCGATCGCTTCCGGCACGGTTTCGGAGTGCGGCCGGATCGCCCAGCGGAAGTCGAAAATATCGCCGTTTAACACCAACGCCTGAACTTCGCGAAGCTGCCCCGCGAGGTCTTCAAAATGGTCATCGCCATCCGAGCGCCACGATAATAAATGAAGATCTGAGACCACGATTCCTTGATTCATATTCACCAAATTGACTTCAAAAGACTAAAACGAATCGCCGCTCACGAAAATTGAAAAAAGTGAGCCGGGCATCGATTTGAGTGATGAAGGAAATTCACATCTTGCCCGTGATTTCTTTGGGTGAAGAGGTTTATCCGCCCTTCCCGCTAAACATTGATTCGAAACCCGCTGGAAGCCTCAACCTTTATCAGCTAGACTTCGGGAATGAAGCAGGTGCTTTTTGCCTTTTTTCTGATTTATTGTGTATTAGGACAGTCCGCTGAGGTGGTTACAGTGGTGCAGGAGCCGTTTCCTGTGTTCGAATCTAAGTCCGATTTCGATACCCCGGCTTTCATCGATATTTCAGAGGATGAACAGAGACTCGTTCTCGGAACTCAACGGGAATTGCACGTCTATGACTTATCATCCCGCTGTTTACTGATCCGGGTTCCCCACCCTGCCTCGAGCTTTTTCGCAGGAGCGGCTTTGGCCCCGGAGGGCCGCAATCTCATCTTTCATCGCACTGTTCCACCCAACTACCCGAAGATTCCGTGCCTGCTCAATATCGAATCCGGCGAGATCGAGGACCTCGAATTGGAAGAACCATTTCCCACTGAAAATTGGATCATCACTGCCGGTGAAGAAACCGTGACTTTCAAACCCGCCACTCGCGGCAAATCGATTACCCGCCCACTGAGATCTGGATCTCCCCTGCTGTATTCAGGCCTTCCGATGGCAGATGGGTCCCGGCTCGTCTGGCACGGAGGCGACCACATTCAGTTGCGAAGTAAAAACGGCAACACCACTTCGATCAATTTGATCACCAATCCGGAACTTCGTTTCACAGCCTTTCCCGAGGTTAGCTTTTCTACGAAAAATCAGCCCGTCATTGCGACACAGGAGCGCGGTCAAATTCACGTGATCGATATCGTAACTGACGACCTAATCGCCACTTTTCCAGGCAGTCGACCTCAAATGGACGAAAAAGGCGAGACGATTGCTTTAGTTTCACCGGGGGGATCGATAGAAATATATAACATACCTTCCGCCACCCGGACAGCCACCTATACCAGTAGTGAACCCTATCCGAAATTCTCGTTAAGCGCGAACGGATTGCGTCTCGCTATCTGGCAGAAATCGACAAAATCGGTGCAGGACATTTCACTGTCGACCCGACAATCTCAGTCATTTGATTGGCCTTTTGCACAAGACTGGGAAGCCCCGGTTCATCTGACCTATAGCCCCGACGGTTCACAACTGGCTATCGCTCCGAGCGGAGTGATCGACGAAGAATCTCTTCGACTCGCCAACACCGCGAGCGGTCAAATCATAGAAATCCCCGGGGCTTCCAAACCCGCCTTTGACCGGACCGGCCGCCTGTTAGCCTTCACTAAGTTTCGAGGTCGAGGCACTGGCTCCGTGAGCGTCTATGATATATCGAAAGAAGCTATCGTTTACGAATCTCCCGATTTTGATCTCGCTGGGTTTGGGCCCGACAGTTTGTCTTTCTCACCTGACTCACAAAGCATCTACATCCCGAACGGAATCGAAGGCATCCTTCAACTAAATCTGGTTCACGATGCTGAAAAGGGTCCGAACCTCGTCTGTCAGGGCGACTACACTTTCCGAACGTTCCCTCAGTCAGGCACTCATCTCTGGGCGATTCGGGCGACTGGTGAATTAGCCCTTGTCGACCTACCATCAGGAACCGAAGCCCTTCGAGTGCTTCCCTTCAGTAACGGGCACGTCATATCTATCAAACCCGATCATCACTACTCAGGACGCCCTGAAACGCTTGATGCAATTGCCTTCAAAAAAGGACTGCACGCCTGGCCGGTTGAGCAATTTGACCTGGCTCTGAACCGGCCTCACGAGATCCTGGAAATTCTGGATGCGCCATCGGAACAGGTCGACTTATTTCGCAGTGCCTTTGAAAGACGGCAGCGACGTTTCGGTTACAAATCCGAACCATTCCAATTTGGCCTCCCGGAAATTGAAATCACCAACCAAAAAGATATACCGATTGCTACCGAACAGGAATCGATCAATCTAAGTTACCGGGCAACTCCGTCCGCAGCTCCGCTAAAGCAAGTTCAGCTCTACATAAACGAAGTCCCTGTCGAGACCTTTACCCCGGATAGTGGAACCGCATCGGCTGAACTTGAGCCCGGCTCCAACAAAATCCAGCTATCCGTGATTGATACCACCGGGGCAGAGTCACTTCGCGAGACCTTGTTTGTGAATCGTCAAACCACTGAAACGCAGCTCCCGGATCTATACCTTTTCGCTGTAGGAGTATCCAAATACAAACATGCAAATGATCTGGACGTCGCAGCCAAAGACGCTACCGATTTAGTAAACCTACTCGCCAGAGGCGAAGGTAGTCGTTTCCGGAAAGTCCATTCACAGATCCTACTGGATGAACTGGCAACCCGTGAGAACATCCTGGAAAAAGGGCGATTTCTGGAACAGAGCAAAGTGGGAGATCAAATCATCATCTTTATAGCCGGACACGGTCTGCAGGACCGGAACTACGACTATTGGTTTGCCACCCACGATATCGATCCGGAGACTCCATCGCAGCGGGGACTAAGCTATGATGAACTGGAAGGCTTATTCCCCCCCGCCCCGGCCAGAAAACGGCTTCTCATCATGGACACCTGCTTCGCCGGCGAGGTCGACCGCGAGGATCTCGCTCTCGCTGCCGGAAAAAAAGTGCTCCCGCCCGGTGTCAGAGTCCGGGTCGTAAAAAGAAGCGGCCCCTCTGCGGAAAACATACCACTCAGTGAAACCGGACGGGTCCTCACCAACCGGTTCGCCGATTTTAGAAGACGAACCGGTGCGACGGTACTAACCGCATCCAGCGGTATGGAATTTGTTTTTGCTCTGGAGAACGAAGCGCTGGGAAACGGAGTTTTCACCCATTCCCTGATGGAAGGAATCACAACCGGAGAGGCTGATACCAACGATGATGGGAAAATTCAGGTCTCAGAGTGGCAACGATTCGGTATCGACCGGGTGATCGCGTTAACCGGAGGAGAGCAGCGCCCCACCGGAAGGCAGCTGAATCGCGAGTTGGACTTTGATATCGCTGATGTCGGGCCGCCCCTGCTTTTTCCCAAAGAGTGGTCAATCACTGAACAAACCAACGCAGCTAACGGAAACTGGAAAATCGAATGGGACTGCGCGCTCGATAAAGTCGGCAAGCGGATCTCAGGCGAAGGGAGAAAAGTCAGAGTCAACGACAAACCGGCATCCCGCGGCGAACGGAAGACCATCTTTCGCTTCGAAGCCAACCTCAATGGAAAAAATGCATCAGGCCGGTCAGAAGAGGTCGCAGCCAACGGTAAAAGAATCCCCGGAATCGTGACTCTCTATTTCAGCAAAGACCTCCAAACCCTGAGCGGAACGCTAAACGATATGGAAGGGAATCACATCAGCGATCTATCGGGCGTCGCGAAGTGAAGAACATTTTATTTTGCGGGCCTCACCCATCCAACCAATCTTCAAGGCGCGACTTCATCTCGCGATTGTCAATTAATCTCCCCTCTTTGATATCGTCTTCAGCTTCTGAAACAGCAGCGAGCAGCGCAATTTCTTCATTTACGTCGCGAAAATCAGCATCATCCGGCAAGCGCTGGACGACCTGCAAAACTTGTTCTTTCACAGTCGGCATTAGAAGAGTATCCCCCATCAAAGGAAAGTTTACAGGTTTAGATTTGAGACTGATCCCCGCCTCGCAGCTTGCCAAATGTCACGATCGCGTGATCTTTCGCGGCGACCTATGCGACTCAACCCACAACCAACTCCCGACACCAATGCCTGGCGGATCCATCACGATGCGGATGCCGGGGTGTGGATCGATCATTTTGATGGGCGCTGGCTGGTGCAGACGCGATCGGGACGGTTTCCGGATGGGGTGGAAGCCCTCGCTGACGGAATTGCGACTTCGATTTATTGGCGCCCACGGGATCTGGATGCCGCGACGGAACCTACCCACCGCTGGGGAGAGGTCATCACCGAGCCATTTCAGGTCGAGGAAAACGGCGCGCGTTTTGAAATCGACTTTTCGGCAGGATATTCGCCGGGGATCTTTCTCGACCAACGGGAAAACCGGCTTCTGGTCAGGGAGAAATCCCGGAGCGGAACCAAAGTGCTCAACGCCTTCGCCTACACTGGCGCCTTTTCAGTGATGGCTGCGCTCGGCGGCGCGGAAACCTCGACCCTGGATTTGTCGAAAACTTACCTCGACTGGACCTGGCGAAACTTTGCGCTGAACCGCTTGAATCGGGAGGACCACCACGGATGCAAAGGCGATGCTTTTGAATGGCTCGCCACTTTTGCCCGGCAGGGACGGGAATTCGATGGTGTGATCCTTGATCCGCCGACCTTTTCCCGACACAAAAAGAAAACCTTTAAAACCGATCGCGATTACGCGAGCCTCGCCGAGCTGGCCGCAAAGCTGACCAAGCCCGGCGGCTGGATGCTCTGCTGCGCCAATACCCACAAACTTTACCCCGGCGAATACCAACGCCAGGTCGAAGAGGGCATCCGCGCTGCAGGTCGAAACGTTCTCAATCTCAAAAAAAAGCCGATGCCAACCGAGTTTAACGGAGACGATTATTTGAAATCGCTCTGGGTTGATGTTGGTTAGGCGCCTCATATCATGCGACTCATTCGTTACACTCAGGAAAATTTCGCTTCGGCGATCAAAGAACTCGACCGCCGCTCGGCTCCGCCCGAAGGGGTCGAGAAAATTGTTAATGAGGTGATTGCTGAGGTCCATTCGCGGGGTGACGCGGCGATCCTCGAATTGTCTAAAAAATTCGACAAAGCAGATTTCGAAAACGGCGAGGCCCTCCGGGTCACGGACGCGGAACTCGCCGCTTCGGACGATCTTGTCGATCAAACCACGAAAGACGCTATCGCTGCGTCGCGGAGAAATGTGATCGATTTTGCGAAGAAAAGTCTCCGTCAGGACTGGATGGGAACCAACGAGCAGGGAGCTGAAGTCGGCGAGATTTATCAACCTTTTGAGCGGGTCGGCATTTACGTTCCGGGCGGATCAGCCCCACTGGTTTCGACCTCAAATATGACGGTTTGCCTGGCGAAAGCCGCGGGCTGTCCGGAGATCGTGGTGATGACTCCTCCGGGCCCTGATGGCACGGTAAACCCCGCTTTGCTCTATGCTTTGAAAGAGGCGGGAGCGACCGAAGTCTACAAGATCGGCGGTGCTCAAGCGGTTGCAGCGATGGCACTGGGAACCGAGACGATCCCTCCGGTTCTGAAAATTTACGGCCCGGGAAATTCCTATGTCGTCGAGGCTAAACGCCAGCTTTTCGGCGTGGTGGCCGTCGATTTGCTGCCCGGACCCAGCGAAGTCGTGGTCTTGAGCGATGAGTCAGGGAAAGCCGCCTACATTGCTGCCGATTTGCTGGCTCAGGCGGAGCACGGCGGTGACAGTGGTATGGGATTTATCACCGACTCCGAAACGCTTTTTGACGAAGTTCAGAAAGAGATCGGGGAACAGGTCAAAACCTTGAGTCGTCAGGCCCAGCTCACCAAGTCGTTGCAGGACGGTTGTTGGATGATCCTGGTCGAAAATCTCGAGGACGGCGTGAAAATCGTGAACGGCTACGCTCCCGAACACCTTTCACTTGTGACGAGCCGGGAAAAAGAGATTTTGCCGCAGATCAAAACCTCCGGCGCGATTTTCCTCGGAAACATGTCTCCGGTGGCAGTGGGCGACTTCCTCGCCGGTCCGAGCCATGAGTTGCCGACCGGTGGAGCTGGAAAATCATTTCCGGGACTCACGGTGGATCAATTTCAGCGCCGCACCAGCATTGTCCGGCTCGATCAGGATTCGATCGCAAAATCCGCACCGATTGTGGAAGCTTTCGCGAAAGTAGAGGGCCTCGACGCCCACGGTCGATCCGCTACGATCCGAACCGAACGCTAGGCCCCAATCTCCCGAATCTGGCTCTTGTTCTCATTCCTGCTCTTGATCTTGCTCGTGCATCAGGCCCGATGAGACTGGAACAGGAAAAAGATTAAGAGCAAGAGCAAGAGCAAGAGCAAGAGCAAGGATGGGGACTAACGCCTCTGAGTTATATTTTTTATGAAAGTTCTGAATTGTACAGGGTACAGTCTGAAAGTGTACCCTGTACAGTCGCTGATCGTACCCGGTACAACGCAACTTTTCATTAACTCGGTTGACTCCTCGACCGTGTAGAGTAGGAAGCAGACATTATGGGATCAATTTTCGGCGAACTTTTCCGTATCTCGACGTGGGGCGAATCTCACGGCGGTGGTGTCGGTGTGGTCGTGGACGGCTGTCCACCTCTTATTTCGTTAACAGAGAAAGACATACAAATCGATCTGGACCGACGTCGTCCCGGTCAGAGTGAAATCACAACTCCCCGGAACGAAGCCGATCAGGCGGAGATCCTGTCGGGCACTTTTGAGGAGCAAACGCTGGGAACTCCAATCGCGATCCTGGTGCGGAATAAAGATGCCCGCCCCGAAGCCTACTCGGAAATGTCGGAAAAATTCCGCCCCTCCCATGCTGACTACACTTATCAGGCCAAGTATGGCACCCGTAACTGGCAGGGCGGAGGTCGCTCCAGTGCCCGCGAAACGATTGGCCGGGTCGCCGCGGCAGCGATCGCAAAAAAGGTCCTGAAAGAGAAATTTGCGCCGGATCTCGAGATCATCGCCTACGTTAAATCGATTCGCGATATCGAGGCCGATGTCGATCCCAACACCGTTGATTTCGAGACGGTGGAATCAAACATCGTCCGGACAGGCGATCCCAATGCTGTGGAGCCGATGGTCAACCTGGTGAAGGAAATGCGCGGCGAAGGAAATTCCGTCGGCGGAGTCGTCGAATGCGTGATTCGCAATTGCCCGGTTGGTTTTGGAGCCCCGGTTTTTGATCGTCTCGAAGCGGATCTCGCCAAAGCGATGCTCAGTTTGCCGGCCACCAAAGGATTTGAAATCGGCTCAGGCTTCGAGGGAACCAAATTAACCGGTCGCGAACACAATGACCCTTTCCGGATGGAAGACGGCAAAGTCCGCACCACCAGCAATCGCTCCGGCGGCGTGCAGGGCGGGATCAGCAACGGGGAAAACATCATCTTCCGCGTCGCTTTCAAACCGACGGCAACCATCATGACTTCGCAGGACACCGTAACCACGCAACTCGAAGACACTGAGCTGAAAGGGCGCGGTCGACACGATCCCTGTGTGCTGCCCCGGGCGGTTCCGATTGTTGAAGCAATGGCCGCTTTAGTTTTGTGCGATCATGGCTTGCGACAAAAAGCTCAAAATGGTTAAATCCCACGTCTGAACCAAAGTATACAGTAAACTAAATGGCACCGATAATTGCAGTAATTTTAATCACTCTCCTCTATTTCATCTATGCGATGAAGTGGGGTGCGGTTCGCCTTCTCTCCAGCTCGATCGCTGTCGCTATCGGGATGGCCGTATTTTTCGCCGGAGTCAATCTGGGCCCTCCCTTTGTGGAAAACATGCTCGGTCTCGATCTGACCTGGGAATTTATTCTCGCCGGATCGGGGATTTTTGCTGTTATCGCCTACTTTATCTCCTGGGCGATCTTCGGATTTATCCTGAAGTTCCTGTTTAACCCGGACAGTTTTCTCCATCCGCTCGTCGACGGGGTCCCCGGCGGTATCCTCTCGCTTTTCGCCTCCTTTGTGATGGCCTTCGTCATTTTTACCGGAACCCGGGTCGCCGGAACCCTCTTTGAGCTCAACTACGTCGCTTCGATCGCGCAACCCGCCATCAGCGATGCCGATCTCTCGAAACTGCCGGAAATGTCGAAGTTCACCAAATGGAGAAATACCGTCGAGCAAATCCCGATGGTCGCCGATCTGCTCGACAAAATCGACCCCTTCAGCCGTCGCGAAAACCGGAATATCGGCGCTGTCACGCTTTTTGCCGCGACTCAACCCGCCCGCGAATTCTCCGAAGGCAGCCAGCAAATGGCCAGTATTTTGTCCAATCAGAGAGTCCAGGACCTCATCAACAGTGATGAAATGGCCAATCAGTTACGGCTCAAAGATCGCGTCGGCCACATTCTGAGTCCCGATGCAATTGAAGTCGCTGCCGATCCGGAGTTGAAAAATCGACTAAAGAACCTGAAAATCGACCGTCACGTCGATGAGTTCATTCAATGGCTCAAGACGAATAAGACACCGAATTTTTAGAAACTCAGGATGGCCGCGCCAAAGTATATCGTCAGCATTGGACTGGAAGTACATGTCCAGCTCAAAACCAAAAGTAAAATGTTCTGCGGATGTCCCGTCGCTTTCGGGAACGATCCGAACACTCAGACCTGCCCGACCTGTCTGGGATTGCCCGGTGCTCTGCCGGTGCTGAACAAAGGGGCCATCGAGCGCACTATTTTAGCCGGGCAACTCCTCGGCTGCACCACGCCACCTGTCGTGAAATGGGACCGGAAGAATTACTTCTATCCCGATATGCCGAAAAACTATCAGATCTCGCAGTTCGACCTGCCGCTCTGTCTCGGCGGAGGCGTTCCGCTCTATGAACTGGCCTACCCGAAAGATCATCAGAAAGATATCGTTTCACCCGGAAAAGTCGTCGGACTGACTCGGATTCACCTCGAGGAAGACGTCGCAAAATCGACCCACCATCGCGGTGGTTACACCACAATCGACTTCAACCGCGCCGGCACACCTCTAATGGAAATCGTCTCCGAGCCGGAGATCGACTCCGCAGAAGAAGCCGTCGCCTACCTCAATTCCCTGCGCCAGATCCTCGTCTACAGCGGCGTTTCCGATGCCGACATGGAGAAAGGTCAGATGCGGTGCGATGTGAATATTTCCGTTCGTAAAAAGAAGGAAGACCCGCTCGGCACAAAGATCGAACTAAAGAATTTGAACTCCGTATCCGTAGTGCGGAAGTCTCTTCACTACGAAATCGATCGCCAGATCAGCGAGTATGAAAAGGGAAACAGCCTCATTCAGGCAACCTGGCGCTGGAACGACGAAGTCGGCCAGACCGAGCTGATGCGGACCAAGGAAAACGCCGACGACTATCGCTATTTCCCCGACCCCGATCTCCTGCCCGTTAAGACTGAGAAAATGGTCGCGGAAGTTCAGGCGCATCTTCCGGAACTCCCGCATGAAAAAGTCGAGCGCTTCGAAACCAATTACGAAATCACTCACTACGACGCCTCCGTTCTCGCCAGTGAGATCGAGCTCGCCAACTACTTTGAGAAAGCCGCTGAAGGCGCCAAAGTGCCCAAGAAAGTCGCCAACTGGGTAATCAATAACCTGCTCGGCGAACTGAAAGAAAACGATCTCAACATTTCGGAGTGCCCTATCGCTCCGGAGAAAATCGGTCAGCTTGTCGGCCTTGTTGAAGCGGGGACGATTTCGAATAATCAGGCGAAAGAAGTCTTCTCCGAGCTGTTTGCCAATCCAGACAAGGAGCCTGCCAAGATCGCAAAAGAGAAAGGATTTGAACCTGCTGATAACAGCGAGATCGAAGGATTTATCGACGAAGTTATCGCTGCCAATCCCGGTCCGGCCGGAGAGGTTGCTGAAGGCAACTCGAAAGCGGCCAACTTCCTTACCGGACAGGTCATGAAGATGTCGAGAGGCAAAGCTAATCCGAAGATGGTCACCGAAACCATTATCGGAAAACTGCAAAGCTAACCCCGCTGGCAGTGCGATGCCGGATTCACTGAAAAAACGGGGCAAACACCCACAGGATCCGGCATCATTTCACTCTGATCAAATCCCCCTGCTCCTCGCCGCATCGAAAGACCTCGCCTGGCTGAAGTCACGGGGCTATGCCGATCCCTCGTCCCTGAAACTCGTGGGTGATCGCTACCGACTGAACGCCCGGCAACGTAGCGCCGTCGCCCGGAGCACATGTAGCGACCGGGAGCTGGAGGAACGACAGTCGAGGCTCATTCCGGTTGAACAAATCGGTGGGAGAACGGTTCATATCGACGGTTTTAATCTTCTCACCAGTATCGAAGCCGCCCTCGGAGGCGGAGTCCTCCTGATCGGTCGTGATCATTGTCTCCGCGATATGTCCAGTATGCACGGGAACTACCGGATCCTAGACGATACCGATGTCGCGATCGACCTCACTTATCAGTTCCTTGCGAACCTCGCTCCGAAAGCAATCCACTGGTTGCTCGACAAACCGGTATCAAACAGCGGCAGGTTGAAAGCGAAAATCCTCGATCTGGCCACGAAATTCGAAAACCTTTCCTGCGACGTCGAACTCGTCCCCGACCCGGATCCGGTACTGAAAGCCATCCCGATTTCCAGTGAAGATGTCATCGTCACCGCCGACAGCGATATCCTCGACCATTGCGGTCACTGGGCGAATGTCTCCAGAGAAATCATTTCCTCGATCCACACTCCCGATCAAATCCTCATCGATTTTTCCTGAGCCAAACCGGGCTATTCCGTGATTTTTTCGTGCGATAGATCATCGACCGTCACCGCGCATCCGGGAGGGCAGTATACCCAAGCCGAGTAAGACGCGGCTCCTGCAGGTACTTCCCCCACCACATTGAAATAGGTATAGTCCGACGCATTTGAGAGAACAATCGCTTCATCTCCCAGCCAGGCTCCATTTGCATCCCAGAATGAGAAACCGAGTTCCGGCTGATTCCCCGGCTCCGGATTGTCTGCTTTATAATACCCGGAAAATTCGACTAACTCTCCCTCACTTCCTCCGAAGCTTTGGACCAGAAACGACTCCGCATTCACGAGCGCCGCTCCCGACCCGCTCCTTGCATCAGTAGAATACACCGCGTTGCTACCACCATTGTCCCATCCCTGAAGATCGCCGGTTTCGAAGTCGCCATTGGAGAAAAGATTAATCCCCGGGTCACCGACCTGAATCACTTGCAAATTGTCGGCGATGAGAGATCCTGACTCGCCACCATTCCAAATCCAGACACTGACCCGTACGGCCCCATCCGGAATCACGGTTTCCACGGTAAAATCGGTATAGTCAGTCGCAGCGTCGAACTGCAAATACCGGTCAGTGATCCAGTCTCCATTGGCATCCCAAAAGCTGAATCCTGCTTCGATATCTGTTACCGCTCCGGTAGAGAAATAATCTCCGGTAAGTCTTAAGGTCTCCCCTTCTGTCACCAGCAAATCCTGGACGGCGAAAGATTGACCTTTGACTTCAGCAGCCTGGGTCCCACTGCTGGAAGCGCTGGTGAGTACCGTCTGGTTGACCGCATCCCAACCCGACAGACCGGCTTCAAAATCGCCGTTGGTCAACAGATTAGGTTCATCACCGCCACCTCCATCGCCGCCGTCGCCATTGCCTCCTGCGATTAACTCCAGATCATCGACAATGATGGGACCATCGGAGGTGAAGACCCACAGCGACACCGACGCAGCGCCCAGCGGCACCGTGATTTCCATACTGAAAAGATCATAACTTTGCCCGGGAGTTATCGTGACAATCCGGTCACTGATCCAAACGCCATTGGCATCCCAAAACGTCAAGCCGGCTTCGACCGGCAAGCCCGAACCGGCTGACGTAAATCGCCCCGAATAGATATAGTTTCCCTGTGCGGTGATCGCAAAAGACTGCACAACAAACGAATTCGCACCGATCCGAACCGCGTTACTACCGGTATAGGCATTACTACTCAGGGAAATATCGCCCTGAGCGTCCCAGTCACTCAATCCGCCTTCGAAACTGCCATTGGTTAACAGATTGTCAGAGTTCCCGTTAAACTGGTAGTCGAAAGTTAGCGGCACCGGTAGAGCCGGGTTCGCATTTCCATTTAGATCCGTCACTTTGTCCGAAGCGAACGAAACACTACCCGAACCATTTTGCGAGGGAACCACTTCGAGAACCCAATTTTCGCCGATGCCCGAAATCGATGCTATCGTTCCGTTTTCCACCGAGACATCGGAAAAGCTCAAACCCTCGATCGGTTCCGAAGCCGTTAGAGATACATCGAAGGAGCCGCTCACCACGGAACTGCCACTGGCGAACGAAAGTGAGATCTCCGGAGCGATATGATCCCTCGGAGCCGGACCAAAAACAGGTCCCTGAGGCGATGAATCGGGATCCAAGCTGTTAATCCAGTCCGCCAGCAGGCTTAACGCAGAGTTATCCAATCGATTTTTGGCGATCGGAGGCATCGCGACCGCTTCCTGTAGTGAGCCGACGCGATGATGGAGCAATGACAGCGAAAGATCAGCCGGCGTAATGATACGGGCATTACTGTTCCCGAAGTTGTTATTTGGAACCACATTCACAAGGTTTTGATACCAGAGCGGCACTTCCATTCGCGCATCGAAATTGGCCTGAGTCGGCGCAGCCGGTTGGTGACACTGTGAGCAGTTGATATCGATATATGACCGGGCCCGCCTTTCCAGAGTTGCAGAATTGTCTGCTATCGACTTCGCCGTCAGCATATCACCGAGGATCGATTCATCGACTGCTGGAGAAAAGAATCCCAGTTGATTTAAAGTCACGATCTGATTCGCCAGCCGCCCCGTTTCACTATAGTTAATCGAGGAGTTCAAGTGTCTCGATTTTACGCCGAGCACGGTTCCCGCCGCCTGAGTGTGGCAGCTCGCACATTCGTTCCGACCCGGATAATGCCAGGTAAACGTCTCTCCATCTGCCGTGATGGTTTCGTGAACCGGTTCGCCCGGCAGTAATACGGCATCGGTCCCCTGCTCATTCCATTTGTAGGAAAATCCATACCACGCTGAATTTTCTCCCCGGACGAAAAACCGTGTCTCCAATCTCTGCCCCGGGAATTCGAAATGTTTGATCAACACGGTTCCGATCGGGAAAGACCAGTGACCTTCCTCCGACCAGCCGATTTGCTCGTCGGAAGTGTTCGGCGTTCCATCATTCGGGATAGATATCCAGCGCTGTTTGTCAGCTCCATCGGACCAGAGCGGCTGAATCACATCGTAGGGAATTACCCCGGCGGCAGGGATCAGGTTTTCGACATCGGAGAACGCGGTCGTTTGCGAAAGCAGCTGCGGTGGCTCGGGAATCCCGACGGTCGATTTATCGAGGCGATAGATGCGCCCGCCATCGAGGTCAGTCCCCGCGAGGCTCAAAATATATATCTCACCCGAAGCATCGTAACCAAAGGCTCCCAGTCCATTTTTAGGACCGGGACCGTGCCGACTCAAAGTCAGTAACTGGTTTACCACCGCTCCACCCTGCGAATCATCGAGGCTCCAGATCCGGCTGGACCCATGGTCGCCAAATAGGTATTGCCCCTGTAACTCGGGGTGGAGACTCCCCCGATAGACAAACCCACCGATCACGCAGGTTCCGATACTTCTTCCATAACTGTAAGCGGGAGGCTGATCGGTCCCGATCAGGGAGGTCGGTTTCGATTTCGGGCCGTTGATCGCCCCCTCTTTGTAGGGCCATTGGAGATTCGCGCCTTTGACTACTGTACTGACTTCCTCCCGGGAGTTTTGCCCGACATCTCCAACCCAGATTTTGCCGGTAGGCCGGTCGATCGTCATTCGGTGAGGACTCCGCAAACCGATTGCATAGAATTCTTCGAGAGTGCTGCCCCCGCTGTTCAACCAGGGATTATCATTGGGAATGTAATAGCCCTGAGTATACGAATCAGGCCATCCCGAGGGAGGAGTGGCGGGATTCAACGGCTGCCGCCGGATGGGATGACTCCGCGACGCATCCTGATCCACATCGATCCGCAAAACCCCGGCAAGCAGACTCTGATTGATTTCCTGACCGGAATTGTATTGATCGTTCGAGCCTCCTTCATCACCGATCGAGACGTAGAGAAATCCGTCATTTCCGAAGAAGATCCCGCCACCGTTGTGCCAGTTATGCCGGTCGTATTGGTTGATCAGGACCAACTCACTGGAGGTCGCGATCGCATCGGTCCCGGGATCCCAGGTGAAGCGGGACAACCGGCAGTATGCCTTGTTCCGCTCAGACGGGTTCGGGGTATACCGGTAGTAGATGTAAAGGTAATGGCGGTTCGGTGAATTGGGATTCCCGAATTCCGGATGAAAAGCGAGCCCCACCATCCCACTGTCGTGGGAGGACTCCACCTGGCCCCGGATATCGAAAAGGACCGTTTTTTCATCGGCCTCTTCATTGTTCTCAAACACGGAAAGCCGCCCCACTTTCTCCAGAACCACCAGTCGATTGGAATAGGGCACCGGCTGCATTTCCACCGGATCGATGAAAGTGAGATCGGGAAAAGCATTCACCAATTGATAACTGCCCGTCGCCGGTCGCGGTTCCTGTGGCGGCAACGCACCATTCAAAAACCTCCCGATCGGAGCGGCTTCATCCAGCCCGCCCTGCCCGAAAAGTGGACTGAAACCTGAAACAATTGCCAGAACACCTGAAAAAACTGCGAATTTCATCGAGAGCCATCCTAGAAAATATTATCCATTTTAAAAGTCATTTTTGAGATTTTTTACACCTTCCATAAAATCCATCTAGTTCAATTTGCTTAGTTTTATCAGTTTTAAGAAAAACCGGATTCAGGAGGTCGCCGTCGGTGAGGATTTTTTCACTGGCGCGAACCTCACTTGACCGGAAGGAAGTCCGCCGCTTAATTGCCGCAATGATTCTGGCAAGCGCTTTGGATGAACAGTTACTACGAAACCTTGCATGGGCTTTTACAGTCCTCTCGGCTGTCGTCAGTATCGGACTGAGTATTCACCGCTTCGGCCTGTCCCCTGCAAAACGGATTATGGCGATTGTCGGCGTCCTCCTTCTCGGCGTCGCCGCAGCCGTTTTGTTCATCTCGGATTTATCACCTTTCAACAGCTTCGATTTCATTACCAAAGACCAGGAGGAGCAGCTTAAGACCGCTCACGGCAAAGACGGCAATCGAAGCACCGGTTACGAGATTACCAAGGACGGCGTTACCGAAAAATCAGCGAGTGATGAGGTTAACCGGGTCTCGGAATACATTTACGCCGTGATCCATCCTAACGGAAATATCACCGCAGTGTATAACGGCGGATTTTTCGAAGCGGAAGTGAAGGGTCGGAAAATCACCTGCGAATTGATCGATGTCGGTGACGGCCGGGTTCTTGTCATCAGCGGCGATAATCTGGAAACTGTCAAATTGGGTTCTGATCAGGCGGAAAACACGTTTAAAATTCAGAAAGTGCCGGTCCAGAACCCGTGAGTCGTTCTTTCTGAATTACAAAGCCGGGCCCCGCACAACCGGAGCCGATATAACCGGGTATTTGCTATGACTTACCCGGGCAAAGGAGTTTAAGAGGAATGAAATCACTGTTTCTATACGAGGAGATTATGCTCCTGGCCCTCCGGGATGAGGAAGGGACTTTCTCCGGTGGATTTGTCGAGCTGGCCGTGGCCGGAGCGGTTATGGCTGAATTACTGCTCGAAAACCACGTCTACGTCGCTGAACCGCGCCGGAAACTGATCGACCACAACGACCCTCCCCCTACCGGCGATCCCATTATCGACGAATGTCTGGAGAAGATCACTTCGGCGAAGCGCCGGGCGGCGCTCTCCAACTGGGTGCCTCGCCTCTCCCGCATTCCGAAGCTACGGAAAAAGGTCGCCCAGCGTCTCTGCGAACGCGGCATCGTGAAATCGGACGAAGACAAGGTGTTGTTTGTGTTTCCCCGAACCATTTATCCCGAGATCGACCCCGAGCCTGAGGAGGAGATCATGTCGCGTATCAAAAGTGCCATTTTCGGTAATGACACCGATCTCGATCCACGAACCGTGATCCTGATTTCTCTCGCGCACCGGACCGACCTGTTGAGGCACAATCTCGACGACAAAGAGCTGCGCAAACACAAAAAACGGATCGAACAGATCATCGAAGGTGAAGCGATGGGGAAGGCCGCTCGCGACATCATCGATGCCTTCGACTCCGCGGCCACCGTAACCGCCTTAATTCCCGCTCTGATCGCCACGACCGCAGGCTCCTGATTTCAGATTGTACAGGGTACAATCCGGGACTGTACCCTGTACAGAAAAGCGGGAGAAATGATAACCATTCCTCCCGCTGATGTTGCTGGACTTTAAATTAACCAGCTAGCTCTGCCAATATCACTTACTGGGTAGATGCGGTTTTCGTTGCATTGTTAAGTTCAGCTTCGGTTTTACTGAGTTCACCAGTCCAGAAAGAATTGGTCTCATTCAGTGAAGCGTCATTGTTCCGGAGGAAAGTGGTTCCCGAATCAAAAGCGGGAGCTTTCTCCAAACGTTCCTTGTTAACGTCGAGGTAGATTCTCAGGGCAAACTGATCATCGGCATCAACTTCGTTTCTGGCATAAGCATCGGTCTTGTCAGCCTCTTCAGCATCGATGTCAGATTCCTTCGGCTCAGTTACCTGATTTTTCGTAGCAGCCTCTGCTTCAGCACCAGCTTCGGCGAGTTCTGCATCCGTGTCGTCAACGATTGCTTTGGCTTCAGATTCCTCTGCTACCAAGTCAGCATCCTCGTTTTCGGCATCGGTAACTTCATTCTCGATGTCGGTTTCAGTCCGGGTTTCCATAACAGGATCAGGCTGATTGTTTTCCTTAACCTTTTTCACTTCGAACTGCTCCCATGGCACTGCCACGTGGCGATCTCCGATTCCAAGGAATCCTCCAACACTTACGATGGTGTATTTCACCTGGCCGGTTGCCGGATCAAGCAGTAAGCGATCGACATTCCCGACCTTTTCTTCCGCTTTGTTGTAAACATCGGCCGAGAGCAGTTTGTTCGAATTGATCATTCCATCAACTGGAGCTCTCACCATTTCGGCGACTGCTTTTTTGTCGGCTTCATACTGTTCAGCATTCTCAGCGGCATCTTGTCCCTGGACGCTCAATGCGAGTCCGCCCAGTGCTATCATTGTTGTAATGTACTTGTTCATTTTCATAATTTAATTGGGTTTTTGTTTCCTCTTTATAATGGAGCAGCCCTGATACCAAGGGGTATAAAAGCACGTAACCATCTCATTATGAACCAACTAACATTTTCACCCCATTTAAATTAGGCGATGTAGTGTTGCAGAATGGAGAACTGAACTTGCAGGACGCAAAGCCAATGAAAAGTATGGCATCGGCGATATCGATAAAGTGTCCCGAAAAGGCCCAGAGGATCGACACTCAGATCATCGTCCCGAAAAAGAATGACGTTTTCTGGATCGGGACCTGATCCGGACGAGGCTCGTTCTTCTCTTCAAATCATGCCCCAAGTTCCAACGTTGGACACCGTAATTGCGCGCCGTGAACAGCCTCGAAGCCGGAACGCGTAAACCTCCCGAAACGCGACATTTTACGGACTTTCGTGCTGTCCCATTTGGAAGATTTGTGGAATTGTCAGAGTCTCCTTCTCTATGAATCACGCCGAAACGTCAGCCCATTCAGACTCGACCTTATGGATACCCACCTCTAACTGGTGTGGACGGCTTATACTTCCGGAAGAATCGGACCGGAAAGACGATGGGAGTATCTTTGTTGAGTTACTTCAAGTTCCCGGGACTCACCATTCACTCAAGGGTGAGACTTTTCGGCTCAGGCTTGACGCCGAGTGGACGGATCGGGTTTCGGTTTCGATAAAATTTGGCCCAATCACAAGGAGCAGCATGAAAACGGGAACCGTTCACCCTGAGCGGCTGGATGGTTGGGATCGAGTTTCCCCTCTCGAATCACTTATCGGGGCGCATCCGGAGAATGACGTCCTCGTTGAGTTGGTCGATCCTGTCGAAGAAGGCGATTACCTGGTGATTCAGAAAGAGCCGGTCCAAATATCCGGGAGCCAGAGAACTCTCGCCCGGTTTGTGAATCAAAATCCGGATGGAAAATGGACGATCCAACACTGGAACCGGAACGAAAATGAGTTCACAGGCCCTACGGAAATTGTTGCCGTCACAGGTCGGGAAACCCTCGATCCGACCGGAGGAGAAAAATTAAACGCTGAGGGTTGGTATCTCTATTCCGACACCGATGAATCCGGCACCCGGGTGGTTCGCGGAATCGAACCCCGGAGCCTCTTTCGGATCAAACCGGATCTCCTCTTTGTTGACGAAGACACCTCCCTGGGATTTCTCAAGTATCGCAACTGGAGAAAAGACAAATCGATCAAAGGGGAAACCAGTCAAATTCATCTTTACCCATCTGAGAGGGCCAACAACTTTCAACCTAAACCGGGAGACAAAGCGCTGCTACTTCATCTGTTTGGCGGAGTTGCCGGCAAGATAGGGCGAAAGGGTGGTCACTTCTCTTTCGGAATGGCAGAAGTCGTTACCGATCCATTCACCGGCGAACTACGACTACAGATTGAATACAAACAAATCTACGTTAACAACGTGGACGGACTCATCCCCGGGAGTTCACAATGGCATTGTTATATGGGCGATACCACAATCGGTAAATTGGAGATTCGTCCCGTTTGTGACTATCTCATATTTATTCCCGAATTATTCGATGAAACACTCGGCGAATCCGCCTACACCATATTGGAGAGGAAACTCGCCGAAATGACAGCACGCTACCGAACCGGAGAAGGTGACGGTCTCTCCCTGGTAAGCTCCGCCCAGAACTGTAGTCAGGATTCCAGCCAGGCATTGTATGCAGCGATTCGTGATTGGGAAGTTGCCTTAAAAGCCGGCGAACTTCCATCAGAGATCAAACCACTCTGTGTCAGATTGAGAGAGCACATCACCCCACTTTTCGGGTTGGTCCCCTGGGCGTGGAAACGAACCGCCAAACGTCAACCGGCGCGCCCCCCGTTTTTCCGAATTCTTCCAGCTATCAAATCCTGGAAGACGATTGTTCCCAGATCCAATTCCGACGGACTGGCTGAAACCTTTGTCAGGTCCGGCCGACCCATGATTCTCCTGAGAAGCGAAATGGTCGGCTCCACCGACAAAGACCTCAATCCCGCGCCACCGATGCGCCCCTGGTAGAAGGAATCTAAGTTGCCATTTTTCGAAGTTCTAATTTTTCTGACAACACTAATACTTATCTCAAACCGTCTCCTAGAGTTTTTATCATTCGGCCAAGAATAATTTCAGTCTCTTCATGAGACACCAATACATTTGATTCAGATAGAAGGTTCCGATGGTAGAATGACCAATTACTAAATTCTTGAGCAGCCCTAAGATCCGACATTTGTTGCCGGGTCGACACCAAAAACCGTCCATAAGTCCGCATTGCTTCTCTACCGCCGTTAGCAGAACCTGAATCCTTCAGCATTTTATTCAGTTTGAAAATATTTTTGACAATTATGTGCTCTTTGTATTCATCCAAAATATCCCCTACTACGTATTCTCCCTTAACCGAAAGGTCTCTATCAAAGTAAACCCCATCTATTTTTACTTCCAAAAACTTCATGAGGTGAATTAACCTAACGTTTGCCTTCATATCTCTGAAAACCTCTGCTTCTGCCATAAAGTTGCGAACATCGATTCGATCCCAATTCCGAATTGCTCTGGGCCGCAAACCAAACCGTCTCACTTTGTCAAAGCCAGTTCCTTTCGACCAGATATCATCCCTGCCTCGCTTCGCAAACGTTGACACGCCAACGACCGTAAAAGTTTCGGCATGGACTATAGGCCCTCCACTGTTGCCTTGAACAATTCCCGACGAAATCTCTAACCGATCTGGACCCAAACCCGTTACCTCCCCATCGAGGATCTTAATTACCCCTGCTCCATGACTGTTTCCGATGGCTGAAATTTTTTCGCCGTCTGCTATATTAATCGTTCCTTCGTCCAAGATGAGTCCTTTTTTACGCCTATGCTTGAGCTTAAATCTAAGGATGTCACCATCAGCAAATCCTTCACCAGCTAATTCGGTGGTTTCGACGTCAAAAAATTCGTCGCCATGCCGGTTTACCATCTTCAATTGTTTGTTTCCCGCCACCACATGCGCATTTGTATAAATATACGATTTATCTGAACTTGAAACGAGAAATCCCGTCCCACTCCCAGCGTCGCCTTCTATTAAAACTACACAATCAGCGGCGTCATCCATAGAAGAAGGCTTCCACACCGTATCTCCCTCAACAAATTTCGATGAAATCACGTTTTTATCATGAGCAAGAAAAACGCCGTCCTGATTGACCGAAATCACAGCATTGCTCTGACTGAGAATTGGAGCAGTGCTACCACGCGCGGGTGAACTCGGAGCCATTATCTGATATTTGGTTCTCAAGTTTTGATCCAACTCGGTGAATGGTATCGTCCTTACACCAGAAGAATATCGAATGACAATTCCGTTGTGAACAACATTAACAACCTTAGCTTTCGGATACAAGTTGCCTTTCAAATCAACAATATCAGTCCCCTCTACACCAGTAGATTCAGTCTTCGAAAGCAGATCAAAATCGGTTTTAGGAATCCACTGAGAGTTATAACGAACATATCCGTTAGCCAACATCTGGCTTGCTGATAAATATTTTCCCTTGATTGATTCCAGATTAGTTTTTGCTCCGGGATATTTGTCTATCAAGCTCTGAAGATTCCTCAGTTCCGTTTTGAGAACCTCGTGATCTCTCTGGCTTGCCAGATCTCCATGAGGAGCGGCAAAATATTGCACAGCCTTCACAAGATTAGATTTTATGACTCGGCTGCCACCTGTATTGGGGAAAACAGTGACCGTAACACTGAACTTCTGAAGATTTCGAAACGGAATAGCTTCGGCGAATTGGTCACTTAGGTTACCTGGAACAAAGATCAACACCCCCTTAGGGAATTCTTCTGCTCTCCCTAATTCCAACAGGAAAAAGAGCCACACAAAAACTAACCATTTATTTCTAAGGACGAAACACTCATAACGATCCAACAACCGTAACACTCTCATTGTAAGCTTGTATAATACTGTTCAACAAAATATCAAATTAATTTGACCACCTGTTGACTAAATTCCTCCTCCCCCGGAATTGACCAAGTGACAATTCCTCAAACAGATCATCCGTGTCAATTCATCGACAAAATACTATCACTGATTTGTAAAAGTTCGGCATGATGCGAACGAAGGAATCCCTTTAAATCATTACCGTTTCATCTAGCTTCCGGTCATGGATTTATTGGAAGCGATCAAGGGCCGGGCTTCGACTCGGGCTTTCTTAGACAGGCCGGTAGCGAAAGAAACGATTCACGAGGTGTTAGAGGCGGCCCGGTGGGCCCCTTCAGGAACGAATACTCAGCCCTGGCAGGTTGCTGTTGTTGCCGGGGAAATTAAAGAGCAGATTTCCAACAAGATCGTAGAAAAGTTTACTGCCGGAGAGGAATCTGCAAAAGACTATCAATACTACCCGGAAACGTTCACCGAGCCCTACCGCTCCCGGCGTGTCGCCTGTGGAAAAGCGCTCTACGGTGCCCTTGGCATCGAACGAAAAGATCGCGAACGCAGAAAGCAGCAGTGGGTAGCGAATTATCACGGGTTCGGCGCTCCCGTTGAATTGTTTATCTTTATCGATGGCGGACTCGAAAAGGGATCCTGGGTCGATATGGGTATGTTTATTCAGAACATCATGCTGGCAGCCCGGGCCTTCGATCTCGAAACCTGCGCTCAGGCGGCGATGGCCGAGTATCCTGACATTGTTCGAAACGCACTGGACATTCCCGATTCCCTGAAACTGATCTGTGGAATCGCGATAGGCTATCCCGACCGGGACGATCCGGTTAACCAATACCGCACCGAGCGCGAAGAGGTGGATCGCTTCACAAACTGGTACGGATTGGAGTAGCGCTTTCAGACAAAACAGAGTATCAGCGTTGAATGAACGACCGCTCGCTAGGCAATTCAGGACTGAACGTAACGCCCATCGGCCTCGGGCTCGCCGCTCTGGGGCGGCCCGGATATATCAATCTGGGCCACGGGGATGATTTGGAATCTGACTACCAACTGGATTCCATGGAGGCGAGAGCTCACCGGGTTCTCGATGCGGCATGGGAAACGGGAATTCGCTACTTCGACGCAGCCCGGTCCTATGGCCGTGCCGAGGCGTTTCTTTCCAGCTGGTTACAAACCCGCCAACACCCTGACCTCACCATCAGTTCAAAATGGGGCTACACCTACACTGCCGACTGGCAAATCGAAGCGGAAGCCCACGAAGTGAAAGAGCATTCGCTGAAAGTTCTCAACGAACAAATCAAACAAAGTAGGGAACAACTCGGCGAACAGCTCCATCTCTATCAAATTCACTCCGCAACGCTGGAAAGTGGCGTGCTCGATAACCAACCGGTGTTGGAACGGCTTGGCGAATTAAAATCGGAAGGCCTCCGGATCGGTTTATCAGTCAGCGGCGCCGGACAATCCGATGTGATTCGAAAAGCTCTCTCCACCCTGATCAACGGAAGCCCTCTCTTCGACACCTGTCAGGCGACCTGGAATCTCCTCGAAACGTCGGCAACGGCCGCCCTGTCGGAAGCCCGTCAGAGTGGGATGGGAATCATCATCAAAGAAGGCCTCGCCAACGGGCGCCTCACCTGTAGAAATACCACGGAATCCTTTCGGAGAAAAAGGGAAGTGCTGGAGACATTGGCGAAACGGTGCGACACCACGATCGATGCCCTGTGTTTGGCTGCGGTTCTCGCCCAACCCTGGGTCGATACGGTCCTCAGTGGAGCCGCGACCCCGGAGCACCTCCAGTCAAATCAACTCGCCGTTTCCCTGCAAATCCCCGACGATGTCCTCTCGACACTAAGCTCCTTGACCGAAGCTCCCGAAACTTATTGGAAAACCCGGTCGGCACTGGCCTGGAATTAACCCGCGAAAATGACTAGGAAGCCTGCCGGAACCGTCCATATTATTTAAGGTTTCACCTCATTCTACGACTGAATCCTCCCATGAAAATTACCAAAGAACACATCGAACACGTCGCCGGAGACATGGAAGTCTCCTACGAGGAACTGGAGAAATTTGCTGCTTTGGGAGAAGAAAAAGTTTTCGCGAAAGGTGACTATCTGTTTCACGAATCCGCTCCGCGGAAATGGTTCGGTATTGTTCTGATCGGTAAAATCAATCTGCAGCGGGGACTCGCGGGACGCAGCGTTACGATCGCCTGCCTTGGCGAAGGCGCGGTCATCGGGGAATCCCTTTTCATCGATGATTTGGACCACAGCGTTTCGGGCCTCGCTCTGGAGGAATCTCATATCTGGACGATTTCGAAAGAGAATATCGAGAACTTCCGCCGCGAAAAACCGGAAATTTACTATCATATCGTGCGTCGGGCCGCCCGGCGAACCAGCGCCCGGCTCAGAGAGACCACTGAGATGTTGCTTCATTCTGAGCATCAGAGAAGTGACATCACCGACTACCGGCGGGAACACGATTCCCTTGGCGATCGCGAAGTTTCGAACGCTCACTACTACGGGGTGCAGACCACCCGGGCGATGGAGAACTTCACTTTCTCCGGAGTGAAACTCTCTCATTTCCAACATCTTGTGAACGCCTTCGCCTACGTCAAAAAGGGCGCGGCGATTGCGAACTCCATCCTCGGGGTTCTCGACCCGAAAATATCCGATGCGATTTGCGCTGCCTGCGACCGGATTCTCGCCGGGGAATTTCATGAACATTTTGCGGTCGATATGGTGCAGGGCGGAGCCGGAACCTCGTCGAACATGAATGCGAATGAGGTCATCGCCAATATCGCACTCGAGATCATGGGGCACCGGAAGGGGGAATACCGCTACTGCCACCCGAATGACCACGTCAATTGTTCACAGTCAACCAACGACGCTTATCCCACCGCCGTAAAAATAGCGGTAGTCGCTTCGACTCACGAAACGGTTTCGGCGTTGAAAGTCCTCCGAAAATCATTTCAGGCAAAAGCCGAGGAATTTTCCGACGTCATCAAAATGGGACGGACCGAGAACCAGGACGCCGTCCCGATGACTCTGGGACAGGAATTTGCCGCTTACGGCGTGATGGTAAATGATGGAATTCGTCGTCTCGAACGGATCTCCGAAGAATTGCTCATCGTGAATATGGGCGCAACCGCGATCGGGACCGGCCTTAACAGTCCGCAGGGATACGCCGCGCTCTGCACCCGGAAAATCAATGAACTGAGCGGGCTTCACGTCAAACTCGCCCATGACCTGGTCGAAGCGACCCAGGATGCCGGGGACTTTGCGGAAATGAGCAGTGCTCTAAAGGTCACGGCGATTCAGATTTCAAAAATCTGCAATGACCTCCGCTGGGGATCTTCCGGCCCCCGATGTGGACTGGGCGAGATCAATCTCCCGCCGATGCAACCGGGCTCCTCGATCATGCCCGGGAAAGTGAATCCAGTGATCCCCGAGGTGGTGAACCAGATTTGTTATCAGATCATCGGGTCTGACCTGACCGTATCGATGGCCGCCGAAGCCAGTGAGTTCGAATTGAACATGGCCGAGCCAATCATGACCTACAATTTGCTGAGCAGTCTCATGCTTTTGAAAAACGCGGCGATCGTTCTCTCGACCCGCTGCGTCAACGGGATCACTGCGAACCGGGAAAAGTGCGCCAACTACGTCAAGAACTCGATTGGGATCGTGACCGCGCTCAATCCGGTTCTGGGTTACGAGAAGTCCGCATCGATCGCCAAAGAAGCGCTCGCCACCGACCGCAGCGTCTATGAACTGGTTCTGGAAAAAGGCTGGATCACCAAGAAGCGTCTCGATGAACTGCTCAAGCCCGAGAAGATGGCGAATCCATTGCTCAGCGAGTGATTTCAGCGAGCGTCGTAATCGTAGACACGTCCTTTGGACGTTTGCGATGCGGGAGCCCGGGGCTTGATGGGAACCTCCAAAGGAGGTTGCTACTGGCTTCGCAAACCTCGTAGACACGTCCTTTGGACGTTTACGATGCAGGAGCCACATATCTCCCGTCGCATGCCCACCTGGCAACTCCCTCCCAACCGCGAGGGCGCGCTCCCCCCGCACTACGCCTCTACGGTTTCCTTCAACACATCCATCATCCGCTTCATCCGGGCGTCGGCTACCGCTTTGCCTGCTGCGGCTTTGGCACGGGCGGCCTTCTGATCGGTAGCAATGGCGAGAACTGCAGGGGTGAGCCCTTTCTCCGCCTCGTCAAAATCGTGATTGAAGAGCCACTCGGAGAGTCCGATATCTTTCCACATAAACCCTTTACTGGTCTGCTCTTTGTAGCGACACACGATGGCCGGAATCCCATGTCCGATACAGAGAATCGGGCTGTGTTGCTCGTTACCAAAAAGACCGGCACTGCGAGTGTAAACACTGGTCGCAAAATCGGTGAGCCAGTAGTCCTCGCGCCACACCACTTTCTCTTTCACATCGGCAGGGAGCTTGTCGTAGATCATCTCCTTGTTCAATTTCATCTGGGTCGCATCTTCAGGACAAAGAAGGACTTTCATGTCGGTTTCTTTTACGAGAGCGATCACCGCGTCTCGCAGCGGGCTGATGTCGTGCTCTTTCATCTCCTCATTCCGGGCGTGCTTTTTCTCGTCGAATTTGTAGCCCTTTTTGACTTCCCAGTACGGAGTGTTTCTCAGCTTCGGGATACAACACATGAATTTACCTTCCTCGAGCCCCACCTCTTTAAGCCAGGCTTCAGCCGCCGCATCGGCAGTTAAATCACAGGCGAAAGTAGCGTCGGGTCCAAATTCCATAATTGGACAGGTGGCCCCTTTGTCTTTGGCAAGCTGCAGGGAAACGGAATCCCGGAAAAAGGTGAAATCAGCGCCGTTGATAACTTTGAGCCCTTCATCGGAGTAACTCCAGGTAACGCCGCCAATGCCGTAGGGCTTGCCGGTTTTCTCCGACCATTCGATGATCGACTTCTGGGCGACGATGCCGGGACCGGAACCGTGCAGGAGGAAATCGCAGTTTTCAAAAGCCTCCTTTTTAGCCTCACCGGTCCGCTCCATGATAGTGAGTTTCGGGAAACGCTTCCGAAGCATATCTTCAACCCCGTTTCCGACGTGGCTCGGCCAGAGTGTGATGTCATACTCCGGCAGATGCCTTTCGAGCAATGTCAGCATTCCCGGGGTGTGGGCGATATCCCCGATGTTAACCGTCTGCCAGGATGAACGAAGCAGGATTTTCTTTCGGGGACCGGCAGCCCGGACCGGAGTTAAGGCAGCCGCGGTGGTCGCAGCAAGAGTGGTTTCCAAAAAATGACGGCGTTGCATAGGCGGGACCCTATTTGCAGGCCTATGGCTTCGCAACCAGTTCCAAATCAGAACCACGTGCCTTTTCTCCAGATGGAAGGGAGCTAAAAAAGCGGTTTCGCTTTCCTATGCCTCCGGTGTTCTCTCTCTTCGGCGCGGGCCGCCTTCCGGACGACGTCTCCGGGTTTCTTGTTCCTCGGGAGTCGAGCCGATCACGATATCAAACTTCGCCGACAATTCTCCGGTTTCTGAGTTGGGGACCGGTTTGAAATCAGCCATCAGCAATCCGGCGGCTTCCCCGAGCCTGCGAATCAATCCGTCGGTTTCATTCTGCTTTTCCCCTTTGACGAAAGTTTGCGTGGTCAACATCCGTTCATTCCCCCGGTAAACCGCGACATGGATATGGGGAGTCCGTCCCGGATAGCGCACCGGCTTGATGGTTCGGAAATAATACTCACCGGAACGCGATGTCACAAAGCGCCCGAATCCCTGAAAATTATTGTCCCGCTTCGGACCGGTCAGGCCTCCGTCACGACTGTGGATATAGGCGCCTTTTCCGTCGACCTGCCAGATCTCAACCCGGGCATTGGGAACCGGATTCCCTTTCAAATCGGTCACGGTGCCGTGCAGATGGGTGATTTCTCCGATCGCGGGCGTGATACCGTCGTTAATCACCAACAGGTCGTTATCCGTATCGAGAGGCAAGTGATCGGGATAAAAGGGCCCTTCCGTCATCCGGGGGGTTTTGCTGAGCGCTTCCGCAAAGGCTCCGCCAGTCGTGAAAAAAGCAGCAGACCCGGCCGCAGCCTTCAAAAGAAAATCGCGCCGATGACATTCCGGACAAAAGTAGGGCTTCATAAGTAATTTAAACCACCCGGACCGGAAATAGTTACGGAGGAACCACCGAAATACCGGTTCAACTTCGCAGCGAAATCAGCACCCGGGTTCCGGACTCGGTCGGGAATGCCTCCACGTCATCAACGTATTTCAGCAACCATTCTCTGCCGACGCTTTCGGTAAGCGTCGTGTCCGCCGGTTTGGGCTGGAGATGCTCGCAGATGTTAAAATCCTCCCTCGGGATGTCGAAAGCGACGCGAAATCCCGGGCTGAGGCTGTCGATCTCCATCGCGAAGCTCTCGTCCGCCCCCAGTTCCTTGACCATCGTTCGGCACAACTCCTGAACCGCGACATTCAGCTTCACGAGGCCTTCCGACGGAAACTCCACGAGGGCACCGATCGTTCCGAGCAGCTGAGACAAATTCTGAAACTGCTCGGCATCCGGCTGGATCGTCATTTTCACTGGCTCGAAGGCAACCCGGGCCGGCATGGGCTCACCCGTTTCCGGCGGACGTTCTTCGGCCGGAGCAGGCGACTTAAAGATCACCGTTTCCTGGAGAGAGGAATCTTTCTTAAAAATCTGGGTGCGCAGAAGCGTCGAATCCGGCTTTCTCGATTCCGGCGCTTTCTCTTCGGGCTCCGGTTCGCGCCCGAAACCGATAATGCGGCGCAACGCATTCAACCCCGAACCGCCCTCTCGAGACGTTCCCCCGGCCTGATTCCCATCACGGGAAAAACCGGTAACCGCTTCCTCCCGTGTGCCGAAGACACCACAGTCTTTGGCAAAACCGACCGTGGTGAACAGACGGCCAACCTCGGGAGTGAGACGGCAGAATTTCAAATCCCCATCCTGCTCCCGGGCAAATTTCATGATTCGCTGAAACGCCTTGAAACCCGAGCTGGAGACAAATTCCACGCCCGATAGATCGCAAATCAACCGCGACGAACCGATCCGGATCAAAGAATTCAATTCCTCCTCAACACGATCCACCGTGTAGGAGTCGATCCGACCGTCAACCGCCACGCAGGTGACGTTGGAATTGCCAGGTAGAGGTTGAACGTCAATTTCCATAGTTCGTTTCTCAGGTTAATCAAAGGGCGTCCTGACATCAAACAAAATCAGCGTCTCCCCCTGTTCCAGCCCAGCGTGGAAATCCGGAAGGAGATCAGACCGAACAAATCGGTGAGATCATCCAGAAAACAATAAATCGCGGGGATAAAAACCAGGGTCAGAACCGTGGAAAAGGAAAGTCCGCATACCACCACCACTGCGAGCGGTCGATACAACTCGGCGCCGGTTCCGTATCCGAGAGCCAGAGGAAACATTCCCAGAACGGTGGTCAAAGTCGTCATCAAAATCGGCCTCAGCCGAGTCAACCCGGCATTGATGATTGCCTCGTTCCTCGGTTGGCCCCGCGCCCGGAGTATATTGATGTAGTCGATCAAAATAATCGCATTGTTTACCACGATCCCCGCCAGCATAATGATACCGATCATCGCTGTCAGCGAAATCAACTCCCCACTTAAATTCAAGCCCAGCACCGCTCCGATCAGTGACAACGGAACGGAAAACATAATCGTAAAAGGATGTATCAAACTCTCAAACTGACTCGCCATAATCATATAGACCAAAACGATCGCGACAATGAAGGCGTACACGAGATACCCGAGCGATTCGTGCATCGCTGCGGAGGAACCACCGAGCACCGCGCGATAGCCGGATTCCCGATAGGGAGCCACAGCCCGGGCGACCGGTTCCGCGAGCCGAGCCTCCACTTCCTCCAGCGAAAGGTTGTCTTTATCAATAAAAATCGGCACCGTCATAATCCGCTCCCGTTCCTCACGGTTAATCAGTCCGGGGCCGGCCTGCGATTCCACCGTCGCGACATCTCTCAATTTCCAGACCTGCCCGGTTACCGGCGAAATGATATCGAGATTAAGTAGATCATTCTCGCTATTCACCTTCGCTGCTGAAGAGAGCATAATATCATAGGAGGTATTGTTGATTTCTATATCAGTCACCTGATTCCCTGCTACTGCAGCTTCAACCTGATCCGCAATATCACTTAACGTCAGTCCGCGATCCGCGGCTGCCTCCCGTTTCACTTTCAGGACCCGCTCCGGCATCCCTTTTGGAATTTGCCCCAAACTGGTGATTCCATAGTTAGCTCGTTTTTCCGAAAGCTCCCCCAAGAGCCCACCTTCCCCATCGGCTCCAGTCAGAATTTCCCGAATCGTTACCAGATCCGGGCCGGTTAATTTTAAAAGGATATCTCCCTGACTGGTTCCGAGCAGGTTCTGAATCGGGTTAAGGCTCTGAAGCTGGAAATCGAGAAACGTATCGCGCAACCCGGGATCGTTGGCGAGTGCATCCATCACCGGCGCCAGTTCTTTGACCGGCTGAACCTGACCATCCATCACCTCCGCTTTATCAAAACTGGCGATCACCCTGACCTCACGGGGCGACACCGAGACGCTGTAGTGACTTAAGGTCCCGATCCCCCCCAGTTTCGTTTCAATAGCGCGGGCCGAAAGATCTACGGCATCGAGAGTCTGCCCCGCCCTCGCCCGCAACGCCAACTGATAGCTCTCCACTTTCGTCTCAGGGAAAAACTCAGCGGAGGGAAGCTGGTAGATCGTTACCACAAACGCGAGTGCCATAATCAGGATCAAAAGCACCCGCACTGCTACCGATTCGATCACCGTTTTCAGAATGAGTCGATACCCGTTCGATACCGCTTTTGCGAACTGAACGAGGGGCCACAGCACAAATTGAATGGCGCGGTTGAGCCAATCGAAGACCGCGAATTTCATACCCATCACTTTGAAAGTGAGCATTGGTATCAAGGTGAAAGCCACTACCATCGAAAAGATCAAAGTGTAGGTAATCACCCAGGAAAGATCGCGAAAAATCTGTCCGGCAATCCCGGGAACAAACACCACCGGCAAAAATACCGCGATCGTTGTCAGGGTGCTCGCCCAGACCGCAGGACCGATCTCTGCAATTGCCTCCATCACCGCTTTTTTGAACCTCCGTTCGTGCGACATCTTCTGGAAGATCGCTTCGGTCACCACAATCGCATTATCGACCACCATGCCGACAGCGAGGGTCAAACCGGCCATCGAGAAAATATTGATACTGATCTTCCCCGCATAAAACAGGGAAAACGTCGCGATCACCGACACCGGCATCGCCAACACCACGATAAAGGTCGACTGGAACCGGCCCAGAAACACCAGTAGAATGATGCTGGCTAAAATCAGCCCCATCAATCCATTGGACCGCACCATATCGAGCGATTCCTTGATGAAAACCGACTCGTCGTAGGCAATGGTGATTTGCAGAGGTGGTGCCAGCTTGGTCAGCTCCTCTGCCGAAACATTCGGCGCATCGCGCCGGGTCAGATCAACGAGGACTTCGGCCTGCACCTCACGGGCGGAACTACAGATTTCAACCGAGTTTCCCCCACCCTTTTTATAAATCGAAACCTCGACTGATGACGTCGCAAGGTCTGCGGCACGGGTCTTCAACCGGGCGTAACTCGCCGCACTTTTTTCAACCTCGCGGGAGCTAACCTGCGCCACCTCGCCAAGCCGCCGAATTTCACTACCCGGCGGACTGACAATAAGCAGGGACAGATTCTCGATCGATACTGCGCCCACAGTCCGAATGAGAAAAAGACTGTCACCTTCCTGTAGTTTCCCGCCCCGTTGAGACAGGTTTTCCCGTCCCAGCGCATCCCGCACCGCAAGTATAGAAAGACCCACAGCGCGTAACTTATCAGGATCGGCCCGGACCTGAACTTCATATTCTTTCCCGCCCTGCACCTCAACCGCCGCCACTCCGTTGAGCCGTTCCAGGCGGGGCTTAATGGTACGCAGTACGACATCTCTCAATTCATCGGGATGAACCGGATTCGACGCAGCGGGGTTCGATGCGATATTTAACACCATCACCGCACCGGAGGAGGAGGCACCTTTGAGAACGATCGGCTCCTCAGCTTCCTCCGGCAGATCGCTTCGAACCTCATCCAGCTTGGCCCTCACATCCATCGCGGCGAGATCCATATTGGTTCCCCATTGAAACGTCAGATTGATCCGGCTGCGCTCATCTCCCGATGTCGAAACCATCGAAGTCGCCCCCTTCACCGTGCCCAGCTTTTCTTCAATCTTCCGGGTCACATTTTGTTCGATTTCACTACTGGCCGCGCCCTCGTATTGTGTTTCGATCATCAGCTCCGGCTGGCTGACATCGGGGAACAAATCCTGAGGAAGTCGCTGATAGGCCGCTCCGCCAAACAATATCATCAGAAGCGTCAACATAAGGACGCTTACCGGACGATTGACGGAAAATTCTTTCATAAAATCAGCGAGATAAAGGGACGAAAGTTCGAGACGGTACAGGGTCAAACATTTCGCACCTGTGATTCCAGAGATCAAAAAGCCCAAAGGGCTGATTCAGTCTAGCCCGGGGCAGCGCCCCGGGTTTGGATACTAATAAATTTTCAGCGCTGAAGGCGCGATTCAAGCTGGCCACCACGATGGGGCGTACAAACAAATTTGGATTTCGTATCACCCTCTTTACCGCTGTTTGAATCGCACTTTCAGCGCTTTTTCTGAGGGGCGTCCGAATTCCCGGGGCGCTGCCCCGGGCTGGTTTGAATCGCGCCTTTAGCGCTGCGAAAGTTCGAGACTGTACAGGGTACAGTCCAAAAGTGTACAGGGTACAATCGGTAAAACTCATCACTAAAAGAAGTCGTCGACCTGCGATACCACGCAGCGCGTTGCCGGATCCCGCCCCATCCGTTTGGTTACATCCTGAAACCGTCGTACGGCGGCGACGACCCGCCCGGCAGCCTCTTCATCGATAATTGTAACAATCACATTATTGATCCCCGGCCCGATAGCATTGTTCAGCTTTTCACCGGATTCACCTTTTCCGGTGACGCCGTGAAAGCGGGTGTAGTTATCTACCTTGGCCTGTCGGAGAATCATCATGATCTCATTCTCATTTGATTCCTCGAATATTATTTCCACACGCTTCATATATTTCCCCCCAGCATTCGATCTTTAGCGACTGAAAAACGAAATCCCAGTGACGATGAAAATTCGGCCAACTCATCCAGCAATGAATAGAGAATCGGCAAGGCGAGCAGCGTCAATGGAGTCGACGCGATAAGACCGCCCACCACAACCGCCGCCACACCCCGGTAAAGTTCCGTTCCTTCGCCCACTCCGAAAATCAAGGGCACCATCCCGAGAATCGATGTCGTGCTGGTAATCAGAATGCTGCGCAGCTTCCGTACCGAACCCTGGATAATGGCATCGTCCCGCTCCACACCACGCTGCCGGAGAATATTGATATATTCGACGAGGATAATTCCGTTATTCACCACCACCCCGCAAAGAATTACCGCCCCCACGAAGGCCCCGAGGCTGAAAAGTTCGCCGGTGAGATTCAGCATCAAAACCGAACCCGCCGCGGCCAGTGGAACCGTTACCATGATCGCGAGCGGATCGAGAAATTTTTCGAACTGGCTGCACATAATCATATAGATCAAAGCCACCGAAATCAAAAAGGCGAAAAACGCATCTGAAAATGATTCTTTAGTATCTTTGGCCTCACTTTCGATTTGATAGCCAAAGGAATCGTTAAATCCGGGGATGAGTGAAAGCGCCTTTTCAATTTGGGCGGTCACATCCCCAATTGTCTCACCCGTAACATCATAGGGCGCATAGTGACATTCCAGATTAACGGTCGGTTTCCGGTTGGTCCGCTCCAAAACAATACTGCCCTCTCCCGGTGAGGGATTCACCACCGCAACTTCCCTGATTTCGTGAAGCAAACCGGTGGAAGCGGAGCGAACCCGGAGGCTCTCCAGCGATTCCGGGGTGAAATTGCCTTTCGACTCTCCATTACTGTCCTCCAGAAACACCGTGACATCCGTCTCGCCCCCGTTCTCCAAAACCGTTGCGGCCTTCACTCCATAAACCGACGCTCTGACCGTGTCTGATATTTGCCGGGTGGTTAACCCTTTCTCATTCAGCTCCACCCGTTTCGGCAGTGTAGAGATTTCGATCTCTTTTGGCGTTTCGTTGATCCGGATTCGCTGATAGATCGCACTGGGTATCGTTTTGAAGACAGGTAGAATCCGTTCCTCCACCTCGGTCTGGAGCGCTTTGAGCTGGCTCGATTCATCAAGATCCGACCACGGTTTCCGGGAATACACTTTAAACACAATCGGAGCTGTGGTACCTCCGCGAATTTTGTCTACCAGCGAGACGAAGTTTTTGCCTTTCAAATCCGGTGTAGAATCGCAACCCTCGCGAATCTGCTGTACACATCTTGATAGAGAGGACCATTGCTGAGGGCGCATTTTCGGTCCTCCTTCAATTTCCCGGTTAGGGTAAAGCCTCACGAATAATTTACCTTCGTCATTTCGAATATCTGCTGAGATCGATTTTACAAAATCACGATAGGGAGCGGTTTGCAGTAATTCTTCGACGCGCTTTAAGCGTTCATCCACGTAGTCGAGCGTCACTCCTGCCGGGGCCTCAAACCGGATCCACAGTTCATCGACATTACCCTGAGGAAGAAAGCCCCGACCGGGCAAAAATTTCAATGAGAGCAAGGATATCCCGATGAGAAAAACCAATATACCGATTTTGAGAGGCCGCCCCCGAAGCAAAAGCTTCAAAAGATCGGAGAGTGAATTCTCACTGAATCGATCCCATCGGCACATCGCTTTCTCTATTTTCTGAAAAGGTCGCAACACCACTCCGAGCCATCCGGTCGCCACCTTTTGGTCCGCCGACTTGGGAGAAAGAATCCGGGCACTGACCATGGGGATAAAGACAATTCCCACTACCATACTCATCAAAACCGACCAGATAATGGCGTGGGCGAGACTTTTGAATACCTCCTGCATCAACCCCGGTATAAACAGGATCGGCAGAAACACCGCGACGCTCGTCATTGTCGAGCTGAAGATCCCCATCGCCACTTCCGAAGCTCCCCGGATCGCCGCCTCTTTCGGGTTTTGACCGAGGCTCAGTTGTTTATAGATCGATTCGATTAACACGATGGAACTGTCGAGCGTTAAACCGACAGCCAGCCCCAGCCCGCCAAGGGTCAGAATATTCCGACTGATATCAAATCCGTTCAAAAAGATCGCGGCAGACATCATACTAATCGGCGTTGCCAGCACAACGATAACCGCCGCCCGGAGATCGCGAAGGAACAGAAACAACAGCAACCCTGCGAGGCCGCCCCCCTGCACGATCGAACTGATCACAAGTGACTGGGAACTGATCACATACTCGGAATCGTCCTGAGCGATCTGGACTTTGATACCACGTTTTTCCAATACGGGGCTCAATCGTTCCAACTCTTTCTTAATGCGTTCAACTACCGTAACGACCGACGCGTCCGACGATTTCTTTATCGATAAACCAACCGAAGGCGCGCCATCGATCCGGGCATAGCTCCGTGTTTCTTTATTAGTCCGGATTACCTCTGCCACATCGCGAATCCTGATTGGACTTTGACCCGGAGGATTTGCCACAATCAAATTTTCGAGATCAGCTTCGGTATTGGCTTTCCCCAGAATCCGAAGGGACGCCACCTTTCCATCTTCGATCTCTATTGTGCCACCTTTCCGGTTTTTCGATTCGATCGAGACGGCGCGGATCAAACTGAGAACGGTTAATTGATACTGAGCGAGTTTATCCCGGTCACCGACTACCCGGTATTCCGGATCGGTTCCCCCGACGACTTCGACTTCGCCAACCCCGGCGAGTCTTTCCAGCCCGGGTTTTATCATATCATCAGCCAGCCCCCGCAGGTCCTCAGTCGATAGACCACCACCGACGATATCGAACCGGAAAACCGGAGCACTCGACGGATCGAACTTCTTGATTAAGGGGCGTGACGCGGCATCGGGGAGATTCAGAGCATTCACCAGCTCCCTCACTTCGATCTCTGCGGCCCGGACATCGGTTCCCCAATCCAACTGTAGAATGAGGCGGCTCTCCCCCTCCAGCGAAATCGAATTCAATGAGACCAGATTACTGACTCCATTGAGACTTTCCTCGAGAGGCAGGGTCACTTCTTTATGAACCTTTTCGGGTGAGGTCTTCGGAACTTCCGTTAGCACTACGAGAGTCGGTATAGAAATACTGGGAAGTAACTCCACTTCCATCCGGTTGAGTGAAAAGATCCCTCCCATGACCAGAGCCAGCATCAACATGCAGGTCGTCACCGGATGATTAACACTGAACCGAATGATATTCATTCCGGAAGCCCGACTGACTCATCCGGATTCAGGATCACCACTTTCAGTCCGTGCTTCACCGCCTTATTCCCTTTAATTACAATCAGATCGTCAGCCGAGAGCTTTTTCGAATCTTCAATCGGCAACGTCTCAATATACTTTTTGCCGAGATGCTCTACCTCCTGACCGCGCCGGACCGGCACCAGATTAGCGACACTTTCCCCCGGATCGATCGTAAAAACATGATAGCCAGACTGGTTGTTGGTGTCGAGAGCGGAAAGCGGGATCAGCACAGAGCCCTCGCGAGTCCGGGTAATAAACCGTACCGAAACCTGCTGCCCGGGCCGAAAATGATAGTCCCGGTTCGGCACTGAAATCTCTACATCATAAGTCCGGTTCAAAGCGGTGGGAGGGATGTAGCTTACCTTTCCCCGAAAGACCTGCTCCGGAGCCCGCGACAGCCAGACCTCCGCCTCCATATTTTTACGGATTGATATGATATCGTCCTCCGATACCGAAACGGTCACTTTCACCTCGCTCTCATACTCGATCAACTCCATCGAGGAATTGATAGCGGTCACTGTATACCCCTCTTTCAAATCGAGCCGGTTCACGACGCCTGCGGAATTGGCGGTGATCGTCAGATCATCGATCATCACATCGACATCACCGAGCTCGGTTTGGACCTGAAAGACCTTCTCTTTCGCCTGCACAATGGTTCGCTCCGCCTGCTCTTTCTCCTCTGCCCGCAACTTCACCGCCGTGCGAGCCTCAGCCAGCTTCACGAGGATTTCGTCCCATTCTTTTTGAAGTAGATTTCCATTCCGGTAAACGCGGTAGCTGCGGTCGTGTGTATTCTGGATGATGGAGAGATTTTCGCGGGCATTCCCCAGGACCGCGATGGCTTTGGCCACTTCCGATTCCGTTTTCGCGACATCTTCCCGGGCCTGATTCAACCCCGCCACCGCCTGTTTCCGGGCGGAACGCAACTCTTCGGTCAATTCAAACGTGACCAGAGGCTCACCCTTCCGGACCCGGTCGCCGTTTTTGACATGCACCGTCTCGACTTTCCGCCCCGGCGGGAATGGAATGATATCCTGCCGCGCCAGCTGAACATTTCCGGTTTTCTCCAGCGTCACCGGAACATCCGCCACGACAGGATGCCCGACCAGCACCGGCACCACTTCCTGAGCCCCGGGCTGAGTCGCCTCCGAAGCGACAGATTCGGGATTATCTCCCCGCCCCGACATATAGAGAAATACCAATACTCCCGAAATGATCGCCGAAATCAGCCCAAAGGCAGCCGTGTTGCACCCCGAAGCAAAGCGGGATTCTTTTTCATCCGTCATCTGAGCTGCCGCAGCCTCTTCATCAACCTCGGCAAAAGAAAACATGAAGCGATGCGTTCCTACTTGTATTACATCGCCGGATCGCAATACTTCTTTCTTTACCGGCCGATTGTTTAGCAGCGTCCCGTTTGAAGAACCCAGATCCCTGAGAAAATACCGGGAATTTTCCAAGACGATTTCGGTATTGATGCGACTCGAACCGGGGTCATCGATCTGAATCCGACAGATGGGCAGCCGACCTATCAACGTCGGCTCCTCACCAAGTATAAAAACCGAGCCCTGACCTGCGCCGGATTTCTGAGTGAGAACACCGCTCTTCCCACCCGGGGCCAAATCGGTAAGGATTTCCGAGGCACTACCGGTTTTGGCTAGCTGAAGTTGATACTCCCCGATCTCAATGACATCGCCTTCCTTGATTTCCACCCTGGTTTTCGGCGGAATCGAGACACTGCTGATTACCGTGCCATTACCCGTCCCCAGATCTTCGAAAAAGAATAGTCCATCCCTTGCCGTGAGGCGACCATGACGGCGCGAAGCTTTAGGGTCATCAATAGAAATATCGCTGTCCGGATGCCTTCCAACGCTCCAGTTCCCCGCCGATTTCAGAGGGAAATGAGTGGTCGACGATTTTGAGAGTATCACTAATTCCATAGCTCCCTCCGGGCCACGAGCAGACCGTATTAACTACGGATTAATCATCCCCGCTTCCCGGTCGAGATGGGCCTGAGCCTCTTTCACGTCATACATAGCCTTGAGAACTCCGACTTTCGCTTCGTTGAATTCATTCTCAGCTTTGGCTACATCTGCCCGGGTTGCGTTTTTGATCAATGCCAGTTCCTTTCTTAACTTTAGATTTTCAGTAGCAGCTGCTGCATTCTTCTTTGCTACAGTAACACTATTAAGAGCTTCTTCGACTCTATTTTGTGCCTCTTTAATCCTCAGTTGTAGAGAACCGTTCAGAGTCGCCGCATCAGCAGCGAGCTGGATCTGCCTGGCATAGGCTTCATTCAACTTGGCATTTGCCGCGACTCGCTGACGTCCGACCGGCACACTGACATAGGCACCGACCTGATAGTTTGATCCATCGGGCAATAGATTCGTCGTCCCGATAGTCTCCTGCGAATTCGATTCCTCGACATGCCCCCGCAACACCACTTTAGGGAGTCGTCCCGCCCGGGCGGCCCGCTCCGCTGAAGAGGCCGCCATTTCCGCCGCCCGCACCCGCTGCATTTCAGGGTGACATTCCACATCCACCAGATCGATGCCGGGGCGTCTTGATACCGATAAACGCTCATTCACCGTAACGCAGTCATTTCGATCCCGACCTATATAGAACAACAACTGCGCCGCGGAGAGATCGTAGCCATTTTTCGCCTTCAACAGTTCCTGCTCTGCCTGAGCCACGCCGGCATCTACCAGAAGCAACTCAGCATTCCGGGCCTCGCGGGCCTTGACCCGATCCAGCACCGCTGCCTTTTCTCTCCGTTTTGCGGCAAGTGCCGATTCCCGCAGAGCGACCACTTCTTTGAAAAAGACCAATCTCCAATAGACCTCCGTCACGTGATAAACTGTCTCCAATTCTTTGACCTTCGCGTGCCAGAAATGCGACTTGGCCTGCGACCTTTCCATTTGAATCTTCCCCCGGGTTTCCCCCCAGTCGAGCAGAGCCTGCTCGGCCATCAGGCCATAGGCATCCCGCTTGCTTTCACCTCCGCCAATCCGACCGGGCACCCCGAATGTTGCCCCGGGCTGCGAATCGTGAGTGCCATAAGCGGCGATCAGGGGAAAAGCGTCTTTACCCGTAAATTCACTCTGTGCCAGCTTGATAATTTGATCCTGGCGAACGGAAAGCAGCTCTGGATTGCGCTGCAGAGCTTCCTCAATCAAACTCGACAAAGCGTCCGATCGGCTCTTTTTCGCAACGGGGATCTCCTGCGGTGCTACCGGAACCGCCACATATCGCGGTTTTTCTTCGGGTGGTGCCGGTTCCTTCTTTTCAGGCCCTTTCAGCCTTTTGAACAAACCGGGGCCTTTCCGAAATTTCTTCGCTTTCACCTCGGCCTCCACCGGTGTCGCGATCAATG
The DNA here is from genome assembly GCA_029213005.1 of Verrucomicrobiales bacterium. Classification (GTDB taxonomy): domain Bacteria; phylum Verrucomicrobiota; class Verrucomicrobiia; order Verrucomicrobiales; family DEV007; genus Arctic95D-9. Next base: position 49,296 of record JARGPI010000030.1, read on the forward strand.
GCTCATCGGCCCTTGAATCGATCATGAAAAGCATCAAAACGAGTAACACACCACAGCAAAACGCCCCGTGAACGCTTCTCAAAGAAGCCCGCCCACTTTTCGTTGTTCTGGTTTCCTGCTCTCTCATGACCACGCGCTATCCCCCAACCGAACCCTAGAAAGGGAAAGCAGAAAGTCAAAGCAATCTTAATATCTAAGAAACCTTAATAATTGGGTGATTCGACCCGTTTCCAGCGCGAAAATTCGGGACGCCGGGGCTTGAAAATCGAGTCAGGAAGCCTATTGAGTCGGAACGACATCTAGTTTCATGGTTCACTCAGAATTATTTTCATCGGTAAAAGCCGCTTTTGATCGCGAAGGCTGGGCCTTCACGGAGGTCGAGGGACGGGAGGTTCTGACCTGTGGTTTCGAAGCTCATCACACCCGGGTGAACCTGCATGTCCAGACTTTCCAGCAAATGAGAGCGGTTTCCGTGGTTTCAGAATCCGCCCTCCGGACTTCCAACCCGCTGCAGCGGGACCGCCTCGCCGAATTGGTGATGCGAGTCAATCACACCCTCACGGTCGGAGCGTTTGAATTGCAATGGGATATCGGCCAGATCATCTTCCGGATCACTAATCTGTTCCCGACTCCGCAGGGCGATATCGATATCATCGCTGGACTGGTTCACAATGTCGTCGCCGAGATGGACAGAATCAGCCCGATGGAAACCTTGCTCCACCGGGCTGAGGGTCCGGAACTGGCCGGAATTGACATTCTGGAATTAATCAACCGTGAAGACCTCCTGCCAGAGGTCCCGGTTCCTCAGGGAGAGTGAATCAGTCCCGGATCCGGCGAAAGCCGGCGTCGACGATTCGTTTCAGCATTCCCTGGTAATCACAATTTTCCATTGCTGCCATTTTGGCCAGATGCCCGTCCCAACACCACCCCGGATTGGGGTTGGCTTCAAGGAGGCGGGGCGTTCCGTTTGAGTCAAGACGCCAGTCAAAGCGGGCATAATCCCGACATTCGAGGCGCTCGAACAATCGACGACACGAGGAGATCAAAAAGCTTTCCACTTCGACGTCCAAATCAGCCGGAATCGCCTTTAAATTCCAGTATGGCGATGTCGGATCCCACTTTGCCTCATATCCGCAGATTTTAGGCAGGTCATCAGGCAGGCAACTGTAGTCTTCCTGAATAATCGGTAGTGGAATCAAATCGTTCGGCATATTGCCGATAAATCCGACACTAATATCTTTACCAGTCAAAAATTCCTCAACCAGAATGGTCTGATTGTAGCCGAATTTTTCCCGGATTTCGCTGATCGCTTTTTCCAGCTCAAGAATATCGCGACAAACTGAATTTTGGGTGATCCCCACGCTGGAATCGCCAAAGTTCGGCTTAACCATCACCGGAAAGGCAATCGTCAACTCATGGAAAGTCGTCGCATCCGGTTCGATCACAAATGCCTCAGGCACAGGGATTTCCATTTCTTTGGCAATTCCCCGGACCAGTGATTTGTCGAAACAGAAAGCGAGGCACTGAGGTGTACCGCCAGTGTATTCCACGCCCATGATCTCGAAAAGCGCCGGGACATGCAATTCGTAGCGGGCCCGGTTATCAAAACCCTCGTCGCACAAGTTGAATACCAGGTCACTATTTGCGTTTATCTCCGCGAGATCCGCAATAAGAGTGTCGTGGTTATCGTAGTAGGTAAATTGATAGCCCTCGAGCTCGTCGATCGCTTCACGCAGTTTATTTAATACCGCAAAATCATCCTCATCAAAAGAACCGTTCGGCTTTACGGTGTCGGTCCGTCGAGGATCTCCGAGGACAACGGCTACCTTCCGAACCGCTTCACTGGTTTTATCCTGAAGCGCCCATTCTTTATCGGGAGTTCCGATATAGAGAATTCGCTGGGCCATCATCCCAAGGTCCTGATTTCTCTGGCTCACGGTAACAAACGGCTCGTGAGCGTTAACATCTTTAAAACCCTGATCCGTTAAAAACTGAATCATCTGCGGCTCGGAGTAAAGTCGCTCAGCATAGAACTGGTCCGATACCACACCCTTCCGGGTATGAGTGATCACTTCGCGGGAAATCAAACGGCTCCCATCATCCGAGAGGCAACGCTCCCGGCAAACCAGGTAGTTTTTATCAATCCATTCCCAACTTCTCGGTTCATACTTCGAGCGCATATACTCGCCGTCGGTCAGATCAAGGAGCACTTTTCCATCCGGTTTCAGAATGCGATGAATCTCGCTGAGCACCGCCTCGTCTTCCTGAGACGAATCGAAATACCCGAAACTGTTTCCGGGAACCATCACAAAGTCGAAAGTGTCATCAGGGAACGGAAGGGTCCGCGCATCACCTTCACGGAAAGTGATACTGAGCCCTTCACGCTTCGAAGTGATCCGCGCACGGGAAATCAAATAGTGAGACCGGTCGAGACCCGTAACGTTCGCAAAACCCCGTCTCGCGAGAGCGATTGAGTGACGTCCCTGACCACAGCAGAGATCGAGGAATTTTGCGTCGGGAGCCGGATTGAGCACATTGAGAAAAGCCGAGATTTCACTCTCGGTAATTTCCGGATCGTTTACGACATCCCCGTCAGTTCTGAGGTAGTTGGCGTTGAACACATCTCTCCACCAGTCCGCTTTGACATAGCTTTGTAAGTCATCAACCGGGCCGAGAATTTCCGGCTTCCGATTGTTCTTTTTTGGTTTCGATGGCTTACGCCGGGTGGTTTTGGGGGCCTTGGCCCGCTTAGGTGACTTTTCAGTTGTCGATATCTTCATTGTATCAAAGGAAGAATCTCGACCGTTTTCGACATGACTTAGCGGGGATTCAACCTTCAGGGCGAGAGCGTAACAAGGTTTATTTTGATGTCAAACCATTTGATGTAAAAATAAATTCCCTTCGCTTCAATTTTCCGCTTGTTAGCGATTTAAAATCGATGAGATTCGGTTCGTTGCGCATCACGTCCGATGTCCCGTAAAACTGGTTTCCGAAGCTGAAAAGACCTCGCTCTGAAACTTCGCTATCCTGGATCCGTAGAAAACGCCGGTGGGATTGCCAACCCTTCTCCTTATTGAAAATGAAACTGCTTTACTCTACTATTATTATGGCTTGTGCCCTGAACTTTTCGGCGGCGCAATCTCAGAAAAATGCGGCCATGGAAGAATACCGGACCGCTCAACGCAATGGCGAAATGATCCGCGAAATCCAGTGGGGCGGAAGTCCCGGGCCGACTCCTACGGCAGAGACCGGAGGCAAGGTTCAAGTCGACCTCAGCGAGACGAATACGGAGTATCAAATCTCGATCGACCTGGAAGAAGGAAAGACCGAAAAAGACTATAAGATTTCCTGCAACGAGTGCTACGTCAACGTGAGGCGGATCGACCGCTCCGCCACCGCTGTCGAGAGCGTCGACATCGCCAGCTTAAAACTGCCTTCGCCACCGGCGACCGGGGCGGTCTCTCAGGTCATGCGGGATGGAAAATTAGTCTTCAGCCTGCCGAAAACCGCCTTTAAGCCGCTAGTGGTGTCCAGTCAGTAAAATTGCGAGCCGGCAACGGGTAAAACTTTGTGCGACAGGTTCTCTCAGGAAATACAAAAATACCCCGTGTTTCTACTATCAAAGGCGGAGATTGAGAGGATCTGTCTCGCACTCACTTAATGATCGAAAGTTTCCTTTTAGTTCTCGGACTTATCGTCCTGACCCTGGGTGCCGACCTGCTGGTCCGGGGCGCCTCAAATATCGCTTTACGCCTTGGTCTCAGCGCCCTGCTGGTGGGCCTGACGGTGGTCGCTTTTGGAACCAGCGCTCCGGAGCTGGCCGTGTCGCTGAAAGCCGCTCTCAATGGAAATGGTGGCATCGCGGTCGGAAATATCGTCGGTTCGAATATCTTCAACGTGGCCGCCATCCTCGGTATATCAGCCCTGATCTGCCCGCTCGTGGTAAACCCGAATATCGTGCGCCGCGATATGCCGGTAATGTTGGGAGCCTCGCTGCTTTTTGTGATCTTTCTCAGCACCGGAAGCGGGATTTCCCGAATCGAAGGTATCCTCCTTTTCGCCTGCCTGATTATTTACATGGCATTGTCAGTCCGGGACGGGATTAAAAATCAGGAAGAGAGTGCCGAGTCCTCGACCAAACCCACTCCACTTTACCTAAATATAGGTTTTGTCGTGATCGGGCTAACTATGTTGATTTTCGGAGCCGGCATGTTTGTCGACAACGCCGTCCTTATCGCGCGCGCTCTCGGCTTGAGTGAAGCCCTGATCGGTTTGACGATCGTCGCCGCCGGCACCTCCCTACCCGAGCTGGCCACTTCGGTAGTCGCAGCCCTGCGGCGCCAGACGGACATCGCTGTGGGTAACATCGTTGGTTCCAATATATTCAACCTTCTCTGTATCGGCGGATTAACCGCTTCGGTACACCCTCTGAACCCTTCGGGTATCTCTTTACTGGAATTTGGTATTATGCTGGGAACCAGCCTGATTTTGCTTCCCCTGATGAGAACCGGCTTCCGCCTCACCAGACCCGAAGGCGGCATACTCTTCGCCTCGTTTTTACTATACCTCTGGATGATTCAACCGTGACCCGAATCAAAATAACGACCCATTGAAACCAGCTAAAATACACCGTGGATTTGTTCCAATTTTAACAGGCTGCGACCTTTCCCGCCGTCGCATCCCCCGTCTTGAAATTGACGCTGGTGACGGGCCCTGCGTGTGGTTAACCGCCTGTGCCCACGGCGATGAAGTCGGCGGAATCGTCGCAGTGCATGATTTGTTTCATCAGCTTCGAAAATCGGGTTTAAAGAAAGGCCGGGTCTGCGCATTTCCTTTGATGAACCCTATCGGGTTCGATGTTTGCTCCCGTCATATCACGATCAGTGAGGAAGACTTGAACCGCTCTTTTCCGGGGAATCCGGAAGGCAGCCTCGCCGAAAGAATTGCCGACACTATTTTTCAGGCCATCCTGAAAACCAAACCCACACTAGTGCTCGATCTCCACAACGACTGGACCCGCACAATTCCCTATACCCTGCTCGATACCAATTCGAAAAATCTCAATCCGTCTCATCCCGGGATGCGGAAGAAACTTCTCAAACTGGCAGCAGCGACCGACTTCCCTCTGATTGAGGAACCGGATCCGCTCCGGCGCACCCTCTCCCACACCTTGATTCAGTTTGGAATCCCTTCGCTCACAATCGAACTCGGTGAATCCCGAGTCGTGAACGAAACCAATGTCGCCCTCGGAGTCAAAGCGATCTGGGAAATGCTCGCAACTCTCGATATGGTCGATTCGGCCCGGACGACGGAGCGGGGCAAAGTCACACCACCACTCATCTACTCTAGCGATCCTCTCTGCTCGACGAGTGGTATTTTGCGGTTTTTATGTGAGCCCGGGCAGATTGTTAAACAGGGCCAGCCCCTCGCGCGGGTTCACGATGCCTTCGGCCGGATACTCGAAACGCTGAAAGCGGAATCCGACGCTCTGGTCCTCGGCATCGCCGATTCCTCAGCCACCTTCCCCGGTTCTCACGCTGTCGCTCTGGGACTCCTCCCCGAAAAGTAACGACTCCAGCTTCGTCAGCGATGCGTGATCCGCGCCAATACCCTCACCGGGATTGTCCGCAGCCCCCCACTGCGAACCCTTTTCGCTGCGGGTATAGTTTTGAAAATTGGAAAAGGTGTCCGGAGTATAACTTGTCTGATCGACCCGGAGACTTTCCAGATCATAAATATTGCCAGCCCCCTGCCACATCGTATTAGCGAACAACAAAATCCCGGGCTCAAAATCCCCTTTACGAAAAAGGCACCTTTGGAAATTGATTGATCCCATCGGCGTTAACATGACACTGAGACCGTCGAAGCTACAGTTTTCGGCATAGAGATATCCTCCTCTTCCAACGCGCAATTCCCCGGCCGGTTCCCCGTGACGTGTGATCGATACGTTCTTCATCATCAGTTGACAGATTTGCCCCTCACTCAAGCGTCCCCCATCGAGGAGAAATGATTTTGCAGCCCGACTTTCAATCACCGCATTTTCCAGTGAATGCTCTAATCCGATAAAATACAGATCAACGCCGACACAGTCCTTGATCCATACATTTCTATAGTAGGTCCGGCACGTTCCGGTATCGCATATTCCGGTGCCGTTTCCGATACTGACAAATCCGTCGATATGACAGTCGCCATCTTCGTGGGCGCTGAAACCGTCGTCTCCGCACTCGATGGCCGCTATATTTTCGAAGACCAAATTTCGCTGGGCACCGTGGATGTTGTATCCGTCGTTGTAGACGTGAGTCCCGGTTACATTCCTCACCGTCACCCACGAACCGGAGCCGCCAAAGGCCACTGCATTACTTCGCGCCGGATAGCGTATCTTCGCCTCGTCCAGTTTTTGGCCCGGATTCAATTTCAGATAAAAAGCATCGCCATCCTCCCGGACAAAGGTCCATTCCCCCGGTTCTAATTCCTCCGGCTTTTTGAGAGGCACATTGGAGCCTTTCAAACAACGGTTCATCCGTTGCATCTTCCCGTCCCAGAGAAGAAACCACCGACCTACAATGGCATCATCGGTATTGGGATAGAGCTTTTTCCGGCAATACAGATCCGGCCCTACCAAATCCCACTCCGCTTCGGTAACCGGCTCACTCCCGTCGAGAGTCGCGCCGTGCCCATCGAGAACAATCGGCTTATCCACCTCACCATGTTTGCCATGGAAAATCGCGCTCTCATAGTAAACCGCTGGTTTCAGGCTGATCGTGTCCCCGGGCTGAGCGAGTTTGATACCGCGGGCGATCGTTTTCACAGGAGCCGCCCTACCATCATTGGCATCGTCGCCGAGTTGCGGATCGACCTGAATATCAGTCAATTCCTCTGCAACGCTTAGCCCGCCAACAGAAATGAACATAGCAAAAAGCACTGCCAAAATACCTCGAACTGGAATCATCCGGGGACCCTCACCCTGTCAGAGCTTTTTTCAAGATACTCAAAGGGTCTCGACGAATTCAGGTAAGCCCACCGCAGTTCCTTGATTCCGCGTTTGCGGGAACTTGCCAGCCCCCGCTTTTCCTGTCTAGTGCACGGGTGAAATCCTTACTTTTCAATCTCACTCTCGGCACCTTCCTAACTTTAAGCCTGTTCTGCAGTAGCATCTGCGCCGGGGAATCGAAAACGGTTCGACTCCTCACGATCGGCAACAGTTTCGCCGACAATGCGCTCACTTACCTCCCTGCCATCATCGAGTCCGATGGTCAGACCCTAATCGTTTCAAGAGCCAATCTGGGAGGCTGCACCATGGAACGACACTGGAAACATGTCGCGGCGTTCAAGGAAGACCCCGGGAGTAAAAATGGATCACCCTATCAAAACGGCAAAATCTCGCTCGATTCTCTACTTCGGAAGGAACCCTGGGATTTCATCACGATCCAGCAAGTCAGCACAAAAAGTCATGACCTGGCCACCTACCGGCCTTTTGCCGACGACCTACATCAGTATATCAAGGAGCGGGCACCCGACTCCCAAATCATGCTTCACCAGATTTGGGCCTACCGTGTCGATGACCCGAGGTTTGTCGCAAAGAATGAAGGCAAACTCCCTCATACCCACGAGATCATGTATCAGCAGGTGAGAAAAGCCTATCACACCCTCGCCGAAGAACTGAATACCGGCATCATACCCAGTGGAGACGCGATGTATCTCGCCGATATTGATCCCAAGTGGGGATACCGCCCCGATACCGAATACGATTTTGCAAATCCGGTCTTCCCCAATTTGCCGAAGCAAACCCACTCGCTTCACACCGGTTGGCACTGGAGAAAGTCAGGCGAAAAAGCGCCCGTGCTGCGCATCGATGGCCACCACGCGAGCAACGCCGGCAAATACCTGCTCGGCTGCCTCTGGTACGAAATGCTTTTCGATCGAGACGTCACTGCCGTGGACTACATCCCCGAAGGTATCGACAAAGACTACGCCGCTCATCTCCGCAAAATCGCCCATCAGGCCGCGGAACCCTTCCGGAAAGCCGGAGAGTAGCTATCGAAAAACCCGATTCCCTAAGTCTATTTAAATTATGACAATTATAACACTGCGTGGTATCGTGCCCGAGTTGATTTTTGCGCATGACCAAAGACACCTCACCATCCCGGCAAAACCCGATCGTGAATCTGGTTGGGTTTGCGATGATTCTACTGTTCGCCTGGTTTCTGAAATGGGAATCGGCTGACTTGATCTGGAGTCTCTGGCTGGGCAGTCTGCTGATCGGATATTTCACCATCGTGGGGGCAGTCCTGTCCGGCCTCATTGTGGTCGGCAAAATCATTACCACCGATGCCGGGGAGGGGCTCGCGACGGGAAAGCAGCGGGCCCTTCTGGGGATTGGAGCGATTGGAGTCGGCCTGTTCTTTCTTGCCTTCTTCTCCTTTCACTTCTGTGCGTTTCACGCGGGTCACGCTATGTTTCTCAAGGAGTTTTTCCCTATCGATGGCATCGATTTGGATTCGTCAGGTTTATCGAATGCCTTCATGAATCCGTTACTACTTTTGAAAATTGCGATTACCAAGATCGCTCCTTTCTATATCTGGTTTCTGATTCCCGCCCTACTGCTCGATTGGAAAAAGGTAGCAGGACCGATATTAATCGCCACCAATTTTAAACCCGACGAATCCGGTAAAAAGATGGATCTGTCAGGGATGCCATCCGATCCGTTTTTCGGTCCCTACAAGAATGTGATCAAAATGCATATCCTGATCTTCTTTTTCGCCGGAGCCCTTTTCCTCAAACTGGATAACTTCTTTGTCTACGCCATTGTTTATGCCGTTTATTTCTTTCCGTGGTCGACGCTGAAGCTTAAGAAGTCGAATAATACAGCCCCGACCGCCGAAGTTACGTCGTAGCACCGCTTTTTCGGTTCAAACCGCGACGCCCAAACACGACTGTACCCTGTACAATCCGGGACTGTACAGGGTACAAAATGGTATCGTTGACTGAATTGACTACCTGAAATCAGCCTTTGAGATCAAAGCGATCAAGGTTCATTACTTTGGTCCAGGCAGCGACAAAGTCGTTAACGAATTTTTCCTTACCGTCATCACTCGCATAGACTTCAGCGATAGCTCTGAGCTGAGAATTCGATCCGAATACGAGGTCTACGGAAGTCGCCGTCCACTTGATATCTCCAGTCTCGCGATCAAGACCTTCGAAGAAATGATCACACTTTGGCGATTTTCTCCAGATCGTATCCATATCAGTAAGGTTCACGAAGAAATCGTTAGTCAAGGTCTCCGGCTTCTCAGTGAAAACTCCGAGATCCGGTGAGCCGACATTGGTCTTCAGAACCCGCATCCCGCCGACCAGCACCGTCATTTCCGGAGCGGTGAGGGTGAGAAGCTGAGCGCGGTCGACAAAGGTTTCCGGTGCAGGCCGGTCCAATTCGTGACCGAGGAAGTTCCGGAATCCATCAGCAGTCGGCTCGAGCATCGCAACGGACTCAACATCTGTCATTTCCTGAGTCGCATCGGTCCGGCCGGGAGAGAATGAAACCTCTACTTCGTGCCCCGCCTTTTTCGCAGCAGATTCTACCGCAGCGGATCCGGCAAGAACGATTAAGTCAGCTAGAGAAACCTTTTTGCCACCGGACTGAGCGCCATTGAAATCAGACTGAATTTTTTCCAGAGTTTTCAATACTTTAGCGAGTTGCTCGGGCTGATTCACTTCCCAGTCCTTTTGAGGCGCCAGACGAATCCGGGCACCGTTGGCCCCACCTCTTTTATCGGATCCCCGGAAGGTCGATGCCGAAGCCCATGCTGTCGATACCAACTCGGAAACCGACAGACCGGAAGCGAGCACTTTCTCTTTTAATGCAGCGACGTCCTCGTCATTGATCATTTCGTGATCCGCCTCAGGAACGGGATCCTGCCACAACTGCGGCTCCGGAACCTCCGGTCCGAGACAGCGGACGTATGGGCCCATATCGCGGTGGGTCAATTTGTACCAGGCTTTGGCAAAAGCCTCCGCAAACTGATCGGGATTCTCAAAGAACCGTTTTGAGATTTTTCCATACTCAGGATCCAACTTCAGCGCCAAATCTGTAGTGAACATGATAGGAGCATGGTATTTGTCTTTGACGTGAGCATCAGGAACAGTGCCTTTTCCACCGTCGTTTTTCGGAACCCATTGCTGTGCTCCCGCAGGGCTTTTGGTCAGCTCCCACTCGAAGGCGAAAAGATTCGCAAAATACTGATGCGACCATCTTGCCGGCGTCGAAGTCCAGGCGCCCTCAAGGCCACTGGTGATCGTGTCTTCTGCATTTCCTTTGCCATGCTTATTGATCCATCCCAGACCCTGCTCCTCCAGAGGAGCGCCTTCCGGTTCGGGGCCGACATTACCTTCCGGCGGCGCGGCTCCGTGGGCTTTTCCGAAGGTGTGTCCCCCAGCGATAAGCGCAACGGTTTCTTCATCATTCATCGCCATTCGGGAAAAGGTTTCGCGAATATCTTTGGCGGCTGCGAGTGGGTCCGGATTCCCGTTAGGCCCTTCCGGATTCACATAGATCAAACCCATCTGAACGGCACCAAGTGGTTTCTCTAGATCGCGGTCACCACTATATCTTTTATCACCGAGCCATTCGCTCTCCGGTCCCCAGTAAATATCCTCCTGTGGCTCCCAGACATCGGCCCGTCCCCCGGCAAAACCGAAGGTTTTAAATCCCATTGATTCCAGTGCGACATTTCCAGTTAAGACCATCAAATCAGCCCAGGAAATCTTCTGACCATACTTTTGTTTGATAGGCCAGAGCAAACGGCGGGCTTTATCAAGGTTACCGTTATCCGGCCAACTGTTCAGAGGCGCAAAACGCTGAGTTCCATAAGAAGCCCCGCCCCGACCGTCCGTCACCCGGTAAGTCCCGGCACTGTGCCATGCCATTCTAATGAAAAGCGGCCCGTAGTGACCGTAATCCGCCGGCCACCAGTCCTGCGACGACGTCATCAGCTCTTCGATGTCTTTTTTGATCGCTTTCAGATCGAGCTTTTCGAACTCCGCCGCATAATCAAAATCTTCACCCAGAGGATGGCTCTTCGCTGAATTTTGGTGGAGAATCTGCAGGTTCAACTGGTTCGGCCACCAGTCGCGGTTAGAAAGCGCGCCTGCGGCCGTGTGCCGATAAGGGCCCGCCTGAACGTCTCCCATAACCGGACATTTGCTTTCGTTCCCGGCAGCTTTCTCCGGGGATTCCTGAGCCAGACTCAATCCACTGATGGAACTGATTGCGATAGCGGCGAGGCAAAAAGGCTTCGCACGACCCGGTAGTTTCGCGCTGCATTTTTCAGCAGATTCCCGGACCGTTCGGCACAGGATTTCGGTAGTAGTATATAACATTAGATTTCTCATGATTAATTGGTGTTTATCAACACATTTAGCCTATTCCTCACGAAGACAATCCGGGCAGGTTCCCCAGTAGATCACTTCCGCTTCATCGATTCGATACCCCGAGTTATCCGCTGCGGTGAGACATGGTTTCTCGCCAACGGCACAATCAATATCGACCGTACTTCCGCAGCTTCGACAGATCAGGTGATGGTGATTATCCCCCACTCTATCTTCATACAGAGCTGGTGAGCCGGCGGGTTGAATACGCCGAATCAGCCCCTTCTCTACGAGTAACCCGAGCGAATCGTAAACCGCCTGTCGCGAGATTGTCCCAATTTCAGAGCGGACGACATCAGCAATCACCTCAGCTCTGGAATGGGGCCGGTTCGCGACGGCACGAAGCACGGCCAGACGCTGCGCTGTCACAGCAACCCCCAGTTTACGAAGCTTCTCGATTGGATCAGACATAAGGCCAGACTTAAACAAGTTTTGGACTCAGTCAAGAACTTGCACCAGTCTGAACATCATTGCGTGATGCTTCAGCGGAAGCTTCAGAAAAGGGATCGCCGTCGGGAAAAGGCACATGATGAGAGGTAACTGTCTCACCCTTAGCCGCCCTCTATCCGGATAAATCACTCAAGCTGAATAAAATTGACTTAGCTTCTGCCCCGAGGATAAAACCTGCGGAGTGTTGCACCCTTTACCCAAAACAAAAACTTAGAGCCGGGTCCATTGTCTGGAATTCAAATCGAGTTGGTAGGAATACCGGTTAGTCGGCAACGAATCCTCCGCCTCGCAGGCGGGGTCATAGAGAGCGCCCCCGTCAATCTGAATGGTATCCGCTGAGATCAGAGTTGCGCGATGTTTTGATATCCAACCGGGCGGCTCGCCGCCGGTCTCAATCTTTTCTATTCGTAGGCTCGTGGTATCGAGCTGATAAACAGGCGTCACTCCGGGTTGTCGCTGATGAGGATACCCCAGACAACCGATCAGATAGATCGAACTACCGACTAAGGTGGCACTATGGAAATCAGTAGGAGGAAAAACCGATTCCGGGTAGCCATAAATCGTAAAGCGGCCATCCCCCTGATGAACAACCACATCGTTATAGATACAAAAGTCGGGGTCGTAGCTGTCTTCATGCTCCCCGCCGATTTCGAAAACACGCCCGTCTGCGAGCTCGGTAAACGAATGACCGAATCTGGAGAAACACCAAACCGGCTCACCTTTTTCGAAACTGGAATCCCCAAATTTGGAGGAAGCAAAATAACCACTCTCCCCTGTGCGGACCATCTCCTTCCAGAAGGGGCGATCCATCACCTCAGGATTTTGTTTACCAAAGTGGCGGGTCCGGTCCTTCAGGAACTCCTTTTTGCTGCAATCGATTGTGTCGGTTTTCTGAAGGTTCACATATTGATGTCTCAGCTCCCGGGGCATCTCCCCGCCATCAAGCCCGGAGGCCAACAGTGCTTTGGCAACAGGTAGAGAATCGGCCGCCCAGAAGAGGCCTAAGTCGTATTTGTCCTTTTCGAAAATGTCTGCTCCAGCTTCCACCAATATCGAAATACATCGATCAGCCCCGATCTGCACCGCATGATGGATCGGACGATGATCAAACTCATCTTTTTGGTCGATCCTCACCCCTTGTTCAATCAACCACTGGCAAAGTGATTCAGAATTTGGATTAATCGCACTGAACAAGATATTCTGTCCGAACCGTCCAGTCTCATGAAGATCTGCTCCCAATTCCACCACCACTTTCACCTTTTCAAGATCTCCGGTTGAAGCGGCGAAAAATAAGGGTGAGACCCCACGGAAATCACAGGTTTTCAAAAAGCCGGAGTCCGATTGAGCCGCAGCCCGAACCTCACCGGAGTCACCGAATGCCAGTGCATGAAACAGAGCATTCCATTGCAACGGCCCAGGGTTCGCTCCCAACTCCAGCAGGAGCCCGGCTAATTTCCAATTCTCCTGTCGCACCGCAGTCGTGAGTGGCGTTTCTTTATAATCGGAAGCCACTTCCATATCCGCCCCGTACTGAATCAACAACTCGAAACGCTCTTTCGCTTTATCAAAAGGTAGAGATAAAGCCCCGTAGGTCGCATCGAGAAAACAGGAGTAGTTGGAAGACGAGGTAGCGGAAACGTCGGCCCCGCTTTCCAGAAGGATTCGAAGTTTTTCGTTCATCCCGCTCCGGCACGCAAAATGTAAGGGCGTGTGGAAGGACTTTCCCATCATCTCTGAATACTGTGTCATTTCAGGGGGGATCTCGATATCGAGTTCCTTCATTGCCTCAAGATGAACATCCCCCGATCTGTCCGGCCCAGTCGGCTGATTGATATCCGCCCCGAGTTTGATCAATTCCCGAACCGTTCCCGCAGGAATATCATCATTTTCCAAAGCTCGATGGAGAAGATTCTTTCCTTCATCATTACAGAGATTGATATCACTGAGTTCAGCTTCCGAAAAATAGGGAGACAGCAGATCCGATTGCATACCGCTATACTGATAGTTTTTTGAGAGGCTGTAAAGAAGCAGAGGTTCTCCCCTGACAAAACTTAACCCTTCATCCCGCGATCCCGTAGATCGCAAATTTTTGGGCCGATTTGGATGAAACCGGAGGTTAGAGTGTGTCCCTGAGCTATTTTTCATGCCTCAATTTCTATCTAAATCAGATTTTGACCGGCTTTTCGTCCTGAACGAGAAGGCTTTCCGCTATTATGCGCGGACTTTGCTTCCGCACTGGGATGCCGTTGATGAGGTGCTTCAGCTCTCAAGCCTCATCATGTGGAAAAAGATCGAACAGGTTGATTCGGATGACGGATTCCGGGCCTGGGGTAAGTGTATCGTAAGGTTCGAAGCGCAGAAATACTGCCGGACCCGGGCTCGCGATCTCCATGTCTTCGACCCCGATTTGCTCGCGCTTCTGGAGAAACATCAAGATGAGGATTCACAGGAGCCGGACCTCGACCGGGATCTGGCGGCCCTCGAATCCTGCATGAAACGCCTCGGTGAAGCCAATCGAAAATTGGTCCTCGCACCCTATCGCGGCCATGGTGTGCTCACCCAACTCGCGGAGGCCTCAGGCCGAACCCGTAACAGTCTCTACAAACAAATTCGCCGACTCAGAACCAAGCTGGAGTCGTGTGTCACAGTGGAATTATCAAGGACGAAAAAAAGTTAGGCCGATATTATTTCTTCCGGGAGTAAAGCTCAAAATCAATGGAAAACGAATCTGACAGAAACGAGGAACTCATCTCAAAACATCTTGAGGAGACGATTTCTGATGACGAGTTTACGGAATTGAAAGGCGCGCTTCGCAACAGCGCCGCGACGCGCTCCCGGTATTTGGAACTGGTGAAGTGCGACACCCTGCTTCGGGAAATTGCCGGCACGCAAAGCGATGCTCCACTACCGAAAAAAAAGCGAAACCGCACTCCCTTACTGTTACTTTCCACTCTGGTTCCGGCGGTTGCCCTACTGCTGGTTTTTCTATTTGGAAAAAGCAAAGTTGCCGAGCTGAGCCTGGTTTCCTCCAATGCGCACTGGATCACTTCGCCCCTGATTGCGGGAGACGGACTTTTCAAAGGACAGAAACTGCAACTTGCCGCCGGATCGGCAGAAATCCTTTTCTCTACCGGGGCAACCACCCGGCTCCGGGCCCCGGCGCTGCTGGAAATCGTATCCAGCAATATGGCTCTGCTGCACCATGGCGAAGCCGTCAGCCGCGCCGATACCGAAACCTCGCGAGGGTTCACGATCCAGACCCATGCCGGAAATTTTGTCGACCGGGGAACCGAGTTTTTCACTTCGGCAAACACCGATGGGTTCAGCCAGATGCACGTCGCTTCCGGATCGGTTGATGTCGTTGTGGATGGATTTGAACTACAGCGACTGAATCAGGGAAGCGGTCTCGGCATTGAGCCGGGAACCGCTCCGATCTGCATTCGCATCGAGCCGGGAGAAGCGACTCGCGATTTCATTTTCCCGACGATCCCACAACCTTCAGCCGTCGACTTCGCCACCAAAGCGGCCGTGCGGATCTATAAGAGTGGCAGTCGATGGGAGGAAATCAGCCCCCACGTCGAAAGCGGCAGCTCGAACCTCGTAACTGACGGCAAGGGCCAATCCGCTCAGGATCGTCCCGAGCAATCGCTCTTCCTTCCGAATGGTGCGGAGGGCTCCATTTTTATGGATCTCGGAACCGAGGTTTCGATCGACCGAATCTATACCTACTCCTGGCACCTCAGCGAAGTCGACAAAGGAAAACGGCGCCGCGCCGTGCAGCGCTACACCCTCTGGGGATGTGGAGAAAACAAGCCGGACACACTACCCGGCAGTGGTAACCACCAGGGATGGACGAGGATCGCGCGCGTCGATACCGATACCTTTTTCGAAGTGGAATCCGATCCCGACCGCCCGGCCCAGCAAGCCTGCGCCCTTTTTGCTGGTGAGGAGCAGACCCTCGGCACCTACCGATTCCTCCTTTTCGACCTCGTGCCGACCCCCATGCAGAACGGCACTCCGCCCCGCCATACCTTTTTCGGGGAAATCGACGTGTTCACCACTCCTCAAAACTGATTTTTCTAATTTTCTATGCCTACTATTTCTATATCTGAAGCAAAGGACGACTACGATGTCGTCATCGTTGGGTCGGGCGCAGGCGGGGGCCAGATGGCCTATTCGCTGACACTGGCCGGATTAAAATGCGTCATGCTGGAGGCGGGACGTTCCTACAATCCCCAGACTGAAACACCCATGTTTCAGCGGGGCGATCAGGCGCCGCTGGGAGGTGCATCAACTCCCGACAAACCGTTTGGATTCTTCGACGCCACGATCGACGGAGGTTGGCAGGTTCCCAACGAACCCTACACTCAGGCCAGTGACAAACCGGAAGAGCAGTTCATGTGGTGGAGAGCCCGCATGCTGGGCGGCCGAACCAACCATTGGGGGCGAATCTCCCTGCGAAATGGTCCCTACGATTTCAAACCCTATAGTCGAGACGGGCTCGGCTTCGACTGGCCGGTTTCCTACAATGACATCGCTCCATACTATACCAAAGTCGAACAATTGATCGGCGTTTACGGAACCAACGAAGGTATGGAAAATACACCGGATTCGCCCCCCGGAGTGCTGCAACCGCCTCCCAAAGGACGAATTGGAGACCTACTCACTCAGAAAGCCGGTAAAAAAGTCGGGGTTCCCGTGGTGCCGATTCACCGCGCGGTATTGACCAAACAGCAGGACGCTGATTCTCTCCCGGCGAAACTTCACCCTGGGAACAAAAAGGCTCAGAAAATCGTCGGCGACTCGATGCGCTCCCGCGCTGCCTGTTTCTGGGCAACGCCCTGTGGACGGGGTTGTAGCATCCGGGCCAATTACCAGAGCACCACGGTTCACCTACCACCGGCGCTCGCGACAGGGAATCTCGACATCATTCCCGATGCGCATGCCAGAGAGGTCATTATCGATAAAAACGGCAAAGCGAGCGGAGTCCTGTTTATCGACAAAACCACCGGTCAAGAAGAGCGGATCAAAGGGAAAGCGGTGATTCTTGCAGCCAGCAGCGGCGAGACGGTTCGGATTCTCCTGAACTCTAAAAACGGCCAATTCCCCGACGGGGTGGCCAATCGAAGCGGCCTCGTGGGAAAATATATCATGGACACAGTCGGGTCGGATATGAGAGGCCAGATCCCGGCGCTCGAAAATCTACCGCCGCACAATGATGACGGTGCCGGAGGCAGTCATTTCTATAGTCCCTGGTGGCTCTACGGAGACCAGAAAGCAGGTAAAATGGATTTTGCCCGCGGGTATCATATCGAGATCGGAGGAACCCGGTCTATGCCGCGGGGTAACAGCCCGATTCCCGGCAAATACGTAAAAGGACTCTTTGGAACCAAATTAAAAGAGGAGGCAAGACGATACTACGGCTCCTTCATTTCTTTGGCCTGTCGGGGTGAAATGATACCGAACGAAGATTCCTTCGCTGAACTGGATCCCGATGTGAAAGACAAATGGGGAATCCCCGTTATGAAATGGCACTGGAAATGGAGTGACCACGAAATCAATATGTCGAACCACGCTCAACGAACTTTCGAAGAAATGATCGGTGCGATGGGCGGAACTCCGATTAACGGAGGTAACAAAACCGGGCGGGAAACGATTTTAAAAGGCGGTCAGGTCATTCACGAAGTGGGCGGCGCCATCATGGGAACCGATCCCGAAAAATCGGTCTGTAATCAATGGAACCAAACCTGGGATGTCGATAACCTGTTTCTTTGCGACGGCTCACCGTTCGCCTCAAACGCCGATAAGAACCCAACCGAAACCATCATGGCTCTAGCGTGGCGCTGTGCCGATCACATCATCGCAGAAAGCAAGAAAGGAAATCTCTAGTCATGAACTCAACTGAAAACAAAAACCGTCTTCCCCGCCGCCAGGTATTGCAGTGGATCGCCGCTGCTACCGCTACCGGAACCGTGGGAATCCCGGGCTTACCAGCTCTCGGCCAGACTCCCGGAACCGAAGGCTACGGAACCGATCCCAACCTCGTCGCACCTCACGAGCCGGGCGGCTATTGGCCCCTGACCTTCTCTGAGCCGGATCAAAAAGCGGTAGCTGCACTGGCCGATGTGATTCTCCCCGCCGACGATCTGGGACCTGCCGCAAGCGCGGTCCGGGTGCCGGAATACATCGACGAATGGGTCAGCGCTCCCTATCCCGCTCAGAAAAATGATCGCAAAGTGTTTATCCCCGGGCTGGAAGCTCTTCACGCCTACACCGGAAAGAAATTTGGAAAGCGGTTTGAGGAATTGTCCGACGCTGAAAAAATTGAGGTCTGCGAAAGTATCACAAAGCCCGAGCCGGATGCCAAAGCTCTGTCCGGTTTCTTCCACAAATTCACCAGTATTGCCATGGGCGCCTATTACTCCACTCAGGAAGGCTGGAAAGCGATCGGCTATCACGGGAATATACCTACGGTCACCTTCGACGGCCCACCACCTGAAGTTCTTGATCGAGTTGGAGTTGAGCAGACAGTTAACGACTAAAATAAGACAGCGGAATGACATTAAGCGGCGTCCCCGGTAGCAAATGACCGGGGATTCGCCCGTTTGATGCTGCAAACTGGATCGACACGTTTCTGCGCGTCTTGAAGAACTCCAATCCGCCCTTACAGAGTGGCCCGGCAGAGCATCCGGGAAGCGATAACCACACAAAAACCGAAATCGTACAGGGTACAAAGCGAAACGGTACCCTGTACAATCTAACTTTTTTATCTATTAACAGGCAAATTATGAAAATCCATCTCACCCTCCTGCGAGCGGCATCACTCGTCTTATTGACCGGGTCTATTACCGGAGCTTTTTCGGCTGAGAAAAAGCGACCCAATGTTGTTTTCGTTTTGACCGACGATCAGCGGGCCGATGCACTGAGTTGTATGGGGCACCCCCATCTCAAAACGCCGAACATCGATCGACTGGCATCCGAGGGAGCGCTCTTTAAAAATCATTTCTGCACCACATCACTCTGCTCCCCGAGCCGCGCATCGATCCTCGGTGGTCTTTACGCCCATGCCCATGGCGTGGTCAATAACTTCACTGACTACCCACGGGATCTTCCAACCTTTCCCCGTCAGCTTCAGGCGGAAGGCTATACCACTGCCTACATCGGAAAATGGCACATGGGAGAGGATGACGACAGCAAACGCCCCGGTTTTGATCACTTTATCACCCACCGGGGGCAGGGTAAATATTTCGATACCGAATTCCGTGAAAACGATGGCGAACGGAAAGTCGTCAAAGGTTACTACACCACGGTCGTCACCGACATGGCAATCGACTGGATGGAGTCCTGCGAAAAGGAAAACGACGATCAGCCTTTCCTCCTCATGCTGGGCCACAAAGCGCCACACAGCTTCTATTTCCCCGAAGAGAAATATGAAAACACCCTGGACCACGTTCGTTTTCCCTATCCGGAAACGGCCTTCCAACTCGAAAACAAGCCGAAATGGATCAGTCAACGCCTCAACACCTGGCACGGGATTTACGGTCCGCTTTTTGACTGGCGGAAGGAGTTTCCCGACGACTCGGCAGCCGCAATGCTCGATTTTGAAAAAATGGTCCGGGCCTACCTCGGCACTATCATGTCAGTCGACGATTCAGTCGGCCGTCTATATGAATACCTGGATAAAAGCGGCGAACTGGACAATACCCTTTTTATCTTCACCAGTGATAATGGCCTACTTGAAGGCGAGCATGGTATGGTAGACAAACGAACCGCTCACGAAGGCTCACTACGCATCCCGCTCGTGGTTCGCTACCCCGGACTGATCAACCCTCAGGAGGCGAAAGTGATTACCGCCCAGACCCTGACTCTCGATTTCGCCTCCTCAATTCTGGACATTTGCGGAGCCGAAGCCCTGCCAAAAACCCAAGGCAAGTCGTGGAAAAAGCTCGTTTCCGAAGGGGACAGCGACTGGCGCACCAGTTGGTATTACGAATACAATTACGAAGTGCAGTTTCCCTATACTCCAAATGTCAGAGCACTCCGCACCGACGAATGGAAGTATATGCGCTACCCTCACGGCGATGGTTCGCCCGACAAACACATGGCCGAACTTTATCATCTAAAAACCGACCCGGAAGAGCGCAACAATCTGATCAATGATCCTGAGTATGCCGATAAGATAACGGAACTTCGCGCAGAGCTCGATCGCCTCATCAGCGAAGCCAATCCCGACAAACCTGACACAATGCCCATGGATGAAGGGATAAAAGGCGAACTTCCCGACGAAAAGATCCGCTAACCCGCAGCCCCTCAAAACTTCAATTATTCTACGATATGAAACGACTACTCTTTGCGATCGGCGCATCGCTATTCCTGCTTTCGGACCAGGCTCCGGGCAATGAAGTCAAAGTTTTCGAACCAACCGGCACGATTCCCTATCTGTCGGTCGAGGAAAGCCTGAAGACTTTCCAGCTCCCCGAAGGCTATCATCTTGAGCCGGTTCTAACCGAGCCCGCCATTTCCGAACCGGTCGCTATTGCTTTCGATGGGAACGGCAGAATGTACGTCGTAGAGATGCGCACCTACATGCAGGACGCTGATGCGAAAGGCGAAAATGAACCGATCAGCCGCGTCTCACTGCACGAAGACACCGACGGCGACGGAGTGATGGACAAGCACAGTGTCTTCGCGGACAACCTGCTCCTTCCCCGCATGGTGCTCCCCCTGGATGATCGCATCCTGATCGGGGAAACGAACACGCTGGATATCTACTCCTACCGCGACACCGACGGCGACGGCGTATCCGATGAGAAAACACTCTTCTACAAAGGCGGCCCCCGGGGCGGCAACATGGAACACCAGCCCAGCGGTCTGGTTTGGTCGATGGATAACTGGATCTACACCACCTACAACGCCTATCGCCTGCGCTACAACCCCAATGGTGAAACCCTCAAGGAATCGACCGCATCCAACGGCGGGCAATGGGGATTGTGTCAGGACGACTACGGCAAACCCTGGTTCGTCAACGCCGGCGGCGAAATGGGACCGTTGAACTTTCAGCAGCCGATTGTTTACGGGCAGTTCAACGTATCCAACCAGTTCCCGATCGACTATCGCGAAGTTCACCCACTCGTCGGCATTCCCGACGTTCAGGGCGGCACGAAGCGCTTCCGGCCAGAGGACCAGACCCTGAATCACTTCACCGCGACCTGCGGTCAGGAGATTTTCCGGGGCGACCGACTCCCCGGGGATTTAAAAGGCGACCTGCTTTTCTCCGAACCGGTCGGACGATTGATCCGACGCAGCAAAGTGGAAGTCCGCGATGGAATTACCTATTTGAGTAACGCCCACCCGAAATCCGAGTTCATCCGCTCCACCGACCCGAACTTCCGGGCTATGAATATGAATACCGGACCCGACGGCTGTCTCTATATAGTGGACATGTATCGCGGAATCATCCAACAGGGCAACTGGACCAAACCCGGCAGCTACCTGCGTGGAGTGATCGACGACTACGGTTTTGCTAAAAATATACAGCGAGGCAGGATCTACCGTCTCGTTCACGACGATTTCAAACGCGGCCCGCAACCGGAAATGCTGAACGAATCCCCCGCCCAACTCGTTGCCCACCTGAAACACCCGAATGGATGGTGGAGAGACACGGCTCAGAAACTGCTCATCCTCAAAGGAGATAAATCTGTAGCGCCGCAGCTGGAGACCATTGCGCTCGATAGCGATAATCAGCTCGCCCGGATTCATGCCATCTGGACTCTGGAAGGGCTCGATGCCCTCACCCTTGATCTGGCGCGAAAGTTGTTCGCCAGCTCCGATCCGGAAGTAAGTCGCGCAATGATTCGTGCCAGTGAATCACTCTACAAAGCGGGAAAAACGGAATTAAGCACCGATATCGCAGTCCTCGCCAATCATTCCGATCCCGGTGTATCCACCCAGGCGATGATGACGGCGAAACTACTGAAATTTCCTGATCACGAGAAACTCATCGAATCAACAGTTAAGGCCCACACCAGCAGCGGAGTGAAAAACTTCGGGACCCAACTTCTGAAAGGCGGAACAAAAGCTCCGGCGAAACTGACTCCCGATCAGCTCAAACAATATCAGGAAGGTCAGGCGATCTACGAATCCCTTTGCTTTGCCTGCCATGGCCCCGACGGACGTGGCACCCGACTCCCGGGAGGTGACGGAGCACTGACATTGGCCCCTTCCTTTGTCGGATCAAAAATTCTCACCTCGCACAAAGATCTCGGAATCAAAGTCGTCCTCCACGGACTGACCGGACCGATCGATGGAAAAACCTATCCTGGAGAAATGATAGGTATGGCATCGAATGGCGACGCCTGGGTTGCCGCTGTGATTTCCTATGTGCAAAACAGCTTCGGAAATCACCTCGGCTTTGTGAAAGAGGCTGACGTCAAAAGAATTCGCGAAGAAATCGGAGAACGCTCCAGTCCCTGGACCTTCGAAACTTTGATGAGCAGCGTCCCGCAACCGCTCCCCAACCGGGGGCAATGGAAATTGACCGCCAGCCACAAGCCTGAGGATCTGAAGTATGCCATCGATGGCAAACTCGATACGCGCTACACTACCGGAAAACATCGCGAACCGGGCATGTGGGTACAAGTCGAACTTCCCGCTCCGACCCGTATCGCCGGACTGCTGCTCGATGCCGCCAAATCAAGAGGCGACTACCCGAAAGGCTACCAAATCTCTATCTCTGCCGATGGTGAGAACTGGGGAAAACCGGTCGCGAAGGGAAAAGGCGAAAGCGCAAAAACCGTGATCGAATTCCCTGAACAAACGGCCCGATTTATCAAAATCACCCAAACCGCTAAGAGCAGAGGTTATTGGTCGATCCATAATATGGAGATTCTAGGAGCGAAAAATCCCGGTCCCGAATAGGAGAAACCGGCCCGGGCACGGCTCATTCCCCCAAAAAATCTTCGGAAAGGCATAATTTCGCTTTTCATCCCGAATTATGGTAATTATATTATTGGCACCCCCATGAATACCTCCCCCATTGCCAAAGATATAAATATCGCGAGTGAAATGCTTCGCGATTCTCAAGTACTCGCTCTTGACGCCGCAAAAATGGGAACCTTCCACTGGGATACTAAAAAGGACAAAATCACCTGGAATCATTGGCACGAGCGCCTCTGGGGTGTGCCGGAAGGATCCTTTGGCGGCACCTTCGACGAATTCCTCAATATTGTTCATCCGGAAGATGTCGATGAGCTTTTGAAATCGATTGAGGAAAGTCGCGATTTAAAAACTCAGTTTGAGCAGGAATTTCGCATCGTCAGGGAAGACGGCACCTTCTGGATCGTGAGTAGTGGACGTTTTAACTACGATGAAGACGGAGAACCACTGGAGATGTCGGGAGTGGTGGTCGAATCGACAGCGCGGAAGGAGAGCGAAGAAAACATTCAGCGCCAGAAAAGCTACCTGACCGATTTGATAAACTCGGTCGATGCGGTTCTCTGGGAAGCAGATGTTCACACCTTTCAATTCACCTTCGTAAGTCCCGGCGCCGAAAAGCTGCTCGGATTTCCTAAAGAGGAATGGACTGAAACTCCCGGGTTCTGGAAAAGTCGTATTCATCCCGAAGATAGAGATAGAGCGGTGGAGTTCTGCGTTCAACAAACGCACCAATTGGAAGACCACCATTTTTCCTATCGAATGATCAGGAAAAATGGCGATGTGGTTTGGGTCAGAGATCTGGTAAAGGTCATCATCGAAAACGACCGCCCCGTAAAGCTGCGCGGCATATTGGTAGATGTAACGGAGCAGGTGTTATCGGAAGAAAAGATCAACAATTTGAACCGGCGGTTCAGAGCTCTCATCGAATACAACTCCGGATGTATCAGCTTGTTGGATGAACAGTTCGAGATTTTTTACTCCAGCCGTTCGGTAGAGGGTGCCACCGGTGAAAATGAAACGGCGTCGGAGGGAAGTTTACTTAACTCATGCCATCCTGACGATCGTCCCGTTCTCGAAGCCAGCCTCGAAAAAGCAGTGGCAGCACCCGGGACCCCGGTCAATATCTCCTGGAGAAGCCGCCACAGCAACGGACACTGGGTATACTTCGACGGCGTCGCCACCAGTCTGCTCAACGACAAAGCGGTCAACGCGATCGTCCTGAATTTCAGAGACATTACCGATCAACGAAAGTTGGAGAGCGAACTCCGGGAGGCTCAAAAGATGGAGGCGATCGGCAGACTCGCGGGAGGAGTCGCTCATGACTTTAATAATATCCTGTCAGTGATTTCCGGCTACGGATCTCTACTTACTCTACCGGGTAACGACGAAGAGGAGATTCAAAAAGCGGCCCGGGAAATCGTGGATGCAGCCAACCGGGCTTCGAACCTGACCAAGCAACTACTCGCTTTCGGCCGGCAGCAGGTGATTCAGAAATCAGTGATCGATTTGAATGAGTGTATTCGGAATCTTTCGAAAATGTTGAAACAACTCATCGGGAATGATCAGGAGCTGGTTCTTAATCTCGCGCCCGGGAGACTCGCTATCAAAGCCGACTCCGGCATGATTGATCAGGTGCTGCTGAACCTCGCGATTAACGCCCGGGATGCAATGGAATCCGGCGGAGTTCTGGAGATCGGAACCAATCGCTCTTCTTTAATCAAGGAAGGCAACCGCTCAGACACCAAACTCCCCCCCGGCGACTATATCAATTTGACCGTCACCGATACAGGAAAAGGCATTCCCGTAGAGCACCTCAACCGTATTTTCGACCCGTTTTTCACCACTAAAGAACTGGCCAAAGGAACCGGCCTCGGATTGTCGACCGTTTACGGCATTATCGAGCAACATGACGGTGGAATCACAATCGATAGTGAAATCGGAACAGGCTCTACCTTCACGGTATCATTTCCGGAATCAAAAGTGTCCGATATCTATATCGACGAAGGTAGTTCCAAACCGTCCGAAACTCAGGGCACGGAAACGATCCTGTTTGCCGAAGACGAAACACCGATACGCAGAATGATCTGCCTCCTCCTCGAAAGATCCGGTTACCGGGTGATCGACGCGGAGAACGCGGCTTCGGCTCTGGAGCTTTGGAAAAACCACAAGAATGAAGTGGACCTCCTGCTTACGGACATCATGATGCCGGGTGAATTGAGCGGCCTTGATCTCGCCACCCGTCTTCAGACCGAATCTCCGGATCTGAAAGTGGTTTTCATCAGCGGGTACAGCCCGGAGATCGCCGGTCAGGATTTGCTGTTGCAGGAGGGACAGAACTTTGTTCAAAAACCGGCCTCGAACCGCTTCGTTCTTTCCACGGTTCGTCAGACTCTCGACCGGGAAATACTGGCAGCAACCGCTTCCGGTATAGCACTCGGGCGATAGCGGTAAGCCGTCAGTTCGAACTAGAATTTGTAAACAATCTCGGACCGCAATCCGTGTTGCGCATCGCCACCACGGCTGGCAACAAATCCACCCAGGCTGACCAGTGACGAACAGTTAATTCTTTGCTGGTATTGCACCGCCAAACCGAGACTCGTCGTATCCTCCTCCGGATTGTCGAGCGAGCCGTTCCCTCCCAGCTCCACCGCAATCTGTTTTTCGGAAAACTCATCGAAGAAGTGTTGATACCCCACTGCGGCGCCGAATATATTTTCCTCCTCAAAACTCAACGGCGCACCATAACTGCCAATTCCCACAGCCCGGTAAAGCAGCCCGCCGAAACCACCGAGAGGCCCTCCCGTAGATGGGTCACGGGCCGCTGAAGTGAAGCGATCGAATCCGGCAAAGACATTGAAACTGAGAATGTCATGATTATGTCGCATCACTCGGGAAAACTCTTCTGAAATGAGAACGCCGTTGTCGATTGCTGCGGTTTCACCATCGAGCGCAAATGAAGCATTTACCCGGAGATTGGAGTTCCAGTAGCCGAACTGACGCAATTGACCGACACCCAGATAGAGTCCATCACCACCCGTGGTGTCATCGCCATAAACATAGACCAAATCGGTTTCTATAGTCTGCTTCGGATAATCAAAACAGGCGGAAAAGGCAGCTAACTTCGCATTGTTATCCCTCACCCGATCGTTGCGGTGAACTTCATTAAATGCAAAGTAGGCAGAAAATCTGGCGCAGGATGCCCCGGCGACAAAGGTATTGTGCCGGGTGATACCAATCGCATCGATGTTATCATTGACCAGTATACCATCCTGCAAATTCAGCGGTTGGCGGCCCAGCGAAAATGCCCAGTCACGCTTCCGCATAACTTCGGGTTCCAGCGAAGGAAAGATTTCGCCTAGATTTCCTTCGAGGAAAAAGGTTTGAGGTTCAAAATTAAAACCATCCACATATCGATCATCTCCATGCTCAGAGAACCGATAGCCAGTGAAATCCCCATCATCGTCGAGGAAGCGAAACCCGACGACGAGTCGCTCCGTGGTACTGAAGGAATAGTTCCCGAAAAGATCGAGCCGGTTCGCCCACTCAGTCACCTGCCCCTCCGCGTTGTCGCGATCATAGGTCTGAAGGGCGGTTCGCAAGGTTCCGAAAGCGACAAACGAGGGGCGGTAGGTGGCCCCGGTCGATAATACAGTTCCCGGGTCAATCGGACCGGGGCTCAAAAATCGTTCCCCGCCGAAAAAAGTCTCGTAATCGGGAAGCGGCTCGGCAGTCCAGTCAAGGGGCCGCGCCTGGATAGCTTTTCGCCGCTCAACGTTTTCCGGGTATGCGATATCATCAATCCTCTCGGTTATCGTCGGAACCCTCGGGGCAAGGCCCCCGCCATAATCAACGTAGGAAACCACCTCTTCATCCAGTCCCAGAGAGTGCCCGCCGTGGTCATCGGGCTCCGACCTGGCAATTATCCCAATAGAGGCAACGATGCACCCAAATATAGGTAGAAGACGTTTCGCTACAATTCCGCTAATTTCAGAGTAAATCATGTTATTCGCTCTTTTCGGGGGTTTCCGGCGCCACGGGAGTCGGTAAAAAAGGAAATAATGAATCTGACGGACTGGGGATCAGAGGAAGCCCGTCAGGAACGATAAAAGGCCATACTTCGGGCAGGTAAGGGCCCAGATTATTAACCATAAAGTCAGCAGCATCGCCCCCGCCTGAGGCCTCCTGGCGGCGCCTTTGAATCTCTTCTTCAGAGGTATGGGGAAAAGGGTAATCTGCCACCGGGATATGAAGAATTTCGTCCTCACCGGAAGGCTGTAAATTGCAGAACGGTTCATCTCCTTCACCTATCTGGATTTGCCTTTGCCAGATCGTGACCGCCCCACCCTTCCGGTTTCCGGCTGTATCGACGACATGTCCGAAGGCGACCCGGCGTGCCACTTCTCCAGCGGACAAATTGTAGTCAAAACCCACTGATGAAATTCGCTTGATCAGATTAACGGGAACCATTTGTGAAATCAGGCGCACATCGATGTTGTAGGGATAAGCACCGGTAAGCTGATCACAATCAATTCTATATTCCGCGAGTCGCTTACCCAGTGGCGGGATCCCCCGGAACTGTTTCCGCGTCGACCCGGCACGACCGGAATGGATATCCGGCTGCGTCGAAGGGCGAACAAACGGAACGGGATCCGGCGACAAATTCAGTGCCAAAATCTGCTCGCGCTCGCCACCGGTCAGATTGCCGGAGACAAACTTCGATTGCAGCGACATCAAGTGGGCATCGGGCCTCCACATTTTGTCCTCCTTCATCAAAGGCAATCCCGCAGCCGCCTTCCAGGCATTGGCATCGGCCCAGCGACCGGTTTTCGGAGCGGAGGCATGAACGTAAGCCGAGTGAAGATCACGCAAGTCACCGTTGGGATCGCGGTCTCCGGATTGATAGATCTTCCGACCTTTCGCATCGCGGACCGTTACCTCCAGATACATGACCCGCTCCGCATCAAAACCTGTCGGGACAGCGTGCCCTTCGGAGACATTTAGAATATCGAACTTAAATTTCAGTCCCTTTTGATCATGATAAACGACTTTAAAATCTCCAATCTGTAGTGCTCGACGGAGGATGTGCGTTCTCGCAACATGGGCGCGATTCAACTGATTAAACTGATGAGCCAGAATCAGACGGGCAGTTTCCCGACGGCGTTTTGCAGCGGGCAAATCTTTTTCGTCGGCCCAAGGAAAACCAACCCCTTTCAATCTGGCAGCGCGGCTTGCATCGGACAATTCCTCTTCAAATTCAGGAGTCCCCCAGCCTTCCCACCAGCGAAACGAAATCCAGTCTGACAGGGCGTGACGTCGAGCTACCAGAGTCGCATTTTTCAGCGCCTTCGCTTTGGCCGCCTCCTCTTTTTTCTCCCGCTCACTTTCATCAGTGATCTTTTTGAGATAGTTCCTCACGCCCTCCATCTCCTTGCTCATCGAGTCGAGGAAACGATTGGTATAGGTAAAGCCGGGAGCTTCTACCGACTGCGGATATATACCGGGATGAACTATACTATAGTCAGGCCCGATAAACATGTGGTTAGTCAGCTTGCGTGACGGAGTCGGGATACCCTCTTTGGGATCAAGCGGCGAATTACGAACCCAGGCAGCTGGCCCATAGTCAAAATTAGAATCTCGACCGGGGATTGCGTGCCGTTTTTCATCGGAAGGAACGGCACCGGGAGTTTTATTCATATGACAGTCCTGACAGTTCTGTCCTTTTTTACTGGCGGGAGAGTTCCGAAACTCGGTCGCCGCAGACTCGAGACGAATTCCGGCCGGTGAGTTCACGTCGTGGCAGGATGCACACAATGCGGAGGATGAAATGACGGGCGATCGATGAATATCGCCATGCACCAGTTTCCCGCGCTGCGAATCATCGGTTACCAGTCCATAATCATCGGACTTGATAGCGTCCTTTAGTTTGGCATTTCCTGTGGGACCAAAAATGGGATCGTTGAGCGGGCCCGGCTTAATCGCGAGCCGCCCGCTGGCGGTTCCGAAATTCCGGTCTATCCGGTGGCAGACAATACAAGTTACCCCTTCCACCACGATGGGAGCTCTCAGCAGGACGCTCCCGTAAACCTCTTCCTCCTGCTGCATACCCACCGGAGTGTGGCAGCGAATACAGAAATCCCCCGTTGTCCCCGCTGTGCGGGTGGTGATCTTGGCATGCATCGAGTTGAATACCGGGCTCATCATCGCGTAGGCATGCGGAGAGCTGGACCAGTCCTGATAGTGCTTAGGATGACACTGCGAACAGGCGGCAGCCGTCGGAAAGCGATCCTCAGCCTCGATTCGCTTCAACCAGGTTCGGTGAACGTCGTCAGCCAATACACTGGCACCTTCTTCCTTACTCTCCTGAGCCTTCACAGGCAGCCCGGGAACCATCCCGACCGAGAGAATCCATACGGTCAAAAAAAACGGAGGGAGTGACCGTAACTGGTGGTGGCAACGCGATTTAGAGGACATTGAAAGGTTATTAGACTTCGCTAATTATCACTAATCTTTCGCCCATATTGTCACGCATATTATAATTATCAACAAAATCTAAATATTAATTTTAATTAATAGAAAAATTATACTGAAATCCCGTATCCTGATTAAATTTAATTATAATAATTGTGGAAATTTAATAACCAGTACATTAAAATTATTCGCTAGTTTTGATAACTTTCACACATTCCGGAAAATGGCTCGGGCTTGAACTTTCGATCGCGATCGTCGTTCACATAGTCGCGATGAATTGGAGCGAGGCGCAACATCCCCCCCTGGATCCAACCAAAACAGTGGGTATTGAGTCCTGCGCCGAATGCCATGAAGAGATGGTGGACCGGTGGTCTGAATCCGCCCATGCCACGTCTTTCGAAACCCTGATCAAATCGGAAGCAGCCCGGAATATCGCTGAAATAGCGGGTATTCAGGTCTCAGAGATTCCGACGACAGCGAGTTGCGTGCGCTGCCACTATACCAGGGAATTTCTGCATTCCGCCGTTCAGACAACAGAGAGTATCAGCTGTGAATCCTGCCACGGTCCGGCTCTGGATTGGATCAATCTTCACAATGTGAAATCCAAAAGTCGTGCCGAGCGGGTTAGCAGCGCCTCAGAAGCCGGAATGAAGCACCCGCAACGACTCTACGAAGTCGTGAAAACCTGTTTCGAATGCCATGTCGTCGACGACGAACAGCTCGTCAATCACACCGGTCATCCCGCGATCACCAATGGATTCGAATTACTCTCCTGGTATGAAGGGGAAACTTCGCACAACTACCTAGTCTCGAAACCGGGTAGGTCGGTAAAAAGCCATTCCAGCCAGCTCCAACCCATCCCGATCGACCGGCGACGGATGTTGTTTCTCACCGGTAAGTTGATGCATCTATCCTATACTCTGAAGGTGATCTCCCGTGCCACCGACCCACCGGTCGATCCCTCCGGGGAATTCATCAAATTGAAGAACGGATTACCGACTTTTGCCGTGCAACACTCGATCCAGGCACGCCGAATTTTCGACGAATTGGTCGCAATTAACAAAATTATCGACGCTCCGGAAATCAAAGCGTCAATCGAGATCTATCAATCACTGTCATTTGTTACCGGGCAGAAGAAAAATATCCTCGAAGCCGGCGAGAAAATCGATCTCCAGACCCGTGCGTTTACCGAGAATCACAATGGCAGCGAATTTCACGGAATTGATTCCATTCTCGAAACTCTGGTGCCACGTTACTCCGGACTGGAAAAGGATGAGATCGAAAAGGTTTCTCAATTTATGTCCAAATTGAAGCCGTAGCGGCACCACTCTTTCAGCGCCTGTCATCAGTGACAGCCTCGACTCAAATTAAGTTCACGGTGGCTTATCCCCAGACATCGTGCTACTTAAGTAAATGCCCCATAGTTTTTAATTTGAGAAAATGGAGGAAGAGAAAACGATTCTGGAAGAAGACGCTCGAACCATGGTTCGATTACTCGCTGACGTTGTCAGCTCGCAAAAAGGGCAGGTGGGAATGAAACAAACGTTAATGGATGGACTTTGCTCCATGATTGGCGCGGATTTCTGGATCTGGGGCCTCGCCGCTGATTATGATCCCGTCAAAGGTCCGATTTATACAGCCATGACGTCCGGAGGCTTCGAAGAAGAGCAGGTTCCGAAACTCCTGCTCGCTCTCGACAACCGGGAACTCGAAGATATGCTGCGGCCCCTCGGCTTTGAGTTGGTCAAAAGCGGAAAACAAGTCACCCGGATCCCTCAGGAGTATGATCCGGAAAAAGTATTTGGGCGGGAGCATATCGCTGAAGCATGGAAAAACGCCAACATCGCTGCCCCGTTGTTATGCTATCGCCCGGTCGCCAACAACTGCCTCAGTGGTATCGGAATCTATCGGAAATGGGGTAGACCTCCTTTCAGCAAACGGGACGCTCAGATCGTCGATATCATTATGTCAGAAGTCGGCTGGCTCCATGAACAGGGTTGGCCCTGGGAATCAGCGCTGAAAGTCCCCGATCTTCCACAGCGGTGTCGGATGGCGCTCAATCTGTTACTGGAGGGCCTGTCCAGAAAGCGGATTGCTTCTGAAATGAGTATTTCGATCAACACGCTGAATGAGTATATCAA
>JARGPI010000031.1 GCA_029213005.1 Verrucomicrobiales bacterium
ATATGATATGACGGAAGTTCAGGTTTTCGCTAGATGCCCTTGTTTTGGTGCTTACCGCTAAAGAAAAAATATCCGCCATTGATTTATCAATTATATCAGCGTTATCGGATTCCGTCTGACGATTAGCCTTGGATACCTTTATTTTTCCGCTTTGAACTCGGTTGGAAATGGGTGCGCGAACCCGCTCAATAATTTCTAGAGCCTGTTCGACACTCTTTTCGAAAGTGATAAACGAATTAGCTTCCAAGACAAGGTCTTCTGAAACAAAGGCTTTTAATCCAGCACTTTTAAGCTTGCTCAAAACTTCCAAATGAAGCAAGTGAGACGCAGCTACATCATCTAAATATAGAATCGCGCCATCTTCTATACTCGGTTCATTTGGCCAGGGTTGTTCTTGAAGCTGAAGGTAAGCAATAGCGTCATTTTCTTCCGATAAGGTTAATTGTACAGTGTTTCGGAGCTTTCTAACAATCCCAGAACACGAACAAAGCACCTCGTCGTAAGCGCTTAAATCAGCAATTTCGCTCATCCGTGAACCGACTATATGAACCGGTGACGACTTCACGACAAGATGTTGTATATCAGTATCTTCATTGTTCTGGATAGCTTCTCTGATGAAGGTCGCCAATTCCGTTCCAACCATCAGATCCAAATCGGAACGCCAGCATTGGTATTCAGTAAATTTTACTAATTGATTTGTCGAAACCAAATGAGCCAGATTATGAGCGTCTCTAATCCTGCTGGGTTGATGGAAATTGATATTTTGTTTTTCTTTAAATAGCCAAGCTAAAGTTGAATGTGATATAGAGATTTTATCAAAATTATCCAAAACTTTATCAAGTACGCCAAGAAATGACAATGTAACTAAAGCCGTTGGGTCCAGCCCTATTATTTCATCAGGGGCAATCAATGAAACAATTCTATTTCCACAGAAACCTGGGACCGCCACTATTTGTCGCGGATCAACGGTTGCAGAATTCGCCAATGCCGGGAAAATTGTGAGATCAAAGAGGGGCTTATTTAGAAATCTTGCAGCTAATAGAGTTGGAGCTTCCGCTTTAACCAACATATCGGTTATCTCAGCTTCGCTCCTGATCCAGTCTGTTTGATGATCGTAAATATCAGATAATGTCATTGGCCGAATCGGCCCGCTTTCCCCTGAAAGTTTCACCGCTTTCTGAAGCCAAACATTTACCTCGGGCAAATTTTCCCATCCGGCCTTAGTTGCTAAAAAATATGCGCCCGCAAAAATTTCCGCGTCATTTTCGCAGTTTTCAGCTGCGGTGAAAATTAGGTCTTTGGCAACTGGATTACTTAATTGGAGAGCCAGTTGAGCGGCGAATATCAACTCTTTAGGCGTCCTGTTTGCCTTCTGATCCAGCTCGTTTATTACGAATGAAGCAAGGGAATTCCAGTCTCCTAACGCTATAGCGATATTAACATGCAAAGTTCTAGCATTCGAACTAGTGAAATTAGTCATTAATGTATTCAGTTGACGCTTCGCCTCAATGATGTTTCCCTCTTGAAACGATGACCAACAGTAAGTCATACGGAGTTCCTCAGAGTTAGCCATTAAATCACTACGCTTAGTTAGAATGGAAACTATATTCTCATATTGCTTGTCGCGGAAAAGGGCTTGAACTAACCGCTCCAAATCCGAGATCGTCCCTGTTTCATTGAACAGTAATTCTCCATAGTGGGTGACTTGGTCCCATTGATTTTTCTCCTCCAATTCACCTACTAAGGCGGCCAAATCTACTAATTCTTTCGATTCTTCGTATAGAGCTTTCCTGATTGATATTGAACTTTTGCCTTTTGCCTCATCGATCAGTCCCTTGAGTCGGCGCTCCTCATTTTCACTGATGCCTTCGTTCCTTATTTTGTCGAACGACTCTGTAGCCATTTCGACTCTACCAGCCCGCGCGTAGAGTTCTACTTGAATAGACGATATGAATGAGGATCCAAGGAATTGAGAGAGTTCTTCGTAGTGTTTTGTGCAATATTCGGCCGCGCTTTTGGAATCTTTCTGCAAAAACGCCAATGCCAGCCGAGCTTTAGCTCCACCTAGTGTCATACCACCAGTAAGTGCAGTTTGTTGTTGAATTTCCTTTTCAACAATCTTTACTTTCAAGCCTAGACCAAATTGAAAGGCTATTGGAATCAGATGGAGCGGGATTGATGGTTCGCGAAACTTTGCTGAAAGTCGAGTTTTCGCGGATTCCGAATGTTTTGGGTCTCGCAATTCAAGCCAAAGAACAAAATCCTCGGCCAGCGCTTCGCTTTCCTCACGGTTTAGTTCTTTGGCAACCCGCGCGGCTTCTGAAAACATCTCTATTGCCTTATTCCTTTTTACGAAAGAACTTGAACTTTCCGCCAGCGGAAAATCTGCGGCATAAAAGGGAACCCCATCATTCACGATACGGCTACGGAGATCCTGAGGGGAAACTGATAGAACGTGATTTATCCCAGTGAGATAGTAGAGAATTGGCGTGGAATCGAAATCTTCGGGCGTAATTAGTTCAAGAGTAGTACTTGCGTCATCCCAACGCGAAAGAGTGTGCTGAAGAGTTGTGGTTAAATATTTTCCTTCAGAATCAAAATCAGCAATGCTGTAACCCGCGTCTTCAACCCAATCTAAAGCTTTCTCGCACCCATCATGATACATCACAACCATCAATGCTGCCGTTTTGCTAAATGGGGTGTCCAATTTAGCAAGACCCTGGAGGGCGCTCCGTTTATCGCCTTGGTGCGACTTAATGAATGCTTCTGCTATTTCGATTTCAGGGACAGTTGAAAGTTTTTTCGCTTGAGTTAAAAGGGATTTTGCCAAATCTGGATCATCTTCCCTTGAAAGAATTCTGGCGCATGCGGCTAGAGCGCGACTCTTTGTTGTATCAGTACCTCCATAAAGCGAACCGTTTGCCACGCGGTCCCCTAAAGAAATCGCATATTGTATTCGATCAAAATCCGGGTAAAACCTCCCCTTCAGAAGAGTTTGGGTCTGTTCTTTAGTTTCCCTATCGATCATTTCTGTAGGGTAAACCTGCGGTAATATGCTATCCGCTACATCATTGAGCGCCCTTCCGAGCGGAGTAAGATGATGTTTGACTAAATTAAGGATTTCCTCTTGATCTACAAGATCGCGATTCGAAACTTCTTTTAGAATTGAGTTGAAGTCAATCCGGTCTCGTTTTGCATCAAAATCGAAATCGCCTTTTTCTTTTTTGAATTTCGCTTTTGTAGTTGGTGCGTCCATCACCGGGTAAGCGAATTTCAAAAGAGTGTAAGAATCGTGATGTTTCTTTTTGCGAAATGTGCTAAGGGTCTTTTGGATTTTTCCCGTAGAGGTGGTCACTGTTACCTGGACAACAGTCTTTATTGAATCATCAACCAAATCAAAGGAATCCTGATTGCTATCGATCAAACCATTCGCGTTTTGTAGATTCCATTTGAACACCTTGCTGAGCAATTCGCAGAAAAAGTCCTCAAGCCGAATGTTAGCATTCTGGTGCTTCAAGGCTTTGTTGCCCTCCATTGAGTAACTCAAGCGAGAGAACCACTCCTTGAGGTCATCCAAAACTTCTTCTGATCTAAATTCAGGCATTCTTTACAGCTTTTGCGGTTTTCCACGTTCAAATGAACAGAATCAATCGAATTGTCAAATTTTCCGTTCCATCATGCTATCTTAACGGATTAACAACCATCGTTCGGCGATTAACCCGGAGGATTTAAAAATAACGAGGCAGGCTAATTGGCAAAAAGGAGGCCAAGAATCGTCTCAATACCTTTTCCGAACCCGTCTGAAGGAGATCCGGTTCACAATCTCTGAAACCACTTTAGCCAACGATGAACTGAAATTACTGATTTTTGGAACAGCAAAGAGACGTGTGGATTATTTCGCTGGTAGAGCGCCTGTTTCGATTGATCCCATTTATGTGCAGATCTTGGTGCTAACGCCGGTTCGACAGCAGCCCAGCCGATAACTCTTGCGCCTAGCTTTGTCTCGAACAAATCATGAAGTGGAGTTATAACTCTTAGGGATGACGTTGAAAATCGATTTGCGTTCTGAGACCCTGAAGTCTCTGAAAACGGAGGCAGACCTAAAGGGGATTGAGGCTGAGGATTTGGTAGCACAAATTGGTCGTTAAGGGCTTTCAGCTGGTGAGCCTGCCAGCAATGATTGTCCTGTTTCAAGGGACCGATGGCTGGAAAAAAGGCCTCGTTCTGGAGGGTTTGATTGATCTGGAAGGGCATCGCTGGGTGCCGCATTTTGAAATCGATTTGATCCGGCTGGATGAGGACTCGCCCCGGATTATTCCGGGAATCCCAGATTGCCAAGCCTACGCCTAAGTCTGATGCGGGCCGTGATGACTCATTTCTTAAAATTCAGAATTGCTTAACGGCGGCATGTTCTTGAAAAACAAACTGGAGATGATACGATAGGGTAATGGATGATCGAATCACCATCGATGATGACGCAGTAGAAGCACGCTTGCGGGAGAAAGCAGAATCCCGCAAGGACGATTTCGAAAGGCTTAATCGTGGTGAGGTGACCGCAGAGGAATTGCAACGCGAGAACTCAATTTTTCCTGAAGGATGGGTTGTCGCAAACTGTTCACTCGATTGGGATGTCATCGGACGATGAAAGACTCCCTCTTGCTCTTTATTTGCCAGAGCTTGAAAAACTGAACAAAGCAGGAGCTGATTTCATTCTCGTTGCCGGGCAAGCGGTGAACTTTTGGGCTGAATTTTATAGTATAAAAAATCCACTCCTGCTGGAATATGCACCCTTTGTTTCGAAAGATGTCGACCTGTTTGGACCGATTGAAGGACTATATAAAATTCCCGGAATTTTAGATGGTGAACTGAAACGGTTTAGTGATTTACGACAACCGGTCGTCGGGGTTTTCAAAACAAACTCCGAACCGCAATTAATGTTCGAACTATTGCGTTCAATTTATGGGCCTGTTTCGGCTGAAAAGATTGCAGCAAGAGTTCAGATTCGAAACCCAATTGCTGTAATCGATCCAGTTTCCCTACTGGTTTCAAAAGCTCACAATGCAGCAGGTCTTGAACAAGAAGATAGACAGGATGTCCGCCATGTACAAATGATGGTACTAGCGACCCACGCGTATTATGCCGATCTATGTCAAGCCGTGGGAGACCAAATCACTCCGCGCCAATTCATTAATGAATGTAAATACCTATTGAGTTACGCCGATTATTCATCCTTTAAAAAAGGAATATCGATGGCCGATGCTGAACTAACTGACTGCTTGCCACTAAAACTCATTCAGGAAATAGGTGAGCAACATGAATCGATTGGGCGTTTCTACCAACACTTTACCGTCATTTAACGGGGGGGGCTCCAACCCGCGACCGCTCCGGAGTCGCCACCAGCAGAGTCTACTCAATATCCGGGGGCGGCAAATTGCTTTGTAAAAAGGTCAGGTAGTTAATCTTGATTTTCGGATTGAAGGAAAAATCAACCAGGCCGGTGAAGGCATGACTTGACTGGCCCGGGATCACGGGGAAAAACGGGGGGACTTGCTGGAGTTCGCAAAGACGCACTTTGAAATGTCTGATGAACCACTTCAGTAAACCGTTTGGGGCGACCTGCGTAAGGGCCGCCATAGCGACCATGCTCTCCGAACAAACGACCCTGAGTTGAAAACTGTTTCTTAAAATTAGCCTGGCTGTTAAGCTGACAGGCGGATTTTCCCTTGAAAAAGCAAATGCCTATCAATATAACGGACATCCACCCCGACAAATATGACACTAAGGAACACTAATTTTAACACTCCTGAGGAGCCTTTTCCGGCATTGCCCATTCGATTAGTTTTCCTTTGTGTCAATTCGTTTCATCGCCCCGGATTAGTGTTAAAAACTGCAATTATTGCCCTGTTTTTGTTAATCGCTGCCGCACTGAATGCTGAGGACGTTTTCCCGGCCAAACCGGGCTTCGATAAATATGGCGGTTACCTTGCCTGGAAGGGGGCGGCAACCGGCAGGTTTCATTTGGAGACGATCGGCGGACGACACTTTCTGATTACGCCGGATGGACACGGATTTCTCTCCCATGGCGTCACTCATACCCGGGGCCTCGGGATACCGGAAGAATCCCGCTATGACTTTTTGAAACAATCTCTCGATGGCGATTGGGACAAGGCTAATGCCAATCTTCAGTCAAATTTCAGCAAGTGGGGATATAACAGCCTCGGTTATGGCTCGCACCATACGACCCGGAAATTGCTGCCCCATTTTGCCAGTTGTCAGCCCAGCGGAAAGGTCAGCTCGTGGATGGGGAAAGCGGTCGAGTTCCCGGATGTCTTTAGTGAGTCGTGGAAACAGCAGGCCCGCAAAGCCCTTGAGCAGGCTGCAAAGAATTACGATCTGACCAGCCCAAATTTGATCGGCATTTACTGGAACGACATGCCTGCCTGGGACTTGAAGCGAGCCAAGCATCAAAATGGCAAAACCTGGATGGATGCGATTCGTGCCTTACCGGAGGATTCGCCGGGAAAACAAAGGTATCAGCAATTTCTCAAAGAAAACGGTGCCCAGGCTAAAGACGAAGACTTTCTGGTCTTGATCGCCAGGGAAGTCTACTCCCACATTGGCCCGATCACTCGAGAGCTGTTTCCGGACACATTGGTATTTGGTCAGCGATATGCAGGCGCAGCATTGCCATGGAAGGTGATACAGGAAGCATTGCCTTATATCGATGTCGTATCTGTTCAGCCCAACGCTGCCAACTACCCCGCCGAAAAATTCGAGCAACTCTACAAAGCGACCGGTAAACCCGTGATGATCTGTGACCATCAATCAAGTTTCAACACCTCTGAGCATTCCAACGTCATGTGGCATACCTTGCCCGACATCGTCAGTGTCGGCAGGGCCCATGCCACCTATATGGAGCAGGGATTTGCAACGCCGTTTCTCATCGGGTACAACCGCTGCCAATATATAGACCGATACAAAGGCGGGCAGAAAATTCTCAAACAGGGTATGCTTCAGGTCGATGGTGTGCCTTACGAAGAATTAGTGAAATCAGTGCAAACTAATACCTGGCGGGTTCATCAACGGTTTCTGAGCGGCAGCGCAAAGTAACCGAGAGAAATCAAAGGGGCTGGTTAGGATCATTAACAACCAGGTTGTGAGGGAAATAGAAAAGACCCAATTCAGAGGAATCTACTTCAATGCCAACATTGGTCCGCCCCGCCTTTTTGGCCTTCAGTTGTATCGTCAGCTCAAATGAAGAGCCTGCTTTTAGCTGGTTATCGATATAGAAAGTAAGAAAACCTTCGTCCTCAATTGTTTTAATGCTATTTGGATGGTGGAAAAGGGGGTAGTTAGTTAATTTTGACTTTCGGATTGAAGGAAAAATCAACTAGGCCGGTGAAGGCATGACTCGACTGGTCCGGGATCATAGTGGAAGACGGGGTTGAAATACTGGAGTTCGCAAAGACGTATTTTGAAAGGTCTGATGAACCACTTCAGCAAACCGTTCGGGGCGACCTGCGAAGGCTCTCCATATAGCGACCGTGCTCTCCGAATAAACGATTCTGAGTCGAAAACGAATAGCCGAAATGTTGAATAGGAAAAGTGCCGGCAACGTGAGCCAGCAATTTAATCGATTCCGAAAAACGGACTCAAAATCACTGAACCAAAGGATAAGAGCATTTCCGCAGGGGGGGCAATAGGAAAGTGTAGTCGCAGGCTACCCTGCGCGAGGGTACCCGGTACCCTGAATTTTTTGGGACCTCTTCAAAAAGTGTACCCTGTACACTCGTGGATTGTACAGGGTACACTTTGGGCGATGAAGGAGAGGTAACAAAACTGTCCAAATCAGTGGTGAAAAACAGGGCTGCGACTTGCTACGTTAGGTATCCAATTATTCCGCTGATTTGATAGGGTCCAATGCTTGACTTGATACTATCACGCCGCCATTCAACAGGGCGCTCTCATTTACATGTCACTTTGACTCCATCACGGAGTTGGTTTCATCGCGTGGATGCGGATTGCTCGATCTCCAAAATGCGGGCTTTCATGAGGGCCACTCGCTCGGGATGATTTGACGATATATTGGTTTGCTGGGCCTCATCATCCGCCAAATTAAAGAGTTCATCAGAGGCCGCTGCTGTTGTTTGATTTGCTGGGCCTGCAAATACCACTCAGGCTCTTCTTTACTTCCACCCTTCCTGAGGTAGACCCAGTCTCCCTGGCGTATGCCATAGGCCGTTCTGCCGGAATGATAAATCATCTCATACCGGACGACTTCGTTTTTAAGTAATGAAGGAAGGATATTGAGACTGTCTTCCGCGACGCCTTCTTCCAACTCAAATTCGACAATGTTAGCGGTGGTCGCAAATAAATCCTTTAAACTGATCGTCGCATCAACTTCACGACCGCCCGACATGCCTCCCTTTGGCCATGAGGCAATAAAAGGAACCCGGTGCCCGCCTTCCCAGGCATCGCCTTTTATCCCGCGTAGATGAGCGGTCGACCGGTGCTCGTGAGACTGGATCAGTTCACGGGTGAGCCCTTCCGGTCCGTTGTCGCTGGAAATAATGATCAGGGTATTTTCGAATTCATCGGATGCCTTTATCGCATCAATCACCTGCCCGATCGCTTGATCCGTCTGAATGACCCAATCTCCATAAGAGCCGGCATCGCTTTGCCCTCGAAATTCTTTGAGTGGAACAACTGGGGTATGAGGTGACGTTAAACTGAAGTAGAGGAAATAGGGGGTGTCGCTTTTGCTTTGCTCCTCAATGTAGTTAACGGCACTCGTCGTGATAGCCGGTAGAATCCGATCCAGATCCCAGCCCTCCTCACCAGGGCCTGAGCCATGTAAAAAGCCTCTAACCCCAATAGACTTTAGAGAATTTTTGTCAATCCAGACCGGGTCACACATCAGTTTGTCATTCTCAATAAACGCATACGGTGGGAAATTGGGACAATCGACACCAAAGTAGTAGTCAAATCCTGCCGTTAAGGGGCCTTCGGGAATAGGCTGGGTCCAGTCAAACATTTCGTTTTTCGCGATACTTACGCCCCCGCCAATGAGGTCCCTGGATGGCATTTCCCCACCTTTCCACGGCCAAATAAAACCCAAATGCCACTTACCAATACAGGCTGTTTGGTATCCTTTCGTCTTCAGCATGTCACCCATAGTGAAGGCTTCTTTTTTAATCGCGGGAGGAGCCCAGGGATTCAATCGGCCGCTTTTTAACGATCCCCGCCAAGCATAGCGCCCCGTGAGCATCGCATAACGACTGGGACTGCAAATCGCACTCGGGGAATGCGCATCAGTGGCCCAAACACCTGCTTTTGCGAGAGCATCCATATGGGGTGTTTTTATTTTCGAATCAGGATTCAAAAAAGAAACATCTCCATAGCCGAGATCGTCGGCGAGGATGACGACTATATTTGGTCGATTGCTCTCTGAGGCAGCGTTCACGTCAACTGACATTCCATATAATAAAAGAACCGCGACACCGCAAAACGCTTTGAATCCAATGTTCTGACGGCGCGGCGTAGGTTGTTTTGTATTTTTCATTACTAAGTGATACTGTGGATGCCCGAGATGGGACCTGATGTAATTAATCAATCTTGATAAGCCAGCGAGAGTTTTGTCGGCTCCAGCAGCTTGATATGTCGTCCCGCCAATGAAAGAGACTGATCCTGAGAGCCTCCGGAATTGGGGAGCAACGTGATGCGCCGTCTTCCCAGGTTCACCAGAAACCCCGCCCGATTTTGAGCTGATAGCTTTCCCGAACCACAGAATAGCTGCCAGGCGACAGGGAAGACCCTGTGACCGCTCTGGCAGCACTGTATCTGGGGTGTGGAAGGCATCTTATTGGGTTAGGAAATTCGGGAAAACCCGAATGCCGGGCGATTGATCTTCACGGTTCTACACGCAATGAGTCGATCACCTCCGGACAGCGGGGGAAACCGCTGCCTGATTTTGATAGTGACTCTTTTACAAAAGTTCGTCTATCGGTCGTATGACCGATGCCCGATGCCTGAATCGCGAAACAATTGAGACTCGGAATGCTGGTTACCTGCGTTAATCTGATATAAAATCCCGCCGTGCCACACACCTTACCAGTTCTGATTGCCTTTCTGATGACGGGATTACTTCCGGCGCAGGAGGCTTCTATAACGCCCCGGCATGACGTCGGATCGCTCAGTGATCTGAAACTGTTTCAACTTGAGCAGCATTTGGCCGAAATCGATGCCGACCTCAGTCAACTGGCCCAGGCCAGTCTGCGGGGAGGGGTGGGGTCGATCGGTTATCGCTCGAGAACGCACGCCGACAGTGCCACCATGGAATGGATCGAAATTGAACTGGAATCCGAAGTGCCGATCGATGAAATCGTGTTGGTGCCGACTTTATGGCGCGATTCGGAAAAGGGGTTTCAATCAGACGGTTTCCCGGAATCGTTTCGGGTGTTGGCAAAGAGCGGGGGCAGTCCTGATGGAACGGTGCTTGCGGCCTACGACGACACAAGCCGTATCCTGCCGAGGATTGCCCCTTTAGTGATACCGGCCGACGGGATCTCCGCTTCGCACATCCGGATCGAAGCCACCCGGCTTTCCCCGAGAGCTTTTGATAAAAACTTCATTTTTCAGCTTTCGGAACTTCTCGTTTTTTCCGGCGAAAAAAACATCGCTCTGCGCCGTCCCGTCAACTGCCCGGCTCCCCCCAAACACACCCGACCGGACATTCCCTGGGATAAGCAGTTTCTGGTGGATGGCCATACGCCTTATTTGATGGATGCCGCCACTGGTGAAAAAAGTCTGCCTTTTCTAAACCATCCTACGGCACCTTCCGTACTTACGGTGGATTTGGAAGCCAGTCTGCCCGTGTCAGGCATCCATCTTCATGCGGTGGATCAGAGCGACACGGTTCCCCAGGCCTACGCCGGTAACTATGGAATTCCCCGCCATCTCAAGATCGTGGGCGCAAATATTGCCGATTTTTCAGATGCGGTGACCTTGCTCGAAACCCGAATTGAGAGCATAAACGATACCGGCCCCATTATGATGTGGAATGTCCCTGAGGCCCGCTGTCGCTATGTTCGGCTGACCGAAGCGAATCCTGCGGAGAGTTTCCGGATTGGGTTTGCGGAAATTGAGCTTTTATCAGAGCATCAAAACGTCGCTCTGGGAAAATCGACAAGCAACCCGGGCGCGAGAATCCCTTATCGACCTCTCGACACCCTGACCGATGGCCGCAATCTCTACGGAAATATTCTGCCGATCAGAATTTGGATGAACCAACTCGCCCGGCGTCACGATCTGGAAACGGAACGTCCGCGAGTCATGCAGGAACTGGCCCTCCGTTATGAGCGTCAGAAAAAAAACCTTCGGCGGATGAGCTGGTTGGCTGCCCTGCTGGTCGCGGGCAGTGTCATTATTATATTGGCGCAGCAGATCATCCGGCGACGGGCGATTGTTCAAACTCGCGAACGAATCGCGGCCAATTTGCATGACGAGTTGGGAGCGAATCTCCACGCCATCGGGTTGCTCGGCGATTTCGCCAAAAAAATTGTGGAGCGAAAAAACGCGACGGACGAGTGGGGCGATCTCACTGAGGTGATTGATGAGGTGCGCGTCCTCACTGAAGAAACCGGTGAAACGGCCCGTTACTGCACCAACATGCTCGAGACTAAAGAAATTCACGCAAATCTTGTTGAGGAAATGAAGCGGACGGCTGACCGCCTGCTCTCCGATCTGGAGTATGAGACCTCTTTCCCCGATCCGAAAAGTCTACAACATTTGAAACCGCGGAGACGGATTGATTTGTATCTTTTTTATAAGGAGTGTCTAACCAATATTCTGCGGCACTCCAATGCCACTCGCGTCTCCACAGAGTTGACGGCTACGGAAAGGGGCGTCAATCTGATCATAACTGACAATGGTTCCGGCCTTTCCGGGCATGAGGTTCCCGCATCTCTGCGCAGGCGGGCCCGATTGCTCGGAGGAAATGTTGCGGTGGAGAACCTCGCAGGCGGGGGGACCCAAATTACGATGCGGCTCCGCCCCCGAAAGTTTCTATGGCTCAACTGAAGCAAGCGATGAAAGAGCAAATAAATATCATGTTGATCGAGGATAGTCCCGCCTTTCGAAAGGTGATCGACAGAACGCTGGGCGGTGAGCCAGATATTTTACTCATCAGTCAGTTTGGCACGGCGGAGATCGCTCTGCGAAGTCTGCAGGATCCATCGGCCCCCGCTTTCCCCGATCTCATTTTGCTCGATTTGAATCTTCCGGGCATGAGCGGTCTGGATGCCATTCCCTGGATAACGGAGTATGCTCCGACGGCCAAAATCCTCATTTTGACTCAATCCAATCAGGAAGCTGACATCCTGCAGGCAATTTCCCGGGGAGCATCCGGCTATCTGCTGAAAAGCAACACGCTGGATCAACTCACCGAGGGGATTCGCACTGTTATGAACGGCGGAGCTTCACTCGACCCCAGTGTCGCCCAATACTTGATCAGCAATTTGCAGCAAAAGCAGAAAAAGCCGCCGGTCGGGATGGATCTGCCCTCGCTCACTCAACGTGAAATGGAAGTCCTCCTTTTGATTAGCGAAGGCCTGCAAAAAAAAGAAGTGGGAGACCGATTGAAAATCAGCACGAGAACGGTGGCGGCTCACGTCGAGAAAATCTACGATAAACTCTGTGTGCAAAATGCCGCTGCCGCCGTCAACCGGGCTCATCACCTGGGGCTCATCCCGCCGGATGATCAGAAGTAGCGCCTCTCACAGATAACTTCTAAAAGAGGGCCGTAACTAATTTTTGGTCCCGGTGACAAAATATTATCCCTTTTAGTGACCTTGTTTTGTCAGGCGAACG
Source organism: Verrucomicrobiales bacterium (assembly GCA_029213005.1). Classification (GTDB taxonomy): domain Bacteria; phylum Verrucomicrobiota; class Verrucomicrobiia; order Verrucomicrobiales; family DEV007; genus Arctic95D-9. Next base: position 12,868 of record JARGPI010000031.1, read on the forward strand.
ATGGAAGTTTCCCGCCATGTCGCCTTCTGAAAAAAGTCATATTTTCCGAAATCTTGCTAAGTACGTCCGGACGGGAATGGGCATTGAGAAGGCTTGCGAGTCGATGCTGGCGCAACCGGGAGTTAAAGCGTCCGAGAGACAGATTTACGATTCGATTGAGAAGGGCGTCACCTCGGGGCTGACGATCGCGGAGGCCATGTCCCGCTCGTCGAAACTCGATGCTCTCGATTTTCAAATGCTCGATGCTTCCGAGCGGGGCGGACAGCTGGATGCGGGTCTCAATCATCTCGCCAACTACTACCAGCGGCTCGACCGTACCCGGAAACGGGTTCGAAAAGGGCTTGTCTATCCCATTCTTCTTTTTCATTTCGCTTTGATTGTCACCACATTCGTTGGAGCGATGTTTTCGAGACTGAACCCGGCTCTCGAAGAAAAGCCGCTGATGCAGGCCGTTTGGGAAACGGGGCGCTGGGTGATTTTTGTCTATCTCGCACTTCTGATCGTCGGGATCCTCCTCTTTGTGCTTCGCAGGAAAGCCGCAAATTCGGCCGCTGCGGATCGATTGCTGAATCAGGTTCCAATCCTGGGAAAAACCCGCCGCTTCGCAGCGCTGGAACGGTTCACCAGCGTCTTTGAAATCTTTCTCCTCGCCGGAATGAGAATGGACCAATCGTTAAAAGGGGCCAGTGACGCCTCGAACAGCGGCTTGATCCGCAAGGCCGCCAGGACAGGCGTGCCCACGGTCAAAAATGGCGAGAAACTTGCCGTAGCTTTCTTCGATAACCCGGCTGCTTTTCCCAATGAATTGGCCCGAGGAGTCGCGTCCGCCGAGGAAGCGGGGATGCTGGATAAAGAGTTCGAACGCTGGAAACAATTCTACGCCGATTCGCTTTCCGATGCGATGGATCAACTCGCGGAATGGGTGCCCAAAGTGGTCTATTTCACCACCTTGTTCATTGTTGCAGCAATGATTATTCGGGCAGGAATGGCTTACCGGGATCTGCTCAATGGATTTCTCGACTCCTTCTAAATATTATTTAATAATAATAAATTTACTATTTCTATAATTATAATATATTAAGGGGATATGGAAAATTCCGCTCCACCAACAACTTTTAAAGCAGGTACAAATGACAATCTCGATGCGGTGCGCGACTTGTTATTTGGTTCTCCACAACCGGCAGCAGTCGATCGATTAAAGGAGATTCAGCCTGTTTTTGAGGAAGCGGAAGCTCCGGCAGGACTTGAAAGTCTAAATGAGTTGGAGGCACGATTGAACAGCCTGGAAAGCTGTCTCAAGACGGAAGCGGACACCCGAATCAAAAAAGAGGAAGGATTCCGGAAAACGCTGGATCAGAAAGAAGCGCTGCTCAGTGAGCGACTGACTGCTCTGGAGAATCGCCTTCGAGCAGTTGAAGCAAAATTTACCGCAGCGATGCAAAAGCAGTCCAATGAGCAAAATCACTCGCTGAGTCGGAATGATGTAGCTGCTCTTTTGATTGATCTGGGCTCGAGCATGAAAACCGCTCGTGAAGAAGAGGGCAACCAGTCAGCCCCGACCAAATAGATCCCACGCCGATAAACAGGCGGTAAACGGGAGCTGAAAATGAAACACGGTAGGTCAGCCAGCTTTTCTTCTGCAGATTTCGAAGCGGATCAGGAAAAGCTGGAGGGGGGCAACCGTGCCCGGGAGGAAGCGTCTCATCGGCCCCATCACAAATTTGGCGCCATACCCGAACCAATCCGATATCCGGATCAATTGAGTGCTATTCTGGGAGCGGCGATTCTGATCTGGATCAAAGAAAGATTTCACTCCCTGATTACCCATCTCGATAATCAACTCCGGCGGATATCACCACTTAGGTGGATCCGATTGAAAAAGGACGGAGATAGCTCCATGTCTCAAATTTCCCACTACCGGGTGGAAAATCTGGTGTTGCTGGAGGCTATGACCGGGTCGGTTGTGCAGCGGGCTACGGGAAGAGGCGGTAACGCGGAGATTCCGACGGCTTTGTTGGCAAAAATTCAAAATCACGTGGTTGAATCGTCTGGATCTACCGGCTTTCACTATCAAGATAAACAGGTTCAGATTGAGCGCCGGGGAAAAGTGTATCTGGCCGTCATTTCGATCGGTATGCCGCCGGCTAGCTATCGGGAATTGATGCGCGCTACGCTGAACACGTTTCATCGGGACTCTGATATGATGTTGCCGATGGCGTTATCCCTGCTGAATCCTCTGTTACTCGAGCAGCGAAGGTTGATACCTGAATCAAGATGGCGGGCGTGGCTTTTTCTGGCGGCTCTGGGAGTCCCTGTTCTATACGGGGGATTGGTTCAGCTTCGCGATCAAATCTATCAGAACCGTGTCGAATCAGTTATCAGTCAGGAACCGGGAGTTGAAGTGGTTGGCTGGCAAAATCATCGCTTTCAGAAAGATGCGGTTTCGATACTTCGGGACCCATTAGCAAAGCCTTTGTCAGATCTGTTCGAATCAGCCGGGGTCTCTATGGACTGGAGATCGATCAAAGAAATTCCCTTTGTCGCGATGGAAGAGCCCTTTGTTTCGCGGCGGGAACGCGAAGTAAAGAAACGGGAAGCGGAAATAAACGATCATCACCGGGCGGAGATTGCAGCTTTGTATAAAAACTTTAATAAATTGTCGTCGGAAGCCGCAAGGAAAGATGACCACATCTCGTTAATCAAAACCGAATTTTACCGTGAATTCCCGATCGGGAAAACCGCTGATCTGGTTTTTCTGGGTGACGACAAATGGGAGTTGGTCGGGACTTCACCGGAACCGTACTACAGTCGGATTCTGAAGCATCAGAAAGATTTAATTATCGGAGGCGGGGAGGTATCGCTGAGCAATTTCCGGAATGATATTCCCGAAGAGTTGAAACGACTCAGAGCCGAGCTGCCTGAGTTGGTTGTCGCTTATGGGGAGGGTGATCTGGGCCTGACGGCTGAAGGGATCCAAAACCGGACGGCGGTGCTCGAAAAATTGGCCGAAATTGTGCTACTACATCAATCTCACGGAATGGCGGCGCCCGAAATTGAACTGCATGCCACCCCGGTTGGTGGCGGGCGGCACAATCATCAAATGTCGATTGCCAGTGCGAGGCTGAGGGCGGAAGTCGCTGCCATTCGAAAATCTCCCATTGGTGGAGATGTTGTTATCTCAACTTTTATGGACAGTGGGGAAGTCCCCGAAACAACCGGAGTCTACTTTCTCGCCCGCTAAACTAACGAACCGCAATGAGTCATACTAAAGATACTGATTTAAAACCTGACGGTACCGTTGTTTTCGGGATGATCGATCAGGGGACGCTGCGTTTACTATCAAAACCGACGGAGTGGCTGGCCGAATACTTCGGCGATCTATGGCATGCGGAGAGTCGCACGCTAACCGTTCAGAGTGGCTCGATATTCGGCAGGTTTTTAATTCACTATAGAGAAAGCGTCGCTACAGAAGAGGAAGCTCTCAATGGCAAAATCAGCTTGCGGGAAACCTTTGTGGAAGGTCGTGAGTTTACCGGAAAGGTCGAAGCGTTGCGGCGGGATCACAACGTACTCGTTTTGCTGCGGAAAGTAGAGGAACTGGAGACATTCGAGACGTTGAATCCTGTCACGGAGCAAATTGAAGCAGTGGAACGGCTCGCCGGGAATGCGGCTAACGAATTTAATGACTTGTTGGTGAGTGTGTCCGACGGCCTATCCGATCTTTTAGGTGATCCCAAAGTGATCAGAGAAAAGGAGATCGCGCAAAAGCTTTCCACCGTTCATGACGCAGCGACCAAAGCATCGGTTCTTGCCAGGCAATTGCTGATTTATTCCCGCCGGGCCCGGTTGGTAAAGACCGCGGTTGGCTCCGAAATGTTTATCGGAAATGTAGTCGATAGATTTGCGAAAGACATCCCTTCGACCTTAAAAGTGGAGACGAAGTTCAAAGACGATTTGTGGGATATCGATGCGGACGAGACCCTGCTTCATCAGGTTATGGTTAACATTCTGGAGAATGCCCGTCAGGCGACATTCGGCAGAGGTACGATCAATCTCACCGCGCGGAATTTTGTTCTGGAAGACCGTGCCGTATCCGAAGCCTTCGAGTGTGATCCGGGCCAATACGTAATTGTCACGATCTCGGACAACGGCGTCGGGATGCGGAAAAAAACCAGAGAGAGAGTTTTTGAGCCATTTTTCACGACCAAAGAGAGCGAAGCGGGAATTGGGCTCGGGTTGACCAATGCACTCGGGATCGTCCGTCAGCATGGCGGTCATATTTTATGCACCTCCGCTCTGGGTCAGGGGACCACATTCAGCCTTTATCTGCCCCGCTATATCAGTGTCGATGCAGAGATTGCCGAGGACGGTTGCCCGCGTCTGGACCCTCAGGAGGACAAAGCCCCCGGAGTTCTTGTGGTGGAAGACGAAACGCTGCTTCGAAATCTCGTGATGACGCTCTGTCGGAAAAACGGATATCGAGCCTTTGGCGCGGCTGATGGTCAGGAAGCTCTCGAATTTATCCAGACCAAACCCGACGAGGTATTTGCCGCCGTGATTGACCTCGCGATGCCGAGAATGACCGGTACCGAGTTTTTCCGCCGGCTCAATGCAGGCGGGATCCATTTGCCGGTGATTGTGGCGAGTGGCTTTTTAATCGACCGCGATCAATTTATCGAAGAAACCGGCGGCACACCGTTCGCGATCTTTTCGAAACCCTACCAGCTCAACGAATTAATCGCCAAGATCGATGAGCTTCGGGATAAATCCGGCGTCGCCTTACCCGCGTAGCGGAAACTTACTGAGGATCGATCTGGGATTCGGGATCGTTCGACTTGTAGATCTTGAAGGGCGCATCCGACGGCTTGACCGTCTCAAGTGCCGGTTTGATCAAGGTGGCACCGAGTTTGATGCTTTCCGTCATCGTCAGCTCGACAGCCTGTTTGCCCATCATGACCCGTCTCGCTTCGTCGAGAGCTGTCGAGAGTAGAAAATCAGCGGTGGCGAGACCTTTACTTTTGGCCGCCTGCTCGATCAGATTCATCTGCTCTGCAGTCAGTCGTGCTTCGAGTCGTGCTGTTTTCATATCTTTGCGATCGGATAATCTGCCAATATTGCAAATGCCTTTTTAGTAGCAGAATACATTGTTTTACAAAAAAGAGGCGGTCTTGCAATCGTAATTTCACGAAATCGCCGTAAAAATTTAAAAAATCATGAGCGAATTGTGGAAAACCATAGCGGTTAATGCGGGCGATGGAAAAACCTTTATCGAAGATGTCTCGAAGAATGGGATTCGTTTTTTGAAGTCAAATTTGGATCGGCTCCCGTTGTTTTCGTCGATCCGGACGAGTGAATCAGGTGAAAACGATCGCGATGAGAGGCATTTTGGATCGACGTAGAACGGGCGTCCCCGCCCGTTCAGCATTGCGGGAGCCTATCGCCGATCAAAGAATTATTCCTTTATAACAATTCTAAGCCTAAACCCGGTCGTAGGGGTGGTAACTCTGAGGGCTTTTGCGGCTCCTGCAATGCTGAACAGGCGGGGACGCCAGTTCTACGGGGCTTCGCTGTTGATCTATCCTTTGGGATTCCTGGGGGAAATCAACCTCACCGCCCGATCGGATTCCCTCATTTCTTACCGCAATTTTCGTTATCGGATCGACGGGGTCTGTGCTACGGTCCGGCTCAGTTTAAAAACGGAATTCAATGAGCAAAAGTTTATTCGAGAAAGTATGGGATGCCCACGAAGTGAGAAAATTGTCGAACGGACAAACTCAGCTTCTCATCGGAACCCATCTGATTCATGAGGTGACCAGCCCACAGGCTTTCGGGATGCTTCGTGACCTCGGTTTGAAGGTGAAATTCCCAAACCGGACTTTTGCCACGGTCGATCACATCGTGCCAACCACGGAACGGGTCGAGCCTTACTCAGATCCTCTCGCCCAGGCGATGATCACTGCGCTCCGCGAAAATTGTGAGGAATTTGGCGTCACTTTCTTCGATATCGGAAGTGGAAAACAAGGCGTGGTTCACGTGGTCGGGCCGGAGCAGGGTATCACTCAGCCGGGAACCACGATTGCCTGTGGTGACTCGCATACCGCAACTCACGGTGCGTTCGGAGCGATCGCTTTTGGAATCGGGACCACTCAGATTCGCGACGTTCTGGCGACACAGACGATTTCGATGGGGAAATTGAAAGTTCGCCGCATCAATGTGGATGGCGAACTGCCAGCCGGTGTTTACGCGAAAGATGTCGCGCTTCACATCATCAAATTACTCGGTGCCAAAGGTGGTATCGGATTTGCCTACGAATACGGCGGTTCTCTTTTCGACAATATGTCGATGGAAGAGCGGATGACGGTTTGTAACATGTCGATCGAAGGCGGAGCCCGCTGCGGATATGTGAATCCGGACCAGAAAACTTTCGATTACCTTGAGGGGAAACCTTATTCTCCAAAAGGTGCCGACTGGGATAAAGCGGTCGAAAACTGGAAGGCGTTTGCTTCCGATCCCGATTGCCAATATGACGATGTGGTGAACATCGATGCGGCGGACATTGCACCGTCAGTCACCTGGGGAATTTCTCCTGACCATGGTATTTTTGTGACGGAAAACATCCCGGATCCTGTCGATTTCTCCGATCCTGAAGAGAAGGAAAGCATTCGCGAAGCGCTCGAATACATGAAGCTTCCTGCCGGTGCACCAATCGCGGGAACCAAAGTTGACGTTTGTTTCATCGGAAGCTGCACCAACGGCCGGATCTCCGATTTCCGGGAAGCCGCGAAATTTCTCGAAGGTCACACTGTTGCCGATCATGTCACGGCCATTGCGGTGCCCGGCTCAGAAATCGTAGCTCATCTCTGCGAACAGGAAGGTATCGCTGAAACCTTCCGTAAAGCGGGATTTGAGTGGCGGGGCGCGGGTTGTTCGATGTGTCTGGCGATGAATCCTGACAAACTGGTAGGCGATCAAATTTGCGCCAGTTCCAGTAACCGGAATTTCAAAGGCAGACAGGGAAGTACCACTGGCCGGACGATTTTGATGTCTCCTGTGATGGTTGCTGCGGCAGCTGTGACCGGCGTGGTCAGCGATGCCCGGGAAGTCTTTCAAGTCGCCGCCGGCGTATAACTCTTGAAAAAGGAAGAATCAGGGAACCGCGGCAAGTTTGGACTGGTTACCGTTGCTGCCTTCCGGCCCTGGCGGAATTCGCCAGCCAAAATTCCACGGCCCCTGAAGCCGCTTCCTACTTCAAAAACACCGGAAACTCAAACGGGAAATACATTCTTTACGAATCGAATAGCGTGTGACGCAAGCCCGACGGGGCGATTGTACAGGGTACAGTCCGCGACTGTACAGGGTACAATCTCCGAAAAATGCCGTGGTGGTGACTTCGAGCCGCCGCTGCGAACAAGATTTAGCAATTTGAACCGTAACCTTTTCAAATGACAACAACGATCGATCCAGAAACTTTGCCCGATGCGGGCGGTCACTTCGGTGATTTCGGCGGACAATTTGTTCCTGAAACCCTTGTCGCAGCCCTGAACGAGCTCACCGAAGAATACGGGAAAGCGAAACAGGACCCCGCTTTCCAGGCAGAACTCGATCGATTGCTCTCCGAATTTTGCGGTCGGGAAACCCCGCTCTATTTTGCGGAACGACTCACCGAAGCCTGCGGCGGCGCTAAAATTTATCTGAAGCGGGAAGATCTCCTTCACACTGGCGCGCACAAAATTAACAACGCGCTCGGTCAGGTGCTGCTCGCGATTCGCCTCGGGAAAAAGCGGATTATCGCCGAGACTGGAGCCGGTCAGCACGGCGTTGCCACCGCTACGGTCTGTGCCCGCTTCGGGCTCGATTGCACCGTTTACATGGGCGCGGTCGACATGGAGCGGCAGCACCTCAATGTGGTCCGGATGGAACTACTCGGCGCTAAAGTCGTGGGGGTGGAAGCGGGCCAGAAAACCTTGAAAGAGGCGGTGAATGAAGCGCTTCGTGACTGGGTTACCAATGTGCGCACCACCCATTACATCCTCGGCAGCGCCCTCGGGCCGCATCCGTATCCGATGATGGTTCGGGACTTTCACCGCGTCATCGGGCTCGAAGCCCGCCGCCAGATTTTGGAGCGGGAAGAGCGGCTTCCTGATGCGCTCGTTGCCTGTGTTGGTGGCGGCAGCAATGCGATCGGTTTGTTTCATCCTTTCTTGAAAGACGAAGACGTCCGCATGGTTGGAGTTGAAGCCGGTGGGCACGGGATCAAAAAAGGCGATCACGCCGCCAGATTTCAGGGAGGCAAACTCGGCGTTCTTCAGGGAACCAAGACCTGGTTGCTCGCCGATGATGATGGCCAAATCGAGCTGACTCACTCCGTTTCAGCCGGTCTCGATTACGCAGCCGTCGGCCCCGAGCACGCTTTCCTTCAGGATGCCGGTCGCGTTCAATACACCTATGCAACGGATGACGAAGCTCTGGAGGCCTTTCAGGACTTGTCCAGGCTCGAGGGCATTATCCCCGCACTGGAGAGCTCTCACGCCATCGCTTACGCCAAGAAACTCGCCAAAGAGCTCGGTCCCGACAAAATTATCGTCGTGAACCTCTCCGGCCGCGGTGACAAAGACGTCGAGCAGGCCGCCAGGTTCCTTCTGGAATCCTAGACCGGCAAAAACGTAGCGGTGGCTTCCAGCCGCCGATTACAACCGTCTAGTGAAAAACCTGTTCTACACCGGTTTTTCGACTTTTTGCGTCGATATCGGTACGATTGCTTCGTTCATGATTTTTCATTCCAAGAGAAGCGGGGGATTAAAGAAAGTATGGAGCGCGTTTGGGTAGGTGGAAAAGCGTTACGGCTTATGCATCAGTTCCACCCAAATGATAAGAACACTAACTTTAGCCCTGATCCTGGTCGGGCTCCTCCATTGTGCGGGTTACGCCAGTGAAAATGCGATCACAATCGGCGAGCCGCGAATTGTGATACCGGCTCCGGAAAACGAACGCTTTGCGCATCTCTCCTGGCCGAAGATTGTGACGGCTCCGGATGGCACTCTGGTCACAGCCTACATCGCCGGCCGAAAACACGTCAATGGTGATGGTTGCCCGGCGGTCTCTGTTTCGAGGGACCATGGCAAAACTTTCAGTAAACCAAAGATCCTGCGCGAATTCGATAAAACGATGCGCTACCAACACGGTGCGAACCTGGCTCTCGGTGTGGCGGAAGATGGTGCTCTTGTTCTGATGGTGATGGCTTTCACCAACGATGAACGCAACTCGATTTTCGGTTGGCGCTCGGAGGACTCGGGCGAAACCTGGATACCTACCGACACCACTTCGCTGGCGGATAGCAAAACCGGGTCTGTTTTCGGATATGTCTTCCCCGTTCCCGGCAAGGGACTCGCGGTCTGCGGGCACTTCCGTAAACCGAAGGGCGATGGTATCTGGATCGCTTTCTCAAAGGATCACGGGAAGTCCTGGGGCGCTCCCGAAACCATCACCGGAAACCGTTATTTTGAGCCGACGTTCCTTTTTTCGGAAGGTAAACTGATCGGCTTGATCCGCGAGAATTCCGCTCGCGCATACCATCAGTATGTGAGCAGCGACCTCGGCAAAAGCTGGGAGGCGACCGAAAAAGCTTTGCAGGGAAATCCCTCAGCGACTCACCCAAGCCCTTTTTTGATCGAGGATCCCGCGCATCCCGGGCAGCTATACGCGCTCCAGTCCGAGCGTGGGAAAGATAACCGGATCCATCTCTGGAAAACCACCGCTGCTAAACTCGACTGGAAGCCTGTCGCTCAGGTTGTCGAGGTTCCCAACGATCGAGATTTCAGTTACCCATGGATGACGCCCCTCGGAAACGGAAAGTGGTTCCTCGTTTATTACTCCGGCGAAAAAGACGGCCCGAATTCCATCTGGGGGCTCGAAATGACCCTGCCATGAAACCAACACGACGCCATTTTTTGCTAAGAACCGCCGCAACTGGATTAGGGTGGGGTATGGCGACACACGCCGATGCCTTGCAACCGGCACCTCCGGGGGACTGGACTTTGCACGGAGAGCAATTCCGGCACAGCGGCCCACCTGAGAACGGTTGGGTGCAGAATTTTACCTCCACCGTTGAAGCTCTTTCAGAAGATCGCTGGAGGGTTTGGACGAGCGCATCGGTTCCGAATAGCCATTACAAGAATATCGGTTTTTATGAAGGTCGCGTTGGGGGGAAATGGCGAGCCGTCCACGCCGCCTGCAGCACCGGGGAACCGGATCGGAACGCGGAGTTGGCCATCGGCGGGATGCCGGGGGGCTGTCATCCGGTACAGGTGGTCACCCTTCGGTTGCTCGACGGACGAACCCGGCTCTATTTCTGGGCGCATGGCAAAGGTGTTGTTCGATATATCGCAGCTGACAGTCTCGATGAGACCGCCCGCCGGTTCCACGTAGTGAATGCACTTAGCCCTTGTCTCTATCATCCTGCGGACCGTGCCGTAAGTGGGGAGGTGGCAAGTGAGGCCGGTCTGAAACGTCGATCCCAACAGATCGCGTCTCCCGTAGCCGGGGAAAAACTGGCTACTCCCGAACTCATTTCAAATGACGCCACTAATGTCTATCAACTCCCCGACGGAAGTTTTGAGATGTATTCCGTCGCTCTGGTCCAGGTGGAAAAAGACAATCCACGCTATGCTTCGCAGGACAATTTAAAAGGCTACCTGCGTGTCATTGACCGGTATACCAGCCCGAATGGTCTGGTATGGGGCAACCGGCAGCGGGTTATTACGCCCGACGAAAACGACCCAATCGATCAGCAGTTTTACTACCTGTCGGTAACCTACACCGACGAGGGGCGACTTGGGCTTTTGGGGAACTATCGTCTCGACTCTCAATCGATCGATATTGAAGCCTGCTATTCGAAAGACGGTATTACCTGGGATCGCCCCGCAAGGAGTCCATTGATACCAAGATCCAAACCCGGTAACGGAGTCGATACCTACCTGCTGCACGCACCGCACAATCTGGTTCGTCGCGACGGGCGCTGGTGGCTTTTCTATACCGGTGGGAATTTTTCCCACAACCACAAAGGTTCCCACGGGAATCCCGATCGTGCCATTCATGCCGCATCCTGCGGGTCGGTATGGGCCTAAAGCTGCCTCGGGGACCTCTGTTAAAAAAGAGATAGAAAGTTGGGGGCAAATTAACTTTCAGCCCCCAAAGCAGCCAACCATTCTTGTCAAAAGCGACATTCCTGATTATGCTGCGGGCAAAAGCAGCGGCTTCCGTCGGCTAAGCGGATTGTTTTTCGGCTTGTTCGGAATGCAATCTCTGCGGGGTTACCCCGTGGTATAGACTGACTGAATCATATCGACTCGAGGGCCTAACTACCGCTACGCGGTAGAACCGCCCACGACTAACCGGCAGGGTTGGTCGGCGGAGGTTGGCTGATTTGCCTTTCACGCCCGGGACCCGATGCCTTCTTCCTATTCGTACATCAGCAGATCCCTTGCGAAGGCGTTTGTGCTCGGTGCGATCCGTGAGGAAGATATGATAGCTCACGCGGCGGGACTCTTTTTCCGTGATTCAGACACGCCTGCCTGGCTGCCGCCGCTGGCCCGACACGTGGAAGCTGCCTTTGCTGACTGCGCTGTCCGCCCGATGTGGGCTGAAGTTTGCGATGAAATCGTCGAGTGCGAGGTCTTCAATGAGGCCTGGGACAAAGGCAAGGCTTCACTCGGCTCAACACGCGTGCCCGTCGCGGCAAAAATGGTGCCCGGTCGTGGAGCCCCTTCCCGATGGCAGGTTCCGGACGCGACCGATTCAGCGGAGTTAGCGCGGGTTCTCGAGCTGCATCTTGATGATCTGGGTTGGCTTTCTTCGCAATCCGGGATGACCCGGCACTACCACCTGAGGTGGCACCGGAAAAAGGGCAATCCCAACGCCCGACTGATAGAGATACCCAAGCCAATGCTGAAAGACACTCAGCGGATCATTTTAAATAAAATTCTAGATTCGATCCCGGTTCATGAATCCGCCTGCGGTTTCCAAAAGGGGAGATCGATTATGGATTTCGTAGCTCCCCATACCAATCAGGAAATGGTTCTGAAAATGGACCTGAAGGATTTCTTCCCGTCGATATCATCGAGCCGGGTGTTCCGACTGTTTATGACCGCTGGGTATCCTGAGTCAGTAGCAGGTAAATTGGCTGATCTCTGCACCAATCGGATTGACGAAGAGCTGACCGATGATTCCAATCTGGATCCATCGACCCGTCGAATTCTCCAGCAAAAACATCTCCCGCAGGGGGCTCCCACATCTCCGGCTTTGGCGAATTTGATTGCCTTCGGTCTTGATTGTCGATTGGCGGGTTTAGCTAGATCTGCGGGTATAAACTACACTCGATACGCCGACGATTTGCTCTTCAGCGGTGGAAACGGCTTTAGGCGACAGTGCCAGCGGTTTCATCTCAAGGTGTTAACCATTGTCATTGAGGAGGGATTTCGGGTGAACACTCGTAAAACCCGCTTTATGCCCGGGAGTCAGCGACAAACAGCAGTTGGTCTCGTCCTCAACGAGAAACCAAACCTGAGGCGATCGGATTTTGATGAGCTAAAAGCGATTCTGACCAATTGTGTCAGGCAGGGATGGCGTTCCCAGAACCGTAAAAACCACGATGCATTCCGCTCTCATCTTCAGGGGCGAGTTGGCTGGGCCCACCAGGCAAATCCCGAAAAGGCGGAGAAACTGTGGCGGTTGTTCGAGCAGATTGACTGGAGCTGAAAAAATACAGCTCACCGTTTCCGCCGCGCATCGAGCCAGCGATTCATCTCGCCCTGGCTTCGTTCGATACGTTCGTGCAGGGCGGTGGATGAAATGGCTCCGCCTCCGGCCGCGATGACTGCGTCCTGAACGGGAATATCGTCTGTGGCGACGATGATCTCATACTTCTCAGCGTTCCCGGTGGCGAGACGCTCGATCACGGAATCGGCCGAGGAGTTGGTGCTCGAGAAAATGACCTGAATACTGCCGGGCTCACGCTCTTCGGTCATTTTTGAGCCCCGGCCGTCAAAGACGACGACGACCCGGTCATCGCTGAAATCCTGATACGCTTCGAGTATTTTGATCAACTCGCTGTGACCGGATGCCTTTCGCCGGGTGAATATCTTGAGCAGTTCAGGCCAGGCGTGGATAATATTATTCCCGTCCACCACGAGAAATGATGGGCGGGAATGATTCATGAAATTCGGGAAATTTCGATCAGAGGAGACTTACTCCTCTTCGTTTGCTGCGCTTTCGTCAGCAGCCGCTTCCGGCTTTTCTTCGGCTGCTTCCGGCTTCTCTTCAGCAGCTTTCTTGGTCGCAGTCTTTTTCTTGGCTGCTACTTTTTTCTTAGTGGCCGCCTTCTTTTTAACAGGGGCCGCGGTTGCGTCTACAGTCTCCTCATCCTTCACTTCAGGCTCTTTTGGAGCAGCTGCGGCAGCTTTTTTGGAAGGTGATTTTTTCTTCTTCGCCCCGGCCAATGCAAGCTGAGCCTTCAGCATTTCCTGCTTGCGTTTGACGTAAGCTTTCCGGCGGCGACGTTTTTCTACTTTATTGTATTGCTGACCCATATTGGCAGTTCCTGTTTTTAAAATACTTTTCCGAATTTCTCAAATTTTCGAGATCGGGATTTTAAGGGGCGATTAACGGCATCGCAAGGGGAAATATCGACGATTCAAGGTGTTTAGTGATTGAACAAAAACTCGGAGGAATTCAGCAAACTCCACATCACTCCGTTGTAAAAGTTGCGGAATTGACCGTAATCGCCAGTTTCGGGCCGTCCGTCCATTATCACGTCCATTTCAGCGGGAGAGGGGGCCCTCGTCAGGGTCCGGATGTAGAGGGCGCTAATGACCGCCCCGGGATCGTCGGGATGCATTTTCATTAATCGGGGGATCAGGACAGGGTTGCGGGTCAGGGCCCGGTCGATGGTGACTCCGTTGATGAGATGGAGGGCTTGAGCGAGACTTGCTTCATTATTTGTTTCGCTCGCGAGGCAACTTTCCCGCCGGGCCTGCCCGAAAGTGGAGTAAAAATAGCTGTTGTGGTTGTCGCCGCGGCCGCCTTCGAACAAATCGATCGCCTTTTTCCGGCTCGATCTCCGGATCGGCTGCTGATAATCCATCGCCTGAGCAATGCAGTCGAAGAGAACGTCGGCCCGTGGGCGGCGGAGCAGGGAGTGGGAGAAAAACTCTTCGTCACTGCGATTCGACTCGTTCGTGGTAGCGGAGAGCTGATAGGTTTGAGAATTACAGATATCGCGGGCGAGATTTCTTAAACTGAAACCGTGGTCTTCGGCGAGGCGGCGACCCAGTTCTTCAAGAAGCGGTTCGTTGGATGGCGGGTTACTGATTCGGATATCGTCGACCGGGTCGACGATGCCGCGTCCAAAGAAATGTTCCCAGATCCGGTTGGCGAGGTTTCGGCGGAAGAGTCGGTTGTCTTCTGCTGTCAGCCAGTCGGCGAGCACTCTCCGGGGATCCTCACCGGAAACATCGGGTTCCTCTCCGCCGAGAAATCGATGTGGCATGGGCCGGTCGTCCAGTTTGTGGGCGGCGGGCGGGGCGTCGACGTTGACCGAGATCAACATTTCCCGCGCTTCCCGGCCCCGCTTTCGCTCGATTCCGGTGAAAAACGAGGTCCAGCCGTAGTAGTCATCCATGGTCCAGCGATCAAAAGGATGGTTGTGGCACTCCGCACAATCTGTCCGGATTCCCATCGTAACGAGAGCGACATCTTTTCCGAGCACTCCGGGGTCGATGGTATTCGCCTGGGGAATCATCGTGTAGAAATTTGAGGTCGGATTTCGTAAATTGGAACCGGTCCCGGTGAGGAGGGTATCGAAAATTTCGTTGAGCGGTCGATCTTCGATAAATTGCTCGCGCAACCAGTGAAAATAGGTCCAACCCGCTTTGACCGAGGTGCCGGCCGCTGGATTGGTGTCGGTCTTGATGCGCAGCCATTCTCCCCATTTTGCCGCCCAGAGTTCCGCAAAATCTTCCCGTGAAATAAGTTCATCGATTACCCGCGAGCGTTTGTCCGGATCGTTGGATGCGAGGAATGACTCGTATTCATCAGGGGTGGGAAGCATCCCGGTGAGATCGATCGTCACTCTTCTCAGAAAGTGATGGTCGTCACTGATAGGGGAAGGGTGGATCCGGAGTTTCTTTAATTTTGAGAAGACCCGTTCGTCGATGTAGTTTTTGACCGGAGGAGGGGACCACTCGAACTTCCCTTCCGGTAACACGATGACTTCACTGCCCTCGGTGAAGCGACTGAACCTCGCAAAGACGTGGGCACCCCCGGCCCGATTGGCGGTGATGACGCCCTGGTCATCTATCCCGGCCACACCGTCGTTGCTCGACAGGTAGAGACTCCATTTGGTAACGTCCCGCTCTGATCCATCCGTGTAGGTGGCGATGACCTTAGTGGTCCGGGTCCCGTTCGGGGCCGAAAACTCCGTGATTTCAGGTTCCAGCCGGATACCTTTCACTTCGGGAGTACCCTCCGGATCCCGGTTGGCTCCGGCTTTGATCCAGTCGTAAATCATTCGATAGGATTCGGAATCTTTTTTGAAGAGCTCACCCCCCGTGTGAGGGACACTCCCGATGCCTTTCTGTAGTAACAGGCTTTTAGCCGGATCCGCGACGTTGATCCTGCGACCGGGGTGTTCTTCGATGAGCCGGTAGAGATCACCCTCCGGATCGTAGCCGAATAGAGAAAGCATAAATCCATCTTTTCCCCGGGCGGCGCCGTGACAATCGCCGGCATTACAACCGTGCTTCATAAACAGCGGCATGACGTCCAGTTCAAACGATGGGGCTGCATTGATCCGGTTAGTCGTGACGACGAAGATAAACACTATACAGAAACTAAGTAGAGATTTCATTTTCTTTCGCTGTCGATTCTTAAAGTTCCGTTTCCGGTTTGCTGCACAATTTTCTGACCACCGTCAGTGATGACGACTTCACAGGCGATTTCCTGATACTGTCCAACGAGGGCGTCCTTTGAAACTCGTATCGGAAAAGAAAGGGTTTTGTCGCCGGACTTGATCGTTTGAGCTTTGACCAGTTCAACTCCGGCAGGAAGGCGGAGCAGAGTTGCGGTGGCGTTTCCGGGGAGAGGACGGATTTCATTTATCTTCGCCTCGATGGTCCCTTCGGTTTGTTTTTCAATTGCGCTGCGGACCAGTTCGATTTCGAGGTAGGGCTCCACGATGTCGAGGTCAATCGGCGGGCTGGCGACGAAGTGATACCCCGTCCCCCAGGTGCGATCTCCACCTTCGTTCTCCCGGGCGGTTAGAGTGATCGGGTAAGTCCCGGGGGCAGCTGCTGCCGAAGCGCTCAATCGATAGACGCCACGGGTCTCTCCTTCGGGTATCACTAAGGGGCCGGGTTTTGTGACATTCCCGGGGAGCCACTGGGCATTGACCTGCACCGCTCCGTTGAATCCATGGGTACGCTCGATCTCTACTTCCAGATCGATGAGCGCGTTCCGGGCCAGCCCGATTTCCGGTTGCTTTACTTTGACACGGATCGGCGCCTCTTCCACCACAGCAAAAGCGCAGCGGCGGGTTTTATTCCAGATAACCGAGTAGCCGCCCCGTCGCTGAGTTGCGGGGACATTGTAGACATAGCTGCCGGTCAGATTTGCATCCGGGTCGACCGGTTTCAGGCTCAGATCAATGAAACCAGCCCACGGTTTCGCTTCGGCATTCGCGGTGAATGTCACTTGAGCGAGTTTTTGTCCGGGGCTGAGTATCGGGCACTGAAAGGAAACGCCTTTTGGTAGATTATCTGCTACCACTTCGATCGCTCCCTGGTATTGATTCCCCGGGGCGTCAAGGATGGCGATGGTGTGCTCCACTGTGTTGTTGCGATGTAGGACAAAGG
The DNA here is from genome assembly GCA_029213005.1 of Verrucomicrobiales bacterium. Taxonomy (GTDB): domain Bacteria; phylum Verrucomicrobiota; class Verrucomicrobiia; order Verrucomicrobiales; family DEV007; genus Arctic95D-9. The sequence continues at coordinate 29,772 of JARGPI010000031.1, forward strand.
TGTCGCGCTTATTGGGGCTCTCCCGGAAATCTTTCGGAAAGAAAATGAATGCGTGGTTTTGTATCGGTTGAAACTCGACTCGATAGATATGATCGGGGCCGAAAAGCCGCTGCGCGTCGACGATGCCCAACAGGTAGTCGCCGTCCGCTTCCGGTTCGAAAAGGACCACCGGGTCCATCCGGTCGCGAACCAGGCCGACTCTGTCGTTGCCCCACCAGTCATGGTCTACCCAGTTGGAATCGTCCGCCTCGATATCGATCCGGCTTTCGGTCCCTTTAGCGGGACGAATCCACAACTTGGCATCCATTGCGGATCCCAGCGTTGCTGCATAGGTTCGAACTCGAAACCGGTCTCCTTTTTTTGCGGTGAAGCGGAACCAGTCGGTTTTTCCTTCGTGTTCGATCCGACCGTTAAAGGCCACCGGTAAACTACCGGAATAGACTTGCGCGGACTCCGGGCTGTGATGCTCCCGGCCATCTTCAAGCACGTTTTCAAAGTCCGCGATTTGAATGAGATTCGGATAGGCGGTATTTCCGAAGTGGTGGTGAAGTATTGATTTCTCGAACGGTCCGGGATTTTCGGGTAGGGGCAAAATGGTGTCACGGGAATCAAGCGCTTCACCAATCAGTTCGAGCTTTAATTTGGAGCCCGCAGGTCCTCCCGGGGGGTAGGTGATTGAGGGACGTGGTTCGCTGGAAATGTGGGCGGCGTAGTGGCGAAGCGAACCTTCAAAATCCATATTCTGGTGGATGTTGATATAGTAAGTTCCGGAAACGGGAACTCGCAGGCTGAGCATGGGATCCATATCGCCGAGGTGGGTGTCATCCGCATAGGCAATCTTTGTCCGGTTTGGGTCGAGGACTGTGATCGCAGTATCGGTAATTCCGCGGAAGTGTTCAAATCCGAGGCAGGCTGACCAAACCTCAACTGTGAGGCGATCCCCTTTTTTCAAATCTACGCGATAGTAATCGTGATCGATCGTGGAGTAGGCAGGGTGGTAGCCGTAGACCGTCGAATTAATTGAAACCGGTTGGGCCATTTCCGGGGCCCCATTGCTGCGCTTTTCGTCATCGTGTCCGAAACTTTCCTCTGCGACACACGGAAAGGGAGAAACCCAGAATGACAGCATTTCCGAGAGCGTTTCTTTTGTTCGAATCCGGAAAAAATGTTCGCCCACCCGGCAGTCTGGATCAATTTTGAAGGTTAAGAGGGCCGCTTCGCCTTCCCCGGCTTCGAGAGGGGTGAAATTCTGTTCATGATAGATTTCGGTGGTGGCTTCACTGCTTTTTAAGGATATGCCCAGGTCATAGAAAAGGATCTCCTCAATATGCTGAAGCCGGTTGCCCTGCAGCAGAACAGTGGTTTCACTACCGCGTTGTCCGACTTGAGGTAAAATTCTCTGAGCGGTTCCGAATTTTTCGGCAGAAGCGTTACTGATCGCGCCGAAGAGGAGTAGAGTGAGAATGAGCCACTTCATGCGATAATTTCGTTGATTGGTTTACCTCCGTCGATGATCTCGATAGGTCGCTGTCCGGCGGCCATCAATTCTTTATCAGAGTTGATCCCGATCAATTTGTAGATCGTGGCGTGGAGATCCGCGAGCGGCACCGGTTTGTCGGCGACGTCGGATGAAGTGGCGTCGGAGTCACCATAGAATGCGCCGCGTTTCAGTCCACCTCCAGCCATGCCGATCGAGAAAACCCGCGACCAGTGATCCCGACCTGCCACGGCGTTAATTTTGGGAGTTCTGCCAAATTCCGACACGACCCAGACCAGAGTACTGTCCAGCAAACCGCGCTCTTCGAGGTCGGTGATCAAAGTAGAGAATGCGTGGTCGAAAGCCGGCATCTGAGTCAGGTAACTTTTCTTGAGATCGGTATGATCATCCCAGGTGCCGTAATTTAGAGTGACAAATCTGGCCCCGGCTTCGACGAGGCGCCTTGCCAGCAACATTCGCATTCCGGCTTCGGAACCGGTATTCAGCTCAAATTTTCCCAAACCGTATCTTTCTTTAGTGGCTTCCGATTCTTTCGACATATCGAAGGCATCCTGCACCGGCGCGGAACTCATCATCTGATAGGCTTGCCGGTAGTAGGCATCCATCGTGTCGAGGGGGGCTGTGCCGGTTTCCAGTTTCCGAAATTGAGCGTTGATCGTTTCCCTCATTTTCTGGCGGTGCTGAAAGGCGGAGAGATCGATGCCATGGGGAAGTTTCAGATCCCTGACCTGAAATCCCCCGGTTGCGGGATCGGCTCCGGTGGTGAATGGGCCGTATTGGGGACTGAGGTATCCAGTTTCCTCGCCGAGGCCATTCCCGATCGCCAGATAGCTGGGTAATTCGGTGCGGGGCGGGTATTCATGATTCACGACAGCCCCGATGGTGGGGTGCTTGATCGCCGGAGTCTGACCGTAACCCCGCAGCATGTGGTAGGAGGCCGCGCCGTGATCCGGGATTTTTCCGATTACGGAGCGGGCCACCGTCAATTTGTCTGCAATTTTGGATATCTGAGGCCAGATTTCCCCGAGTTGGATCCCGGGAATGGGAGTCTTATTGAACCCAAACGGTCCGCGGTATTCCAAAGGAGCTTCCGGTTTCGGATTCCAGGTCTCCTGAGCGGCGATACCGCCGGGAAGAATGATCTGGATCACGCTTTTTGCCGGGCCGTCGATACTCTCAAAGTCTTTCTGAGCCGCCTCCAGCTTGAGCATACTCCCCAGAGAAATCCCGAGCCCCCCGATCGAGCCGATTCGCATGGCGTCGCGGCGGCTTATCCGGTTTTGCTGGAATCCCGGGCATCCTCTGCCGGACCGGTTGGTTCTTGCGCTTTTCATTTGGAATATGATGGCAGGCAGCCGCGTTTCTTAGCAAGATTCCATCCGCTTTTTCTCGAAATGAATTCGGAAACAGTTTAGAGTCCCGGCTATGGCATCGACAAAAGTTCCCAATCTCAATCGCCGTCACTTTGTTTCCGGTTCCGCCGCGACGGTTGCGGCATTGGCGGCTTCACTGGATCAGAGGTTTTCTCTGGCAGAGGAAGCGGCTGAAAAAGCAGGCGTGGGTGGCGCCGTAAACCATTCCGCCTGCAAATGGTGTTACCCGAAGGTCACGCTCGATGAGTTGTGCGAGGCTGGAAAAGAATTTGGGTTGCGTTCAGTTGAGCTGCTGGATCCCAAAGATTTCGCAACGATGAAAAAGCATGATATGCACATCGCGATGGTGGGATTTCCTTCTGCGGAGGGAACCGTCGATGGGAAAAAGGTGAAGATCGGCAGTATCGGTCACGCTTTTAACCGGGTCGAAAACCACGATACCCTCGTGGAGATTTATGAGCCTCGCCTGAAAGAAGCGGCTGAAGCGGGGTACACCAACGTGATTTGTTTTTCCGGAAACCGCCGGGGGCTCGATGATGAGACCGGTCTCGAAAATTGCGCAAAAGGCCTTCAGCGGCTTATGCCTCTCTGTGAAAAGCTGGGTGTCACCATGACGATGGAGTTGCTCAATTCGAAGGTGAACCACAAAGATTATCAGTGCGATTACTCGGACTGGGGCGTAGCGCTTTGCGAAAAAGTCGGTTCAGACAAATTCAAGCTACTCTATGATATCTACCACATGCAGATCATGGAAGGCGACGTGATTGCCACGATTCGGAAAAACCACGAGTACTTCAGCCACTACCACACCGGTGGTGTTCCGGGTCGACACGAAATCGATGAAACGCAGGAGTTGAACTACCCGGCGATTGTCAAAGCGATCGTGGATACCGGTTACAAAGGGTGGCTCGGTCAGGAATTTCAGCCCGCTCGCGAAGACAAACTGGCTTCGCTGAAACAGGGTATCGAAATCTGCACGGTTTAAGGTCAGCTCTTTTTCTTTCCGAAAAGTCGGCTCAGAAAGCCGGAGATCGGAACGACTAAGACGAGCCAGACCAGTTGGATATTGTCTTTTACAAATCCCAGCACCAGGTCGGGGACAGAGACATCGACGGGGATATCCCGCTCGAAGTTTTTGACCTCCATCGGGGCTGTCGCGCCCTGAAGCGTAACGATGGCGTAAAGTCTCAGTTTCAGGGTGTGTTTGCCTTTCTCGCGGGGAATCACTGACCATTCCCAGGTGGTATTTTCACCGTCCCTGATTGCCTGGCGCATCGGTCCCGCATCGCGAATGTCGAACGCGCCACCGCTGAGACTCGCTTCCATAATTGGCGAGGCGTCGATGACAGCTCTCTGAGTGGGGAACTCGTTGCCGAGATCTTCTTTCAGCTGTTCAATTGTCTTCTGAAGATTGAGCACCAGCTTCACTTCGCGGGATTTTCCGAGGGTCATGTTACCCGGGGTCTGAAAGGCGATTTTGGCGTCCTTGAATACTGAAGCTGCTGCCTGAGCTGCCTTTTCGGAAGGGTTGCCCAGAGTGCGGATCATCCCGACAGGTTCAGGGGGCGCGGGACTCTTAGAGAGCATCGGAGGCGCGGGGCTTCCTATTGCATCAAATTGAGGAGAGGTCCCCAGGGTTCCGAGGAAGAGAAACCCTGCCGTCCCCAGAATTGCGGCAATAACGAGAAAGGCTACAAATCGCTTCATAGGGAGACGTTTGCATTACGCGGATCGAATCGCCAGAAGAATATTTGTCACCGGACCCTTCGCTTTGTTTGCTTTGGATGAAAGTATCGCTACGCTTCGCGCGTCCCATTTCGGGGTCAGATTAATTATGAAACCTCCGGGTAACTTCAGTTGATGCGTGGTGGTTTATTTCATCCCGATTTTCCATATTCCCCTAAAAAGCTTCCGTTTTTCTACGGATGGCTGATCGCGTTCGGCTCGATGATGGGGACGCTTTTTTCGATCCCCGGCCAAACCATGGGTTTTTCGGTTTTTACCGAAATTTTGATGGGAGAGTTTCAGCTTTCACGGGTTGCCTTGAGCAGCGCTTATTTTGTGGGAACGGTTGCCAGTGGGTTAACGCTGCCGTTTGCGGGGCGGCTTTTCGACTACTGGGGAGCGCGGCGCATGATCGTTCTCTCCGCCGTTGCGACCGGGCTGGTCTTACTTTTTCTCAGTGAATCCGCTGATGTGGCCCGCGGGATTTCCGCGATCTTGCCGGAGAGCTGGCGGACCGGGATCGCTTTCGTCGTGATCGGTCTCGGCTTCTATCTGATTCGCCTTTCCGCTCAGGGGATTCTCACGATGACGTCGCGAAATGTTGTCGGAAAGTGGTTCGATATCCGCCGCGGGCTCGCCATGTCGTTGAGCGGTGTTTTTATATCCTTTGGTTTTTCGGTGGCTCCTAAAGTCCTCGATTTGTTGATCAATCGCTTCGAATATGACGGAGCGTGGCGGTTCCTCGCGATTCTGACGCTTTTTGTGATGGCGCCTCTCGGGTGGTTCATTTTCCGGGATAACCCGGAGGAGTGCGGTATGGAAATGGATGGACCGAATGTGACCCGTCCGACCAAAGAGAATCCGGATATGGTGATTTACCGGGAATACACCAAGAGCGAGGCGGTCCGCACCTTTTCCTTTCACGCCTTCAATCTGTCCTTTGCCTTCTTCGCAATGTATTCGACGGCCTACACCTTCCATATCGAATCGCTCGGAGCGGAGTTTGGATTCGAAAAATCAAGAATCATCAATCTGTTCATTCCCATGGCTGCAATCTCGGTGACGACGAATCTTTTCTTCGGATGGATCAACTCGAAAACCCGTCTCAAATACATGCTTCTGATCATGAATCTCGGGGCTCTGCTCGGAACGATCGGGTTGTATAAACTCGGAACTGACTGGGGAGTCCCGGCTTATGTGATCGGCACCGGAATCACCGGCGGAGTCTTTTCCAGCCTCGCAGGAGTGGTCTGGCCCCGCTTCTACGGTCGGAAATGGCTCGGATCGATTTCCGGCATCGCGATGAGCAGTATGGTGATCGCATCGGGCGTGGGCCCCTGGTTGTTTGCCGTCTTTTTCGAATTTACGGGCAGCTATGAATTGATTTTGATCATCTGCATCGCCCTGCCCGCGACCCTGTGTGTCGGAAGTCTGTTTGCTGACAATCCGCAACGGAAAGTCCTCGAAACTTAAGCAGCCAAGGGGCTATTTTTTGACGGCGAAAGTCGCTGCATAAATCGGAAGCCAGCGGTTTAGAATCGATGACTCATCATCCCAGCTGTCTTCATAGAAGCCGTGGATCGCAAATCCCGCATCGCACTGGCCGCCGATTTGTTCCTGCAGGCTGTGACTGAATTCGAGACTGACCTGTGCCTCCAGATGATCGGAGAGGACTTCCTCGTTCAGGGAATCGAGATCGGAGTAGGGAAGGGGGTAGCGCACTTTGATTTCTCCGGTTTCCTCAGCTTCGTAGTGATCGAAAAGGAAAAAAGCGGGGTTCATAAAGCCGCACAACAATCGACCGCCGGGACGGAGCACCCGATGGCACTCTTTCCAGACGGGTAAAATTTCGGCGGAAAAGACATTGGAAACCGGATTGAAAACGAGATCAAATGATTCGTCATCCAGATCGGAGAGATCAATCATATCGCCCTGAATAGTCGAAACGGACAGACCGTGGGCCGCGCAGGTTTCCTCGTCCTTTTGGAGTTGGATATCGGAGTTGTCGAACGATGTCACGGTGGCACCGGCTGATGCAAATATCGGGACCTGCTGTCCTCCGCCGCAGGCCAGGGCGAGTAGATCGATTCCGGAGAGATCCGGATGCGATGGAAACCAGTCAGCAGGAACCGGTTTGTTGGGCGTTAAAATCACTTCCCATTTCCCTTTGGCCGCGCGATTGATGATGTCTTTCGAGAACGGCGTGCTCCAGCGACAACCCTCCATAGATTGGAGGTTCCAGGCGTTGCGGTTGAAGGCGGCGATATCCATTGCGGGAGATTCCATTCCCAAGGGATTTAGTCAAGATTCAAGTGCCGCTGAAATGCCGGTCATCATTCAATAAGTGAAAACCGGATTATGAAAAATATGGAAATTACGAATTTCTAGGTGATCTTATCGAGTGAGTATTCCCTATCCCAAACCTGAGCCAGTCCCCAGATTAGTCATCTGTGGAGAGGGGGAGCCGATTGATTATCGGCTCCGCAATTTTGAAACCACGGTTGGTCGTTATGATCTGAATGACATCCGCATTCAGGACCGAAGTGTCTCCTCCTGTCATCTGAAGATCTGTGAAACGGAAGACGGCCGACACCGGATCGAGGATCTTGAGTCCCGGAACGGCACCACCGTTAACGGCAACACGATCGGAACCTGTCTGCTGGAAGACGGCGATTTTATAGTTCTGGGGCGCTCGGTATCGATTCATTATCTGGTATTTTCCGCCGCCGAACACGAGGGCGAGATCCCGGCTCCGCTGCTCGTCGAATTCAAATCGATTCACGACCGGATTCTTGCATTGCGCGAGCAGCGAATGGCTTTGAAGCGCCGAATCCGGCTCAAAACGGCGGAATACGAGGATCTTCTCGATTCCATTATCGAACTGAAGCAAAATCCGGAACTGGCTTTCCGGCAGATTTACGGAGAGGGAGAGGTTCATTTTCCGGTGAATTTTTCCGACCGGATAACCGCTCCAACCGACTTTTTGAAAGAGACCGGGCTTGCCCTTCCGTCCTGATTTCCGCTTTACATTCTCCCGGTTACCGTAAACTGGGAAATCATGGCAAAAGGACTTCAAAAACATCAGGAAAGGATGGCGATTCTGTCGTCCTTCGGGAAAGATCTCGCCCGCCGCGCCAAATCAAAGTGCGAGATTTGTGAAGCTTCCGGGGTGAAATTGCTGCCTTACGAGGTCGAGCCGGTTCCAGCTGAGCCCGAGTTTGATAACTGCCTTATGGTTTGTGAGAACTGCTACGAGCAGATCACGGAACCGAAACGTTTCAAAGCAGGGGAGCACTGGCGTTGTCTCGCGGAGACGGTCTGGAGTGAGAATCCGGCGGTCCAGGTTGTGGCGGTCCGGTTGCTGAAACGCCAGGAAAAGGATCAGGATTGGGCCCGCGAGACGCTCGACGGGCTTTTTCTCGATGAAGAGGTCGAGGAATGGGTAACAAAAGCGGTGTGATCCGTTATACCTCTAAAATCAGACCGACTCATGATCCGCCTTTTTTCTATTTTTATTCTGCCGCTTCTTCCAGTTGCGGCAATCGCTGTCGATTACAAAAACGATGTGCTTCCCATCATGAAAAAGCATTGTTTTGAGTGTCATTCCGGCGGGAATGCGAAGGGCAGTCTCGATCTCGAAAATCTTAGCGAGATGCGGGACTATCAGGTCGGTAAATTTAACATCATTCGCCCCGGAAACCCGGAAGAAAGCAGCTTCCTCGAAAAAATGCACCTTCCCACCAGCGACCGGGATTTTATGCCCCGCAAGGGAACCAAACTCCCGGATGACGATCTCGATACCATCGCCAAATGGATCAAAGAAGGCGCCGTGATCGATGCTGAAAATCCCGTCGACTCCGAGACCGAGTGGGTCAAAAAGAGCGGAGGAGCTTCCGGAGGTAGCGGGATGGCATCCCAAAATCGCGAATTTTTGAAATGGACCAGCAGTGACGGCAAAGAGATCGAGGCCCGGTTTCTGGGCTTGTCAGGAGAAGCGGCAAAACTTCTCATGAAAAACGGAAAATCCTACACGGTTCCCTTTTCCCGCCTCCACCCTGACAGTGTTGCGACCGCTAAAAAGATGGCGGGACAGTAGTTCCGGGGAAATCCGGAATGTTCTTGTTTGATAAGCCTTCTTTAGGGGCTTTTGTCAGGTTTCGTGATTGTCACCGTTAAGTGTCTGAAAATTGGCACAAATCACGCTACCCCTCTGATTAGCGATCGAAGCCATTTTGATCGGTTCCCCTGACATAAAACCCGATAGAATACTGTTGAAATGAATGTGGAAGTTTTTTCGTTCTGCGAATACGCGGCAAACAATAACGGCTCGCTTACCCTCCAGGGGACCTTTGATCACCAGGTGGTGACCGAGTTTCCCGCTGTCATCCCCGATTTTTATATGGTGGTTAGAGTCAGGCTGCCACGGGAGAATCCCACCAGTGATTGCCAGCTTCTATTTATCGATCCGGACGGGAAACTCGCATTCAAGCCTACCGAGTTGAAACTCCAGGGGCCGGTGACCAATACCATTCTGCGGAACCGGAATGTAAAAGTGGGAAAAATCGGGACCTATCACGTCGTTTTACGGGCCAACGAAAAGGTGGTTGCCTCTATTCCTCTGTTTATTCAGAAATCAACGAGCCGCAATGTATCACCGGCCGGTTGTCTCAATTGACCGGTGATTGACCCGGTTTGGTGAATTTCTACAAAAATACGCCACGATTTAGTCAGTTAATTTCGTCATTCCCGTCTGAATCGTCACGTTGGTTCTTGCGGTGACAAACTGTCCGGTGTTAAAACGATCGGATCAAGTTTCCGCAGCACGTTCATTCACGGCTTTTTTACCGCGACCTAACAGGGTACAGTCTGCGACCGTACAGGGTACAATCGCAGGGGGAGTGCTGCGTATACCTGTGTCACCACACCAGCTAAATCGTAATGGAAGCCTTGTTAGAGCGAATCACCGAATCTTCGGCTGACTTTTACCGGAGAGTTGATCTTTCCGGTCTGTGCGACGGGGAATTGGCGGAACTCTGTCAAATTCTCCAGCTCTCACTATCGTATACCGATTTAGCGAAAATACGTGAAATCTATGCGGAGTGGGGTCGTAATCCCACTGATCTGGAACTGAGTCTCATTGACCGCTTCTGGAGCCGAAACCACTTCCTCGATGGAACGATCGAGCACGAAGTTGATGGCGAGGCCGAGACGATTGATTCGCTTTTCCATACCTATTTGTTCGAAGTATCGCAACGGATTGTCGACAGTAAGCCGACGGATGTTTTTTTGACTGATCAGGGTGAGTCTCGATATATCAAACTGGATGAACAATTGGCTGTTTCGCTGAGATCAGGAAGTCCGGGTGATGAAGGAACCCCGATCGCAACGATGCGGGCTTGTTGTATTGATCGCCGGAATGGTGTTCCTTCAAATTTTGAGAAGGGAATAGAACCGGGATTGCCTAACATCGAGAGGATTTATTTCGGTAAAGCCTATCGCGATACACCTCAGACATTCCAGGGTAATGTGACAGTGATTCCTCAGGATGAAATCAAACTGCGGAATAGTGGAGCCGGGCTCCTCGACGAACTATATGAAGTGGCCGAAACCTATCGCTGTGAAGTCGTCGAGTCGGAAGACCATATTCTGAAGCTAATTCATCAGGGCGAAACGATTTTTGAACTCGATCGATCGAAAATGGTTCGCGATACAAAGCGGATTCGTCAGTCAGTTTGGAAGCGCAAAACCCGGGGGGACACTCAGGTCTTCAAACTTGATGACCCGCTCGGTGATGTGTTGAAAAGTATACTTTCGGACAGAGCGGTCGCGTCGAGATCATCCTATACTGAAGCCGCAAAAGAAGGGCTCTCCGGCACCGTGGCTCCGGTATTGAACAGCGATTCGTCAGTCGCCGTGGCACTTTCGCTACTTCCGGAGTGGGGGAAGACCGATCCCTACGCGATGGGGACGGCCAGTGTGGACCGGTGTGTTCGCCAGTTGATCGTCTCCGGTGCCAATCCGGACCGGATCGCGCTGCTACAAAATTTCAAAGCTGGATCGATAGAGGAACCTGAGCAATTGGGGGCGCTCGTTGAGTCAGTGAAAGGTATCGCCAAAGCCTCCGAGGTTTTCCGGGCGCCTTTTGTCACTCTGTCCGATTCGCTTTCGATCGTGGACGGCTCGATACCTTTGACTGCATTGATCAGCGGTGTTGGCATCGTCGAGAAAGACGCTCACGTTGTACCGAACTCGTTACAAAACTCCAAATCGATCCTCGCGATGATTGGGAGCACCGAGAACCCGCTGGGCGGAAGTGTTCTTGCCCGGAAGGTTGGGTTGACCGATGCCTGTGTCCCCGAAACCAATTTGAGAAAAAATCTGCGTCTCTACCGCACACTATACGACGGGATTAAATGCGGTTGGATCCAGTCAGCCTACAGCGTCGAAGAAGGTGGGATTGCTGTAGCTCTCGCTAAAATGGGATTCAGTAGAGAATGCGGGCTCGATATCAACCTGAATGAACTGCCTATCGGCGGGAAGCTCAGTAAAACGTCGATGCTGTTCAGCGAGTCTCCGGGGCGTGTGCTAATAGAGATCAGCGCCAAAGATGCTCACATGGTTGAGGCGCTTTTTGCCGGCCACTCCTTCGGACGAATTGGCTGTGCCACACCGGAGCACCGGAATTTGGCGATCGAGTGGGAGGGGCAAACACTCATCGACAAATCGCTGGTCTCGCTTCAGAAGGTCTGGGAATCCAGCTTATCGATCAACTCCTGAGGCGAAGATCGCATTTGTTGGCATTCTTTCTGCTTTTAACAAAGTATGAACGGGAGCGTCTCCGGAGGTCAAAAGTTTACGGAGGTATTCCGCTACCCGGGCGTTTTTAATTCATTTCTTCGGTACTCATGACACGATAAAGGCGCCGTCCTCCAGTAGGGCGGCGTTTTTTCGGCTTAACTATTGGAAATAGGTAACACCTGCCTTGAAAAGAGGCTGGTGTTTGTTGCCGGGCTGGTTTTTGGCAACACTCGACCCACGGCGTTCGGTATGTCCCATCTTACCAAAAACCCGCCCACAGGGCGAGGTGATGCCCTCGATCGCATAGACGGAACCATTGGGATTGAAACGGATATCCATACTCGGGTTACCATCGAAATCGGTATACTGCGTGGCGATTTGGCCATTGTCAGCGAGTGCTTTGACATCTTCCTCCGATGCGTAGAATTTCCCTTCGCCGTGGGAAAAAGGTATATTGTGGAGATCGCCCACTTCGGTGGCGGCCAGCCACGGTGACTTGGTCGATGCGATTCTAGTGGTCGCATAACAGGCGATGTGGCGTCCGATGTCGTTAAAGGTCAGCGTCGGGGCACCGGCTTCCGGATCGCGGATCTCGCCGTAGGGAACCAGGCCGGTTTTGATGAGAGCCTGAAAGCCGTTACAGATTCCGAGGATAAGACCGTCGCGGTTCGTGATCAAGTCCATGACCGCATCACTGACTTCCGGGTTGCGAAGCACTGTTGCGATAAATTTACCGGAGCCGTCGGGTTCGTCACCTGCGGAAAACCCACCGGGGATCATAAGGATCTGAGATTCTCTGATTTGTTTGGCCAGCGCGGAGAGTGATTCTTCGACGTGTTGGGAAGTCAGATTGCGGAACACCTCGATGGAGGCATCGCCTCCCGCTTCGTTGAATACCTTCGCAGAATCGTATTCCGAGTTGGTCCCGGGGAAAGCGGGGATGATGACCTTCGGTCGAGCGCCTTTGACAAGGTTCGCCGATTTTCGGGCGGCAGACTCGCCCCGGTAGCTAAAGGTTTCGACCGATTGATGGGCTGCTTTGGTATAGGTCGGGTAGATTGGTTCCAGAGTTTCCGTCCAGGCTTTGATCAGGGTATCGAGGTCGATGGTTTCTCCTCCTGCAACGATAGCGCTTTCCGCGATCGTCGTCCCGATCTTTACCGCCTTGAGCTCTTCAGGCAGCGATTCGCCTGCTTTGACTTCGACGACCCAGTTGAAATACTTTTCGTTAAACAGTTCAGATGAGTCGAGGGTGAGGTCGGCCCCGATCTGGTTTCCGAATGCCATCTGGCTGACTCCCACGGCAACGCCGCCTTCGGCGAGGGAAGTCATCGCATTGATTTTGCCGGTTTTGTTTTCAGTATAGAGAAGGGAAGCGTATTTCTTGAGTACTTTAAAATCCGGAAGGTAGTTTGAGTCTCGTGGAGCCGTTACTAAGTAGATATCACTACCGACTTCTTTGAATTCCGGAGATATGGCGAGGCTTGCTTTTCCGGGTGCCACGGCAAATGACACCAGAGTCGGTGGCACGTCGATTTCGTTAAAAGTGCCGGACATCGAATCTTTACCACCGATGGCACCGAGCCGAAGTTCGTTTTGAGCGGTGAAGGCTCCGAGGAGGGCCGCAAACGGTTTGCCCCAGCGGGATGGGTTGGTTCCGAGTTTTTCGAAGTACTCCTGCAGGGTGAGTCGAATGTCATCGATGTGGGCACCGGAGGCGACAATTTTACAGACCGATTCGGTAACAGCATAGAGTGCGCCGTGGTAGGGGGACCAGGTGGCAATATTCGGGTTGAAGCCCCAGCTCATGTGCGAGGTGGTATCTGTGTTACCACTCAACAAAGGCATTTTTGCGACCATCGCATCGACTGGTGTCAGTTGAGTCTTTCCGCCAAAAGGCTGTAGTACGGTTCCGGCCCCAACTGAGGAATCAAACTGTTCGCCAAGTCCTTTTTGACCGCAGAAATTGAGATCGCTCAGGGCGGTGGTAAAGGCTTCCGGTATCGATTTTGCACTGGCGACGGTTTGTAAAGGTTTGCCAAGGGGGCAATCGATAGTCGGTGCCGTAACTTCGATATCGGCTGACTGAGTGACGCCGTTGGTATCGAGAAATGCCCGGGAAAAGTTCACGATTTCTTTACCGCGCCATTTGATCACGAGGCGACCGGTGTCGGTCACATTGGCGACGTGAGTACACTCGAGGTTTTCTTTATCACACTCGGCTTTGAAGTAGTCGATTTCGCCGGGGTCGACACAGATTGCCATACGCTCCTGCGATTCAGAAATCGCGAGTTCGGTTCCGTCGAGCCCATCGTATTTTTTAGGTACATCATCGAGAGTGATGTCGAGCGATGGAGCAATTTCGCCGATCGCTACCGAGACACCGCCCGCGCCAAAATCATTACAGACTTTGATTTTCCTGGTGAGTTCCGGTTTGCGGAAGAGGCGCTGGATTTTGCGTTCGGTAGGGGCGTTACCTTTCTGAACCTCTGCCGAGTTATCGAGCGCGGTATCGGTATGTTCTTTACTGGAGCCGGTGGCTCCTCCCACGCCATCGCGACCGGTTCGGCCTCCGATGAGTAGGATGACATCGCCCTTTGCCGGGCTCCCGCGAAATACATTTTCCTTCGGTGCGGCGGCGACGACGGCCCCAATTTCCATGCGCTTGGCGACATAGTTGGGGTGGTAGACTTCGGAGACCTGACCAGTGGCCAGACCGATCTGGTTCCCGTAGGAACTGTAGCCGTCGGCTGCTCCCTGGCAGATGACCCGCTGGGGCAGTTTGCCTTCGATTGTTTCACTGAACGGAGTTCGTGGATCGGCAGCACCGGTGACCCGCATTGCCTGGAAAACGTAGGAGCGACCGGACAGCGGGTCGCGGATACACCCGCCGAGACAGGTCGCGGCTCCACCAAATGGTTCAATTTCGGTGGGGTGGTTGTGGGTCTCATTTTTAAACATGAGAAGCCATTCCTGATCAACGCCGTCGACGTCCACGGGGATGACGATGGACGCAGCGTTGATTTCCTCAGAGATCTCCACGTTGTCGAGCTCGCCGGTTTTACGGAGCTCTTTCATCCCGATCAGGGCGATGTCCATCAGCGTCTCGGGACGTGTCTCGATTTTGTCTCCGTAGACGGATTGTCGAGTTTCCTGGTAGCGGACGTAGGCCTGTTTTACGACGTCGGTGCCATCGTTGAAAACGACCTGGTTGAATTTGGTCGCAAAAGTGGTGTGGCGGCAGTGGTCCGACCAGTAAGTATCCAGCATTTTAATTTCGGTGATGCTGGGATCGCGGCCCTCTTCATCGCGGAAGTAATCGCGAGTGAAAACAAAGTCTTCGAAGCTCATTGCGAGTCCGAGAGCGGAACAGCGGGCGGCGAGAGCTTCATCACTTTCGGTCGTGAATCCCTCGAGAATCTGGACGTCGCCGGGAACTTCGATTTTTTGCTCAAGTGAGTCCGGTCGATCCATCGATGCTTCGCGGGAATCGACGGCGTTAATGCAGTATTTTTTGACCCTTGCGAGGTCGTCGGGACTGATTTCGCCCTGAAGTACAATGATTTGGGCGGATGCCACGAGCGGCTTCTTTGAAGTTAAGATTTGAACACATTGAGCGGCGGAATCAGCTCGCTGATCAAACTGTCCGGGGAGAAATTCCACCGCGAAGGCTGTCTCGTCATCGCTGATGTCTAAATCCTGAGTTACCGAGGCAATCTGCGGTTCGGACAGGATTAACTGCGTTGCCTTGTCGAATTCCGCGTCAGTCAGGCCATCGACATCGTAACGTTGGATCACTCGGACGCCGGAGAGGCTTTTGAGAGCTAGATTCTCCTGAAGATCGAGGATCAGACCTTTTGCTTCGGAGTTGAATTCGGTTTGTTTTTCGACAAAAACGCGGTTCATCAGTTAAGGTGTTGGATTGCCCTGAAAATCGGGATAGTTGGCCCTAATTGATGGATTGCGGTGAGTCAAATGATTCGAGCGGTGAAGCGGGAGCTGGACTCGATTAAATTGCCGGTTCCGGATTTTTTGATCTCGCTTTCTATTCTGCTGAGGTCCACGATTGGCGCTTTTCGTAATGGTCTCCAGGAAGCCCGCCATTGTTTTCATTTTCATCACTCTGGTTCTCGATATTTTGGGGATCGGATTGATCGTGCCGATTTTTCCCAAACTGGTGGACCAGTTGCGGGGAGGTGATCCGGCTTCGGGGGCCTTTGCCTACGGCTGGATTCTGGGAGCCTATGCGTTGATGCAGTTTATCTTTTCCCCGATTCTGGGAGCGCTTTCCGACAAATACGGACGACGCAAAGTGATTTTACTGTCTCTTTTCGGAGCGGGATTGGACTATTTTCTAATCGCCTGGGCTCCGACTTTGATCTGGTTTTTTATTGGACGAATCATTTCCGGAATCACCGGGGCCAATATTTCTGCGGCCTCAGCTTATATTGCCGACGTGAGTCCTCCGGAGCGACGGGCGGCTAATTTCGGCTTAATCGGCGCCGCGTTCGGCTTCGGTTTTGCGTTTGGGCCCGCTCTGGGCGGTTATCTGGCGGAGTTCGGAGTCAATCATTTCGGAGAAAACGGGATTCGACTGCCTTTTGTGGTCGCGGGATGTCTCACTTTGGTGAACTGGCTTTACGGCTTTTTCGTCCTGCCGGAATCGCTGAAAGAGGAGAATCGACGGGAATTCAGTCTGAAAAATTCCAACCCGTTTAATTCCCTGATCAATTTGAAGCGTTACCCGCTGGTTCTCGGATTGGCGTCGACTTATCTGATCCTCGGGTTGGGACATCAGGTTTTTCCGGCAATCTGGGTGCTCTTTACTGATTTCAAATTCGGATGGAACAGTCGGGAGGTCGGAAACTCCCTGGCCTTCGTCGGGATCATGGCGGTGGTGGTTCAGGGCGGGCTGGCGAGAAGGTTGATTCCCTTCCTGGGCGAGCGGAAAGCGGCCATCATCGGGACATTGATTAATATCTCAGGCTACGTCGCTTACGGTCTGGTCACAGCGCCGTGGATGATCTACGTCGTAATTTTCTGCGGAGCGATTGGCGGAATTGCGACCCCGGCGATTCAGGGACTGGTTTCCCGGGCGGTGGGGGATGACGAGCAGGGAGGGGTTCAGGGTTCCCTGTCATCGCTGCAAAGCGTCGCCGGATTTGTCGGGCCGATCTTGATGACCTCGATCTACGGCTTTTTCATTTCGGAGAAGGTGCCGAATCAAATTCCCGGAGCGGCCTTCTTTTTCGCCGCCGGACTGGCTGTGATCGGATTTTTCCTGATGCTGGCTTCTTTTAGAAAAGTCCCTCTGGACTGATTACTTCAGAATCCGCCCTGTGAATCCAACCTGAAGTTCTCCGGGCATGGTGTCTTTCGGGCCGTAATGGAACACCCGGGTTGCCTCGACTCCCGAATCTTTCGCTGCGTAAATCGCGATTTCAAAACGGGGCGGCACTTTGCCGCTGGGAATCTTTTTGGTGCGTAACGTGATCTGATTGGTCTGTTTGCGAATTCCACCCATCACCAGTTCGCGACCCATGTTGTTTTGGATTTTGCCGAGACGATGTCCGTTGATCCAGATTTCGGTATCGAACCCGATTGAGGTCACCCAGGCTTCAGCCATCAATTCCGGAGTACTCACGGGCTGAGGGATCTGCGGGATAAAACCGAGCGGTTGAAATTCCTCTCCGGATAAGAATGAAAAGTCCTGTTGAGCGATTTGATGGAGGATACCGGTGTCCTGCCCGATTCTCACGATCCGCGAATTGTCGAAAGCCCATTTTCCCTCTTCTTTCAAAAAGCGGAGGACCAGAAATGTGTTGGTCACCTGGCTGGGGTCGGACACTCCGAAGTCCGCTTTGCCAAAGTAGATCGCACTCGCGGTGTCGCGGCGGGTAAAAACATTCAGAGACACCAGATTATTCAGCGGTGGTGGCTCCAGAACGCTGTCGAAAAGGGCTTCCGGGAAAGGGTGACGCTCGGAGATGATGCGGTTTCTGGTTTCCAGCCGGCGGTACATGGCGGTGACGTTCTCCCAGGCTTTTAGATCCTGACGCAGCATCGCGTTCCTCCAATTTTGATAAACGGTCTCCAGTTCGGCCCGCATCGCAGGTTCCGAGCGGGCCGGTGGGAGGGTATCCTCCTGCCCCGGACAGGCCGGAGAAAGGATGAATGTTAGGAAAAGGGCAGCGGAAAAAAGGGATCTGACCATAGGGCACCTTAACATCTTAATTTCGAAAACACAGGCACGAATTTTGCTGATCGCGGGTTGATGTGCTTGCCTGAGAGGTAAAAAGACAATAGCTTCGGGCGTTCCAATCTAAAAGCGACATGGCCGGATCTTTTGACTCTCTAAACAGTGCACAGCAGCAATTGCTGGAGCAGGCTCAAGGGTTTGCTTACCGGAAAACCACTGGCGGTGAGGAGTTGAAGATTCACTTTTACCTCCCCAAAGGTCTCAAAGAAGGGCCAAAACGTCCGGTTTTCCTGTTTTTCTTCAGCGGCAACTGGGATCGGGGCAACATCGTTCAGTTTGCTCCCCACGCTCTGCATTTTGTGGAACGCGGTGCGGTGTGCGGGTTGGTGGAGTATTCGACGAGCTCAACCCATCCGGGATCAACCCCGATGAATTCCACTTATGACGGTATGGCGGCGATTCGCTTTGTGCGCCGCTATCAGGAACAGCTCCACATCGATCCGGAAAAAGTGATCGCAATGGGGGCGGGTGCCGGTGCCAACATCGCGGGATGCACCGCTCTGGGAGCAAAAATCAAAGATCCGGACGATGAGACCGGAATCAGTCATGTTCCGAATGCCTGTGTGTTGCTCAGCTCGATTATCGATATCAAAAAGACGAGCTTTGCGTTCAAGCAGTTTTCCGCCAAACCGGCGGAGGCCAAAAAGTTGAGTCTGTCCTCGATGATCGATCATTCGCCGCCCTGTCCGGTGATTATGATTCACGGAACCGCGGACCGGATGACTTCAATTGACGAAGCGATGGCTTTTGCGGCAAAGATGAAGCGTCGCAAAAAGAACGAATTTCAATTTCACGCGTTTGAAGGTCGAGATTCCAATTTCTACAATCTCAACATGGACCCGATGTCATTCGAGGCCGCTTTGAACCTGATCGACACTTTTCTCGTCGATCACCTGTTTCTCGAAATGAATGACGACCCGAACGGGGCCAGTCTGGTTTCGTGGAGAGAGCAGGATTTTTGAGTTCGTCCCGCTCCCGTCCACGAAAAACCGGTGTGTGCTATTTCAAATAGCTGCGAAGCATCCACGCAAATTTCTGGTGCGTGCTGATTCGTCCGATCAAAAGGTCTTCAGTTTCTGCGTCACCGCTTTCAGCCGCAAGAAGGCGGGTTTTGTGAGCGGTTTCGATCACTTTCTCGTGTCCCACCAGGACGCTGGCGACAAAATCTTTTGCCGGACAGCCCGAAGCGGACGGTCCTTCTTCGATATTCGACATGGAAGCGAGCGTTTTTAATCCGCCTGCGGAATAGCAATCCAGTGCCCGAACCCGCTCCGCAATATCATCAATGGCGGTGAATAACTCTTCATACTGAGTTTGAAAACCGGTGTGAAGGGGATAGAAATCAGCGCCCTCAACATTCCAGTGGGCGAGGTGAAGTTGCGCCATCAATCCGTAGGAATCGGCGACTAGTTGGTTCAGTCCAGCTGCGATATCCGTGATCGCAGAATCCTTAATGGTGTTAGTTGCTGTCGTTGTACTCATGGATTAACGATCCCTTTTATTGAGACTGATCTCAACCGAATAACTGACTCATTTTAGGTAAAAAACCCTGTTATTGATTCGCATTCGCAACACCAATTTTATGAAGAAACCAGTCATTCTGTCCCTGTTTGGATTGCTATCCATTCTCTGTTTACCTGCTCAGGATGCGTCGCATCTGAAGTTGAATTCGCCGTTTGGCTCCTTTGTGGAAGACGACTTTCCGTTTTTCACGCAAACGCTTGACTGCCGGGATCTGGGAGAGGATTGGTCGGAAAATAATCTCACACCACGCGGGGTGATTTTGAAGTTGGGGGATGGCAACTATGCGGCTTTCGATATTGATCTCCTCCGGGTTGCACTGGTTTGGAAGGAAAACGAGAAGGGTGAGTATTTGACGATGACCGGAATGGCTCCGGGAAGCTATCGTCTGCCGAACAAAAAGGCTGCGGCGGGACAGAAAAGTCTTCCGAAGCCTATCGGGACTCCGCTCGCCGCGAACGGTCTCTACGCCGGATTCGGGGACAGGAAAGATAACAGAGATCGATTGGGTGCCAGTGATGACGAGCACGGTCTGGGCCCTGCAAAGGGCTTGAAATGGCTGGGACTCGAAGTGGGGCAATCCGCGGTGACTCTGAGATACGAAGTGGAGGGGATTCCTTTGAAAGAACGATGGACGGGGCTCACCCGGACCATCGAATACGAAAAACTCCCCAAACCATTGACCGTGCAGCTGACGAGTGATCTCTCTTTTACATTGGCGGCAACGGATGAGCCAGGCGCGCTGGCTTATGATTATTCCGGGGCTAATAAACCGGTTCAACTGACTGATTTTTCGAAACCGGAGCCGAAGACCGAGCAACACTTCGAAGGTGAAATCACAACAAGCCGGAAAGAGGCGGTTTCAGAAAACGGTTTTGATATCGAGGAGGTGGAGCTGCCGATGCCGAATCGATGGAAACGTAATGTCAGACTATCAGCGTTTGCGTTCTTTAAAAATGGAGATGCCGCAGTTGCTACTTTCGATGGCGATGTCTGGATTGTTTCGGGGCTTTCCGATGATTTGCAAAAGGTTGGCTGGCGTCGTTTTGCCTCCGGGCTTCACGAGCCGATCGGTCTCGAAGTGGTCGACGACCAGATCTATGTTTTTTCGCGGAACGGCATTGTTCGACTTCATGATAAGAATCAGAACGGGGAAGCGGATTTTTACGAAAACTTCTCGGATGTGGTTCCGCAAACCGCTGAGACACGGGAGTTTGCCAACGATATCGTAGCGAAACCGGGAGGTGGTTTTTATCTCGCCAAAGGAGGTCAGCAGGGAACCACTCTCGGTATCGCCAACGGGACGGTTGTGGAGGTTTCACCGGATGGTCAGAGCTATGAAATTGTCAGCACCGGTTTGAGAATGCCCTACATCGGGGTCGATCCGGAAACCGGGATCGTCACCGCCAGCGATCAGCAGGGGAACTGGAAGCCGGCGACGCCGGTCCGGATCGTGAGAAAAGGGGAATACTATGGTTTTCAGCCGTCACGTTTCAAAGATAAAGCAGTTCATCCTCAGCCGACGGTCGAACCTCAGGTATGGATTCCACATTTTGTGAATCAGTCCGGAGCGAGTCAGGTTTGGTTGCGAAATGCCAACATGGGGCTTTTGAATGATTCTTTGATCCACGTTGGTTACAATCGACCTGAGATCTTTAAAATATACTTCGAAAAGCACGGCGAAAATATCGTGCAGGGAAATGTCGCCTCAATCGCCCATAATTTTGCATCGGGTTTGTTGAAGGGCAAAGTTCATCCGGTCGACGGCAGTCTCTGGCTCACGGGCTTTAAGATCTGGGGGACGTCTGCGGAACAAATCAGCGGATTGTACCGGGTCACGCCAAACGGTGAACCAGTCTGGGTTCCATCGAATCTTCATTCGGAGAAGCGGGGTGTGTTGCTCAGTTTTGAGCAGGAAGTGGAGCCGTCAATCGCCGGGCAACTGACTTCCTATTCGGTAGATCGCTGGAACTACAAACGGACTCACAACTACGGTTCAGGTCACTATCAATTGAACGGGGAGCCCGGCCAGGAGACCCTTCCGGTGGCCAGCGTGAAAATATCGCAGGATAAAAAGAGCGTGTTTCTCGGAATCCCCGATATGAAACCCTGTCATTCCCTCCGGGTCACTTATAAAGTGCCGACCCTGAAGGAAGTCAATGTGGCCAGTGCGTTTTTCACCCTGCACGAACTTCCCACTCTCGACCTGACGAGTGAAGGTTTTGAGGATGATCAGGTCGATCTGGAATTAACGGCCGAAATGTTGACTCAGGTTGAGGAGGTGGAACCCACGGCGGAGCTGGGAGAGGCTACGGCATTGAAATTTGGTTGTATTGCCTGCCATGCCGCCGGTGAGAATGTCCCAATGGCGACTGCCGGAGCCGGGGCTCAAGTAGCGGTGGGGCCTGCCTGGAATGGATTGTGGAAATCGAAACGCGAGTTTTCCGATGGAACCGAACTCAGAAACGTCGATGAAGTTTACCTGCGCGAATCGATCCTCGATCCAGCGAGAAAGGTGGCCAAAGGTTTTGAAACGGAAAAGACCGGAGTCGGGATGCCTTCCTATCTCGGAGTGCTAAAGGATTACGAAATCAATAGTGTGGTGATGTATATCAAAACCCTACACAAAGTTAAGCCGAAGAAGAAGTAACGTTTTCCAGAGCGTAGGCCCGGGGTGTTTTTCCGGTATGTTTTTTAAAATGCCTCGTGAAGCTGCTCTGATCGTAAAAGCCGAGGTCTGCGGAAATGGCTGCGAGGGGTGCGGTGTCTTTTCGAATCCGTTCGCAGGCGGACCGGATCCGTAGTTTCATCCAGTAGTCTTTTGCCGGAGTGTTGTAGGTTTGTTTATAGACTCGCTGAAATTGGCGGACCGAGAGATGGCAGGCTGCGGCGAGGCGGCTGATCCCGGGGAATTCCTGTAGGTCCTCCTCCAGTTTTCTCACCGCTGGTTCGAGGCGAAAGCGGATCGGGTCACCCGTTGCGTCGGGTGCGGCGGGTTGGAAGGTGCCCATCACGCCGATGACTTTCCCATCGCGATTTTTGATTGGATACTTGCAGGTCCGATACCAGTTCGGCAGTCCGACATGGTCGAGACAGATTTCAATCTGAGGAGGAAGAGGCGCTCCGGTCCGGTAAATCTCGGCATCGTCGCGGAGGTATTTTTCTGCAAGCGGACCCGGAGTGAGGTCGTGATCAGTCTTTCCAATCATCTCGGAAATCTCGGTCATCCCGTGGTTGAACGGCAGATTGGAACTACAAAAAAGCGTTTCTCCTTTCTGATTTTTGGCGAAGAAATACACATCCGACAATCCATCAATCACCCAGTGAAAATGAGATTCCGGAGCGATCTCTTTGAGGAAGGCTTCCTGTTCCGACTTCCAACCGGATTTGCCTGATGGCGCATTCATACCAAAACATGTCGCGAATTTCCGCGACGTTCAAGGCGCAGATTGCTACAGTTGCCTATGATGAAACCGATTGTCCAGATTTCGCTCGATTTGACGAGTATCGAAGAAGCGCTAGAAACGGCTCACATCGCGATGCGGGCCGGCGTCGATTGGCTGGAGGCGGGGACGCCTTTGATTCTGGCGGAGGGCTTACACGGAGTGAAGGCTCTCCGGCGCGAGTTTCCTGACACACCGATCGTCGCTGATCTGAAAACGATGGATGGCGGCTATCTCGAAGCTGAAATGATGGCAAAAGCCGGTGCCACCCATGTCGTCGTGATGGCGCGGGCTCATCCTGAGACGATCAAATGTGTCGTGCAGGCCGGGGCTGATTTCGGGGCAAAAGTGATGGGAGATAATCTGGGGTGTCCGGATATGGTGGCAGGGGCAAAGCAGCTCGAGGACCTCGGCTGCGACTTTGTGATCCATCACATCGGTTATGATGAAAGGAGAGGGATCGCCGCGGCGGGTCAACCGATGCCGAGTCCGCTCGATAAACTCCGGGAGGTTGTCGATGCCGTTTCGGTTCCCGTTCAGGCGGTTGGCGGATTGACGCTCGAACAGGCGATAGCGTGTCCGGAATACGGTGCTCCTTTAGTTGTTCTCGGTGCGCCTTTGACGATCGATGCCGACGCCTTTAAAACGGCCGATGGAGATCTGGAAGGGTCACTGCGTATGATTTGCGAAGCCATCCACCGTTCCAATCCTGCCTGAACCGATACCCTTGATATAATGATGAAATCACCAGCGGTAGTTAATTTTGCGCCCGAAAAAGGATCTGTCGAAATTCGGGAAATAGGGAAACCGGAGATCGGGCCGGATGATGTTCTTCTCGAAGTGGCCAACGTTGGCGTTTGTGGTAGCGATTTGCATCAGTGGACGGCGGATCACTCCTGGCCGGTGAATTATCCGGTGGTTCTGGGGCACGAATTCGGCGGTCATATCGTCGAAGTTGGAAGTGCGGTGAATGGCTGGAATGAGGGCGACCGGGTCGTCAGCGAGACCGCCGCGATTATCAGCGCGGACAATCCGATGACGCGCCGGGGGCTCTACAATCTTGATTCGACCCGGAAAGGGTTTGGTTATGGGGTCGATGGCGCGATGACTCGCTTCGTGCGGGTGCCGTCGCGAATTTTGCACACGGTGCCCGATCATTTGCCGTTTGAACAGGCCTGCCTCACCGAGCCTTCTTGCGTCGCCTACAATGCGGTGGTGAAAAATGCCCGTATCGAGCCCGGCGACCGGGTTTTGGTGCTCGGTCCGGGGACTATCGGTATTCTCTGTGCGGCAATGGCGCGCCTTTGCGGTGCTGAAGTCGCACTACTCGGGCTGGAGCAGGATCGTCACCGGCTCACCATCGCGGAGAAAGCCTACGGGTGTAAAACCATAGTGGGCGATGCCACCGACTGGGCGATGGAGCGCGATGGCCTGGGCTGCGACGGAGTGATTGATGCCGCGGGAGCCAGCGCGACTTTAAAAATTGCGATGGACCTGGTGAGGCCTGCGGGATGGATCAGTAAAGTGGGCTGGGGACCACAGCCGCTCGGTTTTAATCTCGATCCGCTCGTTCAGAAAAATATCACGTTGCAGGGAAGCTTCAGTCATAACTGGCCGATTTGGGAAAGGGTTATCGCCCTGTTGTCGAGCGGCGCTCTAGATGTGAGGCCTATTATCGGCGGGGTCTGGTCGATTGAGGATTGGCACGAAGCCTTCGAGAAAATGCACTCGGGCGAGGTTGTGAAAAGTGTATTAAAACCCTGGTAAGGTTGATGATTCGTGTCCTGTCTATTTTTCTGATTCTTCTTTGTCTGTCCTGTTCTGGGCGGGAGCGGCCCAATATAGTTTTCATCCTCGCGGATGATTTGGGTTACGGCGATTTGGGTTGTTACGGCTGCACCGATATCAAAACTCCGCACCTCGATCGTCTCGCAAGCGAAGGGGTAAGATTTACCGATTTCTACGCTAACGGGGCGGTTTGTTCACCGACCCGCGTTGCGTTTCTGACGGGACGGTATCAGCATCGAATTGGGATCTTCAACGCGCTGACCTATCAGCAGGCCGGGGTCGGTTTGCCGGAGGAGGGGGCTACGATTGCGGATGCGTTGAAAGAGGCTGGCTATCGCACCGGGCTATCGGGGAAATGGCATGTGGGCTACGATTTTGAGCGGTGTCCGATCCAGCAGGGTTTTGATCATTTCTTTGGATTGCTGGGCGGGAATCATCATTATTTCAAGCACATGGATCGCATTGGAGTTCCGGATCTCTGGCTGGGGAATGAAGCTGTGGAGCGCGAAGGGTATAGCACGGATCTGATCACAGAGGACGCAGTGAAGTTTCTGGAAAGTAATCAGAAGGCACCCTTTTTTCTATACCTCTCTCATGCCGCTCCCCATTTCCCCTGGCAGGGGCCGGGCGATGAGAAAAAAGTAGTGAAACCGAAGAGTAAATCCTGGCAGACCGGAGATAGAGAAACCTATATCGCTATGGTTGAAAGGATGGATCATGGCATCGGGCGGGTCCTGACAAAACTCGATGACTTGGGGCTCCGCGAAAATACTCTCGTTGTTTTTACCTCCGATAATGGCGGGCACAGCTGGTCTCGAAATGCTCCGTTACGGGATTACAAAGGCACCCTCTGGGAAGGCGGAATTCGGGTGCCCTGTATGGCGCGGTGGAGTGGAGTGATTCCGGCCGATACCACGAGTTCGCAGATCGGAATTACGATGGATTGGACCGCTACGTTCCGGAATCTGGCCGGTTTGCCCCGGGATGAGGCGGGTGCAGACGGAATCGACCTAATGCCAGTGTTGACGGGGGAAAAGCCGGTTCAGGAACGCTCTCTTTTCTGGCTCCATCGTAAAACGCCCTTTCGAAAAAGTGTGATTGAAGGTCGTGCGGTTCGCCGGGGTGATTGGAAATTGATCGAGTTTGCGGATGGGAAAAACCACCTGTTCGATTTGAAAACTGATCCGGGGGAGACCTCGGACCAATACAAATCCCGTCTTGAAATGGTTTTGGAAATGCGACAGCTATTGGATAAGTGGGAGAAAGAAATCAATCATGAGACTGGAGAATAAAGTCGTAATCGTAACCGGGAGTTGCACGGGGATCGGAAAAGCGATCGCAAAGCGTTGTGTCGAGGAAGGCGCGAAAGTCGTGATCCACGGATTGGAAGAAGACTGGGCTCGTGATGTCGTGGAGGAGTTGGGAGCAGAGTGTGCCGTTTCTCTAGTTGAAGATATCACTCAGTCCAGTTGTCCCGAAAAGCTGGTGCAGTTGGCGGTTGATACTTTCGGCAGGCTGGATGCGGTGGTCAATAACGCCGCCGCAGTAACTTCGTCGGATATCCATACTACCGACCTACCCCTGTTCCGGAATGTGTTAGAAGTTAATACTCTGGCACCCTTTGCATTAATCAAAACAGCGCTGCCGGAGCTGAGGAAAGTTCGTGGCTGTGTATTGAATATCGGTAGTGTCAATGCCTGGAGCGGCGAGCCGAATCTGCTCGCTTACTCCGTCTCAAAAGGTGCGCTTATGACTTTGACGAGAAACCTCGGCGATACCCTGATGCGGGAGGACGGGGTGCGAGTGAACCAAATCAATCCCGGCTGGGTCTTGACGGAAAACGAAGCGGAGCGGAAGCGCTCCCACGGGTTGAAAGAGGATTGGTATACCGATCTGCCGAAAACCTATGCTCCGGCCGGCCGCATTCTTCAACCGTCGGAAATCGCAGCGGCGGCGATTTACTGGCTGGCTGACGAGAGTGGCCCGGTCAGCGGTCAGGTAGTGGACTTAGAACAACATCCTTTTATTGGGAGGAACCCGCCGAAAGACGAAACGACAATTGTATAGGGTACCATTACAAACTGTACAGGGTACCGTCCAAAAGTGTACAGGGTACAATCCCATTTATGATGCCAAAACTAGCTGCCTTTCCCAAAGCCTACATGCAAGCCCTCTGTAAAGATGGCTCGATGACCGTCTCCGAGTGGATCAACTTAGCCGCCGATCTGGATGTCGCCGGTCTGGAGTGGTATGCCGGGTTTCTGGAGATGGAGGATCCGTCGAATTGGCCGGTTTTCCGGAAGCAGGTCGAAGCTATAGGAAAGGTGATCCCGATGATGTGTTGCTCGCCGGATTTTACTCATCCGGATCAAGCCTTTCGCGAGCGGGAAATCGCGAAACAGAAACGTTGGATCGATATGACTGAGACTCTCGGCGGGACCTACTGCCGGGTTCTCAGTGGGCAGCGTCGGCCTGAGTTATCGATCGACGAGGGTGTGAAGCTGGCGGCGGATTCGATCTATACCTGCCTGCCCTATGCAGAGGAGCGGGACATCACTTTGATTATTGAAAATCACTATAAAGATGACTTCTGGCAGTATCCCGAGTTCGCCCAGCAAATGGATGTGTTTTGTCAGTTGGTTGACGCGGTGGAGCATCCCTGTTTCGGGGTGAACTATGACCCGAGTAATACCTATCTGGCAGGAGAGGATCCGGTTGAACTATTGAAACGGGTTTCGCACCGGGTTGTGACGATGCATGCCAGTGACCGCTATCTGGCGGAGGGAACGATCGAAGATTTACGGCGCGATGAAACCGGGGCGGAAGGCTACGCGAAACGTCTCCGGCACGGCGAAATAGGGAAGGGGCTTAATGATTACGATGCAATTTTCTCCGAGCTGCGGGCTAAAGGTTTTGATGGATGGATCAGTATCGAAGACGGGGTGGACGGAATCGATCAACTGAAACGCAGTGTGGCTTTTTTACAGAGAAAGGTCGCGCAATATTGGGAGCCCTAGTTCCCGTTGGATTGTATTCTGTTTGACAAAAGGAGTCCTTTCTCCAAGTTGAAGTCTCGTTGCCCGCTAAAACCAAACAGACTGAGACACTTATCATCCCACCACGATGAGCCCGAAATATCGGCTGCGGCCCACTACGAATGCGATTCAGCACGGAACCAAAACTCCGAAGCGGGGGCGAACCGTATTTTTGCCGATTGTGATGTTAGCAGTAGTGGGGTTGACGGCTCTATTGGTGTCGACAACGCAGCCTCCGACTTTGGTGTATGAGCAGGAGATTGGAAAAAATATCAGCACGACGCTGAACAAGCTGGCGGCGATAACCCCTCAGAAAATTGATTTGAGAGATCTGCCGGAAAGTTTCGCCAGAGTGATAGAACCGGAGTTGCTAAAAATCGACCTGAAACCGGAGCCGGAAGTGATTGAGGAGGAACCGCCAGAGAAATTTGTGGCCGTGAAACCTCTCGCCGTGGCAGATCCGATCTCTGAAGAGGAAATCGCAGAACCACCTGCTGTGGAAGAGGTGAAAGAGATTGAGGCGGTAGCGGAAGTCGCGGAGGTTACCGACCCAATTATCGAGTCGATCGTCTACTCCGACCCGGAGCTGGAACAAATGAATCATGAGCGGACCGCCGCTGGTCTGCCGGCTCCGGCGCCTCTTGAGGTGGAAAAAGTCATTCCGGTGGTGCCCACGGTCTGCCGAGTCGAAGACTGCCCCGATTTTTTGAAACTGAAGGAGCACGAGCTGCATTTTAATTTACCGGGTGGAAGTCACCGGGTGAAAATTGGAGACTTTCTCTCCGGCGATCAGCGCAAACTGCGGGAGGTCGGCGAGCTTTTGATCAGTGAGCTGGCGAAAGGGAATCCGTTAAATGCCTCCCTGCAAAGTAATCCCGAAATCAATCTCGACCGGACTGAGCCCGCTCTGGCGATCCCGAAGGCAAAGTTGGTCACGGAGGAGGAGCGACTCAATGCGGTTCCCATCGTGCATTCAGTGACATCGGGGCGTTTCACTCCCTGGATGACGCCCGGAGAGTTGAATGACCACATTTTGTCAAAGGACTGTGGTGATGCGAAAAATTTCTGGGATGCCGGAAACTGGATCACTGCGGTTGAGGGGAGAATCTTCGACGGAGTTCAGCAATACCGGATCATCCACGAGAAGACTCCTCAGGAACGGAGATTTCAATGGGTCTACCGAATCGCACAAACCCGCGAGGAATTTAACCGGAAGCTGGAGATCCAGAAGAAGTCCGGCTTCCGATTGGTGCAGAGTCAGATGTATGTCGATGCAGACGAGATCCCCCGGTTTCAGGCCGTCTGGCACCGGAGGTAATGGGGGATTCCGTTAAGAGATCACCCCGGAACGAAACGCTTCCCCGACAGCCTGACCCAGATTGTTGACCCGCATTTTTGAATAGATCTGGCGAACGTGATTGTCGATGGTATGGATGCTGCGATTGTATTTTTCGCTGATGTCTTTCTTGGTCAGTCCCTCGGAAAGCAATTGTAACAGCTCGATTTCGCGATCTTTGAGATTGAAGTTGCTGGCCGCTCTCAGGTTCGGGCGGAAGGCTTTGACCAGGATCGAAGCAATGTCCGGACTAAGCGGAGTCTTCTGGTTGACGAGATCGTAGAGGGACTCGTGAATCCGGCTGTCGCACTCCGACTTCAAGAGATATCCATCGGCTCCGGAAGCCAACATGAGACGGACAAATTTCTCCTCCTGCTGTTTTGAGAGAACCAGAATAGGGAGATCGACATCAAGTTTCCGAAGGGTCGCCATATCAAACTGGCAGATTTCCTCGGCGCGCTCATCGGGATCGTAAATGATGATCGATGGCTTCGGCGTTTTATCCTTAAGATCGTCGGTGTCATCGACTTGAATGACATTCAAATCTTCATGCAATCTTTGTTGGAGAGATTGATCATGACTGATAACCCATACTAGTTTTAAGTCTGGCATTGGTTGCTTAGCGTTTATTTGAGGTTCAAACTTCATGTAACGGGATGATGTAATGAGATGGAAAATTTGGGATGTCGGTTAGTTCTCACCGGGCATCTCTTCCTGCAGTTTCCGGGAGACGCACTCCCGCAGGTTCTTTCTGATGCGGCTCAAAACCCGGTAAACCGCACCCGAGGTCCGGCCTATGATTTGAGCGATAGATTCGATGCCAAGTCCGTCGTTGTAGCGGAGATCGACGATGCTCCGGTGCTGACTTTTCAAGCGGTTGACGCAGCCGCTGAGCATTTCGTGACGTTTGTCGAAGTAATCAATTTCCTGCTCAATGTTTTCTTCCAGCAGCATCAGGGTGTCCTCGCTGAAAGGCATGGAACGTCGTGCCGGCTGACGGCGATATTTGAGCACTTGATTGAAAATTACCTTCCTTGCCCAGGCCGAAAAATTGGTTCCGGGCTGAAATTGGTCAAAACTTCTCCACATCACCAGCTTTGATTCCTGGAGGATGTCGTTCGAGTCCTCGACATTTGGCACGAGCATAAGAACGTACCTGCCTAGTCTTTGTTCGTGCTCCGCGAGGAGACGAATAAAGTCTTCGGCTTGATCAGATTCGATCCCGTCAGTGCCTTTTTCCATCAATGGTTCAGTAACTTAAGTCGCTGACATGAAAAAATTGGACACTTCTAAGCAAAGTTTTTCGTCTTTTTTTGTCGAATTTACATCCGGAAAGTTGCGCAACAAAGCAATCTGTGCCGCTTTGCAGCACGATTTGGCGGTTTTGCCGGGAAAATTAGTTGGAGCGATCCCGGATTTTAGAACGGTATATCGTCATCATCCTCATCAGGCGCCGGTCCGCTCGGGGCCGCTGGAGGCGCTTGCTGCTGAGGTGGTGCGGGCTGCTGTTGTTGAGGAGGTTGCGGCTGTGCCGGGGGTGGGGAATAAGCATTCCCTGCGGCGGGTTGAGACGGTTGTTGTGGTGGAGGTTGATAGGACTGAGCTTGTTGAGGCGGGGCTTGATAACCTTGATTCGACTGATAGTTGCTTCCGCCTCCGCTGCCACCACTGCTGTTGTTGTCCCGGCTGCCCAATAATTGGATATTTTCTCCAATTACCCGGAGACGAGTTCGCTGTTGGCCGGTGTTTTTATCCTCCCAACTGTCCAAATTGAGCCGTCCTTCAACATAAAGGGGGCGTCCTTTGCTGCAGTAATCACAAACCACCTCAGCCTGGCGTCCCCACAAAGTCACGTCCACAAACGTCGTTTCCTCGCGACGTTGTCCGTCGTCCATGTTGAAATAACGATTTATCGCCAATCCAATATCCGTCACCGCAGTTCCTTTCGGAGTGCGCCGGAGTTCAGGATCCCGGGTGAGGTTTCCCATCAACATGACTTTGTTAAGGTTTGGCATAGCTCAAATTATTAAGGTTCTTCGTGGAAATAGCAAAAAGCTTTCCCGTGTTCATGATGACATCATTATTCCCGGTTTCAAGAAATTCCCGATTATGCGACCGCTCGGCGATAAAGCGTGTCGACCACATTGCGCACATATTGCTCATCGGACAGCCCGAGGGTGATGTCCTCGGGGAACTCAGTCAGTTCGCGGAAATGATCAGCGATCTCTCCGAAAACCATCAGTCTTTCGCGTTCTCCCAGCTCATTTCTCCGCAGCACCGCATCCAGCGCAATCCGCGCTTCCTCGGGCCCACTGTTTTGCCGAAGCCTCGCTTCGAGATGAGGGTGGGAAGCAAAAGAATTGTCAATCTGATCGAGAATTTCGCCAATTTCCGGCACGTTGACGGTGACTTCCCGGACTACCACCGTCCCGGCTGCGATGTCCCCGATTCGCTGGCAACGCTTCGTCAGGGTGCAGAAAATGCCGCCGATCAGATAAAACGCGGATGGCATGATGTCGACGAGCCGGAACAGATTGCGGATCACGATCTGGCCGAGCGTGAGAGAGAGCCCTCTTTCATCCATCACCCGGAGATGTAGAACCCGTTTTCCGACCGTTTGGCCCTTCCAGAGCCACTCAAGAATGGCGCCATACAGCATAAAGAGGACAAAAGTGAAAAGAATAAAAGCTCCCGTCCCCAGGTCGGTCAGATACGGTCCGATGTATGGCAGTCCGGCAAAAAAGGCGTTAAAAATCGTGAAAATGATCGAAACCGTGATCATAATCGCGAGGAGCACCAGCAGATCCACCATCAAGGCGAGCCCCCTCGTCACGGGCCCCGCAAGGGGGAGTTGGAAAGAAACTCCTTCCGGTGTCCGAATTTGAAGGCTGACGGTTCTACCCAGCATGAATGGAATCGGGTTGCCTGGTTCTTCCGGCAAAGAGGAGGAAACAGATGAGAGCGATGAGTTGAAGAACTCCGAATGCGATCTTTATCGGGTAAACCGTGGGACCGTGATATTGCGAGAGGAACGATTCGACGAGTCCCGCCCAAACCAGCATCAAAGCAGCGCCGCCGACGATCGTGAGCAAATCGCTGCGGATCCTGCGGAAGCGCTGCGCAAGGCGAAGGTTGGTTCCCCAGCCGAACATGGCGTGAGCAATGATCAAACCAGCCTGACCGCCCAGAATAATTGCCGGGATTTCCACCGAGCCATGAGGCAGCAGCCAACCGGTTAAAAACACGCCCTGGCCATCCGCAATATAATCAAAAACGACCACCCCGAGGATGATCCCGTTATAAAACAGAAGGAAGACAGTGAAAATCCCGAAGAAAACCCCGACCACCATTGCCAGGATGGTCACCCGGATATTGTTTGCCATCAGTTGAGCCGAAAACGTGTTGCGCCGCTCGAAACCGTCGAACTGCTTTTTCTCCTCCTTGGCCACCCGGTCGGAGGGCTTCCCGCTGAGGTGGCTGAAGGAGCCGATGAAACTCGTTTTATGCTGGGGCGCAAACTTCATTACCCCCGCGCCAAAAAGACCGCCGATCAGGAAACTGAATAATGAGATCATAAAAGCGATCCAGTGACGCCGGAAAGTCGACGGGAAGACCCGCAGGAACCAGTGGACGGGGCGGAATGGGATCGTGGAGCCCCGTTTTTCATGGAGTCGGCTGTAAGAGCGGGCCACCAGATTTTCCAGGAACTGGGCCACTTCGACCTCGCCGGCGAAGGTTTTCAACTTCACGAGATCCGACGACGCTCTCTGATAAAGGTAGTGAAAACGCCGTGCCTCCGGAAGAGACATTTTCCAGTCCGGTTGTTCCTCCTGCTTTTTTAACACAGCCGTCAGCTCGTCCCAGTAGGGACGTTCTTTGCTAACAAACTGATTGAGGTCAAGAATCAAGACGGATCGAATATGACGGAAACCGTTTTCCTATTCAAGAATGAAAAATACCGGTCCAAAATTCGATAATTTTTATAAACGCATCTCAGAACTGACGCTTATATCTTATTTTTATTTAATATTTGATTGAATTTGATGTTTCATCGGCTAAAGTTTTAAAAACTTTTCCACATGAAAACAATAATCCCTATTTTTCTTCTGATCAGCTCGGCCGCCATGCCGGGTTCATCAGCTGATGGGGACCAACCGGCAGTGTGGAAGAGTCGGGACTATCGCAGTGTTAATCCGGCGCATCAGGTCGTGGAACCACCAATCCCCGGAGCAACTAACGGGCCTTTGGTTGAGAAGGCATCAGTCCTGTCTGCCGGAGAAGTTGCTGCAGTTCCTGCTGAGAGTCACTCAGCGGAGGAAGCACTCGGGATAGCGACCACTCACTTCAGACGTGGACTGTGGGAGTCGGCTGCCGAATGGTACATCAAGGCGTTGGAGGCAGATCCCGCCAGTGCCGCCGCTGCGGAGGGTCTTGCCATGAGCGCATTTCAGGCTGGCGAATATCACTATGCCTATCGGGTCGGGACTGATTTGGCGGAATTTTTCCCCGGGCTCACCGATAAGGTCGTCCTGGCCGCTAACGAGGAAATCAGTCTTCTTTTGAGGAACAGCCGGTTTGAGGAAGCCGGAGAGATGATTGCTCAATTTCCCGCAGAAGAGACAGGTCTGGCCCTGTCCCGCGAGAAATTAAAATTACTCAAAAAACTTAATTACACACAAACAGACATCGAACGGGTCCGGGGCGCGAGTCCCGGGCCAATCGATAAAGTTGAAGGTGCGAAAGCGCCGTTGACGGGAGACGCATCCTTCAACTTTATCGATATCGGTAAGACGACGAAAAAATAATTTATTAGGTGGCAGTGTCGGCTGGGTGGTATCAGCCGCACTTCTAAAAACTCGGGCTTTCTGTGGTAAGGAGCTCCGATTCAAAAGGAAGGGGCAGCTTGTGGTGGGCTGCCCCTTTTCTTGTTTTCCGGTTTTCTCAAAGAATCGATAAAATTTTAATCAAATGCGTGTAGAATCTGTTTCCAATCATGGAAGGAGGAAAGGTTCTCATTGTCGATCCGGATCGAACAACCGGCGACACACTGAAAGATTGGTTCAAAAAAACAGATCACCGGATTTCCGTGGTCGATACCGGTGCGAAGGCAATTTCTCTGATTGAGTCTTCTCATTTCGACGTTGTATTGGCGGAATATCAAATCGAAGGGGTTCGGGAGTTCGACCTGGTAAAAGAAATTCGCCGGACCCGACCCAATCTCCCGGTTGTGATTTTTACGGGAAAGTATGACAGTCGAACCGCTATCGAAGTCGTCAAAGCGGGCGCATTTGATTTTCTTCCCAAACCTCTCGAAAAAGCCGAAATTTTCCGGGTGCTGGACGAAGCCATCAATTCATCCCGAAGCTCCGCCAATCCGATCAATATCGGCGGCGAAGACGCGGAAGGCGACGGTACTTCGGATGCTTTAATCGGGAAAAGCCGGGCGATGCTGGAAGTCTACAAAGCACTCGGTCGACTTTCCGCCACGCCGGTGACGGTCCTAATTCAGGGCGAAACGGGAACGGGTAAGGAGTTAGTGGCCCGCGCTCTCTATCAATATGGACACCGCTCTCATCGGCCCTTCATCACTGTGAACTGCGCGGCGATCCCGGAGAATCTCCTCGAATCCGAGTTGTTCGGGCATGAGAAAGGCTCCTTTACCGGGGCCGTAACTACCCGGATCGGTAAATTTGAGCAGGCCCATAATGCCACCCTGTTTCTTGATGAAATAGGGGACATGGACCTGAATCTGCAATCGAAGATGCTCCGGGTGCTTCAGGAAAAGCGGTTTCAACGAGTTGGGGGTGCCGAGGAAATTTCGGTCGATGTTCGGATCATCGCAGCAACCCACCGGGATCTTCAGGCAATGGTCGCTGAAGGCACTTTCCGGGAAGATTTGTATTATCGTCTCAACGTCGCGCAAATCGCCCTGCCGCCGCTACGGGAGCGGGAGGGGGATATTCCCGTCTTGTCTCAGTATTTCCTGGAGAGATTCCGTCGGGAGACAGACTTGCCGAATATGGGCATTTCCAAAGCCGCTCTCGAACAGTTAAACTCCGGTTCCTGGCCGGGCAACGTTCGCCAGCTGCAGAATGTGATTCGGAAGGCGGCGCTTAATGCGCGGGGCTATTCGATCGACGAAGCCAATATTGCCCTTCTCATGAAAGAGCAGGCCCGCCCTGCGTCAGTTTCTTTTCACGATGATCTGGTTCGGATTCTGGAGGAGCACAAAGGCGATGCCCATCGTGTGTTTCTCGAAACTTTCGAATCCCGTCTCTTTGAAGCGGCCATGGAACAGACCGGTGACAACTTGTCCAAAGCGGCAGAATTGCTGGGGCTCTCCCGGTTTACCCTTCGGGAAAAACTGAAATCCTACGGACTTCGCGACTAGTTCGAAAAAAGCGCGGGATACGCAGAAAATAATTCGTTCCGCTGTCACAACTGAACAAGGCTGAGGTATTCAATCAGAGAATATCTTCACATGAAAACACTTCAGTTGACCCTTTCAGTATCGCTTCTGTTTCTTAAGCCCGTCTTAGCGATTGATTACGAGGCGGATATCCTTCCAATATTCACATCAAAATGCGGGAAATGCCACATGGACGGCAGTTCCAAAGGTGGGCTTGCGTTGGATTTGGATAAAGTCGCGCGCGAAATCGGGGCCAGCAAAGCCATTGTTCCCGGCAACCCAGATGAGAGCGAGCTCATCGAACTCGTCAGTCTCCCCGATGATGATAAAGACAAGATGCCACCCGAGGGTAAAGGAAGGCCTTTGTCCGCAGCTGAGATTGGAAAAATCAAGGAATGGATCGAAGCCGGCGCCCCCGTAGGTGGCGAGCCCGCCAAGATGACCGATGTCCCTTCCGGTGAGAAACGCAGGCGTCCCGATCCAATCGACGGAACCTGGACCAACTCAAGCGGAGTCGAGATCAAAGCCGTGTTGTTGAGAGTGGAAGGCACCAACGCCGTGCTTCGGAAGAACGGAAAAGACTTTCGTTATCCCATCGCAAACCTTTCGCCGGACAGTCAAAAAATCATCAACGACTTTGCCGAAGCCTGGAAAGCCTCGATGTAAAAGCCGCACCCTAAAATCATGCCATCGAGCCCTCCCTCCCATCCTAGGGTCAGGTTAGTTATCGTAGGGCATTATTTGATTTTCAATCCTGCCTAAACATCTGCTTAGAGCTATGACACACAGTTGATCGCTTTTCTAATCTGGGGTCAGGTTAGCTATGGTAGGACAATGTTTGATTTTCAATTCTACCTAAAAATCTACTTAGATCTCTGAAGCACAGTGGATTATGTTATAGCCCTCTTCTGAACTGGAATAATGTTTTTATGAAGAATGCAAACTGCCTGAAATAACAGTTTACAAATGAACAGTTTTTCGTGATATTCCGGTCATGAGGCAGCCAAGGCTTAGAGGAGAGGGGCGAAATTTCACTCATGTAGTCACAAGGATCGTGGATCGACGGTTTTTGCTAAGACAGACTGAAAAGGAGCGCTTCGCTGCGTTGATGCGCCAACTCTCTGAGTTCACAGAGGTACGAATTGTGACCTTTGCCATCATGTCCAATCACGTGCACCTCCTTTTGGAGGAGCCCGATCGGGACGCGCCGCCTAAACTAACCAGGGAAAAGCTCTTCGCGAAGCTGCCTCTTATCTATGATGAAAGTCAGATTCAATCTATCGCTAACGAATTCGACCATGCGGAAGCTCTCGGTGATTCTGAGCGAATTAAAATGATTCTGGAACGATTTGAGAAACGGATTGGCGATATGTCAGTCTTCTTGAAAGAGCTCAAACAGCGGTTTACTCAGTGGTATAACCGCCGTAATGAACGAACCGGAACCCTTTGGGAGAGCCGGTTCCACAGTGTTCTGGTGGAGGGAAGCCGGGAAGCGCTTATGACGGTGGCTGCCTACATCGATCTTAATCCGGTTCGAGCCGGGATCGTCAAAAAAGCGGAGGACTACCGGTGGTGCGGTTACGGCGCGGCAGTCGGTGGAGACAAGACCGCGCAGGATGGGCTTGGTCGGATCCTCGATCAATCCGATTCAATCTGTGGTGAATCATTTGCTGCGAATTGGGCGGAAACCGCAAAACTCTACCGGGTCTGGATTCATTTTGAAGGTGAGGCAGTTGCGGCGGCTCCGGAGGAAGGAAAAAGAGGGCGCAGAGGATTTGCTCATGAAACGGTGGCAGCTGAAGCCGCCCGCGACGGCGAGATGACCAGAGCGGAGGTGATTCGCTGCCGGGTGCGTTATTTCACTCACGGTGCAGTCATGGGAAGTGCTGCTTTCGTGGATAATATTTTCCGTGCCAATCGAAGGTCCTTCGGAGCTAACCGAACCAGCGGAGCCCGAAAGATGAAGGGTGCTGATTGGGGTGATCTCTGTGTGATTCGTGACTTGAGGAAGCAAGTCATCTCCTAAAACTTCCAGAGCGAACTTTCGTCCTGCCCTTCATTGTCAACGGGGACGAAACCTGACTGCTCTATTCTTGAAAATTGGCTTTGGGTTTTCCAGACGGTTATTCTGAGTCTCTCGGATCAGGCTTTATATGACTTAAGCTGGGATATTTGTGGTCTAGTCTTCGCCAGATATCGTGATGTCTACCAAAATCTGGCCCGAATGGTGATTGATACTTTGGAGTACTTGATAGAGAGCGAGTCTAATAGACCTATTAACCTGACCCCGGATTAGTCGGATTAGTAACCTGACCCCGGATTAGTGATTCTGAGTCTCTCGGATCAGGCTTTATATGACTTAAGCTGGGATATTCTTGGTCTAATCTTCGCCAGATATCGTGATTTTTTTCAAAATCTGGCCCGAATGGTGATTGATACTTTGGAGTGCTTGATAGAGAGCGAGTCTAATAGACCTGTTAACCTGACCCCGCATTAGTGACCTGATTATACCTATTAACCTGACCCCGGATTAGTAACCTGACCCCGGATTAGTGAGGATTTTGTCGAGGAAATGGGAGAGTTGGTTCGATAGGTCTGAACTGGATTCTGATGTTTGATAGGGGAAGGTTTTCAGGATTTCGGCTTCTTCGTTTTCGATGGATTGAAGTGGGAAATGTTCTCCGATAATGACGACGGTTCTTTCCATCGCTTTGATCTCGTGCAGGGCGCGGAGTTCGGCCATTACGCTCTCACTGAGGACTGACAGGTTCAGGATCACGACAGATGCTTTCATCATGAACAAGCCGGCTACGGAAACCCAGTCGGATGTCGGGACATATAAAGCGATCACGCCGGATGAAACGGAAGCGTCTTTTGCGTTGGATAAGGCGAAAAAGGGGAGCCGGTCCCGGGTTGCCGCAATCAGGGTCTGATCCAGGTCTCGTTCGAGGGTTTCATACTTCTGCCTGAGACCGTCACGTCCTGATTCGATGGTGGTTTCAAGGTATCTGAAATACTCGCCGGTGAAGGATCGCAAATAGAGAAGATGAGGGCTTTCGAGTGCTTCCGGGGATAGGTCGGCGGGTTTGCGGATCGCCGAAAATGTGGCGAGTGATCGTCTTGCTGAGGTAGCGATTTTTTCGATTGGCTTCCAACAGCGGGTGCCACACCAGTAGCACAATACCGTGCTGACTAGATATACTCCGAGTCGGGTCCAGTCCGGGGAAACGGAACCCCGCAGGTTCTTTGATATT
This sequence comes from Verrucomicrobiales bacterium, assembly GCA_029213005.1. Lineage (GTDB taxonomy): Bacteria > Verrucomicrobiota > Verrucomicrobiia > Verrucomicrobiales > DEV007 > Arctic95D-9. Next base: position 68,211 of record JARGPI010000031.1, read on the forward strand.
TCATTGAGAAAAGAACCGGCAAAACCAACGATGGACAAAATTAGAATGATTCCAATTAAGTAACCGCTGAATTCCACGGTTCTCAGGGCAAGATATTTGAGGAGAATCCGGAGGCGTCGCTGTTTCCGTTCGCGGTTGCCGGCTTCGAGTAAGGCGAGGACTTTCCCGGTTAAACGGGGGGTATCGGTGTCTCTAAAGATCCTCTCGAATTCGACCTGAATCGTGCGAGCTAGAGCCGGGTCCCGTCTTATCGATGTGTAATTGGGAGTTTCGCAGTGTTCTGCCGGGGCGAGTTCGTCAATGATGGGTATGCCGATCTGTTTTAAAGCGGCTATGAACTCTTCGTGATTGAAGTAGAACGGAAGGGGCTCATCGGAGAAAAACATAGACACCACTTTGCTCTGTGGAAGATGCAGATTATATCGTCGCTCGGTATGTGACCCGCCGGAGTCTCGTGTCACCCGGGTGAGGGAAAAGGAGATTGATTGAATTTCGTTCCTGCTGAAAAATTTTCGTCCCAGCTCGAGTCCGTTTTCGTAAATGCCGATCCGCTTTCCGGGATCGAGATAGGAAAGAAACAAACCAAACGCCCGGATGGTGAAACCAAGAGCGGGAAGGGCAAATATCAATATGATGAATGAGCCTTCGAAATGCCGGGCCGCCCACCAGGTTAGCGACGCACCGATTGTGTAGAGCGCCGTTTCCCTGCCGATGGCGCTGCGGTGATGTCGCTGGAAAACGGCTATCGGGTTCCCTGTCTTAACCTTTGATTCGCAACGACTCATCGTTCTGCACCCTTCATGCTGAAGTGAGTCGATCAAGCGAAGATTTGGGAGATCTTAACCGAATAGTTGGGGGTAGGAGCAGTCCCGGGCGCGGACGATTCGGAGCCTGGAGCGGATCATCTCTCCCTCGAGACCGGATTCGACATTCTGGTGCCATTGCAGGAATCTGACAAATTGCGCGATTTCATCCGCTTCGATTTCTTTGAAGTCGTCGGTCTCGGGACTGTGATTGGCGTTTCTTCCGAGACGCGAAATGACGTTGTCACGAAGTTGGCTGAAGGCGGTGGGGATATCGACAATGGAGTGGGAAGTCGCAAGTTTCCCGTTCCAAACGTAGGCTTCGATAGGTCGTCCGGGCGCGGTAATCGATACTTTGAATATCTTTTTATCGGCTCTGAGCTGCTCGATCGCTTCCCGTTTTGCGTAGTCAATCCGATCCGGTATTACACATTCGATTGGTAGAGATTCGCCGCGGCGATATCCTTTGGGGCCTTTAATCAATTTCCCTTTCAGCGCAGGCTTGATGAAATTGCTGTAGTAGCCACGGGCCAGACCGTGAGCTGAGGATAATGTGCTCAAAGGAAATCCGAAAAAGTCAGTGAGCGGGTTTTCCGGCAGTTCACCTGAGTAGAAGCTTCTCAGTGCGTTGTCGATTACGGGTCTCAATTTTTCAATCGCCTCTTCGGTGTCGCCTTTTTGGATTTTGAAGTACCGGTAGGCGGCACGGTCGTAGGGCGCGGAAACGACTTCTTCGGCATCTTCGATCATTTTCACCGGAATACACAAGCGCCCCATCGCATCGAGGACCGCAATTTCATAAAGGACGTTCGGGTTATTGTTGGTCATATCCGCGACGACGAGGGTTGATCGATCAGCGGATTTGATCACGTGATTCATGATATTTCCCGTCTCATTGACGTCGGGGGTGAAGACTTCAAATTCATCTCCCAGGATCGGAGCTACGACATCGTCGGCGAGCCATTGAAGATATCGAAGATGGTCCCTCCCCATAGGCCCAATCACAAAGCACTTTCGTTTATTCATAACTGATCCTTAAAGTTTTAGCGGGATGCCGGTTCGTTCAAGAAAAAATAGGGGGCCTCATCGGTTACGATGAATTTGCTCACTGAGTTGAGACTGGACACTCTGTCAAAATGCTGGCATCTTTACTGGTTATGAAAAGAAGATCATCGTTCCGGGCTACGGTAGGTTGTTTTCTGGCGACTTTGGCGGGTCGTTGTATCGCTCTGGCAGAGACGACGAAATTCTATTGGCCGGGACGCTGGTCGCATCGCTCTCTGAAAGATCATCTGATTGAGGATGATAAGCATCTTTTTGATCCGGCTCGCATTGATGAGCTGACTTTTCAGGATTGTCTGGATCTTCACGACTGGCATCATGCTCAGATCGGTCATGCGTCGCGAACGCCTTATCCTGATGGTAAAAATGTTCCCGATACCGAACCGGGGCGCGGGCCGACGACAAAACCGGCTGATGAAAACTGGCTGGAGTTCATGGACAAAAAGCCGGGATCTATCGAGGTCGGGAACTAGGCGGTCCCGCTGGCCTGGCGCACATCGACCGGCATGGCATTCTTCACTTTTCCGGCCAGCTCGGCTCCGAAGAGTGCGATCAGAGCGTTGTTCATTGCGGGCGATTTCCGCATCATTTCGCGGAGTTCGTTGTGTTTCCACTCCATATATTTTGCGGTCTCGCTGATGCTGACTGTTGCGGAGGCGTTTCCTCTCTGGAGGAAGCTGACTTCGCCGATAAAAGCGCTGGCATCCGCAAAGTACTCTTTATTTCCTTTGGCGATTTTGATCTGTCCGCTGGTCACCAAAATGAGTCGATCGAGCGGAGCTCCGTCGGTTACGAGGACTGTGCCGGGGTCGCCTTCTTTTGCGACGCCGGCTCTCATCACTTTCCGGAATTGGCCGGGGTTCAGCGTGGGAAAGCTCCGGTAGATTTTCGCCCGCTCCTCACTCATCGTGAAGGTGGTTCGCTCGAAAATCAGGACGATGATCATCCCGAGATTGATCGCGCCGAGAATTCCGGAGGCGAGGATCGCTTCGAAGAGCGGTTCATTGCTGATCGTGCAGTAGTAAGAGAGGTAAAAGCAGGTCCCGAGTAGGATCAGAAACCTCAACCACAGCTCGTCGCGCGCCAAAAAACCGAGAGCCTGAAAGGCGAGGCCGACGTAAACTAAAACTGCCGGGGAAAACAAATAGTCAGTCATCGTATCGAATGCAGGAAGAGCCTCAGCGAAGCGGGGAATCGGGTCAAAGGATTTGTTTTTTCAGGTGGAAAGCCGATGGACGAGGGGATGGTTTCGACGAGTTTCATCGGTACGTCGTGCAACCGCTGGCTGAATTGCAGCGAATACCTTTGTGAGGCAGAACGAGACTTTTTGCGATGAAAAAATCCTTCAATTTGATTTTGGCGATCCTGTTTTGCCTGTTTTCCAAACCGGCGCTTGCGGATGAGCCTGCATTTGCTTTTGCAACTCCGGACCGGAAGCTGAGTTTTCCGAAAGATCACGGGAATCATCCCGATTTTAAGATCGAATGGTGGTATCTGACAGGGCACCTTTTTGATGAAACGGATCGTCGCTTTGGGTTTGAAGCCACCTTTTTCCGCCTTGCCCAGCGGCCCGGCGCTCCGGCCTCAGCCTCACTTTTCGACGATGCTCACATCTACATGGCTCACATGGCGGTTACCAACTTGGAAAACCAGAAATTTTATCATGAAGAGCGGTTCAATCGCGAGGGATGGAACGCATTTTCGAAGGTTGGTGATCTCGACGTTCGTAATGGGAACTGGAGTCTGAAAAGAGAGCCTTCCGGCGAGATGCAGCTCGAAGGCTCGATCCAGTCAAAAAGCGCTTTTTCTCTGAATCTCACACCGGAAAAGCCTCACGTGATTTTCGGCGAGAACGGCGTTTCGAAAAAAGGGCGGAGCGAATCGGCAGCCAGTTACTACATCACCTGGACGAGATTGAAAGCAGATGGTACCCTCAAGATCGACGGTAAAGACCTGATAGTGAAAGGCTCGGCGTGGATGGATCACGAAATCTCGAGTAGTCAGCTCGAATCGGATCAAACTGGATGGGATTGGGTCAGTGTTCAGTTCGAAGACGGTCGCGAGTTGATGGCTTATATGTTGAGGCTGAAAGAGGGAGGGTATTCTGCCTTTTCGAAATTGGTCTGGATTGGGAAGGACGGAAAGCTGCATCATCAGAAGACCGATGAGTTCAGCTGGAAGCCGGGAGGTGGCTGGAAGAGCCCTGAAACCGGCGCGACTTATCCGATTCGGCCGCAGTTCACGACCCGAGATCCGGACACGGGGGAAGAGCGAACGTTTCAAGTTTCGCCCCTTATGGAAGCTCAGGAAATGAGTGGTAAGCTCGGTGGGGTACCTTACTGGGAAGGGGCTTGCGATGTGATTGATAAATCGACGGGAAAAGTGGTGGGGCGAGCCTATCTCGAGCTGGCGGGTTATGTTCCGGGACTGACGGAAAGGCTGAAATAGATCAAGAACAAGATTACGAGCCAGAGCAAGACCTGCTATAGTGAGACTCCATGGACTGTACCCTGTACACTTTTGGACTGTACCCTGTACAGTCGAGGCTGGAGGCCGCCGCTACTGAGAAATGAGCGATGTGATTGCAAAGCGAAGTCCGCGTTTGTGTCGGATTGTGACCGGGCTTTTTACGCGTCAACTTGCCAAATCGTTCCACGCGGTCCGTCAGCTCTCGGCTCCGCCCGAAGTGAAAGGGCCGCTGATTTGTTACATCAATCACCCCTCGTGGAACGACCCGATGGTGATTAGCTTGTTGACGGCTCACTGGTTTCCGGATCGTGAAGCCTATGGCCCGATCGAAGCTGAAGCTCTGAAAGCTTATCGTTTTTTTGAAAAACTGGGTTTTTACGGTGTGACCCACGGAAATGCCGGAGGTGCTCGCAAATTCCTCCGAACCAGTGAGGCGATTCTCAAACGCCCGGATACCGTTCTCTGGATCACGGCTCAGGGGCATTTCCGCGATGCGAGAGAGCGGCCTGTGAAAATCGAGCCGGGTCTCGGGGCCTTATTGCGGGCTGCGGATTTTCCAATTACCACACTGCCGGTAGCGGTGGAATACACATTTGGAACGGAAAAACTGCCGGAGGTTTTTGTCCATTTCGGCAAAGCGGTCGAAAATTCCGGGGGAGACTGGACGAAATCCTGCGAAAAAGCGCTCGAAATCACTCAGGATGAACTGGCTCAAGCCGTGATAGCGAAGCAAACGGATCGATTTGAGACCATTCTCGGGGGATCTGCCGGAGTTGGAGGCGTTTACGGGTTCTGGCAGCGCTGCAAGGCGATGATCCGGGGCAAAAAATACGATCCCAGACACGGGTCCATCACCTCATGAGCGAATTATTTATTAACGCAGCCCTTCCTCTCGCGTGGATGGCTTTTATTCTGGCGGCTATTCCAGCGGTTCTTACGATTTTGAATCACCTGTCATTTCGCAATCCTCCAAAATCTGAAAATGGCGCTGAGAAGATCTCGATTTTGATCCCGGCGCGAAATGAAGAGGCAAATATCGAGAGCGCCGTGCGTTCCGCGCTTGCCACTGAAAACGCTACCATCGAGGTGGTGGTGCTCGATGATCATTCCTCTGACGGCACGGCTGATATTGTCAGAAAACTGGCAACTGAAGATCCCCGCGTGCGGCTCGAATTCGCTCCCGAACTTCCTGAAAATTGGTGCGGAAAACAACATGCCTGCGCCCGACTCGCGGAACATGCCAGCTACGATTTGATGCTGTTTCTCGATGCTGATGTCACCATGTCGCCGGAGGCCCCGTCGCGTTTGGCGGCTTTTTTGCGGAAGCAGGAAGCGGGGTTGGTCAGCGCTTTTCCCCATCAGGAAACAAAGACGTTTCTGGAGAAACTTCTCATCCCTTTGATCGAATTTATCCTTCTCGGCTACCTGCCGATCCAAATGGGCCGGTGGTCAAAAATGGCCGGGTTCGGAGCGGGCTGTGGACAGGTTTTCCTCGCTGAAAAATCAGCATACGAGGCGGCGGGAGGTCATGGTGCGATCAAGGCTTCTCTTCACGATGGTGTGAAACTGCCACGCGCTTTCCGGAAAGCCGGATTTCACACCGATATCTGTGCGGGAAATCAAATTTTCAGCTGCCGGATGTATCGCAACGCCGGGGAGGTTTGGAGTGGCCTTCTGAAAAACGCGCACGAAGGGATCGCAAGCCCGGCGATGATTGTGCCTTTTACGGTATTTTTGATCGGGGGCAGTATTTTGCCGCTCATTTTCTTCTTTATGAGCCCTTCATTTATGGCGGCGTTCTGGGCGGAAGGCATGCGGAACTCTCCGATGTGGTTGATCAATGTCGGGGCCTGGCTGGCCATCGTCCCAAGGACTTTGAATATGCTGCGATTCAATCAGAGCCTGGTAGGATTGTTTTTTCATCCGCTTGCCATCGTTTTGTTTCTCGTGATTCAATGGCAGGCTTTTTCCCGGACCCTGATCGGGCTGAAACCTTCCTGGAAAGGGCGCTCGGTGGGATAAATGGGGAGGTGCCCGTCTAGCTGAATTCTTTTCGGAAAAAGAGGATCCAGTGTTTCAGGTCATTGCGTCGCTCCCGCCCCACGTTTTCGTCCAGATCGAGAAGGAGATCGATTTCGCAGACGCCTTTTTCTCTGACAATTCTGCCTCCCAGATCCACCAGCCAGTGGATCGCCCGGCTGTTGTTAGCCAGGACATTGGCGTGAAAGATATCGATTCCGATGTTTTCCGCGATCACCCAGAGCACCGCGAGCAGAATCGTACCCAGGCCTCTGCCCTGATGGGCATCCAATACTGTGAAGGAGACCTCTGCGATCGAGGGATCTTCCGGTGATCGCCATAACGATGCCGCGCCCAGACCTGGATGATCCGGCTTGTCGGGATTGATCGCGCACCATGCGATGTGATTGATCCGATCCGTGTTGGTGAGACGGCTCAAGGTTGATTCATCCAGCTCGATGAGATCGTTCCAGAAGCGGTAATAAACCGAGTTGATACTGAGTTGGTCAAAGGCTTCGATGGCCCGGTCCCGGTCCTCCGGAGTTACCTCCTTCAACCGGATCTTTTTGCCATCCGCTAACGTTACCGTGGTCGAATCAGGAATGAATTGCATGGTAATCGTCGAAACACGTTTCGTGTGAACAGAACCACACTTGGCCCACAATTTCAAAGTGTTGTGAAGAAAGGAGTGCGAAACGGTGCCATATATCGTTTCCTCCTGCCGGATTCGATTCATTCGCGTTCATTCGCGATGGAAATTTCAGCAAATGCCGGAGCGTGATCCGTAGCAACCTCCTTTGGAGGTTTTCACCAAGCCCCGCGCTCCCGCATCGCAAACGTCCAAAGGACGTGTCTACGGATCAAACCGGTAGCAACCTCCTTTGGAGGTTCTCACCAAGCCCTGAGCTCCCGCATCGCAAACGTCCGAAGGACGTGTCTACGGATCAAAACCGGTAGCAACCTCCTTTGGAGGTTTTCACCAAGCCCCGCATTCCCGCACCGCAAACGTCCAAAGGACGTGTCTACGGATCAAATCGGTAGCAACCTCCTTTGGAGGTTTTCACCAAGCCCTGAGCTCCTGCATCGCAAACGTCCAAAGGACGTGTCTACGGATCAAAACCGGTAGCAACCTCCTTTGGAGGTTATCGCCAAGCCCCGCACTCCCGCATCGCAAACGTCCAAAGGACGTGTCTACGGGTCAACTGCACCATTAACCCTCACTTTTCCTGGTCCGGAAAGATCGCGCAGGCCCCTTTACATCCAAAAATCTTACTGATCACATGGCGACGGTCGGCAACAAATTTGTAGAAAATCTCAGCGATCTGGATCACTCCCGGGAGCCACAAAACCAGCCCCAGCGGAACCAGCAGCGGGATCCGAAAGCCGAGAAATCGAAAGGCGCGGGCTCCGCGGTGGATTTCGCCTTCCGGAGTGACGCAGTGAATTGCCTCCAGCAAATCCGCGCGGGTAATATCCGGAGCGATTTTCTGCGCGCGCTCGTCTTTGATCGGAACGAGTTCCACTTTATCCAGCCAGTCCAGAGCTTGAATCGTCAGCATCTGAAAAGTGCACATGGGGCAATCCCCATCGTAAAGCATGACGTGTTTTTTGCGTTCCATTTCTCTGCAACGATAGCATGGGAACGGGGAGTCACAATAACCGGATTCGGCGCTTGATCCGAAGCGGCTGCGTAAGACGTTTCATACCACAGTCATGTCTTCTCAAATCCTTGCTCAAACCGGTCATCGTCCCTGGCCAATGCCGAAATCTCCCTGGATTATGGCCCAAAGCTGGCATGGTTTACTTTTCGCCCATTGGCCGGTTCCGGCTGATGAAATGCGGGCGCTGATTCCTCCTCAACTCGAGTTGGACACGTTCGACGGGGACGCCTGGGTCGGAGTGGTGCCGTTCCGGATGAGTGGGATTCGCCCGCGAGCGTGCCCGGCAGTGCCGTGGCTTTCGGCTTTTCTGGAATTGAATGTTCGGACCTACGTTCGGTCAAAAGACCCCGAAAATCCGAAGCCCGGAGTGTATTTCTTCAGTCTCGATGCGGCCAATCCCGTTGCGGTGGCGGTGGCCCGGTCGACCTTCAAGCTGCCATACTTCAATGCTGCGATGCGGATGAGTGAAACGGAGAACGTGATTTCCTACCGGTCGCAGAGGTCTCACCGGGGAGCCGGGGCGGCCAATTTCGAGGGAAGTTATGGACCGCTCGGCGAAGTCTATCGTTCCGAACCCGGATCGCTTGAGCACTGGCTAACGGAGCGATACAGTCTCTACACCGTTTCGAAAGGGCGGGCTTTCTGTGGTGAGATTCATCACGGTCCCTGGCCGCTTCAGTCCGCATTTTGCGAGATAAAAAGCAATACGATGGCCGCAGCCGCCAACATCTGCCTCCCTGACACCGCGCCGTTGCTCCATTTTGCCCGCTGTATCGACGTGGTGGTCTGGCCCATTTCAGCCGTAAAAATAGTTCCGCTGTAATCCTCGGGTTTAATCGAGAAAATTGTTCATTTTCAATTGAACAAAACAAATCCCGCGCTTAACCGTTCCGGAAAGGTGTCAGCTATTTTGACGTTTTTTAAGAGAGTTAGGGGTTTGAATCGAGGGTTATTTGTAGAATCTCAGAGATGAGATCGCGAATTTAACCAGTGGCGGCAGCGTGGATGGTGAGTCAGCTTTCAAAGTTAGAGGCGGAATCGATCGACTATTTTGTGTCGTTTGTTCAGGTTCTCGGGTTGCCTAAATCAATCGGGCAAATCTACGGGCTTATGTTTGTTTCATCCGATCCGCTGGCGATGGATCAGGTTGTGGAGAAACTGGACATCAGCAAGGGCAGTGCCAGCCAGGGGTTGGCAACGTTGAAGGGCCTCGGTGCGATTCTTCCCATTCATATCGAAGGTGACCGAAGAGAGCACTTCGTCGCGGATCTTCAGGTTTCAAGGATCGTAAATCACTTTTTCGAGGAAAAGCTCGAGCCGAGGCTGTCAAATGGCGAAGGGCGTCTTGATCGGATGGCTCAATTGGCTGATGACGGTGGTGACCCGAAAGAAAATGAACCGCTCAATCGGATTGTGGCTTTGAAAAAGTGGCAGAAACGCGGAAGGAAATCGATTCCTTTGATTAAACGATTTTTAAAGTCGAGTTAAAAAGTCGCGAGAGAAAAAAATAATGCGAATTTTAATAACAGGTGGAGCGGGATTTCTGGGCTCCCATCTTTGCGATTCCCTGATTGGAAAAGGGCACGAAGTGATTTGTCTGGATAACTATTTTACCGGCGCAAAAAGCAATGTGGCCCATCTCCTCGGCAATCCCAATTTTGAGCTGATGCGCTGGGATGTGATCGATCCGTTCAAAGTCGAAGTCGATCAGATTTACAACCTTGCCTGTCCCGCCTCACCGATTCACTACCAGTACAACCCCATCAAAACGATCAAAACTTCTGTGATGGGGGCGATCAATGTGTTGGGTCTGGCGAAACGAACCGGTGCCCGGGTATTCCAGGCCTCGACATCAGAGGTTTATGGTGATCCCGCCGAAGGTCATCATCCGCAGGAGGAATCCTACTGGGGGAATGTGAATCCGATAGGCATCCGGAGCTGCTACGATGAAGGGAAACGCTGCGCGGAGACGTTGTTCTTTGATTATCACCGGAAAAACGGGGTCGATATTCGCGTGATCCGAATCTTCAATACCTACGGTCCACGGATGAGGCCTGACGATGGTCGTGTCGTTTCGAATTTTATCTGTCAGGCGCTTCGGGGAGAACCGATCACAATCTACGGAGATGGTCAGCAAACCCGTTCGTTCTGCTATGTCAGCGACTTGATTCGAGGGTTCGAGTCACTCATGGAAAAAGAAGGTATCACCGGACCGGTAAATGTGGGGAACCCCGGTGAGTTCACCATGTTGGAACTGGCGAAAAGCATTCTCGCAATCACAGGAAGTCGATCCGAAATCATCCACCAACCGCTTCCTCAGGATGACCCCAAGCAGCGTCGCCCCGATATCTCGCTGGCTAAGAGAGAGTTGGGCTGGCAGCCTGAAGTGAGCCTCGAAGAGGGCCTTCGAAAGACGATTCCTTATTTTAGTGAGGTTCTAGGAGGCTAGGGGACTAGGGGACTAGGGAAGCTAGGTTCTAGGGAATGGAGAAAGCGTTATTGATCATGAAATTTTTAAACTTACAGGTTTGGCAAAGAAGCGTGGAGTTATCAGCTGAGATTTATCGTGAAACGGCGGCGCTCACAGACTTTGGTTTCCGTGATCAGATCACTCGATCGGCTCTATCAATTCCTTCAATTATCGCAGAAGGCTACGAGCGCGAAAGCCTCAGAGAAACGAGGCGTTTTCTGGATATCGCAAAAGGATCAACCGGAGAGCTTTTTACTCAGGTCATCGTCGGAAATAAGGCAGGATTGTTGGATGACGCAACCGCCCAACGGTGGCAAAAGGAATCCGAAGAACTGGGCAAGATGCTCGGAGGTCTCAGAAAGCGCTTCCTGGAACCCTAATTTCCTGGAATCCTAGAACCTCACCACCTAGAATCCTAGAACCTCAACACCTCGATTCCTCACCACCTAGACAGTCGAAGACGCCCTCAATTCATGAATATTACTTGCATAGGAGCAGGATACGTCGGCGGACCAACCATGGCGATGATCGCCAATCGTTGTCCGGATATCAAGGTGTCCGTGGTTGATATCAACGAAGCCCGAATCGCCGCCTGGAACGATCCGGATCTGTCAAAGCTGCCGGTCTTCGAGCCGGGGCTCGATGAGATTGTCGGGGAAGCCCGGGGGCGAAACCTGTTTTTCTCCACTGATGTTGATGCGGCGATCCTGGAGGCCGACATGATATTCATCTCGGTCAACACGCCGACCAAAACCTATGGTTCCGGAGCCGGGCAGGCCGCGGATTTGAAATGGGTCGAGCGTTGCGCCCGCCAAATTGCGGAACTGGTCGAAAAGGATATTATTGTTGTCGAAAAATCGACCGTTCCGATTCGAACCGCCGCAATGATCAAAAGCGTGCTTCGCGCGGTAGGGAAAGCGGATAAAGTAAAGGTGCTTTCGAATCCGGAATTCCTTGCCGAGGGAACCGCAGTCGAAGATCTGAGCAATCCCGATCGGGTGCTCGTCGGGGGCGAGGATGATGACGCGATCGAAACTTTGGTGTCAGTCTACGCCAACTGGGTGCCGCGAGAGAAGATTTTGACGACCAATCTCTGGTCCTCGGAACTGTCGAAGCTCACCGCTAACGCGTTTCTCGCTCAGCGGGTTTCTTCGATTAACTCGATTTCCGCCCTTTGTGAAGCCACCGGTGCGGATGTTTATGAGGTCGCGAGGGCCATCGGGACCGACAGCCGGATCGGCCCGAAATTCCTCCAGGCCTCGGTGGGATTTGGAGGCTCCTGCTTCCAGAAAGACATCCTGAATTTGACCTACCTTTGCGATTACTTCGGCCTGCCCGAAGTCGCCAATTACTGGAAAAGCGTCATCGAGCTGAACGATTGGCAGAAACAGCGTTTTGCCCG
>JARGPI010000032.1 GCA_029213005.1 Verrucomicrobiales bacterium
CAGTGCTCTCTCCGAAGCCCGATTTTTAAGGTGCGAAATGTCTGACAGGGTACAAACATTCGCATATTGACAATAAAAGGGAGGCTGGAGGCCGCAATATATGGTAGCCGGTGTTGCTGCGAGCCCAAAGCGAGCAAGGCACCGGTATAGGTAGAGGAGGCCGTCGAGCCCCGTAGGGGAGGTAGAACCGTTAAGGACCTAGCCGATGTTCTACCGCCCCTCCGGGACTGCATGCGGTTTGGGTTTGGGACCGGTGCCTCATTCGCTTGGCGCTCATTTCTTCACCGGCTACCATCTGATCGGGCCTCCAGCCCTTTTTGCTGCCAAATCCAGGTGCAAAATGTTTGACGGGGTACAGTCGAATACCGCTCAGAAACGGCGCAATTTTTTCGGTAGATGTGATGCGAACACTCCTGTTCGCAGGTCGCTAACCCTCTTATGGATAAATCTTCAGGGCCTGCGAACAGGAGTGTTCACATCACGGGAATAGCCCGAGTGATCTCATTTTTGAAGCGAAACGGCGAAGTCCACACATGCCCTACCGAGGGCGCGAATTCGATCCGGGTTGAGGGTTATCGCCACCTTCAGAGTGTGTCGCGGAACGGGGCGCGACGTCTTGCTCTGCAGCCGGTGTGAGTGCGCCCAGCGATGCGAGAATGGCGCGAGTGATTCCCTCCCGTTTGGGAAGGTCGTCAACGCGGTTGGGCGTATCGATGTTGAGGGCAAAGAAAACCGCTCCAGTCGGATGCTCCACCCATCCGACCCACCATCCGATAGTGCCACTCCAGCCAGTCTTCCCTCGCAGAATCCAACTTCGCCCTGCCTCGATAATCATTACATCCTTTACAAGTCTCTGGTCGGCGACCCTGAAAGGAAGCTTGATCCTGTAGAGCCTCTTAAGAAAATCTATTTGTTCGTAAGCAGAAATTCGAAGATTCCCTTCAACCCAAAATGGGTTTTCGCCCGTCGGGTCTTGATTTCCATATTGGACCTTCTGTAAGTATTCGCGTTCCTTTTCTTCTCCAATTGAGTCCGCGAATCTTTGATATACCCAAACGACGGAATGACGCATGGACGACCTAAGGTTCTGGTCTTGGTTCCACGCTGGATAGGATCTTTTGGTGCCATCCCATTTGATCGTCTCGAACTCGTCATCAATAACATCTGCATCCAAAGCGAACAGAGCATGGGGAATCTTAAACGTTGATGCAGGTGAAAATCGCTTTTCGGCCCGGTCGCTGTTGAATACCATGACTGCCGCCGACCCGGGACGCTCATCGCAAATTACCACTGTTCCCTTAGCCTTGAATTGATCGAAAAAACTCTCCCAGTGCGGCTGCTCTACCGCTGGATCAGCAAATGCCACTAATGGGAGCACGATAGAGAAGGCCCATATGAGGCGGCGCTTGGATTGGCAACGGATTTCGCTCATCTTTCGTTATACAATAAGGGAGTAACGCCGGCAGCCCTCGCCGATCACATCGTGCGGTTCTCCCGATTTTTACTTTTCCTTTCATTGGTTTGAAGATCAATCGAATAATAAAAAGCGAACTGTATAGAAATGATGGGATGAATGAGCAAAAGATGCAAAGCGCCTCCCCTTTAACATAGGATTGGAGTCGATGTGGGGTATGAAGGGGAAAATCGGTTCAGGAACGGGCCGGTTTCCGGGATTTTTCCAGCTATTCAACATTGCTGCTGATTCGCTGGTCTTATGGCACGATTCTTCCATTGCGACTTGGGGCAGTAGATTGAAGATTGCGACTGTATATGATCAAAAGAATCTTCCTCATTCTTTTCTCACTGAGCCTGCTTCAAATTCAGGCGGCGGAGAAGCCCAATGTCATTTTCGTGCTCGCCGATGACCTCGGCATCGGAGATATATCACCCACCAATCCGGATTGCAAAATTAAGACCCCGCATCTCGAGACTATGGCCCGGGAAGGTATCACTTTCCTTGATGCTCATTCTTCGAGTTCGGTTTGTACTCCAACTCGATACGGTGTCCTGACCGGCCGCTATAACTGGAGATCACGATTGGCCCGGGGAGTCTTAAGCGGTACGAGCAGCCACCTGATCCCGGCGGAGCGGGAGACTGTCGGACACCTGCTCAAAAGGGCGGGCTATCACACCCAGATGATCGGCAAGTGGCATCTCGGTTGGGACTGGGCACAGGCGGACAAGAGCGAAAAGAAATGGAGCAACATAGACTTCACCAAGCCAGTCAAAAACGGGCCGGACATCAATGGGTTCATCAACTACTACGGGCACTGCGGTTCGCTCGATATGGCTCCCTACGTCTGGGTTGACACAGGGAAGGTCACTTCGGTTCCGACTCGTGAGGATGGCGTGACCCGGAAGGAAGATCCTTACGGGTGGTGGCGGAATGGCCCGATCAGTGATGATTTTGAGATCGATCAGGTGTTACCGCATCTGTTTGATAAAAGTAAAAACTATATAGAGGAACGAGCCGCTGAAGCCAAAGCGGGAAATCCTTTCTTTCTCTACCTGCCGCTGCCAGCTCCACACACTCCGATTGTTCCGGTGCCGCCGTTTAAGGATGCCAGCGGGATTAATCCCTATGCTGATTTTGTGATGCAGTGCGACCATCACATGGGAGAGTTATTCGCCGCATTGAAAGCCGCCGGTGTCGATGACAACACGATCGTCTTTTTTACCAGTGACAATGGTTGCTCCCCTCAAGGGAACTTCGATGTCCTGAAGAAACACGGGCATGATCCCAGTGCAGGTTTCCGCGGTCACAAAGCTGATATTTACGAAGGGGGCCACCGCGTGCCGCTGATCGTTCGCTGGCCGGATGGAATCAAAGGGGGACAAAAGAGCAATGCTCTGGCATGCCTGACTGACTTCTACTCGACGATGCGCGACATCACGGGCCAGGAGGCGATCGATAACGGTGGCGAAGATTCTTTCAGTCTTGTCCCTGCGTTTGAGGGCAAAGCTCAAACGGATCGTAAGACTCTGATCAGTCACTCGATCGGCGGTTCCTTCTCGATTCGCGAAGGTGACTGGAAACTGTGTGTTTCAGCGGGAAGTGGCGGATGGAGCGCCCCGAAAGAGCCCGAAGCAAAAAAGCAGGGGCTACCTCCTTTTCAGCTCTTTAATCTGGCCGCTGATAAGGGTGAACAGAACAACCTCGTCGAAAAGAATCCCGAAAAGGTGAAAACCCTAGCCGGACAGCTGGAGAAAGAGGTATCGCAAGGCCGATGCACGAAAGGAAACCCGGTGCCCAACGACCGGGATGTCATCTTTCTGCCTCAGGGTGTGACGCTGTAAACGGTCGTTAAATATGCCCCCGGTTTTTGCTTTGATGCCGGAAGAATTTTAACGCGAATGGGAAAGAATGGTCGCGAATCACGCGAATTTCATTAGTCGATTCTTCGGGCCAAGGTTGATGTGGGGGAACGTCCAAAGGACGTTTCTACCTGTAGAGACGTCCGGGGCATCGGTTTTGGAGTGGGGCTAATTAGAAAACTTCCGGATGAGGAGCGATGCGTTATGACCGCCAAATCCAAAGGAATTGGTCAGGGCTGTCTCCACTTTTGCTTCGCGGGCGGTGTTGGCCACGTAGTCGAGATCGCACTCGGGGTCCTGATCGTCGAGGTTGATGGTTGGGGCGATCACGTTTTCCATAACAGATTTCACGCAGGCCGCAAGCTCAACTCCACCGGCGGCACCGAGAAGGTGACCGGTCATTGATTTGGTGGAACTGACCATGAGACCGTTTTTGGCGTAATCACCGAAGACTTTCTTGATCGCTTTGGTTTCGCAAAGGTCACCCATCGGAGTTGAGGTTCCGTGAGCGTTCACATAATCCACCTGGTCGGCTGAAATACCGCCGTGCTTGATCGCCATTTCCATACAGCGGGCCGCACCTTCGCCTTCAGGATGCGGGGATGTGAGGTGGTAGGCATCGGCAGAGACTCCGTAGCCGATCAACTCCGCGAGGATGTTGGCTCCACGCTTTTTCGCGTATTCCAATTCTTCGATCACAACCACTCCGGCACCTTCACCCATCACAAAGCCATCGCGACCGAGATCGAATGGTCTCGATGCGGCTTCGGGATCGTCATTCCGGGTGCTGAGCGCTTTCATGTTGGAGAAACCGGCGACTCCGAGCGGTGTCACAGAGGCTTCTGATCCACCGGCGACAAAGGCATCGGCATCGCCAAATTTAATCATCCGCCAGGCTTCACCGATATTGTGATTCGAGGTCGCACAGGCTGTGACAATCGCCATGTTCGGTCCACGCAAATCGTAATCCATGGACACCATACCGCTGGCGATGTTGCTGATCATCATTGGGATGGTGAACGGCGAAACCCGTGACGGGCTCTTGTTCAACAGGATCTCGCTTTGGGTACACATCGTGGTGAGACCGCCGATTCCACTTCCGATCATGCAACCGATCCGGGTAGGGTCGAGTTTATCAGGCTCGAGTCCGGCATCTTTGATCGCCATAACACCAGCGGCCATCCCAAACTGGGTAAACCGGTCGGTGCGACGCACGTCTCTTGGGTTTTTAAAGTAGGGTTCGGGTTCAAAATCGCGAACTTCCCCTGCGATGAGACATTTCAGATCAGTCGTATCGATCAATTCGATATTTCTGATCCCGCTTTTACCGGCGGTCAAATTTTGCCAAAAGGCGTCCACAGTATTCCCGACAGGGGATACCACGCCCATTCCTGTGATCACGACTCGTCGATCCATTCGTTATCTCTCTTTAAAAACTGGCCGCTAAAGTGAAGGAGCTTATCCTTCATTGCAACCCCATTTCTAACCTCCTGAAGGTTATTTACGGGACGCAGTGAGTCGCCCTGTTCTCCGTAAACGGAAGGAAAGCCCACGATTTTTAAATCTCGTGAATCGTATCCCGTTCGTTGAGCGCTCCGCAACGGGGGCATTCCGAAATCTCCTCCCCGGAGAGATCTTCGTAGACGTGATCGCAGATCCCGCAAATCACAAAATTCTTTTTACGCTGCTTTGCTCTCCCCGCTTGAAATACGGTGGCTGCGAGCCATGAGAAAAAAACGGAGCATAAAATGATCACTAGATAAACGGCGATAACTCCATCCAGGGTAACTCGAAACATGACCTTCTGACTTCCCTTTGTCCTTCGTTGAGAATGCCGGGTTAAGCAAGTTTTTGTTAATCCCGAACTGCCGGTCAGTTCACTTCACCACCGAGCTCGAGCCAACCGGGATCGTCGCCCCGCGATTCATCGCTTGGATTGAAACGGAGAAATACGGCGATGGCTTCGGCGAGGATTTTCAGATTCTCATCCTCGTCGCCGTTCGCGATGTAAACATCGACCGGTTTCCCATCGGGTTTGACGGTTAAATTGATCCGGAACCGGGGCACATTGGGAATCAAACTCAGGTAATCGTCGAGAATAGTGCTCGGCGCGATCCCCCGTTTCAAAAGATTGGGACTGAATTCAACGGGATTTTTCCAACTTTCCACCCGCGTCCGGACCGGCGGCTCGGGGATCGGGTATTTGAAATCGGCAGGATCTTCCGAGGAGTCTTTCAAGACCGGCCGCGTTTCGGCAAACGACGGGACAAATGGAATCGCGTGGTCCGACAGTTTGATTCTCGATATGGAATTTTGAGAGGGTGGTTCGAGGAAAACGCCCCGGTCGGAGGTGCGGGCCAAAAAGGCCATCACATCATCATTTTTCGGGTCGAGGAGCATGATCCGGTTCGGTCTCAAATCAGCGCTCACCGGATCGGGATAAGCCACCCGGAAGAGATAAAACCCGATGAAATGGATCATGCAGGAGAAGATGACGAAGGCGGAAAGCGTTCGGGCGGTATTTTTCTGGGGGATCCAGGAAAAGATAAATTGTTCGCTGATCTGGTGACGTTTGGTCTTCCGATCCATTAATTTTCACCGGGTTGAGTACCAAACGCGACCTGATATCCAAACTTCAAAGCGAGGAACGCCGCCTCTAAAACATCTCCATACGCGGTGTCCCGATCGGCTAGGATGGTGACGTGACTGGATTCGACTTTGCCGCTTGCGAGTTTTGCGCCGAGTTGCGCCATATCCACCCTCGACTCATTGAAAAACAGCTTCGGTGGAGTGCCCTTCATCACCGTGACGATGTGAGTGTTTCTCACCGATGGCAGAGTCGAACTGGACGCCGGAAGATCGACGTGAACGCCCGATTTCAATACGTTGTTGGAGCCGAAGAAAACGAAAAAGGCAATAAGAAGCAGAATCCCGTCGGTAACCGGGGCGAGGTAGAGAAATCCAGCTCTCTCGGGAATGGTCGATTCCAGTTTCAAACCTTAGTCCTTCTCTTCGTTTTGATCTCTCAGGTCACAGATCGTATTCACAATCTCGATTCCGGCGCGTTCCATATCATGCATCAGACCCCGCGCGTAGGACCGCAGGTAGGAATAGAAAACGAAGGCCGGGACCGCCACCATCAAACCGCCCGCCGTGGTGATGAGCGATTCATAAATCCCCTTCGACAACTCCGTGACGGTGGGAAATCCGCCCACAGCGTTAATTTGCGCAAAGGTCCGCACCAGACCCAGCACGGAGCCGAGCAAACCAATCAGAGGTGCGATGTAGGCGATCGACATCAGCACGCCGAGGTGTTTTTCCAGTTTCGGCACTTCGAGCTGACCGCTTTCCTGAACGATTTCTTTCAACTCACTGCGCGACGCCCGCGGCCGACGAATCGCCGAGTGTAACACGCGTGAGACCGGTCCGGGAGTCGAGGCACATTCCGCAGCGGCTTCCTGAAATGCCTGGTTTTTGATCAAATTCCGCAGACCAAAAAGGAAATCGCCGACATTAATTGCCGCCCGGTGAAAGTAGAAGAGACGTTCCAGGAAGATGCCAATCGCCACGATAGAACAGCCCAGAAGCAGGACCATCAACGGGCCACCTTTGGTGATTAAATCCATATTTTAAGAGCCCTTGTTAGCACAGGGGCCGACGGGTTAAAAGCTGAATTTCAGGTGAAAGCGGTAAATATGCAACCCGTTATCGGGATGGCAGCCCCGGACCGATTTTGTACCCTGTACAATCCAAAAGTGTACAGGGTACAATCCGCTATTTCTTAAAAATCAGACTGATCTCGGCGCCTTTTTCCGGGCTTCTCACCTCCAGAGTGGTTCCCATCTTGTCAGCCAACTGCTTCACAATTGAGAGCCCGAGCCCCGTCGAAACTTCGCCGCTGGTCGGTTTGGCACTGAGACGGGTGAAAGGTTCGAAAATTTTGGTCCGGTCCTCTTCCGAAAAACCCGGCCCTTCGTCTTTAACCGTAAGCGTGGAAGGATCTTTCGAAACGATCACGCGAACCGTGGAGCCGAGAGGCGAAAATTTGATCGCGTTACTGATCAGGTTTTCCAGAATGCGGTCGACCGCACTCCGGTCCCCGTTCACAATGACTTCTTCACCCGCTGATTCGAAAAGCAGGTTAATTTCCTTCTTCCGCGCCGGGCCTTCCAGCAACCGGATCGAAGATTCCCCGAGCTGACAGAGGTTGAAAGGACGGATGTCCATCTCGACGTCCGTCTTCGAAGATCTTGCGTTGGCGAGGAAATCCTCGATAAATGCGAGCGCCTTCCCGGTCGACTCTGTGATGGTCCCGGAGATCTTAGTCGCCTTCTCCGGAAGATCATCGAGGGACTCCAGCATCTGCGCCGAAAAAGAAGCGCTCCCAACCCAGTTCTTCAAATCGTGGGCCATGACTTCGAGGTACTTTTCAGTATTGGATAAAAGGCCGCTACACTCATCGCGAGTGTGCTTCAGCTCGAGATGGGTTCGCACCCGGGCAAGGAGCTCAGCTTTATTAAACGGTTTAGTGACGTAATCAACGCCGCCGCTTTCCAGAGCTTTCACCACTGTGTTTTTATCATCATCCGCGGACAGGAAGATCACAGGAACCTCGCTCATTTTAGCGATTTCCTTAAACTTCCCACACACTTCAAACCCATTCATCCCCGGCATATAGATATCAAGCAATACCAAGTCGGGAAGTCTTGCTTTGACCCTTTCCAGAGCCTGCGCACCATCTTTCGCCACCATAAAATCGTATCCGAATGCAGCCAGCATGGTTCCCACCACCTGAATATTCTGCTGCTCATCATCTACAATTAATATAGTTCCGGATTCTCCACTAAATCGCTTCATATATTATCCTCAACTGCTCCTCCGTCTTTAATATCCACTATCAAGTTACGGAATCGAGTCAAAAGTTGTTCCAGTTTCGATTGATTGAACTCCCGGGCCAGCTTTCGCATCTCGGCCGCGTATTCATGGAGCACCTCAGCTTCGTGCTCTTTGCCGAGGTATTCGATTTCATCGGCCGCGGCAAACACGTCGCTGAACACCATAGCGTCCGTCAGCTCTTTCCATCGTTTCGCTTCGAGAGACTCAAGCTTCTCTACGAGCGCTTTGCTGTCTTTAATAGATGTTTTTGCAGCTGCGGCTTCCCCCGATTGCGCACCCTCCTTTTTACGGGGCCTCCGGCGCTTCAAGGTGCTGCGCATTCCTTCAAAAAGATGGGTCCCGGAGAAGGGTTTCCTCAGGTAGCCATCGAACATCCGCCGGAGCCTTTTCTCCTGGCTCATCAGACTGGACGCCGTCACCGCGATAACCGGGATGGTCGAAAGTCGGTCATCCTCGAGCATTTTCTGTCTCGCCTCGTCCCCCGTCATCACCGGCATCCGGATATCCATCAAAACCAGATCGGGAAAAACCTCTCTCATCTTTTCGAGTGCCTCAGCGCCATCTTCGGCGAAATACACTTCGTGATGAGTATCCTCTAAAAAACTACCTAACAATTCTCTATTATAGGGATTATCATCCACTACTAACACTTTCGACTGAGGCAAATCGTTAAAATCTTTAGCTATAGAATCGACATCCTGCGGCAATGCGTGTTCTTCGCATATCTCCACTTCCGGTATACTTACCGTGAAGACGGAACCTTTCCCCACTTCGGATTCCAGACTAATTTTACCTCCCATCAAAACCGCGAGCTCCCGACAGATACTCAGACCAAGACCGGTACCGCCTTTCTCGTCATCCGTACTTCGAGCCTGACGAAAGGGTTTAAAGATTACTTTTTTCTTCGATGGCTCGACTCCCCGCCCACTATCCTCGACTTCTAAAACGAGACGGCAATGAGATTTGTCGGAACTGTTTACCCGGTCAGTGAGAATCCGCATCTCGATAAAACCCGCCTCAGTGAACTTCATTGAGTTGCCGATCAGGTTGATCAGGATCTGACGCAACCGGAGGCCATCGACCAAGATCACATCCGGACTGCTTTCGGTCACAAAATAGCTGAAATCCAAGCCCTTCTGCGATGCCTGCTCCTCGAACATCACGGCGATGCCGGCTGCGAACTCCTTGAGGTGCACCGGCTCGGGGTCAAGGTCCAGAGCGCCGGACTCAATTTTGGACAGATCTAGAATGTCATTGATCAACTCCGCCAGCGATTCGCCACTGGTCTGGATGGCACTCAGAAACCGTTTCCCCCGGCTGGAAGTCACCTCGCTATCGAGCAATTCGGAGAAGCCGAGCATCGCATTCAGGGGAGTTCGGATTTCGTGATTCATACTGGCGAGAAACTTCGATTTCTCCCGGTCAGACTGCTCCGCACGCCGCTTTTCCTCCTCGAGAGCGATCGCTCTCTGCTGCTCTCTGACGTGGCCGAGCAGAAAAACCAGGCCGACGAGCCCTGAACCCAGCGCAGTGAACGCGGCGACCCGCAAGAGGAACATCAGCCGGTCAATCAGGGCCTGATAATCCGCCTCCGCCTCTTCCTGGCTGTTTTCGAGAACATCGGTCAATCTCACAAACTCCCCGCTTATCTTCAGGTTCAGTTGCCGGGCGGAGTCACTGAGCACTGCATCGGACACTTCCGAGATATCGAGAGTTTTTCGCAGCTCCGCAGCTCTCTTGAGGTCCCTCTCCCGCTCCTTGATCAGTGAGATCAGGTCGGGAAACATCTTTTCGAATTGATCACGCCCCTCCAGCAACTCTGTCAGTTTGATCGTTGCCTTTTCCCTCACATCCGTCGCCACTTCGTAGGCTTCCAGATAGCTCTCTGTCCCGGTAATCAAATAACCGCGCTGACTGGTTTCCACACTCAGAGCGAGGGCCCGCAAATCATTAAGTTCCTGACTAACACCACGGAAATATTGCGCCTCGGTACGGGCTTCGATCAAGTCTTCGCGAATCACCCAGGCATAGATCGAAATCCCTAACAAAACCAGAACCGCGATCCCGAAAAGCACCGATGTCGCAAAAAGCCGGGCTTTCCCGAAACGCAATATTTTATCTGACTTCATCCTCTGAACTACGGTAGATATTGAGAGGCAGATTCAGGTTTAGCAAGTTTAGACTACGCTCCCATAAAAAAAGCCGGGCGAGCCCGGAGGCTCGACCCGACGTGGCTATTCTGGTCGTGTTCAGATTCGGTATTCGGGTGGGAATTAGGCTCTGATCTGCGTGTTGTCGCGAGTCAGAATAATATAAATACCGTGGATGATCCCGGGAATGTAACCCAACAGCGTCAACACAAGGTTAATCCAGAAATGGAACCCAAGACCTACCTGGAGGAAGACCCCGACCGGAGGAATTAAAATAGCGAACAAAATACGTATCAAATCTTTGTTGTTTTCTTTCATAATATTTTAGTTTGTAACATCAGTCCCTATTCGCTGGATCCATTCCAAGCTGCTGAAAAATCTCGAAATACCTGATGGGTAGTGGATTATAGAAATTGTAACAACAAGGGGATAATCCGTTGAATGTTCTGGATTTTTGCAGGCTGCACGACAAAACCCTATAAATTGCAACCTGCATGAAGAGCGAGCCATCGAGGTCTGCCGGTATTGCAATTTGCAATGAAATCTGCGAGACTGATGTTTGCATATTGCATGAAAAGAAGGCTCTCCAGATGTTCGTTAATTAAGACGCGGACCCCTATCCCGCCTCACAAGGGGATCCTGGAAGATTAAAAGGCTCAGGCATAGAAGATGCAAACTGCAGGAGGTATATGGATATTCTGATCATTGATGACGAAAAGTCGGTCCGAGATAGTACGATGTTTGCTTTGGAGGCAGATGATCACTATGTGGAAGGAATCGACAACGGGGCTACCGGGCTGCTTCGTCTTAGAGAGGATCCTTTTGATTTGGTGATTCTGGATTTGAATCTTGGTGAAGAGTCCGGTCTGGACATTTTGAAGGAGCTTCAGAAAAAGTTCCCCCGTATCCCGGTAGTGATGTTTACCGCCGAAGCGAGCATCGACACCGCAGTCAAAGCGATCCAGCTGGGTGCAATGGACTATCTCTCGAAGCCGTTCACGCCGGATCAATTGAGAGGAGTCGTCGCCCGCGCCAAAAACTGGCGCCAGATGCATGAGAGAATCGAGGAACTGGAGGTGGAAGTTTCCACTCAGTCTCCACCCGCAATTTTCGAGTCCCGCGACTCGGTGATGAGCCAGTCGCTCGATACGCTGTTCCGCGCCGCGGCGACTAACGCTTCGCTCCTCATTCTCGGAGAAAGCGGAACCGGCAAAAGCCTCGTCGCCAAGGAAATTCACCGGAGGAGCCACCTCAAAGACAAACCATTCGTTACGATCTCCTGCCCCAGTTTATCGAAGGAACTGCTCGAAAGTGAGCTCTTCGGCCACGTCAAAGGCTCCTTTACCGGAGCGATCAAAGACAAGTGGGGAAAAGTTCACGAAGCCAACGGCGGAACCTTGTTTCTCGATGAGATCGGCGAGCTTCCTCTCGATATTCAGCCCAAGCTGCTGCGTCTCCTTCAGGAGCGGGAATACGAGCGTCTCGGTGAAACCAAAACGAGACAGGCCGAAGTGCGGGTTATCGCCGCGACCAACCGGAACCTGAAAGAGTGCGTGAGCGAGGGAAGCTTTCGCGAGGATCTCTACTACCGACTCAATGTGATTTCAGTCGAGATGCCTTCGCTCCGGGAAAGACCGAACGATCTCCGCCACTTTGCCGATTCCTTTGTCGAGTTTTTCGCTCAGCAGACCCGACGTAATTTGTCCGGATTTTCCGAATCGGGTCTGACCCGGCTGGTGAGCCACAGTTGGCCGGGCAACCTGAGGGAGCTTCGCAACGCCATCGAGCGTGCCGTCATTCTCTCGCGGGGAGACCAGATCATGGAGGAAGACCTCCCCATGCCGGAGGCCGCCAGCTCCTCGAACGGCTCCGAAACCGGCAAAGCTCTCCCCGGTGGAGATATCAGCCTTGAGCAACTGGAAGAGGAACATATTCGCCGCGTCCTCGCCCGGGCCCCGACTTTACAGGTCGCCGCCGAAATACTCGGCATCGATCAAGCCACTCTCTATCGAAAGAGAAAGCGAATGGGTATTGAATAACCTACTTGTTTCCTACCAAGATCAGCTTTCCGGATGAGGCGAAGGGGGCCAACCTTTTCATCTCATCCGGAGCTGCATTTTCGGCAGGGAATCGGATCGTTTTGATCCCTTTCATCTCTTCGAGCAGCCGAAGCACCCCTGCCCCGGTCACTTCAGAACCGGTCAGATCGAGTTTTTCGATATACTTCAACCGGGCCAATTTCGGTACAACCAGATCACTCACCACATTGGTATTCAGAGAAAGATCCGTCACCGTGCCGATACGATTCAACTTCCACAATTCGTCCGGGAGTGGATGACTGCCCGAGCTGATCGCCACATCTGTCAGCGTCATTTCAACCGAAGTCGTTACCGTTGAACCGACCGTCACTGAAGGGAGAACCTTTTCGTGATAATGCACAGATCCCCCGGCTTCCGTAATCGCATTTTCAAAAGACAGGTGAAAACGTATGGCCCAAAAACAAAAGGAAAGGTAGAGAACGCTTAATATCGCAATCGATATGATAGCATAAACTGTCCAATGTCGTTTTCTCATGAAATCTACTGGATTATCATAGCCCAATCTGAAAGATAATCCGCCGACTCGCCGTATCGGCCTGAATGAATCTTCCGCCCCGTAGAAAATTGACCAGCTTTCTCATCACCTCCTGCCTGTTGCTTGCCATAGGCGGCACCGCAATTCTCTGGTATGGCAGCGGGACGATCCTGCGACCTAAAAGGCGACCACTGGAGGAACGCCACTATCAGGTAAACGCGGATCCGGCGGACTTCGGGATGCGCCTCCAAAGCTTCGAAGCGCCCACCCACGACGGCACTTTTCTTAAAGGATATCTGGTCGACCCCGAACCCGAACCGGGCGAAGCCGTCCGGACCCGCCGGATGTGGACCCGCCTCGAAAAAGCCGGCGTGGAGCGAAGCCAACTGCCCGGAGGAACCGTGATCCTGATGCATGGACGAGGCGGTTTGAAAGAGAACATGCTCACCGTCGCCCAGCGATTTGTGGCCGCCAATTTCCGCTGCATCGTTTACGACGCCCGGGCCCATGGCGAAAGTGGCGGGACGATCTGCACCTACGGAAAACTGGAGAAACACGACGTCAGCTCCGTGCTGGATCACGTCGAAGCTCAGCTCAAAGCGGAAGGAAAAAGCCTCGGCCCGGTTGTCGCCTTCGGGAACTCACTGGGCGCAGCGGTGATGCTTCAGGCCATTCCCGAAGAGCCCCGTATCGTCGCCGGAGTGGCGGCAGCACCCTTTGCGGATACCAAAGAGGAAATCACTCACTCGATCGGCAATGTGACCTCGCATCGGATTCCCGCTTTTCTCCGGGGATTGATCGTGTCGACCGCCTGCCTTCGGGGAGGGTTTGCCGCGGATGAAGTCGTCCCCTGTCGCTCCGCCTCCCGGATCAAAATTCCGGTTTTCGTCACCCACGGCCGACTTGATAAAGTGATCCCCATCGAGCAGGCCGAGCGCATCTACAACGTCCTGCCGGAAGAATCCCGCAAATGGCAGGAAATCCCCAGCGCTTATCACTACAATATTCTAGCCGAAGGCGGTGACGACCTTTACGAAACGATGATTCACTTTTATCTCGATGCGATTCAGCAGCGTAGCAAAGCCTTCAAAACCGTCTCAAATCCGCGCTGACGGGACAAAACACCCGCCTTCATGACATGAAATTCTCTCCAGATTGCAAGTTGCGAAAACCAACCTCCCGCGCCCTCAAAGCTCGCTATTTTGCAAAATCATGCTTTTTTAAGAGCAGCATGTTTCACGGTAGAACCATCGCGGTGTTTCTTATTCTCATGACTCTGGGCAGCGTTCAGGGTCAAGATCTCCGCGCCCTACCGGTGGACGGTAATTCGCCTGATAATCAGCCCGGTGGTATGGTTCCGGTCGAAGACGACACCGCGACGCTGATCGATCTCACGGGTGAAGATTCCCCGACTCCGGTCGATGCCGCCGGGGCCTCCTACCCCCAGACAGGACCGGAAAACATCGGTTCCAGCTCGCGCATGAGTGGCCGGATCTCACGTTCCCGCGTCGTGGAGGAATACAAGCCGGAGAAATTCAAGGTCTACCCGGACGACCCCGACAGTGCCGTCTGGGAAACCAACGTCCGTTACGCCTTTCACCGCGCTCAGCGGGAGATGAAGCCTCTCCTGCTACTCTTCACCTCGATGACAAATCAGGCCGCGATGAACCTGTCGCAGCAGGTTTTTGCGACCAAAAGCTTCAACAATTTTGTGAAGGAGAACCTCGTAATCTGTTATTTGAACTACCCGATGAACATCAAAGACGCTCCCAGATCGATGCAGTGGGCGAAAAAGGAGTTCAAAGTGGCGGGCTACCCCAGCGTCCTGATCTTCAATCCCAACGGCGAAGTCGACCGCTCGATTCGGGGCTATCGCGAAGGGCGCCCCGTCGATTATTTCAATGATTTAAAATCAGCCTGCGCTCCCACTCTGGCGACGATCAAAAACCGGAAGGAATCACTCTACAAAGTCGGATTTCGAGATTGGCGAAACGCGGAGGGCCGCGGTATTTTCGCTAAATTTGTGAGACGAGACGATTACCTGATGACGCTTATTGATGCGAAAGGCAAGGAATGGACCGTCGCGATCAACCAGTTATCCGGAGAGGACCGGATGATGGCCATGTCCTTTCCCCGTCTCGATCAGGTTCAGAAAAGTGAACAGCGCTGAGTATTTACCCGTAACACACAAAGAGTTATGTTTCGCTTCGTCTCAAATTTTCTCATCACCGTTATCGTTCTTTTGACCACGGTTTACGGCTACCGTGCCGCGACAAACTGGCGGGAAGGTTATTCCATTTTTGATCTGGCTAAAGGCACCAAGCTAACCGCCACCGTGCCAACACTCGGCCAATCCAGCCTTCACAAAGGCCCCGTCGTCAATCCAAACGACCTGCAGGTTCTCGAGACAGTAAATCGCGCTTTTGCCGACATCACCGAGGCTGTGGTACCATCGGTCGTCAGTATCGACACCAAAAAGACGGTCAGGACCGTGATTCCTCAGGGTCCCTTCGGCATTTACGGTTACACCCAGGGAGAACTCACCGAGCGACCTGCCGGGCTTGGTTCGGGATCAATCGTATCGGAGGAAGGACACGTCGTGACCAACCACCATGTCGTCGCCGCCGCTGACCAGATCGAAATCACGACTCACGATGGCAGTGTTTACGGTGCGGAATTGATCGGTAGTGATTTGATCGCCGATGTCGCCGTGCTCAAGATTATCCAACCAGCCGATGCGCCGCCGGTTAAATTCAAACCTCTTCCTTTTGGCGATTCCGATCAGGTCCGAGTCGGCGAAATGGCCCTCGCGATCGGAAACCCTTTTGGCCTCAGCGAGACGGTGACTCGCGGAATCATCAGCGCCAAACAGCGGCAACTGACCGATAGCGCCAACGAATACTTTCAAGTCGACGCGGTGATCAACCCCGGGAACTCCGGAGGTCCGCTGGTCAACATTTACGGAGAATTGATCGGAGTGAACGTCGCTATTTTTACCGGACAGCAGAACGTGAAGGTGTGGCAGGGCATCGGCCTCTCAATCCCTTCAAATGAAGCCCGGGAAATCTATGATGCGATCGCGAACGACAAACCGCTCGAGCGCGGCTACCTCGGAGTCGGTCTCGAAAATGTGCCCCCGGAATATGCCCGGGCCCTTCGCTTAAAATCCCGCGGAGCACTCGTCCGGCAGGTTTCACCTAACTCACCCGCCCAGCAGGCAGGTATGGAAAGAGGGGATATCGTGATCAGTTTCGACAAAAAGCCGGTCAACTCCCCCGAAGACTTCATTACCCGGATCCGGAGGAAGCGCAGTGGCGAAAGCGCAGATTTGGAGATCATCCGCCAGGGCAAAGAAATCACCCTGAGCCCCAGTTTTGCGTCGAAAGCGGATAAAAACACCTTTCAGATCCGGAAAGTCAGCGGCCAAACCATCACTGAGTCACTGGGAATCCATGTCCAGAACATCAACAGCCAGCAGCGCGATGCGCTCGGCGTGCCCGAGACTTTTCCGGCGATTATTATCTCCGAGGTCAAAAGCGGGTCGCAGGCCGAAAGCCGCTTCCGCGCCGGCGACTTGATTCATTTGATCAATCGCGATCAAGTCACCGATGTCGCGACTTTTTACGATCTGCTTGAAAATTTACCCCGGGACACCCGCTCAATCATGATTTTGAGTCGGAATGGCGAACGTTTCGCCGCCGTGCTGAATCCCTAGCACACCGTCATTTTTCTCTATCATTTATCGCCTCATCTGAGGATACTACCACTACCATGAGTTTGAAATTTTCATGCCCCAACTGTCAGGCGCGTCTCTCCGCAACGCCGGATCTGTATCACAAACAGATCGATTGCCCCGAATGTTCCCGGGCGTTGATAGTCCCGAAGCCCGAGGAGATCGGTGCTCCGCCGGAAAATCTCACCGTGGTGAAATTTCTGTGCCCGCATTGTTCGCAGCGACTTTCCGCCTTACCTCCCCAGTTTGGGCAGGAGATGCCCTGTCCCCACGCCGACTGCCAGAAGCCCGTTATGGTTCCCCGCCCCGAGTGGAAACCCATCCCGACAACGCTACTGAAAAAGGGCAGCATCGGAGCTAACGAACTGGTCCAAAAGGCGCAGCAAATGACCCGGAAGCCAGACAAAGAATAGGCTTTCCCTCAAGCGGGCAAAATCCCGCCCCACTCAGATCAGGAAACGTGGTGACGAGTGCCTGTTGTTCCTATAGATTGACTCCGCTTCCGATTCGAGTCGATGCGACGGGCCGTACATTACTTACCACTGCTTCTGATCTACGCCGTGTTTCTGGTCTCCGGAACGCTCTACCTCCGGGGGCTCTGGCAATATCGGGGCATTGAGTCGTGGCCGTCTGTTCCTGCCGAAATTGTGGAGAGTGGCGGGGTCCATTTCAGCACCCCGTTTTACGGTCGGTTTGGTTTGACGACGAATACGGTTGATAGCCGGTTTGTCGGGTTCGAATACACCGTCAATGGTGAGACTTTCCAGAGTCGTGGAGCGCCCCCTTACCAGGGAAACCTCTCCTTTCCGGAATCCCGGAAGGCGTATTACAATCCGGCAGCTCCCCACATCGCGGTGCTCAATCCGGTCCCGTTCCAAAGTGACGGGTTGCTGATCACAGCGGTTTTCACCGGCATCCTCGTTTTCGGACACCTGTGGTTCACCGTACCCGCTTTTCTCTCCAATTTTCGCCGGGCGGGAAAACCTTAGCCGGTCCGGAAGCGGCCCTCGCAGCGGAGGAAACAGACCTCGCGGCAGAGGAAACGGGCATTGCGACGGGCCTCCGGGCTATCCGTTAATTTTTTCAGATTTTTTTCAGGTAATCTGTAACCGGCTCAATCAAACGGTGAAGGAAGAGGAAAGAGAATGTCTATTCCTATGCAGTTACTTGAAACAGACTTTGAACCTTCATTCGGTGATCGACGGGAGGTGCTTTACGAAATCTTGATGGACGGAATCTCCCTCGCCATTAAAAATCCGCAGATTTCGGTCCGTCTCGCGGCACTAAGCGTCCTCGCGACCTACCTGCAGGCCGATGGATTATTCATCGCCAGACGGAAGCGTAAGCCGAAAGGGGCTGAACCGAAGTTGACGTTGCGGGAGTGCCTCGTCTTTTCTGATCGAAAGCGGAAAAACAGAGTCCTATCCTTGTCATCTCCGGGAGATCCCGGTTACGACGAACTTGTCGGACTGTTCGATTTCGCTGGCGATTCGTCCGGTCAAGATTGCCGGTTCTGTTCGACCTGGGTCTTTGAATCCGACCCGGAGGAGGGTCCTGAAACCGTGGCGGTTTTCTTTAAAACCAGCAAAGACCAGTCGTCTCGTAAGGTCCGGAAGGAAAACGTGGCGAAACTGTTTTCCGAATTACCGCAATTGTTTGAAACTGAGGAGGATACCTTTGCCAAAGATATCCCGCCACACCTGGAGGCGGTCTTGAAACAGCTCCTCGATGGCTTTGACCGGAAAAAAATCGCTTCGAATCTGAATCTGTCGATCCACACCGTAGGCGGGTATACCAAGGAAATTTACCGCCACTTCGGCGTGCATTCCCAGGCGGAATTGATCTGCAAATTTCGCAACTCAACCCGGAATCAACCGAGCTGAATGAAATCAGGAACTGCTAGATTCCCAGATTCCGAGGCTCCTCATTTTCCGGAGCGGGGTCGGCCTTGGGTGCTTCTTTGTGATCGTGACCTTTGGCATCGTGCGCTTCATCAGCGCCGTGGCCATGATCGTCGTGTTTGTGGTCTTCACCTTTGTGATCGTCGTGCCCGTGGTCATCATCATGGCCATGACCGTGATCGTCTCCGTGACCGCCGTGGTTGTGAAGAACCTTGGTTTCATCGATCTCGTGGTGTTCGCAACCCATATAGATCCACGCGGTGAGAGCAAGGAACAGGAATAGTCGGCAAGTCGGCATCATGATGCGGGGACTAAATCGTTTCACCGCTCGAATGCAAGCGTCATGTTCCGGTTTTTTGCCGGTTTCAGGCGATTTCCGGAGGTTTCAGAGCACCAGGTTCAAGTTTGCTCGCGAGGTGGCGTCGAGCGCTTCCATCGACGAAACTTCGTAGCGATTGCCCATGCTGTCCCTGATGATCAATTTATCGTCGCCCAACCAGGTGACGTTTTTCCCCGGTTCTTTGAGATTAAAATACCTCTTTCCCCGATCGGTGGTGACTTTCAGGTAGCGCTGCCCGTGGTTCACAAAGCTGTGCTCGACTGACTGAATCAAACTGATCGCATACCGTTCGCCAAGCGCTTCGATCGCAATGCTCCGGGATTCGGGATCGAGATTTTCCACGGACTCCAGCCAGTAAATCTCCTGCTTGTTTTTGGCATCGAACACCGAAATCTGCCCGGATCGATCGGATACCGGCCGGGCGTAGATCAATTTCACCTCGACAGGGGCGCTCTCACCGCATTCCGCGATGATAACGTCTCCTTTCCGGGTCAATTTGATGTTTCGCTGAGTCGACATAGTTCTCTAATCAACGCTGTAAGCGACCTGAGTGCTCCGCATCCGGTTATTTTCGGCCTGAAGCTCGACCAACTTTGCAAAATGTCCCTCTTCTCTCGCCATCAACTCTTCGTGAGTGCCGTGCTCGATAATCGAGCCGTTTTCGATAACAATGAGCCTGCTCGCGTTCCTCAAGGTTGCCAGTCGATGGGCGATCGCAATGGTGGTGCGGCCTTTCACCAGATTCCCGATCGCTTCCTGAATCGCTTTTTCCGTTTCCGAATCCACGGCCGAAGTGGCTTCATCGAGAATCAGGATCGGTGGGTCATTCAAAATCGCTCGCGCGATGGCGATCCGCTGTTTTTCACCACCGGACAAATCAACTCCACCTTCGCCGACGACCGTGTCGTAGCCCTCCTCTTTATCCAAAATAAAATCGTGAGCATGCGCAGCGCGGGCCGCCCGGACAATTTCGTCGAAATCGACATCCGGATTCCCATAGGAAATATTCTCCGAGATAGTTCCGCTGAATAAAAAAGGATCCTGCATCACGATACCGATATTCCTCCGCCAGTCCTCGAGTTTGATATCCCGGATATCGTTCCCGTCGATTTTCAATGCACCGGAGTCCACATCGTAGAAACGGCACACCAGATTGATGATCGTACTCTTCCCCGCCCCGCTTTTACCCACCAGACCGATCATCTCACCGGGTTTGATATCGAAAGTGATGCCTTTGATGATTTCTTTACCCCGATTGTAACTGAAGCGGACATTTTCGAAACGGATCTCCCCTTTTGCTCGCGGTAGAGAAATGGCTCCTTCACGATCGTAAGTCTCCGGCTCCTGATCAAGAACCTGAAAAATCCTTTCCGATGCGGTGATGGCATGGGTCGACCAGTTCACTACCGCGGTAAACCACTGCAGCGGACCGTAGAACATCGCCATGTAACTGATAAATGCAATGAGATGGCCGAAGGTGAAATCCGAATCGGGATCGAGAATGGAGTGACTCCCGAAATACCAGACCGAGACTGTCCCCACTCCCATGAACAGAGCCATCACTTCGAAAAATTTGGCGAAGGTACCGTCGAGTTGGTAGTTAACCCCAAATAGAGAATTGTTATTTTTAGTAAAGAGACGGTGCCGCCGCGACTCCTGTCCCAGCGCTTTCACCGCTTTGACGCCGTGGACCGATTCACCGAGGACGCTATATAACACATTGGTACGATTCCCCCGTTTGTGAAACAGGGGGACCAGCTTTTTCCAGAACCAGGCCCCGCCCCCGAGCAGAAAAGGAACCGGCAGAAAGACACAAATCGCCAGCACCGGATGGAGCCAGAGCAGGATCCCTCCAATCCCGACAAACATCAGCAAGTTAATAAACAAATAGGGAGCACCCTCGATCAGGAAATGATGTAGTTCCGCCGTATCGTTCATCACTCTCCCGATGAGTTGACCACTTTCTTTTTGATTATGGTAACTCATCGTGAGTCGCTGCATTTGCTGGTGAAGCGCCGCGCGGAAATCCGCAATCAAGCGCCCACCCACCCAGACTTTCAGTAGGTTTGCTGCAGTCCGGCTCAGGAAAATTACCACAAACATAATGGCAATGAGCGCCACATAGAGATTGATCCGATTACCCGCCGGTTCGACGGAGTTGGCAAAATCGCCCTGCTTCAGAATGTTATCAACAATCTGCTTTGTCAGTAGCGGAGTGTATACCTGGGCCAGCACAGACACCGTCGTCAATAACATGAGGGCAAAGAGCCTCCCTTTGTAGGGAATCATGTATTGCCACATCCGGTTCACGATTTTCCACCGGGGCATATCGAGCGGACTGCGACCACCGCGCTCTTCCAGCGGAATACCGCTTTCCGAAAAGGCGGAACCATCGAGATCGGGAAAAATGACGGGGCGCTCTTCTGAATGATCTTCGATAATCCGCGCCGCCGCCGCGAATTCAGATATCAGATTCCGACTGTAGTGAATCAGAGCGACTTTGATCCCGTTGATCGTTTCCACCACGATTCTGGCTCCGCCGAAAAGTTCATCGGTGGAAACGGATTTGATATCTTCCACCGGGACGATCACAGAGGATTCATCAGAATCGAGACCCAGCACCCGGGTAGGCGTGAGAACGAGAAAGGACTGACCGAACGTTCCATCAGCTTTGACATCTCCCTCCATCACAAAGATGGGAGTTTCGCCGGACAGTTCGGAGACTAACGAATCAGGTAAGACCGCATTGAAGCGGGCGTCGTTTACATCGTTTACTGTCTGCGATTTTTCCAAGACAGACTGCGTTGCCCGAAAATGGCCAAAACGCAAAGGTTAATCCCGGCTTTTCCCGCCTCTGGAACACAAAAAACCTCCCGAAGGAGGCTTTTCGTAACATTCGATAAAGAACCGGAGGAGACCCTAGTAATAGTAATCTCTCTTCTTCTCCCGGTTCCGCCCGATGGCCGCGCCCGCTGCGCCGCCTGCAGCAGCTCCGATGAGGGCACCTTTTTTATGATCATCACCGTCTGCGATGATGGTTCCGAGAATCGCCCCTGCAGCAGCTCCCGTTCCAGCACTTTTCTGGGTCGGGGTGCAGCTGACTCCGGTGAGGCAAAGGACTGCGGTGAGACTAAACAGGATAACTTTCATGAAATACGACGTGGTGCGGATGTTGGTAATCAGTGGATTCAGGTTGTTGTTCAGTGAAGCGGCTCAGTTCTCTTTCGATTTGAATAGCCCCGAGCCGTCTTTGTTCGAAAACAATTTCTTGAACGGCTGATTGGTTCCCTTCATCTCTTTGAACTTATCGCTCAAACTCTTCACTACATTCGTCGAGTTAGACGCGTTAGACTGCGAAGAAGTCTCTTTTATTGGGTCTTTTTTATCAGAATTTGCCGTTTTTTTCGGTTTCTCCGTGCTTTTGGACGTTGTTTTGCCTTTTTTCGCGGGTTCCGGCTTCGGAGAAGAGGTGGTCTTGAGTCCCGGAATGGGCCCAAAGGCGACCATACGGGCCTTCGACGTCTTCGACGGCACCCGGAAATCAAACACACTTACACCATGGATCTTTTTCCCACGGTAGCGACGCCCGCTGCTCGCCCCGAAAAGCACGCCTTTCCCATCCTTCTTTAGCGTCCCGAGATAAAGCATCACATGCGAGATCGGGGGGCTCCGGTCTTTCACCGCATAAGTGCCCTCCCAGAAAACGAGATCCCCCGGCTTCAGTTTCCCGAAAACACTGTGCTCCTGACTGTAGATATCTTTCAGCTTCGTGAGCTCCCCGTGTTTGTCCGCCCAGTGATAGATCGTGTAGGAAGTTCGCGGAACGCCCTTCAAATTCAGGGTCTTCAGCACATGGCTGACCGTTCCAGAGCAATCCATACCGCCTTTTTCCGGCGAATCGGACCCGAAAGTATAAGCGAGATCCATCCTCGTGAGTCTCAGGCTGTTTTCGACAACCTTTTTGACCTCCGGAGACATCCCATCGTATTCGACCAAATCATCAGGTTTGATCGACGAAACCGCCGCCGGTTGAGCGTGGAGGGAGCCCGTCTGGAAAATCAGTAAAACACTAAGAAGGGAGACAATAAACTGCTGTTTGTGCACCTGTCAGTCTAGCCCCTCGATAAGCCGCGCTCAACCGCCTTTTCGCCACCGTGGTAGTAGGGCATCGCAAGCTGCGCCGGCTGACTCTCGACCTCATTTTCGTAGTGGTCAGCCTGATCAAACTGCCTCAGGTAGCCCGGAGCGACCCCGTTTAGAATCGTCAATTCCCGGGAAACCATGCTGTACCAGACCGGTGTGGACGCATTCAGAAAACTGCTCGCAAAAAACAGCAGAATCCCCCCGAGGAAAATCCACGGAGTCACGAAAATTCCGAGCCAGAAAGCGGCAAGCGAACCGAGAAATCCCAGTTTCGCCAGCGCCGAAAAAACCTGGTGCTGAGTGTGCGCCTTGTCACACAGGCCAATCGTCAGCTTCCGCGGACATCGCCCCCACCAACTCTCAGGATCAAACGGATTCCGGAGATAAATTTTTACCACATGAGTGGCCGGCTGATTGGTTTTGATACAGTTCTCCAGAGGAAGTTTCGCGAGGTGCTCAATGCACAACTGATTCCGGTCCCGGTAGATAAAACCGGGATCCCATTCGGGAACTGGACTTCCAATGTAGGGTGCTTCATTCGCCAACGAATCGGCGCATGCCTGATGATGAGCCACTTCCCTCACGGGAGCACGCTCAATGGTGATCGGAGTTCGATCGGGGTTTTTTTGTTGTTGGTTCATAATCTCTGCTTTTGGCCGGGACTACCTTGATCACGAGTTAAAAACATTGGAGCAGAGGTTGTCCGTGGCTAGATTGGGGAGCAGCGGTGCTGAATTATGGAAATTACAATCCTTTCAGCTAAATAAAAGCTATAATCTTTACATTTTTTAAGTTTACGAAAGTTATGAGGTTTGAAATCTACCAGGCATCACCAGAGAAATTAGTCATCAAGCAGGCCGACGGTGATTATCGCAGCGCCACCGGCCTGACCTTTGATCAAATCTTCCGGGCAGACTCACCTCAAGACATCGTGGCTTCCGCCTATGAGCACGGGGAGACAACGGAGGCCCCCTCCGGGTCATCTCTGCCCCCGATCGGGAGTCAGGAGATCTGGGCCGCCGGAGTCACCTACTTCCGCAGTCGAACCGCCCGCATGGAAGAGGCTGAGTCCGGCGGGGGCGACATTTTTTATGACAAAGTTTACGAGGCACCCCGTCCAGAATTGTTTTTCAAATCCACCGCACAGCGAACCCGCGGCCACGAAGCCCCCGTCTGCATCCGCCCCGACTCCACCTGGGACGTCCCCGAACCCGAATTGACCCTCGCGATAAATCACGCCGGCAAAATTTTCGGATACACCATCGGGAATGACATGAGTTCCCGCAGCATCGAAGGGGAAAACCCACTCTACCTCCCCCAGGCCAAAGTCTACAAAGGATCCTGCGCGATCGGCCCCTGCCTCGTCGTCGACGAAGCACCCGGGAAAGACACCGTGATCAAATTGCAGATTTCCCGATCCGGGGACCTGAAGTTTTCCGGGGAAACCAACGTCGGCCAGATCAAGCGGGGCCTCGATGAACTGGCCGGTTACCTCTTCCACAGCAACGAATTTCCCGATGGCGCCTATCTCATGACCGGGACAGGCGTCGTTCCCGATTCCGATTTCACCCTCGCCGCCGGCGACGTCATCGAAATCACCATCGAAGGCATCGGCCTCCTCCGAAACACCGTAGAGGTCGCATAAAAACAAGGACTGTACAGGGTACAGTCCGAAATTGTACAGGGTACAATCTAATACTGTACCCTGTACACTTTTCGCATCTTGAGAATAAAAGGGAGGCTGGAGGCCGCAATATATGGTAGCCGGTGTTGCTGCGAGCCCAAAGCGAGCAAGGCACCGGTATAGGTAGAGAAGACCGTCGAGCCCCGGAGGGGAGGTAGAACCGTTAAGGACCATGCCGATGTTCTAACGCCCCTCCGGGACTGCATGCGGTTTGGGTTTGGGACCGGTGCCTCATTCGCTTGGCGCTCATTTCTTCACCGGCTAACATCTGATCGGGCCTCCAGCCCTTTTTGCGGCCTAATCCCAGGGGCGAAATGGTTGACAGGGTACAACATTTCGCAGCTGTGAATCCAAGGATCAAAAAGCCCAAAGGGCTGATTCAATCTAGCCCGGGGCAGCGCCCCGGTTTTTGATACAAAGAAAATTTCAGCGCTAAAAGCGCGATTTAAACCAGCCACACCAAGAAACCACCTGAAATCCCCCCTGTCACCCGGGTCGGCCCGATCTTCCTCACCCGGAAGGCCGTGCCGAAAACCCAAATTTCTCCTCAAAATCCGGCAAACCGGCCTTAAAAACATCCAATCTGAGCCCTCCATTTGAACCGCGACAAAAACCATTATCACTTCTCGATTAATTTCCCTTGATCCCTGCCAATGCCATGATATTTTCCCGCTCGCTTTTCGGACAGGAATCACCTTCCTGAATTCACCCGAAAACAAGCGCGAGTAGCTCAGCGGTAGAGCGACTGGTTTACACCCAGTTGGTCGGCGGTTCAATCCCGTCCTCGCGCACTTTCTTTTCAAAAAGCACCTTCGCCGACACTTTAAAGAGACTTACGAATTCCCATTCAACGAACCGTATTCTCATCCGGAGCATCTCAAAAAATCAGCATCCTGGATTGATCCACTGGAAGTTCTCTTAAGAAGTGTGCCTGGCCGCTTGCGATCCTCTGTATGCACTACGACGCGACCCCGGGAAATAGCGAGGCTCATCAGGAAAATAGCGCAGAAAAATAGAGAGGCTCATAATAAGAAAAGAAGCTCTTTTCGTCCCCCATCCCTTTTAAACACAGACCTCCGGCATCGAACGGCATCTTCGCCCATTTGAAACTTAACGGAAAATTCCAGCTTTTTCGCTTGCTGTAAATTATTTTGAACAGTATTAATAAAAACATGAGTTCTTCGAGGTTAATTGGGGAGGGGCGCAGCTTCTATCATTGCATTGGGCGATGCGTCGATCGGGGATACTTTTTCCGGGAAGCAGTTGTGAAAGAGGAGTGCCGCAAGATTATGCGTCGACTCGAAAAGTTCCTCCACGTCCGGGTGATTACTTATTGTTGGATGTCCAATCACACCCATCTGTTACTTGAGATTCCGGATCGTCAATCGCTGGAACCGTTAACCGAGGAGAGCCTGCTCGAATTGCTACCCACGCTCTACGGAGCGAACAAGTTGGCGGAGGTCCGCGAAGAGCTGAAACGGATCCGGGAACAATCATCCAGTGCCGAGATGGCGGAGAAGCGAATCGGTCAAATTTTAGCGAAATACGAGGCCTGAGCGCGAAAAGTAGCGACGCGAAAAGTAGCGAGGCTAGTTGCGACGCGAAAAGTAGCGAGGCTAGTAACGACGCGAAAAGTAGCGAGACTAGTAATAAGAAAAGAGGTCCATTTCGTCCCCCAACCCTTTTAAACACTGACCTCCGGCATCGGACGGCATCTTCGCCCATTTGAAACTTAACGGAAACTTCCAGCTTTTTCGCTTGCTGAAAATTCTTTTGAACAGTATTAATAAAAGCATGAGTTCTTCGAGGTTAATTGGGGAGGGGCGCAGCTTCTATCATTGCATTGGGCGATGCGTCGATCGGGGATACTTTTTCCGGGAAGCAGTTGTGAAAGAGGAGTGCCGCAAGATTATGCGTCGACTCGAAAAGTTCCTCCACGTCCGGGTGATTACTTATTGTTGGATGTCCAATCACACCCATCTGTTACTTGAGATTCCGGATCGTCAGTCGCTGGAGCCGTTAACCGAGGAGAGCCTGCTCGAATTGCTACCCACTCTCTACGGAGCGAACAAGGTAGCGGAGGTCCGCGAGGAACTGAAACGGATCCGGGAACAATCATCCAGTGCCGAGGTGGCGGAGAAGCGAATCGGTCAAATTTTAGCGAAATACGAGGCCCGGCGCTGTGATCTATCGATCTTTATGAAGGAGCTAAACCAGCGGGTCACCAGATATATCAACCGGCGGAACAACCGCTCCGGAACGCTCTGGGAGAAACCGTTTACCAGTGTTTTGGTGGAAGGAAATCAAGGCGCACTTCTAGCCATGGCTGCCTATATCGATCTCAATCCGGTAAGGGCCGGAATGGTAGAGAAACCGGAAGATTATCGGTGGTCGGGATATGCAGAAGCCGTCGGTGGCAGTCAAATCGCGCGCAAAGGTCTCGGCATAATTCTTTCCGAAGCATTAGTAGATCGTGATTTCAAAAGTGACTGGCGCCGGACCCAAAATCGCTACCGCGTGATACTCTACACCGACGGTCAGGAAGTCGAAGCCAACCTGGAAACAGGCGAACGCGGTCGCAAAGGCTTCCATGAAGACGAAGTAGAGAAAGTTGTCGCGATTGAAGAGGGCGCAATGTCGATTCCCGAAGTGCTGCGCCACCGCGTGCGATATTTTTCAGATGGAGCCGTTCTTGGCTCAGCCGCTTTTGTGAATCGCGTGTTTGAGCGGGAGCGAAGTCGCTTTGGTCCCAGGCGGCAAGACGGGGCGAGGCGAATGCGAGGTGCCAACTGGGGATCACTCCGAGTCCTGCGAGATCTAAGAAAGAACGTGATTGCCTGATCCGCCCCGTCCGTTGATCCCGAGTATCGACGCTAAAGTCAGTGATGCTTTAGCTCGTAAGAATCTCTCAGCATTCTAACTACCCAAACTTCCTCCTTCAATGGTCGGAAGATTTCGGCACTACCGGTTAACCCGGAAAATTCAGCCATCCGCTGGCAGGCGCAGTGAGATCCTCCCAAAGATCAGCTGAAAAACTTAAAAGCTGCCACTCAACAGAAAATCCCGATTAAAAATCAAACGGCAAATGCTTCTTCGGGGCATCTTAAGATCCACGGATATCGCGTAATTACCTTCTAAAGTGAAAGTCGGCCTCAATTCCAGCAGGCGCTGGAAGCCTTCTACCTAGCCGGACAGCCCCGATTTTCACATTCTTTTTCTACTATGAGCGTTGCCATTTATTGGTTGAGCCATTTATTGGTTGCTACTATGAGCGTTGCCATTTATTGGTTGAAAAGAAGCCATTCAGCAGGAAATCCCGATTAAAAATTAAACGGCAAAGGCTTCTGCGGAGCTTCTAAAGATCCACGGATATCGCACAGTCACCTTCTAAAGTGAAAGTCGGTCTCAATTCCAGCAGGCGCTGGAAGCCTTCTAGCTAGCCGGACTGCCCCGATTTTCGCATTCTTTTTCTACTATGAGCTTTGCTTTTCATTGAGACGTCTTGCTTTTTATTGAGACGATGAGCTTCGCTTTTTATTGAGCGTCAAAAGTGACTCACGCGCGGTAGCGCGTTGAGTCCACTGCCTTGTTCGGCTTAGTTGTTATCATCGGCTTTGGGTTTAGGGAGAAAAATCATGTCATCTGACTGAGAGCCTACAAAGGTGAAATTTCTTCGATGTAGGACATCCATAATAAGGGTCAAATTGTCGAAAACACTGTGGACGAGCTTACTGAAAGTATACTCTTTCGTGTCAGAAGCGATCTTATCCCCCAGAATCTCTTTTGCTTCCTCTTTATCTATAACGAAAGAATGATCCTTATATTCGTAAACTAGTTTGTGAGCAATCTTATCGGCATGGGGCACCCCTTTTAGCAGACGCTCGGCATATTGAGTTGCCGATTCGGAAACTCGTTCATAATAGCCTAACATTTGGATTGGAAGTTGGCCCTGAAGGTATTGAGCAAACATATCCGATGCCTCCGGAGTTTCTTTGGTTAGATCGGTAATCGTTTTAAGAGCGTTATTAAGCCCCAGTGCTGGCAATCCACTAATTTGCGGATCAATCGGTCCGAGCTCGCTCATCATACCCATGTGGATTTTGTGGGCTCCTAATGAAATCAATGTAGCAGCAGATTTTGCGCGTCTCGGAATGCAGACGTGAAATTCTTTGCACGAATCACGACAACACTTACTGATCAAGTAAGCAGGTTCGATGCGGCCTCCTCCAGAGTGAATACTAAGCAGCACCTTATCACCGCCGCACCCGTATAGACTGTCGTAAATTCGGTCTGCAGTATGCTCAGAGATCGAGCTAGCATCGTATAAGAAAACTAGTTCGTATTCATCATCCAAAAGCTCATCAGCCTTCTCGGAAATAAATTTTAGAACTTTTTCTTTCCCCTGATCGAAGTCTTCCTCTTTCCGGAAGAGATCAGCGAGAGAGTGGAGCTTGGTTAAGTCGACGGGCTTTGGGGTAGTTGCCTTCTCGGTTTTCTTTGGCTTATCTGCAGTATTCTCTTTGTCCTCAGGACGTTGGAAAAGGCAAGAAGTTCGCTGAGCAGTAGCAGTGATAGTGAATCTGCGTGGGATAACTCCGGTATTTGCGCAAAATCCTACAATAATGATGGATAAGTCGGCTATTTGCGTGGAAAACCGCAAAAAACGGGCTTTTTGGCCCCGGTTCCGCACGTTTTTACTGTGTCAGTGCAGGATAATTCCGATATTTGAGTGGAATCCATTTCTGGAAAAAAAAAGCGAGGCTAATAATAAAAAAAGAGGCCCATTTCGTCCCCCAGCCCCTTTAAACACTGACTTCCCGTACTGAGCGGCATCTTCGCCCATTTGAAACTTAACGGAAAATTTCAGCTTTTCCGTTTGTGATGAATTAATCCGAACAATCTTAATAAAGACATGGCTCTTCGAGGTTAATTGGGGAGGGGCGCAACTTCTATCAATGCATTGGGCGATGCGTCGATCGGGGATACTTTTTCGAGGGACGGTTGTGAAAGAGGAGTACCGCAAGATTTTGCGTCGACTCGAAACGTTTCTCCACGTCCGGGTGATAGCGCACGGGCTCAGGCAACTCTTCCTATCTGAGAAAAGAGCACACGACAAAGCCCAAGTCACCGTTTTCGAATTCTTGTTTTTTTGAATCGCGAAACAGGCCGGGGACCAGAGCGATCTGGTTATCAGGAACTTCAAGCGGAATGAGGGGCTTGTCGAACCGGGGATCGGAAGGGGGCAATGAAGCCTTGGATTCCGGGAAACCGATTTAAACTAAGTGACACTGTCTGCCGGGCGTTTCATCTTGTGTGAAGGAGGAATTTCTCAGCATATTGGGGTTGGCAGTGATCTGCGCGATACTCATCGGTTGCAGCAGCACGACGACGTCGCCGCTGCCGCTGCCGCTGCCGCAAAAAACGTCACCGATTACGACCAGTCGCACTGAGCAGTCGCTGGATCGCGAGACGGGAACCTGGAAAACCAAGGGCACTCTTATGGTCAAACCTCTCCATCGCGAACCGAGAGATATCGAGTATCCGGAGGTGAAGGTGAAACCGAAGCAAAGATAAAAGCGGCAAAAGTAGACGCCCAATGTTACAAGCGTAAGGGGAGTCTTCGATGGTCGGGAAACGTAGAAAAGGGTCTCCGCACCCGCTGCATTGCCCAAGACACCAAAGACTCTGCTTGCCGTCCGGTGCGGAGACCCTTCACCACTTTCGCCGCGTCCTTCATAAGGCCCCCGGGACCAGTGCGTCGGGCAGCGAGTACTTTTCGCCTGTGGAATCTTTGACCGCCGTGGAAAAGGCCTAAAATCGGGGCGCAAATCCAGTTGATAAAATCGTGCCGGAGCTTTGCAGGGAGTCTAGATTGGGGCGCCGTATCGAAATCGTTACCTTGCCGCATGAATCGTCAGCACTTCAGTTTTGTTTTCCAGTCTACGGTGATCCTGTTCCTGGGGAGTTTGATCACATACCCAGTCGCAGCCGCGCCTTCGAAACAGCCCAATGTTCTCTTTATTGCGGTCGATGATCTGAGGGTTGAGCTGGGCTGCTACGGCGACTCGCATGTGAAGTCGCCTAACATTGATCAGTTGGCCTCACAGGGGACTTTGTTCGAGCGGGCTTACTGCCAGCAAACGGTGTGCAATCCCTCACGGGCATCGATGTTGACCGGACGTCGGCCGGATACACTGAGGGTTTGGGATCTGCCCACGCATTTTCGAAAGCACTCCCCGGACATCGTGACGCTTCCCCAGCATTTTAAACAAAGCGGGTACCACTCTCTGGCAGTAGGGAAAATCTTCCACAACTGGAGGCAGGATGATTGGAAGGGAGACCCGGATTCGTGGAGCGTCCCGTCGGTCCTGCACTACAACAGCCACTCTAACGACAAACCCAGAGTTGATGGTGAAATTCCGCCTGATGTTTCGACTCTGAAACTGACGGAGAGTCGCGACGTGCCGGACAATGCCTATTTCGATGGCCGGGTCGCGGATACAGCGGTCAAAACACTGCGGGAGTTGAAATCTACCGAAGCACCCTTCTTTCTCGCGGTGGGTTTCTGGAAGCCGCACACTCCTTTTAATGCGCCGAAAAAATACTGGGATCTGTATGACCCTGACAAGATCCCGTTGCCAAAAAAACTATCACCACCTAAGGACGTTCCTGAGATTGCTCTGACTGATGACCGGTTCAAAGGAAGTGAAGCAGAGCTGCGGGAGCTGCACCACGGTCATCTCGCCGCGATCAGCTATCTCGATGCACAGGTCGGCAAAGTGCTGGATGAACTGGAAGCGCTCAAGTTGTTGGAAAACACCATCATCGTATTCTGGTCGGACCACGGGCTTCACATCGGCGAACACGGGCTGATGAGAAAAACCACCGCATTCGATCTCGATGCCCGGGTGCCGATGATTATCAGCACGCCGGAGCATCGCGCAGCGCAGCGAAGCCGATCCCTCGTTGAATTGCTCGATATCTACCCCACGCTGGTGGATCTTTGCGGACTGGAATCGCCGGGAGGTTTGCAGGGCGTGTCTCTGCGACCTGTGCTCGAGTCCGCCGATGCTGAGGTTAAGCCAGTGGCACTGACACAAACCCCGCGACCAAATTATCTCCGCGGAAAGATGCCGCAGATTATGGGTTACTCGATCCGGTCAAAGGATCATCGCTATACCGAGTGGCGTAATTTCGAGAACGGCGAAGTAGTGGGGCGAGAACTTTACGATCATCGCAGTGACGCTGGAGAAACTATCAATCTGGCCGGTCAACCAACGGAGGCGGATCAGGTCGAATCGCTGTCGGCCCAGCTACAGGCAACTCTCGACTCGGCGACCGGTGTCGATACCGCTTTTGCCGCGCCCGACCCGGTCCACAACCCGACGTCCCCGCGCATGCTCGCCAGCGATTCTCTACGGGCGAATCCCGACAAAATTGATTTCAAGAACCTACCACGACTCCCCTCGCAGCATGCCATTCTCAGCGATGTGAGGGACCACGGCGGGACCAAAGTTCACCAACATGCCTACCTCGCTCATCATGGCGGCCGCTACTGGGCAATGTGGAGCGACGGACCGGGCGGACCGATCAAAAATGTCAGTGCGGAACGCCACCGGCGGATTGTTCCCCATCACGATCTCGCCGATACCCGGGTTTCTTACGCGACCAGTGAGGATGGCATCAACTGGAGCCCGCCCGGCGATCTCTCCGGTCCGCCGCAAAAGGAGGGTTATGGCTGGATCGCCCGCGGATTGTGGCAGCGGGATGGCGAACTGCTGGCGCTGGCGACCCACTTCGATGCGCCGGGCTATGCGGGCCCCGGGCTCAGTCTGGAAGCATTTCGCTGGGATGAATCCGCCGGCAAGTGGCAAAACCATGGCCGGGTGCGGGATGACTCGATGAACAATTTCCCACCCAAAAAACTGCCCGGCACCGACCAGTGGATGATGACCCGGCGCGACGGACAGCGGCAGGTTTCCGTCATGATCGGCGGCGAGAAAGCCTTCGATGACTGGCAGGTCCTGCCCATGGCGAGCTACAACGGGAAAGGGCGTCCCGAGGAACCTTACTGGTATGTCCTTCCCGATGGAAAAAACCTCGCCGGTTT
Organism: Verrucomicrobiales bacterium; assembly: GCA_029213005.1. Taxonomy (GTDB): domain Bacteria; phylum Verrucomicrobiota; class Verrucomicrobiia; order Verrucomicrobiales; family DEV007; genus Arctic95D-9. Next base: position 32,847 of record JARGPI010000032.1, read on the forward strand.
GATCCGTGATAATGGTCGCTCCGGTAGATTGCTGCGCACCTTCTCAACCGACAACGGACGGAGCTGGAGCAAAATCATCCGCACCGATTTCCCCGATGCGACCAGCAAATTTTTCGTCCACCGCACCTCCCGCGGCTACTATGCTCTCGTATCAAATTCCAACCCGAAACGTCGCGACCCGCTGACCCTGGCGATTAGCACCGACGGGCTCGTCTTCACGGATCTGTTTTATCTGATCGGAGGGCGTCACATCGATTACCCCCACATCATCGAGCATGACGACCACCTTCTCATCGCATTTTCCGGTGCCAAGCAAACAATGGAGGTCTTAAAAATTTCTCTGGATGATATTGATTCGATGCTCAGCCGCGCAAAACCATGAGGAATTGCCTCAGATTCTTCCAAAATTAATGCTGGTGAGATCCGAAAATGGCGGCACAGTCTCCAGCGCAGATACAGGGTGCCCGAAGAACTGACTTTAAACCCTGATTTGACCTTTGTTTAACGCCTGACGACTGACTTACTATGAATGACTTGCCGTTTATCTTCATCCTTTTCACTTCCATGACCGTGATCGGACTTATGATCCTGGCTTTCGCGAAGCCGGTGTAACTCATTTGCCCGATTTCCCATCGGTTGGATAAATTTCCGCTCCGCGAGCGTTTCGTTTGCGACGGGGCGGACCAGAGTGTCCGCGCCACGATGAAAACTTAACGGGTTTCCACGTCGGAGATTCCTTCGTCGACCGGCAAACTCGCCGCTTTGATCAGAGTTCCGTCATTCTGATCGATTTGGTAGACGATAATTTCCGCCCCGTCGTATGCGGTCACAACAAGGTAGTGTCCGTCCGGGGAAACCGCTAATCCCCAGGGGATTTTCGAGGTCTCCGTGAGACCGATCGGTTTTAACCCGCCGTCCTTCTGGATCGCATAGCCCGCCACAAAATCATAGTCGTGAGCGTGCCCCCGAATGCCGGTATAAATGAATTTCGCGTTTGGCGTCATCACAATATCCGATGCGGAAACCCCTTTCTCCGGAGCATCATCACCGGTTGCGCGGACCGTGGTGGAGTAAGTCAGTTGCCCGCTCTTCGGATCGCGCTGGTAGACTGATATTCCCAGACCCTGCTCTTCACTGAAGTATAGAATCGGTAACTCCGGATGGTAGGCGAGATGTCGCGGACCTGTCCCCGCCGGGGGATTGGCATTCTTCGGATCTAACGCCGTTAAAGTGCCCGACTTTTCGTCAAATTCATACTGCAGGAGAGCGTTGGAATCTTTGACATAGGGAATATAGATATGCCGGTTGTCAGGCGACGCCAGCACACAGTGAGCTGCCTTTAATCCTTCCGAAACTGTTGCCACAGGTTCTGCTTCGGGAACCTGATCTTTATTGAGACGGTACACATCGACAATGCCATCGCGATAGTTACAACCGAGCAGATATTTCCCGCTGCGGTCCACGCTCATGTAGGAATAGTCTCTCTCGAAAACTCCAAAAACGCCCCACTTTATCTCATTGGTCTCGGGATCGAGGCGCCGGACCGCCAGATTGGTTTTGCTTTCGCCCGCCTTCCCGGATCCTGACAGGTACAAAACCGGTTCGGTAGGGTGCTGAGCAATCGTCCGGGCCGGAAAACGCAAATCGTGAGATGACTCCAGCTTTAACTCAGCCAGCTTCCCCGGAGCCTTGCCCTCGGGTTTCGGGGTTAATTTCAATACCAGCAGTTCGTTTCCATTCCGGCTCGGCGCATAGATCGTAAAAGGCATCGGTTCCGCACAGAGCGCGGAAAGCGACGAGACGGCAGCGAAGGTTGCGATCAACCGGCGACCCAGCAGGCTGATAGTTTGAAATTTGGTAGTGGAAAAAGCACAAACGTTCATGGGTTGAAAATGGTGATATTTCATATAGAGAATCAAACCCGACTTACTTCATCAGCTCGGCTAGTTTTGGGCTGATCGCGTCGGCCCAGATTTGGTATCCGGCGGCTGAGAGATGGAGGTAGTCAGGCATGATTTCTTTTGTCAAAGTTCCGTCTTCCTCGAGAAATTTGTCTCCGATATCGAGGTAGTGAATATGCTTTCCATCATCGAGTTTCGCGATCGTGTCATTAACCGCCTTCAGCTTGTCCCGTCTCGAATTGCCTTCCGCTTTTGGTCCCCTCGGAAAAACTGCGAGAAGCAGAATTTTAGCCTGCGGTTGCTTTTCGCGAACCGTCTCAACGATCCGCGTCACTCCACTGGCGATCCCTTCCGCCGAATCCGATCCGGAGTTGTTGGTTCCTATCATAATCACGACCGCCTTTGGTTTGATCTTGCCGTCCAGTTCTCCGTTTTCGATCCGCCAGAGAACGTGCTGAGTCCGGTCACCGCCGATTCCGAAATTGGCGGGTTTGTAGGCCCCGAAAGCCTCCTCCCAGATCGCTTTCTTTCCATTCCAGCCAGCAGTGATCGAATCACCCAGGAAAACCAGCTCAGCCGCGCCTTCTTCAGCGATTTTAACGAATCGATTGTGAGCTGCCGCAAAACCGGGATTCACCTTGCCGTCTTTGCCGTATTTCTGAGCCGCGACATCCGGCTTTTGAGGAGCGGGTTGCGTCGGCGCTGCATTTTGAGCCTGAACCAGTCCGGTGATTGCCAGAAGAAGAGTAAAACCTGAAAAAAGTCGTTTCATGGCCGGATTTTGAGGAAGCAAGAGATTCATGGCAATCCCAATTTTTACGGGATTACGATAAGACAAAAACGCTTTTTTCATCGACCCACCCCCACTACCGGGCCGGTTTGATCCAGTAGACGTGACCCTCACGAAAGGTGAGATCGACAGCGGGGCCCAGACGATTGATTTGGTCGACGACCCCGAGACTGTTGTCACCCCAGGCGATCCAGGAACCATCTTCCACCTGAGCCGCGCAGACGGCACGGTTTGCGCGAATCGCGAAGGCTCTGGGAAGCGATTCGGGGACTGAAATCGAGGCCGGATTCCCTACCGAAAACACCCGACCGTCTTTTCTCAGTACTAAAGTGAAGGATCCATTTGCCACTTCCACGAGGTCTTTGATCTCGGGACCGAAACCCCGAACAACTGCCGAATCCAGACCACGGGCTACGAGTCGACTGATTTCGCCATCACTACCTAACACTGCGCCATACCCGGGCTCTGTCACTGCCAGAGAGACGGAATTGGGAATGCGGTTCACGGCGACCTCCCATTGATCAGTCCAACGATTCAGTTTTTCCAGATCATCACCGCCCCAATTGCGAAAAACGATTTCACCAGTGTTAAGAACGAATGCCGCATTAATCGAACTACTTTCGAAATCCACGACACCCTCCGGCATATTATGATCGGCGCGCCCCACCTTCAATTGCTCAATGACACGCCCGTCATCCAGTAGGACGATACCGCCAAGATGAGCCCGGGCTTTGACGACATTCTGTAATGCCTCGGTTCGCTTGTTGGGAGGATCTGAGGTCACAACCATACGATTGGCACGCAGCGCAACCCATCTCGGGTGATGAACTGATATAGAAACCAAATCGGTCAATCCCGCTGCCCGATCGATGGGGGGAAATTCCTCTGCTGCACCGGAAGAGCGCCACCTTTGGAGAATCCCGCCGCTCTCTTTCATTTCAGCTAAAGCCACCGGCAGTTCAATCCGGGGCTTTTCCAGCGTTGCCGCCATCGGTTGACGACTCATTAACTGAAGAGGGACCTTTTGTCCGGACCGACTCACCATAGAACCTACCGCGACCAATACGATGGCTATCAGACCGATCCAAAGTAGAGCAAACCCAAATTTGCCGGCTTTGCTTTTCCTGACCGATTGACTAACTCTCCGGCTATCCAGTAAACTCAATTCGCGCCGCACCTCTGACATGTGTTGGTAGCGATCCCCCGGATCTGACGCCATCGCCTTGAGAACAATCGTATCGATATGATGATCAAAGGCCTTCACTTTTTTCGATGGCGGAGGGAAACTTCCCCGGGGGATTTCGCCGGTCAGCACTTCGTAAAACATCACGCCTAAACTATAGATATCACAGCGATGGTCTATTTCCCTGGCACCGTTTATCTGCTCGGGTGACATGTAGTGCGGTGTCCCCATGGAAACACCGCTCGAAGTTAACCCCATCCAATCGGCATCGGAGTCCGGACCGTCATTCACCAGTTTCGCGAGTCCGAAATCCCCCACTTTGATTTGACCGTCCGAATTCAGCATGATATTCGCCGGCTTGATATCCCGATGGACAAACCCTTTGTCATGAGAGTACTGAAGCGCATCGCAAATCTGACTGATGTAGCTTAACGCGGTGTCAGGATCGAGCTTTCCGGATTTGATCAGCCGGAAGAGATCCGGGCCATCGACATATTCCATCACGAGATAAAACTCGCCCTGAGCGGTTTGACCAAAATCGTAAATCTGAACGATATTGGGATGGTTAAGGTGAGCCATGGCACCGGCTTCTCTTCGAAATCTCACCTCAAATTCCAGATCATTGGAAAGGTTCGGCGACAGGACCTTGATCGCCACTTTCCGGCCCAGACTTTTCTGAATCGCGAGATAGACACCTCCCATGCCGCCCCGACCCAACAGTTCGATAGCTTCGTAGTCGGGTAAAAGGGCATCGAGCTCCTCCGGCGCGAGAGGTTGCCAGGGCTTGCCGGCCTCCGGCGGCGTCATCGCGAGGACGCCTTCAAAAACCTCTTCGGGTGTTGGCGAACGCGGCGGAACCGGGCCGCCGGGATCGTTCCCGGGGTTAAGAGAAGTTTCGTCTTCGTCGCTGGGCATCTTACCGTTCTATTCCCTTATGCTATCTGCATCGGAAAGAAACGGCAAGTCGTTGATGTTCCAGAGCCGAAAGCGGACGAACTTTTTATCGCGATTTCGGCAGAAAGTACAGCAAAAGCGATTTTACTCTCCGGATGTTGCGACTTCTGTGGCTTTCTTTTTCCGACCCATCGTTCCCTGCTGAAGTCCGGCGATCTCATCGGCACTGAGGCATCGGTCAAAAACCGCGAGACCTCCCAGTAAACCGGCAAAACCTTCCGAGTGAATCGGTGCTGCCACGGGATAGCCGGGCCACTGAGGAAGAGGACGCTGTGCAACGGTGAAGTCGGCCCCTTCTTTCCCGCCGTCGAAAATCGGCTCGCTCCAGATGAAGGGATTGCAATTCCCGTTTTGATCCAGTTGTCCGTCGACATAGACCCGGATCGCTTTCATGTCGTAGGTAAAGGCAATCATGTGCCAATGATCTTTTTGCAACAGGGTCCCACCCGTTCCGTAGGAAAAACAATAGGGCTTCCCCGCCGTCGCACCACCCAACTCCGATACGTAGCCCATCGCGCGGTAGCGGGCTTCGCTGCGCTCCAGAGTCTTCCAATCGGTCTCGCGATGACCGCAGGTGAACAAGGCATACTGCCTCCTGGCATCGCGCTCATTCCAAACCCCGGCGATATATTGCCAGGGACCGTCGTGGCTCCGCTTGATCCATGCCACCATCGAAACCTCCTGCTCACCGTGAAGGTTCAGCCCGGGGCAATCCTCCCGCCTTATCATGAGCCACTGCAAAGGAAGAATGCTTAACGCTGAGTCACCAAACACACCTTCGGGCGCGCTTGCGATTTCACCATGCATCTCCTTCAGTTGGTAACGATACTTCCCCCGGCTGGTGAGGCGACGCTCCCCTTCCCCCTGAAAATCCCAGAAACTTAGCAAACCCGGAATCGCTTCGGGCTGGATTCCCTTCACAGGATCTTTCGCAGGTGTTTCGGACAAAGCCACGCCCGCAAAAAGGAACAGAAAAGCCGATACCGCTCCGTATTTCACCGGGTTCATATAGACCGCAAAACTAGGCAATAATCTGTTTCAACACTCCGGTACTGTCCCCATGGCGTTCCGCTTCAACACCCACGCCGTGAAGCATAGTGAGCCAGGCATTACAGAGAGGGGTATTGTGAGGCACCACGATATTCTCGCCCAACTTTACGCCGGCTCCGCCTCCGGTAAGAATCGTCGGGCAGTTCGTGAGGTGATGACCGGTCCGAATATTACTACCATAGGCGAGAGCCACATTGTCGAAGAGACGGCTACCGTCGGCTTCTTTCGTCGCTTTTAGTTTATCAATCAGCCCTGCTAACAGTTCACTCTGGGTCAGGTCTCGCTTTTGGGAGGCAGCTAGCTTTTCCCCTTTCGTGGTGATGTAGTGACTCATGTCGTGCTCGTGCACGTTGATACCGATACTATCCAGTAGAGTCTGACCGCCGGGTTGACGGTAGGTAATCACGCGAGTGCTGTCAGTCTGAAAGGCTGCGATCAAAATATCATACATCAGACGGATCTCCTCTTTACCCTGGAGACCGGATCTCGGTTCATCGATCGGCGCATCGGGACGACTCACACCGATCCACTTTTCCTCTTTACTGAGCCGGGTCTCGATATCACGGATGCTCTGGAAGTATTCATTGAGCTTTTCGTTATCGTCTTTACCCAGTCCACGCTGAAGTGACTTGGCATTCTCCAGCACCGTATCGAGTACACTCCGCTCCTCGGCGAGGCGCGCTTTCTGTACGTCGATCGGGGTTTCATCGGAGGAGAAGAGCCGGTGATAAGCCTTCACCGGATCATTAAAAGCCGCGACCGGCTTGCCGTTTCGATCCCAGGCCAGCGATAGGCCCGGTCCGTGTCCTCCGGATTTTCCACTACTGTCATCCAGCTGGATCGACGAAAAACGAGTGTTCACACCGAGCTGCTCAGCGGCAACCTGGTCGGCCGAGATACTGTTGTGCATCGTTTGACCGGGTTGGGCAAATTTGTTCGCTCCCGACAACCACCAGGTACTACCAGCATGACCTTCGACCGAGTATTTATTCCAAAGCCCCTGCACCACCGAAAAATCCTTTTTGTGTCGACCGAGAGGTTTGAGTCCAACTGGCAGTTCGTAGTCCGGACCCGGGGTTTTGATGTCGGGAAACCAGGTCTCGTCTGTCACACCCCACCCGAAGCCAAGAAACACGAGGCGCTTCGGTGGAGCCGCCGCCGCGGCAGCTGAGGCAAAGCGGCGGAATCCCAGCGATTCCAATGCAGGCAGCGCAATCATTGCAGTGCTGGATTTGAGTATATGACGTCTGGTTTTCATAGTGATTGGTTAAATGGAACTAGAGAGTTTATTTATATCGATCAAGGATGGCAAGGGCCGCAAATTGTCAGATTTTTCAAAAGTGCACCCTGTACACTTTGGGACTGTACAGGGTACAGTCGCTGTTTTCGCTACCGAATCCTCAAGGCGAATCATTTCTGCAGCATGGGCTTCGCCCAGAGATATCAATCCGCGGTGATCAAAGTGAACCCGATCGCCTTCGCGGGTAGAGAAATCATCGGTGTTAACAAAGCCAACTGTCGGGTCAGCCTGCGCGACCGTTTCCTGCGCTTTCCGCACGAGAAACATACCGCTACCGGGAGTCTTGACCGACTGGCTCTGCTTAACAGAAAGCCCGCCGATTACAAAAGGCCTGGCCGCTCCTTCGAACAAATCCCGTCGCACCCGGGATATCAAATCGCCGAGATGTTTCGCATAGTTCTCCGCGTGAGGTGAGCCGGTATCTCCCTCGCCCTGTTGCCAGATCATCCCCCTCAATTCCCACTGGTGCCCTTCCGCTTCCAGAGCAGCAAGAGCGGCTCGAACCGTCGCGACGAAGATGCGGTAGCGAACCCCATCTTCCGCCCAGTCAGAATGAAGATTGGAACCTCCGTGACTGTATTTGATCACCGCGATCGAAACATCTGAGTAATGATCCGCGAGAGAACGACCAAATGAAATTTCGGGGCCAAACTCTATTTCCCGCACCGGAGGAATCCGGCCATGTCCGGAACCGGGCGCCAAATCGATCCACAGATCCTCTTTGAGGTGACCGACATTATCGGTATCCTGAGTACGATGCCAATAGAAGCGCACATCTTTCTGCGGTTCGGCCAGTCTCGCCGGCAGCCTCGAGGCATCACCCCGCCCCTGCGCATTGGACTGACCGCCAATCAGGTAGACATGAAAATGCGCGGCGACAACGGTCTGCCCGATGCAAATCAGCATCGCGATAAGAGCTGTTCGATAGATTGCCGCGGCCATTAAACTACTTTGTTTGAAAAGCGGGGTTCTGCACGATGGCGTGAACAAATTTCCGCATCGAAAAGTCCTCTTCCTTCGCCTCCGAAACGATGCTGGCTACCAGGTCCTCATCACTGAATCCGACGGGCCGACCAAGGGCATATTCGATCAACCCCTCGGCAATCCCTTTGGCGAAATCGTCGACCTTTTGATCGATTACGTCACGCAGTTCGAAGTAGTTCTCGAACTTGGGGCCTTTGTATAGTTGGCCTGACGGATCGATCTGCCAGGTTTTCTCTTTACCTTTGACCGGCTTACCGTTGTCGTCTTTTACAATATAGGTATCTTCAGTTCGCCATGCACCCACGGCATCAAAATTCTCCAATCCCATGCCGATCGGATCGATGCGACGATGACAACTGGCACACTGCGCTTCCTCCTGATGGGCGGTGAGACGCTCTTCCGTCGTCAATACTTGACCGGACAAACGCGCGATCTGCGGGATGTTAGCCGGGGCCGGCGGTGGCGGGTCGTTGAGAAGTTTTCGCAGCACCCAGGCACCGCGTTCCACCGGACTGGTTTCCTCTCCGTTTCCACCCATGAGGCTCACTGCAGCCATCCCGAGAAGACCTCCCCGGGGCGAATCCGCGGGAACTTTGACGCGGCGAAACTGGTCGCCCACCACTCCGCGAATTCTATAGTATTCAGCAAGAGCGCCGTTGATGATGACGTAGTCCGATTTTAACAAATGCCTCACGCTTTCATTATCACGAAACAGCCAGGCCATCGTTTCGTAGATTTCATTTCGGGCTGCGAGTTTAGTGCTGTTGTCAAAGCGGGGATGCTTCTCCAGATTCACCTGGAAAAAGTCGAGCCGATCCAGCCCCAGGTATTGATAAGCAAAGGAATCACTAAGATCCCGGGAGCGCGGATCATTAAGTAGACGGGTCGTTTGCGCGGCGAGAACCTCCGGCTTTTTCAATTCGCCGCTTTCAGCCAATTTGCGCAGTTCCATATCCGGAGGCGAGCCCCAGATAAAATAGGACAGTCGCACCGCCAATTCGGTAGTAGAAAGCGGATGAGGCTTTGTCTCCAGTGACGGCTCGGCGAGATAGAGAAACATCGGAGAGGAAAGCACAATGGCAAGACTTTCCTTCAGCGCTGCGGCATGATGGTCTCCTGCCTTGATCCGGGTCTGGTATTTGTTGATCAGACCATCGATAAACTTCGGAGTTGGCTCTTTACCGCGAAACGCCTCTTTAGCAAAATGGGTCAGCGAACTGCGCACCGCTTCGATCGGCGGAGCGGGTACTTTTGCTTTGTCATCGAGCACCAAAGTCGAATCGAGTGCCGCCAGGCCAGGAGGTTTGGGTCGATCTTCGTGAGGCACTCTCTCGATTTCCACCCAGTCAATCCACAGGGCAAAGGTGCGCCCCATACCGATCTCCATCTCGTCCTTGGACTCGTTTTTAATCCGTCGGGTTTGTAGGTAATGGTCCTGAGTACCTTTCTCACGGAGATAGAGAGAGCGATCGGCTCGCTCCGCTTTTTTCGAGGGAAAAGTGAAAGGAATTTCTATGATCTGCGGCGCATCCATCGTCCCGGTGACTTCGTGAACGCTCAGGGCCTGACCTCCGCGGGGGTTTACGCCAAACTCAATAAAGCGCCGGTCCGGGGTGCCATCCCCGGTCAGGGCTGCGCGGAAGCGAACGATATAGTTCCCGCCCGGCCAGGACACACCGGCCGGATGACTCCACGGAAGGAGAAATGATACCGTGCCGTTATCGAGGACAGATGGGTGCTCGGCCGGGATGGCGAGATACATACCGGTATCGGTCGCGGGCTGTTCGAGGTAGTATTGGTGATAGGGCAACCAGTAAGCCCGCGACGCGGCATTGGCTTTGTCCGCGTCATTTTCAATCGACTTAAAACCAAAAGAGGCTGGCGCCGGAGCTCCGGGAATTTGCTCCCATAGCCGCCGGAAATTGTTTTCATTATTATTCACCTCTTTACGAAGCTTCGCTACGATTTCGGCGTTTTCAGGTCGTGCCGCCGCTTTCTCCACGGCTTTGATCCATTTTTCGGCCCGGGCTTTAGCATCGGTCTGCCACTCGACATGTTCGGCCACCTTTTTGGAAATCTCCTCCGTTTCGTAGCGCCAGATCCGCTCCTCGGCCGCAGAAAGTTCCCAGGCAAAAGCCGTGTCGAGCGCCTCGCGACCGATACTGAGATATTGCTCGAACTGGTTGGCCGACATAAACAAATTCGAGCCCACGGTGTCAAAATTACCCGACCCGGAATCGGAGGGTAAATCGGTCACCATAACCTCCACCCCGAGCAGTTCCCTGAGAGTGTTTTTGTACTCGCGCCGATTGAGACGCCGCATCGTAATGGCCCCTTTCTGGTCCGCCAACAGCTTGCGCGCCGCGACCATGGAATGCGCCAGGTCATCGAGAAAATTCGTCTTCGCTTCGTTGGGAAGCGGCTCCTCATCGTCCGGCGGCATTTCCCCGGAGTTGAGCGCATCGAGAATTTTCTGCCAGCGCTCCGCCGTGACGACATCGTCGATGGTGAACGACAGATCATCAAGACGAACCCGACCTTTTTGCTTATCCGCGTTGTGACACTGCGTGCAATGCGATTCCAGCAAAGCCTTGTGCTTCGCAGGCATAGTGACAAGAGAAGTCCCGGCCCTGAGACAGGGATTGATCAGGAAAAAAAGCAGAAGGATGACAGGCAAATGTCGGTTCATAGTGAGAGTATTCCGGTGGATGACTACCGGTCCATCAGAATTCTTATGAAGTTTTTCGACAAATTGATGCAGTTCTGAATACGCAAATCAGCCACGTCGCTAACTTGACCCTGCTTATTGCTCCAGAATCAGATAGGGATCCAAACTGAAATCGGAGCTACTCTTCTTTACATTATGCCCCTCGATTGCGATCACATTGGACTCCCCTTTTCGAAAGGCCTTGTGATGTTTGGCGAGTTTGACAAATTCGTAGCCCTTCGCCTCATGCGATTCCACACGGATTTTCCTAGTATCAGGATCGATAGCGCAGCTCCTCGTCAAAATCTGCTCACCGTTAACATAGAGAATAAATCCATCGTCATAGTTCACCGCCAAATACAACTTAGCGGGATCGACGTCTTTGGGCAGGGTGAACTCATTGCGGATATAGACTGAAGAATACTTCCCTTTCATATCCAACTCGGTTCGATCATCCTTATCGCCATAACCAAAACCGGCAGAGCCTTTCGGCCAGTTTTCTTTGAATTCCACCGTGGTCCAGCTTTTGTCACCTGGTGTTTTGCCATCGGCCAGATATTCCCATTTAGCATGCTTCGGAATGATCGTCTGATACTTTTGGGGCGGCAGCGGAACCGGTGCCCGCGAGGGACCGTACTCAATAGTCGAGGCATCCGGAGTCCATGGCTTTTCCAGTCGCACCGGACTGGTCGTTCCGGATTTCACCATCGAGAACCGATCTTTGACCCGAGCCATCGAGTCAATCATATATCCCGACAGCGTGTCACCATCGATATCGAGAATCAGCGATCCGTGATCGAGAACGATACTTCTCATGACAGGCATCACACCCTTCGCCGTCCGGCCCAAAGCCCCGCCGTGGCCGGTCACAATCGCCAGAGTGCCTTTGTTAGGTTCCAGACTCTCAGGCTTCCGGTAGGGAGTCTTGTCCCCCCGACTATCATCAAAAATCACACCCTGATTGGAGGTCGGAGTGGCGTAGGCACCATCGATCAACATAGACCGCTCGTAGATATGGGAATGTCCGCTTAATACCAAATCGACGCCCGCCGTTTCGAGAATCGGCATAATATACTCCCGCATTTCGATCAGTTCGATCTCAGTATCGCTATCGTGAGACCCTTTCGTATAGGGCGGATGATGCCAAAACGCGATGAGCCACTGTGAGTCGTTTTCTTTCAGATTTTTAACGAGCCACTTTGCCATCGCACCCTGCGGGGTTCGGTCCACATCGTACGAGTTCAGAGCGATGAAATGAATATCTCCATAGTCGAAGGAGTAGTACGATTCCTTCCCGGACGCAACCCCGCCGACTTCCGCCCCGACCGGGCAAACGTAGGCATCATAAAAGGGTCCCACGCCTTTCTCCCCGTCGGAAGTTTTGCCCTCGTGATTGCCCATCGCCGCCCAGCACACGGTATGACACAGGGTATCTTCATAAGGTTTGAAAAAGCGGTTTTGAAATTGTTCATCCGTTCCGTGCGTGTAGGCCATATCGCCGACATGGAGGTAAAGATCCAGAGCTCGCTGATCATTCTTTACATGGCGTTTCATCGCTTCGTGAACCAGCAGTTGAGCGTGAGTACCCGTCCCGGAGTCACCCACTACCCAGATGCGGGATTTGGTATCGGGAGTGCCCTTCACGGGATAAGTCCGGAACCGATTTACACCATCCGGAATAGGCGAGGGAACTAATTTCCCATCGTGATAGATTGCGTATTCGTAGTCGGTCAGTTGAGCGAGCCCGGTTACGACCGCTTCGTATTGATAGACCCTTTTTTCCTCTGGTTGTTCGATTCGTTTGGTCTCGATTTCAACCTTCGCCGTCTCATCGACAGCGCCATCCTTTAAGATTTTGACAGAAGGATCTTTTTCCCTGTCAGCAGTCCGCCATACGATTGTGATTTGATTCTCGCCGGCCATCTGGAGATAGGGACCGCGAACGATCCCGGCAAAACTTGAGCTCCAGAGTAAAAGGGAAGCAATTATCAGTAATGTTTTCATAGTATAGTATCAATCCCCATCTCTTGTTCCTGCTCTTATTCTTATTCCTGCTCTAACGCATCTGGAACAGGAACAAGAATTTTTGAATCGCCTTTTAAAGGTTACTTCGCTGCTTCAAACCTGCTGTGCACCGGGCCTTCCCGCCTCAACGACAAAAGTCGCTTTGGTTTCGATCGGTGCTCCCGGCTTGTCGACAAAGGGGGTGGTGCGGAGATAGGTCGTCCATTTCTCCGGAGTCATTTCACAGGTCACGTAGCCGCGATTGGAGTTATAGAATTTCACAAAGTCGTTCTGATCCCGGGCGCGCTCATACTCAGGAATGATGTTCCCCCCGTTACCTGCCGACGTCATTGACGTGCCCACAAATTCCGTGCCTACCAGCGGCGACTTGGGATCTTCAAAATCGAGACGCAGGTCATTGACCCAGTTAAGATGGATATCGCCGGTGAGCACCACCGGATTGGGTATACTTCGCTCGTGGAAAAAATTCAGCAACCGTCTCCGACTGAATTCATACCCGGGCCACTGGTCCATACTGTAGCGTTTCTCCCCATCCTTGCCGCGATCAAGCGGAGCCATCATGACCTGCTGAGCGAGTACATTCCATACCGCCGTGGAGCCGATCAGATTTCCCATCAGCCAATTTTCCTGCTTGCGACCCAGCATGGTCGTTTTCGGGTCAAAGACTTTTCCCTCCATCGGCTTCTGGTGATCACCGTTGGGTTGATCAGTTCGGTACTGGCGGGTATCGAGCATCTCAAAATTGGCGAGACGTCCGTAGCGACATTGGCGATACAACGTCATGTCCGGTCCGCGAGGAAAGGACCGGCGACGCAGTGGCATAAATTCATAGTAGGTCTGGTAGGCATTTGCCCGGCGGGCCAGGAATTTCTCGGGCGAAACGCCATCCTCCTCGGACACAAGATTGGCGTAGTTATTATCAAACTCGTGATCGTCCCACGTCACCAGCCAGGGGAAGAGGCGATGGGTCTCCTGTAGATCTTTGTCGAGTCGGTACTGCGCATAACGGATCCGGTAATCGTCGAGACTCTCTACTTCGCCTCCGATATGTTTGCGGGCTTTGCCGTCTTTCCCGGCGTATTCATAAATGTAGTCACCGAGGTGGACCACCAGATCAAGGTCCTCCTGCTGCATGTGGGGGTAACCGTTGAAATAACCCGTTTCAAAATGTTGGCAGGAAGTGAAGGCGAAGCGGCTCATTTCCGGCATCGCATCGTGCGCCGGCGCCGTGCGGGTCCGACCGGTTGGACTGGTCTCTCCTCCACAGTGAAAGCGGTAAAAATACCAACGATACGGTTTCAACCCCTCGACTTCAACATGCACCGAATAACCGAGCTGCGGACCGGCAATCGCTTCCCCGGAGCGGACCGGCTTGCTGAAAGATTCGTCCTCGGCGACTTCCCAGCGAACCGGAACCAGCGCCCGATCCATGCCACCTCCCGACTTAAGCGGATTCGGAGCGATACGTGTCCAGATCACCACACCATCCGGCTCGGGATCTCCGGAAGCGACCCCCAAAGCAAAGGGATTCGATTCAAATTTCGGATTTGACGCAACCTGCCCCGACGCGTAATCCGGCAGAAAAGGTATCGCCGAAACCATGGAAACGTAGCGAAGGAAATCGCGGCGTTCAACGCCATAGCTGCGAACGGATGAATCGGGATTTCTTGACGACATGCGGAAAATTCAGGGCGAACCCTGGCTTTTGCAACCTCAGCACCGACCGCGATTGCGAAGCTTAAAGTCTTTACCCAGTCTGAATTTTTTCAGACTCCTTTGATTTGGTCGATTCCACTTTTGGAACCCACCCCGGTCCAATCTGTCTGTCTTTATATGAAAAAGGTCTATCTATTTTTACTGCTGTGTTTTGGTGGCAGCCTGTTTTCCGCAGATAAGAAAGTGATATTTATCTCCGGCAAACCAAGCCACGGCCCCGGAAATCATGAACACCACGCCGGTAATATACTTCTCGCGGATCGACTCAACGAAGCGGACCTGGGTATTGAGGCAATTGTCCTGCCCGATGTCGGTTACCCGGTAGATCCGTCCGTTCTGGACGATGCGGATTCGATTGTATTCTTCTGCACCGGTCATCAGGGCCACGTCGTCAATCCCCACCTGAAGTCGTTCGATGAAATCATGAAACGCGGAACCGGCGTGGTAATGATTCACTGGGCCACCGAAGCCGCTATTGGAATGCAGGCGAAAAAGTTTCTCGATTGGATGGGCGGCTACTGCGGCCTGAACTGGTCGGTGAACCCGCATTGGTCGCCGACATTCACTACCTTTCCTGACCACCCCGTTGCCCGGGGACTGACTCCATTCAGCATCAATGACGAGTGGTACTATCATATGCGTTTTGTTCCCGGGCTCGAAGGCGTCACCCCGATCCTTTCCGCCGTTCCCGGACCGGAGACCCTGAAGCGTCCCGACGGCCCCCGCAGCGGCAACCCCGAGGTCCGTCGTGCCGTCGCTGCCGGGGAAAGCCAACACGTCGCATGGTGCTACGACCGGCCCGATGGCGAAGGCCGGGGCTTCGGCTTCACCGGAGCGCACAACCACAGCAGCTGGCGGAACGATAATTTTCGTAAAGTGGTGCTCAACGCCATCGCCTGGACCGCCCATGCCGAGATCCCGGAAAACGGCGTCCTTTCAGCGACACCGGACGACGACGAATTGAAACAAAACCTCGACCCAAAAGCTCCGCCAAAAATGAAAATGCCGCCCCCTCCCCCGAAAATCCCGGAACTGGAACAGGCCCGTCAGAGTGAAATTCGCGAGATGGATTTCAACATTGCCCTCTCCAAACTTTTTGCCACCCTGAGCACTCTTGAGGATGACGCATCCCGCGCGACCATCCTCAATGGCATTCTCCTCGGGCTCGACGGACAGAGAGACCTCGCCCCTCCCGACAGCTGGCACTCATTGAAACATCAACTAAACCATTCCAAAAACGGAAACGTCAAAAAGTATACTTCTCAGTTAGCTCAGATCTTCGGTGACGAGGAAGCCAACCGCGAAGCCTTTGCGGCGCTGAACAACCGAAATGAAACTACCGCAAATCGCAAAAAGGCCCTCGCCTCTTTGGTCGCCCAGCAATATCAGGAATTGCCAACAGCCCTGGAAAAATTACTCGATGAACCGGCCCTGCGCATCGATGCGATCCGCGCCTACAGCACCTTCGACTCAGCGTCTGCGCCCCGCATACTCCTCGATCGTTACCCGCGCTACCATCTCGAAGAACAGAGGGCTGTCATCGAGACACTCGCAACTCGGAAGTCGTATGCAGAAGCCCTTCTGACCGCTCTGGACAAAAACGAAATCCGACGCGAAGCCATCCCCGCCTACGTCGACCGGTCCCTGCAATCCCTACTCGGATCCAAATATACCGATAAATATGCGACAAAAGCGATCCCCACCGATCAGGATGCCGAAATCGAGAAATACAAACAGCTCGTCACTCCGGATAAACTGGCAAAAGCCAATGCCTCACAGGGACGCACCATTTACGAGCGAACCTGTATGGCCTGCCACAAAATGTATAATACCGGCGGCATCGTCGGCCCGGATCTCACCGGATCAAATCGCGCGGATCTAAACTATCTGTTTCTCAATATTCTCTACCCCGGTTTCGACATTCCCGATGCCTACAAAATGCACCTGGTCACGAGAACAAACGGGCAACTGCTCGCCGGAAGCATCAAAGAGGAAAACGATCAGAAAATCGTTCTCAATACCGTCGGCCAACTCACCACGATCCCGAAGAGCGATATCGAAAAGCGCGAGACCTCACCGGTTTCCATGATGCCTGCCGGTTTACTCCAGACGCTCAGCGAGGATGACATCATCAATCTGGTAAAATACCTCCAAACCAAACAACAAGTCGATCTACCGCAATGAAGAACCCAATCAGAATCAGCCTTAAAATCGCCGGACCGACCTGTGTTCTCATCTGGATTCTGGTCTCATTGATATCAGTTCAACCCGCAGCGGCTCAATTCACCAAACAACACCGAACCTCTGACGCGCCTTTTCTCACCCCCAAAGAGGCAGTCGCCGCAATGGACATCCCCGATGGCTTCGAAGTCTCCATTTTCGCTGCGGAACCGGACATCGGCGAACCGATCGCCTTTACCTTCGATCAGCGCGGGCGGGTCTGGGTTGTGGAAAACTATAACTATGTAAACCGGCGGTCTCACGAAGAGGAAAAGATACTCAGCCGCATTCAGATCTTCGAGGACACGGATGGTGATGGTGTTTTTGATACCAAAAAACTCTTTACGGACAAAATAGGCTTTGCCTCCGGTATCGCCGTGGGATTCGGCGGAGTCTACCTCGGCGCCCCACCCAATCTGCTTTTTATTCCCGATGCCAACGGTGATGACATTCCCGATGGAGAACCCACGACCCTTCTCGACGGATGGGGAATACACGATCGCCACGAAACATTGAACAGCTTTATCTGGGGGCCCGACGGCTGGCTCTACGGTTGCCACGGAGTCTTTACCCGATCCTTCGTCGGCAAACCCGGCGCCGCGGCAGAAGACCGTACTTTCATCGATGCAGGTATCTGGCGTTTTCATCCGGTATCCCAGGAGTTCGAAATCTTTGCTCGGGGCCTGTCCAATCCCTGGGGTTTCGATTTCAACGATGTAGGTCACGGCTTCGCCACCTGCTGCGTGATCCCCCACCTCTTCCATGTGGTCCAGCACGGAATCTATCACAAGCAGGCCCGGCAGAATGTCAATCCCTACGTCTTTGATAATATCAAAACGATTCGTGATCACACCCATCTCTCTGCCCACGGCGGCGCCCGATTCTACCTCGCCGATACCTTCCCGAAGGTCTTTCACAACCACCTGTTTATGTGCAACATCCACCAACACGAAGTCCTCACCGACTATATGGTCCCGA
The DNA here is from genome assembly GCA_029213005.1 of Verrucomicrobiales bacterium. GTDB lineage: Bacteria > Verrucomicrobiota > Verrucomicrobiia > Verrucomicrobiales > DEV007 > Arctic95D-9. The sequence goes on from JARGPI010000032.1 coordinate 50,655, forward strand.
AAGGTTCCAGCTACATCGGAAAGCACGGCTACAACTTCATGCCGACAAACGACATGGCGTGGGTGGGATTCAGTGTCGAGATCGGACCCGAGGGCGGCGTCTACATTCTGGATTGGCACGATACCGATATCTGCGGCAATAAAATCAATTTCCCGGAAAGCGGAAGGATCTACCGAATCATGCCGAAAGGAGCAAAGAAAATCGACCGCCCGGCTATCGGTTCGCTGCCGGATATTGAATTGGCCCGGCTCCAAAATCACAACAACGACTGGTATGTCCGCCAGGCCCGCGTGGAGTTACAGCACCGAACGGTCGCCGGCCGACTAGACCGCCGGACAACTCATGCTCATCTTGATAACCTGCTGGCAACGGCATCCACATCCGGGAAACGTCTCCGAGCTCTCTGGGCGATGCACGCCACCGGTCGATTTTCAGGCAGTGGCCGTGGCGAGCTCGTAGAGTTACTTGCCCACGACGATGCCTATATCAGAGCGTGGGCAGTCCAGCTGCTTTGCGAGAATCGTGATCCGGGAGAAGCCGCCCTGAACCAATTCGTCACCATGGCGAAAAACGATCCCTCTCCTGTCGTGAGACTATACCTCGCCAGCGCGTCTCATCGCATCCCGATCAACGACGGCTGGGATATCATCGGAGAACTGGCGAAACATGCAGAGGATATTAAAGATAATAATATTCCCCGTGTTCTTTGGCTCGCGCTGGAACCTCACGTCACCACTCACCCTGACAAGGCTCTCGATATCGCGATCAACGGAAAGATCCCGTTTTTACTCGAGTCAGTTTCGAGACGCATGGTCAGCGGTGTAGCAAAAACCGGAAAGCCGTCACCCCGCGATCTGCAGGTGAAGTGGGAGAAAGCACTGCGCACCGTCGCCCCGGGATTCCGACCCGATCGAGCCGGGGAAGGCGGTGTCGTCGCGCTGAACAGTTTCCGAAATGTCAAAGCGGTCCAGACTCACCCGCTCGACGAAAAAACGCCCTGCATTTTGGAACGAAACCTTACCGTCCCCCGAGATCAAGCGACCCGGCTGCGGGCGCGAGTCAGCTACCACCCTCACGGAAGCTGGCGGCTGCGAATCCTCGCCGGAGGGGAAGTGCTGGCTGATCAGGTGGTCGACTTCGAAACGGTGAAGTCGGAATGGCTCGATATCGATGTGGATCTCACTCAATTCGCAGGCCGCGATATTGATTTAACCCTCGAGAATGCCGCGCACCGGGGGAAACATAACTTTGCCTACTGGGGCAAAGTAGAGATTGTCAGTGGAGATTCCATTGCATCACTAAAGAGCCTGACTTCGGTGGATAAACCGTAGCTCAGTCGAAATCAGCAGCAAGAATGGCGTGATTGAGGTACGGTCGCCTCGGCGTTCCCGCCTTATGAAGGGACCATGACTTTACTGCGGCTCACTTTTTGCCTGATCTTTCTCACCGTTTCAACACTCAGCGCGGACGAAACGCGCTCGAAGGTGTTCGCCCACTACATGCCATGGTTTACCAATAAAGAGGTCAGCGGTGAATGGGGCTACCACTGGACGATGAACCATTTCGATCCCGATATCGTGAAGTGGAATGGCAAACGCGAAGTCGCCGCACACGATTACCCTCTGCTGGGGCTGTATGATTCCTCCGATCCCGATATCCTCGACTGCCACGCTCAGCTTATGAAATTTGCCGGACTCGACGGCGCGGTGATCGACTGGTATGGCATCCGCGATTTCTATGACTACGGCGCGATCCATGAGAACACGAAGCAGTTTATTTCCTCGTTAAAAAAAGCCGGTTTGCAGTTCGCGATTTGTTACGAGGACCAGACCATCGGTGCCATGGTAAAGGCCAAAAACCTCGCCGAAAACGAAGCGGTTCCCCACGGAAAAGAAGTCATGAAATGGATGGCGGAAAACTGGTTTTCGAATGACGCCTATGTGAAATCCGGAGACCAGCCGGTGCTGCCGATTTTCGGACCTCAATATTTCAGTTCCGAACAATGGAGCGAAGTGCTTTCGAGCCTGACACCCCGGCCAAAATCCTACAGCCTCCCGCATCTCGCCGAAGGTGCCGAACTTGCCTGGCCACCAGTGGAAAGCACCGGCGCCGTGCCGAAAGCGGTCTGGGAAAAACATCTCGCTGGTCTCTATAGCAACGATAGAGAGACCTTCGGCGTGGCCTTCCCTTCCTTCCGCGACATCTATAAGCAGGCCGGTGTGAAGGAAAAAAGCTATGGCCGGATTGATCCGCAGGATGGACAAACTCTGCGCGAGTCCCTGCAGCTCGCCCAGGCGCATAAACTGCCCTTCATCCAGATCGCCACCTGGAATGACTTCGGCGAAGGCACCGAATTTGAGCCAACCCACAGCCTCGGGTATCGACACCTCGAAATCGCTCAGGAAATGCTCGGAACCTCCCGGAAATACTCAGCCGCCGACCTGCGTCTGCCGATCGATTTTTACCATCTGAAAAAGCGGGCCGACGGAAACGAAACCGAACTGAGCGGAAAAATCTCCGCCGCTCTGTTCGCCGGGAAAACGAATGAAGCGCGCGAGCTAATCGCGACATTGAAGGAAAAGGTCGAGCAAAATCCGGTCGAACCCGGTTCGAAATACCGACTGATTTCCGAGCCCCCCTACCGCTCCGGGGACGAAGTGTCCGACTACGCAAAAAACCGCTGCAAGCTGGACTTTTACTATCCGGCCGGAGATAAACCCTACTCCACGGTGATCTGGTTTCACGGCGGCGGTATCACCCGGGGGAACAAGGAGATCCCGGTTCCCTTGCGGAATAAAGGCGTCGCAGTCGCTGCGGTGAACTACCGGCTTAATCCACTGGTGAAAGAGCCCGCCTACCTGGAAGATGCTGCCGCGGCCGTCGCCTGGGTTTTCCAGAATGTGCATCGCTACGGTGCCGGTGATCCCAAACGGATTTTTGTCAGCGGGCACTCGGCGGGTGGCTATCTGGCCAGCATGATCGGGCTGGATAAACAATACCTCGCGGCATTCGACATCGATGCTAACGACATCGCCGGCTTGATTCCTTTCAGCGGTCACACCATTACCCATTTCACGGTGCGCAAAGAGCGCGGCATTCCCGGCAACCAGCCCATTGTCGACGCCATGGCACCGCTTTTCCACGTGCGCAAAGACAGCCCGCCTATGTTGCTGATCACCGGCGACCGGGAGAAAGAGCTGTGGGGCCGTTACGAGGAAAATGCCTACTTCCTGCGTATGATGAATGTCGCCGGTCACAAAGAAACCACCCTGCGCGAGCTGGAAGGATTTGATCACGGCGGGATGCCCGAGCCGGCCTTTCCACTGCTACTGGATTTTGTAGAGATATACAGCAAGTAGGGAAAACTTACTGCCCCTAAAAATCCCAGCTTCGGAGGACTTTGCCGTTCGCGTCGTTAAGCCGAATCCACTCGATCTCAATCGTCCCTTTCCCTCTCGTGGGATCGAGGCGAAGGCGGTTGAGGGAGCGAGCAGGAATCGCGATTTTGTACTCGTGCCAGGCATTGTCATGGAGGACCTCAAATGTCGGCATCCGATCAGCCGACGCCGGTTTGTTGTAGTAGAGCGCTCCGTCACCGGTTGAGTTCGATTTCATTCGGATACTGACTTCAAACGGACCACCCGACACCGCTTTGAACGGTTCTGCCACGATATTGGGATCCCCTCCCGTGCTGGTAACCCGCAGATTCCCCTTTGCGATTTTTACCGACGCCGTTCCGTTGGCCTGCCAGCCACCTACCGATTTCCGACCGGCATTTTTACTTTTGGTTTGTTTAGCCGCAGGAACCCCAATTCCTTCCGGCTGATATTTGGACGGGTCGAAGGCCGGATTGGGAATGGGCACCACCACATTGGCAGCCTCTATATACTCCTCGATCATACCATCCAGAGTCTTCACCATCTCTGGATGGATCCGGGCGAGGTTATTCTTCTCGCCAATATCATCCTTCAAATTAAAAAGACGGTAGTCATGAGCTCCCGACTCACCTTCGTGGAAGAGGCGGATTAATTTCCAATCGCCCGAGTGAACCGACATCGACGGAGGCAACCAGTCGGGAACCGGTGGAGAATGGGGAAAATAGGTAATGATAGACTTCCGCTCCAACTCCCCTCCCCGCAGAGCCGGTGTGATGTCGATACCGTCAACCACATGATCAGCCGGCATTTCGATTCCCAGCTGATTTAAGATCGTCGGGTAAAAATCCGCTGATTGAATCATCTCATCGCTCCGGCTGCCCGGCTCGGTCATTCCCGGCCAGACCACTACCGCGGGGACGCGAACTCCACCTTCAAACATCGTAGCCTTGCCTCCGCGCAGCGGAAAATTACTGGTCGGGGTGGTGCCATCCACCTCGTTATACATATTTCCACCGTTGTCAGAGGTAAAGATAATGACCGTGTTATCGGCAACGCCAGCGGCGTCCACTGCATCCAGGAGAGCGCCCACCGCATCGTCCATCGAGTGAATCACGGCGGCATAGACCGCCGAACGCTGCGGGTCCTCAGGATCGATCTTTTTGCGATACTCACTGATCAATTCTGCCTTGGCATCGAACGGTGCGTGGACGGAAAACATCCAGTAGTTCATAAACCACGGTTTGTCTCCGACTACAGATTTCATCCAGGCGACAGCCTCAGCGGCCATGCGATCTTCGATGTGTTCTTTGGGCGCCTTTTCTTTGAATCCCTTGAACTTCCAGGGTGCCACAAAACTACCCGCCGGTCCCGGACCGGCATGATGGGGAATATCAACATCAAAGCCATGCTCCAGCGGACTGTACGGCTCCGGACCGAGATGCCACTTCCCAAAATGACCGGTATGATAACCGGCCCCTTTGATCAGTTTACCAAGAGTCGGCAAACGGGTATCGAGCCGGGTCACCGAATTTGTCTGGAGCGCCTTATTACCCGGAGGCTTTGTCTTTTCATTAATGGAGGGCTTCAGCAAAACGGCACCCAAATGATGCTGCGGGGCAGTCGAACCGTGACGCGCCGGAAGTTGACCGGTCAAAATGCTGGCCCGGGTCGGCGAACACAAAGGACTGTTGGCGTAGGCCCGGTCGAAGGTCATCCCGCGTTTGGCGAGCCTTTCGAGATGGGGCGTTTCGTAGAGACTGGTTTTTCCGTAGAGCGTGGTATCAGCCCAACCGAGATCATCAGCGAGGATAAAGACAACATTCATTGGCTTCGCTAAAGCCACTCCGAATGCGGACAGCACCAGAGTTGTTGCGAGTATAATTTTTTTCATCTTCATTTGATCTCGTCCCGTTCCCAGAGGCCGTTACCATTAAGGTCACGTCGATCGAAGTTTGCACGGATAATCTCTACTTTCTCAGTGCGTCCGGCGAGGAATTCCTCCCAGGTCACTTCGTCGTTGTTGTCTTTATTCCGCTGTTGAAAGATAGTGGCATCGGTGGGCCCGGAAGGCTTGCGTGTCGCTTTCGAAACCGGCGGTTGAAGCTCTCTTTTGCCCTCGATATACCAATCGAAATAATTTGCGGCATTTCGACTCGTGCCCGCGGACTTCAGGGCCCAGATTCCCGGGGGCGACAACTCTCCAGCCCAGGTGGAAAGTCTCTGTTTCAGCTTCGTGCCAATCTCGGGATGAGATGCGAGCACATCATTTTTCTCCTCCGCATCGGTTTCCATATCGAAAAGATATTCCCGATGGTCGGAACGAATATATTTCCAATTCCCTTCGCGAATCGCCGACTGCCCCAGCCAACGCCAATAGAGTACGTCGTGCGGAGCGCCCGACTTTTCTTTAGTCAGAAAAGGTATCAAATTCACGCCATCCAGCTGCGGATCTTCCGGTAACCCGGCAAGCGCCTGTGCGGTGGCGGCGACGTCGAGAGAAATCACCGGCTCACTGTAAACCTGCCCCCCGGGAATCGTGCCTTTCCAGTTCACCACGAACGGCACGCGCACTCCACCTTCAGTCAGCATTCCCTTTTCGCCATTCAACGGAGTGTTAACCGAGCCGTCCCAGCCGGGACCTCCGCCGGGAGCATCGACTTTGTGAATTTTAAGAGGTGCCCCGTTATCACCGATCACCCAGATCAGCGTCTTCTTTTCCAGATTATTTTTATTCAGAGTCTCGACAATTTTCCCGACTCCATCATCCACTGCGGAGAGCATCGCGAGGGCTTGACGGCGGCGCTGCGGCATCTCGCCGGGAAAGCGATCGAGATATTTCTTCGGGGCATCAAGCGGGACATGAGGAGCCCGGTAGGCGAGATAGAAAAAGAAGGGCTGTTCCCGATACCGGGAAACAAACGATGCGGCCACTTCACTACAGGCATCGATATGATACAGGCCGGATTTCTCTATACCGAAACGAACATCCTTTCCCTCCAAATCTATATTGGCCTGACCGGGGGCGTTGCTATTTTTGTGAAAGACATGATCAAAGCCATGTTGGCTGATTTCATTACCCGGACCGAGGTGCCATTTCCCCGCCATACCGGTCGCGTACCCTGCGTTCTTAAGACGCTCCGCAATCGTCTCGACCTGATCGAAGCGGGCCATCACCCCGGGGTCCTGGAACTCCGGATTTGATTCGAGCCCGAACCGGTTCTGATATTGCCCCGTAAGAATCCCACCGCGCGACGGAACACACTGCGGAGCCGTCACATAACCATCCGTCATCCTGACACCCGTTTCCGCGAGCGCATCGATATGCGGCGTCCGCACATCATCCACCGAACCCTGGCAACCGAGATCGGCGTATCCATGATCATCAGTAAATACCAGAATAATATTCGGCTTTTCCACTGCCGGAAGAAAAGACGCGACCCCGAGAAGGATCGCGTAGTAGACAAGCAATTTTCGCATGCGCTTGGATAGTTCACATCCCCACCCTTTGCAACGTCACCAATCGCGCCCCGCAGAACCGGCGTCGCCGCCTGTTCAGCTAAGTCTCTCTGCTCCTTAATCGTAAGAACAGGCGGGAACGCCTATTCTACACCTAAACTTTATTTCCTACCTCCCCCATCCCCGACAAGCGAACACATCCATAAATCCATCGACAGGCTTTACAAATTACGCTACCAACATACCTACAATATCAATCTTTATCGGTGTGAGATCGATCTGTGAAAACTCAACAAAACGAGACGCGGACACGCCCCCGGGAAGAAAAAGGCCGCTAAAAAAACGAATGAAATTATTCCAAATTATTCTGGCAACGGCCATCTTAGCCGCTTCGCTTGCGATCGCCCGACAGCCTTCCAAACCGCACACAAAGATTTTCAAACCGAGCGACGACGAACTGGCGGCTGCCATTAAACTCGGTCAGAAAGAAAGAAAAAGCGGTCCCCTGCAGTTTGTGAAAGGCAACGGATTGCGCATCCTCATGACCGGCCATAGCTGGGTGGCACCCGGGCGAACTTCGCTTTTACAAATCGCCGAAGGAGCCGGTCTCGATGGACACCACCAGCGCCACCATTCCGGCGGCGGCCCGACCGGATCCGCCAACGCCATTTGGTTAAAAGAATTCGGAAAATGGAAACAAGGAGTCGAGGCCAACCCGATCCTGATCCCCACGATCGCCACCGGCGAGTGGGATGTGATGACCTGGGGATCCTACTACGAAGATAAGCCGGAGTACTATACCCAGTGGATTGACCTCTGCCTGAAACACAATCCAGAGATGGTTTTCTATGTCCAGGGTGGCTGGCCCCGTTTCCTCCCGGAATACAAAACCAAAACTCCCGACGAAATTCTCAAGGCCATGAAAGCGCTTCAGGCCGGCAATCTCGAAGATATTTATCGCCCCCGGTATCAACCGCTTGAGAAGATGTATCCCGGCAAACTCCGGATGATTCCCACCAGTTACGCTGTGGTCGATCTGATCGAACAGTTTTATAACGGCGAGCTCCCAAACCTTGATTGTGTCGATGAAAAATCAAGCGGAGGAAAAAGCGGAATCTACCGCGACGGCGGTCACCTTTCCCGCACCAGCGGCATCGAACATCTCATCGGTTATCTATACTACGGAATGATATACCGAAAGTCTCCCGCCCTGATCGAGAACTCCACACCTAAAAACATCCCGGCCGAGTTCGATCGGAGGATGCGCATAGCCGCCTGGAAAGCAATCGTAAACCACCCATTTACCCACATCGATGACGACGACGGAGATGGCATCGAAGACACGGATTGAAATCCTTCGAGCAGAGCTGAACTCGCGCACATTTCCCGGCCGTTTTTGTCGATTACCGAAGCGACTGTACAGGGTACAATCCGGCACTGTACCCTGTACAAAAGTTGATATCTCCGCCTCAACACCCGCATCATTTACTCCGAAATGAAACCGGGTAGGGTCTTCGAACGGACTAGACGATTTGCCATGAGTTATCAGGCTGAAAGGAACAATCAAAAATTGGCCCCACTCTCTCTCCGAAAAAGTAGCCGCGTTTGCCAAAAACGCGGACGATCAACCGAAGCACCACTGGACCAATGAAACGCCACCCTCTCTGCGAGGGCGGCTACTTTGCCCGACGGCCGCAAGACGCTCGCAAACCTCGCATTTCGCCAGAACGTTACCCCGCGATTCCGCCCGACAATGTCATTCCCATGTGGATTTCACACATTGATTTCCGGGTGACGTTAGCGGTTGGTACCGGGTGGAAAACCAAGCTCATCTTCATCTACTCGCGGCGCTGTTACTCGCTGGCTTCAGCGGATTGTGTGTCCCTCAATTGACTGCAACTGAGGTAACGAAGCCGAACTTGATCATCATCTTCACCGATGATCAGGGCTACGCCGATCTGAGTTGCTTCGGCGGCAAGCATGTTTACACGCCTAACATCGATCAGATGGCCAGAGAAGGGGCGCGGCTGACCAGCTTTTACGTCGCGGCACCGCTGTGCACGCCCTCGCGGGCGGCGCTGATGACGGGATGCTACCCGGCGCGGATCGATATGGACGTGCCGTCTTCGATCGCGGTCGAAATGAAGCACATTCCGGCGGGCCGGAAATTTCCGGTTTGCCTGGCGGGTGACGGGCGGGGACTGAATCCGAAGGAGCTGACGATTGCTGAAGTGACCCAATCCGCAGGTTACAAAACCGGAATGTTTGGTAAGTGGCATTTGGGAGATCAACCCGAATTTCTGCCGACCCGTCAGGGATTTGAGGAATACTTCGGCATCCCCTACAGTCATGACATCCACCCGAAGCATAAGAATCAAAAGACCTTCAAGTTTCCGCCGCTGCCCTTGCTCGAAAGAGAGACCGTCATCGAGCTGGCGCCGGACGCGAACTACCTGACCCGTCGCATCACCGAACGTGCGGTCGATTTTATTAAGCGGAACAAGGATGATAGCTTCTTTCTCTACGTGGCGCATCCGCTGCCGCATGGTCCTCTGGCGGCATCGCCTGAAATAAAAAAGGCATACGCCGAACAACTCAAAGTGAATGGTGCGGGTAAGCCGGGCATTTTCCCGGCCACGATTTATGAGATCGATTGGTCGGTCGGGGAAATTCTCAAGACGCTCAAGGAACAGGGAATCGATGAAAATACCCTCATACTGTTTTCGACCGACAATGGCCCTGCCAAAGGCTCCGCGAAACCTTTGAGCGGGAAGAAAGGAAGCACCCTGGAGGGTGGCCAGCGAGTGCCCACAGTCATTCGTTGGCCGAAAGGCATTCCTGCTGGCATCGAAAATGACAAACTGCTCACCGCCATGGATGTGTTGCCAACGTTCGCTAAGTTGAGTGGTGCCAAGCTACCGGATGATCTCATCATTGATGGCAAAGACATGATGCCAACCCTTGTGAAGGCAGCCGAAAGTCCGCACGAGTATTTCTTTTATGCGCACTGGGGTGTTCTCGAGGCCGTGCGTTGGAAATCATGGAAACTCCGCATCGTCGATGGCAAGGAAGCCCTCTATAACCTCGACGATGACATTAGCGAAAAAAACAATGTTATTACCAGCCACCCCGAGATCGTACAACAATTGAAAGCCGCCATGCAAAGCTTTGAGAAAGAAATGGCAGCCAATGTCCGTCCTGCCGGCTCGGTCAAAAACCCGGTCCCACTAACACTTAAGAAATAGATATATATAGTTAAAATGCGTTTAAAAACATTACTCTCACTTATCTCCGCTACCGTGTGGGCAATCACTCCGCTGTCCGCAGCGGAGGCCCAGCTACCCAATGTGGTTCTAATCTATGCAGATGACCTCGGCTACGGCGACGCAGGCTGCTACGGCGCCACCAAGGTGCAGACCCCGAACATCGACAAGCTCGCCACCGAGGGCCGGCGCTTCACCGACGCGCACTCCGCGTCGGCAGTCTGTACGCCGTCGCGTTACGGCGTGATGACCGGAGAATATCCGATGCGTGCGGGGCTTTGGGGACCGTGTAGTCCGACTAGCAAATTGTTGATCGATACTAATAAGATGACGATTGCGTCGCTATTGAATCAGAAAGGATACGACACCTCGTGCTTCGGAAAATGGCACCTCGGCTTTGGCGAGAAGAGCGCCGATTACGCCAAACCCTTGCGCCCCGGTCCGCTGGAGTTGGGATTTGATTATTACTTCGGCGTACCGGTGGCGAACAGTGCTCCGCCGTACGTCTTTGTTGAAAATGATACCGTGGTCGGTATGACCGAAGACGATCCGATTGTCTATATCGGTAGAAAGGCCGGCGCAAAAGCAACCCCGATTACCCGACTGACCAGAGAGCATGGTTCACGAGTCGGAAATTGGTTTGGCGGTGCGGTGGAAGCCCACAAACTCTACAACGACTTCGAGCTGGGCACCGAGATGGCAAACCGGGCTACCAAATGGATCGGTGAACGCAGCGATAACCCGTTCTTTCTGTATCTGGCAACCACCAACATCCACCACCCGTTTACGCCGGCCCCGCGTTTTCAGGGAACCAGCGAGTGCGGACTATACGGCGATTTTATTCATGAACTCGACTGGATAGTTGGTGAAGTGGTGAAGGCGCTGGAAGCGAAGGGCGTGGCCGATAACACGCTGATTATTTTCACCAGCGATAATGGCGGTATGTTCAACCATGGCGGTCAGGAGGCATTCAAAGATGGTCACCGTCAGAACGGCGACTTGCTCGGCTTTAAATTTGGCTCGTGGGAAGGCGGACACCGCATTCCGTTCATCGCGAAATGGCCGGGGAAAATTGAGCCGAACACGGAGTCAACGCAGATGATTAGCAGCGTGGATCTACTGGCTACCTTTGCAGCGATTACGGAGCAGGACGTTGAGTCGGCGCAGCTGGCGGATAGTGTTAACATCCTGCCCGCGTTGATTTCGGACCCGGAAACGCCGGTGCGCGAATCCCTGGTGGTTACACCGAGGTACTCGGCTCAGATGATGGCTCGTAAAGGCAAGTGGTGCTATATCGGCGCGCAGAATTCCGGCGGATTTAACGGCGGTCCCGGAACCCACGCAGCCGGGGGTGCGATTGCAGCGGCGTATGTCGGCAACGTGAATAGCGACTTTGACGCGAAAGGTAAATACAAGCCCGATGCCCCGGAAGCGCAACTCTACGATCTGGAAGCCGACGTAAACCAGACAAAGAATGTCTATAAAGACTACCCCGAAGTTGTGCAGCAAATGAAGGCCCTGCTTAAGGAAGCCTGTGAAGGCGTGAACATTCCCCGCGAAAAAAGAGCGGCCCGCACGCCGAAACCAAAGGCCAAAGCCAAAGCAAAGGAATAATGGTAGCCCTGAAGTCGCGGCGTGTCGGATTTCCAAAATTTTATTTCTTAATTCATATTATCGAAGCCCATCAGATTAGTGTTCCAAAAACTGAATCGCTAGTTAACACTAATCCCCTGCGCTCAACACTAATTACACGAATGGTTGAAGCCTTCGGCTCACTTGTAAACCAACATGCACAAACTCATTCTTTTCCTCAGTTTATTTCTGACTTTTAGTTTCATCGGAGCTGAAGCCAGCGAGTCAGCGAAACCCAACATCATTGTCATCTTCGCAGACGATCTCGGCTACGGCGACCTGGGCTGTTACGGAGCGAAATACCCGACGCCAGCGCTCGATCAGATGGCGGCAGAAGGCTTTCGCTCGACCGATATGATTTCGGCTGCCAACGTTTGCACGCCCTCTAGAGCCGCCCTACTCACAGGGCGCTATCCGAACCGTGCCGGGCTGCCGACCTATCGCATTCGGGGCAAGAAGGAGCACTACGGCCTGCATCCGGATGAGATCACTATTGCCGAGTTGCTCAAAACGGCTGGCTACCGTTCCCTGGCGGTCGGGAAATGGCACATCGGTTTTCTGATGGAAGGCGCCCATCCGATGGATCAGGGATTTGATGGCTATTTCGGGCTCCCTTACAACTATTCCAAAAGTCACGATCCCTGGAACAAGGCGATCTTCCGCGACCGCAAAATGATTGAGGAGAATGTCAGGTTTCCCACCATCACTCCGCGCTACAATGAGGAAGTGGTGAAGTTCATTGGAGAACAATCCAGGGATCAGCCCTTCTTTATCTACATGGCGCATCAAATCGCGCATGCCCCGGTCGTGCCGGGCAAACCTTTTCTGGGTAAGTCGAAGGCAGGCAAGTATGCGGACTTCGTGACGGAGTTGGACCATAGTGTGGGGCAAGTCTTCCAGGCACTGCGCGACCATGATCTGGACGATAATACTTTGGTGGTGTTCCTTGCCGACAACGGCCACCATGGCAAGGTGGGGTCGGGAGGTCCACTGTCTGGCAGCAAATATACCACGATGGAAGGTGGGCATCGCGTGGCGGGAATCTTTCGCTGGCCGGGCACGATTCCGGCAGGACAGGTTTCTGATGTTACCCTTTCCAGTATGGATCTGCTGCCGCTGTTTTGCGATCTCGCGGACGTCAAATTGCCGACCGACCGAACCATCGATGGGCAGAACATTCGTGATGTCCTGCTCGGTCAAACCGACGAGTCGCCGCATCAGTTTTTGTATTACTACAATGGCATTAACCTCCAGGCAGTCCGCAAAGGCAAGTGGAAGCTGCATCTGCCTCGCACAGCGGCTGATCAACCTTACTGGGGGAATGTCAGTAAACAGCGCAGCTTCGTCAAACTGGACCAGCCCTTCCTGGTCAATTTGGACAGCGACATCGGCGAGAAGGTTAATGTTGCCGCTGAGAATCCCGAGGTTGCCACCACGCTCTTGAAAGAAGCGGAGCGCATTCGTGCCGAGCTCGGTGATGTCGGACAAACCGGCAGCGACCAGCGTGCGTTATGGCGAACTGAACTCAGTGAGTTTTAACTACAATTACTAACTTAAAACAAGAAATCCTCCCGATATATGAAACGCATTTCAGTCTACATTCTGCTAACCATTTCCCTGGTCTTATTTAGTCCTTTACTGAGAGCGGCAACGCCCAACGTGATCTTCATTCTGATGGATGACATGGGCTACAGTGATGTCAGTTGCTACGGCGCGAAGAAGGTGAAAACACCGAACATTGATAAGCTGGCAGCGGAAGGGATGCGGTTTACTGATTTTCATGCCGCCGCATCGATCTGCTCTCCTTCACGTGCTGCTTTCCTGACCGGGGCCTACCCACAGCGCGCTGGTCTCTACATGGGGATCAACCCGAAACGTGAGGCGCACTGGTTCTTAGGTCTTAATCCGGATGAGGTGACGATTGCTGAGCAGTTTAAAAAGCAGGGCTACACCACCGCGATGGTCGGGAAATGGCATCTGGGTATGCAGGAACCCTTTCTCTATTGGCACCAGGGCTTCGACCACTACTACGGTGCTCCGGAAAATATGAGTCATGACAAGCGCTTCTATGACGGAAAAGAGCTAGTTTATAAGAATACCCCATTGGAGCAGCTGAACAGCCTCTACACCGAGCGCATCGTAAAGCACATTCAGGATTTTAAGGATCAGCCGTTTTTTGTCTATTTCGCACACAACTATCCGCACACGCCCTACAAAGCAGGCCCCAAATTTAAAGGATCCTCCAAGGACAGGGCGCGCGGCGATATTATCCAGGAAGCAGACTGGGGCATTGGTGAAATCCTCAAGGCATTGGAAGAGAATGGTATTCTGGAAAATACCCTGGTGATCTTCAGCTCGGACAACGGGTCAACCTCACCAAAGTATACCAAGCCATATAGCGGCACCAAGTATGTCTCAATGGAAGGTGGGCATCGGGTGCCGTTTATTCTCTATTGGAAGGGTGTTATTCAGCCGGGCGTGTCGGATGTTCCCGTGGTGGCGATGGATCTGTTCCCGACGCTGAGTGAACTGATCGATGCACCGGTTCCGGAAGACCGGATCTATGATGGGGTCAGCTTAACGCCCTTGTGGCAGGGGGGCACGATTGCCCGCCCTGACGACGAACCTTTCTTCTACTACAACTGTGAAAACCTGCAGTGTGTGCGTGTCGGCGACTGGAAGGTTCATCTACCGAGAACTGTGGAGCAAATTCCTTTCTGGGCCCAAAAAAAGCAAGAGCCGCTGCAAGCACCGCGTCTCTACAATCTGGCAAACGATATTGCAGAGAGTCAGGATCTAGCTGCTCAGCATCCGGAACGTGTAGATGCAATGATGAAGTTGGCCGATGAGACCCGCCTCAAGCTTGGCGAATTTAAGGAGCGCGGCTCCGAGCAACGAGCCACCGGAACACTTTTCCCGGAAGTGCCGATCCTGAGCAATGAAAAACAGGACTGGGTGAAATTACCCAACGAAGAAAAAGGCCGCGCCAAAACGGAATTCAAGCGCCGTAAGTGATTTAACAGTGTTTTAAGTATAAATAATATGAAAATGAAACTACGCATATTCTCAATCACGTGTTGTGCCTGTGCATTACTGTCGGGTATTGTGACTGCTGCGAACGACGACCGTCCTGCTCAGCCAAATGTGTTGCTCATCGTGACGGACGACCTCGGCTGGCAGGATGTGAAATGTTACGATGTTGATGAACCCTCGCCAATCGATACTCCCTACCTGGATGCATTGGCAAAGAAAGGGGTAATGTTCTGGCAGGCCTATTCTCCGGCGCCTACCTGTTCCCCTTCGCGGTGTGCCATCATGAGCGGTAATCATCCGGCGCGGGCACAGAAAACCCACGTGGTCGGCGGCGCGCCACCGGTGGCGAGTGGTGTGAATGCCCGAATGATGGATCCATGGTATAGCGGTCGGATGCCGGCTGATACCTTTACGCTGGCGAAAGCCATGAAACAGAACGGATATGTAACAGGGCATACAGGGAAGTGGCACATTGCCATCGATCATAGTGCGTCCCCGAAACCGAGAAGTCGGTTTTGATTGGTCGCGCTCAAGTCGCGGAGCTCATTCAAAAATGAAAGACCGCCTGACCGGGTTTGCAACGGATGCTGAAGACGATCGATTTCGTTTGGATGAAAATGGGTTTCCTTTTCACGAGAACAATGAGAATGCCATGACCTTTATACGCGAAAATAAAGATAAGCCATTTTTCCTCTATTATTGCACCTGGTTAGTACATGGGCCGATTATGACGCGTTGCGAAAGTCTGTTGAACAAGTATGTGGAAAAGCTGGGGGTTGATCCAACTGTTAAAGTTGGTAAAGAAACTCCTGGCCAGATCAATCCGTTCTATTGTGCGATGGTGGAGGCGCTCGACTATTATATGGGTCAGGTCTTCCAAACCTTGGAAACCACTGAAGACCCGCGTTGGCCCGGGCACATGCTGAGCGAAAATACCTATATCATTTTCACCTCGGATAACGGGGGCATGGAAGGATCCGGAGAGCGCTACACTGATAACGCGCCGCTGGCTCGCGGGAAAATCTCGGCGATGGAAGGCGGAACCCGGGTCCCGTTGATCATTGCCGGGCCGGGAATTGCCAAGGGCGTTCAGTCCGATGTGATGGTGAACGGGCTCGATTTTTATCCAACCATCCTTTCGCTATCGGGAGCCGAAAAGCCAGAAAATAAAAACCTCGATGGATGCGACATTTCCACCCTGCTGTTGAAAGATCCAACCAATCCTGCATTGGTGAAAAAGGCAGATGATTCGATTCGCGATTCAATGATGTGGCATTTTCCGCATGGTGGTGCCATGGAAAGCACCATTCGCATCGGGGATTTTAAACTCATCCGCAATTATGATCATGTGAATAATGATAACACGCCGGAACTTGAACTTTTCCAATTGTATAAAACAGAGGGGGACAAGCAGGTTAGAGTCGATATAGAAGAGGCAAACAACTTGGCTGCTCAAATGCCCGAAAAAACGCAGCTACTCAACCAGAAGCTGACGGAAGCGCTGACCGAAATGAAGGCTAGTTATCCAAGCTACAATCCAGACTATAAGCGAGAACTTCCGAATAAGGAAAACGTACCGACCATTCACTCTCTTAAACAAAATGGCAACGTCGTTGAATTTGAATTTACTGAGAGCAAGGCAAATGTGACGCAGGCGCAATTAATTTATACCCTCAATGGCGGGCAAAAATACGAAGAGTGGTTCCGCGCTCCGGCAACGCTGAATTCCCGCTCAACAGGGATGGCTAAACTGCCGGAAGGAACAACGCATTGTTATATCAATCTGATTGACGAGAACAACTTTCTGGTGAGCTTTCCTAAGGCTGGGGCAAGGAAAAATCGTTTGTCCAAGTCATTTAAGATAAAGTAGCGAGTAAGCTCTAGATCCCCTCCAAGATCCCGCTTGCGCGGGATATATATATACTTCCCAGGGCATCGATGGCGTGGATTTCACTGTGAACGAACGCGGTAGAAAATACAGTAAAAAACGGGCACAACAATAGTGGTCAGGACGGTGGCGAACATGAGTCCAAACACGATAGTCACAGCCATGGCGGCGAAGAAAGCGTCGAAGAATAGCGGGATCATGCCGAGGGCGGTGGTGGAGGCAGCCATGGCGACGGGCATCAAACGACTGGCGGCGGAGTCGATCACGGCGACGAAGGGCTCTTTGCCGGATGCCAGCTGCACGTTGAGTTCATCAATCATGACGATGGCGTTTTTGATCAGCATTCCCGACAAACTGAGAAAACCTAGCAAGGCCATAAAAGTAAAGGGATGCCCGGTCGAGAGCAGCCCCACGGAAACGCCGATGAGCGCCAGTGGCACGCAAAGCCAGATGACCAGCGGCTGCCGAATCGAATTGAAGAGGAGCACGGTTGTCAGGACCATCAGCAACATGAAAAGCGGCAGACCGGAGGCGAGCGCGGCATTGGCATCGTTGGAGTCTTTGTATTCGCCATACCAGATTAGCTCGTAGCCTTCCGGCAATGGAATGGCCTCGATCTCCGGGCGGATTTGTTGGAACAATTCGCTGGCGGGTCCTTCGATAGGATCAGCGTAAACGGTGATGATCGGTTTGCGGTCGAGACGCATCCGGATTTCATCTTCAAAAACGGTTTCTATCCCGGAAACGACCTGCCCGAGAGGAATCCGCCTGCCGGCAACGGGGCTCCAGATCTGGATGTTGTCGAGCTGATTGATGTCGCTGTGCTGGTCTTCCGGTGCCCGCATGACAACGGGAAGAAGCAGGTCGCCTTCGCGATAAACGCCAACTGAGACTCCCTCGAACGCCTGGCGGATCGCCTCGGACAGTTCCTTTTTGCCGATGCCCAGCAGATTGGCTCGGTCCTCGGCGAGTTGCGGTCGCAGCACTTTGACCCGCTGACGCCAGTCGTTCCGGACTGATTTGGCGTTGGGATGGGCGCGGAGAACCGCCTCGGCCCGGCTCGCTAGATCGCGGAGGATTTCGGGATCGGGCCCGGAGAACCGGGGTTGGATTTTTCCTTTGCCGCCGGGGCCGAACTCGAACTTCACGCTGTAGCCCAGCGCATCGGGAAATTCCTCTTCCAGAAATGCATCGGTGCGTTTCACGAGGTCGGGAATGGCCAGCTTGTCTTCGACGTCGATGATGAATTGGGCATACGCCGGGTTGGGGATCTCCGGCTGATAGGTGAGGAGAAAGCGAAGTCCTCCGCGCCCCACTGTGGTGGTGACGTGTTTGATCTCCGTTTGCTCAGCCAGCCAGGTTTCGACGCGTTGCGCCTGCCGATTGGTTTCCTCGATGTGGGTGCCCTGCGGCAGCCAGAAATCGACCATGTATTGTGGCCGGGTCGATGGCGGAAAGTACGATTGTTTCACAAAACCGAATCCCCACATCGCGGTCACAAACATGGCACCGACAACGAGCACGGTCACCCAGCGGAACCGGATACAGCCCCGCAATAATTTTTTGTAGAGACGATAGAACCAGCCATTGAACGGTTCCTTTGGTTTCTCTCCGGGTTTGGTCGGGCGGACTTTGAGAAACATCACGCCGAGGAGCGGAGTCACCGTCACTGCCGTCACCCAGCTGAGGAAAAGCGATACGCAGATGACCAAAAATAACGAACGGCAAAATTCACCCGCTGCATTGTCAGTCGTGCCGATCGCGGCAAAGGCAAATACCGCGATCGCCGTGGCTCCAAGCAGAGGCAGCGCGGATTGTTTAACCACACTGACCGCCGCATCGTGAGCACTCCGCCCCCGCTTCATCTCCACGAGCATGCCATCGACAATGACGATCGCATTGTCCACCAGCATGCCGAGCGCGATGATCAGGGCTCCCAGGGAAATGCGCTCCAGCGCGACGCCCATCGGATTTAACAGAATGAAACTGCCCATGATCGTGAGGACCAAAATCAGCCCGATCAACAAACCGCTGCGCAATCCCATAAAAATCAGCAGCACGATGACGACGATAATAAGCGCCTGCACGAGACTGGAAATGAAACCGTCGATCGCCCGGGTCACGGATGCGGACTGGTGGGAAATAACGCCGATTTCCATACCGAGAGGAATGTCGTGCTCCAGCTCGGCGAGCCGCCGGTCGAGCGCTTCGCCCATCTTTACGACGTTACCACCGGAGATGGTCGATATACCGAGAGCCACTCCGTTTTTGGAATCGAAACGCAAAATCTCGCTCTGTGGTTCGAGATAACCGCGCCGCACGTTGGCGATGTCGCGGAGGTAAAACTGTTTCCCTTCGTGAGAGAAGATCAGCTTTTCAAAGTCCTCCAGAGATGTGATTTCTCCCGTCGGATCAAGCGCGATATATTCGTCGCCAATCCGAACCCGTCCCGTATCGCGCACCAGATTTTTTTCCTTCAACTGGGCGATGATCGTTTCCCGGGCGATACCGATCCGGGCCATTTGGTCGCGGATCGGTTCCACGATGATCGCCTCGGTGCGGTGGCCGTGGATATCGATTTTTGCTACATCATCAACGAGCAGCAACTCCCGCTTCAGAAAATCCGCCACCTCTTTCAGCTCAGCATAGGTATATTCATCGCCGTAAAGCACGAGGTAGATCCCGAACACATCGCCGTAGTCATCAAAAATGATCGATGGTCCCGCTCCGGGAGGCAGGCTGGACTGAATGTCATCCACCTTGCGACGCAGCTCATCCCAGACCTGCGGCAATGTGTCCTTGTCGTATTTTTCCAGAATGCTGACGGTGATGGTAGACATACCGCGCTCCGAGCGGGAAAGAATTTCCTCGAGCTGACCGAGCTGTTGAATCGCGGTTTCCACCTCATCGGTGACTTCCGCTTCCACTTCTTCGGGCGATGCCCCGGGGTAGGGCGTGACCACGAGGACGTCTTTGAGAGTGAACTCCGGATCCTCAAGTCGGCTCATGTCGAGGTAATTAACCAGCCCTCCGAGCAGAAGGACCAAGGTCAGAACCAGAGTGGTTGTCTTTCGGCGAAGACAGAATTCAGCGAGATTCATAGCGACAAAAATTGGTTCAACTACCTGGCTTCCCAGATTCGCACTTCGCGCCCTTCCTGGAGGTGATGCACGCCGGAGGTCACGACCAGATCGCCATCCTTGAGATCCCCTTTTACCACGATCATTTCGCCGATCAGGGCACCGGGTTTCACCGTGACGCCGGCGACTTTTGACGTGGCCGGATCCAGCCGCCAGACCTCTGCCTCACCGCCGCTCTCGGAAAAAATCGCTTTGGCGGGCACCGGAAACCCGTCCGACTTCAATAGCTCGTGCGCCGGGAACTCCGCCCGGACACTGGCCGTCATCCCCGGCTGGATCAGTGAATCCTGCGGAGGCGTGAACGCCAGCGTAGCCTCATAGGTCCGCGTGACCGGATCGGCCCGCTCCGAAAATTCGCTGAATGTCGCGGGAAATTCCACGTCCGGCAGCGCACTGACAATCACTACGGGATTTGTGTTGGCGACTTTTTCCGCATCCGTTTCACCAACGAGCGGAATGGTTAAAGCGCTCTCAGGCAGTTGAAAAACGACCTCCAGAGACGAGGTGTCCTGAATCAGCATCACCTCCTGTTTGGCCGTCACATTGGCGAAATCCTCCACCTGAATCTTAGCGACCGTGCCGTCGAAATCGGCAGTCATCACCGTGTCCTCCAGCGCCTTTTCAGCCCGCTCATACGAAGCCTTTGCCGTGAGCAAATCGCGCTCCGCCAGCTCCAGCTCCTGCTGGGATGCCGCCCTCCCTTTGTGCAACTGCCCGACCCGCTTCGTCATCAACTGAGCCGTCTCATAGCTCGCCAGAGCGGAGTCCCGCGCTGACTGAAAATCCCGCGGATCCAGCCTCGCGAGAATCTGGCCTTTTGTGATCACCTGCCCCTCTTTCACAGGCAGTTCAATAATGCGCCCCGTGACCTCGAACGCCTTCCACGCCATCTGAGCCGGTTCGATCTGACCGGGAAACTCAACCACCTTCCCCAGACCACCGTCGTGGATCGTCGCCACTTTGACAGGTCGGGCCCGTTTCGTAACCGGCTCAGCCGGCTCGTCCTGACACGACACGAGCAAAAAAAGCGGAAGCACCGTAAGAAAGAGCCGGGCCCGTCCCGGACTACAGAGTTCGTTGGCAAAAAATTTCAAATTCATGAGGATTCAAGTTTGGCAAAATCGAGGGAATCAGAGGCCACAGCCCCGGCAGCTTGAAAGCGGATTCAGACTTCTGACATTTTATGTAAATTTGTCAGGGGTGACATACGGTTGACAAAAATACGAAAAATGTCAATATGTTTTTGTGGACGAAAAACAGGACAAAATTCTCGAAGCAGCTCTTGAGGTGTTTCTCCGTTACGGCTTCAAAAAAGCGACCATGGCGGACATCGCTGAAAAGGCCGAAATGTCACGCCCCTCTTTGTATTTGGTATTCAGCAACAAAGAGGAGATCTTCCGGGCGGTGATGGCTCGGAAGATGGAGATTTTCCAACTGGAGGCGCAAGCGAAGGTCGAGCAATGCACCGGATTGGAAGCCAGGATGACCGCCATCCTTCACACCTGGATTCTGGAGCCCTACACCATGGTCATCAACAGCCCCGGGGCGGAAGACCTCCTTGGTTTTGTGCAATCTTTTGCGACCGACCTTCGCAAAGAAATGCTGGGAATGATCGAGGCTCAGCTCACCGCGATCATCCGCTCCGACCCCGAGACAGATCTGACATCGGCCAAAGCGGCCGGATTGGAAATCGAAACCGTGGCCCGCGTCATCTCCTACTCAACCACCGATCTGAAATATTCCGTAACCGACCCCGAAGAACTCGAGCAACTCCTGGCAGCGACCGTGAAAATTTACGTCTCCTTCTTCCGTGGATAGAGTGTCGGGAAAACACCCTTCTGCACTCCCGGATTTTGAGAGCGTACCCTGTGCAGTTCTTTAGTGTACAGGGTACAGTTTCGGAGTGTGTCGACGTCGACCCAAAAAGTCCTCCGATGAGCTGCACGAATGTAGTGTCGAGTCTCCGCACCCGGCGGCGGGCTTTGGCATTTAGTCTAACTGTTAGATTCTTCGCTCACTTTCCCGTGCGGGCGATGATCAAACACGCCACCACGAGAGAACCCTTTTGTCGCAATAATTGTTTTGCCTCCAATATTAGAATATGCGAACGTCCTCTATGACTCAAAAGCCTTCAAATGAGTTTGACCTCCACTCTGACACTGCTTCAGAACATTTATCCGAGCGAATCTCGGCAGAAATTGAAGCGTTGGAAAAAGGGCAGGATCGAGAACTTCTTCAAGCCATTGAAGAGGGGCTTGAGTATCGCCCGATGAGCACTCAGGGCGAACTCACGCCTAGACAGCGCTACGCTCAACTCCTTGGTGAATCGACGGCCTCATAGGCAGGTCCATAATTCATTCCAAACCGCCCTCTTTTATTCTTGGTTATCACGGCTGTGATGCCGATGTTGCGGAAACCGTTTTTATGGGTGACGCGGATCTGTTGAGTTCGGTAAATGCCTACGATTGGCTTGGGCATGGCATCTATTTTTGGGAAGATGATCCCCGTCGCGCCTATAGCTGGGCAAAAGCTAATTCGAGGATAGAGGATCCCTATGTGGTTGGGGCTATTATTGATTTAGGGGATTGCCTGAGCCTAATGCGCGAAGATCATCTCGGGCTCCTGGCGCAAAGCTATGATCATCTCAAAAAAATTCATGAACTTTCAGGCACACAGATGCCTAAAAACTCAGCTGGAAAAGATAAGTTAAGGCGTGAGTTAGATTGTGCAGTCATCAATAATCTTCACCGCCTCACTGACTACACTTTCGATTCGGTTAGAGGTATGTTTGTAGAGGGAAATCCAGCCTACAAAGGTGCCGGATTTAAAACTAAGAACCACGTTCAAGTTTGCGTTCGAACGCCTACTTTGATTAAAGGTTACTTCAGACCAACCCAGGCTACTTTTGAATAGCTGATTTTGAGGAAGGAACTCCTTCCCAAAAACGCCAGGGTGCAGCCTGTAGTTTCTCTGCGATCGACGTTTCCGGACAGTAAACCCGAAGTGTCACTGACGGATAATCCAAAGGCATCTGCCACTCGGCTGTGGTCGCCTCCGGCGTGATGGAATCTCCAAACCCCACGTCAATCTGAACCGGGATTTTCACTTTACCGAGAAGCCCGAAAAATTTGATGCGAACCCCTCCATAAATATTGTCTTCACGAATCGGTGCGGCCTGAGCAGGAGTCCATTCCAGACCATCCGCTGGTTCTGATTCGATTTGGCAAATTTCATCAAAGATTGAAGCTAACTCTACCGGATCAGGAGAACCAAAGCTTAAAAAATCTGCATCACGTGTAGGGCGTTGCGGTGTATCTGCCCAAAGGGTAAACAGCTGGGCTCCTTTGAGGATAAATTGGTCCGAATATCGGCTTTCGCTGAGACGCGCAAAAATGCGTGCCAATGCAAATTCTTCGAGCAAACTGCTGAACTGGAGCCCCTCCGCCCGTGCCCGGTTTTGCAGCCGTGCCTTAACCGATTCCGCTACATTTTTCATGCTAGAGCCTCCAGGTAGGGCATCATCACATTCTCAACTCGATTCATCCGGGCGAACGGAAGAATTTCACTCATCGACGTTCCTGAATGCAGAATCTCTTTTAGTGCTTCGAGGCAAAGCTCCATACCCATCTTACTACGATGCTTGAAGCAATCTGCTACCGTCCTGGCGGGCGTGGTGATGGGAACGGAAATCCCGTTAAGTTCATGGCATTCCACACCCTCTGAAAAAGCCGCCTGGATTGAGGTCCGAACCACTTCAATCGGCGGGTACTCAATCCTGGGAGTTACCGCATTGCTTTTCAGCTGAATCCAAACTTGATGGGCCTGATGCGTGCCAATCTGGTGAAAATTCAGAGCACTTACCAGCACGATAACCGCCTGCGGCGCCAACGCAGCCACTTCGGAAAGATTCAGATTTTCATCCCACGGTGCATCAACATGCCGATATACGCCCCGATTTACACGCTCAAGTTCACCGGACGCTACGGCAGCTGCAAGCGTGGAGGTCGCGATCCCTGCCTCACGAACGTCCTTCGCAGTGATCATCGATTGACTGCGCGCCATTTCAATGAGGCGCTCTGCATTGGTTGGGGTTTTCGTCATTGAACAAATTCAAGGATATTATATCTTATCTCCTTGAGTTCGCGAGGTTAAAATGTCTCAAGAGTTTCCGGCGGGTGCGGCGGTGTTTGATTGGCAATTCGCCTTTCAACTTCCTCGTAGCTGAAATTCGGAGGGGTTATTCTAAATCGATGACTCAGTGATTTTGAGTCCGTTTTTCGGAATTGGGCCGGTCGAGTCATGTCTTCACCAGCTTAGTTGATTTTTCCTTCAATCCAAAAGGCAAGATTAGCATTCCTGCCCCCCCCCTTTTACATGCCCCCTTCTACAAGTGATTTTCCCGGTTGAGTTCAAGACCTGGATGGAAGTTTTCACGGTAAATCGTCTGCTGGCTTAACGATTGTTGGTACCTATTGTAACAGGGAAAGGTACCGTTGTCCTCATGAACCGACTTATTACTCTATCTTTTCTGTTGTTTTTATACCCCGCAGCGCCGTGTGCGGAGCCTTTTGCCGATGCGCTGCTTTATAAAAGACTATCAGTTCCAGAGGCTTTTTTAATCGAGGAGAATGGTCGCGTGTTTGGCGGGGATCTTCGTATCGGCGATCTAAACGGAGACGGGCAATGTGATTTTCTCGTCTATCGCAGTTCGCACAGTGGGCCGTCTGGACCTGCCATAGGTGGATTCAAGCCCGTATTTCTTGGCGCCTTTGATCTGCACGGCAGAATTTTGTGGCGCAGCGGCGGTGGCGGCACTCATCCGGTCAGGCCCGGGTCGGTTGCGATTCATGATTTGGATGGCGACGGCGCGGCAGAGGTCATTTGCTTTTTCCACCATCCGTCACAGGAAATAGCCGATGCTGACTGGTCGACTTTGAATGATGTTGTGATTCAAATCAGAGACGGCAAAACCGGAGAGGTGATTCACCAGCCTGCGCCAAAGGAAATCACGGAGCGCAGCTGCCAGCCAGCCAATCCGAAGCGTTCACGAGGTCGGCAAACCGCGAACTGGGTTCATCAACGCATTTTGGTGGCCAACTTTCGCGGCAATGAAAGGCCGCAGGATTTTGTGGTCAAGCTTGGCGATACCCATGTTGCCTTCGATGATGAACTCAATGTGCTCTGGACGTATTCGACTCCGTGGATCGAATATAGCAAGTGCCCTGCTTACATTCCGGCAGTGGGTGACATCGACGGCGACGGCCGGGATGAAGTCAATAGCGGTTACTTTCTGCTCGATCACGACGGTAAGCCTTTATGGGAGCGCCGACTCGGAGATAATATGGATTCGGTAGCGATTACTGAATGGGATGGCGGGAAAACTCGCGCGATTTGTTCCGGGTTTGGCCATATTGTCGATGAACGAGGGGAAGTGATATTAGCGCTGGGCAGTGACGAAGTTCCACACGGACAGGAGGTTCGGATCGCCAATTTTCGAGATGATCTGCCCGGGCCGGAAATGGTGATTCGGCACAAAGGACACACTCCCGATGCAATCCTGATAAGTAGTGAAACTAACCAAATATCGGATCGCTTTCGCCTTAACCCATCACCAAACAATACCGGTATGGAGTCGGTAAAATGGTATGGACCAAACGAAGTTGCTTTACTCTACAACGGAGGTTGGCTGTGGGATTTGGAAACAGGAAAAGGAGCGCCGTTACCCGGTCTACCTCCCGCCAACGGCAGCGAGGCTCACCGGATGGGCTTCTACCATGCGATCCCGGCAAATCTCTGCGGCGACGGTCGCGAAGAATTGGTCCTTTGGGATCCAACGGCGACTGATGTCTTTATCTATACCAACGGGCAGGCAGGTGATGATGAGTATCAGGGGTACCACGCTGGACCACAGCAGTTCAATCCCCGGATCATGGATTGCGCGTTGCCTCATAAAAAAAGACACCGAAGCGGGAAATGAATGAATTGCGATTG
>JARGPI010000033.1 GCA_029213005.1 Verrucomicrobiales bacterium
TCTTTTATGAGGCAATGGGCCTCAATCGCAATTCATTCATTTCCCGCTTCGGTGTTTTTTTTTATGAGGCAACGCGACGACTATTCTCTAGGTATTTTTTGCGTGACTCGGTTTCGATTTCATCTATGGTGTAGGAGAGATTTTGTATGTAGTCACCGTCGTGGCTAGCCTTAATCGTTCGCTCAAGAAATGGAATCGGAAGAACACGAGTTTTTCATTGAGGTAGAAGATCCTGGCCCGGTTTACGATGTTGCCGACGCATTCATTCAACTGCATCAGGAATTGGATGTTGCTTTCCCTCGTTCCTTTGTCGATACACACTTGAGCGGCATCACCCACCTTCACAATGTGAATTGCGGCGGTGACCGACCCGAGAACTGTGACCTTCACGATTTGCTCGTCGCGAGATGTAAACATTATGGAACGGATATTCGGACAGCAAAGCGGAGGTTACTCGATGGGTTATCGGAGTCCCGCCCCTATTTTGCGAACGTGTTTCCATTTGGGCAGGATGGAGCTGGTGGACAATATTGTTTCGATAATACCATGGGAGATGATCCGTTTATCGCCAAGTTCGATTGGGATTACCATTTTTTAGCGAGATCATTTGATGAGTTTCTCGCGAGGTCGAAGGGTGAAGATGTCCCACCAATTTCGGAGCAGGAAGTCACAGAATTCGTTGAACGCTTACCCGAACTATGGTAACTCAAAAGAGCGAACAAAACGCATCACTCAATGCGCTACTCTCACACATAAGCCCAATAAAAGCGAGGCTCATAATAAAAAAAGAAGCCCTTTCCGTCCTCCAGTCCTTTTAAACACTCATCACCAGTGCCGAGCGGCGTTTTTGCCGATTTGAAACTTAACGGAAAATTTCAGCTTTTCCGTTTGCAGAGGAATCATGAAATCAAGTGCAATGCTAATCGGGCGAAAGGAGCTAAATCCGGAGCCGGTGGCGACGTTGAAATGTGAATGTACCCTGTACAATCGGTGAAAATCAGGCGAAAAGCCGCTTCACTTTGCCCATGCCTTCGATCAGGGCATCGATGTCGTCGCGATTGTTGTAGAAGGCAAACGAGGCCCGGGCGGTGCCTTTGATTCCGAAGTGAGTCATCAGCGGCATCGCGCAGTGGTGACCGGTGCGGATCGCAACGCCCACGTTGTCGAGAATTGTCGCGATATCCTGCGGGTGAGCTTCGTCCATGGTGAATGAAATCACGGATGCCTTGACCGGAGCCTCGCCCCAGATTTTGATCCCGCCGACGGCTTTGAGACGTTCTGTCGCTTCGGTTAACAGGGCTGTCTCGTGCTCGTGAGCGCCTATCCAGTCCAATTCTGAAAGGTATTGAAAGGCTGCGGCGAGTCCGATGGTGGCGGAAATATTCGGAGTTCCGGCTTCGAATCGCTCCGGGGCTTTCTGAAAGGTGGTTCCTTCAATCGCAACGCGATCAATCATGTCGCCGCCGCTTTGATAGGGCGGAAAACGATTCAGGATTTCCGAATTACCGACTAAGACCCCGACGCCGTCGGGACCGAATACTTTGTGGCCGGAGAACGCGTAGAAATCACAATCGAGGTCGCCGAGATCGACCGGACCGTGAGGCACGGCTTGGGCGCCGTCGACCACACTGATCACATTGCGCTCGCGGCAGAATGCGGCCATCTCCTTCGCCGGATTTACCGTGCCCAGCGCGTTTGAGACCTGGGTGAAGGAGGCGACTTTGGTCCTGGAATTAAACGAAGCTTTCCAGTCATCAAGATCCAACTCGCCGTTGTCTTTTACGTTGGCGTAACGGACTTTTGCCCCGGTTTTCAGAGCGAGTAGCTGCCAGGGAACAAAATTGGCGTGGTGCTCCATCAGAGTGATGACGATCTCGTCCCCTTCGTTCAATTCGCTGGCGAGGCCGTGGGCGATCAGGTTAATCGCTTCGGTGGTTCCCCGGGTGAAAATCAAATCGCAGTCTTTTGGCGTTTTCAGGTAGGTGGCGATCGCCGTCCGGGCGTTTTCGAAATTGAAAGTCGCTTCGGCGCTGAGGTGATGCAATCCGCGGTGGATATTGGCATTTTCCTCCGAGTAAAATTTGGTGAGACGGTTGATTACCGCCGCAGGCTTTTGTGAGGTCGCTCCGTTATCGAGATAGGCGAGCTGTCTTCCATTGGGAAGGACACGGGATAAGACGGGGAAGTCCCCTCTGATTTTTTCAACGTCGAAAGCCATTACTTATAGATACGCGCGAGGTTCGTTCGTGAATACGCGCTAAGCAAGCCTTCCTCGTGTCATTTCTTTGACTTCGCTTTTTTTGGTCGATCAAAACTCAGGCCGAATTCCTTGAGCTTTTCCGAGAGGGCTTTGCGGTTTTCCTCCAGTTTCTGAGCGTATTCGGGATTTGGGGCGAGGTTATGGAATTGGGCGGGATCGTTGAGCATGTCGTAGAGCTCTTCCGATCCGTCGTTGTATTTGAGCAGGGTCCATCGCTCGCTTCGCAAGCCGAAACCGGAATCCAAGGTCAGAACCGCATCGCGAACTTTTGCCTGCGGGTTTTTAAGAACGGGGACGAGGCTTTTTCCCTGTACCGAGTCGGGTATTTCCAGTCCGGCGAGGTCAGAGCAGGTCGGATAAATATCCATCAACTCCGCAAAGGAATCGCTCCGGCCGGGGCTGAATCCGGGAGCCGATACAATCAGAGGAACCCGGCTTACCTCCTCGTGCATTGTCGATTTCTGCCAGAAGGTGTGCTCGCCGAGGTGATAACCGTGATCGCTGGTGAAAACGATCGCGGTCGAGTCTCTCAAGCCGAGACGCTCCAATTCGTTGATGACGCGGCCCACCTGATCGTCCATAAAGGTGGTGGAGGCATAGTAGCCTTCCCACATCCGTTTCTGATTGTCGGGATATTTCCCGATCGAATTGTTCGAATTCATCGTAGCGGGCCGGCCGATTTTCGGGATGTCTCTAATGTCGTTTTCGATCACTTCAGGGAGGTCAATTTTCTCCCAGTCGTATTTTTCGAAATACTGACGGGGCGCCACCATCGGGTAGTGGGGGCGCACAAAACCGACGGCGAGGAAAAAACGTTCGTCTTTGTGTTTCTGAAGGAGTTCGATCGCTTTGGACGCTGATTTGTGATCGGGCTGATCCGAACCATCGCCGTCGTATTGAACGGTAACAAACATCCGGTGGGGCATTCGGGTGGATTGGCGGTCCTCTTCTTCGGTCGTGAAAATGTTCAGATTCAGACAGGCATAGTCACCGGGAGTGTGGGCCTCGCGGCCGCTCAGATTGTATTTTTCGGTCCAGGTGGAGGGGACATCCCCGCCGTCGGTTCCGTCAATGATGTCGCCCGGAACCCGCATGTGATAAATCTTTCCGGCCCGGGCGGAGAAAAAGCCGTTGTTTTTGAAATGTTCGCCGAAGTTGGTTCCTTTATTTCCCCGGTACCGACTATACATAAAGGATTGTCTGGAAGGCTGGCACCAGGTGGCCTGACAGTAGGCATGATTAAAAACCATACCTTCAGAGGCCAGCTTATCGATATGGGGAGTCTTGCAGATTTTATCGCCGTAGCAGCCCAGAACGCTGGCTTTCAGATCATCGGAAATCAGGAAAAGGACATTTTTGATCTCCTTGGAAAAAGCAGGAGTGGAGCAAAGGCACCACACGAGCGCGGCGAGTTTCCAGAGTAGAGATAGGCGATTCATTTGAATAAAGTGGAGCTGATTTACTTTCGGTTAAAGAGGCCTTTAAAAGGGCCTCTGCGTTCCGGGCGGTCCGGTTGCTGCGGGGTGGGTTTCACCGCTTCCCTTTTTACCGGAATCGTCCAGGGGTTGGAAGGGAAATCGGGGATGAATCCCGTATACTTGTAGGTGATTTTTTTATCAAAGTCAGGGTCGGACTTCAGTTGCCGGTAATTCCGGTCGGCAGATAGGATGTAGCGGGTCGCGATTTTGTCGGATTTGGGACTGGAGCCGTTCGGGGTATCCGCGAGTTGAACGACAAATTCGTAATCGACTTTGAACTGATCGGGAATCGGTGAGTCAACAAACTCCGGCAGGCCGAAGGGGATGAATCGACGGAACGGATTTTTTTCGTCGAAACTGCGATCACCTTCTTTCGCTTCAACCGAAAGCACGGAGCGATCAAAGCCCTGATCGGCATTCCGGCTGTCTGCGGCGACGTGAAACAGCAGGATGGTGACCAGCGACGCTTTTTTTCCCAGGGAGAGGTCAAGGGATGACGCATTTTTCAGCCGGTCGGAAACATAGGCGGGGGACAGCGCGCTTTCGAGGGTGTCACGGGCTTTGATCAGGGCCCTCATCGCGGCTTCGATGTCGAGGTAGTTGGAGGTAAGCTGGATCAGCTCGGGTGCCTCGCCGGTGAGGTCCCATTTGGATTGGTGCTGGGTGAATCCTATCTGGTGTTCACCGTTTGCTTTCAGGGAAAAGGCGAGCAGCGCATCAACCTGACCGGTTTGTTCCGAGTCGGAAAAGGCAAAGGAGGGTTCGTCGAGAATGAGCCACTCTGCGGATTGCCAGAAATCGCTCAACTTCGATAAATGTTCCTGAGTGGCTTCCTGATTTCGAATCGTGCCGTTGAGGACCGACGGGGCATTCCGTTCGGCGGTGAGAAAAAACTCGTTCCGGTTTTCAATTAATACCTGAAAGGCTTCGCGGAGTACATTTTCATCGGGGCCGGTTGGGGTCAACGCGGTGTCGGGGATTTTTGATTTCAGGATCGATATTTCGGTATTTGCGATGTTGATTTGATTGGTCAGCGTTTCGATCTCCGACTGATTGGTGTCGATGTTCTCCTGAGCGAGTTTCAAATTAGCCCGGGCTGCTTCCAGCTCCTGTTCTTTTTTAGTGATTTCTGTTTTTGCGGTCGACAGTTCGGCTGCGGTTTTCCGAACGTCGGCCTCCAGTTTGCCTACTTCAGAATTGGCGTGGAGGCGGTTCATGTTGAATATTACCGCAAGTAGACCTAACACGATCACAACGGCAGCGTAGGAAATATACTTTATCCGTTTCCGGTATCGGGTTTTGGTGGTTTTCTCTTTGGCATCCTCCCGCTGTTTCCGGAGCTGGCGGTTTTTCGCGATATTCTCGTCGAGGAACCATTCCGCGTTCTTTGTCTTCTCTATTTCCGGATAGTTTTTCCGGATTGCTTCAAAGCGTTCGGTCTGACCTTCTGACAAATTCAGGTCTTCCGGTCGGCGTCCTTCCGCCTCCCAGAATTCGGAGTTTCGTTCAACGACCTGCCAGTTTTCAATTTCGCGTTGCCGGTCACCGGTTTTTTCACGGAGCCATTCCCATTGTCGGATGAGACTTTCGTGAGGTAGATCAATCACGGTGTCGTCTGTTAGCTCCGCGATATCGAAATGGGAAGGTAACAGAAACGACCGGCCGTCAGCGCGGAACTGATCGATCATCCGCCTGAGAGCATTCTCATCCAGAGCTCCGCTTTGGGACAGTTCGCTGCGATGTTGATGTAGTTGATGAAGCTGGCGGAATGTTTTCGGTCGACGGTTTGCCATACCGTTTTTATCGATTTCAGATAGATCGAGAAACAGTTGTCTGGCGGCATCTCTCGCTTCATCGGAGTTCAGGGAGTCCATCACCAGTTCGATATGTTGGCTTAGAGCACCGGCTGTTTCGCCGACGGATTCGAGGTGGTCGATATCGAGCGGTCCCCGGCTACCGTTGGCTTCCCAGTTTTGCCATATCCGCATCAGGGTATGCTGTAGTACGGGGAGGGCATCGCGGGAGGTATCATCATTCAGTGAGTTAACGCTGTTGACGAGACGGTTCACCAGAGCCGGGGTAATCAGATCCTGATCTCCCAGCGGCGCACAGATTGCCCGTTCCAGTTGGGCCCGATCCATGTGGGGGACCAGATACATACCGCTGTTGATCGCTTCGGGTAGTTTTTCAAATTTCGAGCACTTCCCTAGATTCTGGTCCGAGCGCATCGTGATCGCGACATGGACATTTTCAAAACTCCGCGACCAGGCCGCATTGATCAGTAGTTCGACAAACCGGGAGGCGATATCGAGCGGGACATCGAAAGTAAACAATTCCTCGAACTGGTCGATCAGGATAAATAGGTGATCCTCCTGTTTCCAGTCAATCGCTTCGAGGATATCGACTATACCGGTGCTTTTTTTATTCAGCTTGTCGTGAATGGTATGGTACTGGCCCTTCAGGTTCAGAGCGGATTCAAATTCCTTTGCGAGGCTGTTGATCGGCTCGTTTCCGGGACGCATCCGGATGATGGTCCAC
The DNA here is from genome assembly GCA_029213005.1 of Verrucomicrobiales bacterium. GTDB lineage: Bacteria > Verrucomicrobiota > Verrucomicrobiia > Verrucomicrobiales > DEV007 > Arctic95D-9. The sequence goes on from JARGPI010000033.1 coordinate 6,277, forward strand.
TCGGTGTGGATCGATTTTCCAGCTTTCAATCTCGGGATGAGACCTGCGTGGATCAGCGAGGACTTGCCGCAACCCGAGGCTCCCAGAATGGCGAGGAAGCGAAAGGCGGTGAGACGGTCGACGAGATCTTCGACTTCCTCTTCTCTACCGCAGAAAAGGTGACTTTCGTCGGATCGGTAGGGGCGGAGGCCTGGGTAGGGGTTGTGAGTTCTCGCCGAGTAACTGTCCTCGATCATAACCGGGCTGTGGAGGGGCTCCGGCCCGGCGATTCGCCGGTGAACCCGCGAAGCCGAGGGCGGGCTGATTGACTGATTTTGAAGGTTAAGTCGTTTTTTTATCGACTGAATGAAATCGTCGAATTTGCCCTGATCGACGGGGCCTTCGGTGTGTTTGAGGTAGTCGACTTTCCAGTTCGAGTGATTTTGAATTTCGATCGCGGCGTCGCCGATACTCTTCGAAATGGCTTGCCAGGCGTTGTCGGGATGGGGCCACTGGGATACCGGGAGCAGTTTTCCGTGATCATCACGCGGTAAAATGGCCTGGGTGTCGATTTCCTCGCGACTGAGATCGTAGTTGGTGACGAGTATGGGGATGACTTTCTTTCCCAACGCCCTCGCTACCTGATATTCTTTTTCCTGAGCGTATTCCGAGGCCATCCAACCCGAAGTGATGAGACAAATCACGATATCGCTTCCGACCAGTTCGCTCTGGATCCGATGATCCCAATTATCGCCGGCCGGAATCGCATGGTCCCACCAATGAGTCAGAATGCCGTGCCGGGCTTTGGCCGCGAGGTGTCTCCTCAACTCCCTGACCGCTTCCGTACCGTCGGCATGACAGTAGGAGTAGAAAACCTTGGCGGGACGTCGCTGAGTTGAAAGGGAAAGAAGCAGATCCGAATACGAGCGTTCCGCCTGATTCTCGTGCGTAATGGGTGTTTCAAGCCTCGCTTTGGGAAGAAAATTTGAAAAGGAATAGACCGGCAGCGCTTCGGATGACGATTGCTGGGCCAAATCAAATTGGATCTCGGGGAGAAAGCGCTCGCCTTGTTGAGAAGGGACGGTGAGTCGACCGGGATCACTCCCGAAAAGATGGATCGACATGTCGAGACTCCCCATCAGATTCCGGGTTTGCTCCACCGCTTCGTTTGGATCGAGCCGGTAGGACTCGTTAACTGAAATAATTTCAACACCGAGGCCGTTGAGCTCACTGATTAAGCGGGATCTGCATTCCTCTACGGCAGGAGAAGACTCGGCAACGAAGACGGTAGGCATCTACCACCTAATCTTGAAAATTAATCACCGTAGTCAATGTTTTTATAGAAAGGTTTCGGGATACCGGGACTATCCGGTGTATTTGCGAAACATGGTCGGGACAAAATCAAGATCACTGGCTTCGCGGGCGGCGAGGCCGATCTGAAATTCCATAATATCAGCCGGAATCGGGTTCTGATATTCGTCGAGACAATCAATGAGCGCCGCGAGAGGATCGACTTTTCGGGTTTTGACGAAGCGGTAAACTTTGATCGCGATCGATTCCGCCGCACCCGGCGTGATGAGCGAGGGGATGAGTTCGATGAGATTCTCCGGGCAGGTCCGGGGCAGATCGAGTTTGTGCTTTTTGCAAAGCGCTCGGATCAGGAGATAGCCGCCCTCGGCATCCTCCGCCGGGAAAAGGGGGATTTTGACATCAACCCGGCCGGGCCGTTTCAAATCAACTTCGATCAGGTCGGGGCGGCTCGAGGCGAGGATCCAGAGTATCCGGCCGCGGTTCCCAGTGTCACTCATTTCCTTGGCCATCATGGAATAGACCCTTCCCGAAACGCCGGAATCCCCCGAGCCGGAATCTCGACTTCCAAGGGCCTGATCTGCTTCGTCGATGAAAACGATGCATCGGCCGAGGGCGTGCAGCAGGTTGAAAATCTTCTCAAGGTTCCCCTCGGTGCTGCCGACCCAGCGATCTCGAAAATTCTTCATTTTTACGACGGGTACTCCCGCTTCCCCGGCGAGGCACTCGACCAGGTAGGTTTTCCCGGTTCCCACGGGGCCGCAGAGCAGGTAGCCCATCGGCATGGCTTCGGTGTCGTTCTGTCGCCAAAGTTCGATGTCCTGTCGCATCCAGCTTTTCACGGCATCGCTGCCATAGACATCGTCGAGGGTCCGGGTCGGTTCGAGGAATTCGATGAGGCCCTGGGAGTCTTTTTCGACCAGTTCCTTTTTCAGGTCGGCAAGATCGTCTTCGACAAGGCTTTCGCCGCTATACTCCCGGGTTTTGAGCAGGTTTTCAATCGAACTCAGGGTGGCACCGGCCAGACGGGAGGCGGGAAGAGCAGGGGAGGTTGAAAAGTTAGCGAGGGCCCCGGGATAGCTTTTGGCAAAGACCTCGAAGGCTTCGGACAGCTCACCGGTTGATGGCATCTCAAGCTCGATCCGGGCGGCGCGCGGATTGTTGGCGAGGAGGTGATTCAGGTCGTTGAGGTTTTCCGAAATCAGGAAAACGGCGAGATTTTGCTCCAGAAAATAGGTTTCGTGAGACCAGGAGCGGACGACCGCTGCCATGGAACTCAACTGATAATCGCGGGTCTGCTTTGAGATCGGAAAGACGAGCTCGGCGGACTTGATGATAAAGCCGATATGGTAATTGCGACCCGCGAGCGGGGTTTTAATTTTCTGCGAGCTCTCTTCGGGGCGGATTTCGCGGAGATTCACAAGGTAGCGGATCAGGTGATCGAGATAGCCGATGGCTTGAGCGGGGTCTTTGGGGAGGTCCTCCCCGTCGCGGAGTTTGTGAAAGAGATCGTGACCGGACTCGATTCGCAAACCGGCTCCCAACTCGTAGCTGAGCACGAGATCAAACTTTTCGAGCTGCTGATCGACGAGGTAGTCGACGAGATTACCCAGCTTCGGGCTTTTCGTTTCCGCTGTCGAAATCAGGAGTCGGTCGTGGACGTTGCCGTGAACCACAAACTGATTGGAGGCTCCAGACAAATACTGGGTTTTGATTTTTTCGGACCATTGCGGCTGCGACATTGGGGAATCTTGGCCTGAATGGCTATCTATTCAAGAGCAAGGGTCGAACTGGAAGTAAAGATCGTGGATCCGGTGGCCCATCTCCAAACCCCGGGTCTCGTATCGGGTCGGGCCGCGGAGTGAGGTGATTTCAAAATCGGTGATTCGCTTCCATGCGTTGTGATGAGCCATTACGGATTCAACATGGTCGCGGTAAAGGTCGACATCGCTTGCGATATGAAGATGGCCGTGGTGACGGATTTTCCGGGCGAAAAGCTCGATCAAATCGGTCTGGATAATGCGGCGGTGAGCATTCTCCGGGTCAGGCCAGGGATCAGGGAAAAGCACGCTGATTTGATCGAACCGGGTCGATTCGTCGAGATAATCGCTCAGGATGAGGCGGGCGTCCCCTCTCATCACCCGGATATTCTGGAGTTGTTCCTCCTCGATTTTCTTGAGCGCGGCTCCGATGCCGGGTTTGTGGACTTCGATCCCGAGAATCCGGCTGTCGGGGACAGTTTTTGCCTGATAAATGAGATTTTCGCCCATACCGAAGCCGATTTCGAGATGGAGCGGGCCGTCTGAGGAGGAAAAATGATCATTCAGTGAGATTTTGTCTCCGTAGCGGAACTCGATCCCGAAACGATTCCAGTTATCCCGGAGAGCCCGCTTTTGTGCCGGGGTTACCTTGCCCTGACGCCGCAGATAACTTGGGCTCCAGCGGAGTTCTCCGTTGTGTTTCAGATTCGACATCGATTTTTCTTTGAAGGATTTTGCATAAAACAGTTCCCGCCAGCGTCTGTTTAACAGGTAGTAAGAATGCTTTTTAAATTTGGCTAGTAAAGTGGCCAGTGGTAACAGGTAGCAAACTCAAAAACGTCGCGGAGAGGTCCGCGGCGTTTTTGTTTTTTTGTGTTTGCGGATCAACGGGTGAGAGCTGATTGGGTAGTATTATGGACAATCCGCCTCAATCAACTCCGGCTCAGATAAAGATGGTTCTCTGGATCATGTGGGGGGCGTTGCTTTCGTCAGTGGTGGTTTATCTGGTCGTGCTGCATCTCACTGGCAGTGAGGCGGCGGAGAGTTCTCCGGTGGATAAAAATTTGGTTAAAATCCTGAGCGGTGCGGCTCTGGGTTCGATCATCGTCAGTGCGATGATTCGCTGGAGAATCACCTTGCCGATGGTGAGAAAATCGACTCCCGAAACGCTGAGCCGGGTCCTGCCTTCCTGCATTGTGTCGTGGGCTCTGGCTGAGTCGGTTGCGATCTTCGGTCTAGTCCTCGGTTTTATGGGAGAGCCGATTTCAACCTTCGGTGTGTTTTTTATCGCGAGTTTCGGCACTCTGGTTTGTTTGACGCCAAACTTCAGTTTATCGCTCGGCAGCGATCTGAGATAGGATTGTACAGGGTACAGTGGGAAATGGTACAGGGTACAGTCCGGTTTAACGGCTCGATTTCAGAAGCCGGATGATTTCGGCCATGCCGTCGGGATTTCGGATCACACCGTGGCTGGATTCGACGATGGTTTCGGGGATGCCATCGAGATGCGCGCTGGTGTAGGTGAGCACTCCATCGGTCATTTCCTCTTTTGGAATGTCCAGCCCGTTTTGACTTCCGATAATGGAATGATACCTCACTGAGGGATTGAGCGGGATGTCAGAAAAGATGGCTCCCAGTTCGGAGCCGAATTTCATTTGTTCGATGCTGTTGGGGAAGTCGTGATGGATATCAACCCCGAGCGGAGTCAAGGCATGGAATCCCTGATGGAGCACATTCTGGGTGGCCATGACGAGGGTTTTCGGGCTTCTGATTAGTTGGGCCGCAAAATTGGCGTAGCTTCGGTCTGCAGCCTCGGCTCCGAGGTGAGGCGTCGCCACGAAAATGACGCGGTTCACGTAAGGTAGCGGCTTGAAATAAAACATCTCGCGGAGAGCCGCTTTGTCCTCGGTACTGACATCGAGCTGCTCGGGCGAGACTTCGAAAAAGCGCTGCCATTGACTGTCGCCACTGGTTTGCGTCAGGGTTTTGGCCATCAATCCTCCCATGCTGTGACCTATCACGGTTACATCAGTTGTGGTGGAGCCATGGTCACGACGATAGCGATACATCGTCTCCACGTCCTCTCTCAGTTTCTGGGAGAGGTAGGGAATCGGCGCTCCGGTGGGAAATCCGTAAATCCAGAATTCATAGCGATCGCGGATCACCGGGTCGCGCATCATTTCATTGAGTGCGTTTGCCCAGGTTGTGCACTCGGACAGCATGCCGTGGACCAGGACCACCGGGATTTTATCGGGATGAAAGTCAAAGATCCGCTTAATCCCCATGTAAGGCTCGAATTTATCGAAATTCAGAAGGGCTTCGACTTTCTGGAACTCCCTCTGGCGACTGTTCAAATCGCGGGCGATGGGGGCGGAAAAATTTGCCGCAACCGGGAATGGACTGCTGGAATGGGGATCGGCGGTATCGATGAGTTTGATGGTCGGATTACCGTCGCGTGACTCAAGCAAAGCGGTGAGAGGGATCCAGGTGCCCGCCTCGGGAATCAACGGATCGTCTTCGGTTCGAACGATTCGCGCGGCAAGAGGAATACCGGCGCCGGGTGATTCGTAGGCCCGATCGATGCCGTCCCGGATGATGACCGTGTCTGCGATCTCAATTCGATCGACCCGGTCGTAGTTTTTGATGCCGGAAGGATCAACAGTCACCGGCAAATTTCCCGATTCCGTTCTCAGAGTGGTCCGGAAAGATTTTGAAACGAAGGGACTGGTCAGCTGATCAACGGCAATCCGGGTCTGACGGTTGTAGGCTTCAATCGTCGAAGGGTCGGCTTTGCCCGCTTTAATTTTTGAATAGCCCGCTGCCGCAGCAGTCAAATTAACGGGCTTTGCGATGACCGTATTGCCCTGACTGGAAATCTTTATCTTGGTTGAACACCCGACTGAGCAGCAACTCAGAAGCATCAGGCATAGTAAATGCCTAAAAACAAGGTGGTTAAGATCCATAAAATACAAAATGATTACGCTTATTTACGTAATATCAAATTTTAAATATGATAATTAGCACAACTTGATAATATAGAATGATTAAACGTTCCCTTCGCTTTTTCTGGTAAAATTACGGCTTTGGCGTTTTATTGTATTAATTGATATTATGGCTCTTAAATTCCAACGAAAAACCACGATCGAATCCAATCGGTTTTCCATCAATATTGGCCTCCTTTTTCTCCGGTTCGCGACGGTTTGTACTTTGGTTTACTACGAGTTGGCGATTCACCTGCAAAAAGCGTGGAACAACGTCTGGAAGGAGGAGGAATGGGGCCTGATCGATCAATTTGTGAATTTGAGTCTGCCGTTGCCCGGCGCGGTGGCGGTCGCGATTATTTTGACGGCATTTATTACTTCTCTGGGGGTTTTACTGGGCTTCCTCGGGCGGATTAATGCCATCATTCTCATTGTAATCATGGGGGCTCTGTTAATTGCCCGGGTGCAGACATCCAACAACTTCACCCCGGAAGTGGTGGTGCAGTACATCACTATTTTGATCACACTCGCTGTGACGGGATCGGGTAAATTTTCGATGGATCACCTCCTTACGGCTCAGAGGATTCGGAGAAAGGCTTGAAAATTTGGCGGATGAAACGAGTATTGGCGACTTCTACCACTTCAGATGTCGTCTTTTACCGATCTAAACCTTTCACCACCCGTACTTCGAGCAATCGAAAAAGCGGGATACACCGAACCTACTCAGATTCAGGCTGAGGCCATTCCTATTGCACTGGAGGGGCGCGATATTATCGGCGCGTCGCAGACTGGAACCGGTAAGACAGCAGCGTTTGCGCTTCCTGTGATCAGCCAGATGATTCCCGGGGAGAAGCCGCAGTGCCTCATTCTTGAGCCGACCAGAGAATTGGCCGCTCAGGTAGAGGATCAGATGCGTCTCTTCGGATTCTATCGTCCTATGAATGTGGTGCTGCTCCATGGTGGCGTGGGTTATGGCAACCAAACCGATGGATTGAGCCGGAAGCCGGATGTGATTATCGCAACTCCGGGACGTTTGATCGATCATTTGGAGCAGGGCAATCTGGACTTGAGTGAAATCAAATATCTGATTCTCGATGAGGTGGACCGGATGTTGGATATGGGATTTCTTCCTGATGTGAAGAAAATTGTCGACCGCTGCCCGCAGGAGCGTCAGACCTTGTTTTTCTCCGCAACGATGCCGGGTGCGATCCAGACCCTGGCGCAGTGGGCGTTGAAAGAGCCTGCTGAAATCGAGTGTGGTGGACGTCGTTCCCCGGCAGAGACGGTTTCACACTGTTTTTATCCGGTAGCGATGGATCAGCGCGATGAGTTGATCGAGGAATTGGTGGAGCGGACCGATTTTCAGAGCCTCATGATTTTCACGAGGACAAAGAAGGAGGCTGATTCTCTTTACGAGAGAATGAAGTCGAAAGAAAAGGCCAAGGCCACCGTGCTACACTCGGACATCAAGCAGAGTGACCGGACCAAAGCGCTCGCCGGATTTCGCTCCGGGGAATTTAACATGATCATCGCGACCGATGTTGCGGCACGGGGACTCGACGTTTCCGGAGTGACTCACGTGATCAATTACCGTGTTCCGGAAAACCCGGAAGATTATGTCCACCGGATCGGTCGTACCGGTCGTGCTCAACAGGAGGGCGACGCCTTCACTTTGCTCTCAGCGGATGAGCTGGATTACGCAAAGTCAGTTGAGTTCTACGTCGGGCAGAAGATCGAAAGGAAGAAGCTCGACAATTTTGACTACACCTTCACGACTTTGCTTCAGGAAAATGCCAAGCCGCTCCGGGCGCGCCGCCCGCCTCCAAAAAGGAGACGTTAACCGGAAGATTTCATGAAGTACGCAATCTGTAACGAAACGTTTCAGGACTGGCCGTTTGAAAAGGCCTTCGCCTTCGCAAAAGACTGTGGCTATACCGGCGTCGAGATCGCTCCATTTACGATCGATGAGTCGGCATACAACATCTCGAAAGAGCGCCGCGACGAAGTCAAAAATCAGATCGTCGATTCCGGACTGGAATGTGTCGGGCTTCATTGGTTGTTGGCCAAAACGGAAGGTTATTATTTAACCACTCCGGACGATGCGGTTCGAAAGGCAACGGGAGATTATCTGGCCGAACTGGCCCGTCTCTGTCGGGATCTCGACGGCAAAATCATGGTTCTGGGTTCGCCAATCCAGCGGAACCTGCTTCCCGGCGTGACTCACGATCAGGCGATGGAGCTGGCCGCGGATGCGATCAAGCAGGCCATGCCGGTTCTTGAGGATTGCGATGTCACTCTGGCTCTGGAACCTCTCGGTCCGGGTGAGGGCGATTTCCTCAATACTGCTGCTCTTGGGATCGAGTTAGCCAAAATGGTGGATTCACCCAACTGTCGCCTCCATCTTGACGTAAAAGCAATGTCATCGGAGTCAATTCCCATCGATCAGGTGATTCGGGAGAGTAAAGATTATGTGGCTCACTTTCATGCCAACGATCCGAACTTACTCGGTCCCGGAATGGGCGATGTTGTCTTTGATCCGATCTTCAAAGCTCTCGCTGAGATCGACTATCAGGATTGGGTTTCCGTCGAGGTTTTTGATTACAAGCCCGGTATCGAGACGATTTGCAAAGAGAGCATTCGCTACATGAAGGAAGTGAATGAGCGGATTGCCTAACGGCGGATTTTGAATGCCCTGAGATGGTGGTTCCGGTGGGTCCGATACTTTTTGATCGGGGTCGCTTTGATCTACCTGGTGGAAGATTTCCGCGGGGCCCTGGCCTGGAAACGATATCTCGCAGGGCGACCTGATTTTAAGTCGCTTCGACCTGTAGCGCCGCAAAAATCTCCCGGCGCACCGCGTGAAATGCCGGATGAATTGGCATTTTACGCTGACGGCAGCCGGTTCATCCCGCTGGATCAGAGTCGGACCGAACGGTATCGGGGTTACCAGAGAGAGTTGGAGTTCCCTCTGGTTCCGTTTCGTCGTTGCGGGCGCTGGAATCCGGAATCGATTTTTAAAGAATGGTCGGATTCGGAAAACCCTGCGAAGGCCCTCTTGTCGGGCCCGGGAGCTTTCGAAGTTGATGCACTGAAAGGAAATGCTCAGGCAATCTTCTATGCCCGCTGTTTGATTTGGAGAGCTCTCGCTTTCCAGAATCTTGAAATGACAGAGGCCTCGGTGGATTCGTTGCAGAAGGCGATAAGGATCATTCAGGATTTCGATAATGGAGCCAGTCTGATTCGGTCAAACGATGTTGCGATCGACTGGATGAACGTTCTGCAGTTGATTTGGGAACTGGTGGAGTCAGGCAAGCTTAGCTCCGGACAGGTCACGGAATGCATCACTCTGCTGGAAGCGGCCCGCTTCGGTGAAAATGCAGAGAAAAGTGCTGACCGGCATGCGCTGGATATCTGTCGGGAACTGAATGAGCTCAAGTGGAGTTTGCGGAAGCGGGCGAAGCAGATGAGTCGCTTACCGGATTTTACGGAATGGGATCAGTGGTTTCAGGTGTTTTCCCGAAATGCTTATATCCTCCTCGCTCCGAACGGATGGGTTGATCAAAACAAAATCAACGTTTGCCGAGCCCTGGAGTTACCTGAGTCCCGCCCTATCGAGGTCGGATTCGATCCCTATCGAAGTCTGCCGGTTGATTTGATTCACCGTTTCGATCCGCGTCCCGCTGAAGCGTTCATGCGATGCGCCCTGGTTGCTCTGAAGGCAGAGCTGTTCAAAGTGGAAAACGGTCGGTATCCGGATTCCGTGGACGGTGTTTTTGATCTTTTTAATTCCGGAAAAACTCTGATCTATCGATTGGAAAAGTCACGCCCGGTGATTTATTCGATCGGCCCGAATTTGCGGGACGATGGTGGGATTCCGCGGGCTCCTGTCGAGGAGGGGGATCTCGTGTGGCGTTACCAGTTACCGGACGGATTCACGTTCGATGACTACATCCTTTATTGACGTCCTTTTCGGCTACTTTAACAGTATGCAACTACTGGAACTATGACGGAAATTTTAGAGGCCATCGGCCAAAAACAGCTGACCCAACAGGAACGTTTCGAGAAAACCCGGACGCTGGTGTTTCCCGAATCTTCGGAAGCCTGTCGGCAACTGGCCCGCGAAGTGGCTGAATTGATTGAGAGCCGTCAGAAATCTAAAGAAAATGTCGTTCTGGGACTCGCGACAGGATCCACTCCGGTTCCGTTCTACCGGGAGTTGGTTCGGCTTCACAAAAAAGGTCTCAGCTTCAAAAACGTTATCACTTTCAATCTCGATGAGTATTACGGGCTGACCCGCGATCACCCGGAAAGTTATTACCGCTTCATGCATGATCAGCTTTTTGATCATATCGACATCCCTGCGGAAAATATTCATATCCCGGACGGAACGATTCCCCTCGACGAGGTTTACGACTATTGCCACGGCTATGAGCGGGAGATCGTAGAAGCCGGTGGTCTCGATCTCCAAATTCTCGGGATCGGCCGGACCGGTCATATCGGTTTTAACGAACCCGGCTCAGCGATCAACTCGCCGACGCGGATGATTACACTGGACCGGGTGACCCGGGCGGATGCCGCCGCCGACTTCCTCGGGATCGCCAATGTGCCGCGTTCTGCGATCACGATGGGGGTTGGTACGATCATGAAAGCGCGCCGCATCGTCCTGATGGCGTGGGGTGGTAACAAAGCCTCGATTGTCCGGGAAGCGGTGGAAGGGGATGTCACGGATCAGATATCGGCCAGTTTCCTGCAGGAACATGAAAATGCGATCTTTCTGATCGATGCCGCTGCTTCCGGTCGTTTAACCCGCGTTCAGCACCCCTGGCTGGTCGGTTCCGTGAACTGGACCGATGCGATGATCAAGCGCTCTGTGATCTGGCTGGCGGAAACGGTGCGTTCCCCGATTCTCAAACTGACCGACGAGGATTACAATGAACACGGGGTGGGTGAGCTGCTCGCCACCACGAACAAGAAAGCTTATCACGTCAATATCGACGTTTTTAACGAAGTTCAGCACACCATCACCGGTTGGCCGGGCGGGAAAAAGGGGACGGAAAACGAGCGGCGTCCCGAGAGGGCCTGTCCGGTGCAGAAGAATGTACTCGTGCTTTGCCCGGAGCCAAGCGACGCCATCGTCGGGCTTGCCGGGACCATCGACCGGCTCGTCGAGCAGGAGCACAACGTCACCATGGTGGTGCAGACATCGGGAAACCTCAGGGTTCGCGACGTTTCAGCCCGCAATTTTGCCAGTGTGATCAACGAAATGGCGGAGTTGGCCCATGGCACCGGATGGGAAAACCAGAAGTCCTACGCCGAATCGATTTTGAATGAGCTGGATGAAAAAGGAGAGTTTGGAGTGGATTCCGCGCTGGTTCGTCGGCTCAAAGGTCTGATTCTCCGCGGCGAAGCCCGTGACGCCGGCGAAGTTTGCGGTCTGGAGGAGTCTTCTCAGATCCGCTTCCTTGATCTGCCCTTTTACGAAACCGGTCGCTATCGTCGCTTCAGGTTGGAAAACGAAGACATTGAAGTCATGAAAACGATTCTCAACGACGTGAAGCCTCACAGCATCTTCGCGACCGGTCATGTCGGCGATCCCAGTTCGATGCAGGCGATGTGCTTTCAGGCGTTCAAAGAGGCATTTGAGGAGTGTTCTGATGAGAAGTGGCGGGAGGATTGCTTCGTCTGGCTTTACCGGGGCAAAGACAGTCCGGTTTCGACTCACGAGATCGATATGGCGGTTCCGATGAGTCCTGACCAGCTCGAGCAGAAGCGCGAAGCGATCCGGAAGTTCCAGTCAATCACCGGAGATGAGTTCGAATCACCCACTGACAATCAGCTCATCGCCGGAAATTACGACAAGCTTGGAATGGCGGAATATGAGGCGATTGAAGCCTTTGAAAGGTTGCTTTAATCAGGCTGATTTGTGAATTAAACCTTGAAAACGTGACGCTTATGCTGTTGAGGAGGGTGGATGTCGTGGCCCGAATTTGCCTTGCGAAATGTGTTCAAAGTGTTACCGTTTACCGATGAGACCAAGAAATCACAAATGGGTTTCAGCCGAGGCGGCGATCGAACAGACGCGGCGCAGTCGGCGGCGTTCAGCCGTTCTCGAATCACGGACTGGGCCCGTGCTTCCGGAAGATGCCTTGGAAAAGAAGGATTCTCAGAGTCGCTTAACGGCTTCCAGGTCGGATCTGAACTAGACGCCATTTTTCGCGAAACTCCGTCTTTCGGCCGATCTCTGGCAAAAAGGCTTCAGGATTTTCATCGCAACGAAACCAAAGGTCCGCTCCAGTTAATCGGCGGTGGAGGTGAGGCCGTTGTCTTCTTTGATGAAGAAAAACAGGATGTGATCAAGCTACTCAGCCTGGCGGGAAAAGCCAAATTCGGCTGGGAAGTGGGCGCAGATCTGGAAGGCAATCGCGAAATCATTCCCGGCTCTCTCGCAACTGGACTGATTCGCTACGCCCGTGCCGAGCAAATGTTTCCCAGCGGTTTGGAAATCGATTCAATCGCCGAAGACGGAAGTTTTTTACTGATGCGACAGCCGTTCATTTTGGGTGAGAATCCATATCGCGAGGAGGTCACGCGCTGGATGGAAGATTTGGGCTGGGATAAATATGTCCCTCCGACCGAGAGCCGACTACTCCATGAATTGACCTGGAGAAAAGATGATCTGCTCGCGACCGATGTGCGTCCCGAGAATGTTATCGTGTCCCGCTACGATGAGGAATTTTACTCGATCGATTTCATCATGGCCTCACTGTAGTTTTTCTACTTTAGCTGTGCATCGAACCAGGCCAGTGAAGCCGTGAGCATTTCATCAAACCATTTCTGACGTCCGGGAAAAGCGTGGGGAGCGCCGGGGATGACCTTGAGGCCGTTTGGAATCTCCAGTTCGTCCATTTGTTTCCGGAATTTGCCGGCGTGAGTTGTCTCATTGTCTTTTTCACCGGTGATGAAATAAATCGGAGGATCGTCGGCATCGAGATGGGTGATAGGGGCGGCTAGTTTCCATTTTTCGGGCGCTTCACTGGGCCGTGCCCCCATAAATTGAAGCCAGATATTGGGTTTATCTCCGGGCGGATCAGCCGGTGACTTTTCAATATTCTGATGGTGCCTCCGAAAATCGGTTTGTGCACCGAGAGGGACCGCTGCCTGGATCGTGCTGCTTTGATCCGGGTTCCCACCGTCGCCCTCAAGGGCTTCAACACCTCCGGAGGTGGCAAGAAGCGCTGTGAGGTGGCCTCCGGCCGACAGGCCAATCGCGCCGATCTTGTCGGGATTGATGCCATACTTTTCCGCGTTGGCCCGGAGGAAGCGAACCGCAGCTTTGCAGTCGTGAATCTGAGCCGGAAAGGGCGCCTCTCCCGACAACCGATAGGTAATTGTCGCAGCGACATAACCTTTGGCAGCTAACGCTTTCGCTAAATTTGCATGATTCCTCCGTTCCCCGCGCCACCAGCCTCCGCCGTGAATGCAAACAATGGCGGGAAGCGTTTCACTACTACCGGCTGATTTGGGGCGGTATAGATCGAGTTCCAGTTTCCGGTCACCATAGTTGGCATAGGTGAGCGCTTCAAAACGCTCCAACTGGGCTTCAACCTCCGGGGAAATGGTAGTAGGCAGGCCGCCGGAATTAGGAGCCTGACCGAAGGCCCAATGGCCAAGTAAGATTGTCAGGGTTAGGAGCAAACTTATTCTTTTCATATCGCATCGCGTGCTGAAGTGGTTCGGATTTTTTCCAAAGTTTTCGACATTGTTTCGATTCGTTCACTTTCGCTGTTCCACAGGTTGGTCTGTTCCCGGGGATCCTCTTTTAAATGGTACAGTTGTCCTTCTGGCTTGTCCGGTTTCCCGGGCAGCTCCCGGAAGTTTCTCGGTCGGGTAAATCCTCCGGAGCCCCTTCCTTCCACTAACTTCCAGTGATCCCGGCGCAGCGCGAAGACTCCCGCCAGGGAATGGTGAACCGAAAAGGGCCGGGTTTCTTTCGATTCATTTTTGAGGATGGGAAGAAAGGAAAAACTGTCCATGCCGGAGGTGCCTCGATCGGTTTTAGATCTTGTGATGTCGGCAACGGTCGCAAACACGTCGGTTAACTCGACCAGTGCGTCACTGGTTTGGTTGGGTTCGATGACATCAGGCCAGCGAATCAGAAACGGCACCCGGTGTCCGCCCTCATAAATATCGGCTTTGGTGCCTCTCCAGTCTGCGTTGCTTTGATGGCCGAACTCTTTGACATATTTGGCCCGTGGTGTCAGGGGGATCTTTCCTCCGTCATCGTCAGCGTTGAAATCCCACCAATGCCAGAGCCCGCCATTGTCGCTGGTAAAGAGAATTAAGGTGTTGTCGCTGATCCCTGCGGTATCGAGTGCGGTTAAAACTCTACCTACGACCTGATCGGTTTCCCATACAAAATCCCCGTAGTCACCGGCCTGACTTTTGCCTTTTGATTCTGCCGATGGCGATACCGGGAGGTGAGGTGAATTTAGCGGGAGATAGAGAAACAGGGGCGCGGCTGCGCCTTTTTGTTTTTCGATTTCTGTGACCGCCTCATCGCCGAATCGGGAGAGCACCTCGTGGATATCGAAACCGGGTGATTTGACGCCGGAGACGCCGTTCAGAAAAATGGTTCCTTTGATCTCGTCGTGATACTCAGTAGGGAGCGATTCGACCCGACGGTTTCTGATATAGCAATAGGGACTCATGTCGAGCGAGGCTGAGATGCCGAAGTAACTATCAAAACCGACATCAACGGGACCTCCGGTAATGTCCCGCTCAAAGTCGACATTGTCGCCCGGTCGAAACCTCTGAGGACCCCGCTCTTTTAGCGGAGTCCCGTCTTTGTCATGCCATTGCATTCCGAGATGCCATTTGCCGACACAGGCCGTCCGGTAGCCTTGATCTTTCAGAAGCCCTGCTAAAGTTAGCTCGTCTTTCCCGATCAACGGAGGACCAAAACCATCGAGCACGCCTTTTGTGAGGGACGTCCGCCAGCAATACCTACCTGTAAGCAGTGTGTAGCGGGTGGGGGTGCAGACAGAAGAGGGCGTGTGGGCGTCGGTGAACTTGATTCCCCCCGCAGCGAGCCGGTTCAGGTGAGGTGTCGGTATTTTAGAGTCACTCTGGTAGCATTGTGGATCGCCCCAGCCCATGTCATCAGCCAGAATAATCACGATATTTGGCCGCGTGGGATCGTTGCCGATAACAGGGAGTGAAATACTAAAGAGAAAGAGAATAAGCAGGTTTTTCATGGCTCTTGGCGAACAGGTTGAGTGGTCATGAGGTAGGCAATCAGATCTTTGACGGATTCGGGATCCATTGCCTTGAGCAGTCCCTCGGGCATCAGTGAGTTCGGGAGCGTTTGTCGGGTTTTGATCTCGCTCTTGTTCAGGGTGATCTTTTCGGTGGTCGCCTGCACGGTGACAGTCTTCTCACTCTCTTCGGGAACTACCCCGGAAACCACTCGTCCATCGTTCATCGTGAATACCGTGAGTTGATAGTCAACGGGGACGACATCGTTGGGATTGATCGTGTTTTCCAGAAGGTAGTCGAGACTGTGCCGGTCACTGCCAGTGAGATCCGGTCCGACCAGTCCGCCTTCGCCATAGAGACGGTGGCAGGCACCGCAGACTTGGCTGAAGATCATCTTACCTTTCACGGGATCAGATGCCGCTATCGATTCCTGGGTCAAAATTTGATGCCACTTGGCGATTTCCTGCTTTTTCTCCTCCGGCGTTTCTCTGATTTCGCCCCAAACGCGAGTGAGCTGTTTTTGGAGAGATTCGTCACCGAGGTTGACGATCTGGCGGGCGTGAAGGGGCGCGATTGCCTGACGGGGAAACTTTCCTTTTTCAATGGCCGTGAGGAGTTCCGCTGCGTACCGGGGGCGCGCCACGAGGGTTTCCATCGCGATGTTTCTCGAGAGCGGGTAATGCCGCCAGAAATTCATCACTCTACCGGAAATACCCGGTTCGTCGTAGGCGGCAAGGCCCCGAATCGCCTCGGTCGAGAGAACTTTATCGGTAGTCCAATTCTTTAGTAGAGGAAATAGCGTTTCATCAGGTTGGCGAAGTAGATTTTTCAGTGCCGCCTTTCGGGCTCCCGGGTCAGCCTCCTGATTTTTGGCAATGGTGATCAGTTCCTCCCGAGCTCTTCCATCACCAAATAGTAAGGAAAGATCCCGAACGGTCTCCTTATTTTCGGGACCGGTAATTTTCGCCGCAAAGGTTTCCCAGGCAGTCGGCATGGTAGCCTTGCTCCAACCTTTAAGTCCTGCTGCAACGCCTTTCAGAACGGTATTGGCCTTTTCTTTAGTGGCTTTGGTTAGTAGCTGATTGAGAGCCGCAGGATTCGATTCAATATCGGAGGTGATTCTCCGGGCGATCAGTGAGGTCACTTTCGGGATCTCCGAGCTTAATGCCAGATTGATTGCCAGCTCGGGGTGGTTGGGAACACTTTTTTCAATGCCATACCAAATCATGAGGGGTTGTTGGCGGTCGTCGGCGTCATCCCCGTTTCGGCAAAGAAGGTCAGCGAGGGCGAAGCGTTCCTTTTCCGGTAGTCTCTGGAGAGCTGCGGCGAGTTCGAGCCGGACCAGTCCGGGCGGGGATTGGGTCGCTATCGTTTGAAGCCGGGAAAAGGTCGTCTGGTCATCGGGGGCATATTCACTTAATCTGCGAACCCCGATTGCGATTTTAGCCTCGTCGTCTGACGTAAGCAGAGCTTCGATCTCTTCCGGGGTGCTGGTGGAGAGCCAGGCGGGGGCGTCACGGTTTATTTTACCTTTGTCAGGACCATCGTAGACGATGCGGTAAATTCGACCGCTGGTTCGGTGGATTCCGTCGTTGTCGTGACACTCCCCGGTGTCGGACCAGTCGTTCATCCACACTTGACCGTCGGGGCCGGTGATCAGGTCGAGCCCCCGAAACCAGGGGTCTTTCATCATTAGGAAATCTTCACCGTGGGTGGCGACATATCCGACGCCTTTCCGGTTCAAAATGTCCCGGTTGATCCGTCTGCCGTGGAGATTACAGGTATAGAGATTTCCGTGATATTCCTCCGGCCAGACGCCTCCCTGATAGATTAAACATCCCATGTGGGCGTGACCTCCGCCGAGGCTTGAGGTACTGTTAGTAACGCCGGAGCGAATATCGTTCCATTTCTCGGCTCCGGTATCCCAGTGATAGTGATCGGCAGTGTGGGGGATCAGTTCATAGACATGCGGGTTGAGGTGGGCCCCGAACATTCTGGTGTAGTAAGCTCCGGGGATGGCGTGCCAGAGGTGGCCGATCACGGTGTTAGTATAGAAAAGCTGGCCGTTTTTATCCCAGTCGAGTCCCCAGGGATTGGTTCCACCATGACAGAAAACTTCAAACTGGCGGGTCTCTGGATGAAAGCACCAGATCGCACAGTTCAACGCCGTGCGTCGGGCAGGCGGCGTGCCCGGAGCTCCGACCAGCGAAGTCCGGGTGATCCCGTGGCGGCCGTAGAGCCAACCGTCGGGGCCCCATTTCAGTCCGTTTACGATATTATGGCCGATGTGTTCGTCGTCGAATCCATCCAGCATCACGACCGGCTCACTGTCGGGAACCAGATCGTTATCGGCATCGGGGATAAACAACAGTTCGGGGGAACAGAGCGCCCAGACTCCACCTTTTCCCGGAATGGCACTGGTGAGTCGCTTCGCTTTGTCCCAGAAGACGGTTTTGGTATCCGCTTTTCCATCGCTATCTTTATCTTGGAGAACGATGATCCGGTCCTGTAGTTCCAGATCCCAGCGCAGGGGGCGTTCCGCAAAGGTGTAGCATTCCGAAACCCAGAGACGATCTTTTTGATCAAAAGCGATCGAGATTGGCTGCTGGACGAGTGGCTCGGCAGCAAAGACTTCGAGTCGGAATCCGTCGGGCAGGGTGGCGGTTTTTGCGGCTTCTTCAGCCGACATCGGCGGGGTATCCTCCTTTTCCGTATTGTAAGGGACCGGAAAATCGTCGGCCCCGACGGTGGTCGAGAGGATCAGAAGTGCGGCGAAAAGGTAGCGGAAGTTCATCGCGGCTACCTTAACAGGCTGGCAAATGAATAATCAATCCCGGCAAAGACGAGATCATGCCAAAGGGGGACTGTACAGGGTACAATCCCGGACTGTACCCAGTACAATCTCTCTATCCGGCGCCCATGAGAATCCGAAGTTCGTCGACCATCTCACCTCCCATGACGGAATTGAGGCCCTGGCTGGATTCCTCTTCGATGATTTCGCGAAGGCGATGGCGCATCCGGTGGACTTTTACTTTGATGTTACTTTCCGATGTCTCCAACTCCTGCGCAGCCTGTTGGTAGGTGCCGTCCCCTGAGTTCCACGAGAGAAACGGACTCAACACATCGTATTCCCGCTCTTTGCCTTTTTCTTCAAATTCCCGGCGCAACTGGTGAAAGGCTGAGTCGAGAATCATCGCTGCCCAGCGGCGATCAAAGGCCCGCTCGGGGCTGAGTGATTCGTCCTCCGGTTCGACTTCGTAGCGACCTTCGGCCCATTCCTGATCGATTGAGACCTGCGTGACATTGCCGCCGCGTTTCTGGGCTTTCTGTTTCCGGTAATCTTTGGCGCGATACTTCGTCAGCGCATCGAGTAGGAAAGTACGCATTTTGCCTTTTTCCTTATCCGCTGATTTGATGTAGTCCTTCTCGACTAGCATAGCGAGAAAGCCCTGAATCAAATCCTGTGCGTCAGCTTCGCTGGATCCGGTACTTCTCAGAAAGCCATAGAGAGGATACCAGTAGGCTTCGCAAAGATCGCTGAGTGCATCGAAGGCACGTTCCCCGGCTTCCTCCTGTGCGACATCGACGATCGTCCAGCGGGTTTCAGGAAAGGGGCTCGATTTTTTTTCAGATGGATCTGGATCGCTCATGATGTGGTCTATTCGATAAAGTATTCGTTTCCGCTCCCTGTCACGGAGTTTTTTCTGACGGGCGGGTCAGATCGCTGGCCATTTTGCCGGTGGCGTTCTGGTCTACCATTTCCCGGAGGTGTTCTTTTTCCCGCAACCCGGAAGCCATCCGGTTGAATTCGCGGGCAAGTTCCCCGAATTCGTCACTGCGATTGGTCTCGATTTGAACATCGAAATCTCCCTCCCGAATCCGGTTAGCGGCCTCGCGCAGTTCGCGAACCGGCTGAACAATCATAAAACGGAACAGAACGAGTCCGAGGAGCACAAAACCGATTGCGACGAGGGCTACGATGGTGGCAAACAGAAAGGCGCTCCCGTGTCCGACATCGTTTTGATATTTGACGAAGGTCTCCGGATCAAACGAATTAACGGAGAGCACTAACAATAACAGAGCGAGAATCGGGCAAACCGATGTCGAAACCACCCAGAATAAACCGCGGCTTTCCAGCCAGAGATTCTTTTTGCCTCCATAATCCGCCGGGCGTTCGTTTCGGGAGAAGTAGTGTTGGTAGAGGAGCCGTTGACAAAGTATATCAGTGACGAGGTAGCCCAGAAGTATAGAAATCCCGGATTTTATCACTATAGAAACCGGTAGAAGAATTTTAGCACTCGCCGGAACAATGAAATCATCCGGCATTTGAAGGAAGAGTCCGGGAATGGTTCCAAACCAGCCGATTGCGCAAAGTCCGGCGCCCCACCAGGGGAGGTTAAGTAGGCTCTGCTTGGTTTCCGCTTTGGCGGGGTTCTTGTGAAGCATGCTGAAGACGATCCAGGCCCAGGCCGCAGGCAGAAGCAGATAGGAAACGATATTACAGCGGGCGATGATCGAATCAAAGATCTCGCGCTGGCCTTCTTTGGCCTGCTCGAGGAGCCATCCGATATGAGAGCGGTTGAAGTAGATATCAAAGAGGGAGGCAATCCCGGAAACGAGGAACAGGGAGACATAGACAATCGCGAGTCGTTTGAGCAGTGATTTCTGGCTCAATTCCGAATTGCCGGTCTTCCCGTCCGGAGTGCTGAAAGCGATCGAATCGAGGACGTCTTTCAATTCGTCCATCGACTGGAATCTCTCTTCCGGTTTTCGTTTGAGACATTTCCCGATCACTTCATCGAAGCGTTCGTCGAGATCCGGCCTCACGATGGAAACCGGTTCCCACAAACCGGCGGGAAGTTCCCCGGTCAGCATTTGATAGAGCAGCACGCCGAAGCTGTAGATATCGGACCGTTCATCAGACTGGCCGTTGTTTTCGATCTCCGGCGCGTAGTAGCCGGGGGTGCCGAAACCAACCTGAGTGTTGAAGCGGTTGCTCCCCATCACTTTGACCAAACCAAAATCGGTGACTTTCGCTTTACCGGTGCGGTCGATCAGGATATTTCCCGGCTTGATGTCGCGGTGAACCATTCCCATCTGGTGGGAATAAGCGAGCGCCTGACAGATCTGCCGGGCGATAATGAGCACATTTTCGGCCTTGAGATCGCCATTTTCGAGAAGGGTCTGAATGTCTTCCCCGTCGACAAACTCCATCACGATGTAGTGAATCCCGTCGTCGGTTTGTCCAAAATCGTGGACTCCTACGATATTGGAATGGAGCAGGCTGGCCATCGCTTTCGCCTCGGCTTCGAATCGTTCGCTGATCGGAAACTCTTCGTCATCAATCAGCGAGATGATGTAGGGGGTAAGAATTTTGATGGCGACAAAGCGATCCAGCTGGATGTGACGCGCCTTGTAAACTGCGCCCATACCTCCTTTTGCGATGAGACCAAGGATCTCATAATTCTTACCAATCTTTTTTTGGAGACTTTCAGATTCAGGTAGTTGGTCGTCGGTGGCCATGAAGTCGTCGGGGAAGGTAATCCAGATTACGAGGCTGTGTCTTTAAAAATGTCGACGACCAGATTTTCATA
Source organism: Verrucomicrobiales bacterium (assembly GCA_029213005.1). Taxonomy (GTDB): domain Bacteria; phylum Verrucomicrobiota; class Verrucomicrobiia; order Verrucomicrobiales; family DEV007; genus Arctic95D-9. Next base: position 27,154 of record JARGPI010000033.1, read on the forward strand.
AAATTGGGCGAATCCGTTACAGACATCAGAGACGAAATGGAAAAACCTATCTCGATATGAAACTTCTCGCCACCCTGCTTTCGTTGTTACTTTTGATTACCGGCCCGCTTTCGGCCACAGGCACGGGGCCCGTCCGGGTGCTTTTTCTCGGACATCCCGAGGGATTTCACCCCGGTCACAACTCGCATGAAAATTATCCGAAACTGGCAAAGGCGACGGGGCGTGATGGGATTTATTTCGATTACGTGACGTCGGTGGAGGAGGCGTTTGGCGATGCTGCTTACCTGAATCGTTTCGATGCGGTTTTGATTTACGCCAATCACGCCGAAATATCGGATCACCAATGGGCGAATTTGAAGGCTTTTGTCGAGGGCGGTAAAGGCCTGGTGCCAGTCCATTGTGCCAGTTGGTGTTTCGGGAATCAGCCGGAATACGATCAAATGGTGGGTGCCCGGTTTGCTCATCACAAAGCGCGAATTTTCCGGCCCCGGACCATCGAAAAAGCGCATGGAGCGATCAGGGGCGTACCGGAATTTGAGGCCTGGGACGAAACCTACGTTCACAACAATCACAATCCGGAAGGCCGGACGGTACTTCAAGTGCGGGAGGTTGCGGAAGGAGATAATATCACTGAACCGGAGCCCTGGACCTGGGTTCGGGATCAGGGAAAAGGCCGGGTTTTTTACACCGCCTCCGGTCACGATGAAAAAGTCTGGGATCAGCCCGGGTTTCACGAGTTGCTGAAGAAGGGGATTCTCTGGGCTGTCGGTGAGGAACGACGCAGAAGTTATGAGCAGTTTACCGATGAGCGAACTCCTCTTCGTTACGAGACGCGGGACTTCATTCCGAATTATGAAAACCGGGCCCAACCACTCCAATATCAGCTGCCCCTGTCACCGGAGGATAGTTTGCACTACACGCAGGTCCCAATCGGGTTCCGTCTTGAATTGTTTGCCGCGGAACCGGACATTGTGAATCCGATCTGCCTCGCCTGGGATGAAAAAGGTCGGCTTTGGGTGGCGGAAACGATCGATTATCCCAACGACGTGAGAGACGGGTCGGGAAACGACCGGATCAAAATCCTCGAGGATACCGATGGCGACGGCCGGTGCGACAAGGTTACTGTTTTTGCGGAGGGATTGAATATACCCACTTCGCTAACTTTTTGGGACGGGGGAATTATCGTGGCTCAGGCGCCGGATTTTCTCTATCTAAAAGACGAGGATGGGGATGACAAAGCCGATCTGAAAAAGGTGCTGTTTACCGGCTGGGGGATCCGCGACACTCACGCCGGACCCTCCAATTTGCGATTCGGAATCGACAACTGGATCTACGGAGCGGTGGGATATTCTCGCTTCATTGGTGATGTCGGCGGGGAGAGGCATAACTTCGGGAACGGAATCTTTCGTTTCCGGCCCGACGCTTCGGAGATGGAATTTCTCTATCAGTTCAACAACAATACCTGGGGTCTTAGCTTCAATGCCGCCGGGGATGTTTTCGGTTCGACGGCGAATAATAACCCCGCTTTTTTTGGTGGCTTTCCCCGGACCGGTTATCCCAAAGGCAGTCCCGGCATTTCGGCAAATCCGATCGCTTCGTCATCGCGGTTTTACCCCATCACTCCGAATATCCGTCAGGTCGATATTTTCGACGGTTACACGGCGGCGGCGGGATATACCGTGGCGACATCCGATAATTTTCCGGATCCGTGGCGGGATAAGGCGGCATTTGTTGGCGGGCCCACGGGGAATTTGCTGGGCCGCTTTGAGCAGGTTCGGGAAGGCAGCGGTTATTCGGCAAAAAACCGTCACAATGTGGTCGCCAGTGCCGATGAATGGTTCTCGCCGGTCGCGGCGGAGATCGGCCCGGATGGAAATCTCTGGATTGCGGATTGGTACAATTTCATCATCCAGCACAATCCGGCTCCAACAGCGGACCGGGGCGGCTTTGATGCGAAAATGGGGAAAGGGAATGCTCACGAGAATCCGAACCGGGATCAGCAGCACGGCCGTATTTATCGACTGATATGGGACGGGGCCACGGAATCCGATTTGGTAAATCTCGAAGGGGCTTCCGCAGAGGAACAAATTCAGGCTCTTGGTGATTCCAATCAGTTCTGGCGCCTTGCGGCTCAGCGAAAGTTAGTCGCCGCCGGAGATCAATCGATTGCCCCGATATTGCGGGAATTGGTTAAAAAAGCAGGCATCCATGGAGTTCATGCCCTGTGGGTTCTCGAGGGCCTCGGGGAACTGGATCGGGCGACTCATCAATTTGCGCTTCTCTCCGGCGATCCGGTGCTCAAGCGAAATGCGATTCGGGCGCTCCCTCATTCCGACGCCGGGATGCAGTTGTTTTTCGATACTGCGGTGGTGCAGGCGAAAGACAGTCTGGTTCGCCTCGCAGCCTTTTCCAAGCTGGCGCATTTTCCCGATAAAGAACGAGTCAAGCTGGCCGCTCAACAATTGATCAAGGTGGAAGCTAATTTTGCTGATGAATGGCTCGCAACGGCGCTCAAAGCCTGTGGTGCCGGGAGTGTGAAGCGCGGCGACGGAAAACCGATCGGTCCCAACCTTCTCCGGAATGCTTCCTTTGAGAAACTCGAAAACGAACTGCCTCAGGCCTGGTTCAAAAGCCAGTATCAGGGTAAAGCAGACATCGCGATTGATGCCACTATCGCCCGCACCGGTTCCCACAGCTTGATGATTTTTTCTGATGAAGGGGGCGATGCGGCCCTTTCCACCCGGGTCCCGGTGAAGCCCAATACGGATTATCAACTCAGCGGGTGGGTTCGCACGGATCGAATGAAGGGCGCTCGCGGGGCTCAGTTGAACGCGCACGAAGTGCAGGGGCAGAGTGGTGGATCGCGGACCAGTGCGGTGAGTGGTAACGTTAAAGAATGGAAAAAAGTTTCCGGGGTTTTCAATTCCCTGGACCGTAAAAATCTGACCATCAACTGTTTGTTCGGAGGGTGGGGGCGATCAACCGGAACCGCCTGGTGGGATGATGTTGAGCTGCGGGAAATCGAATACGAAATCATCGAGGAAAAAGAAGAAATTAATCTGACGGGGGATGTCGAAGCCGGGAAAAAATTGTTTCACGAACATGCCATTGCAGCCTGCATCCGCTGTCACATGATTGATGGAAAGGGCGGACCGATCGGACCCGCGCTCGACGGGATTGCGAGCCGGAAAAGTCGCGATTATATCTACGAGAGTCTCGTGAACCCACAGAGCGCCATCGCCGATGGATTCGCTGCTGAGGTCTCCCCGATGCCGCCCATGGGAGTGATTCTGAAGCCCGGGGAGCTGAGGGATCTCATGGCCTACCTGGAGACCTTAAAATGAGGCGTAAACCAGTCACTGGAGTCTCGAATTTTTGGAGAATTGCTCAGGATATTAAGGAAATCTTAAAAATCACAATTTACTTGTTGTCAATTTTAATAAACCGATCAAAGGTTGGGTACTTCCCCTCGCAGTAATCTCACGCAGACTAAACCTGCAACTGTGGTCGGCTGTAATCCCCCGGCTAGAAATACAACCTATTATTACCAATGAATTATATTCCAGAAATACTGGAGATCCACAATGCCGCTCAAAGTCGGCTTGATGAGTTAAACGATGAGATTAACGATCTTATCGATGAACAGTTGATGATCGCCGAAGCTCTTAAAGAACTTCTCGGCGAGATGGAAACGGTTTAATCAACTCGGCCCCCCGGGTAACCCCGATCTCCATAAAAAAAGCACGTCTGTTGATTCGGACGTGCTTTTTTTGTACGGAAAACCGCTAATTAAGGGCAATCGGCAATTCGATGTCACTTTCGGCCGGAAAACCGACAAGGTATTCTGACGAACTTGATGTATTTTAGTAACGCCATCGCAGAAGAAGATCCATCCACAACGGAGTCCCGCTGCCTGGATCCGCGGAACCCTGAAGATTTTGCCGAACTGGTGAAATTGCATCACCGTGAGCTTCTGGTTTATGCCCGTTCCCTGACCCGGGAGGTTAACACCGCTCGCGATATCGTTCAGGATTCCTTCGTCGTGGCGTTTCAAAAGGTCAATACCTTCGATGTGACCCGCGATTTTGCGACCTGGATGCGGGGCATTGTGCGCAACAAGTGGAGGGAATGGCTGCGCAGAAATCGCAAATACGAACTGACCGATGAGGAGCTCGGGGTGATGGATGGTGATGTCGCTCAGTGGCAGGCGGAACACGCTTCGGGAAGCTCGACCGTGTTCGATGCGCTGGAAATTTGTCTCAAACGCCTTCCCGATAATTTACGTCAAACCGTGCACGCCTTTTACTACGAAGGCCTATCCGGCGACGAAGCCTCGGAAAGCCTGGGGGTGGCCCCCGCCGCCATTCGCAAACGCCTCCAAAGGGCCCGGACGCTGTTGAAGGAATGCGTCGACCAGAAACTCGGCCTTAACACCGAAGAAGAAACTTTACCCGAAAATTCATGAATTCAGATTCACATTCAAAAGATCTCAGCCCTGCTCAGGATCGGTTAACCGAAGCCCTTCTCGAAGAGCATTCCCGCCTCGGGACCGGAAGTGATGAGGATTTGGTCGCAAAAATTCTCCTCCAGACGGTGGACGCGCCCAGCAATGTGACGCCGATCACGATGGCTCCGAAGCAGCGCTTCGGCTGGAAAGACTGGAGCAAGGTGGCCGCCGCAGTCATCGGTATTGTGTCGCTGGTTGCCTTTGGTCTGAACCAGATGAGTAGCGGGCCCGCGGTGGCGAAAAATGGAGAGCGCCAGGAGGAAACGTTTCATCTCGTCGTCAAATATGTTGAGACACCGAGGGGGGAAGCCATTACTCCGGCAGAGAATCGTAAGATTCTGGTTTCCGCCCATCCGGGAGAGAAAAAGTTTTCGCCGGTCACGGTCGGAAACAGCGGCGGGGTCCCGGCATTTGATCTGGACGCCCTCGACCTGTCTCCTCCGACAACCGACTTTGGGCAATCGATCAAATCTTTACCCCCGGTTTCAATTGTGAGCTCCACGTTCAAGCTGGCTTCCAATGAGACGACCACTTCCGGGAGCAAAGTGATTTACTCGGGCGATGTGGAACTTAGCCACTCCGATTTTATTTTGCAGGCTGACTCGCTGGTGATTGACCGCTCCGGCTATGCCGGTGATGTGCCGTTGCTCAAAGCGCTCAATGGAGTCTTAACTCACCGAACCGGTGTGTATGAGACCGAGGCGGACTCGATCTCGTTTGATCCCTCCAACGGAGAGCTGATCGCCCGGGGAATCCAGCGTCTGCTCAGTCGTGGGGAAGAACAGGTGATCGTAAACCGGGCTGCGATGGTGGTTTTCGAAAACGACGGGTTCTTTATTCAGGAAGCGTTTTAGATCAGCCGAGGAGGGCACCGGCGTATCCCACTACCCGGGAAGGGTCGTTCGAAATCCGGGCGCTGGTTTCGTAGCGAACCACTTCGATATCGGGACAGTGTTTCTCGACATCGACACCCAGTGAGCTAATCACTGCTACGGCGGGGCGCATCCCGCACATCGAGATTTGATTCTCGACACAGGTATCAAAGAGCAGGCGACTGTTGCCGCTCTTGAACGCATCGAGCGCTTTTTTATCCTGTTCCCGATTGACCTTGTCCTCAGCAAAGTGATTCAGATCGCTCGAGATGATAAAAAGGCAGTCATCTCCATCGGCCGTGAGTCGGTCGCGGAACTGTTTCAGTGAGTTTCCGAATCTCACAAAGTCATCATAGGTTCCCGGTCCGACGACAATCGGAGCGATCCGCACATTTGGATTCAAATGATGGAGAAACGGAAGAATCACTTCAATTCCGTGCTCTTTCTGATGAGCCAGTTCCTCTTTCTCCAGTTCTTTGACGTGGGCCGCCAGGTAAGCGACCGATTCCTCATCCAGCGGGATTTCCGCTCCGGGGATTTTCCAGCGTTTGGCATTCGATATCGACCAGCGGCTGCCGAGTGGCGTGTGTTTCGGCCCGATGATCACCACGATATCCGGTATTTTGATTCGTCCGAGGGTGTCGGCGATGATGTCGCTACAATATTTCCAACCCGCATGGGGGAGCATGACTGCGCGAACCTTCCGTTTGTCTTCGCGATTGAATTGTTTGAAAAAACGGGTCAAATCCGCCTGGAGATCCTTCTCCGTGCCGGGGTAAAAGGTACCCGCGACGGCGGGCGGACGGACGCCGTGAATCATTCCGGAAACCGGAGGCGTCTTTTTCTCCAGCTTCTCAGGTTCGGTTAAATTCAGGATGAGATGGCACTGCAATACCGCCCCCGACTTCGCCCAGGTCTGCGGTGTCTCGCCCATCTCCTTGAGCACATCAGTCACTGGATCGTTGGGGCCTTTTTTGATCACCACCGAGGTGCGGGTTCCTTTGCGTGCCGTGATGGCGACTCCGATGGGGAGCCCGCGAAGTCGATCCGGAAAATCTTCGGGATGAAGGGGGATCGGGTGGCTGAAGGCCAGAAAATTCTTTATCTGATTGGCGGACGACTTCCCCGGGTTGTGAAGGGAACTGGCGGTTTTTAAAATCAGGTCTCCCAGAGTTCCGTCTTTTCGGAAAGCGGCTTCGGTGCGGCCTCCACTGGTTTGAATCAGTAATCCCCAGCCGGTTGGGGAGACGGGGGTTTTGAGCGAGTCGGGAGCTTTTCCCGCTTTTGCAGGACCTTTCGCTACCAGATCTTTGGCATACTGAAAAACATCCAGCCCGACCGAATCGGGTAGTTCTCTGAAATCCAGATCTGCGTTCTTAGCCTGGCGATGAAATATCGTTGCGGAAAACTGTTTCAACTCCGCCTCGGGCCGCAGCCAGGTATCGGTCGGTAGATTGGCTTTCCGACAGACCTGTTGGAGGAAGGTCGGTTCGTCCCAGGTGTTTTCGGCGGCGACCTGAGGGAGGAGCAAGCCTCTGCCCTGCGGGTGGGTAATAATCAAACCATGTCGTCCGATCGTGAGTTCCTTGATCCGCAGATTGGGGTTCGTCGACATCGTTTTTAAATGATGCATCACGGACACTTCGAGATCGAGGCTGGGTAGTTCCCCGCCGGAGATTCTCGGAAAGCGAACATCTTTGAGGGCGGCCCGCTGTGCTGCCGCTTCGATCAGCACCCCGAGCGGTTCGTATTGCGATTCGTTAAGACTGCCGCAACAGGCCCGGAGAATAGAACCGCGCTTCAGGGAAACAAAAATACCGACGACCGGTGCGTTGGCGAGAGGGTTCTCAAACCGGGGCAGGGGCTTTCCCTCCAGCGCAGCCTCGATGCAGGCCGCTGCATGATCGAGAAGGATCTCTCCATCCGCTTCGGAAAAATTGGATCGCTCTTTGGTTGGTGCGTTAGTCATGAGTGTGTGGTGGCTGGTATCGAGATGGGGAGGCGTTTTCTGCCCCAGGCTCCCCGGTCCGGTTCAAATAGACCGGCGATCGCTGTGCCGCAGGAACCGCAGGCTCCATTTCTTATATCATATCGTCCCAACTCGTAATGATTACGTTCGATGAGAAGGTTCTGACATGATGGACAAAAGGTGCTTTGGCGGTTCTTGTCCAAGACGTTTCCAATATAGACGTATTTTGCGCCCAGTTTAAGCGCCTGATTGCGCGCCCTGATCAAGGTTTCGTGCGGAGTCCGGACCTTGTCCTGCATTTTAAAATCGGGGTGAAAGGCTGTAAAATGAATGGGAACTTCGTCGCCCAGATTATCCAGAATCCAGCGGGAGAACTGCTCGATCTCCGCTTCGGAATCATTTTCATCGGGAATAAGCAGGTTGGTGATTTCAAACCAGGTTTTCCCCTCCGCCTTCAGCCACTTCAAGGTATCGAGTACGGGATCGATTCGCGCGAAAGCAATGCTCCGGTAAAATTCGTCGGTGAAGGCTTTCAAATCGACATTGGCTGCGTCGATATGTTCGAAGAAATCCGCTCTCGCTTCATCGGTGATGTATCCGGCGGTAACGGCTACCGTTTTTAAACCGGCACCTTTGGCTTCTTTTGCGACATCGATCGCGTATTCCGCCCAGATCACAGGGTCGTTGTAGGTAAACGCGATACTTCGGCAACCGTGGTCCAACGCCGCTTTGACGATTGCCTCCGGACTTGCCTCCTGACTTAAGATCTCAATTTCTCTGGATTTTGAAATGCTCCAGTTCTGGCAGAATTTACATCCCAGATTGCATCCCGCCGTCCCGAATGACAGAACCGGCGTGCCCGGAAGAAAATGGTTGAGTGGCTTTTTCTCGATGGGGTCGATACATAAACCGGTGCTTTTCCCATAGGTCGTCAACGCCATCTCACCGTCCTGATTGGCCCGGACAAAGCAGAAGCCCCGCTGACCGTTCTGGAGTCGACAAGCACGGGGACAAAGATCACAAACGATTTTCTCCCCCTCGCGATGCCACCATTGAAATGTCCGTGTCAGCGTCGACATAGTTATCAATAGTTAAGCAAAAACCGGGCCCTCCCGCGAGTCAAAAATTAGCAGGCGCGGGATCGTAAAGGATCGGCTTTCCAGAGGACTGTACCCTGTACACTCCTGAACTGTACAGGGTACAGTCGATTGTTTTTTTATATAGCCGGGGAAAGATAGCTATTCCGGATCGGTTCCGAGAAACCCACCCGACTGGCGATTCCAGAATCCGGCGTAGAGGCCCTGTTTGTTGAGTAGAGATTCGTGATTGCCCTCTTCGACGATTTTGCCCCCGTCCATCACGATGATACGATCCATCCGCGAAATGGTAGAAAGACGGTGGGCGATCGCAATGACGGTTTTTCCCTGCATCAGTTCCTCAAGTTTTTCCTGAATCACGGCTTCGACTTCGCTGTCGAGAGCGGAGGTCGCTTCGTCGAGAACCAGAATCGGGGCATCTTTCAAAAAAGCCCTCGCCAGAGCGATCCGCTGGCGCTGACCTCCGGAGAGTTTCACGCCCCGTTCGCCGAGGTAGACGTCGTAGCCCTGGCGGTCTTTTGCGTCGCGGAGGTCTTTGATAAACTCGTGAGCTTCCGCCTGTCGAGCTGCGGCTTCGACGGCTTTATCATCGGAATCGGGACGACCGTAGCCGATATTATCTTTCGCGGAGCGGTTAAACATGGCGGTGTCCTGAGTGACCATCCCGATTTGGCGACGTAGAGAATCCTGGGCAATCTCGCGGATATCAACACCATCAATCATCACCGATCCCGCCTCCACATCATAGAGGCGAAGCAGTAGAGAAACGGCCGTCGTTTTACCGGCACCCGATCGACCTACCAGCCCGACTTTTTCTCCCGGCTGCACGACCAGATTGAAGCTATCAAGAGCGGCTTCCTCCCGGCCGTAGCCAAATGACACATTTTGAAAATCGATTTTCCCTTCCACTCTGCCCAGTTCGATCGCGTCGGCCCGATCCACAATGGTGTGATCGTGAGCCAGCGTTTTCATACCATCCTCGATCTCTCCGATATTTGAAAACATTCCCAAAGCGGTGAATGAGACCCAACCCGACATTTGACCTAGACGAGTGGCGATCAGCGAGGCGGCGGCGATATCGCCCGGTGTGGCGAGGCCCCGGGACCAGAGCCAGAGGGCACCGCCAATCAAAGCAACGGGCAGGGTGCCGGCCAGCGACATCAAGGTGTAGCGAAACCAGACGGAAAGCTCTCCAAAGTCCGCTGCGGTTTTCCGGAACGAAGTGAGGGCATCGAGAGCGGCGCGGTCTTCGTGCTCGCCGTGGGCGAAGAGTTTGACCGTCGGCATATTGGTGATCGTATCGACCACCTGACCGGTTACAATGGCTCGTTGCGCGGCGCGTTCTTTGGAGCGACGGCGAATCCGGGGGAGATACCATCGAATCAGAAGCAAGTAGGCAATCAGCCAGACGAGGACGACGCCTCCGAGAGCCGGGTGAATTGAGGTTACAAAAGCAGTGGCACCGATCGCCGAGGCAATTGCAAATCCACCGACATTCATGCTTTCCATCACGAGATCGCCGATCGCGCGAGCGGTTTGCTGCTGTTTCTGAGCAATCCTCCCGGCAAAATCATCGTCGAAAAAGCTCAGCGACTGCCCGAGGGTATGGCGGTGAAGCCGGGCCATGACGAGAGGAAACAGATTGACCCCCAATGACAGAGAGGAAAGCCCTCCGTTGATTCCCATCACGATCGGTCTTAAAATCACAAAAAAGGCTGCGAGTGCCGCGAATTTTTCCCAATGTGCTGTAAAAAGCCCCGCAGGACCGTGCTCCATCGCCAGATCAATGGCCCAGCCGATAAAATAAGCGGAGAGTACCTCGCCGAAACCAACCAGGACCGAGGCCAGTAGCGACAACCAGATAATCGGCCACGCCCCTTTGAGACTCCATTTAAAAAATGGGACCAATTGGCGGGGTGGAGGCCCGTTCGCTTCGGCAAAAGCATCGATAAGGCGGGAAAAGAAACGCATAAGAGAAGGGCTCGTTTTAAGAAAGACGGCGAACCTAGAACCGTCCTTTCATTGTCGCAAGACAACTCACCTCTCCACGTCGAAAAGGCTGCAATTCTGCATTCGGAGGATGGGGAAAGTGGCGTTACAGTATTCCCTCGATAAGTTTTAATGAAGCAATCCCGACTTAACCACAGATTCGAAACCCTGGGCCACTCGGTTCTCGGAGCTCCGATTACCTGGATTCCCGCAAAAGAGGATTGTGAACTGCTGGTGATCGCGGGCATTCATGGAGAGGAGCCGGAAACGACGATATCCGTGTCCCGCGCTCTGCGGAGCCTACCGGGATTGCATGACTCGATTGGAATTATTTTGTGCGCCAATCCCGACGGGCTGGCTCTGGGAACCCGGGGAAATGCCCATGGCGTCGATTTGAATCGCAACTTTCCGACCGCCAATTGGCAGGAGCATCCCACCACCTGCCGCTGGCACTATGATGAAAATTTGGCGATCCCGATTCTCACCGGAAGTGGCCCGGGTTCCGAGCCGGAGACCAAAATCCTGGTGAACGCGATCCAGCGGAGCAAACCGTTCGTGATTCTCTCACTCCATGGCCCGCTGGGGTGTATTGACGATCCGGTTTTATCAAAAGAGGGCCGCTGGCTTGAGAAGGTGACCGGGCTGCCACTGGTGGCTGATATCGGGTATTCCACGCCGGGATCCATGGGCACCTGGGCCGATGAAAACGGAATCGATATCATCACCTGGGAGTTTCCCTGTCACTCGATTGAGCAGCTCAGCCGGAGTCAGGTGCCGGTTTTGATGGAGATTTTCCGGGGAAATAGCCCGTTTACGTCCCGGTAGGACGGGAAAGCGGCTTGATAAATTTATAAAAAAGTTTGATAATTAATTTTTGAGAAATAAATTGTCAGTACGAAATATGAGGCACATGACAAACCGAGCAAATACCTACTTTGCGGCTCTCCTCCTGTTTTTCGTGACAGGGGCATTTTCTTTGAAAGCAGAAGAGCCATCTGCTGAAGCGACAAAAGCACCTGTTCTTTGGGCCAAGCCAGTGGAACAGCATCAAGGGATTGGGAAGATTCTGGGGAAAACGATGAAAACTGTTTCTCACAAAGGAGCCAGTATTATTCCAAAATTTTCCAAGACGAACGAGAGTACCGACAAAGGAGCGCCGGATGCTGCGCCTCATAAAATTTTCGATTCCCATCGTGGCGAATCTCCGATCCGGACTGCTCGACTTTTTACGATCCAGATCAATCCACCCGTCGAAGTGCAGGCGGTGAAATCTGACATCTGATGCTCGACTCCGTCGCGGAGCGTTTTTCCAGTCCGGAACGTGATCAATTTGTCGTCGAAGGCCGCTGGGCCGTCGAAGCCCTGCTCGAAAGCGGAAAATACGAGGTCACTTCAATCCTGAAAGCTGAAGGATCCTACCCCGGGTTCGAGGATCGCGACCTTCATTCGGCTGAGCTCCTCGTTGCTCCGAAGCAGGCTATTTCGCAAATGCTGGGTTACCCGTTTCATCGTGGGTTGCTGGCGCTGGCAAAGCGACCGGATTCAGTCAATTCACTTCCTCGGAATTTAACGGGTTTGTTCGTCACCTGTCCCGAAATCGCCGACGAATCCAATCTTGGTGCGATTATCCGAACCGCAGCCGCTCTTGGCGCCTCGGGAATGGTCCTGCAGAAAGACCGGGGAGCAGATGTCTATTCCCGGAAAGCGATCCGAACCTCATCCGGTGCGGTTTTCCGCTTCCCGGTGTACGAAGTCGCTGATCTCGAATCGGAGATTCGGCAACTGAAGAAAAGTGAATTCACCGTATTAGCGACTGCGCTGAGAAATGAAAGTGTTGCCCTCCACGAAGTTCCGCTCCGACGGAACACACTCGTCATGTTCGGGCCCGAGAAAGACGGCCTCTCCGAAACCTGGTTAAAGCTATGTGACACCACGGTGGAAATTCCGATGGCAAATGGGATGGACTCGCTCAATGTCGCTGCCAGTGCCGCTATTGTTTTGTATCAACTACTGAGACGGGAGTAGGAGGAACTCAATTATCGACCGGCAGGCGGACCTGAAAAGTGGTTTCATCGGAATCGGCTTTGAGAAGATCCAGCTCGCCTCCGAGGACGGTGATTATTTCAAAAGAGAGGTTCAGACCAAGACCGAAACCGTCGATGGAGCGATCTCTGGCTTTGTCGATTCGGTAGAAGCGTTCGAAAATTTTATCCTGCTCGTCGGTCGGAATTCCGGAGCCTGAATTTGAGATCCGGAAAATAGCTTCGCTACTGAGGCTGTGTTTCTGAAGTGAAATCTTTATCCAGCCTTTTGGTTGGTTATACTTCACTGCGTTACTGACGAGATTCAGAATCGCCTGGTGCAGTAAGGTTTTGTCGGTAGTGAGAGTGATGCCCTCCTCTATATCAGTCGATAGGCTGAGCCCCGATTTTTCACAGAGGATTTCGGTGTCTTCGGCGATGTCGCTGATTTCATTTGATAGAGAGATCTGATCTTTCTTTGCAACGAGTCGACCCGATTCAGCCTGGGACAGAAGCATCAAGCTTCCGGTGATGGCTTTGAGGCGGTGCGATTCCTGGCTGATCGTCTGGAGCGCTTTTTCCTCCCGGCTCCCCGGTTCGCATTCCTTCAGCGCGGAATTTAGCTCCGCCTGCATAATCGTGATCGGCGTTTTTAATTCGTGAGATACGTCGGCACTGAATCGCATAGCATGGGTGAAGCCTCTCTCGAGACGATCCATCATCAGGTTTAATACAGAAATCAGATTGGCGAATTCGTGATACTCGCCCCGTTTCACCGGTATTCTTTCATGGAGATCACGGGTCGTTATGCTACTCGCGGTATCAGTAATCACAGCCAGAGGTTTCATCGCCCGGTGACCGATAAACCACCCACCAAGCCCGATGAAAAACAGGCAGAATGGTGCTGCGATAAAGAGCATTTTCATGAGTTTTGACATCTCGGACTGATACTCCGCCAGGCTTCGCCCCATCATTACGGTGTGGCCGTGGTTTCTCTGTAGTCCCACTCGCCAGTGTTTCCCGTCGGTTTCAATGTCATGATATTCGATCGGTGATTCCGACTGGAAATCGGGAGGTCCTTTGGCTTTGCCCTTCCCTTTGCCTTTTTCGAAACCGGGATGTTCAAACAGGTGAGGCGGGAGCGCTCCTTCCTCTGATTCCCGGAGCGGACGGCGTGGTGGAACTTCGATTTCCCAAATGGCGGGGTCCACGGCGGTGATCCAGTTGTCCGGTTTTTGGTAGATGATGTCGCCGGTCACATCATGTCGCATCATTAGCAGGGTTTTGCCGTCTTCGATATCGGAACCGTAAGCGATATCGGCATTTCGGAAAACCCGGCGGTAGTCGGTGTAGGGATGCAGTTCCCGGGCAATCCGATCTACCGGAACGGCGAGTTCCAGATCGACCGATTCCAGCAAAACGCGTTTGAAAAGAAACAGTCCGGCGGTGGCCATTCCGGCAATAATGGCAGCGGATATCATCGCTGAGAGCAGCGCCAATCTTAACCGGAATGATTTCATTAATCCGGTCGCCCGATTCGGTAGCCAACGCCTCTCACCGTTTCAATGAGCTTCTCATCAAAATCGGCATCGACTTTCTGTCGTAACCTTTTGATATAGACATCAACCAGATTGGTATCCGGATCAAATCCATACTGCCAGACATGCTCGGTGATTTGAGTTCGGGTGAGAACCCGTCCGGGGGTACGCATCAGAAACTCGAGTAGAGAATATTCCCGTCTCGAAAGGTCGATATCCTGATCGCCCCGCTTGACGGTCCGCTGGATCAAATCCATCCCGAGGTCCTGAACTTTAAGCAGGTGGGTTGATTCGCCGCTCGATCTCCTCATCACGGTCCGGAGGCGGGCGGCGAGTTCCTCTATATAAAATGGCTTGGTTAGGTAGTCATCCGCGCCGAGATTGAGGCCCTCAAGTCGCTCATCCAATTCGCTCCGCGCGGTCAGCATGACGACGGGAACGGCATTCTTTTTCTTCCGGAGATTTTTAAGAATACTGAGCCCGTCCCGGCCCGGGAGCATGATGTCCAGTACCAGTGCGTCGTATGGTTCGGTGCAGGCGAGATCGTAACCGTCGTCCCCGTTGTGGCAGACGTCGACCACCATGCCTTCCTCCTCGAGGCCTTTTCTGATGAAGGAGGCGATTTTCTTTTGATCTTCGACGACAAGCACCCGCATATCGCCCAAGTCTAGCTGATTGACTGCTTCTGTGCAGTCGTTTTCTTTAAGAATGGTCATGAGATCGATGTCCTGCGGGCCTTTCGAAACTATCGGGATTTTCTGTCGGTGCCGCGTGGGGGACCGGGTCTGCCATTTCCTCTGCCTCGCGAAGGTTTGGACTCGATTCTCATGGGCTGGTAAGGGGTGACAAAAACGTTGTCAGGGATTTCTCTCCGGATCCGGGTATTCCGGCGAATGATCTGGGCGAGGGTTTGTCTTTCGACGAGGCTCTGCAGTTCCCGGTCGAGGTAGTTCTGATACCAGAAGCGGTCACCATCGCGAAGCCGGGTGAACTGCTCGACGAGAATCGCTGACATGGTTTCCCCGAGGAGGGCTCCCTCGATCCGGTCTTCTGCCAAACCGCCAATCCAGACATCGATTTGATCGACGTTTTCATAGACCGAAGCCAGTTCCTCCTGAGTCTCTTCGTTGGACGTTATTTCTTCGAAACTAGAGACGGCATTCAGTCCCAGAGCCACTCTGACTTCGTTATAAGATCCGAGTCCATGGTCGCGACCTCTCTGGATATTGAGTGAGGCCAAATCAAAGCCACCCGCTCCCGGAGGGCCGAAGAGGAAATTGCGAACATCGTCAACCAACTTGGTATCGATTTGCTGAGCCACCTGGCGGGCCATTCCCCGGAGGATCGGATCGATACCGCCTTCATCGGTAATGGCCGATGGATTAAAAAATGCACTGGCGAGGGCGAGGTGCCCTTCATCGATTTCCTCAAGGTTGCGATCGAGCCGAAGGAGCTGCGGGGAGAGCATGGTGTGGCCGAAGCGATAACCAGCCGTTGCGAAGGTATTGGCGATACCGGCATTGATCTCCGGCTTGTAACCGTCGTATTTCGGAAGGGCCCGGCGCCCCAGCAACAGCGGGAGAAACTCGCGGTAGGTGATAACCTGCATCTCAGCCCCGACAATGATGCGGGCCGCTTCGTAGATTTGATCGCCTGAGAGGAGTGCATTCGCTTTTCCCAGGGCCTCCGCCCAGTAGTTGTGTTCCCGGACAAACAGGGTGTGCATGGCCGTCAGGCCAACCTGTTCATTAGCCCGGAAATCACCGGCGAGGAAAAAGTTCGGGGCCTGTGATGAGGGGGCGTTGGGAAATCCGTTCACATTGAAGGGTAACAGATCTCCATCACTTGTTTTAAGCTTACCCGTCCCGTCGAGGGTTCGAAGCTCTGCGGCAAGTTCGACATTGGAGCCGTAGACATTCGAGGCATCGATGTAGGCGGTGATCTCATTGAGTTGTTCGCGAACGCCATTGACGTCTTCCGCGAAGGATCGGTCCAGATTGATCACGACTGCGCCGCTTCCGGTGGGATCGAAAAAGGGATCGCCGGCCGGCACTTCGATATCGAACTCGATCGCCGGATCATCAACCGGGGTGTGGGTTATGTCGTGATCGAGCCACTGGCCCCATTGCCAGAGGAAATCGGTGATTCCCCGGTCATTGAAGATCACTTCTTCCTGAGCATTGACGGCATTGGAGATAGCCCGGGCTCCGGGGCGATCTTCGCCGGAGGGAAAGCTGACGCCATCGCTGTAGGCAGGCGGGACCACTCTGACAAAGGGGATTTCCGCGCTTCCCCATTCGATATTCTGGAGGTTGTTATCGACCCCGGTGATGGTGCGGAATTCATCGGGCAGGCGGATCGCCCTCGGGCCCATTTTTACGATACCGGTTTCTTCCGTGTCGGACATCCGCGCCGGACCGGGCCCGTGCTTGCCCTGTTTTCGAAGATCGTGAGGGGAACGTCTCTCGTCATTGTCTTGACCAAACGAAGTGCTCTGGTTCAGGGCGGTGGTGAAAATCAGGGCCAAGGTGGCCCCGGTGAACTGACAGATTCGAATCGCTTTTAGTTTCATCAATCACAGTCAGCCATTTGGAAATGACAAATTGATGACTGCTAAGATGAAAGATTTGTCATTTAGCGGATTTTCTGCGTGAAGCGTCGATCTATTTCGGCATCTCGATACCGAGGTCCTTTGCGGTGACTTGAAACACCCGCTGGGCTCCCGGCTTATCGTCGAAGTGCCACCACTCATCATTGATTTTGCTAAACCCGGCTTTTCGCATCGAGTTCTGGAGAAGGGCGAGATTCTTTTTAATCTCCGGATCGTTGCCGGTGTAGTTCGAGGCGGCTTCTTTTGTGAAGACATCGAATTTGGTCGGCATCTTAGTCGGGGAACCATCCGCTTTCACCAAAGTCAGATCGATCGAGATTCCGTAGCAGTGCCAGGACAATCCCTTTTCCGGTGGAACCACATAACGGGGATCTTTGACCGCCTCCCAGAGCGCTTTGTGAGCCTCAGGCGGACGCCACGCATCCCAGATTTTCAGCGCGTAGCCCTGACGAGCGACTTCCCGCTGCGCAACCTTCAGCTTTTTGCCGGAATCGGCATTGATGAGGCAGGGCATATCCTTGAGATAAAGCGGCTTCCCTGAAGCGGAGGTAAATTTGTAGCGCATGTCGACGAAGACACCCGGAGCGGCATCCGTCACTGGGACCAGATTGTAACGCTTTGCTTTCCGGATCACGGGATCCTTGGAGAAGTTAAACAGACCTGCAGCTTCCGGGACCGGAATCAGTGGGATTCCGAAGGCCAGTAATGCAGTCAAAGCGATAATTCGGGGCAATGCTCTCATAATCGTTGAGGTTTACAATCAAGCTCAGCCTCGTTTATCTTAGACGATCCGCAATGCTTTGCCGATAGATTTTGATTAGCTCAAAAAGGCTTTGATTAATGCAGGCGTGAAGAGATTGAATATCATCAGAATCAATCCGGCGACCAGCAGGCTCGCGACGAAGACAAAAAGAGCTTCAAACGCAATCAGCCAGCGGAGGAACGGGGGATCGGCTCCCATGTTCGAAAGGTTGCTGAATTCCCGGATGCGGAGCTGATAAGACAGCGTGAAGACCAGAAACCCGATCGCCAGTGTGGCCAGACCAATCAGAAAAAGGATCGCCGTCACGACCTGTTGGATCCGGAAAACGGTGTCGAAAAGCTCGTCCATCACTTCAGCCGGTGAAACGACCTGCATGTCAGTCCGGGTGAGAAATTTCCCTTTGAAAAGAGCCTGTGTTTTCGCGTTATCAGGGATCGCGATTGCCGCGGAGATCGGAAAATCGCCCTGATCGCCGTGGAAGTGAAACTCATTCACATTTTCTGCGGTCACTTCGTTAAATTCAACCACACTGGCATTGAGAATGATCTCGCCTTTTTCGTCCTTTCGTAAAACCTGATCACTGTCGACTTTGTCGGCTTCCTCGTGGCCGTGGCCGAGGCCTTCGATGACCCAGGTTGTTTTTAAATCCACGAAGATGGCGCTGTCGTCGGGTGATCCGTTGGCTTCCATGATCCCGCAGATCCGCATTTTTAACGGATAAACCCCGGCGAGATCGAACATCGAGCCGGGCGAGGAAATCACGGAGTCGCCGACGGAAAGGCCGTGGGCTGTGGCAATTTTTGCTCCGATGACGCACTCGCCCATTCGTATGAACTGGCGACCCGCGGCGAAGGTGAGATTGCGAAACCGGAAATAGTCGATCGTGGTTCCGACGATCCGATTGTCCTGAGCGTGGTAGCGGGAATAAATCGGGATAATCGAAATCCCGTCCTCGAGCACTTCGGTTTCCTTGAGCGGAAAGGTTGCCTGTTCCGGTTTGGTGAAGTAGAGCGCGTTGAAAGCGAGTTCCAGCGGGCTTCCGGTCCGGCCCATCACCAGCGGCGTTTCCGCGGCCCGGGACCTCAGGTGCTCTTCCGCCTGGGAGACGACAAGCGCCACGAGGGTGGGCAGGAGCCAAACCAGAGTAAATGCCGCGATTAGAAGCGCGGTTTTCGCCCGTTTCCGTCGCAAGTAGCGAGTTCCGAGATGCCAAATTCCACGCCAGTTCATGATGAGCTCCTCAATTCCAGCAGGTCAATGGTTCGTTCAAAAAGCGGCAGCAAACTCGGTTCGTGAGTCACCATAATAACCGTCGCGCCGATATTGTCGGCTTGTTCGAGAAGCAGGTCGACGATTTTTGATTGGTTTTCCGGATCGAGATTCCCGGTCGGTTCATCGGCGAGAATCACTTTCGGAGTGGTGATCAATCCCCGGCAAATGGCGGTGCGTTGGCGCTCTCCCTGGGAAAGTTGCTCGGGCTGCCGGTCGCTGTAAGTCCCGATTCCGACGCGCTTCATCAAATCCAGCGCCCGGTTGGCGTCATCTTTTCCCAGATTCAGCGAACTGGAAATCCGATAGGGCAAAAGCACATTTTCGATCACCGTCAGATAATCGAGTAACTCAAAGCGCTGCGGCACGAGTCCGATATTCTGGATTCGAAAGGCCTGTCGCTCCTTTTTCGACAATTTGCTCACGATTTGCCCGTCGACCGAAATTTCACCCGAGCGGGGCGTCAAAATCCCGCTGATGAGCTGGAGCAAGGTCGTTTTGCCACAGCCGCTGGGACCGATGATGGCGACCTTCTCGGATTTAGCGATCTCCAGATCCGCAATTTTCAGCGAAAAAGAGTCACCGGGATACTGAAAAACGAGATTGCTGCACTCAACCATTGGTTACTGTACGGTTCCGTCGGTTTTCGTGACTTGCTGGGTGCGTTCCTCGTCGAGAATCTGCATTTTGGTGATTTTCCAGGTGTCGTCGGTAGCTCCGATGCGGAGGTTGGCCTTGTAGCGATTCGTCCGCAGATGGGAGTGACCCCAATGGTTCACATCGCCCACCGCAACCCACTCGGATTGCACATCAAAGGTCCCGGAGTCATCATTCCGCGCGATGATGTCACATTGCCGGAGATCGATTCCTTTGATCCGGACCCGGGGGCCGCCTCTGACTTCGAGTTCGAGCCCTTTTCTCACTTCGAGGTAGACCGATTCCAGCAGGGCGCCGGAAATACTGGTTTCCAACGTGTCGTAGATCTCGGATTCATCACGGAAATCAAAAGAATGATAAGTGTTTCTCAGCAGACTGTAGAGCAGATCATTCGCCTCCTCCGCGGTAGGCAGGATCGGGACTGATTTGGCGAAGCGGAACGCTCCGAACAGAGCTACGAGACCCAGCGGGATGAGGAAAAAGATCAGGGGAGGGGTTCGCGTTTTGAAAATGAGAACGATCAAACCGGCGAGGCCGAGGATGCCGAGCCCTGTCTTTAGAAGGATCGGCTGGTTTTCCCGCTTCATCTTTTCGATCGCGGGGATGGGTAACAAATTGGGTGAGTAATCGATGTCTTCGGCCCGCCCCCATTTCATGACCGGTTCCTCCTCAGTCAAAAAGCGTGCGAGACGATCGCTGCCGACCGCAAACAACATGGGAACCCGGGTCTGCCCCGGTGCCCGCCAATCCCAGGCGATGTTCAGATCATAGATCTCGCGGCTCAGTGCCGACATGGAAACGCCGATCAAGGCCTCGTCCACCGGGATTTCATCGCGATCGTCGGGAACGTATCCGAGGTCTTTGGTCAAAACGATAAACCGGGTGTGGGTGGAATCGAAGTTGAAGTCCATCTGGGGAGAACGGACCGCCGTCTTCGTCCTCAGCAGCTCGAGAGCCTGGGCCAGGATGCGATCCTTTGCGGAACCCTGAATATAAAAGTCGGTGAGTCCCCACTCGTCCCGGTATGCCTTCGGCTCACAAAGCGCCTCGACCCGGATTTCGAACGGCTCCAAGGTGACAAAACCGCGGACCGGTTCATCCTGAGCGACCAAAGGCAGCACAAGGCAAAGCTGAATGATAAAAAGTCGGATAAATTTCACTTTTCTAAATTGCTGGGAAGCGCCCGTTACGTCAACCATCGTTCAGGGCATTAGAGAAAAAAACGAACAAAAATACGGTTCTTGACCGTCGCGATAAAATCGCGTTCCTTCACGCTCACTTTGTAATCGAATACTGAATGATCCGAAAAAAGCTATCCATCGCCCTTTTTCTCTCAACCGGCGCATTGCTGCATGCCGAAACTGCTAAGGTTGATTTCATGACCGAGGTTAAGCCTATTTTTGAAGCCGTGTGTATCGGCTGCCATCACGATGGCAAAGATAAAGGCGGTTATCGGATGGACACCAAAGAACTCGCCTTCAAAGGAGGAGACGCTTACCCTGACGAGTGTATTATCCCCGGGGATGCGGAAGGCAGTCAGGTCTATTATTCCACAACGCTTCCCAACGATGATGATGAGGTGATGCCTCCCGGTAAACAGGCTCCGCTGACCAAAGCGCAGCAGGAGACGATCAAAAACTGGATTAATCAGGGCGCTGAATGGCCTGATGGCGTTGTGCTCGAGCAAACTCAGCGACTGAATTTCGAGAAAGACGTCCTTTCGATCCTTAAAAAAGGCGGACCGTTCACCGAGAAAGATAAAGAGAAGCTTCGCCTCTGGGTTTTCCAGGGATCCGTCTGGCCGGAAGGTTTCAGCATGGGCGATGCCGGTGCCGAGGAGGAAAGCAGCGGACCTGCTGACAACCTCGAACTCGTCGTAAAAATGCGTGAAGCCATCATCGCCGGTTCTCCTGAGAAAGCGGCTGAGGAAATGCAGGCATATGAGAACACGATTCCGAAAACCGGAGCGAAATACCAAATGGTTCCGATTCCCGGCGGTGAATTCCTCATGGGTAGTCCCGACAGCGAAAAAGACCGTCTCGATGACGAAGGTCCTCAGCACAAAGTCAAACTCGAGCCATTCTGGATGGGTAAATTTGAAGTGACCTGGGACATGTATGAGCCCTTCATGATCACTGCGACGCCACGTAACAAGGACGGTTCACCGATCAAGATCAATCCCGACGATGAAGCTGCTGATGTGGTTTCCAGCCCGACCGCTCCTTATACCGAAATGAGCTTCGGGATGGGGCTCGACGGTTATCCTGCAATTTCCATGACACAGCACGCCGCCAACAAATTCTGTCAGTGGCTCAGTGCTCAGACCGGTCATTTCTATCGTCTTCCCACCGAAGCTGAGTGGGAATACGCCTGTCGTGCCGGAACGACTGGAGCATTCTCCTGCGACGAAGATAAACTTACCGAATACGCTGTTTTCGAGACCAATCCCGACAACCCGGTCCTTTCCGGATACGCCCGGGTTGGAACGAAAAAGCCGAATCCATGGGGACTTCACGACATGCACGGCAACGTGATGGAGTGGTGCCTCGACCAATACGTCGCGAACACCTACGGGTCGCGTTCCGGAAGTGGCAATGCAGTGATTGCCCCATTGGTCGTTCCGACCGAACTTTATCCCCGGGTTGCCCGCGGAGGTTCCTGGTACGATCCGGCAATGGACGTTCGTTCCGCACGCCGCTGGGGTTCAGAAGAAAACTGGAAGCAGCAGGATCCACAGTTGCCGAAGTCAATCTGGTATCACACCGACGCACTCTGGTTGGGATTCCGCCTCGTTCGTCCGCTTAAAGTGCCTGATGCACAGAAAATGGACGTCATGTGGAACTCCGGTCGTATCGGCGGCTGATCCACCCGTTTCATTCGATTCACGTCTGATGAAGATTAAACAGAAGGCGGGCTTAGCGGCCTGCCTTTTTTGTGCCCTGATTGCTGCCAGTGCCTGCAGCGAACCGGAGCCGAAAAGCGCTTCCGGGGGAGAACTCGTGACATTTCAGGAGCCCCACATGGGGACCCTCTTCACGATTCGGGTCTGGGTGCCGAAATCCGGATCGTACCATGTACCATCCGGGACTGTACAGGGTGAAGTCGATGATTGTACCCTGTACAGTCGCAAAGCATTTCAGCGGGTCGCGGAGTTAAATCAAATATTCTCCGATTATCTGGTCGATTCTGAACTCTCCAAACTGTCGCAGGCCCCTGCTAATCAGCCCATCCCGGTAAGCGATGAATTGCTCGATGTTCTGATCCGGGGACGCGAGCTTGCCGAAGCCACCGATGGCGCTTTTGACGTCACCATCGGACCGATGATCCGGCTCTGGAGGCGCGCCCGGAAAAACCGGCAACTTCCGACCGAAGCCCAGATCCTCGGAGCCAAAGCGCGCACTGGATTCGAAAAGCTGATCATCGATCGCGACGCCAAAACCGTAACCAAACTGGTTGATCAGATGGTGCTGGATCTCGGAGGAATTGCCAAAGGCTATGCCGCCGATACCGCGTCAAAAATAATGAAAGACGGCGGATTTTCGCGATGCCTCGTCGCGGCGAGCGGAGATATCGCGCTGGGAGATCCACCTCCGGGAAAAGAGGGGTGGGCCGTCGGGCTTGATACCCTGGAGATGGCCGAACCGGGAGAAGCCAGTTTTACCCTCGCTAATGCCGCCGTTTCCACCTCGGGCGATACCCAGCGATTTCTCATCATCGAAGGGAAGCGTTACTCCCACATCGTCGATAAACACACCGGCCTCGGTTTGACCGCGCGTATCGCTGTCAGCGTGATCGCTCCCGATGCCACGACCTCCGACAGCTACGCCACCGCCGTCAGCATTCTCGGGAAGGAGCGGGGGATGGCGTTGATTGAATCCACCGACGGGCTCGAGTGTCGCATCGTCACCGTGGACGATAGCGGAGAGGCAAAAGTGTGGCTCTCCAGTGGCTATCCCGCTAAATAATTTCAGAAAAGTGAAAAGACTGCGCAACTTTCTTTTGCACCGATAGTTCCATACGGAACTAAATGGAATCAAAACCCGCCAAAGACAGTGAATCTCAAATCAGCCTGCTTCTGGGGAGAGCCTATTATTCCTACCTCGGGATGCTGGGGCGAATGCTGAAAGTCAGGAAGCTCGATAAACAGCTCAAGCCCGGTATTGGCAATATTCTCTTTGCTCTCTTCCGTCAGGACGACCAGACCGCGACCGAAATTGGCGGTCATCTTGGTTTAGCGCGTTCCACCATGGCGCGGCTCGTGGGGAAGGTGCAGAGCCTCGGTCTGGTGACCACCCGGCCAGATCCCAATGACGGCAGGGCGGTGCGACTCTCCCTAACTCCGGAAGCTCGCGCCCTCATGCCGGAATGCTTTGAGCTGGCGAACCACATCGAATCAACCATTTGCCGCGGTTTTTCGCCCGAAGAACGGGAAGTTTTCGGAGATTTGCTGCTCCGCGCAACCGCCAACATCACCAACGAACTTGAAACGCTCGACCAATCAAAAAGTCGGGGAAAACGCTAACCAAAACACCACAAAGGAATCGAACATGAAATCTAAATTAACAACCACTACCGCCGGTATCGCCGCGCTGAGCTTTGTCTTTCTCTTTACCACTATCGGCGATGAAATCGACTGGGACCGGGCCAAAACCTTGCGCCAGAAAGAGCGACGCGGTCAATCATTGAGCGAAGAAGAAGCTGCCTATCTGAAAAAAGCGATCGCGGCCCGGTCCGGTTCCCGAACCACCCGGGGAGACGGAAGTGGTGAGGTCGCAACCGTGGCGCCGGTAGTGATCTCTCAGGAAGTCAGTCCGGTGAAAAAACTCACCGCTACTGCTGCCGACGGGAATCAGATAGAGATTGCCTACCGGGTCCCTCAAGCTGATCGCCCACTTCCTGCCGTGTTGTTTTTTCATGGAAGTCTCGGGCAGCGCAAACCCCGCGAAGTCATTGCAAACGCGATATCAAACCCGACTCAGACCCGCTTTCTCGCGGCTGGTTACGTGACGGTATCAGCCACTTTTCGAACCTACGTGGATGATCCCCAATCCCGGGGACCTATCCTGGATGCCATAGCGATGGTTCGGGAAATCAAAAAGTTGCCGGAAGTGGATCCTGAAAGCGTCGTGATTTTCGGCGGAAGCGGCGGAGGTAATATCGCTCTGGAACTCGCCGGTGAAAAAAAAGCCTCACCTGTTGCTGTCATCGCCGGCGAGCCCGCGACCGTTCTCTACACCGGTCTGATGACTGAACTTGCGATGCGCGAAAAGGCGATGGTGGATTATCCGACGCTTTATACCGATGAGCGTCGCAAAGCAACGGAGGCAAAAATTGCGGCTATTTCCTGTCCGGTATTGATTCACCACGGCGACACCCATCCATTAAAACGGATCAATTACGATATCGTATTTCCCGCAATCCAGAACGCCGGTAAAACAATCGTTATCAAGACCTATCCCGGAGAGGACCACGGATTTTACTGGGGAAATCGAACCAGCGAAAAGGTTCTCGATTCGGTAGTCGCCAGCTCGCTCGAGTTCATCGAACCTCTATTAAAAAGCAAACCTGCGAAGAAATAATATCTCTATTGGAGAGGCAATTTATTCACGACGAAATTCTCCGGGAGAGTTTTTACTTTCCAGACGGAATCTCGTTCGTGGATGGTTCTCTCGACTTTTTTTGCGAAGCTGATCTCCGGCTCGTCCATAAAGAAGCGGCAGTTGTCGAAGGAGCAATCCTGCATGATGCTGAGCACGCTGATTGGTATCTCGCATTTGCGGAACTGGCACTGGTAGAACACGGCCCATTCTTCGTTAGCCCAGTCGGATGGTTCGTGATCTTCGTGGTATATAATAGAGGGGAAATCGACTCGTTCGAATGTGGAGTTGATGATTTGAACGCCGGTGAGATGGGATTCCCATTTTTCTTCAAAATGGTTGTGGAACTTGCAATCCCGAAGTTGCCACCGGGACATAAATTTTCCTCCGAACCACCCCCCACCTTTTCCGATATCGACGTTCTGAAAGGTGCAGTCGGTAAAGAAGAATTCGGTGTTTAGATTTCCGTTGAATTTGAAATCAGAAAACTGAATTTCCGTTCCCACGGTGGTCGTTCCGTTCCCGAATATAATTCGGGAGGACTCGCCTTTACCTTTGAGAGTAGTCCCGGGTAGAAATTTAATCTGGCTGCTCTTTTCCTTCGTTTCGATCTTATTGGAAAATCTGTGGTCACCTTTCGGCACTGTGACGTTTTGCGGCCAGTTATCGCCACTCTCCCAGAGATCTTTGTCGGTGATTGGAGGATCGATCAGGGGAATAGGCCTAAATTTCAGATGGCCGGGTATCTCGGTGGGAGCACTTGTGGTCAGAGTTTCGACAGGGGGGTCACTTTCGATTTCGCCCTGTATTTTTTTCAACTCGGCCTTGGCGAGGAGGGCGGCTTCGATGATGTTGGATTTTGTTAAATCGGATACCATACTTTCGAGAGCCTTTGAGTAGGATACTTTCAGATCATTCAGCTTTTGGGTCTCGTCACGGTTGATTGGTGCCAGAGCATCGAGATAGATCTTCCGCAGCGACTGTTGTTTCTCGGTTCCTCCCGAACCTGCTTCGCCTGATTTTTCGAAAGCTTCTCGATCCTTTTTGACGGAGATCAGGCCATCGAGATTGCCGGATCTTTGAAGTTC
The DNA here is from genome assembly GCA_029213005.1 of Verrucomicrobiales bacterium. Lineage (GTDB taxonomy): Bacteria > Verrucomicrobiota > Verrucomicrobiia > Verrucomicrobiales > DEV007 > Arctic95D-9. The sequence continues at coordinate 53,132 of JARGPI010000033.1, forward strand.
GCCTTCATACTTCGTCAAAGCTGACAGATAACCGGACTTTAGTGTGTTCCGCTTTGCTGTGAACTCAGTTTCGATACCCGATCGGGCCGTTAAGTATTTTCCGCGGAGATTGGTTAGAATGGGTGGTTCTTCGGCCTTCAATGCGAGTTGATTCGCTAAAAGCACAAGCACAATGATCCAAGTAAACCGTTTCCCCATGGGAGAAGGTAACCACAATGGCTAAACATTGTCTACAAGCGTGAAAGGCGCGAAAAGTTACTGGAACTTGCTGTAGGGGAGGAAATGGAGGGCTTGATAACCAGGGTTTTGCGCCCGGGTTGATCAAACAGAGTGAAAATCGGTTCTACCTCACATTTTCTGAGCCTCCGGGAACGGTGGCGCGGTATTAGTAGAGGAACTTCATCCCGGCGCGCTCTTTTAAGACCCATCCGGTGTGGCAGGCGTAGATGCGCTTACAAGTAGGGAGGCCCTGACAAAGTTTATTTACGACGGCGCAGGGCTGAAGTTTGGCGACGGGCATGTCGGTGGGACAGTTGCCGGATTCCATGACGACGGGGCAATGGGTCACCTGCCACTCACGGTCGCGGGTCATCAAGCGGCGCAGGGAGCGGGAGCCACCACACCGAACTGTAACCCAGCCTTTGATTTCCACTTTGGCCCAGACGTTGCCACAGGCATCGATCTTTTCGCAGCACTGGCAGAGGGGCAGCAGTGTTTGATGAAACACGTAGGCTGTGATCGGGCAGCTGGCGTTGGGGCTGGAGTAAACCGGAATCCCGCCGGAACAGCCGGGGTTCACTACCAACGATCGTGGGCCGGCAATCAAATTTGAAGAGACTAACAAAAGCGCTGCAAATGACAATAATACCCTCATACCTCCATAATGGACCTCAAACTTCGGTGAAGGCAACGAAAATCGTGTTAAAAACTTAGAAGAAATGATGGAGGGTGAGGTCTGTTTCGATTGCTTAAATCTGGTTTACCTCTAAAAATACCACCTCAATTTTTCTTTTATGTCAGCTTGGTCAATAGACGATTCACGGGAACTTTACGGCGTCGAGCGGTGGGGAAACTCGTATTTTGATATCAACGAGTCGGGTGAGGCAGTGGTTCACCTCCGTGACAGTTATAAAACGGTACCGGTTTCGCTGAAAAAAGTGGTCGACGGGATGAGAGAACGGGGATTTGCCCTTCCTCAAATTCTGCGATTCCGGGATCTGCTGGATAACCGGATCGAGTCGATAAACCGGACTTTTGCCGATGCGATTCAGGAGGCGGGTTATACCGGCGCTTATCGTGGGGTTTACCCGATCAAGGTGAATCAGCAGCAACAGGTCATCGAGGAGATTGCTGCCTTCGGGAAACGCTATCACTATGGTTTTGAAGCAGGTTCGAAGCCGGAGTTGATCGCGGCTCTGTCTTACATCAGTGACACCGAAGCGTTGATCATCTGCAATGGCTACAAGGATGATGAATTTATCGATCTGGCCCTGCATGCCAAATCGATGGGCTATCAGATATTCATCGTTGTGGAAATGCCGGGGGAATTGCCGGACATCATTCGTCGTTCCCGTGAGATGGGGATTCGCCCGCTGCTGGGGATCCGCTTCCGGTTATCGACTAATTCCGAGGGGCATTGGGCGGAGTCCGGCGGGGACCGCTCGGTTTTCGGACTGAATACCTCTCAGTTGATTGATATGGTCGATTACCTGCGGGAAGAGGATTTTCTCGATTGCCTGCAGTTGTTTCATTACCATCAGGGATCGCAGTTGCCGAACATCCGGGTGATCCGGGAGGCGGCTCTGGAAGCGGTCCGGGTTTATGTTTCTCTCGTAAAAGAGGGTGCTCCGATGGGGTATCTCGATATGGGCGGCGGTCTGGCTGTCGATTACGACGGTTCGCAGGAGAATTCCGCGTCCTCCTGTAACTACACGCTGGCGGAGTATTGCTCGGATTTGATCGAAGTGGTTCAGGATCAGTGCCGGATTGCCGGGGTTCAAGAGCCGACGATCATCACGGAGTCGGGCCGTGCCATAGTTGCTTATTATTCGGTGCTGGTATTTAACATTCTCGACGTAACCCGGTTCGAGGAGAAGGAAGCGCAACCGAGACCGGAAAAGGGGAGCGCCAAGATTCTTTTCGATCTCTGGGAGATTTCGGAGCGGATTTCGGAGGACACGCTTCAGGAGTGTTTTAACGATGCGGTTTTTTACCGGGATCAAGCAAGAGCTCAATTCACGCACGGCAGTCTCGATCTCCGGACCCGAGGTGAGGCGGAGCGGCTTTACTGGTGGAATTGCACCTTGCTGGCGGAGGCGATGCAACGTGTCGAGGAAGTTCCGGATGATCTCGCCGGACTCGACCGCACTTTGATCGATTTTTATTATTCGAACTTCTCGCTGTTCCAGTCCCTGCCCGATTCCTGGGCGATTGATCAGCTGTTTCCCTTTATGCCGCTGCATCGTCTCAATGAAGAGCCGACTCACCGGGCGATTCTGGCCGACATCACCTGCGATTGTGACGGGAAAGTCGATCAGTTTATCGATGGCGAAGGGAATGGAGTCCGCGACTATTTGCCGGTCCACGATCGGGAGCCGGGGGATGATTATGTGATCGGAGCGTTTCTGGTGGGAGCTTATCAGGAGACGCTCGGTGATCTCCACAATTTGCTTGGCGATCCCCATGTGGTTTCGATCGGGGTGAAAGACGGGGAAATCACTTATCAAAACGAGGTTGAGGGCGATTCCGTAGCCGACGTCCTTTCCTACGTAGAGTATAACCCCAAAACAATGGAACGTCGCTTCCGTTCGACGGCGGAGAGTGCGGTTCAGCGCGGCGCGATTACTCCGACTCAGCTGAAGAGCATCATGGATGCCTATCGCGAGACGCTTAACGGCTACACCTACTACGAGTAAGCTTATTTTATTCTCTTGTTCCTGCTCCTAATCTTGTTCTTGATCCCCGTTTTTCGAGCAAGAGCAAGAGCAAGAGCAAGAGCAAGAGCAAGCGGGGATTAGCCAGGTTGCGAGCTGACGACGAGGGAGATGGAACCCCAGGTTTCGTCGACGATGGACTTCAGATCCATGATGGGGCGGTTCTGGAAACTGATGATGTGCAGCTCTTTGGTGGGGCCGTCTTCCAGAAGAATCTGCCTGAGCTTTTTCAAGCCGGGATAGGTGATTTCGTCCTGAAGGTCGCAGACGAAGAAGACTTTGCTGCGGCGGGACCAGTCGCTTTCGAGCTCTCTGACGAAACCGGCGTTTTCCACGATCGCACACCCTTTGACTTCGATAATCCGGGCTCGCGGAAAGAGATTGATCACGAGGGTGGAGAGCTTCTCGCTGTGTTTCCGCATGCTTCGCGAATTGTCAACGTAGAGGAGGATATCGGAACCGTCACCAAGGCCCTTTCCATCGAAAATGGAACCGAGGTTGCCTTCGGAGACGCCGGATTGGACTCCCTGTTTCCCGATGGACTGTCCAATGCCGAATTCAGCCGCTCCGGAGGAAAAGGATTCACCGGCTGAAGGCAGGCCGATGGAGGGGAGCGCAAATGAACTGAGAGCCGTCGAGCGAAACGCCTCCTGTACGGTTTTATCAGGATTCTCGGTTTCGCTGGATTTGTGCTCCTTCTTTTTCGCTGAAGATGAGGAACTGGAGGCTTCGGAATTGGTGTCTTTTTCGGAGGGGCTGATTTGAACCACAACTTTGGGTGGCTGGCGTCGAACCGTGGAGCGAACGGCAAGAAAGGAGAGGGCGATCAGGATGAAGGCGTTGATCGCGATGGCAAAAACGATGGATTGTGACAACTCAATGAGTCTGCTCAGGTCACGGAAGAGCGGCTTCCGGGCCATTGGTTTGGGTAAATTTACCCTGGGTCGGGAAGTTCTGCGGACTCGATCGAGGAGGGTGGACTGAGAGTCAGTCATGTCGGTGAGCAACTCTCTAACGTTTGGATCACCCCTGCCTTTGAGCAATCTGTTCCTGTCATCCATGCGCTACAACATGGATCCGTTTTTGAAAGGCGTCTTTAAGTTTTTCATGGACTCTAAGCCGGGGTTAACATTCCATTCATCTTCTCCGGAGGCGGTGAAAGAATGGATTCTTGATTCGTCTCTCTTCACAAACTATCTTTCCCCAGCTTTTATGAGGATACGCTTTTCCATCTATTTTCTGATCCACTTTTTCCTGCTTTCCTCATCCGTTTTCGCCCAGCGAGCTCTCACTCCGGCCCCGCAATTGATTGCCGAAAGTGCCATGGCGATCGATGGAATGACGGGCGAGGTCCTGCTCGCCAAAAATATTGATAAAAAGCGATCGGTGGCGAGCACGCAAAAGCTGCTCACCGCTCTGATCATTGCCGAAAGCGGAAATCTCGACAGTCTGGTGACGGTGGAGAAGACCGACGGGATGATCGAGCCGCGCAATCTCTGGATCACGTCGGGGAGTCGGTATAAAAAGGGCAAGCTCCTTGAAATGATGTTGATGCGCAGTTTCAACGACGTCACCAAGTGTCTCGCGAGGGATCATTCCTCGAGCCAGGCGGAGTTTGCGAAGGCGATGAACGTAAAAGCGGCGGAAATCGGGATGAATAACTCGGTTTTTCTCAACGCGCACGGGCTCACCGCGGAGGGGCAATATTCCACAGCGCGGGACATGATGAAGCTCGCTCAGCGGGCTTTGGCCAACCCGGACATTCAGCGGATGGTGGCAACCCGGGAAACAACTTTTACTTATCATGGCGGGAAAACGATCCCGGTTAAAAACAGCAACGATCTGCTCCACACTTATCACGAGTGTGTCGGGATGAAAACCGGCTACACCAAGGATGCGGGACGCTGTCTGGTTTGCGCCGGTTACCGGAATAATCAATGGGTCATTGCCGTGATTTTAGGCAGCTCATGGGACGGGGTGTGGACCGACTCGGAAGCGGTTCTGAAATGGGGCCTCGATAACCTTCAGTGATCCGGATATTCCGGACCTTTTCAATCCTATCTTGCGTCGGGCGTCGGTTCGGCCTAGCATCTCCGCAATTGCATCATGTTAGCCGTTATTTCACCTGCGAAAACGCTCGATTACGAGAGCGCCCTTCCAGCTCATAATCCCACGCAACCGGAGTTTCTCGATGATTCGGAGGAATTGATCGGAGTGCTCCGGAAAAAGACCCGGCCCCAGCTCAGTGATTTGATGGGGATCAGCGAGAAACTGGCCGATTTGAATTTCCAGCGCTACAAAGACTGGAGCGTGCCGTTTGATGAGGATAATGCCCGCGCCGCTTTGTTGGCTTTTAAGGGCGATGTCTACACTGGATTTACATTGGAAACTTACGGGAAACGGGACTTCAATTTCAGTCAGAAACATCTCCGGATTCTCTCAGGCCTGTACGGATTGCTCCGGCCGATGGATCTCATGCAGCCCTACCGTCTCGAAATGGGGACAAAGCTGAAGAATCCCCGGGGCAAAGATCTCTATGAGTTCTGGGGATCGAGGATAACCGAAGCGGTGGATGCGGCGGTGGAGGAGTCAGGTTCGGAATATCTGATCAATCTCGCTTCCAATGAGTACTTCAGTTCGATCCGCAAAGGGGAGTTGAAATCGACCATTATCACTCCCGGTTTCAAGGACCTGAAAAACGGCAAATACAAAATCGTCAGTTTCTACGCCAAGAAAGCGCGGGGAATGATGTGCGATTTTATGATTAAAAACCGGATTACCAATCCTGAAGAGCTGAAAAAGTTTGATACCGCTGGCTATCGATATAATAAAGAGCTGAGTGACAACGTTTCGTGGGTGTTCACCCGTGACGAACCGCCCAAGGCTTGAATTTTATTTTTATGATAACTCGAATATCGATTGTTTTGATGGCTTCGATCTGTTTTGCCATCCTTCCGGCGATGGGTCAGGAAGAAATGATTGTGAGACGGGCTACCATTTCGAACTTTCTGACGGATCCGATCGTTACGGGAAATATCCGGGTGGCGGACGATGTCAGCTCGACACTGCCTTCCACTTTTATCCTGACTCATCCTCTAACCGGTCAGTCGATTTATTGGAGTCCAGTGATTTGTCGTTTGATTGCGATTAAAAACGGGGAGCGGACTTCCTTCCACGAAGTGGTCGCAGAAGGGCCCCATCCGTTTGCGTTTTCTCTGGGGGCGATCGGTAAACCCAAATTTTTCGGATTCCGGATGGTGGATGGTTTACCCGAGTTTCTGTACACTTACGGGCAGTTGTCGATCGAAGAGAAATTTCAGTTTTCAAAGGACGGTCGGAAAATTGAGCAGAGTTTTAAAGTCGCTTCCACGGCGATCGACGGGGCTTTCAGCGTGTCGGAGGAAGTTCGCAAAATCGTGACAGCCGATAACGGTCGCTGGGGCGGGAACGTGATCAGATTCCGCCGCGATGAGTTCAATGCCGGATTCACTGTGACCTATCATCTCGATCCAAGCCAACCACGCTAATTTATGTTCCGTTTATCTATTTTTGCTTTCGGTTTGCTGGTGACAGTGGCATCTGCCCAGGATGAAGTGGCGGTAGTGGACGGCTCTGTTCCGGAGCCAACGCCTCCGCAGAGCAAAGCGGTGAAACCGAAAGTGGCCAGTCCGGCTGTCTCGGAAATTGTCCGGATCGACAAGTCGAACGCTTTTTTCCTCGATACGCTAGGTCAACTGGGAGTGGCGAAATTTTCCGAAGAACTGGAGCTCGTCGCCTGGGATTATTATTCCCATTTTCAGTGGCTCGAAGCCCGCCACATGGCGGTGGGACGCAATTTGTCGATCGTTTCCGGATCTCCGAACGAGATCACCCAGGCCTTCGATACGAATAAGGACGGAAAGCTCGATTTCTTTCAGGATATGATCTCGGAGTGGCCGGGGAAATCCGATGGTGCGGCGATTTCATGTGGTCCGGTTGCCGATCAGCACGGTCGCCTCCTCTTCGCCGTCGCGCCCAAGCCCGGTTCGGAGGAAAAGGCATCCGTCTCGACTTTGTTTGCGTGGAATCCAGGCGGCCAGACCCTGACCACACTGGCGACGAGCTCGCTTCCTATCGCGGAGATGGCGGTCTCCAAAGACGGGATGTTAGCGGCCTGGATCCAGCTCCCGACCTACACCGAGGGTTATTATATCGCCCTGGCCACACTACCCGGATTCGATCCGAAGAAGCCGGACGAACAGCCCGCCAATCCTCCGGCTCTGTTACCCAATTTGATTATTCCGGCGTCGATGACGGATTTTCACTCAATTGGTCAATTTTGTTTCGCCTACGAAAATGAGAAGGAGAAACTCTTTGTGACCTGCCCGGAAGCGAAACGCCTCATCGAAATGGTGCCGGAGAAAAACGATAACGGCTGGGGCGGGACCGTATCGATTCGGGAGACATTCGATCAACCCATTTACGCCGTCGAACCGATGGAGGAAGGAAAAATTCTGATCGGCGGAAAAGCCGGATTTCTCCCTCTCGGAAAAAATTTGAGAGCCTTCCGCTTCAAAGACCTCAGGATCACATCGGATGCGTTGGAGATCGATTTCACCCAGCCAGTCGACCGCGCCAAGGCCACCTCGGAAACCGAAGGCCTTCAGCTCGCGATCATCCCACTGGAAGGGGAGCTGGAACCGTTTGAGGCCCCGCGCCCGATTGTCGAGTCTGATGGCAGGACCGTGATCCTCGAACTGCCTAAACTTCCCGGGAAAGCGATTATCAAAGTGGACGCCCCTAATCTGACTTCCGAGGATGGCGAACCGATCGTTTTTCCATCCCTCTTCTACACTTTGAATTAGAGGTAAAAAGTGTAAGAATATCATCGCTTGGCTGACTGTACCCTGTACAATTTCGGACTGTACCGTGTACAGTCCCGCTCCTCTGAGGCAGATATCATGAATCGCACCGACCAAATCGCCCGACTCAATGACCACAAAGGGGTATGGGATCTCATCGTGATCGGGGGCGGTGCCACTGGACTCGCGATTGCTCTCGATGCCGCGACCCGGGGATATCAGACCGTGCTTCTCGAAGCCGCTGATTTTGCCGAAAGCACCTCGTCAAAGAGTACCAAATTGATTCACGGCGGAGTTCGCTACCTTCGCGGTGGCGAAGTGAGTCTCGTTCACGAAGCGCTTCATGAAAGAGGGCGTCTCTTGAAGAACGCTCCCAACGTCGTCAAACCGATCCCGTTTATCGTTCCCGCCTATCGCTGGTACGATCGCATTTTTTACGGCACCGGTTTGAGCCTTTACGATATGCTCGCCGGAAAACTCGGCATCGGAAAAACCGGTCACTTTTCCCTGAAGCAAACCCTCGAGGAGACTCCCAATATCAATCCGAAAGGCCTCCGCGGCGGCACTTATTACTGGGACGCCCAATTCGACGATGCCCGGCTCGCCATCGCCATGGCAAAAACCGCCGCGTCACGTGGTGGACCCGTGCTGAACCACGTTAAAGTGACGGGTCTGATCAAAGAGAACGACACCGTTCGCGGCGTCCTCGCAAGAGACGACCTCGGACAGTCCGAATTTCAGCTTCGTGCCAAAGCCGTGATCAACGCCACCGGGGTATTTACCGATTCGGTCCGCAAAATGGACGATGCTGCAGCACCGGAAGTCATTACGCCGAGTCAGGGTATTCATATCGTGCTCGACCGCAAATTCATTGGTTCCGAGACTGGGATCATGATTCCGGAGACCGATGACGGACGGGTTCTCTTCGCCATTCCCTGGCACAACCGGGTCATTCTCGGAACCACCGACACGCCCGGTGTGTCCGTTGAGCTCGAGCCGCGCCCCCTCAAAGAGGAGATCGACTATTTGATCAATCACGCAGCGAGGTACCTGTCAGAAGCACCGATTCACACCGACATCAAAGCAACTTTCGCTGGACTGCGGCCACTCGTCAGTCCGCCAAAGAACGAAAAGGGGAAAACATCGAAAATTTCCCGGAAACACAGCCTTTTCGTCAGTGACTCCGGTCTCATCACGATGACCGGCGGAAAATGGACGACCTGTCGCTCCATGGCCGAAGCCGCAATCGACCGCGCGATCGATCTCGGGAAACTGGAACCGGCCCGGTGTCAGACCTACTCAATGCGTCTCCTCGACGAAGCGCCCGGCCCCGCGTTGGCTGAAAGCGATCCGTCACTCAGTGAGCCTCTCGACGAAGACCTTCCCTACACCTATGCCGATATCGCCGCCGCGGTGCGGGAGGAGCAGGCCGAAACTCTGGACGACGCCCTGTCCCGGAGAACCCGGTGTCGTCTGCTCGATGAAATCGCGTCGATGCGGTGCGCTCCCAAAGTGGCCGAATTTATGGCCCGGGAGAAGGGTAAAGATCAGAAATGGATCGATGATCAACTGATCGAATTTTCTTCAAAAGTTGAACCATCAACGTAAGTGAAGTAAATTACGGAACTGTATGATCCGGTTCCTATTGTTTTCCCTTATCTTTTCCGTCTTAATCCCTTTTTCCGGGGCCCAGGACCGACCCTCCGCCTACTCACTGGATCGTTATTCGGTGATATGGCAAAAGTCGATGTTTGCCCGTCAAACCAAAGACCGGGGACTCCCTAACAGTTCCATCTACTGGAATCTCGCCGGAGTTTTCAGTTACGACGGGGGCAGAGGAGCAGTCATCGTCAACCAGGCAACCGGTGCCGTCGAGCAGGTAGAGGAAAATAAGAAAAACGCTTCGGGCCTTTGTTTGCTCGACGTGATCGAGAATCACAAAACCGGTGCTGCCAGTGTCAAGATCGAGCAAAACGGCAAGACTTTCTGGGTCAGCAAGCTGCAGGCCCGGCAGCCCCAGGCGGAACCGGAATCATCTTCCCGGCCCGCTATGTATGCGACCGAACCGTTTCAGGACGACCGGAAATCTGTCGCGGTGCAGTAGCCAGTTCAGCGAACCGGAAGCTTCAGTCTCTTTTCCAGAGTGGACAGGGTCGACTCCAGATTCCGAATTCTGGTATTCAAGAAGTTGGTAGAGTTTCTCAATGTGACGACCTCCCGCATTAAAGAATCGTAATCTTCGGTCAACAGATTGGGCGCGACGCTCTTGATGTAGCTAATCCGGTTTTTGATTTCCTCATCAATCGCGAGTCGGGTTTCGTCTTTACCCAATATATATCGGTAGTTGCGTAATGCCGCGGCCCAGTCACCGGCTGATTGAGATCGGTCCGCGATTCGAAAGTATTGACATACGGCAATCTCGTTACGAATCCAACCTGGTATTTCCCGATCGTAGATATCAGAAATTTGGGATAACAATTTCAGCCCTTCATAGCGTTGATTGACCGAGGCGATGTCAATTTTCTCCGGGGATTGTGATACTGATCGCAAAACATAGTCGTAGGCTTCTTCATCAGACTTTGCGGGATGTTTTCCCCCGGTATTAAAATGCTGCGATGCGAGATCGAGAAGCACCAGTTCAAGCACCCTCTTCAATTCCCGCGACGCCGATGAGTTCCGGATCGTAGGGAAATCTTTAATCAGGTCGGTAGCAGCCGCTGCCGAAAGGTTTCGATTAGATTGGCGGATTGCCGCTTTTAGCGATTCCAGTAGCTCCACAATTTGGCGGCGACTGGTCGTATCGTCTGAAACAATCGTCAGTTCGGTAATCGTTTCGATCACCGTGGCTATGGTCGCTTCATCAGGCTGATCGACCGTTTTCAAAATGTCGGCGATCTGATCAAGGGTTTTGAAGGTGGACTCTTCACCCACGAGGCTCTTAACTTGCTTCAACTCCTCGAAGCGCTCTCTGGTGATAAAGGGATAGTCGTATGAATTTGGCTCCAAATTGCGCAGTGATTTTACGGCTTCCTCCGTGAAGCCTTTTTCTATCAGGGCATTATATTGAGCCCACGCTTCGAGGGCTTTTTCGGCCCCACTCAGTTTCTTTTGCAGCACATCGTAATGAGCGCCGCTGACTCGAGGGCGGGATTCTTTGACTGAAGATTCTAATTTGAGTAGTTCATCCAAGGTCTCTTTCGAGTGTGTATCCGCTTCAGATAGAGCAAACACCCGGTTGATTAACGATTCTGCACTGGCGATCCATCTTTCTCGAATCACGACTTCACTTTCCTCCCCGATGGCATCCGCTGCCGCTTTGGAAAGCTCTTGAAGGAGTGTATTTGGTAAAAGCGGGTACTCGATCGAAACCAGGTTTCGGTTATCAATCGTTTGCATGGCCTCCTTGTGGTATCCCAAACTCATTTTGTTATGATAGATTCTCAGCGCCTCTAATGATGTCTTCGTGGCCGATAGCATATTTCCCGGCTTATCATTCTGTAGAAACAGCGAGCGGGAACGGATGTTCAGTGCATCGGCTTCATTGATCAATGCGGAACACTCTTCTTCGGTATAGTCGGATTCGGTGACGAAGGCTTTTGCTTTACTATAGAGAGCGTCGACTTGCTTCTCGAACTGGGCTGTATTGATTTGCTTCTTTGCGGCTTCGATTTTCTCATTCCAACTGCGATCGTTAATGTGTAGTTTCTGGTAGCGGGCGAGTAGATCCTTCGCACTATCCAGCAGTTCATCACCCTTTTGATCGGCCGATGGCTTGATCGAAAATTGGGACGCTTCTGTGAGCCACGCCTCACTTTCTTCAGTGAACAGGTCGACTTCGTTCTCTCTTCTGACGTCGAACGCTTTCCTGAGTTCCTGCTTGTAGCGCTGGAGAGCCAGACTACTGACGTGACCACTGCCAATCATCGTCATCATCTGGTTTGCCTCCTCGAAACTGTAGTTTTCTTTCTGCCGAAGTTCCCTTTTTATCTGACCCACAATTTCGATAATCTCATTGGTTTCCAGAGTCGGGTTCAGGGTGATTCGATCGACAAACCGGTCCGATGCCTCGAGGCTCAACTGGATCTCAGTGGGGAGTTGACTGTCTCCGTCTTCCGTTGACTTAACCTGTTCTACCAGTTTCCGGTCAATTTTGATGCCCTCTTTCGAATCGAAAATGTCCAGATCAAGATCCAGAAGACTGAGAACAATGATGGTGAGGCAGACCGTACTTATGATCCAACCCAATGAAGCGGAAAATTTCATGATCCCTCGATTCTAGAAGAGTCCGTATTTCGACTCAAGGTTTGCGTGAAAAAAGTCGAGCTGCGGATTTATCGTCTAAAGGGGAATCACTACTGTGGCACTGTACGTTGTGCCGGTTTCCTGTTCATCTCCGGAGTCGATGAAAATGGAAGCGGGTTCCTCCTCCAGTTTTTTCATCCTGCCTTGCACCTGCATTTTCGTGCCGGGGGTCTGATCAAAGGCTTCTTTTCGCTCCTGGCCAATCCGGTAGTGGATAGTATATCGGCCCATCCCGACATCTGGGATCTTCAGCAGTTCGAGAGTCGCAATCCATCCCGAATTATCGTCGAATATGTCATTCTGACACGCCGGGATGATATGTCGGACCTCGCCGGTCCAATCGACCGTACGGTTCAAAAATTCGCGGTTCAACCGTTCCGCTGTCAATTTTTGAGGCGGTTCTATCAGGGGAGCAATACTCACCGTAACTGCCGGAATCTCCTCTACTGTTTCCACCTCCAATAGTTCTTCCGGTGGAGGCGTCGGTTCGCATTTTTCCGGAGCCTCATTCGGAGCGTCGATGGCTTCCAGAGCTGACATGGCCTTAGCCAGCACCCGGAGAATCGTAGCGATGCCGGTTCCAGTGGTGACAATGTCCGATACTGAGACCGAGACACTTCGATGAGAGATTTCCACGGTTTCGTAGTAATCGTTAGAAAGGATCTTGAGGCAGGCTGTCTGCACTTTGCTACATCCGAAAAGCGATTGGATGACTTCTTCGTTCCAGCCTTTGATCAGTGCTGCGGAATCAAATTCCGGATTACCGGTTTGGATATCGCCCGCGCCAATGAGTTCCGCCAATTTTTCCACGGCGCCCTGTCGGGTTACGAGAAAACTGGTATTAAAAATATGCTCAGTGGCGATAGAGAGCTTAGTCGCGAATTTCCGGGATAATCCGCTGCGCGTTTCAGCTAAATAGATATTAAGCCGGAAGTTCTCCCAAACACCTTCAATATTCGGAACTACCGAATCCCGGAAGGTCAACCCGCAGTCGTCTGCAAAGGATTGCCAATTATCGCGGATTTGACTGGATAGACTCATTTAACAGGGGAACACTCCTCCATCCGGTAAATCTAGTTTCCGAAAAGCCTTACATCAACTTAAAGTCGGTAGGTCATTTGACTCTAGGGTAGTTCAGAGAACTCTATCGAGGTAATATAGATTTCTACTCTTCAGGCTCTTCGAGCTGACGGCGAATCTCGGAAAAGTAGCGGAGCACCTGATTCCGTCGAGTGAGTGGCAGTGTTTTCTCATCAAGCGCTTCCTCTTCGACATCGATGAAGTTCTTTACGATATCTCTGCGGCTAAGCTGCGCTTCTTCGCTTTTGACCGCACCACCTTCGACGGCGCGAAATTCGGAATCGCCTTCATTGAGCTGGGTTGATACCCGGGACTCCTTATCCGCTTTGGCGATGTTATCTTTCTGGTCAAACATTTCCATCGTTCCGCTGCCAGCCTCACTTCCGCCTCCCGCACCGGGGGCATTGCCTCCGCTGCCGGGAACACTGCCGAGGCCCGCGCCCGGAGCGTTCATTCCCGGACTGGCTCCGGGGATCGGGGCGTTGAGCATCCCGCCGCCGCCATTGGCTGGATCGCTTCCTTCCTGACCGGATTGGTTCATGGCGAGTCCCTGTCCGTTCTCACCCTCTTTGCCCTGGCCGGGGTGCCCCGGCACCGGGGCCATCAACCCGTCGGGGCTCCCTTTTCCGTCTGAACCGTTTCCTCCCGGCTGTTGCTGGGGCGCTTTACTGAGCGAGCCGGGGATCGGCATATTGGTGCCGCCCATTTGGCCGGGCATCGGCGTCTGCGGAGCCATCAAATTCTGGAGCTGCTGGGCCATTGGCATTGCTTCGACCGGTTTGAGCCCGTCGGGCAGCGTTTTCGGGGTGTCCGCGATCTTTTTCAGACTCTCCAGCTTGCTGCCGCTGATCTGACTGCCACTGTTCCGCAGCTGAGCGGCCAGTTTCTGCAACTTTTCCTGAGCCTCTTCCCTTTGGGTGACCCGGCGGAAATGCTTTGCCAATTCTTCAAATTCACGGGCTGCCGTTTTCGGCTGGCGGGCCGACATTTTCCTCGAAGCGTTGCCGATCCGCTCACCGACGGGTTTGCTTTCATCCTCCTCAGTGGCTTTTGCAATGGAGCGCTCCAGCGCGATGGTAAAGCGATCCGACGTTTCGCGTTTGATGTCGTTTTGATTGAGAACACCGGCGATGGTTTCCGACTTGTCGGCGACAAGGTTCGAATTTTTATCTTTGATTCCGATCGCGAGATCTGCGGTGTCAGCGTGTTGACTGAGTTCCCGAATAAATTCTTCGGAAGCCCAGGCTTCGTTGGAGAGTCCCAGTTTTCCGGCGAGGCGCTCCGCAGCCCGGGCTCTTGATTCCAGAGTGGAAAGTACTTCGCGGGTGGTTTGACCTTCCGGCGAGGCGATTTCCTCCGCAGCGACGTCGACAGATTTTTCCAAATTCAGAAGCTCGTCTTTTTCCTCATCGGTCAACGCCTGGAGGTCGCTGAGATCGCGGGTGGCTTTTCGAATCCGGTCGGCTTCCGCGGCGGCTGATTCGATCATTTCCTCAGTCAGCGCTGTGTCGCCGGGATCGATGCTCTTCCGGAGGAGGGGACTGACAGCGAAGATAGCGGCGATGAGCGGGAAGATCCACACCTTTGTAAGAGAGGGCAAAGGCAGGGTTTCGGGAATCTGGCGGATGGCTTTTCCGAGATCCTTTTTGGCCTTGGTCACATGAAGTTTTTCGCCATCGGAAAGTGCTTTTGACTGATCGCCTTGGAGAAAGAAAAAAGCGGAGGAAAAACGGTCTTTCCAGCCTCCGGTCCGGTCAAAAATCGAGAGGGCTTCCAAAAAACCGGGTCGGGACATCAGACCGCGGATGAATCCGATCACGAGCCAGAGGGCAATGAGGCTGAGCACCACCCAGATTTCGCCGCTGCGCCATTCCCGAAACTGTCGCAGCACGAGCACGGAGAGCAGGGCCAGCACTCCGATAATCCAATGGCTCTGTTGTAACCAACGGGCAAAAGTAACCTTCCCGATCCGGTTTCTAACCTTGCCGGCGACATCCTGAAAAGGTGCTATGTCGGTTAACGCCACTGTACTTAAGGTACGATATTGCTATCAGTTTTGTTTGAATGCGGAAAGCACGCGATCGATCCGCCGCCGCACTTCGGGATCGGGATTTTGATTTTGCTCCCGCTTCAACATCGGGATCGACAAATAACCAAACTGCTCCAGATCGCGGGTGGCTTTCTCGCGAGTCGTCCAGTTATCGTCGCCCAGTTTAACGATCAGGTCAGTGACTTTTTTGCGGTTTTCCCGATCGAGGAGAGGGCCGGCGGTTTCGATTTCGACGATATCGGTGAGTGGCACCGTCCAGTCCTGGCCCTGCACATCGAGGTTCAATCGGTCGGCGCGAAGCATGCCCTCGATCCGGCTGCCATCCCACATCTCAACCAGAAAAGGGTGATTAACGGTGTCTTTGCTTTGAAAACTTAAGCTGGTGAGTTTGCGGATTTCGTCGGCCTTCAGCAGAATATTCTGACTGTTACTGTTGATTGCGATCTCCTTCTCCTTGAGGTCGCCCTGAACCCATTGATCGGCAGTGAGTCGGAGCCGGGTTCCTCGCTTCATGCCCCGTCCCATGGTTGCCGGGAGGATCGCCCGAACCAGATTGATATTTAGAGTCATCTCGCCTTTAAAACCGGAATTCAGGATCAGATCCCGACCGGAGAGGTAAACGAGACATTCCGTTCCGTTTTTCAAGCGAACCTGATAACCGGGAAAATCATCCGGAGCGGGAATCAGCCAACTGAGGTCGCCGAGTTTAAAAGACAGATCACCCCAGGGCGTTAAGCCAAAGAAGAGAAGGTCATTATCACTTTTTAATTTCAGTTGGTCGCCGGCCCAGGTCTGGACCATGGCTTCGCCGGGTTTTAAAGGCACCTTCTCATGATTGGCCATGACGAGGCGATCGAGCTTGTCCATGCTCAATTTCATCTGGCCCCCGCCTTTCATTGCAAAAGAAACTTCGCCGGTCGGAATTTCCCCGGAAATAATCTGGCCGTCTTTGAGAAATACTCTCGCACTGTCGTGGAGTCCCCGGTTTTTCCCTGCGAGGGCCGAGATGCTTTCGACTGGAATCGTCACTTTCCCCAGTCCGGTGTCAACGACGAGGGGACTGAGAGTGGCGGTTCCGAACAACCGGCTTTGATCACCCATTGCGAGGATATCCACGTCAGACCGCTCCACGCCGAGTGCTTCGACGGAATCACCACTGAGAAGCAGGCCACCGCGGGATTGCTGGACTGACCGGTTCTCAATCACGTCCTGAAAGGTTTCCGGAATGGAATCCATCACTTCCTCAAGGGAGTAGCTGGCGAAAAGCCGGGACAGGGTTTTGCGATCGAACTGCGAGGGGACGATGGTCTGAGCGACGACGTGAGCGAGACCTTTGGTTTCACCCGGAGCGAGAGTGAGCTGGTATTGGAACTTTAATCCATAGCGGCTCTGAGTGGAAATGGTCGGTTTTTCCGGCGCATCGGGGCCGCACAGGATAAAGAGAAAGGCGCGATTGGATTGCGACGAGCCCGGAGTGACGAGAAGCCCGGTTTCCCCTTCGCTCAACATGACCGGATCGATATTGGCCCGGTCGGTGACGGATGTTTTGTAATTTCCTGAAAAGCTCGTGGCGACCTCAATGGAGAGGGTAACCGGATTTGCCGAACTGTTAAAAAACATTTCGAGGAATCGAAGCGAGCCGCTTTCCTCGAGAAATTTGATGCGTCTCATGACCTCGATCCCGGCGAGCCCGGCCATGGGGCGACCGTGGATGACAAATTCCTTGCCGTCCTTCGTCATTCGCGGCTGAAAGGTCTCGAATTTCTGCTGATTCACCGAGAGAACCAGGCCGCTGTTAACCATGGTGCTCCCAACCCGCCCCAAAGTTCCATCGCGCTCGACGTTCCAGGAGTGCCCTTTCCGGTCGGTGCGAACACCCAGTGCGGCGGGAACCAGATTTTCGCCGGGCAGGGCGAGCACGGTCGATGCCGTGTTCGGAGGTGGAGCTAAACTGGTTGATTGGGCATAGCTGCGGTTGAGTGATGTTCCGCAAATTAACAGTGCCAGCGTGATAAAAATTCTCATTTTACACCTCCTTCGGTCCGGTAGGCAATAATGTGGCGAACCGGCACCTGCCAGCTCTCCTTTTCCGATCCTATCCGGAGGGTTGCCTGACTGAGCCCTCCTTTGATCAAATTCCCGTCGGCCAGCTCAACTTCAAACTGGGGAAGTGAAGACCGCAGTGAAGGTTCCAGTTTTCTCATTGAAACGATTTGAGAAGGAGCCACATCGAGAGCGGAATTTCCGTCGGTCAGTGTAATGGAGCCCGATTCGGCAAAGCTTCCGGCATACAGGTTATTTCCCTGAAGGAGAAAGCCGCCTGCCGGCATCAGCCCCTTGGGCACATCGGTCATCTCCAGCCAGCGGGGTTCAAAGAGTTCACTGGGCGAGGGCGTCAGGCCATTACGCCAGATTCGCTGAATGGATCGGGGATCCACTGTAGCGGGGGAACCTCCAGCGGTTGAAATTTCGAGGTCACCACGGGCCGGTAAGACACTCAGGGATGAGCCATCGCGATGGATCATGCGGTATTCCGGTCTCGGGATGGAAAGGTATTGCAGTTCGTAGAGGTCCTCCAGCGGTACGGTGCGGCGTCCCCACACCGAAACCAGAGGAATCGCGGGTTTGACTCCGGTCACGGCAAATACCTGTCCGGATCGCAGTTCCACGAAACTGACGGTTTTTTCGGGGACCACTCCATCGGATGGGTCAAAGCGCATCAGAAGTAAGTTGATCTCGGCTGTGTCGAGATTTTCGACGGCCCATTTGTCTCCGATCTTGAGAGCGAAGTCATTAATTTCGAGTGCCCCCACGCCCACCGTTCCATCGCGGAAAAAGACCCGGGGTTGTTTTCCTTTGCCGCCGCCTCCTTCGATGGCGGCGATTTTAGCGATCGGAATCGCTGCGGTATCGAGAGTGACGACGGTTTTCGGGGAAACGCTGCCTCGCAACTGGTTGGTGGGGCTGATCCACAGGATGTCCTGATTGCTGCGTTCTATTTCCGTTTTGCTTAAAAGTTCATTCAAAGCCACGAGGCGATTCAGATCCCTCGGCGGTCCCGAATCTGCGGGGAACGCGCTTGCGGGGAAGTTAGCCACGGTTTTGGCGACGGCTTCGCTGACACGGGGCTGGGAAAACTGTTTCCGGTCATAAAAAGCGGAAACTTCCCGCTCAATTTCATCCAACTTTCCGATATTCCTTCGAAGAATCCAGTGAACCAGCGAACGACTCTCGCCGGGAGGGATCGGGAGGTTGTAAGTCATGACCAGCTCCCGCGAATTTGAGGAGGCTGAGACGTTGGGCGTGAGCGCACTGTTTTCCCCCCGGAAAACCACGATGGTATCCTGACGTCCGTCCGCGACGCTGAACTTAGCGGTCACACCGATATCGCGGGGTGAAATTTCCACCTCGGAGGTGCCCGAAAGGATGCTGCCGCTGGTCCCGACGAGATTCTGCCAGGGAAATTGAAAGGCCGTTTTCAGTTCGACTTTCAAATTGTTCGACTTCCCGGTGTTTTTGATCGTATCGATCACCCTGACGCCGCCCCGTTTCAGATCGAACCAATACTGACGGTCAATCGTCGTCCCTTCGGACTTCTCGCTGAGCGTTAAATCGAGGAGAGCCTGGTCCGCATCGTTCGTCAATTTGGCGGTTCCGGGCGCAAAGGCTTTTCCGTCGACAAAAAGCTTCATGCCCGAGGGCAGATACTGGGTTTCGCCGGAGGTGAGTGAGCCCTCGTTATTGGTTTGCCAAAGGAACCCTTTCCGGTCCTGATATTGCTCGAATTTGGCGGGAATTTCTTTGTAATCCACCACTCTGGTTTCGGCAAAAACCGCAGAACTGATCAGGAGAAGCGAAGCCGCCAGGAGGGGAAAAGGTTTGAATTCTGGAATCGATGATAACACAGGGTAAACCCTAGCGTTTTTCCTGTGTTTGAAAACCCGTAAAATCAGCATTGGGACTCTTGTTTTAAATGGATGTAATCAAGACGAAGCAGGAACGGGCTTCTTTCAGTCGGAACCTGCAATTGCCTATCTTTTATTTTGGGGTCTAATGAGTGCCGATAATTCACACTATGCTATGAAAGCGGAGTCGACCTTTTCGTTGAAAGACGAACTTTTTAATGCCGAAAAAGTTGATGCCCTCGCGATTTCAATTTCACGGGTTTATCCCGATTTTGAAACATCCCGTTTTTGCAAGACGGTCGTGAAAGCCTTCCCGGATCTGGAATTGAAGGAGCGGATCGTTCACATCACGGCGTGTCTCGAAGATCATCTTCCGAAGACTTTTCCCAAAGCAGTCGGCATCCTGCTGAAAGCCCTTCCGCCAGAACTCGATCCGTCAAAAACGGACGACGATTTTGGGGACTTCATTTTGGCTCCGGTTTCTCATTATGTGGTGCGAAACGGTTGCTCGGAAAAACACCTTTCCCGATCTCTCAATGCGCTGCGGGAAATCACCAAGCGGTTTTCTGCGGAGGATGCGATTCGCTATTTCATTAATGCATTTCCCGAGGAGAGCTTTGCATTTCTGGACGAGTGTTCCCGCGATGGCAATTATCATGTGCGGCGTCTCGCCAGTGAGGGCTCTCGACCCCGGTTGCCCTGGTCTCAAAAGTTGGTCACCGGCTTCGAAAAGCCGCTCCCGATTCTGGAGGAGCTGCATAAAGACCCGACCCGATATGTGACCCGCTCGGTGGCGAACCATCTGAACGACATCAGTAAACTGGATTCCGCGACAGTGATTACGTTGCTGAAGCGTTGGAAAAAACAAAAGCGGCAATCGGAGAACGAGTTGGCTTTTATCACCCGGCATTCACTGAGAACGTTGGTCAAAGAATCAAACCGCGACGCCTTGAAATTACTGGGTTTTGATCCCTCGCCGGATCTGACGATCGAATCCCTGAGCGCTGTGGTTGAGGAAATTGCGATAGGTGAATCTTTTGAATTCCTTCTCAGATTGGTGGCGAATAAAGCGCAGAAACTGCTGATCGATTATGTGATGGAGGGGCCTTCCGGCCGGGCCAAGGTCTATAAAATCAAACAGTTGTCGGTGGGGAAAGGGGAGGTCGTGGAACTACAGAAACGCCACCCGATGAGATTGATGACGAGTCGCACGCTGGAAACGGGGACACACAAAATCACCCTGCAAATCAACGGAAAACGGTTCGATGCGATTGAGTTTGTTCTCAGCTGATTGCGCAAGGAGCGAGGATGGCTTCGCTCATTCCGTGGATGATCTTTTTGTCAGCGGGGCAAATAGTGGCGAGTGCTCCACCCAGTTTGATATCATTATTTTCAGCGCCCACAAAGTAGTAGGGACAAAGGCGAACCCGCCCGTCCATCATCTCGATTTGCCCGGTCTCTTCATTCAGCCAGGGATGTTGGATTCGTTTTCCCTGATGAAATTTCTGCAGCACGTAGGGTGATGTGCCGAAGCTGGAGATTGCCTCATCCACCGCCTCGCTCCATTCAGAGGTGGAGGCATCGTGCCCGATCGTGACACTCCGGCTGCCCCAGGCTTTTTCGTTGTAACCGCTCAATTTCAGGACCAGTTCGCGTTCCGTCTGGCTGAAGTTTTTCAATTCATTGAAATGCTGGATTTCGAGGCCGGGGATGGCGGCTTGATGAGGTAACTCTACCGGATCGATCACCCAACTCCTCGGGAAGATCTGTCGAAGGCGCTGGTAGTTGCTGTCTCGCAATTCCTGCCGCCAGAGGTCCCGCAGCGGGAGGGACCAGAAGAGCGCGGACCACATTTTTTCCTCCAGCCAGGGTTTCATCGGGCTGGTCAGCTCGATCCTGCCGGAGGCGCTGGCCGCAGCCATCTCCGAGGAATATTTGATGTTCGGAAGGTCGAAAAGCTCAAAAAACCGATAAATGTCGCGCTGGTCGGGCCGGTAGCTTTCTGCGACCTCCACGGAGAAATCACCTTTCAGTTGATTGGCGAGCCACTCCATTTCCGGCCGGTAGTCGGCAGATTCAGACGAAACCAGAATATCTGCTCCTTTGTCCGAAAAAATGGAGCGAAAGCCTTCGAGCATTCCATCCGGCCCTCCGACGATGGGACGATCGGGAAGCTGGGAGCTGTAAACTTGTCCGAGCCAGGCGGTCAGGCCGATTCCGCCGGGGACCGAATCCAGTTCGGAGGCGGCGTAGCCCCCCTCGGTCAAAATCAGGTCGGGCCGGATCACCCGGGGCAATGCTTCGGCGTTTTTTCCTTCGAGCCCCATCGCGGTTAAACTCTCCGGTTTCCCCTGATCGAGATACCCGGAAATCCAGTCGGGAAGGGTGCCTTTCCGGCTACGGCGATAGATCAAATCGGCAGATCTCTGAAACCGGTACAGAATCGGGCCCAGTTTTTCGAGCGCTTTCACCGTCTTTTTATCGAGCGGGAAAGGCTCCGGTGATACCCGCCATGCTCTATCGGCAAAAAGACCGCTTTCGGGAAGGGCGTCCCGAATTTTTCTGGCCGTATCGGTCTGATTCATTTCCTAAAAATTTATCGCAGGAACTTCAGAGCCTCCCGCAGAATCTCGTCGGTGTTAGTGACCGCATCGGGCACTTGATCGACCGCTTTCCGCGCATCGAGTTGCTTGTAGCCGAGGGCGATCAGGCCGAGCATCGCATCGCCGCGGGCTCTCTGGATCGGTGTCGCAGTGGCGCTGGTTTGAGTTTCCCAGGCGTCTTTGACTCCCACCTTGTCGCGGAGTTCGAGCACGACCCGTTCGGCGGTTTTCTTGCCGAGACCCTTGATTTTGGCGATCGCGTTGAGGTCGCCTTCGACCACCGCCTGTTTGAAATCGCTCGCGGCCATTCCGCTGAGAATTGACATCGCCACTTTGGGGCCGACGCCGGAAACCCGCCCGATCAAAAGCCGGAAAAGGTCACGGGTGTCCTCGTTGGGAAATCCGAAGAGAGTTTGTTCCTGCTCGCGGACGTGAAAATGAGTCAAGACCTTGGTTTTGTCGCCCATCTGACCAAAATCGCCGTCTCCCGGTACAATGATTTCGTAACCCACCCCGTTTACATTAACGATGATGCGACCGGGCCAGGTTTCTTCGAGGGTACCTTGTAAAAATGAGATCATGAGCGGATATTGAGTCGTCACCCAACCCAACAACCTGACAAAGGCAACTTTTCTTTTGATGAACTTAACCTTTCGAATCCTTCCCGTCGGTCTCGCTGTCGTGGCGGCCTGCCTCTGGTTTTCAGCCGGTTTTTCTAAAGACAAAGAGGGGCTTGTCGGGCTACTTTTGGTGGGGAGTTTCGAGAAAGCGGACATCACCTCCGATGTGGAGGGCGCAAAGAAAGCTCAACTCGCCGCCGCTTACGTTTGGAAGTACGGCGTGCGTCTATTCACCGATGAAAGCTGGGAACAGCAGGGCCTGAAGTGGGAGGATTTCTCGGAGCGGGCCGGGGTACTTGCAGATGAACTTGCCGCGAAAATCAAACCCGAGTTCATCCGCAACCATCACGGCGTGATCGACTACGCCATCGTGACGGGAGAGAGCGCCTTTTTCAGCAGTGTTATCACGTCGCCCCGGTTTTTGCAGCCCTTTGCGGACACTCTCGGGGATAAAATTCACGCTGTGGTGGTCGACCGCAACATTCTTTATGCCTTCCCGGCCACCGGCGGCAAACTGGCCGATTTCAGCCCCGCGCTGGTTGAAATTTTCGAGGAAACCCCGATGCCGGTCAGTCTCGAGGTCTTCGAGATCGACAAAAATGGCTATCGCGTGATCGGAGAAATCGATCGATCAACGAAAGGCAGCCAGATCGAAGTTTTGGAAACGCTGCAGATCAAGTAGCGGCTGGCCCAACTTTTCCCTCCCGAGTGAGTTCGGAAGCTCTTGTTCTTGCTCCTAATCTTGTTCTTGTTCCCCGTTTTTCCGAGCAAGAGCAAGAGCAAGAGCAAGAGCAAGAGCAAGAGCAA
>JARGPI010000068.1 GCA_029213005.1 Verrucomicrobiales bacterium
GGAATACATGAGAGCGGAAGACCGCCGCGTCGTCGTTTTTAAACTGGCTGAGTAGAATGGTTTTTTATCTTCCTCTGCGGCTAAGATCCTAACGGGCAGGGGACGCAGGGCTAAGGTGTGCCCAGAAGTATCTGGGCTCCCGCATGGGCTCGATTCTTCGGCACGGGTGTGGAAACCCGCGTGGTACGTTTCAAGGATGGGAGTCGAGGCCGGCAAATCGATGGGGCTGCGGGGCGATTGGATGTGGGCTGGTGGTTCCGGTATGTTCCTTGCGGAGCGATGGTTGAGAGGGGATGGTTAATTTTGGTCCGGAGAGGAATATGGTAACGGGTCGGCGTGAACAAAAGAAAATCCCGGACCGGGGCTACCTTCCATGGGATGATCCCACTCCAGGCTGTCGAGACGGATTTCCCCGGCAATCAGTTTATCCCAATCGACCTTGTCTCGCGTGTATGCTTCATAAACACCGGATCTTTTCACGATCCTACCGTCCCGTGAAACCTGAAACGTCAGTTTAAATGGGGATGCTCCGGAATAAAATTTGGCTCGAATTTGATAGGTATATAGTTCGGGAAACTTTGTGGCGACTTTATTCAATGCCGTTACGAAAACATCGTGATCAAATTCGTAGATGCCCTCGATAGCCGGTGAGTTTTTGATCACTTCGCTCCCGCGCCCGGCGCTTCCCCATTCGCCGGGAACTAGATGAAAATCGAGGAGTCCGACCTTACTACGCGTTCCCACGATTGCCATAGGTGGATTTTCAAATCTGAGCTGGGCCTGCTTCATGATATAGTCCCGGTGGGGCTCTGATATCGTCATACTGGAATATCGTCCGGCCAGTCTTCGCGCCAGCCGATCAAGTTGTTTGCTGTCGTTGGGAAAGGGTGCCCGTAACGACTCAGCGAAATCATCGACCACCGTTTCGAGAAATTCGTCACTTTTATTCGCATATTCAGCCCACCAGCCACGGGGTTTGAGTTCTCTCAAATGGTTAATAAGGTAGGTTTTTGGATCATCGACTGGTTCACCGGGTTCCGGGGCGCCGCAGGCCGACAGAAATACAATGGTCCATGCCGTTATCAAAATGCGAAACATAGCGAAATATAGATTCGAAGTGTGATGTTTTCCAAACCGTTCTCTTTTTATCATAGGCCTGATTAGGTGATTGATTGAGAGCCAGGTCTTTCGGGCGGAAATTCACAGCCTCTATACTCGGCCCATAAGCTCGTAAATTTTTTCCATGCTTCGGCTTCATCAGGAATCGCCCTTTCCATAGCTATCCACCAAGGGCCATCACCTTCGAATTTGTCTTTAAGAATATTGACGAAATCGTCTGGTAAAAAGCTCTCCTTGAACGAGTGCAATTCGGGTTCGTACCCAGAGTGTGTAGAAAAGCCAAAATCGAAGGCAACAATCTCCCTGATGTAACCAGGTCTATTGAAGAAATACATAGCCGGTCTATGGATCATATTATCTAGCATCAATGTATTGTTCATAGATCAACAGTTTAGTAACCACCTAATGTATAAAGATAGCCAGGGGATGACAAACGAATTTGAATAGCGGAAATTTAAATCCCAATCACGAAAGGCGGTGGAAATACTTAAATGATCTCCTTATTTGCTCGATCGGGTTCTGCAAATTGAGCCTTCACGGTCACATGCCCCAAGCGGCTATACCAGCTAGAAGAAGTACTTGTAGCGTAGCGAAAATCGCTAATATCCAAGTTCGTTTTCCATTCTTGACTGGAGCAATTGCAACCAATCCCAAAACCATCATCGAAATACCTCCGTACAAACAAATGCGTCGTTCAAAAAATGACGTGTCACTCTGAGAACCTGCAAAAGCTAGCGGAAAACCGATGATACCACCTGCTACGCAAATAAGAATTAAGAACTTCTTCATCGAGTTATATCAAAGCAAAACATTTTATTCTGCCACTAGTTGGATAGTAAGTCGTTATACATCACCGTTGGCATAAACAGGGTGGGTGAAATGCAGAATCCCCATCAAATAAATGTAAAATTCATAGTTAAAAAGAATGCAAAAACCGAGGCTGTCCGGCTTGCTTAAATTTTTTTCAGCCGATCTTTTGGGGTATCTTGCTGGAGCGGAAGGACCGCCGCGTCGCCTATTTCAAATTGGCTGAGTAGCCCTCTTTATCAGTAAAACGAAGGTATAGCAGGGCGATTGATCGCAGGG
Source organism: Verrucomicrobiales bacterium (assembly GCA_029213005.1). Taxonomy (GTDB): domain Bacteria; phylum Verrucomicrobiota; class Verrucomicrobiia; order Verrucomicrobiales; family DEV007; genus Arctic95D-9. The sequence continues at coordinate 2,206 of JARGPI010000068.1, forward strand.
TAGTGGTTACGGTATTCTCTCCCTAAATTCATGGTGCGGAGCCATTCCTGAGAGGTGATCGTCGATTCCCGTAATCTGATCGCTTCGGTGTCTTCGCAGACGAGATTCACGATGATGGGGTTGAATCCGGTATAGCGACCGGTTGCGTTGGGGCCCTGCTTCAAATCGGGGTGATCTTTGTTGTTGTAGGAATTCACGGTGAGCAGTCGGTCGGTTTGTTTGAATCGATACTTCTTCGCCAGCTTTTTGGACAGATGGAGGATGGCAACACAGTCCAACTCGTCGGTGTAGGCGGCAATGAGGCAGGGTGAGGTATTGATTACGATCGCGGCCCGGCAATCACCGAACTTGAGCTGCTGTTCAATGGCATCAATGATAGTGAGTCCGCTCTTTTTGTAATCGCGTTTGTTTTTGAAATATCCTCTGATTCCGTAGAGGTCGGGCCTCAGTCGACTGAGCAATTTTTGAGACAATTGAAACTCACCGGGATTACTGGCTATCGTTCCGCTACCGAGTTGTTTGACTTTACGTTTTCTCATTCCTGGGATTGGCCTATGGGATGGAAGATGGAATGGATTTCACCAATTTGCGGCTTCCGTATTCGCGTCGGCGCTGAATCAACTCGACAAGAACCTGTCAGCGTTTTACCTGTGGAACATGAAGTCGAGAGGTAAATCATTGATCATGTTTTTGGGGGTGATCAGTCTTGCGCTGGTCCTGCTCCCCGGGTGCGGTGGCGAAAAATCAGGCAGCGAACCTCCCGGTATGGATCCGGGTGGTCACAACCCGCCCCCGGCTCCTCCCGGACAGCATGAGGGAGAGGTCGGAAATCCGCCTGACGAAGCGGCCCCGGACGATTCCATTGACTCTCCGAGAACCTCCGCCATGGAAACCTCGGCGGAGGAGAGATTCTCGAAGGTAGAGGTGTTTTACGCGACGGACCGCCTCCGGGTCGAGCCGTCGAAGCCGGATCAACGATATGGTTCGGAACGGAATCTGGAAGGCGACCATCTCGAATACGGGAAGGCCTTTATCACGATCCCCGAAACTCACACTCCGGGTAAAATTGAACGCCCGAAGTGGTGGAAGTTCGAGTTTCGGGAAAATCCCGATAAACACGTCACGGTGATGGAGCCGACTCTGATGGAGGAAGGGGAATTCTACCAATCGATCCACACCACGGCCAAAGCGCGGCCGGCTGATGAGGTCCTCATGTTTATTCACGGATTTAATGTGCCATGGGGGCATGCGATGCGGCGGACCGGTCAAATTTCGCACGATCTCGGATTTGGCGGAGTCACTTTCTGTTACAGTTGGCCTTCGCAGGGGAGTCTCAAAAAATACCCGGCTGATAAGCAGAATTCAGACTGGACGATACCTCATCTCACGAAGGTGTTGGTCGATCTCCAGGAGAAAGCCAAGGTTGGTAAAATCCATGTGGTGGCCCATAGCATGGGGACGCGGGCGCTTTCCTATGCGATTGCCAATGCGAAAAACTCGGGGCATGAGTTGAATTTGAGCAATATCATTCTCGCCGCGCCTGACATCGATCGCGATATTTTTGCGGAGCAGATTCTGCCGAAAATTGAAGGGCATACCGCCTTGCTGACGATGTATGCCTCTTCGGACGATGAGGCGCTCAAGGTTTCCCGCTCTTTTAATGGCAGTGACCGGCTGGGTCTGTCGGGAAACAACATCTTTGTACTGCCTGACCGGATGGACACGGTCGACGCTTCCGGAATCGATACCAGTTTGCTGGGGCATTCCTACTACGGAAGTCAGCAGGCGGTGGTGAAGGATATCTTCGGAGTGATCGTGGAGGGCTTGCTTCCGGCTGACCGGAAATTAAAACCGGGTGATTTTGGCGAGTGGGATCTGCCGCTGGAAATTTTGGCTCCTGTCGTCGAACCGGAGCCGTAGGATTACAGAACCTTCAGCTTTTCCATCATCGCGAGTTTGTCGTCGGCGCGCATCAGGGCTTCGCCGACGAGGACCGCATCGGCACCCCACATTTTCACTTTTGCGGCGTCTTCCACGGTTTTGATTCCGCTCTCGCTGACGAGAACGCAGTCGGAACCGACTTCCTGGCTGAGCAGCTCGGTCGTTTCGAGGGCGACCTCGAAGGTGCGGAGGTTCCGGTTGTTAACTCCTATGATCTTGGCATCGGTTTCCAGAGCCCGGTCCATTTCTTCCAAATTGTGAACTTCCACGAGCACATCGAGCTGGCATTCTTGAGCGACATCCATCAAATGAACCAGCTCGTCCTGCTCCAGAGCGGCCACGATTAACAAAATGGCGTCACCACCGGCGACCACCGCTTCGTAAATCTGGGCTTCGTGGATCATAAAATCCTTCCTCAAAAGTGGAATACTGACATTTTCCCGAATTTGGGAGAGGTAGGAGAGGTCTCCCTGAAAGTATTTTTTGTCGGTTAGTACCGAAATCGCGTCAGCTCCGATCTCTTCATATTCGACGGCGATTTTGATCGGATCGAAGTTTTCCGAGATCGTTCCGGCGGATGGAGAGGCTTTTTTTACCTCGGCGATGACTGACATCGGATAAATTCCGTAGCCCTCGTCGATCTCGTGATCCCGCATTCCACCGCCCAAAGCGGTGAGAAGTGAGCGGAAATCCTGCCGTTCACGAGCCTGCGCTTTCAGCTCATCAAGCTGCGGGAGCAGGGCTTCAACCTCCTTTTGTTTATCCGCCAGGATCTCGTCCAGTTTGTTTCCGAAATGTCGCATTACGTTAGGCAGAAACCATTAGCCGCCTTCCGGAAATTCAGCCACTAAAAAACCCTCATTTTTTCAGTTGAAAAAATATCGACTCACGGCATCTTACCGCTCGCTAGCCGAATCCACTTCGGTTTTAAGCGGGTGTAGCTCAGGGGTAGAGCGCAACCTTGCCAAGGTTGATGTCGTGAGTTCGAATCTCATCACCCGCTCCATTTTTCTTTTGGAGCCTGATTTCAAGTTTCCAGCACTGACAAAGAAAGTTTGCGATTGTACCCTGTACAGTCTGAAACGGTACCCGGTACAATCAAGTTTTGGAAACGTTATTCCGATGGTCTAAATTGATCGATCCCGATGAAGAAACCATCTGGGAAACCAAGCTGATACTCGATGAGGTGGTTTTTTCCGTCGAGAGAATGGTGAACCGGAAACGCTGCCGGATCGATTCGTTTTTCCCGACAAGGGAGGAGGCCGATGTTCTCAAATCCCGCTATGGAGGTGGAGTTACCGAAATCCGGCCGGAGCACTGGGAGCCGTCTATCGATCCTGCCGAGGCGAGAGTTTTGCGGATCAGAGATCATTTTATTGTTTCGGAGACCGATCATCTTGAGACTCTGGAAGAGCTGAAACAGGAGAACCCGGGGCGCGAGATACTCAGTTTTCCGCCTCAGTTGGCTTTTGGTACAGGTGGGCATCCTACCACCGCAAACTGCCTGCGGCTTCTGGTCGATGCCTCGAAACGGCAGTCGGGCAGCTGGTCGGTGCTCGATCTGGGTTGTGGAAGCGGCATTCTCTCCGTCGCAGCCGCGAAACTCGGGGCTGAAAAAGCTGTCGCGGTCGAGTTCGATGAAATGGCTCTCGGTTTTGCGGAAGAAAACGGAAAGCGTCACGAAGTGGCGGACCGGATCGATTTTGTCCACGCCGACGTGTTGGAGTTGCTCAAAGAACCTCCGGCCCGGCCTTACGATGTGATCGCGGCCAATTTATTCAGTGATTTGCTGCTTCAGATCCTCCCGATGCTGGACGGATGGCTCAAACCGGACGGGGATTTGATTTTATCAGGCTTTCTCACTTCGCAGGCAAAAGCGGTCAACGATCAGGCGAAAAGCTGCGGCTTTCCTCTCGAAACCTTTTTGCGACGCGGAAAGTGGGTCGCTGCCTCGGGGCGAAATGCGACGAAAAAGCTTTGATTCTCTTAAATTATTCGTTTGAATAATTGTCTAGTGAGCATTGCTAATCCATCGTCTAACCAGAGTATGTTGGGCCAGAACTATTTTCAGACACGTTCCAAGCTGGGAGCGGCGGTTCAGGGCTTAACCGAGCTTTGTGAGATGGCTGATATGGACCCGGGCCGGGTCGCAATGCTCCGCAATCTGATGGCGAACCTGCAGGATCCCTTCCTGTTTGTCGTTGCCGGTGAAGTGAATTCGGGGAAATCGACGCTGTTGAATGCGATTTTCGGCGAGGATTTCTGCTCGACCGATGTGATTCCTTCGACCAACCAGATTGCCTATTTTAAATATGGGAAAGAGGCCCATGAGTTCGAATTTTCCGAGGAGATCATCGAAATCTACCGGCCCAACGAATTTCTCCGTGACTTTAATCTCGTCGACACTCCGGGCACCAATTCAATTGCGCCGCGGCATCAGCAAGTCACTGAGCATTTTCTGCCGGTGGCGGATCTCGTGCTCTTTGTGTTTTCGGTGACGAATCCCTGGGGCGCAACGACCTGGGACTTTCTCGACCGGATCCACAATCAGCTGCGGAAAAAGGTCGTGTTTATCCTTCAACAATGTGAGCTCCGCTCGGAGGAGGAAGTCGCCGCGATCCTCGATCATCTTCAGAAAACGGCCAAACATCGTTTTAATCGTCAGTTTCCCACCTTTGCCGTATCGGCGAAGCAAGCTTTTCTCGCCAAAACCAGTGGTCTCGATACCTCGTCGCTGAGTCCGTTCAGTCGGATCGATGATTTGGAGCGGCATATCTCCAGTGTGGTCGAGTCCTCGGAAACCCGCCTGACGAAATTGATTCATGCCTGGCGGGCTGCCTGTTATGTTCTCGGGGAAGTGAAAGAGAAGCTCGGCACTGCGATTGAGATCGTCCGTGCCGACAGTGATTTGTTAAGCGAGCTGGAACCGGCTGCGGAAATTCAGAAGGGTCGTACCATCAAGAAGTGCGAACCGCTTTTCGATGCGCTGGACCAGAGTTTTATGTCCGCCGGACTTCAGGCCGAGCCACTACTCAATGCCGAATTCCGGCTTTTGTCATCGCTGACGCCTTCGAACCAAAACGCTGAGGAAATCGAAGGGCTTATTTTCGCGACCACGATGAAGGCGGTTCGTCACAGCGTGGGGAACGGTGCCGAAGCCGTGGAGGAGGATGTTCAGCAACTCTGGGAGCGGGTCTCCTCGGAGATGCAGCAGCATTTTCACCTCGAACTCAGTGTGGGGGAGAACGGACAGCCGGACTGGAGCAAATCACGCAAAGAGTTGGCCGAATCAGTGGAGCGGGCCACAGCTGAAGTTCTGCAAAATTTGGATCTGAAAGTCGAGCTGGCCCGCCGTTTCAGTCGGCGGAGTCGAACCATCTGGACATTCATCGTGATCGCGATGATTGCGACGGCAGGAGGTGTCTGTCTGACCATCACCGGCTTTGCTCCGTGGAATGCGATCGCCTACGCCGTTGGCGGCATTTTCCTGGCACTGGGAGCTTATACCGGAGGTCGGTCGATCCAGAATATCCGCTCGTTCTACAGTGCGATCCTGAATGATCATCGCGATAAACTTTCCGATGCTCAGCGCCGCGCTTTCGGGGTGGCCACGAATCATTTCTTCGAAGATTTCATTAAACTTTTCGAGCCGCTTCGTAAAGTCTGTCATCAGCACCGGGAAACTTACACTCCGCATATCAAATCCATCGAATCCTGCGAAAAAATTCTGGCAGAGTTAGAGCGGATTCTGACTCCGGTGGAAAAACATCTCAAGTAAGCGCGTCCTCCCTGTTTGAGATGCTATATTTGCTTGCAAAGCGCATGGTATTTCGATACTTACAGCGCCATGAAATTGTTCTATTCTATTGTCGCTGTTGCTTTTCTCGGAACCTTCGCTCATGCCGATGCCAATCACGAGATTATTGAGAAAGTCATGAAAGAAGGTCTCAAGGGTGACGACAGTCCTCTTGCCAAAACTCTCGACGGAGCAGCAACCGCAGAAGAGATCAAGACTCTCCACGATTTGATCGCAACTTTGAAAGGAACCACCGCGCCAGTCGGAGATCAGGCGGGTTACGATGCAAAAGTGAAAGCTCTCATTGAAGCGGCCGAAAAAGTAGCGGGTGGATCCAAGGATGAAGCCGCTCTGAACACCCTGGAAGAGGCTTCCAACTGCAAGGCGTGTCATTCCGACCATAAGCCTAAGAAAAAGTAGCCGTAATTTCGCTTTCCAGTAGAGAACTTCAGTTTCAGTTCTCTACTTCCCAGATCTTTCGATGAAACCGGGAATACTCCTCATTATCTTTTTGCCGTTAGCGGCATGGGGAGTGCTTCAGGACATTGCCAATACCGCAAAGGGTGGCTCGATCGATCTTCGCAACCGGGTCACCGGGGCCCGGATTGCCGCGGCAAAACTGGATCCCTATTCCTACAAATGGAAGCGGGGCGATCCGGAGGAGTTTTGCGATATCTATAACGAGCCGGGCGGTTTGTTGAGCAAAACAACCGTTACACCATGGGTGTTGGCGGCACATGCGCCGTTCAATTCGATGAATTACCGGAGCACCCAGTGGCTCTGGTTTTTTCTGCAGTATGGAATGATCGCTGCGGGAGCGCTGGCCTGGATCAAGTGTCAGTCCGGAGGTGTCGTGAGGTGGGGGATTGTGCTCGTCCTCATGTATAGTGTGACGCCTTCGTGGCGACATCACGTCGATCACGGTCAGATCTATGTGGTTTACGCCGCGATGCTTCTGTTTCTTTATTGGATCAGTCAACGCACGGTTTCCACTGGCTTGGCGATTACCGAAGGTGTGCTCGGGGCGTTTGCTTTGGGGAGTCGACCCACCTTGCTCGGACAATTCGTCGAACCCTACAAGAAACGTCGCTGGATCAGTCTGGCGGGAGCGGGGTTTGGGCTCGTCGTGGTTTTTGTGATTCCGGTTTTACTTTTCGGTCCACCCATCTGGAATTACTATCGCTGGGCGATGGAGGCCCACAGCGAAAGTTACCTGCTCCAGATGAAGCCGGCTCGCGCTGCCATTTCCTACCCGGGAGCGATCGAAGGAATCCCGCTGGACACCATTGCCGGTTTTTCCCGAACGATCCCTTTTGCTGATACCTCGATTTTCAGAATGATTTCCTTCAACCTTCCGGCAAAACTCACGCCATTGTTCTGGGCGATCCTGATGGGCGCCGCGTTGCTATATATGGCGGTGAGAAAGGTCTCGACCGATCTGATCTGGTGGGCCGTCGCTGCCTGGATAATGGTAGGGGATTTCCTGCTCCCCGCTTTCCGGCATACCTATAACGATGTACTTGCCCTGCCCATGGTTCTATTTGGTCTCAGTGCGCTCTCCGGCAGAAAAGGGGAGCGGGCCTGGATCTATCTTTCCGCATCGGCTTTGATTTTGATGATTCTCAGTTGGTGGGATAAACTACCAAAATCGTTTCTACCGGTTCCCAGCGTCGCATGGTTCCTGCTCGCCGTGGGTGGAGTGGTCTGGGCGCTGGTCATCGCAAAAAATGAAACGTCAGTCACTGATAAATGAAAACTCTTCTAGCCGTATTATTTCTTTCTGTTTTCAGCCTTCATGGGGCGGAAGTGATCAATGCCGGTATCGGCGGGAACCGGACCACGAATCTGCTGAAGCGGGTGGAGAAAGACGTACTGGCTCACAACCCCACTCTGGTGGTGATGATGGCGGGTACCAATGACCGACTCAACTCAGGCGGTTTTGTCACCATCGAGAACTACATCAAAAATGTAGAGAATCTAGCAACGCAGATAAAGGCGAGCGGCGCGTCCCTTATATTAATGACTCCGCCACCGTGTATTCCCGAATTGTTATTCTCCCGGCATGATCCGGGGAAATTCGCCGATCAATCCCCGGCCGACCGGATGATAGAAGTTCGGAAAGTGCTCCTTAAATTTGCCGCAGAGCACAACATTCCGGTTATAGATTTTCATCAGTACCTAATCGATAATAATCTGGCGGGTCCGGATGAAAAAAGCCTCCTGAAAAACCCCGCGAATGTCGGAGTCAAAGACGGTGTCCACCTAACCGATCCCGGCTACCGCCGCCTCGCCGAACTGGTTGCTGAGAAGATCAAGTCAAGTTCACTCGACGCTACGAAAGTGGTCTGTTTTGGTGACAGCCTCACCAAAGGCCCCGGTCAGGGAAAAGATTACCCTTCCGTTTTGAGAACATTACTGAACGAAGCGGACTAACCGCGCCTTGCCCCGGCATTCGGTTTCTTTCAGAGACGGCATTGGCGAGACTGATTGCTTTTCTGAAAGCTCCACCTTCTTGGCGAAGACGGCTACATAGCGAAGGCGCGGACTGTAGCCGCGCTTGCCAAAGCGTGGATTTGC
>JARGPI010000069.1 GCA_029213005.1 Verrucomicrobiales bacterium
GACGCAAGAGTTGAAGCCAGCACAGTGGCGGAAGTTTACTTCCTCGCCCCGTTCAATGGAAACGCCGGATTCTTCAGCTTCGCCGATCTGCCGGGTCGATTGACGCTGAGTGGCATTTCCGGACTGTTTCAGGATTTGCGATTGTCTCGTCTCTTTGCCACCGATTTCGATGGTAACGATCTGGAACTCAGCAATCTCGGTCAAAACCCGCTGATTGGAGCCTACGTTTCGCTTGAGGGTGACGTCAGGGTCGTAGTTCTGACAGGTAGCGAAAAACAACCGAATGATTTCCTCACGGCTCTGAACAACTCGATCCTGAACGGAACGCCACTCGATCTCAGTGGAAACGTTTTGTCAGTGGATTCACCGGAAGTGCTCCAGATGATCACCGACCTGATCCTCATCGATGTTGATGGGGTGGAAGACTAAGTGTAATTGTAAAGGGTGTAGTCGAATGCCGTTAAGTTTTCGGTTTCAGTCGCTATACGGCAACGCCGTTACGCAACACAGCCCCGGGTTGACCGAAGCGAAGCAGAGAGTCTACCCGGGGATCTTATCGTGCTCCAAACTGATCGCTGAAAGTGATCTGAAAGCCTTCGCAACGCCTTCAGCGTAGGGAAACCAGGTATGCAAACCCCATGGTAGCCTCGGTGTCACGGCGGCAACCATGGGCTGTGTAACGTAACGGCGTTGCCGTATTTTGAATTCATTGCCCCGGAATTCACGTAATTCTTATCGGCTTTCGACTGTACCCTGTACAGTCCAGAATTGTACCCTGTACAGCCCCCTCCTCAGGTCGGGACGACCAATTCAATATAGGTGATTCGGACCCGAATTCCTTTTGGTAGACTGACTTCGAGTGGGAACGTTCCGCCATCGGTCAAAAGTTCTTCCGGCACGGTATAACACAAGGTGTCCTCTTTTGTCCCAAGCCACGTGCCTGTATAACGATGGGGTAAAGGCATTTCGATAAAGTCAGTTGGTTTGAGGAGTTGGTCGGCACTCTTCACCTGGAGATCCCGGTCGTAAATTGGCTCGTCGGACCGAATCCGGAGGATGCCGTTTTTCCCGCCAGGGGGTGGTGTATTGAGCAGGCCTATTGAAAACTGTTGGGGGTGCTTTCGGTCGACTATCACGGGCAAAACACGCTCACCAAGAATGCGGTCTCTTCTGCCGGAACTCAAAAAGTATGAGGCACTCTGCCGGGAAAGAAACTCCCGATCTTTTAGCTTGGGCAGTATCGAAAACGGTGGCTCATGAAAGGGGCCGATCGCCTCGGTGACATGATAGCGATAGTAAGGGAAGTTAAAAAGGCTGACTCCCGTTGCACCCTGTTGATAGGCAAGACGGGCTGTGGTGAAAAATTGCTCGTCGGTGGTTCTCAAATACGGCTGGGTTCCACTGCCGTTGGTGGCTTTGCCAGTCATCGTGCAGTGGGTCATCTCGACATAGAGTGACGGTTTTTCGCCGATTTCCTTTCTGGCTTCGGTTACGGCGTTGTCCTGCCAGGTGAAGTAGCTATAGGAAAGATTCACCATGTCTACCCCGGCGTGAACCATTTCGGCAAGATCGATTCCCTGATCGGGGCGGACTTTGTGATTCGCAGGCACCCGGACACAGAGCCAGCGCCGAGGAAGACCGCGGGCCTCTGCGGTACGGTCGAGCATCTTCCGGATCTTTGCCACAAATTCCGTAGTGATCTGGCGGCGCTGTGACAGATCGGTGCTATCGCCGAACCGTATCCAGTGCCGTAGAAAATCGAGTTCCAGACCCGCGATGTCGTAGTTTTCACAGGCCTCTTCGATCAATGAAAATTTATAGTCTCTGACTTCAGGAATCGCCCAGTCAAAGGCCGATTCATCCCAATTGTTTACATCGGGCCCGATTCGAAAATCGTGGTAGTTCTCCCAAAAATGACGGGTCATCTGGGGTGTTGGTTTTCCCTGCTGGAGAGCTTTCGCCAGGTCACGGGTGTGATGAGCATCATTTAATCTGAAACTGAGAAAGGGAGCGATCTTTAGTTCCTTACAGGTTGTCACCAACGTGGATAGCATATCGCCGCCCTCCAGAAGATACTCACCGAATTTGTCGGTTCCCTTTACCTGGTAATTCTCGCGGAGCCACTGGTAGTGTTCTTCCGCCGAATAGATCTTTGATTTCCACCATGGCAGCCAGCCGAGACCGGGTTGGAGGAAATGGGCGTCGACGCCCGCTGCTTCGGTAATGGATTTTTTCAGCCGTTCGTCCGTAATTTTCTGGGCGCGTCTCTGTTCGAGTCGTTGGCATGACAGGATATGGGTCGTGTCGTTGCTGTAGATGGTTTGGATCCGATTCTCCGAAAAGTTCTGTCCATGAGTATGGGAAAGGCAACATCCAGCGCCGACGGCGGGAAGGATTGACAGGGCATGCCGGCGATTCATCGGTTCAGGAAATCAGGTCGTGCACGACATGGCCGTGAACATCGGTGAGGCGGAAATCGCGCCCCTGGTAACGGTAGGTCAGTTTTTTGTGATCGATTCCAAGTAAATGAAGAATCGTTGCGTTGAGATCGTGGATATGAACGGTCCCGGGTGTCCATTTTTCTTTGTCCGGAATCGGTTTCATCGGGCTACCGTCCGGATGCGCGATGTTGTAGCCGAAGTCGTCAGTCTTTCCGTAGGTAATACCGGGTTTGACTCCGCCGCCGGCCATCCAGGTAGTGAAGCATCGTGGGTGGTGGTCTCTTCCGTAGGTTTTGTCAGTCAGCTTGCCCTGACAGTAGGCCGTCCGCCCGAACTCTCCACCCCAAACGACCAGGGTATCCTCGAGCATGCCGCGCTGTTTCAAATCGGTGATTAGGGCCGCGCATCCCTGATCGATATCTTTACACTGGTTTTCGTGCTCCCCGGGGAGATTTCCGTGGGCATCCCAGCCCCGGTGAAAAATCTGGACATTTCTCACGCCGCGCTCCACGAGGCGGCGGGCGTTGAGGCAGCACGCGGCAAAGGAACCGGGCTGGCGCGCTTCCTCCCCGTATAGCTTGAAAGTGGTATCGTTTTCCCCTGTGAGATCCATTAGCTCGGGAACCGATGTTTGCATCCGGTAGGCCATTTCGTGTTGTTTGATCCGCGATAGTATCTCGGGATCCGCCAGTTTACTGTGCTGGGCGCGGTTCAATACCGCCAGCGCGTCGAGCTGATTTCGCCGGTCGCTTCGTGACAAACCCTCCGGGTTTCCCAGGTAGAGAACGGGATCCCCCTCGCTGCGGAGCAGGACTCCCTGATGTTCCGAAGGCATAAACCCACTTCCCCAGAGACGGCCGAACAGGCTTTGCTCAGCATGCTTCGATTTGGCGTGCATCACCACATAGCCGGGCAGGTTTTCATTGAGGTTGCCGAGTCCGTAACTGAGCCACGATCCCATACTGGGTCGACCGGGGATCTGGCTGCCGGTCTGGATGTAGGTAATCGCGGGGTCGTGGTTGATCGCTTCGGTGAAGGTGCTGTGAATCACGCACAGTTCTTTCGCAACCTTAGCGGTGTGGGGAAGTAGTTCGCTGATCCAGATCCCGTCCTGATTGTTTTCATACCTGCTGAATTGATATTTACTGGGACAGACCGGAAGCGTTTTCTGTCGCAATGTCATCCCCGTTATGCGCTGGCCATCCCTGACGTGCTCAGGCAAATCCTGTCCGAACATTGGCTTCATCTTCGGTTTGTAATCCCACAAGTCATGGTGACTCGGCCCACCGCTCATAAACAGGTAGATGACCCGTTTTGCCTTCGGTTTGTGGTGTAATCCGTCGGTATGGCTCTCTTCACCGTGGAGCATCCGGGCGAGCGATGCCGTGCCCAGGCCCAGAGCGGTTCGACCGAACAGTTGGCGACGGGTCTGGGCCAGATCAAATTGATGCAAGGGATCAAAAGGTTTCATATAGATCAATAGAGAAGGATTGCTGAGTCACTGGCCAATATCATATTCACCACCTGAATCCACGCGGCGAGTTCCGGGGAGGCGGTATCGCTGCCCGTGAGAGCGGTTGCGGCACCGGGATCTTTTCGGTATCTCTCTTTGGCTTGTTTTAACAAGGTCAGGCAGGCGTTTTGTTCGATTTCGGTAGGGGGGCGGCAGGTTAAGGATTTGAAGATTTCATCGAGACGGTCTTTCTCGGCTTCTTCGGTAGTAAGAAGTTTCCGGCTGTAGGCGCGGGCCATCTCCATTCTCTGGGGTTCATTTAACAGGCCAAGGGATTGCAAAGGTGTGTTTCCCCGGGAGCGGCGCACACAACTGACCTCGCGACTCGGGGCGTCAAACAGGGTCATCATGGGGTGGGGGCTGGTTCGTTTCCAATACACATAGAGACTTCTCTCGTTGACGCGTTTGTCGATGTCCGGGATGTAGTTTTTGGTGTTGCTCGCGGGATGAGCGAGGGCTGACCAGAGGCCTCCGGGTTGGTAGGGCTTGACTCCTTCACCACCCATTCGAGCCTCCAGTAAACCGCTGGCCCAGAGGCCGGTGTCCCGGATGACCTCCGCGTCGAGGCGGAAAACCGGTCCCCGGGCTAAGAGCAAATTATCGGGGTCGCCGGGGATGTCGGAACGCCGGGCGGAGTCCTGTCGGAAGGTGCGGCTCATCACCATCGGTTTGATCAGCTTCCGATAGTTCCAGCCCTGCTCTCGAAAGGAAACGGCGAGCCAGTCGAGCAATTCCGGGTGGGTGGGCTGTCTGCCCTGCAGTCCAAAATCTTCGGGGCTGCGCACGATGCCTTCCCCGAAGACACTTTGCCAAACTCGATTCACGAGAACCCGGGTTACCAGCGGGTGATTTTCGGCAGTCAGCCATTCGGCGAGGCCCAACCGGTTTTTCGGGGCATCGGCAGGGAAAGGATTCATGACGGCGAAGACACCCGGTTCGAGCGCTTCACCTATCGGCATATTGTATTCTCCGCGCTCGAGAACCTTGGTTTCTCTCGGCGTGGCGAGATCTTTAGCGACCAAGGTTGTGGTGAAGTAACTACGCAGCTTCAGTAGCTGAACGCTCAATTTTTTGGCTTCGCGCTGGAGGTCTTCCGGGAACAATGAAGTATTTGGATCTCCCACCATCAATACCTGGTCCAATTCGGAGGCTGAGCTCCATTGCTTCTTTTTCGCCAAAGTTTCCCAGGGGTTGATGATCTGAAACTCAGCTTTCATTTTGCCATCGATACCGCGAAGGGATGCTCTGATGTGATGCTCTCCGGCGTCCCCGGGAAGTAAAGCAATCCGGTCCGTTCCCAGATCGGATCGAATTTCACTGTTACTTTTGTAGTAGAGAAATTGGGGCCGATCGAGATTTAGAGTGAAATCAATCCATTTAGCGACTTTGGAACCGCCGAATTTCTCATTGGTAATCAGTTTGGCGTTTTCGATACTTTTCCAGTCTTTCGCATCGTCTGGACTGGTGGGGATCGGAAGATCGTTGGTGACTCGCCAATTTTCCGTTTTCCAGTTCAGGGTTTGCCGGGCGTAGGAAAGTAACTTCGGCTCGAGCTGCTCAGTTTTGATGATCTGTCGGGCTTTCGTCAGGAGAGAATCCTGCGCGGGTTTCAAAACCTCCCATTTTTCCCACTCTGCCAGAGATCCCGGCACCTCAATAACGGGCGCGTATAGATAGGCATTTTTATCCAGTGGGCTCTCAGCGGTGCTGTTGAAAAAGGCCATTAACTGATAGTATTCCCGGTGCACGATCGGGTCATATTTGTGGGTGTGACAGCGAACGCAATTCAGGGTCATGCCTAGAAAAACGGTTCCGAGATTCTCGACGCGGTCGAAATTGTTTTTTGCCTGAAACTCCGCCTCAATTGCCCCGCCTTCAGAAGTGGTAGGATTCATCCTCACGTAACCGGTGGCGGTGAGTTGTTCCAGATTCGGGTCGGGAAGCAGATCCCCGGCAATCTGCCAGGTGATAAACTGATCGAAAGGCAGGCCGTCGTTAAAGGCTTTCACGACCCAGTCGCGATAGGGATAAATCCCCCGGCGGTTATCGAGATGCAGTCCGTGAGTGTCGCCGTAGCGAACGGCATCGAGCCAATACCTTGCCTGATGTTCCCCGAACCGTGAAGAGTGGAGTAGCTCATCGACGAGGCTTTCATAGGCTTGCTCATCCGGATTCGCCAGGTATCGGTTCAGTTGTTCCCGTTCGGGAGGGAGGCCGGTTAGAACCAGTGCAACCCGCCTCGCCAGGGTGGAAGGGGCAGCCGGTGAGGCAAAGTTGTAGCCCGCAGTTTTTAGCGATTTTTCGACCAAGGTATCGATTGAGGCTTTGGCATCGTCCGGTTTCCGGGGCGGAACAAAGGCCCAGTGTTTGGTGTAGTTTCCGCCCGATTTTACCCATCGGGCGAGAATTTCTCTTTCACGATCGGTGAGTTGCGACTCTGCCTTTTTGGGAGGCATCGGGTCTTTCTGATCGAAAATCCGGTGGATCACTTCGCTTTCTTGCGGCGCGTCCGGGTTGATGGCTTGGTATCCACCGAGGTCGACAGTCGCACCGTCGTAGGAGTCGAGCCGCAGTTCGTCTTTTTTGGCATCGGGGCCGTGGCAGACAAAGCATTTATTGGAGAGGATCGGTAAAACTTCCCTCGCAAAATTCGGGACGTCCGCGTCTTCCGCTGCCCGGGAACCGGAGTATCCAATCAAAACTATGACAACCCAAAGCAGGTGGAGAGATTGCGGGAAAAATGTCGAATGAGGCATCATCGGTATCGGAGAGAAAGAGTAAACGTTCTACGAAGTTGCGTAAATACGGAGGACTACCCTTTATGCGGAGGTTTATTTGGGGGCAGAACGTACCTTTCCGATGACCCAATCTGCTTGAACTCGCGGATGGCTTCGCTATCATCGCGGCGGCAGCATGAAAGACGCAGTAGACGAGGGATTACGAATATTTTTGGGGCAGCGGCTCAGGGTTTCCCTGGCGGACTGTTCTCTGGTCAGGCTGGAGAGCATGCTCAAACAGATTGACGTCGAGATGGCGCGTCTCAAAGCCGAGTTGGTTGAAACTGAGGAAACGGTTCTGAAACTCTACGGTTCGGCTGCCGATGTGAGCCTGAAATACGAAGCCGGGCAGTATCAATTCCCGCTGGATCGATACAAAGAGCAGCTGGTTGATCTTCGGGAAAGGGTTGAGGAACTTTACGAAAAGCGGAAACCGGTCTTCAAAGCGTTTCAGGAAAAGCATCTCGAAGAAAAGCAGGCTGCCATTTTCGGCAATGTCAAAAGGGTGCGGCTGAAAGACCGGATTGTCTTTGGCCTGATTCTGCTGGTGCTGGTTTTGCTGGGGATTGATGCCGGAAACGTCGGTGCACCGGGGACCGGAGCTGTCTTGAAGCCTGTGGTGCGATACGGCGAAGTGACGTCGATCAGGATTTCGAACGGCGGGACCGGCTATGAATCGGCTCAGGCGCATGCTGTCGCTTCGAGCGAAAATTCGGGCAAAGGGCTTGAGGTGATTCTCGAGGTCGAAGATGGCGAGATCGTAGAAGCTAAAATTCTCGATGGCGGCGAGGGGTATGAAGACTCGTTTGAACTTCCGGTTCAGGCGGTGATTTCCCCGAAGCAGCAGAATTTGTTCTGGCTCATCGATTCGGTGTGCTGTCTGATCTTTCTCGTAAATTTTTTCTTCGAGCTGCGGCTCTCAGCCTCCCGGAGCTGGTATTGGAAAACTCACTGGATTGATTTTATCACCTCGATTCCATTGCCGCCGGCTCAAGTCCTCGCAGGTCTGGGATTTGCGGGATCAGAGGCGCTGAGGGCGGGGCGTTTGGTGCGGATCCTGAGATTGCTTCGCGCCCTGCGAGCCCTCCGGATGTTTCTCTTCCTCTGGCGGGGGCTCGATCATTTCGCCGAATTATTCGACGTGCAACTGATGAAAAAGTCACTTGGAGCTGCCCTTCTCGTTCTGGTGACCGGAGCCCTTTTAATCACGCTTTTCGGTGAAAAAGGCGAGGGATACGAGGCGGTGGACGACTTTCTGCCCGGGCTCTGGTGGAGTTTCACCACCTTGGTCACGGGTGGCTTCGGGGATATTTACAATCCGCACACCCTTGCGGGACGCCTCCTCACGGTCTTCCTCGTTTTGGCCGGAATGGTTCTGATTGGGGTTTTTACCGCGACTTTGACCACCATTCTGGTAGGACGGGAGGAAAAAGCTCAGTCAGCAATGCAAAATGAAGTGCTTGAACGGATCGACGAAGAGTCATCTCGAAACGAGGATGCGATCAAAAGAATCGAGACAAAAATGTCGCAGATTGATGATCGGTTTTCCCAACTCGAAAAGTTGATCCGGGAGAAAGATGAGAAATAAGGCGGTTGTCCGCCTCTCACTGCAAAATGGCTTTTGCTTCCCTCACGTATTTTTCGATATCATCGGCCTGAAGAATTCCGGAGACAATCACGGCCCGTTTCGCTCCGGCAGCGGTCACCTCCGGTAAATTTTCCTTTTTGATTCCTCCGATGCAAAAAATCGGAAGATCGGGATGCGCCGCGTGGACCGCCTGAATTTCACGGATTCCGATCGGCTGATAATCCGGTTTTGTCGGTGTCGCGAAAAGAGGCCCGAAGCCAATGCAATCAGTCCGGGGATCCGCCGCCGCCTTCGCTGCCTGATCGACACTGTGCGTGGATCTCCCTACCAGCATCGAGTCACCAACAATTGATCGCACCTCATCCATAGACAAATCGTCCTGCCCCACATGAATCCCGTCCGCAGCGATCGCAGCTGCGATGTCGGCATGATCATTGATAATGAAAGGGACCCCTCCATCCCGGCAGATCGGCAGTAATTCGCGTGCCCACGCCTCGATATCCTTCTTTTCGCAGCCTTTCGCCCGAAGTTGCAGGACATCGATCCCGCCTGCAATCATCTGCCTCGCCACACTGGGAAGAGACTCGGCCGTGGCATACCCGAGGTCGAGAATTCCGTAAAGACGGGCTGAAAATAGTGTACTTCTCATAAATTCATTTCATCGAGCGATCAGCCCCGCCTCGTTGTAAAGCGATCCGATGCGCGTCCTTGAGTCAACCTCTTGTTCCTGCTCTGATGCATATGGAGCAAGAACAAGATTAAGAGCAAGATCAGGAGTTTATAATTTAAGCCCAGGTGATCTCCGTCTTTACCGAATTCGCCAGAAAACACTCGTGATGCGCTTTCACATGAATGTTTTCGATATCTTCAGGCGTCGGCATCGATTCACCGGAAAAAGTGATTTTAGGATTCATCTGAATTTTCGCGAGCCAGGGTTTCCCGTTTTCCCCTTTTTCCAGTAATCCGATGGCTTCGTCCTCGTAACTGTCCACGATGTAACCACTCATCGAGGCGATCGCGAGAAAAGTGAGCATGTGACAGCTGCTCAACGACGCAGTAAAAGCCTCCTCCGGGTCCACGTGGTCCTCATCGCCGAGGTATTTGACCGCCGCGCTGACCTGCAAAGTCTGACCGCTCCTCGGAAAACTCCAGCTGTGGTTCCGGCTGTAGTCTTTGTAACCAAACCCGGCATCGCCCCGGGTCCATTTTAAAACGGCTTTGTGCTCACTCATACCTCTT
The DNA here is from genome assembly GCA_029213005.1 of Verrucomicrobiales bacterium. Taxonomy (GTDB): domain Bacteria; phylum Verrucomicrobiota; class Verrucomicrobiia; order Verrucomicrobiales; family DEV007; genus Arctic95D-9. The sequence continues at coordinate 9,559 of JARGPI010000069.1, forward strand.
CCCTGCTTCCGATTTCGATCAATTTCAACTCCGCAATGCGCTATAAAAAATCGGGGGGATTGTAGCACGCGAAGCCCCTTTTCTAATCGACTATAGTGATGTGAAAAACGAAAACACATTAACAACCGCGAACTCCGGCAAAAGGGAAGCATTGAAGGGGATCGAGGTGAAAAACGAAGGGCTTGCAGCCGTTCTCAGTGTCATGCTTCCGGGAGTGGGCCAGTTTTACACAGGTCACTTTATCTGGGGAATCATCTGGTTCATCATCACTCCGGGACTCTGGATCGGCACAGGCGGAACCCTGGGATGGATTTTCCACATTTTGTCGGCAATACAGGCATACCGCCAGGCCGACCGGAAGAACTTCACCTACTAATTTCAACAACAACCGGCATTTAGCGCCGACCAACCAAACCCTGATCGACGGGGCGGGCAACCGTTCTGTCGGTCTTTTTTTTGGCTTCGCAGGAGACTGACCCCCATTATCCCTGTTGCCTCATTTAAAAAGGACACCGTAGCGAGGTGAAATCATGCGGCTTTTGATGAAACCGTGGCGTCTTGGTTATTTGGTTTATTGTTGTCGTTTTGCAGGTGAGAAGTCGAGTCATGTTTCCGATTT
>JARGPI010000034.1 GCA_029213005.1 Verrucomicrobiales bacterium
CTCACTACCCATTTTTTGACCATCAATAGATGCGAAATGTTTGACAGGGTACAATGGCGATTGGTGCTTGCGGTTTTCCTTGAAAGTTGGCTGACTTTTTGAAATAAAGGGAGGCGATGACTGCCCTTTTCATCGTTTTCGGAGTTATAATCGCAGGTTTCATCTGGTGTGCGATCGATGATTATCGCTTCAAACAGAGTCTCTTGATTTTGAAAGAAGGGAGGGAGAATGACTCGATTTGCTCCTTTGCCCGCTCTTTCGACTATAGGCAAATCGATACGAAGGCGATTCGTGCGGTTTACGAATCTCTTCAGCCCTATCTTCGCAGTAAAAGTAAACCTTTTCCAATTCACCGAGAGGATCGGTTACTGGAAGATTATGGAATCGATTTCGAAGAGTTGGAGTATATTTTTATCGATGATATCGGTCCATCAATAAGCCGGGATTTCAGTAATTCGGAAAGTAATCCCTATTTTGACAGGGTCAAAACGGTGGGGGATCTGGTGCTCTTTACTCACCATCAACCAAGCGCGCGATAGTTGACTCAGCTCTCGCCATAGTAACTGCGAACGGCGTCGATTGATCCCTTTCCGAGCAGTTTGTGACCGATCACGGGGTCGGTTTTGAGGAAGTCTACGAGGATCAAGCCGTCGATAACACCGGAGAAATCTTCGTCGACGTTGAAACCGAGTATGGTGGTTTCGAATTTCAGGTATTGGCGAAATAATACCGGGATTCCTTTACCGTCGGACTCGAGGGCGGAAACGGCGGCGTTCACTTTTACGATTGAATCGAGTTGGCGGGAGAGATCGCTTTTCTTCCGGAATTCGGGGTAGACGTCGCCGGGCGACAACGTTGAGTTAACCATTTTGGAGAACTGCCGCGACTTGTGGTTGCGATCGAGAAATCTCACGATCAATTCGCGGGATAAAACCTGGTAACTGCTACTGATGCTCACCGCTCCAAGTGCATATCGATACTGTGGGTTCTGAACAAGGAAGGCTCCGATACCTTTCCAGAGCAGGGATAATGAGGAAAAGCTGCGCTGTTGCCCCGCAACGACAAAAGACCTTCCCATCTCAACAATCGGGCCGGAATGCTCGAAGAATTTGCTCCGGAATTTAAACAGGCTGTGAGTATAGAAACCGTCGGGTCCGTGGACGGGAAGTATCGTTTCCGAAGGGCCGAAGCGGTAGGATCCGGCGATTTGATGGGTTTCCTCATTCCATAGAAAGAGATGAAGGTACCATTGATCGTAGCGATCGAGATCCACTTGCCTCCCGGTTCCTTCCCCGGCAGCCCGGAAGGTCAGTTCGCGGAGGCGTCCGATCTCGCGAAGGCAGTTCGGGATCAAGTCGGCTTCGGCGAGGTATACTTTCATCGATCCCTGTTCGACGATACATTTTTCGGGAGGGAGGGCTGAAATTTCTTTGAGCAAGTCCTCTTCCGGTATTGGTAGTATAATCGGTTGCAGTTCCTCGGGGGACCTGAGTTTTCCGTCGCGCCCTTTCTGCCAACGTTGAGAGACAGGATTCAGTTTGCCGAGCCGGATGACGTGACTTCGAAGGAAGCCGGGCTCCGATTTCTCTTTTTGGGCGAGGTCATTTGCGCTAATCGGGCGACCTATCCGAATGGGGTAGCTGCGTCGCTGCCCCGCCTTCATCTCGCGAATCAATTGCAGGGTTCGAAGGATGGGGTGGATCAGCCCGGAGGCATGAAAAATCGCCCGGTTCCGGCCCTGAAAATGAATCGGCACTACGCTGGCTCCGGAATCGGTGACGAGTTTCCGGGTCAATTGGGACCATTCCTTTTCGACAACTTTGCGTTTCGAGATTTGAAAGGACGCCACTTCGCCTGCGGGAAACAGGTAAATCAAGCCGCCTTCTTTTAGGTAGGTAATCGCCTTACGGATTGATGCGGCATTCCTCGTCGCTGCCCGTTTCCCGCCGAAGGGGTCGATTTCGATAATGACGTCGTGGAGCTGAGGGAATATTTTTAAGATATAGTTAGCGAGGGCTTTGGAGTCGGGGCGAACTTTGCTGATGATGTCTGATAATATGAGGGCGTCGATACAACCAAAAGGATGGTTCGCTACGATCACAGTGGGGCCTTCTGCAGGGATCAGTGAAATGTCACCGGCAACAAACTGGTAGTCGATTTCCATTTCGGACAGGACTTTTCCAAAATCGGACAACTCGGGATCATCAATCGCTTCCGCCCGGTTGATCAATTGATCCAGCCAGCCGATTGCGAGGAGTCCGCTTAGTGGTTTGTGGAGGATTGCGGGAATTCTTTCGCCAAACAATTTTCGAACATCAATATAGGTCATGGCGCTTCGAATTTATTTTGTTTTTGAAAGGATCGGTAGTTTTTGAAAAGTTCACCTATGGAAGCGGGGCGATGGCCGAGGTCGCGATTTTCCGCTCCGATGGCGTAGGCAATCTCCCACTGACGGCGGAGGATTTTGACTCCCTGAAATAAAGAATGAACGGGATCGTACATGCTGGTCGCCTCAGAGGTCACTCCATTGAGTTCGATGATTTTAATACTCGTTCCGTTCTCGAGACTTTCAGCGTCGGGAACCTTCAGGTCATAGCGGCCGAAGTGGAATCCCTCGAAGTGTTTCGTAATTCGGTCGATTTCGGCTGTCAGTTCCGGCGTGTTGAGGTGTCCTCCGTCCCGGAAAATGGCGCCCCGGGAGTGCGTTCCGAGAGCGGAAAGCACGACGGTTTTGCCTTTTTCGGGAACTTCCCAGCGCCTTTCGCTCAACTTATTGAGGAAAAATGTAGCCATGCAAACCGCGCGACTGTCTGCGAGAACGAGTTCCTCAAGTGTCTGGTGACCATTTCCAGTCACGGTGACTAACAGCTTCTCGGTAATCGCATAGATTCGTCCGGTTTCCTCGTGGGGATATCGGTAGTAAAAGACTCCAAACTCTTTTCCTTCGATAAAGTCCTGAGCAATGATTATCACGTTTTCCGGAATAGCGTTGAGGTAGGTTTCCGCCTCCTCCTGAGAGCGAATGATTGCGACGCCGCGTCCCCGTTCCCCTTCGTCCGGTTTTAATACGATGGGGTAGGTGAGTTTTTCTTCTGCAAGAAACGCTTCGACATCCCGGATGGTCGATACCGGTCTGAAGGCGGGAACGTTTCCGCTGGGTTTCAGAGCATTGAGACTGAGTCGTTTCGGCTCGATCGCAAAACCTCCGCAGGGGAGGGCGGGATTGGCGGCGGTAAAGACGGTGAAGGAGCGATAGCGAATCGCGAGGCGAACCAAGGTAGGTAAAACAAATAAGTAGAGAATAGATGCAGGCCAGAATTCCCATCCCGTGAGTCGTTTCCATTTGCCAAGCAGCATTCGCCGCCCTTTCCAGGTGGCGAGGAGAGCGAGAAGCCTCATCAGGGTGGCGCCGAGGATCAGAACGATCAGGAATCCGGGTAGGATCAGCTTTTCATGTCGATCGAGAATGGGGAGCAGTTGTTCCCCGTAGAAGGCGGAGATGCCGACGAGGAGTGGCGTCCATAGCGTTACGGCAATCAATAGCCAGATCAAAAGCTTGGTTATACTGATACCGCTTGCGCCCATGGCTACATAGGTGGGGACCCGGGAACCGGGGACAAAGCGGCTCGCAATGATGAGTTTGGCCGCGTTGTTCTCAAGCCAGGCTCGTCGTGATGTGGTCTTAAAGCTATCGACCTTCTTCTTTATGAAATCGAGTCGGGTGATGAGACGGGTGCACCATCGCCCGACAAGAAAGAGGGCGATATCGCTGAGAAAAATACCTACGAGGCACCCAATCGTTGCGGTGGAGTAGCTGACGACACCCCGCGCTACCAGAATCCCCCCGGATATGCAGGAAAGGTCCTCGCTCGCAAATGTGGACAGGCCGAGGAGAGACATTACGACCGCTTTTCCCCCGTTCGTACGGTCGATCCGGCGGTTTTTCATCGGTTCCGCTGCAGCCTTAATTCGCGCGGGGTCGGCGACTGGTTCCCGCTTCATCCCGATTGCAATAAGTCTGGCAACTTCCGCAGGTTTCTGCATCAAAGCGATGTGATTCCCCCCGGGAACCCAGTCGAGCTGGCTCTGGGGAACAATGCGGTGGTGTTCCCGTGCCGCATCCGGCGGGACCAGTTTGTCGCGTTTGCCGTGAATAATCTGAAGGGGCTTTTCCCAGTTTTCCAGCAGAGCACGGAGGGGGCGTTGATCGGTGTCGAAAAAATTCCGGGCATAGTTCCGGTTCAACATAAACCGGTCCAGTAAACCGAAGTGAGGTATCAGTTCACGGGTGGCGGTAAAGAAAGAGAGTTGGAGACCGTGGATGACGTGATTTAAAAGATAGTCACCGAGAAGTTCCAGTTCCTGGACTCCGATGGAAGAAAGCATCACCAGCCGGTCGATCCGGTCCGGTTCTATCTCTTCGAGATGAAGAGCGACCCCGCCACCCATGCTGTAGCCCACGGCGGTGATCTCGCGAAGATCGATTTTCCGGATAAGTTCGGCCAGGTATTTGCCATGGGCTTCTACAGAAAAACTCGGGAGGTCGTTGCTATAGCTTTTCCCAAACCCGGGTAGATCTGGTATGATCAACCGGTAGTTCTTTTCGAGGTGCGGAACGAGGCGGTCAAAGCAGCTCGAAGCCATCGGGCTGCCATGGATTAGTAGTAAAGTGGGGGCTTCCGCGGGGCCGATATCCTGATAGGCTATCTTAACCCCGGAGGGTAGTCGAACCTCCTGCCAGCCATTCGATACGGGGATCGACGGTGAATCGGCGGACTGTCTCACGAGAAAGGATAAAAACAGCGCAACGAGATACCCTGCCAGTAGCCACTTTTTCCATGTCATCCTCATTCGGCGCACAAAAAGTAGAGATTACGCTGCCGAACGGGGCCGATTCATAAGATCAGGCGCTCGCTTTCCGGTAGTCGAGGGTCGATTTTGCGAAGGCAATTTCCGGAGCGATGATGATATCCTGGCTGCGGGACATGGCGACAATCATCGCATTGTGGTGGACGGCATGACCGGCGAGAAATTCCAGTTCCCTACCGAGGCTCGATGCAAAGGATTCGCCTGAGTCGGAAATCACGGTGACGGGCCCGTCGACCAACTCCCTGATCCGGATCAAAATGGTATCGAGGACGCTCAGAGCGGCGAGAGGAAGTTGCTCGAGATTGATGTCCCGTTTCCGGTTGGAATAATCGACTGTCTTCGTGTCGCTGCCTTCGAAAAAACGCTCGTAGAAATCGAGGATGTGCCGGACGTGGCCCCCGATCGACGAATCGAAAAACTGGGCATGTGGCTGCTGGTAATTAGACGGATCTATAGAACTAAGCAGTTCTCTGATCTTGCCTAAAATCTCCAGATTCATTTCGATACAGCGATTCATTAGCGGGCAAATGTTGAGCGGACCATCTTAGTTGATAGTTTGTGGAAGCGTCAACCTGAAGAAAACCACGGTTTTGTAATGCTGGAAGGGTCTGCCGGAGGCGAAATCGCGATGCCTGAATAGTGGGTAACACTTGACTAGGACCCTCCATCTGGTGTTCACTTGGCTTCACATTTTGAAGAAATCTTTCGACAATTATCACCGTCTCGCTCGCGGGGGAATGGGGATGTCCAGCTTGTGGATGGGGCAGGATCATCTTGTCTTCGTGAAAGGGAGCGGGTTTCTGATTAATTTTACGGAGTATTATCGTCGTTTCCGCTACCAGGATATCCAGTACCTGACGGTTACACCGACGAGCCGGGCCGGTGGATTTGCGACCTACCTCCTCGGACTGCTGGCTTTCGGCGGAACCTTGATAGCGATCGTGGCGAATCGGGATGCGGAGCCTCTCAGCGTGTTTCTATTGGTGACACTCTCGATTCTTTCCGGCGGGATTATTTTGTTTATGTTCCTGTTTATGAGGCACTTGCTTCTGGGGCCAACCTGCGTTTGCGATTTGAAAACCAGTTTGAAGCAGGAGCGACTCGGGCCGCTCAACCGACTCTATCTGGCAAATCAGGCGCTGGATGTGCTTGAGGAGGTCATCCGGGAGAAACAGACTCATTTGACTCAAATCAGCGGTGCGTCGGAATCCGGCTCCGATCTTCCCCCTCCGACAGGCGAGGACCGGCTCTCGATCGGGAAAACGGTGCTGCCTGCTTTTATCGATTACTCGTTATTTGGAGTGGTGGCTTTGGCGGCGCTTCATTTGGAAAGTGTCGCGCTTTGCGCTGCGGGTCTGGTTCTGATAATTCTCGGAAACCTGATGTTGGTTCGTTCGCTGATCCGGAGCTACCGCTATGCTTCACCGGATGCGATTCGGCGGCTGCTCTTTGCCCTGCTGACCTCGATTATGATCTTTGGAGGAGTGGCAATGGTGTATTTCATCCAAATCGTGTCGAGTAACCTTGTGTTTTTACAAACGGTGTCGGGACCGTTCGAGGCGTTTGCTGCAATTCCGACTCTCGGCGGGTTGGTTTATTACCTGGTTTTTCTGGTTCCGACCCTTCTGATTCTGGCGGTGTCTCTAACCGGCCTTTTCCAGACTTTGAAGTGGCAGAAACGGCTCAGTCAGGCGGAGGAGGTTGAGTCATGAGCGGAACTCTTTCCCGGACAACCTGCCGCATTCATTTCGACCGTCCCGCTTCGGCGAGATGTCCGGGGTGTCAGCGATTTTACTGCGTTGAATGCATCACCGAACACGACGGCAAAATGACTTGTGCGTCCTGTCTGGCGAAGACCCGGGAGGCCGTGCTGACGCCGGGCAGGAAAAGCGGGGGAGCGCGCTGGTTTCAACCGATGCCACTTATTCATGCTCTTCTCGGTTTGATCGTGGTCTGGGCGTTGTTTTATCTGGTGGCGCAGACCTTGACGGGGATCCCGGATAAATTTCACGATGGAACGATTTGGGACAAATGACACGGCGGAAGAAATTAGGCGACGAAGTTCCGGTCCTCCAGATTATTGAGGAGGCCTTTCATTTGCTTCGCTCTGCCCCGGGGATCACGCTGTGGTTGTATTTCCTGGGTACGGTTCCCTTTGTTTGTCTGATGTTCTATTTCTGGGCGGATATGAGCCGGAGCAGCTATGCGAGTCGCGACTCCGGGTTGGTGGCTCTTGGATTGGCCAGTGCTTTTTTCTGGAAATGCTCGTGGCAGGCCAGATTTTGCCGGAACCTGTGGAATGCAATCAGTCCCGGCTACGTGCCGAGGCCCCGCGGGTGGCAGAGATTCCGGTATCATGCTGCGCTGTGGGTGTTTCAGGCATTTTCGCTCCCTCTGGTATTGTTGGCGGCTTGCTTTGTGCTTCCGATTGCCTGGGTGGTGACCTTTTATCAAAACGGCTACGCTCTCAGTTTGACCCACGATTACGGGCGCGCACCTCTCCGGCAACTCGTCTCGCAGTCGCTGCGGAACAGTCACTTCCAATGGGCCCAAAACCACGGTATCTGGGTGACGCTGACCTTTATCGGAATTCTCGCCTGGGTGAATATTTATGCGGCCTGCACCCTGCCTCCGATGGCTGCAAAAACCTTTCTGGGAATGGAAACGATATTTTCGATGAATCCGTCGACGCTGATGAATTCCACTTTTGTTTTCGGCACATTATTGATCACTTACCTGGTGCTCTCGCCGCTGGTGAAAGCCATCTTTGTGCTCCGCTGTTTTTACGCGGAATCGCGAACCACCGGGGCGGATTTACTGAGCCGGCTTACTGAAATCCGGGAAAACCGGAAGAAAACCGTGGCAGGATTGGCGGCAAAGCAGCCATCGGTTTCGTCAAAAGTCGCGGCTTTGGTTATATTATCGATTGGTTTTGCGGCGATGCAGGCCGGGGCGGAGGAGACCGGCGGGGCTCGCGTTGCCTCCATGGAATCGGCTATTCAGGATACCATGGCGGCTAAGAAATATCAGTGGAAGTTTTCGCGGAATATTCAGGTCGATCCTGCCGAGAAGGAGTTGAACTGGTTTCAGATCCAGATGAGTCGGCTCGCCGATTCGGTCGAGGCCCGTTTCAGGGTCTTCAAAGCCTGGTTATCGGACAAAATTGAGGCATTGCTTGATAAATTCTTCTCCAAAAACCGGAACAGCAAACGCGCTCCTGCGGCTCCGAAAATCAGTGACGGGGCTGCTGCGTTTCTAATGAATGTGGGCTGGGGAATTCTGATCGTGGTCGTGGCAGGCCTGATCGGATGGTTACTTTTCGTCCTGGCGAAATACTACCGGGAAGCCGATACGGAAGAAGTGGAGGAGGACGCCGACGTCGGCGAGATCGATTTGGAGAGCGAGGATATTGTCGCGGATCAGCTTCACGAAGACCAGTGGATGAAGCTGGCTCAGGATCAGATCCGTAAAGGCGAGGACCGGCTCGCTATCCGGGCCCTGTTCCTCGCAACGTTGGCGAATCTGGGAGAACGGGGGCTACTCAAGATTCAGAAATACAAATCGAACCGGGACTACGGGAACGAGCTGGATCTGAAGGCGCGTGAGGAAAATATCCTCCGGGAAGCATTTCGCGAAAATACCGGACTGTTTGAGCGCGCTTGGTATGGGCTTCATCAAATCGGCGAAGAGTCCGTCGATCATTTCATGAAGAATTACAAAACCATCACCGCCGAAACGCCATGATTGGAAAAAGCACTCTGGCCTGGGTCGGCATCATCCTTCTGGGCGCGATTTTTGTCGCTGTGTTCGCCAATGTTCTTGAGATGCGGCTCACGAAAGGGGATGTCTATCCTCACTACGCCACTTTCCGAACCGACCCGCTGGGCTCGAGTGGGCTGTATGAGGCTTTTGGAAAAATTCCCGGTCTGTCGGTCGAGCAGAATGTGGAATCGCTCATGAAAGTGGAGGGGCTCGATGGTGTAACCGCTCTGTTTCTTCTCGGAGTACCCCGGTCTCAATATCCTAAACTGCGGGTTCCGGATGATTCCCCGGTCCTGGAGGCGGTTGAAAAAAAGGGGGCGCGTTTAATCCTTACGATTGATCCTCAATCGGTTCCGGGCACCCACATCAATACCCTGTCTGATGATGAGGAGGAATGGCTCGAAAAGCGGCGCCGGGACCGGGAGGAGTTGCGGGAGAAGGTTCGCGATGCCAGAGAACCCAACCCGGACCGGATCGAAAAAAAGGAGGAAAAGCCTAAGGACAAGAAGGAGACGCCTGAGCAAACCAAAGCAAAGATCGAACTGGATAAGATTGCTGAAATCGGCCCGAGGCTGGAGCATCGCTTCGGCGTTTCCATAGCCGATGTCAAAAAATTCGACCGACCTGACGAAGGGTGGGAGGCCATCCCGGAAGTAGCCTCTCTATCAGCGATACCTCTGTGGAAATCTCAATATCGTTTCGAATTTGATAGTAACAGTAGAAACAAGTGGAATGTGATCGCCACTGTGGAGGGGGAGCCCGTGGTTGCAGAACGCAAACTCGGGAAAGGCTCAATCGTTCTTGCCAGTGATAGTTATTTCGCAAGTAATGAAGCGCTGTTCAACGGAGGTGATAGTGAGTTCTTACTTTGGTTGACCGGTAACCGGAAGAGACTTGTCTTTGATGAGACAATGCACGGGACAGAGGAAAAGATCGGGGCGATCAAATTACTGCGGCAGAATCGTCTGCACGGTGTCCTGGTTGGGATCCTTGTGTTTGTCGCGTTATGGGCCTGGAAGAGCGCTGGCTCGCTGGCTCCGGGTGACGAGGGCGTTGAGCGCGGCCTGATTGAGCCGGGGGGAACGGTATCCGGGGAGGATTCCAAGTCGGGAATGGTTCGCTTGCTTCAGCGCAGTATTCCGACGAAAGAGCTGATTCAAAACTGTCTCACAACCTGGAAGGCCAGTCAGGTCACCGATTTGTCAGCGGAAAAAAATCGAGAGCTTGGTGAACTACTGAATTCTCATCAGTCAGATCACCGGAGAATTAGTGCTTTGTCTACTTACCAGAAGATTTCACATATATTGAAAAGGCGATAGGTGATAGAAAAAGCAGAGTCAATCACTATAGATTGAGCAGTTGAAAATCTCACTAATCTATATAGATAATCAATATATCTCGAATTTACGCCTCTTTTCACTAGTGGTTTTTCTAAAAAACATAAAAAAGAGTAGTTTTTCAGTGTTTTCCTACTGGAATTATTTCGGGAAAGCTATAGAATTCGAACTATGGCAATCTTCTTGGGAATCGTAATAGCGGTCGTTTTTCTTCTGGTTGGGGCAGTCGCTTTTCGCTATTTGGTGAAAGGTTAGGATCCGGCGATCGGTATCTATCCGCGCATTCTTTTCGAATTTTGCCCACCACCGGGGTGAAATCTGTCGGCTTGTGACTTTTCGAAATTTCAGAAAAGTCTCACCATTACGATATTTCTGGTGGTCTACTCCAAATTAAGCTTCTGAAAATTCTCTAAATAATGGACGATAACGATAATAATAAGAACGAAATCGCTGCGACGCTTTTCAGTGTGCTGTTGGGATTAGGGTTGCTCATCATTCTGGGGTGGCTCAGTATGGGTCGGGGGTGCACCGGTCGCAGTTCCTCAGATGTCGTGGTAGCGGATCCCGCGCCTCAACATATCGTTGATCAAACCGAAGTTTCCGGAGAGGACGACGAAATCGAAGAAGTGATCGTTGTTACTGAAGATGGAGTTGTCGCGGACATCGATGCTGACGGCGATATCGACTCAGAAGATGTCAATCAAGCCCTGCTTCAGGAAAGAGTGAATCGCCATTCCGCTGAAATGCGTTTGGCAGAACTTGATAAAAGAACGGCGGATTATGAGAAGATCGCGGTCCAGAGTAAGGAACTGGAAGCAGAGTACGGGGCAACCCGGAAAGAGATGGAAACTCTCGAAAAGCAGTATGAAGAGACTTCCAATTCTATTGTCACTTTAAAGGGTGAGCTGGAAAAAGCCAACCAGTCCAGAGCGGAACTTCAGGCACGTCTCGAGACCGTTGAGAAAACCAAGGACCAGTTGTCGGTTACGGTTCAGGAACAGTCGGCTCTAAAAGATCAGTTGGCAGAAACCAAACTTCAGTTTGGCGATGTAACCAAACAGTTGGCGACCGCCGCTGCAGCCGCTGCCGCAGCAAAGGCAGCGACGTCAGCCGGTAAAGAAGATCTCAAAAAAGCTCTCGCGGAAAACAATGAGTTCAAAGCCAAAGTGGAATCACTGGAGAAAGAGAAGACAGAGCTCAAGAGTTCAATCGAAAAACTGAAAGCGGATGCGGAGGCATCGAGCAAGCAAATGACGGCGGCGTCAAATGAGGCCGAGGCGAAAATCAAGAGCCTTACCGATGCCAATGCTAAACTGAAGACTGCAGCGGAGAAAACCAGCAGGGATGCTACGGAGCGGATCAAGAAGCTTACGGTGGATAACAAAACACTCGCTGATGAAATTGCGGCTCTGAAGTCCGATGCCACTGCGATGACATTAAAAGCCAACGATAAAGAGAAAACTCTCGAGGCGGAGAAAACGGAACTCAAAGCGCAGGTTGAGAACCTGAAGAGTGCGGCGGAAAAAATGAAGGCCGATTCCAGCGCTCAAATCAAGAAGCTTACCGCGGATAACCAGGCGCTTACTGATGAAATTGCCAAGCTGAAGGCTGCGGCGGAGAAAATGAAAGGGGCTTCAGAAGCTCAGCAGAATAAGCTTTCCATGGAGGCTAAAAACCTCGTCCAGCAAATTACCAAGCTGAAGCAGGATTCGTCTAAAATGAGTGAGACAACCGGTCTGCAGCTCAAGAAATTGACTTCCGATAACAAAGCCTATTCCGATGAAATTGCTAAGCTCAAAGCTGAGGCGGCGAAGTCGATGGAGGCATCTCAAGCGGAACTCGCCAAGGTGACCAAAGAGAATCAATCGCTCACCGGGGAGATCGCGAAATTGAAAGCGGCTGCGACGAAGATGTCTGAGAGCGCCGGTGAACAAAATCAGAAGCTCACTGCTGAGAACAAAGCTTTGAGTGAGGAAATTGAAAAGCTCGCTGCAGCGGCGAAGAAGATGAGTGAAGATTCTTCCGCCCGGATTAAGAAATTGACCGAGGAAAATCAGACTGTCACCGGACAATTGAAACAGGCGAGAGCTGAGTCCGGGAAGATGAAGGCTCAGTCCAGTGAGGCGCTGGAAAAACTTCAGGCCGAGAACAAAAGACTGACAGATCTCGTCGCCAAAATGAAGGCTGAAGTGTCGAAGATGAGTGGCGGTTCCGCTGCTGAAGTCAAAGAGCTGGCCGACAAGAATGCTGAGCAGCTTAAGGAAATCGAAAAGCTGAACGCAGCAGCCATCAAAATCAGCGAAGACGCATCCGCGCAAATCAAGCGATTGAACGCCAGAGTTAAACAGCTTACCGAAGAGAACAGGAAGCTTTCCCGTGGTAATCAGGCCAAAGCTCCGGCGCCTGCCAAAAAACAGGCGGATACCGCCAGCCAGGCTCTAAAAATGGAGAGTCCCAAACTCGCCCCTGCTGAAGCGGAGCGATTGAAGCCGGCGGTGACGATTCCCGATCTCAAGTTGCCGCTGCTGGTTAACAATCCCGCTGATCTCGATTCAGAAGTACGTCCGCTCTTCTCCGAGTTGAGAGGAATCAAAGACGATCCTGAAGCGAAAGCAAAGGTGTATGGCAAGATCAACGAAGAAGGCAAAGCGGCCCCCGTCATGACCGTGAAATTTGATTCCGGTAGCGCCAACGTCAGCGCGAGTGATCAGGCTGCCCTTGCTAATTTGATTGCCGCAGACAGCGCCAAATATCTCGTCGTCGGTTACGCCTCCGAAGACGGAGATCCGGCATCAAACGCCAGACTGGCATCGAAGCGGGCTTCTGAAGTTGCCCGTCAGATTGCGGGGGATGATAAAGATAATGCCAGCCGGGTTCAGGCCGTGTATTTTGGCCAAACCAACCGCTTTTCAAAAGCCTATCGCAGCCCCAACCGGGTGGTAGAGATTTGGCGGGTTGAAAAGTAACGATCCGTTTTTTAAGGAATTTTCAAAAAGCCCTTCCGGAAGCGGAAGGGCTTTTTTGGTTCCGGCCCGGTTCATTGGTTCTTGGATTATTTTTGAATACGGGTAAAGATGGGCTGTGTTTTATCCGATCTTTTCCCGCAGATATTTGCTGCTCCCGGTTTGGCTGTGGAGTCTGTCGACTGTCTTTGCTGGAAACTGGCCGAATTTCAGAGGGCCACATTTTGATGGTTCCAATGTGGAGAAAAACCTCCCGGTTGCGATCTCTAAAACCGATCACCTGGCCTGGCAAACTGAGCTCTCCGGGCCGGGTTCTTCCACTCCGGCGGTGTGGGATAAATCGGTATTCATCACAGCCTCCGGAAAAGACCTCAAAGGGGTGATTGCGAGTCGACTGGATCTCTACACCGGTAAAGTGATATGGAGCCGGGAAATCTGTAATGATAAGCGACACGACCGCCGCTCGGATTTAGCAGGGCCTTCGCCGACGACTGATGGTGATACCGTGGTTTTTCTATCAGGGGCGGGGGATCTGAAAGCTTTCGATTTTGACGGGAAGCTGAAGTGGGAGAAAAACCTACAAGCTGAGTATGGACAGTTTTCACTGAAATGGACCTACTCAAGCAGTCCGGTTTTGTTTGAGGGCACTCTATACCTCCAGATTCTGCAGCGGAACGAATCGGTAGATGGAGTGGTCCCGGGGCGCTCATCCTTTTTGATTGCACTTGATCCGGGGACCGGCGCTGAGAAATGGCAGCACACCCGAAGAAGTCAGGCTGTGGGGGAATCGTTGGAGGCATATTCAACCCCGATTCCGATCTCACATAAAGGCCGCCCCGAGATTTTGGTATCGGGAGCGGATTGTCTGACGGGGCACGACCCGGCGGATGGTAGGGAAATGTGGCGGTGGGAGACCTGGAATCGCGACCGGGTCAGAGACTGGCGGGTGATTCCCTCCCCGGTCTATGGCGATGATATGATTGTCGCCTGCGCCCCCAAGGGCCAGCCTGCTTACACGTTTTTTGCGGGGAGCAGCGGAACGGTAAATCACGGGGATTTGAAATGGCGGAGTAAAATCGATGCGATTTCCTGCGATGTGACGACGCCTCTTTTCTACAACGGCTTTTTCTACTTCCTCAACGGTCGGAAAAAAATGCTGAGCTGCGTCGAACCCTATTCCGGAAAGATCGAATGGAGTCAGCCGATTCCCGCACGTGCTAAACTGGAAGCTTCGCCCTCGGCCGCGGATGGGAAAATCTATACCATCAGTCACACTGGCGAGATATTTATTTACAAAGCGGGGGCTGACTTTGAACTACTTCACTCGACCGTATTGGGACAGGATTCCGATGCGAATAACCGATCCACTATTGTTCCCGCGCAGGGCCGGCTTTTGATTCGCGTGGGGAGTGATCTCTGGTGTATGGATTAATCGATAAACCCCGAGACCGTCACTTTCCGGATGGCGACCCGTCGATGGGCCAAAGCATTAATGACGTCGACAAAACGCTGCCCCTTGGATGAGTCAGCCGCGGAAATAATGACGACCGGTTCGGTGTCAATGAGACGGGCGCTGTCAGCGTAGGTGGCTAGCCGATCGAGCAGGACCGGAACGTCGCGGGAGTTTGCGTCACTATCGATCACTTCCCGGTTCACCAGAATCCGGCCCTCTGAATCGACTTCGATTTCCATGGGATCGACTTCCTGATGGATCGGGGAGCCTTTGGGAATTTCCGGCAGGGTCATCCCGAGATCGGATTCTTTAGGATCGAGAGTTGAGGTCGCCAGAAAGTAGATCAGTAATAAAAAACTGACGTCGATCAGAGACGACATATCGAGGGTGGGTGCTTCTACCTGTGCAAGTATCGATTTTCTCATCGATAGATAACACCATCGATGGTTTCGATCTTACGCAGGTTTGGCAGCTACCGGCTCAATTCGTCTTGCGAAAGTGTCTTAAATCCCGCTTCGTTGAGGATTTGGATTCCGAAATCATTATCCTCAACACACATCGCAATGGCGGATCGACCGTTGGGGCGGGTCAGCATCGGATAAATAAAGTGGATATTGGTCTCGGCATTTAAAATTGTGCGAAGACAGTCTGACATCTGGCTGGCTCCCTCCGACAGTTCCACAACGATCAACTCGGTGGTGTTAAAAGGGATTCCTTTTTCCATGAAAAGGGTTCCCACAGAGTCAGGATCGCTGACGATAAGGCGGACCACCGTAGCATCGATCGCATCCCTGACGCTCAAACCGAGGACCACAAAGTGGTTGTTTTTGAGGAGGTCAACGATGGACAAAAGAGCCCCGATTCGGTTATCCAGCAACAAAGTGAGCTGGCGGACCGGGGAAGTCTCATCAGTATCGGTGGTGGTATCTTCTTCCGGATCAGTCTCCATATTTGTAAACTAAGATTAATGAAGAGAGCCCCATCAATCAAGGAATTTCCTTATTCGACGGTCACGCTTTTTGCGAGGTTTCTCGGCTTATCGACATCGCAGCCGCGTGCAACGGCGAAGTGATAGCTGAGGAGCTGCAGCGGAATGACTGATAAAATCGGGCTGAGACACTCGTTAACGGCCGGGATGTAAATCACGTCGTCGGCGATGCGTTCCATTTCATCGTTCCCTTCAGTGGTGATGGCGATGCAAGGTCCTTTTCTCGCTTTCACTTCCTCTAAGCTGCTGACGTTCTTCTCGTAAACGGAATCTTTCGGCATGATAAACACACTCGGCAATTTTTCCGTAACGAGAGCAATCACGCCGTGTTTGAGCTCAGCACTGGCATGACCGCTTGCGAAAATGTAGGAAATTTCCTTCATTTTAAGGGCGGCTTCCATCGCCGTCGGGTAGTTGAACTGCCGTCCGAGGAAAAGCATGCCCTCGCAATCGTTGTACTTCAGGGCGATTTCTTTGATTCGGTCGCTCTGTTCCAGAATTCTTTCGACCTGGCCGGGGAGAGCCCGGATATCTTCGAGCATTTTCTTGCCGTAATCGACTGAGAGGTGGCGCATTCTGCCGAGGAGCAGTCCGAGGAGCGCCAGCATGGTCACCTGAGAGGTGAATGATTTGGTCGCCGCCACACCGATTTCCGGACCGGAATAAAGGTAACTTCCCCCGTCTGATTCCCGGGCGATAGTTGAGCCTACCGAGTTGACGATTCCCAGCACGCGGTGTCCTTTGCGCTGACCTTCCCGCATTGCAGAAAGGGTATCGAGCGTTTCCCCGCTCTGACTGATCACGAAAACCAGGGTGTTTTTATCAAGAGGAGGATTTCGATAACGGAACTCACTGGCGATCTCGACCTCTGTCGGGATTCGGGCGAGGTGTTCGATAATATATTCGCCTGCCATCGCTGCATGAGAAGCGGTTCCGCAACCACAAAGCACGATCCGGTCGATGTCGCGCAGCTCTTTTGGCGTCATGTTAAGACCGCCGAGAATAGCGGAAGCTTCCTCATCAAGGAGACGGCCCCGGAACACATTCTGAATGGATTCAGGCTGCTCGTAGATCTCTTTGAGCATGTAGTGAGGGAAGTCGCCGATATCGGCCTGCTCAGCGGTGTATTCCACCTCGCTGACTTCGTAGTCGGAGATACCGCCTTCGACGGTTTCGACGTGAAATTCATCCTCGGTAATGGTGACGATGTCCCGGTCGTTCAGGTAAACCGCGTTCGAAGTGTGGGAGACTACGGCGGATACGTCTGAAGCGAGGAAATTTTCCCCTTTTCCGATACCCACAATCAGCGGGCTGCCGAGGCGGGCCCCGACCATAAATTTTGGAGCCTCGCTGTGAATTGCAGCAATACCATAAGTACCGGAAACTTGAACAAGCGCTTCGCGGAGTGCGGTGACGAGACGTTTGCGCGGATCTTCGATTGGGCAGGCATCGTAATGTTTGCCGATGAGGTGGGCGAGGACTTCGGAATCGGTTTGAGAGGTGAACTCGTGACCTTCTTTCTCGAGATGATCCCTCAGCGATTGGTAATTTTCGATCACGCCGTTGTGAACGATCGCCAGATTGCCGCTTTTATCGGTATGAGGGTGGGCATTTTCGTCAGTCGGTTCACCATGAGTCGCCCAGCGGGTGTGACTGATGCCGCAATCACCTTTTGCGGGCCGGTCAGCGACCAAATCCCGCAGGTTCTGGAGACGGCCGCTCTTTTTCCGTAGCTGAATGCTTTGGGAGCCGTTCATTACCGCTATGCCCGATGAATCGTACCCCCGGTATTCAAGACGTCTCAACCCCTCGAGGAGAATCGGGGTTGCATCTTCTTTTCCTACATATCCAATAATTCCGCACATAGCTTAGATCGTGATAAAAGCGGTAAAATTAACGTGATAATTATGATTGATCAAAAATATTATATGATCAAAAATGGTGTAATTTTACCGCCGAAGTCTAGATTGTTTTCTCTGCTATGCCACCAGTAATTACTACTTCTGAAGCCACTCGAACCACACTTGCGATTATCATGGGGGGCGGACGAGGATCCCGACTCCATCCGCTGACCCACAAACGCTCCAAACCCGCTGTACCACTGGCCGGGAAGTATCGTCTAGTTGATATTCCGATCAGTAACTGTCTGAATTCTGATATTCGACAGATGTATGTTTTGACGCAATACAACAGTGAGTCATTAAATCGTCACGTTACGGGTGCTTACAAATTTGACCATTTCGGTCATAATTTCGTACATATTCTGGCTGCTCAGCAGACTCCGACAGGGGACAGTTGGTATCAGGGAACTGCCGATGCGGTACGTCAGAATTTGGACTATTTCCTTGAGGGATCTTTTAAATACTTCCTGATCCTCAGTGGTGACCAGCTTTACCGCATGGACTTCAAAACCATGATTCGTGATCACTTGAAAAATGATGCGGATTTGACGATTGCCACCACACCGGTTCGCCGCGAGCCGGCCCGTTCTTTCGGATTGATGGAAACGGACGAGCAGTTCAACATCACCCGTTTCGTCGAGAAGCCGGAAGGGAATGACAAATTGCTCGATGAGTTGAAAATGCCGTCAGCGCTTCTCAAGCAGTTCGGGGTTTCCGAGGATGAAGAGCGTTTTCAGGCGTCGATGGGAATTTATCTGTTCAATCGTCAGACCTTGATTGATGCGCTCGATAACGACTTTGAAGATTTCGGGAAAGACATTATTCCGAACACGATCGAGAAAAAGAAGGTCTTTTCCCATGTTTTCCAGGGCTACTGGGAAGATATCGGAACGATTAAGTCGTTTTACGAGGCCAATATTGAGCTGACCAAGGTGGTTCCAAGCTACAATTTCTTCGATGCCCATAACCAGATCTACACACGGGCCCGGTTTTTGCCGGCAAGTAAGATCAACAATGCTCACATTCAGGAAGCGCTCATTTCCGATGGCTGTATCATCAGTAACGCCACCATTCAGCGGTCTTTGATCGGGGTGCGCTCGGTGATTGAAACCGGTTGTTACATCACGGACTCCGTCATCATGGGGTCCGATTATTACAATGAGCAGACCGTGGACGGGAACGGAAAGACGATCGAAGTTCCGATTCGGATCGGGGCAAATTCCCGGATCCATAAAGCGATTATCGATAAAAATGCTCAGATCGGAAACAACGTGGTGATCGATCCGGGCAACCGGGAGGATCAGGACACCGAATATTGCTGTATTCGCGAAGGTGTGATCGTGATTCCAAAAGGGACCGTAATTCCCGACGGGACTGTTGTTTAAGGCGCATTCTGCGGCCGGATTCGCAGGCCAAAAAAAATCCCGGTGCGCTGGCACCGGGATAAAAGAAAATGATAAAAACTTAAGTTGTCTGCCTGTTAGACGACTAAGAAGTTGGCTTATTAGAGAAAATGTGAATTTTTTCTGAAAAGTCTCGAAAACGCCTTCATGGGGTGCAGATGTTACCATTTTCGCGTCACTACCCCGCCTGACGAAGCGTTCGTATTAGTGTGACACGCCTTTTAGCGATTCCGAACATGATCCAACGACCCATTCCCATCACCTATCAGCATCGGGTAGTCTTTACCCATGGGGCTTTTGATTCAAAAAATCATACCTTATGTGATCTGATAGCCGAGTCGTCAGAGCTCGGCGGCGCTTCGAAAGTGCTCGTTCTGCTGGATTCCGGGGTCGCGGCGGGAAATCCGGGGCTTGCTGAAAATATCGCTCAGTATTGCGACGTTCACTCCAATGTGATCAATCTCGTCTCCGCTCCGATGAAGGTGGAAGGCGGGGAGAGCTGCAAAAACGACTGGTCACTCGTCGAGAAAATCTGGCAGGCGATTGAATATCACAAAATTTGCCGTCACTCCTATGTGGTCGCGATTGGAGGCGGAGCGTTTATCGATCTGGCCGGATTCGCAGCAGCCACCGCACACCGCGGGATCCGTTTTGTCCGGATGCCGACCACGACCCTCAGTCAGGGAGATGGTGGCGTTGGCGTGAAAAACGGGGTGAATTATTTCGGGAAAAAGAACTGGGTCGGCACCTTTTCCGTTCCGTTTGCGATTGTTAATGACCTCGATTTCCTCAAATCACTGCCGGAGCGGGCCTGTCGCGATGGCATTATCGAAGCGATCAAGGTGGCGCTGATTCGGGATTCTGATTTCTACCATTTTCTGGAAAAGAACGCCGAGTCGCTGGGTCGACTCGAAACCAAAGCCCTGGAAGTTGCGATTCGCCGCAGCGCTGAAAACCACATCGATCACATCGCGACCAGTGGAGACCCTTTTGAATACGGGTCGGCGCGGCCGCTCGATTTTGGTCACTGGGTCGCCCATAAACTCGAGCAGATCTCAAATTTTGAGGTGAGCCATGGCGAGGCCGTCGCAATAGGAATGGCGGTCGATATCCTTTATTCGGTCGAGATCGGACTTCTCGATGAATCGACCGCTTCCGACATTGTCGACTTGATCCAAACAGTCGGTTTTCGCCTCTGGTCACCGTTTCTCGATCAGTCAGTGGATGGAAACCCCGTTGTTCTGGCCGGGCTTGAGGAGTTTCGCGAGCATCTCGGTGGTAAACTCACCATCACCCTCGTTCCCGAGATCGGTAAAAAGGTGGAAGTTAACGAAATGGACGAAAAGGCCATTATTTCCGCGATGGATAAACTCCGCAAGAGAGACGCTGCGCTCGCTGAAAAAGGCGTGGCTAACCGGCTTTAACCAAGTCGCCGGATTCCTTCCAGAATGCCGGGAGATCCGCTTTCGTATCGATCAGGATTTCAAAGATGCTCGCTTTTTCCTCCTGCCCGAGGTGTTGGTATCCCTCGACGGCATCCTGAGTTTTCAGGATGTTCCAGAGCCGGAAGAAAAACTCTTCGCGGGCCGCTCTCGGCATCCCGTCGAAAGCTTTGGAGTAAACCATCCAGCTTAACCGATGGGTCAAAAGCCGATCTTTCAGGTCGAGGTCTTTCAGCGATTTTCCAGTTTTGCTGGTTCGTTTGTTTTTGTGAAAATCCGCACGGTAACTCCCATGATCCGTGATCTGATTACCGGGCAGAGCCGGTTCGTTGGCGAAAAGAAAGTAACTGAGCAGCTTATCGATCGATTTGGACACATCGGCCCGGTCGGATTTTTTGAGCTTTTCGAGCGCCTCCCGCCCCGAGTTAAAGTCGAGCTGAGCATCGAAGAGCCCCTGGCGAACCCGAAATTGAGCTTCGTTGATGTGATAGTGAGCCGAGATTTGATGATCGTGAGCCAGCATCGCCAGAATGTCGCTGCCCTTCGTGAGGTGGGCATCCTCCGGGAAAAAGACCGACAAATCTGAAGGCTCCGTTCCCTGAGTTTTTCGATCGAGCTGCAATTTTCCGTTATTTCTAGTCGCGATCGCATTCGCCATGTGGGGGAGCGATTCCAGTCCGCCGCCGCTCACCATCCAGCCGCCCCATCGCTGCTCGTAGGGAATTTCGTGGCTGATTCTCTCAAACGTCCGGATCGTTCCCATCGAGGTCCCGTTTTCCCTCGGAAACACGCTTTGGCCGAGCAAGCCGGGCAGGAAATTGGTCGCGCTACCGGCGTGGCATCCCAGACAGGATCGGGTCCGCCGGAAAAGCAGGTCATCAGGGCGGTCCAGCGGTCTCTGGAAGTAGAAAACCGGCCCGACTTCCGGATCGATACTCGCGATCTCGATCCGTCCTCCCGGCATCCAGCCGAGGTAGACGTTTTCATTAAAATAAAGCGCCCGTGGATTTTCAACCGAGACCTGATCCCGCTGCAGGCTGGTTTTGGTGAAAACGAGGACTTGAGATGACACCGGGATGTCAAACGTCTCGAGGAGACGCTTCACCAGCGGTTTTCCATTTGGTTCGTCCACCGTCACCTCGCCACTGTCGACTTTTTCGAGGAAAAGCGAGACCGGGTCCTGTAGCTCCCGACTGCGGTAGGAGTGGGGTTCGAGCTCAAAATCATTCCAATATTGGGCCACTCCCGACAGCGGAAGAAGACAAAGCCCGGATAAAATCAGAGGCAGGGAAAAGCGAGTCATAACGTTTTAAAAAAAGCGGATGGTACAGGGTACAATCGCCGACTGTACCCTGTACCATTTCAGGCTGTACCCTGTACAGTCAATCGCGTGCTTACGCGAAAGCGCCGCGACATCGCTAAAATTTGAGGGTATTCTGGAACGTACCTTTCAGTTTTTTATGAAAAAGCTATTCGCCTCAATCACCGCTGTGGCTCTGTCTATATCCTTCGGCCTGTCTGCCGAATCGTTCGATAAATCAGCCGCAATTAAGAAAATCGATGAGCTTGTCCAGGCCGGACTGACAAAACACAAGGAGAAACGCGGCGCCGAAATCAATGACGCCACTTTTGTGAGACGGGCTTATCTCGACATCATCGGACGGATTCCGACGATCGAAGAATCCGAGAATTTTCTCCGGTCAACTTATGGCCGGAAGCGGGAGCAACTCATTGCTGATCTGCTGGAAAGCGACGGTCACGTCAGCCACACCTACAATTTTTGGGCCGACATTCTCCGGATCAACAACGCACTCGGCGGGGCATCGGCACAAGCGGAAGCTGCCTACCAACTTTGGATCAAAAAAGCGGTCGAGGAAAACGTGCCCTACGACAAAATGGTTTTCGATATGGTCGCCTCGACCGGTAAAATCTGGGAAAAAGGAGCGGTCGGTTATTACCTGAGAGATCGGGGGATGCCGCTTGATAACATGTCTAATACGGTTCGGGTCTTCCTCGGAACCCGCCTCGAATGTGCCCAGTGCCACAACCATCCTTTCGATAAGTGGACCCAGATGGACTACTACAAAATGGCTGCATTCTCCTACGGGATGGACGCCCGCGGCTACGCTTCAGAAAATCGCAACGCCTACAATTTGACTCAGCGGGAGGAGCGTAAAGAGCTTCATAAAAACATGCTGGTGAAGGCGGGCTATCCCGACACCCGGTTCCCTGAAATAACGAACGAGCGCTCGATGGAAAGATATACCGAGAGCAACAAGTATCAGACCTATCTGGATCGCCTCAAACTGACTGACAAAGAGTTCCGGGACCTCGCTTCAAAAAGCATGGAGGTATATGATGGATATTCGAAAAAAGCGAAAGCCGCGCAATTTGCGATGGGTCGGATCTACCAGCAGCTCCGTTACTACTCCACCGACGAAAAAGAGAAAACGCTGAAGCTGCCTCACGACTACCAATACAGCGATGCCAAGCCGCATGACCCGGTAACCGCCGGAACCATGTTCGGGGCAGAGATCGATATCGAGAATATCGACGAATCCACGATCGAAGCCTACGGCAAATGGATGACCTCCCCGGAGAATCCGACCTTTACGAAAGTCATCGCCAACCGTCTCTGGAAACGGGTCTTTGGTCACGGAGTTTTCGAGCCGGTCGACGAATTGACCGATCATACCTATGTCGCCAACCCTGAGTTGCTCGACTACATCACCAACATGATGCGCGAACTGAAATACGATATGCGCACTTACATGGATGTCCTTTACAACACCCGCACCTACCAGAGTGCCGCCTACAATGGCGAAATGGTCATGGGTGCTCCCTATCATTTCTCCGGTCCGGTTTTCCGCCGGATGACCGCAGAGCAAATTTGGGACTCCATCGTCGCACTGGCGCTGCCCGAAGCTGACAGCTATCGCCCCAGATTGAAATCGCAGCTCTCCGCTGTGGAGAAATTCCGCCAGATGTATATCGCCCTGGAGGAACGCCCTGCAGATGAGTATATCGCGATGATCGAGGAACTTGCCGATGCGATCAAGGACAACGGACCTAAGCAGGAGGAAATCCGCAAGAAGATGTATCTCGCCCGTGAGGCAAAAGACGATGCTGCCTACCGCAAGCTGCGAGATGAGTTGAATGTGCTTTCCCGGCATGAGCGCAAGACCATTTCGGAAATCGCTTTCAATCACGTCGGTGAAAATGTCGACCCCGATGCGCTTCTCGCCGCCGTTGGTATGTCAGAAATGGCTATGTCCAGCAATGCGATGATGTCGGGCGACGCCATGCCGAAGGTTGAGAACGCTGTCCTGACCAAGTTGCCGAAGATCGAGATGAAAAAGACACCGCCGGAAGGTCTCGATAAAAACCAGAAGAAGCGTTGGATCAGCGATCAGCGAAATGAATATCGCTACTACACCAGCCTCGTTTCCCAGATGGCACGGGCCTCGGAGTTGGAGTCGCCGGCGCGTCGAGGACATTTCCTTCGCGAATTTGGTCAGTCCGACCGCGAGGTGATCGAAAATGCGGCGGATCATGCTTCTGTTCCCCAGGCCCTCAACTTGTTGAACGGAACAATCGTTGAAGCTTTGACCAACCAATACGCGGTCTTTGGAAACCGGATTCATTCCGCCGGTGATGCCGAGGAAAAGACCCGCATGATTTTCCAGGCCATGCTGACCCGTGAGCCGACTGAGAGAGAGATGGAAATAGTGAAATCTGAAATCGAGGCCAAAGGCGAAAAAGCCTACGAAAGTATCGTATGGGCCCTTCTCAATACTCAGCAGTTTATCTTTGTGCAGTAACACACCCTGATTGCCCCCTGAAACCAATAGAAAACCAGAATAACCAATATGAAGACCGCCTTTAAATCCGACGATTTTTCGAGACGTCGATTCATGGAGTCAACTGCCAAAAGCCTACTCGGCGTAGGGGCGGTGGGACTCACCACACGTAATGGTCAGGCCGCTCTCGGCCCGAACCTCGGACTTCCGGAGCGAGCCGCCGGAGCCAAACAAATCATCTACCTCTACATGGGTGGGGGGATGACTCATATCGACACATTTGATACCAAGCCCGGTCACGAAAACCAGGGGCAGACGAAAACGATCAATACCAATGTCGATGATATCAAAATTTCGGAATATCTGCCGTCACTGGCTCGCCGGGCAGACAAGTTGTCCATCGTCCGTTCGCTGACATCAACCGCCGGGGCGCACGATCAGGGTAATTACCTGATGCATACCAGTTACGAATCCCGCGCCACGATTCGCCACCCGGGACTTGGAGCCTGGGCCTTGAAATTTAACGGACGGATGAACCCGAATCTTCCGGGATCAGTCTTTATCGGCGGAAACAGTCGCATCAATGGTGGCGGAGGTTTCTTCGAGCCACAGTATGAGCCGCTCGCGATCAGTGATCCGGCATCAGGCCTGAAGAACTCAAAACTTCGCGGTGTTGATCAGAAGGAATTTGATCATCGTCTCGAACTCGCCCGGAAATTCGACTCCGAATTCCACGAGCAGTATAATGTGAAAAAGGTCCGCGCCTACACCCAGATGTATGACGACGCGGTTCGCATCATGCAGAGCAAAGACCTCAACGCCTTCAACCTGAAAGACGAAGACGAGGCGATTCGCGAGCGCTATGGTGATAACTCCTTTGGTCAGGGCTGTCTTCTTGCCCGTCGTCTGATCGAACACGATGTTCGGGCTGTCGAAGTCAGTTACGGTGGATGGGATATGCATAACAATGTCTTCATCTCAGCTCCTGAGCGATGCGGTGTTCTCGATCAGGCGATGGCCGCACTACTCGACGATCTGGAGAAGCGTGGCCGACTGGATTCTACCGTTGTTGTTCTCACAACCGAGTTCGGGCGGACCCCGCGGATTAACCAGAACGCCGGTCGTGACCACTATCCGAAAGCATTCTGTTCAGTGGTTGCCGGTGGCGGTTTCAAAGGAGGGATTGCCTACGGAAAAACCGATGAAGGTGCCGAAAATGTTATCGAGAATCCCGTGAAGATTCCCGATTTCAACGCGACCGTTGCCTACGCGATGGGAATGCCTCTCGATCACGTGATTTTCAGTCCATCGAAGCGTCCGTTTACCGTCGCCCACAAAGGGAAACCGGTTCTCGATCTACTCGCATAGGATTTTCATAAAATTGGTCTATTTGGTAAGGAGGTCGCCTGTTTTTGCAGGCGGCCTTTTTGTTTTCCGGCGCAAAAATAATCAATCGGCTCTTTGATCGCTTCTCCGGCTCGCGTATCGTGATTTCTCATGATTCCAGAAGAGTTCCAAACCCACCTCGAGGAAACGATTGGAGATATCAAAAGCGCCGGTCTGTTCAAATCCGAACGCTACATCAATTCATCTCAGAACAGCACAGTGACGTTGGAGGATGGTCGCGAAGTCATCAACATGTGTGCTAACAATTACCTCGGGCTGGCTGATCATCCCCGGGTCGTTACCGCGGCGGAAAAAGCAGCCCGCAAATGGGGATTCGGAATGGCTTCGGTTCGTTTTATCTGCGGAACGCAGACTCTTCACCGAAAGCTGGAAGAGCGGATTTCTCACTTTCTCGGAACGGAGGATACAATTCTCTATCCCTCCTGCTTCGATGCCAATGGCGGGCTTTTCGAGGTGCTGCTGACCGCGGAGGATGCCGTCATCTCCGATAGCTTGAACCACGCTTCCATCATCGACGGAGTGCGCCTCTGCAAAGCGAAACGCTTCCGCTACGCCAACAACGACATGGCCGATCTTGAAGCGAAATTGAAGGAGGCGGATCAGGCCGGTGCCCGGTTTAAACTGATCACTACCGATGGGGTTTTCTCGATGGACGGCATCATCAGCCAGCTCGATGAAGTTCACCGCCTCGCCGATCAATACGGTGCGATTGTCCATTTCGACGACTGTCACTCAACCGGGTTTCTCGGGGCGCGGGGGCGCGGCACCCACGAGCACTGCGGCCTGTTTGGCCGGATCGATCTCACGACCGGCACGCTCGGGAAAGCTCTCGGCGGGGCATCGGGGGGCTATACTTCCGGCAAGAGGGAAGTGATCGATCTGCTTCGGCAGCGATCCCGCCCCTACCTGTTTTCCAACAGCGTTTCTCCCGTGATAGTAGCCGCTTCGCTCGAGGTTTTTGATCTATTGGAGGAGTCCACCGACTACGCAGATAAGGTGAAGGAAAACACCCGGTATTTTCGCGAGCAAATGGCATCGACCGGATTTGAAATTTCCGGTGCGGATCATCCCATCTCCCCGGTCATGATAGGCGATGCGGCTCTGTCCCAGAAATTTTCCAACCGCCTACTAGAGAAAGGTATATTTGCGATTGGCTTTTTCTACCCCGTCGTTCCGCATGACACCGCCCGGATTCGAACTCAAATCAGTGCCGCTCACACCACGGAACAGCTCGATAAAGCGATCGAAGCCTTTGTCGAGACCGGAAAAGAACTCGGGATTATTTAGCTTATGAAAGCCATCGTAAAAGCAAAATCGGAGCAGGGGCTTTGGTTGGAGGATGTGCCCGAGCCGGAAGTCGGGCCGATGGATGTTCTGATCAAAATAAAGAAAACCTCGATCTGCGGCACCGATTTACATATCTGGAAGTGGGATAAATGGGCCCGCAAAACCATCCCGGTTCCGATGATAGTAGGGCATGAATTTTGCGGGGTGATCGAAAGAGTTGGCGACGGAGTCAAAGATTTTACGCCTTGCGAACTGGTCTCAGGGGAAGGACACATCGTCTGCGGACATTGTCGGAACTGTCTCGCGGGCCGGCGTCATCTCTGCCCCAATACCAAAGGCGTCGGGGTGCAGCGACCGGGAGCGTTTGCGGAGTGGCTTTCGATTCCTTCGACTAACGTTTATAAGGTGGACTCGAAAATACCGGAGGAAATTATCTCTACTTTCGATCCACTCGGAAATGCCGTTCACACCGCACTGTCCTGGGATCTCACTGCCGAGGATATATTGATTACCGGGGCAGGGCCCATCGGTTGTATGGCGGCAAGCATCGCCCGCTTTGCCGGAGCCCGTCACGTCGTCGTGACGGATGTGAATCCCTACCGGCTCGATCTCGCGAAAACGATGGGAGCAACCCGGGTGGTGAATGTCGCCAGCGAGTCATTGAAGGAGGTAAAAGCGGAACTCGATATGAAAGAGGGGTTCGACGTGGCATTCGAGATGTCCGGTCACCCCAATGGAATGCATGATATTCTCGAGCATACCTCCAACGGTGCCCGCGTTTCTCTACTGGGTATTTTTCCCGAGAAATTCGCGATCGACTGGGATAAAGTGATTTTTAAAGGCCTGATATTGAAGGGCATTTACGGTCGGGAAATGTTCGAAACCTGGTATCGAATGACATCGATGATCCGTGCCGGACTCGATATTTCGCCGGTGATCACTCACCGGTTTCACTATTCAGAATTTCAGAAGGGGATCGATGCCATGATTTCCGGCGAATCAGGTAAAGTGGTTCTGGATTGGAGCTAGCTCGAATGGCACATCGGGCAACGTCGAGAAATCCTGACGGATTCCTCTACTTATCGGCGTAAATCCGTGCCAGTGGAGCTAGCCCGATCAGGGAGGGGAATGAATTGAATTTCGTCGGCGATTTGATACCAAAACGGATGCCGATTCGTTCCATTTTTTGTTGTCTTTGTTTCCTGATCAGTTCGTTACGGGCGGAACAGAAGATCGAGGCGGATATCCTTATCGCAGGAGCCACGGAGTCGGGGTGGGCTGCAGCGATTCAGGCGGCGCGGCTCGGAGTCGAATCGATTGTTATTGTTCACGATGGCAAATGGTTCGGCGGTCAATACACCGAGCAAGCTCTGGCCTGCGTCGATGAAAATAAAGGAATGGACAAAGTGGGCTGGGGTGTTGACTGGCATCCGATGCGGAGATCGTTTCATCGCTCCGGTTTGTTTAAAGAGTTGATGGATGAAATCGAGGCGGTCAATACGGCAAAATATGGCTCGCCCATGCCGGGAAAACCGTTCCACGGGCCTTCGACCTTCCGTCCTGCAGAGGCAGAGGCGGTCTTTCGCAAAATGATTCAACCCTGGATCGATTCCGGACAGATTGAGGTATTTTGGGACCGCTACCCGGTCGAAACGATGATGAATGGGAATCGATTGAGTTCGGTGAAATTTGCGCCGCTCGATAGTGATGTCCCTGATCTGGAAGTTAAAGCTCGGATCACGATCGATGCATCCGATTGGGGCGAAGTGATTCAACTTTCCGGTGCCGCCTACGAATGCGGTCCGGATCCCCGGAACCGCTACGGTGAAATCAGCGCTCCGGAGGAGGGGGCATTTCCGGAGAACGAAATGAACCCGATTACCTGGGCGATGATTGTCGCTGAATCGGAGGGGGAAACTCCGATCGCGAGACCGCCGCGCTTTGACGATCGGAATTATCCGAGAGCGACCCATTTCAGTCGGAGTCAATTCGGGAATTTGAAGTGGGATATCAAAAATCCGGGCATGGGTTCCATCCTGCACTGGCCACCTGCGGGCGAGGCCTCGAAGCGGCAGTTATCCGTCTATTCGGTTCGCAGGATTGTAGACGGGTTCAGTAGTCTCGATGGTCACACTTCGATCCTTCTGAACTACATGAACGGGCAGGATTACCCTCTGGAGCGATTACCGGAGCCGGTTGTTGTGGCCCTCGAAAAAACGGAGCCGGGAGCCAGTCGAAAAAATATCGTGGAGATGACCCGGCAGCAACGCGAGATCGTTTTCAACGACGCCAAAAAACATTCACTTGGCGTGCTCTACCATTTGCAGAACTTCGTTCACGATTCCGCTGAAGACCGGGTCAACAGCTTCCGGAATTTCCACCTCAGTTCGGAGTTTGGAACCGCAGACAACTTACCGCCGAAACCCTACATTCGGGAAAGTCTCCGGCTGAAAGCGATGTATATGATGCGCGAGCAGGATGCCCGAAACCGCGACGGGGAAACCAAAACTTCGGCCCGGCCCCGCTTTGCTGAAGTGACATATCCGGACGGCCTGTTTGCCTGGCAATTCCACTACGATTTCCACCGCACCGGGCGAACCTATTTGAAGTCTGAGGGCGAGTCGGGTCCATGGATTGATTATCACAAAACAAACCGCCATACCAAGTTCCTCAGTGATCGCAGCACCTTTCCGCTTCGCAGTCTGATTCCTGAATCCACGGACGGACTTCTCGGTGCCCAGGGGAATGTCGGCTACAGCAGTATCGTCAGTGCCGCAATCCGGTTGCACGATCAGCGGGTTCATATCGGACAGGCCGCGGGAGCCACTGCCGCGATCGCCCTGCGGGAATCCGTCGAGCCCCGCGCGATGCCATACTCCCGCGATCATCTCGAAGCGGTTCGTCACGCCCTGTGTGGCGCCGTGCCGGAAGCGGTGCCCCTTCTCCTGTTCGGATTTCGGGATCTACCTGCCGATCACGAGGGGTATGTTGCGATTAACCGGCTCGCCTCCCTCGGTATTTTGCCTGTCGAAAAACTGGCGGTCGATTTTCGTCCCGACGAAGAAGCTGATCCGGAGTGGATTGACAAAATTGTCACGAACAGCAAAAAAGACAGCCATCCTTTTGGTGACAAAAAATTTACACGAGCTGAATTTTGTCAGCTCTGGTGGAACTATGGTTTTGAAAAAACGGCGGACTTTTCAGCGTTCGCGTTTCCGCGGGCTTCAGAAACCGATGCGGATGGTGACGGTATTCCGGACCGCGACGATGCCCTTCTCTTTACTTCCAATGATCCGATTGTCTTCGAGGTGTTCCGTCCCGAATTGACGGAAGAGTCGGACGGCATCCCTCCGAAATCAAATACCCGCTTCATCAATTTTGAGGGAAACGAATCTACCCGGAAACTGGATGGTGCGGGTGGTTACGGGTGGCGTAGGAGCCTGAGTAACAATCACCGAAAGCGGAATGCGATGTCGGGTCCGCGGGATAGTTTTGTCTTCACCAGAGAAAGTGATGTGTGGGAGCTTCCCATAGAAAACGGAAGCCATCGGGTCACGATATGTGTAGGAGATTCAGGACACGAGCAAAGTGGTCAGTATGTGAAGGTGGAAGGTAAAGTTGCGGTGGACTATGTTAATACCAGTGCCGGTCAATTCTATGAAAAGACCGTTACCGTTGAGGTTAAGGATGAAAAACTGACGGTGGAAGTAGGTTCCGGTAAATCGGGTTCCAATACTTGTCTGAACTGGATAGCCGTGGATTAAGCGACTGAAAATTCCTCTTCCAATTTGTCTATCATGATTCATGATAGCGACCATGAACGAAGACGAGTTTTTTCGCCGATTTCGGGAACAGTATCAGGACAACTTCGATGAGGAAATAGAGCTGAGTCTCGGTGACTGGGCTGAGGAAAATCAGTCTGATGAAAATCAGGGCGGAGACGTGGCTGAATTCCGGAGAATTTATTTCCGGGAACTGCATCGGCTCCAGGTCGAGCTGGTGAAGCTACAGGACTGGGTGGTGGCATCGGGCGAGAAAATTGTGGTTTTATTTGAGGGAAGAGATTCCGCTGGAAAAGGCGGCGCAATCAACCGGATCTCCCAACGCCTCAACCCGCGGGTTTGCCGGGTGGTGGCATTGCCCGCTCCGAGTGACCGGGAGAAAACGCAGTGGTATTTTCAGCGTTACGTTTCCCACTTGCCGGCCGCCGGAGAGATCGTTCTTTTTGATCGCAGTTGGTACAATCGCGCCGGTGTGGAAAAGGTGATGGGATTCTGCACGGACGAAGAGTACAAGGAATTTTTCCGGTCTGTTCCTGAATTTGAAAGAATGCTGGTTCGTTCCGGCATTCGTCTGTTCAAGTATTGGTTTTCGATCCATGACGATGAGCAGAAGTTTCGCTTCGCCGCCCGGATGTATGATCCTTTAAAAAGGTGGAAATTGAGTCCGATGGATCTCGAATCGCGTCGTCGTTGGGAAGATTATACCAAAGCGAAAGAGGTCATGCTCGAAAAGACCAATATCGAGGACGCTCCCTGGTGGGTGGTGCCCGGCGATAATAAAAAGAAGGCCCGGTTGAACTGCATCAATCATTTCCTGAGCCAGATCCCTTATCAGGAAGTGGAGCAGGAAGACGTCGAGCTTCCGGAGCGGAAACATTATCCGGACTATCACCGGAATCCGGTCCCCGAGTCGATGGTGGTTCCTCAGAAGTATTAAGAGGGATCATCGTAGTGTGCACAATAAATGCGGCACCATTGCCTTTTGCACGGATTGATTAGTCGATCCGGGTGAAAGGTATCGGTAGTTCGACTGAATTCCCTGATTTGATCGGGACTGCGGCGCGCGCTGGCTACGCGCAGGATGATGGCACAGGTCGTGCCCTATAGATCGGCAACCGGCCGCCCAATCAGGGTGACCGATCTATAAAAACAAAACTATTACATTATGATTCGTATTGCCGTCATCCTTTTCATCGTTGCCCTAATCGCCGGAGCGCTGGGTCTCAGTGGCGTGATGAGCGCTGCAGCCAACATTGCCTATGTATTGGCTGCCATCGCTATCATCCTATTTATCATCGGCGCTATTACCGGCCGGAAGGTCTAGTCGGTAGTTGGTTTACCGGAACTCTACAGGAAGATCTTTCTGTAGAGTTTTCAGTAGCTTATCGTGAGCCTGCTCCACTTCCGCACTTTCCAGGGTGCGGGTCGGGCAGCGATAAAGTAGCGACCAGGCAACTGACTTTTTGTCAGCATCCAGTTTTTCACCGGTCTCATCGCGGAAGACATCGAAGAGATTTGCTTCGATAAGAAGCGGCTCCTGATAGTTGGCGAAGAAGCTGGCGATCGACTCGTTTGGAAGATCGTTGGGAACTACCATCGCAATGTCCCGGGAGCTTCCGGGGAATTTGGGTAGTTCTTCGAAAACGACGGGCTCGCTCAATGCGGCGGCGAGCTTTTTGAGATTCAACTCGGCCACTGCGATCGGCGTTTCGATATCGAGGTCCCGTCCTCTTGAAGGAGGTAGGTATCCGGCGATACCGAGTTTAGCAGATTTCTTCCCTCTCCCTAACTCGACGCTACAAGCTCCGAGAAGCCGGTCATCTTCGAGCGGCACGAAAGTGAGCTGAGAACCTTTGGCCCCCATAATGGCGGTCAGCGCGGTGCGCAGATCGTGGATGTCGAGGTTTGCCGGTTTGGCGTCGGCCCAACTTGGCTGGTTTCGGGCTCCGGTCATGAGAACCGCGAGGTGCTCGTTCTCGACGCTGTCACCCTTTTTCGTTTTGGTGAAAACTTTCCCGATTTCGAAAAGCCGCAGATTCGGATTCCCGAAACGTAAGTTCCTTCCCGCTGATGCCAACAGTCCGGGAACCAGTCCGGGACGGAGGTAGTCCTGCTCATCGTTGAGCGGATGCTTGAGACGGATCGGCTCCATACCGCGATGGTTGGTGGCGCGGTCGTCGTCAAGATTCTCACCGGACATCAATTTCAAGTTTCTCGTTTCGAAGAAACCGATCGCACTCAGGGTAGTCTGGATTTTGCGGTTAAAATCGTAGGAGTGGTCCGCTTTGGATGACTCCACAAACCGGGCGATATTTTTCGACGGAACGTTGTCGAGCCCATAGACCCGGGCCACTTCCTCGACCAGATCGACGGGACGCAGCAAGTCGCCTCCGCGGTAGCTTGGCACTTCCCAGCCTTTCTTCGAGGGATGGATCCCCAGTGATGTCAGGATCTCCTCGACTTTCTCATCCGGGATGTCGGTTCCGATCACTTTTCGGCAGAATTCGCCCTTCATCTTGATCGGTTTTGGCAGAGCGGGCAGTTTTCCGCATTCGACCAATTCCTCGCCGGCTTTTCCGCCGGCGAGTTCGAGAATCAATTTCACGGCGAGATCAGACGCGCCTTTGACCTGTTGGGGGTCAACGCCCCGTTCGAACCGGTAGCTGGAATCGGAACGGATGCCGGAAGTGCGCGACGTCCGGCGAACATCTGCGGGAACGAAGTAGGCGGATTCCAAGAGGATATCGGTAGTGGTTTCGGTGACACCGGAATCTTCACCGCCCATCACACCACCCACAGCGACCGCTTTCTTCGAATCGGCTATGACCATATCATCTGCTGAGAGTTGATAGGTTTCACCATCGAGCGCTTTGAATTCCTCACCTGCGGTGGCCTGGCGCACTGTGATGCCACCATCCAGTTTTGCGAGGTCGAAAGCGTGGAGCGGTTGCCCCATTTCCATCAATACATAGTTAGTGATATCCACTACATTATTGATGGGGCGGAGACCGATCGAAACGAGTTTCTCCTTCAACCAGGAAGGGGACTCTTTTACCTCGATTCCACGAATCCAGCGCCCGGTGTAGTAAGGGCAACTTTCTGATTCGATTGTGATCTCGTCCTTTTTCGCTTTTCGGGTCGGGGTCTCCGAATTTGCGTGGTCCCGCACCCCTTTTAGCTTTTTACCGACCAGGGCGGCCAGTTCCCGGGCTGTGCCGAGATGGCTCAGGCAGTCGGGACGGTTCGGGGTGATCTCCAATACCAAAACGGCTGGATACACTTCAGTGATTGCTGTTCCGGGCTCTAGTTCTTTGGGAAGAATCAAGAGGCCGTCGCTTTCGTCTTCGAGACCGATTTCGGATGCGCCACACATCATTCCGAGGGAATCGAAGCCTTTGAGCTTACCGTTTTTGATCTCGAAATGTCCGCCTTTACCGTCGTCCAGTTTACAGCCGGGCAAAGCGAGCGGCACCTTGTCCCCGACCTTGTAATTCTGGGCTCCGCAGACGATCTGGCGGTTTTTGCCGGAACCGTCGTTAACCTGACAAACCGCGAGTTTGTCGGTTTGAGGTATTTTTTCCGCTGAGAGGATTTCAGCAACAACGACTTTGTCCGGAAGGTTCGTGATCTCTTCGACTTCGATCCCGGCGAAGGTGAGAAGCTCGTCGAGTTGCTCCATCGAGTAGTCGCTGAAATCAACGTGGTCGCTGAGCCATTTTAATGAAACTTTCATAGTTGGATGTGTAGAAAATTGTTAACGCGAATGTAAAAGAATGACCGCAGATGACGCGAATCGTGATGAAGCCTTATTTGAATCGGGTTTCGGTAGGTTGAGTTGATTTGGTTTCATGGTTTCATCTATCTGGAAAATTCGTGATATTCGCGTTCATTCTTTTCATTCGCGTTGAAGAACTAGCGCTGTTCACGCACGACTCGTTTCCAATCGAGTTTTGGATTTTTGAAATTGATCACCAGACCAACTTCCAATTTAGCAATTCGTAAGTAGTTTAGCATTTGGGCGATTTCGTTATCGCCAATTTTGTCGATCGCTTTCGCTTCGACCAAGAAAGAGGAATCTATCGTAACATCGGGGATGCAATCGCCCACGATCTGGTTGTGAAAATAGATTGGGTAGGCTTTTTGAGGCTGCACCTGGAATCCTTTTTCTTTCAATGCGATTACCAAAGCGTTTTCGTATGGCTTTTCTCTTAATCCGGGGCCGACTTCATTATGGACTTCCATGGCTGCTCCGATCACGGCGTAGCTTTGGTCGTTGAATTCCATGATGAATATTGATTTAACGCGAATGTAAAAGAATGGCCGCGAATTACGCGAATCAAGCAAACTGGCTCAAAAAGCGGACGTCGTTATCAATGAGGTGGCGAATGTCGAAGATCTGGTATTTGATCATTGCGAGTCTTTCGATTCCCATCCCGAAGGCGAAACCGCTGATTTCCTCGGGGTTGTAGGCGGGCTTTTTGCGCTTGCCGTCGACTTCGAGAAAGACGTTGGGATCGACGATCCCGCAGCCGGCGATTTCGATCCATTTGTCGGACTTGCCTTTGACTTGCAACTTCAAATCCACCTCAAAGCTGGGTTCGGTGAAAGGGAAGAAATGCGGACGGAAGCGCACGTCGGTCGTGGGGCCGAACATTTCGTGGAAAAAGTGCTCCAGGGTGCCTTTCAGATCGGCGAGAGTCACATCGGTATCGACATAAAGTCCTTCGAGCTGAGTGAACACGGGAAGGTGAGTCGCATCGATCTCGTCGCGGCGGAAGGCGCTTCCGGGGGCGATAATGCGGATCGGTGGCGGGTTTTTCAGCATGGTCTGGATCTGCACGGAGGAGGTGTGGGTCCTCAGCAGTTTGCCGTCTTCAAAGTAAAAGGTGTCGGACTCATTACGGGCCGGATGTTCTTCAGGCGTGTTGAGCGCATCGAAACAGTGCCACGGCGTTTCGATCTCGGGGCCGTCAGCGAGGGAAAAGCCGATCCGGCGCAGGATAGTGATCGCTTCGTGCTGGACCTGAGTGAGCGGGTGCAGTCCTCCCTGTGGTATGGGGCGGCCCGGCAGGGTGACGTCGATCGAGTCAAACTGCTTCGCGTCGCGAGCGGCGATCATTTCGGCGTTTTTGGCTTCCAGTGCAGCGGTGATCGCGGTGCGGACTTCGTTTAATTTCTGGCCGACGGCGGGTTTCTCCTCTTTGGGAACATTCCGCATTCCGGCGCTGGCAGCGGTGAGGCGTCCTTTTTTGCCGAGAAATCCGACTCGCTGTTCTTCGAGCGAGGTTTCGTTGTCGATGGTTGCGATCGCCGCGAGGGCGTCCTGCTGAATTTGCTCTAGATCTTTAATCATGAGATCGGTTGTTTGGAAAAAATTGGTAAGTTCGGAGAGGTCTGCATTCTGTCGAGTGACAGGAAAGTTGGGAATGCGGTGCGGAAGGCTGATTGTACCCTGTACAATGCCGGACTGTACCCTGTACGGTCCCGGATTGTACCCTGTACAACCCCCGGAAAAACAAAAAATCCGATGGCCGGACATGAAGCGGGGCTTTTTGAGGAGCCCTACTCCTGCTTCCGGTCAATCGGATGTTAAATTGCTTTTGTAAAGATTACCTGATTAAAATCAGGCAGCCTTTTTCTGATCTTTCGCTTTTTCTTCGAGCGCGTCTTTTGCTTTCGTAGCGAGAGCTGTGAAAGCGGCGGCATCGTTGATAGCGATATCAGAAAGGACCTTGCGATCCAGTTCGATTCCGGAAGCTTTGAGGCCTTCCATAAATCGTGAATAGGTGATTTCGTTATTACGAGCTGCAGCACTGATCCGCTGGATCCAAAGACGGCGAAAAGCACCTTTGCGCTTTTTACGGTCCCGGTAAGCCCAGGTTTGTGATTTGTAGATGGCGTCTTTGGCGTAACGATAGAGTTTTGAACGGGCTCCGCGGAACCCTTTCGCCTTCTTGATGATACGTTTGCGACGCTTCCGACTGGCGGGTGCGTTAGTTGCACGTGGCATTTTTTATTTTCCTCGTTGAACAGACTGTTGTTTTTTATTGTTTCAGTCGGCTTGCCTCACCTGTTCAGTTAGACGGCGGTAGGTTCTTTTTTTGGAACCGCGCCATCAGACAGTCGACTGTTGAATTCGGATAGAATTCTAGTGGTTTACTGATTGATTAACCAAAAGGCAAATCTGCCTTAATGTTCTTCTCATCAGCAGGGGAAACGAGAGTGGCTTGTCCCAATCTACGTCTCCGCTTCGAGTTTTTACGACGCATCAAGTGGCGTTTGCCCTGTTTGCGACGTAAAACACGTCCACTGCCTGTCACCTTGAATCTCTTGGCGACGGCTTTTCTGGTTTTAGCTTTTCCTCCTCTACGAGCCATAGCGCGCGGAATCTATCCAGTTAAGTCAAATTTGCAAAGGTTTTCGACTAAAGTTTATGATTCGAGGCCGGGGAATTTTAAATTATTGAGCGGATCCGGAGGATTTTGCATCGTTTCGACAGATTTAGATTCTTGAAAAAGGAGGGTCCGATCATTTATCTTTTCGCTCGATGCCTCCTGCGCTTTTTATCAAATCGACCGTTGTTTTCATCAGCTTCCTGTTGCTGGCTCAATCCGGATCATCGTCGGACGTTCCGGTGGCGATGACGATTTATGTCGCGAAAATCGATGTTGAATCGCAGGATGGATCAAAAGAGCAGCCTTTTGATTCGCTGGAAAAAGCGAGAGATTATCTCCGCGAGATTCGCAGTTCCCGTTCGGGAAACGTGATGCCAGCCGGGCCGATTGTAATTTGCCTTCGGGAGGGAGAGTATTCGCGCAGGGCGCCATTTCGCCTTGATGGGGGAGATGGCGGGACGAAGGAGAATCCAGTGGTGTACCGCGCTTTCGAAGGGGAATCGGTCAGTCTGAGTGGCGGCGTCACGATTTTGCCGGAGCTGCTCGAACCCGTTTCCGAGGCCTCGATCTTGAACCGTCTTCCGGCTGAGGTGAGGAGTCAGGTTCGGAAATTGGACTTTAAAAAGGCGGGTGTCGATTTCACCGACTTCGGCGGTTTTCGGTATTGGCAGAAGGGTGGACTGACTTATCCGCCTCCGCGGGGGGCGATCTGGATCGATGATGAAAAGCTCGAACCCTCGCGTTTCCCCAAACGCCACGGTGGTCCAGACGGTGGCGGGTTTGTCTTTACGGGAAAGGTCCGGCACACGGGTTCCATCCCGCGACACAGTGTCGTAAAAGATCCGGTCGGTGGCATTTTCGAGTATACCGACGACGAAGTCGGGACCTGGGAGAATCACCGGAATATCTGGCTCTACGGTTACCTGAAAGAAACCTACGCGGACGGTCTCCTCCGTATCAAAACGATAGATCGTGATGCCCGCACGATCGAAGTGGAACAGGCCAGTTGGTATGGAATCGGCGAGGGCGGAAGATATACCTACCTCAATGTGCTCGAACAGTTGTCGTTGCCGGGAGAGTATTATACGGACGAAGAGAAAGGTATCGTTTATTTGATTCCGCCGAAGGATTTGGGGGAGAAGGGTGCGATTGAAATCTCTATCAGCAGCGAGCCTCTTATTGAAATCGACGGTGCCGACTACGTGACCGTTTCCAGTATCAATTGCAAACTGACGCGGGGCGATGCCATTCGGTTAAAAGACGCTGGTCATGTTACGATTGAAAATTTGGAGATCAAAAACATCGAGGGTAACGGAATCATCATGCCGGAGCTCGGGGACGGGAACAACGCGATACAGCGCGTCGAATTCAAAAATTTGGGCGGTCGGGCTTTCTCTATCGGAGGCGGCGATCTGAAGACGCAGCGCGCCGGGAACTCAGTGGTATCCGATTGCCGGGTATCGAATTTCGGGCTCGAGCGGTCCGGGAAAAGCATTCTCGGTGGTGTCGGAAACCTCGTGCGTCACTGCGAGTTCTCGGAATGTAGAGAAGGAGCCATCGCGATCAAAGGAAACGCAAACGTGGTGGAATATAGCAAGTTCCGTTTGCTGAACACCGAAGGTAGCGATGCCGGGGCGATCTACATGGGGCGAAACCCTTCGGAAACGGGGATCAAAATCCAGAACAACTTTTTTCAGGACATCGGAAACGCGCTTGAAGGAACCGGGATTCAGGGCGTCTACGTTGATGACCGCTCGGGTTTCGTCGAGGTGCGGGACAATATTTTCCATCGGGTCGGTAGCGGACGTCAGGCCGCGGCATTCAAGGCGAACGGCGGTTACTACAACTTGTTCGAGAATAATATCGTCGTCGCAGGGCGGGCTGCGTTTATGCAGGTTCACAATACGACACCGGAACAGTGGCGGAATTGGTATACTGAAAAAAGCACCGTCGATCGCCTTGCAAAAGTTGATTTCCCGAATCCCAAGAGTCCGTGGGCACTCCGCTATCCCGTTGCTTTCGCTGCCGCCAGTAGCATGAAGCAGCCCGATTCCAAAACCAACGTGCTGAAAAACAATATCGTGATCCGCGGGGACCTCCTCGACGGAATCGTGAAAGGGCGATACGCGGAGCCCGGAGTAACAAAAGAAGGGAACCTCGTAATCGAAGATGATCCGGGTTTCGAAAATATCGAGAGCGGTAACTTTCGCATTCCCGAAGCCGTGATGAAGGCGAAGTTTCCGACGTTCAAGTGGATTGACTTTGATCGTATCGGAGTCCGGTGATCAGAAAATAAAATTGGGAAAGTTGGGAATACGGGAGAGTGTTTAAGATGGTTCGCCTCTGGATTCTTCCCGTCTTCTGCTTTTTCAGTTTAATCGTTACAGGGGACGAGGTTGCCAGACAAAACCAAACCAGTCGGGAGATTTTTGCTCCATCGGATCAGCCGCGTCCGGAATACCTGAAAGCGGTTCGGGGTGAAGTGTTTGGCCAAAAAATTACCCGCGTGACCGGAGACCCGGGGGCACCGGTGTCGGATACCAATATCGTCTGGAGTCGACCGGCCCGCCACATCTACAGCATGGTGGCCGCCTGGGATTGTTCCGACTCTCTGTTGGCGATCCGAAACGCGGGGGCGACCAAAATCGATGGGTCTGGCGCCTACGAATGGTTATTGGCAATCGGGCCGGACTACCAGAAGAAAATTCCGCTGCAGACTTCGTTTACCGAATTCAGGTGGAGGAATGCCACTCCGAAGAGAATGTTACTGATCACGCCTCATGGCTTGAGCGACTATGATCCCTTGGCGAATAAAACGCGCCCGATACCGCTCGATCAGTCCATACTTTCTCTATACACCGATATCGGGCTCAGTTCCCAGGGGAACCTGTCTGATGATGATCGATTGATCGCATTGATCGGGACTCATCGCGAGACCGGCGTTCGCCATGCACTGATCGTTTCTCTGGAGAAAAATGAAATTCTCGCCCAGCTCCCTTTTGATATCCCGCGATTGGATTTCGCGACCGTTTCGCCAAAAGGACGGTTTCTCGTCGTTAACGGTGAATTCACAAAAGGGGAAGCCGATCGAACCCGGGTGTATAGTTTTGATGGCCAACAAATCGGGCAGCAGTGGGATCCCTATGGGTTGCCCTCCCACTACGATTTAACGACCGATAGTGAAGGGCGCGAAATCGCGGTCGGGGTTGCAAAATCGAGAGCTCCCGGGATTGATCCCGGTTCTTTGGTCTCGCGTGATTTGGAGACGGGGGAAATCAAATTGTTACTTCGCGGTGGTTACGCGATGCACATCAGTTGCCGAAATCTCAAACTGCCCGGCTGGGCTTTCGTCAGTTATTCGAGGATCGATATGGCGACCTATCCACCATTTTCCAACGAGCTGATCGCCGTCCGAACCGACGGGTCGGAAACCTTCCGGAGGATTTGCCAATTCCAATCCGAGTCAGACGACTATTGGTGCCAGCCTCAAGCCTGCCCAAATTTCAGCGGCACGAGGGCGATTTTCGCATCGAACTGGCGGGTCGCCGGAAACGGCGCGGAAGCCTACGTGGTAGAGACCGGTGTTAGCCTCAAGTAGAACCGGCGCGCTATCCAAGTAGAGGAATCCGTAAGGATTTCTATCTCAGGCCTCCGATCCTTTTCTATGTAAACTGTACCCTGTACAGTCCTGGATGGTACAGGGTGCATCGCTCAGTTTTCGGTTTCAATCGCAATACGGCAACGCCGTTACGTAACTCAGCCCCGGGTTGACCGAAGCGAAGCAGAGAGTCTACCCGGGGATCTTATCGGACGACAAGCTGATCGCTAAAAGTGATCTGAAAGCTTTCGCAACGCCTTCAGCGTAGGGAAACTCCTGGTATGCGAATCCCATGGTAGCCTCCGTTTCACTGCGGCAACCCGGGGCTGCGTTACGTAACGGCGTTGCCGTATTTTGAATTCATTACCACGGAATCCTTAGCGGCATTCCAGGGGACAGTTCTCCCCTTATCTGGAACGGAAAATCTCGCTGGTGAGCGATTCCAGAATCAGAGTGCGGAGACCGTACTGTTTGTCTTTCCGGACTTTGGTCAGGATATCTTCAATCTCGAACTGATCGACGGGCTCCATGTGGCGACCAGTGGTGTAGGCGAGAAATTCGGTGATGAGATGGCGGGCGAAAACATCTTTTCGCGTCGCGACGAGATGCTTTTTGAATTCGTCGAAATTCTTAAACGTTTCGCCGGAGGGAAATTCCCCGCTGGAATCAATCTTCGGGGCAGGGGCGTTTTTGGGCTTCGGGTAATGGTCCCGCCAGCGTCCGATCGGATCAAAGGTTTCAAGCCCGAAACCGAGCGGGTCGATCTTGCGATGACACTCGGCACAGGTTTTATCAGCGCGATGTTTTTCCAGTTTCTCGCGAATTGTGGTGGCGCCGCGAACATCGGAATCAATCGCGGGGACTTCGTCGGGCGGCGGTGGCGGGGTGACGCCGAGGATGTTCTCTGAAACCCACACGCCGCGAGTCACGGGCGAAGTCTCTACACCGTTGGCACTCACGGTGAGAACACTTGCCATACCGAGCAGTCCGCCGCGGCGGTTGTTTTTTGCGATATCAACCCGGCGAAATCCGTCGGCGAGCCGCAGTGAATCTTTCTCGGGAAGTTCATATAGTTTCGCGAGTTTCTTATCAACAAAGGTGTAGTCGGCATCGAGGAAGTCACCGATGGAGCGATTGTTATCGAGTAGGTTTTTGAAGAAAAGGCGGGCTTCCTCCTTCATCGACTCCGGCAGGTTTTCAGCATAGTAGGAGCGGGCTGCGGAGCGGGGCGGGGGCATCTGGCCGAGGTCACGGAGGTTTAGCCAACTGTCGAGGAAGCCGTTGATAAATCCGGAAACACGAGGGTCGGCGATCATTCTTTCGCTCTGTTTTCGCAGGACTTTGGGATCAGTCAGAGGGTCGGTTTTTGATGCGGCGGCGCTGCGAAGTTTGTCATCCGGTGGTGAGGCCCAGAGAGCGTAGGAGAGTCGCGAAGCGAGATCATAGGGACCGAGTTTGGTTTCCTTTTCGTCAGTGATTTCTGCGAGGTAGAGAAAGGAAGGGGAACAGAGAATCATCTTCAAGGTATCGAGCGCGGCCTCGCGAGGCGTCGCTTTATCTGCAATTCGTTTGTCGTAGGTCTTCTTGATGCTCCGGCGATCCGCGTCGTTGAGGGGGCGGCGGAAGGCCCGACTCGCAAAGCGGTTGAGCTGCTCGATCGCTTTTCCGGCCTGAAATCCCTCTTTTCCGAAAACGGCGATCTCCTCTTTACTTCCGGTTTCCTCCGCAACCGGTCCGTGGACTTTGATCTCGTCGATCCGGATGTGGGGGAGTTTGCCCTGTTTCAAAATGTGGGCTCGACCGACCCCGGAAACGGATTTTACACCGGTGAATTCGTCTTTGTAGCGTTTGTTAATGGCGATCACGGAGGCGCGGGATTCGTAGGGCCCGTTCGGGAAGATGAAGCGCGGTGTTTGGCCTGCTTCGAGCCAGACCCGAAAGGTGAGCCATTCGAAAGTGTTGTCCGGTACGATCGCCTGAGCGAGGAGCGGCTCGATTCCCTGCGGGTAGTGAATGTGGCCTTTGGTCGCGTCGCCGGGAACGATGCCGAGAATGAACTTCTCGGAAAAATCGATCTGGAAAATCTTCGGATCGTAGTGGGTGTCCCGATGCAACGCCGTTGCTTTCACTTTGATATCGTAGAGACCGGAAACGGGCACGCCTTCGAGGAAGTCCTCGATATGGCCATAGCCGCCCTGTCG
Source organism: Verrucomicrobiales bacterium (assembly GCA_029213005.1). Classification (GTDB taxonomy): domain Bacteria; phylum Verrucomicrobiota; class Verrucomicrobiia; order Verrucomicrobiales; family DEV007; genus Arctic95D-9. The sequence goes on from JARGPI010000034.1 coordinate 42,589, forward strand.
GGTATCGGTATTGGGCTGCTCGTAGAGGCAAAGGTATTTGAAGTTGAAGGCTGATTTGTGGGAGCCGGTCAATTCTTCGTATTGCCGGAAATTATCCGTGAAATGCCAGTCCTTCGGCTCCATCGCCGGTTTGCCGAGGCGTGACTCGATGAGGCGGTGGGCGGCCTGAAAATACTGATCGAGCAGGAATCCGGAGGTCACCAGTGATTCGCCGATTGTGTCGATGTGGCGGCTCGTTCTTTCTTTCGGGAAATCTGCGGTCAGCCCGAGCGTCTCCAGTTGCCGACCAAAGAGCACTTCGAGAGTGTTTTCGTATTCCCGGTTGGACAGCCGACGCATCACGGTGCGGGCACCGGTACTCTCAATCTTGCCGCGTGCGGCGGTCATGCTGTTACGAAGCGCCCGGAGGACCTCGAGACGTTCCTCATCGGTGGGCTGATCCGCCTTTTTCGGCGGCATTTCTTTCAACGTGATCTGATCGACGATCTCTTTGGCGGCGATGAGATCCGCCTCGCTTTTTAAGGGGAATTCGAACAGCTCAAAATTCCGTTCCCCTTTGGCCACGTCCGCATCGTGACACTCCAGGCAATAGTTGCCCATGAAGTTGAAGAGCACCTCCTGACCGGGGGGGGCTTCGGCCTGAGTGATTGCGGTGGAGAGCCAGAGACCGATTGCCAGAACGACACGGCCATGCTGATGAGCCTTCATGAATGATGCGGAAATGAGTTACGAGAAAGTTCCCGTGCTCGTGCCGAAGCTGCCGGTTTCCACGCCCATCCGATGCGCGAGCTCGAGATAAAGATTACAGAGTGGAACTTTGTTGATCCCTTTTGATTCCACTTTTTTGAATTCCCCATGTCGGTAGCCGCCACCCGCTAGAATGATGGGCAGATCGCTGTTGGTGTGGGAGTGGGCGTTCCCCATACCGCTTCCGAAGAGCACCGCCGTGGAATCCAGCAGAGTTTGGTCGCCATCCTGGATCCCGGCGAGACGGGTCAAAAATTTTCCGTAATGCTCGATCTGATAGGATTCCAGCGTGATGAGATGATTAATCGCTTCCTCGTCGTTTCCGTGGTGGGAAAGGCCGTGGTAGGATTTTTTGATCCCGAGATTTTGCGGCAGAAAACTACCGCCGATTTCCAGCGTGGCGATCCGGGTCGAGTCGGTTTGTAAAGCGAGAGCGATCAGCTCATATAGCATTGGCAAATCTTCGACCGTATTGGTGTCTGCCGGGCGATCGAAAGGTTTCTCCGGCTTGCGGTGGCTCGCCCAGCGCTTGCGGAGTTCGAGTCGTTTCTCGACATCGCGGATCGAACTGAAATACTCATCCAACTTCTGTTTGTCCTCGTAGTTGACTCGTTTTTGGAGGCGGTTTGCATCCTCCAGAACCGTGTCGAGAATCGAATCCTGGAGTCGGTTTTCTCTGACTCGCTGAGCCTGACGTTCTTTGCTTTCGCTGATGAAAAGGCGCTCGTAAAGCTCCGCTGGGCCGGTGATCGGCGGGACCCGGACACCCGATTTTGTCCACGCGATCTGGCAGCCGCCGTGAATACCGCCCTCCGATCCCACGGTTAGAGAGGGGAAGCGGGTTTGCATCCCGATTTCGTCCGCGATGAACTGGTCGATCGAGACATTGCCGTCAGCCCGGTTCTGGGCTTCGGAATTGAGCACTCCGGAAAGAAACGAATGAACGGCGAAGTGACCGCCTTTGATCCCGTGGTCGAGCCCGCGATAGACCGTCATCTGATTGCGGTTGGCTTCCAGCGGCTTCAGCAGCTTCGTCATTTCGTAGCCTTTGCCTACCTTTTCGGGGAAAAGTTGTTTGGTCTGAAACCCGAGCAAATTTCCGATAGCAACGAAGCGCGGGGCTCCCGCTCCGGCACCGCGAGTCGTTTTGAGTGCGGCCTGGACGGTTTTTGATTCCGCCATGAGCGATTGCAAGCCAGGCAGAGCCAGAGAAGCGCCGACCGTTTTCAGGACAAATGAGCGTCGATTGAGAGATTTCCCCATGGCGCTTAAAATCGTCAAAAAGCCCTCTGATTCAAGCGGATTGAGGCACGGCAACGTGTATGGCGGGTCGGCTTGCGGGTTTACCCTGTTTCAAGAAGTTTTATGAGCACTGGAGGAATATAGTCCGATAATCTGAATAGCCCTGTTTCAGTATTGTTCGCTCTAAAATTCTTTCAGAAGCATAGTTGTCTATTCTGATTGTCGTCTAAGACGGTTCTCAATATACTCCTCGCACTCTTTCTCCTGCTTCTTATAAATTTCCATCAATTCTAGTTCCTTCAGGTTCGCGATCTGATGTTTTTTGTGACGTTTGACTAAATTGAGCCGAGCTAAAAAATATAAAGGCAGTCCAATTACAGCCGTTATTACTATCGCTAAAAGCAAAGAGTTCAGAATTTTCGAAGATCCGAATAAAAATACAAATCGTGCAGTAATGATGACCATCGCAACCGCAGCGACTTTCAAGCAGAATGACTTTAATTTACGGATTCTGTCTGATAATGGTCTTTCGGGATGAATTTCCGGTTTGAAAAGGCGACGGTGGTTACTGTAAAATTCTTCTTCGAATTTTTTTCTGAGAGTGTCTTCGTCTGGACTCATCTTCTGGTACCTGGTGGAGTATTGTTTTTTCGGGCCTCGAATTCTTTCTCAAGGTCAATAGTGAAGTGAGGGTTGAACTCGGGGTTTGGGTCATCAATGTATGATCTAGGGTTCGCCACAACACGTGTTTTGGCGATTCTATAGTTCTGGCTGTGGTGGATATGTCCGTGGATCCAAACCAAGGGGGAGAGTTCAGTGATAAGGGTATCGAGGTTGGATGCGTAGGCGCAGCTGACTGGGTCCAGCTTGAGCCGATCGGGAAGCGATTTCGACGAAGGTGCGTGGTGAGTGATTACGATAGAACGATCCGGGTCGCCTTTAGAAATAAAGTCTCCTAACGACTTTAAGGTGGAAATGTGACGTGCCCGTGTATCCAAAGGGCGGAGTTTTCGATAGGTAGGGTTTTGGCAACCTTTTTGTAGTCGTTCATTTGCAACGCTTCTATTGATCCTGTTTGAATATCGCCGTGTAGGGCCATATCTGTCCATAGCGTCGCACCAAAGAATCTATATACCCCTATTTCTATTGACTCCTCTTCCAGAATTCTGACGTTTGAACCCTGTGTGGCAATTTTAAGCTTTTCAATGAGGCGGGGAAATTTGGCACCATAAAATTCATGGTTGCCTAAGATGTAAAGAACTGGCACCTCCGGGATTTCTTTTATAGCCCACTTTACGCCGTTAAGTTTGGTGTGGGTATCTCCAGCGAGGATCACTAGATCGGCACCGGTTTTCGGATATTGGAACTCGCCAAACTCAATATGAAGATCGCTAAGGATTTGAATCCGCATTTACTTTCTTTTAAAGAACTTAACCCTGTCTACTCGATTTAGTGACTTCAGAATTATTGCCGAAAGTTCGATTCAACCCGTCCGGTTTCCTGCTTAGTCAGGGTCGCTTTCCCTACCTGCGAAAGCAGGACAAAAGTCACGATGCCGGCGAGAAGCGGACGCAGAATTCGCAGCCGCCATTCGCCGGAACTGGACCTGAGTTTTCCGCCGAGCATGGCGACTCGTTTCTTTTGCTCAAGCCACAGCAACACCTCACTCGCGATAGCGAGTTCGAAGACGAAAGCTGTGAGGATGAGGTTGATCATCTAGAGATAACCTGAATCCTTCAGCGTGGCTGTCAATGCGGTCTGAGTTTTCAACTTCCCGGCGTAACATTCGGCGTTTTCCAGGTCCGGTTCGCAGCGGGTCGTTTCGTCGAGCTCGACTAACCGGTCGCAAAGTTCTTCGTAGCTGCCTTCCCCGGCGGCGTGTGCTGCCTGAATCGCTCCCCCGAGAGAGGCTCCCTCGGCAGTGGCCAGTCCGACAACGGGAACGCCGAAAATATCGGCTGAAATCTGACGCCAGATCGCGCTTTTACTGCCGCCGCCGGTGAGGCGGATTTCGCCGGGTTTGAGGCCGAGCGCATCGAAACGGTTCAGGCCGTAGGCAAGGCCGAGAGTCGCGCCTTCCATTGCGGCGCGGGCGAGGTGGGCAGGGGTCGCATTGGGGCCGTTTAGGCCTTGTATGACGCTGTTGCCATTCGGCAAATTCGGGGTTCTCTCTCCGTTCAGATAGGGAAGAAAACTAACGCCATCAGCTCCCGCGGGAACGGATCGGATTTGTTTCTCCAGCTCCGCGTGGTCCCAGCCGAACCAACCGCGAACCATCTCGGTAATCACGGTGACATTCATGGTGCAGACGAGGGGGAGCCAGTGGTCGGTGCTGTCACAGAAAGCGGCGATTTCCCCCCGCGGATCGATCACAGGTTGATCGGAGCAGCCGTAAAGCGTGCCGGAGGTTCCAAACGAGGCGGTGATGACCCCGGGTTTGATATTTCCCGTTCCGATCGCGCCCATCATGTTATCTCCGCCGCCGGCACTGATGATGACGTCTTTGCTTAAGCCCCATTTTTCGGCCAGTTCGGGACGCAGCGTTCCGTGGATTTCATTGGACGAACCGAGTTCCGGCAGCGCGTCACCGAGACGGGGATCGACGAAACCGATCAGATCGTCGTCCCACTCGCGGGTGCGGATGTTGAGCACTCCGCTTCCGGAGGCATCGCCGTATTCCATGCGTTTCACTCCCGTGAGATGGAAATTCAGGTAATCATGGGGGAGAAGAACGGAGGCAATCACTTCGAAATTCTCCTGCTCGTTTTGTTTGATCCAAAGGAGTTTAGGAATCGTGTAGCCCGCCATGATGGCGTTTCCTGTCTTTTCGATGAGGCCGCTGGTTCCTCCGAATTCGGCGGCGAACTGTTCGCATTGGTCGATGGTCGACGTGTCGCACCAGAGTTTCGCGGGGCGAATCACATTGTCGTGGGCATCGAGGACGACGAGACCGTGCTGCTGGCCACTGATCCCGATTCCTTTGATTTGATCACGTTTGTCGCCGATTTGTTCAAGACAGCTCGCGATCGTTTCATCGACCGCATTGGTCCAGTCGCGGGGATGCTGTTCGAGGTGACCGGCAGGGAGTCCATCGATCAGGCTGTAGGATTTAGCGGCTTCCGCAATCAGTTTGCCCGATTCCAAATCCAGAACCACCGATTTGGTGCTCTGGGTTCCGCTGTCGATTCCAATGAAATACATGCCCAATTCGTAAAGTGAAACAGAACCCCGATCAAGCGTGGACTCTTCTTATCACTAGATATTCGAGCGCCGTTATTTGGGAGGAAAAGAAGTCGAAAGGGTGAGAGAAGCCTTTCCGGAGTTCCGGAGAACCCGGGGCTGAGGCTCCGGCCTGTTTTGTTGGAGGCTTTCAGGCTCGGGAGACGATTCTATTCTGATGGAGTCGCCTTGCTTAGGACCGGTATATCCGGATCCAGTAGCTGACGATTCTTTGGGGCGGGTTGAATCCTAACGATTCTCAGTGCCAGAGCGAGTTAGCATCCCGGGAGGCTGTAGGCCTCTCACACAAAAGACCGGGATTTCAATCCCGGGTAGGCAGAACAAAAAAACCACCCTGGAGGGGTGGCAGAAGGGTTCACTACACTCAATCCCGAGCGTTCTTCGGTGGAGACTTCCGCCTCCACCTGGAACGTTAATGTCTAGCAACCGTAGACGTCTTCTTTTCCGAACTTTTTAGTCAGGAGATAATAGAACGCTCCGCGGTTCTTCTGCTTGAACTGAGCCATCTTTTCAGACACCTCAGCCAGGGCGGCTTCGTTAGCCTCATCATCGTCCATGAGCTTCAGTTTCTGCTCGAGAAACTTTTTCTGAACGCGCTTGATCTCACCTTTGTCGCTGGTTGCGACGAGAGATGAGTCAACGGAATCGTTTGCGATTCCAAGTCCTTTTACGACTTTTTCGAGAAGCTTCTCGTCCACGGTTTCACCGATTGATTCGAGTTGCTCTTTTGATTTACGAATATTCTCTTCTGCAGACATAGTTGGTTGGTGTGATTTGATGTGATCCGATGCAACGAAGTCACAAAATACGGTAGAGAAAGCGATTCCAAAATGCCAGTGAAATTACGGGGCAATTCGCGGAGAATGCTCTTACCCTCAACCTCTACGGATGGGGCGGGATCGGCTCCATCGTCCCGGCCTCAACTCCGGCCTGATATTCTGCCCAGGAGAGGCGTTCTTTACCGTTTTCCACATCGATCATGGTGATACAATGATCGACGGGGCAAACCAGTGAGCAAAGATTGCAACCCACGCAGTCTTCGTCGCGCACTTTGGGGACCGGTTTTCCGGGAAGGCGCCCGGGACCTTCGCCGACGCCCAGCGCGGCAGGGTCTACCAGGTCGATGCACTGGTGAGCACCGTCCTCGCACGCGATATGACAAAGGTTGCAACCGATGCATTTGTCGTAATCGATTTGAGCGATCCTTGCGTAGTTGAGATTGAGATTTTCCCAATTCAAAATGTTGGGGAGGGCTCGTCCCCGGAGCTCTTCCACGGACTGCATCCCTTTGGAATCGAGATAATCGGAAAGCCCTTCCGCCATGTCAGCGACGATGCGAAAACCTTTCTGCATCACGGCGGTGCAAACCTGCACGGAGGTCGAACCGAGTGCGATAAATTCGGCGGCGTCACGCCAGGTATTAATACCGCCGATCCCCGATACGGGGAGATTGATCTGAGGATCGTTCGCAATGGTCTCAACCATATTCAATGCGATCGGTTTGACGGCCGCGCCGCAATACCCACCATGACTGGACTGCCCGCCCACAGATGGCTCGGGACAGAAGGTGTCGAGGTTGACCTGGGTGATGGAATTGATCGTATTGATCAGGGAAATCGCATCGGCGCCACCGGCCTTGGCGGCTCTCCCCGGTTGGGCCACATCGGTGATGTTCGGCGTTAATTTGATGATCACCGGAATCTCGGCGACCTCGGCGCACCACCCGGCGATCGTCTCGATTACGGCGGGATTTTGGCCTACAGCGGATCCCATCCCACGCTCGCACATCCCGTGAGGACAGCCGAAGTTACACTCGATCGCATCGGCTCCGGCATCTTCGGATCGTTTGATGAACTCGTGCCACTGTTCCCTCGTCTCGACCATGAGAGAGGCGACAATGACCCGGTCCGGCCAGCGGTCTTTGACCTCGCGAATTTCCTTAAAATTGGTTTCCGGAGCGCGGTCGCTGATCAATTCGATGTTGTTGAACCCCACCATTCGCTGCCCGTTGAGCTGCAGAGCGGAGTAGCGCGACGATTGGTTCACAATCGCTTCCCCAATCGTTTTCCAGACCACGCCTCCCCATCCGGCTTCAAAAGCGCGATGGCACTGATAGGCCGAGTTTCCCGGAGGGCCCGAGGCAATCCAGAATGGATTCGGCGATTTGACGCCTGCGAAATTGATCGATAAATCAGCCATAAGATTGAAAAGAATAGAGAACTGAATTACCCGGACACTCTAACCGGTTCATAAAACCCCGATCCGAACGGAGGCTCGATCCCATAACGGGTGGTTTGGGCCGGCGGAGTCACCGCTTCGCCGGTAAAGGTTTGATGGAGGTGAAGCGCGGCCCGTTTTCCCTCGGCCACGGCATTTACAACCTCGGCGCCACCGTTCGCGGCGTCCCCTCCGGCATAGACGCCGGGAATCGAGGTTTCCTGTGTGAGCGGATCCACCTCGATTTTGCCGCCTGCACCGAGTTTCAGTTTCGGAAACCACTCCAGCAGTGTTTTCTCCATTTTGGTTTGGCCGAGCGCTTTAATCACGTGGTCGCAGTTCACGGTGAATTCGCTGCCTGTGATCGGTTGCGCATTTGAGTCCGTCTTCGCAAGCCTGATCCCGCTGACATGACCGTTGGTCTCCAGAATTTCCACCGGTGCGACCTGAAACATAAATTCGCAGCGTTCCGATTTAGCGAGGGCGTATTCAAAACCGTAGGCGGACATTTCCTCCTCGCTTCTGCGATAGAGGATGGTAGCTGACTCAGCCCCGAGCCGTTTTGCCTGGGAAACCGCATCAATCGCCGTGTTTCCGCAGCCTAACACGACCACGTTTTTTCCCAGTTTCACCGTTTCGAGCGGTTGGCTGTGGATTTCCGCAATAAAATCGATCGCATCGGCGACTTCGGGAAGGTCCTCACCGGGAATCGCGAGTCTGCGTCCCTGGCCGAGCCCAATTCCGAGAAAAACTGCGTCAAATTCCTGCAGGATTTTATCGACTGCAAGGTCAGTCCCGACTTCGATTCCGCAGCGGAACTCGACACCGAGCTTCTCGATCATTTCGACCTCGGCGAGACTGATCTCGGGTTTCATTTTGTAGTAGGCGATTCCGTAAGTGTTCAGTCCGCCGGGGTGCTCTTTTTTTTCAAACACCACCGCCTCGTGTCCAAGTCGGACCAGTTCTGCGGCACAACCCAGACTTGCGGGGCCTCCGCCGATCAGAGCGACTTTTTTACCCGATTTTAGCGGGGAAACGGCGACGACCTGTTCTCCTGTTTCGAGGACCCGGTCGGTGGCGTAGCGTTGGAGTCGTCCGATATCGATCGGGTCGTGATCGCGATCTTCCAGAACGCAGGCTCCCTCGCAGAGCACTTTGGTAGGACAGACCCGGGCGCAGCTGTTGCCGAGAATATTCGCCGTTAGAATGGTGCGGGCGGCGCCTTTCACATTATCGTAGGCGATTTTTTTGATGAAACCCGGGATATCGATTCCCGTCGGGCAGGCCATGATGCACGGAGCGTCGTAGCAGTAGAGGCAGCGATTAGCCTCCGTAACCGCCTCTTGCGAGGCAAACGCAGGTTTGATTTCCTCCATCGCCTCACGGGCTTTGGCTTTTGGTAAGATAGGTTTCAGCTTCGACATGAAAAGATCCGCAAGGGACCATGTTAGCTGATAATCAAGGGTAAGGTCTAGGTCAAATATCCACGACAAAAAATGTGATCAATGTGATATTGAGACCGATGAAGCGAGCGATTATTATTCTGGTTCTGGCTTTTGTGTCGGCATCTGACTTTGTGCACGCTCAAAAAGTGGTTGCCGTAGAGTGGGCGACAAAATTCGCTTCGTCTCCCCCGAAGTTAAATGCGGAGCAACAGAAGTTAATGCCCATCATTCAATTCGGAGTTGCGACTTTGCCGGAGGCTAAGTTGATTTCGATGAGTGGAGCCGGAGCTTCTTTTTTGGGAATACCGGGTAATCAAGCTTCTTGGTTGCAAGAGCAATTGATATCTTATTATAAAGAGCTGGAAAATGACCCCGTTTTTAAGGGTTCACCTTCATCGTTGTCATATTGTCTCTCCGACAGGAAACCCACCCGTGGTCATGCAACGGTCTACCTGCCTGAAAATTTTTCGGAGGAAAGTCCCTGTATCCTGTTCCTCCACGGTTTCGGAGGAAGTTTTCAGTTTTATCTCCATTTCTTAAAAACGTGTTTCCCTGAATATTTGATAGTTTGCCCCGCGTATGGAATTTCAATGTCGCGGATCAGTTCGATCTATTTGGACGAGAGTTTGCAGGCGGTTGCTGAAAAAGTAGGTATTTCGATTGATAAACCCACATTAATCGGTCTATCGGCAGGTGGCGTCGGAGGTTTTAGGGAATTTGCAAATCATCCACAGAAGTACCGGCGCTTTGTGTGTTTAGCAGCTTTTCCATCTTCGAAAGTGGAGGGGGAAGTTGCTGTGATTGCGGGAGGCGAAGAATACTTCGTCAAGGATGGGACCTTGGAGCAAAACTCTAAGATGTTTCTTAGTGATGGGGAAATAAATATTATCCCGGAAGCCGACCATTTTTTTCTCCTTTCCCACCCAGATCAAACTCGAAAGATATTGCGACGAATTCTCTTGAATTAGCGTGACATTAAAGGCCTGTAAGCAAATCTATAGAGTGTTTGAGCAAATCTTCTGTAGAACAGTTTTTTAAACTGTTTGCGGTGGATGAGCCATTGACCAAGTTTTGATCAAACCGTTTGAAAAACTGTTCTACGTTATCTGGTTCACGTCTTGCTGGCTTCGTCGAATTTCCAGCCGAGGGTTTCCCATTCAGGTTTGACCCATTTGGAATATTCAGTGCCACCCAAGTTTGCTTTGGTCGGATTATTCCCTATGTACTGCAAACAACGCCACAAATGTTGCGGGTCTCTCACAATTCGGTTGTAACTTTCGGTCATCCAGAGATTCCCTTCGCGACTTGTTCTCCGATTTATTTCCATTGCGGAGTGGCGTTTCCAGCTTTGTAAAAGTTTAGAGAGGGCCCATCCAGCCAATGGCCGAACTAGCAAATGCACGTGGTTCGGCATGATTACCCAAGCCCCAATTTCATGGCGGGGAGTTATATCGGGATTTGACTGAGAATCATCGAAAAATTGAAATGTTTTGATCAATGAATCGCGGTTGGCAGGGTCTCTCAACACGCAGTGCCCAAATCCCATATCAAGCCATTTCTCTATCTGCATCGCTGTCAGCCGGGAAATTTCCTCTTGCTGCTCCGGTGTGTGTGGCTCCGGATTTGATGAGATCCATTCTTCCCGAATATCTTTCAGTTCTTTCTGTTTCCCAGCAGGTATGGAATCGCCAAGGCGAAACGTCACAAAATATGTCGCTCCCGCCTGACGCCAATGAGGCAAATTGCGTCCCGATATATCGATGTCTACATCAGGACGTAAACCCTGAAAATTCGGGGGTGGATCAAGGTGAAACATACGCGATCTAGACGAATCATGAGGAGACTTTTATCGAACAGGCTCCAACCGATGGCCAGGACGGGTGCTCATGGCTTGTGGAAAACAGTTTAAAAAACTGTTCTACGGCTGATATGGCGTAGCGGAAAAAGCAGAACCATTTTTCAAACGGTTTGATCAACCCCGGCACACACGCTCCGCTTCTCTCTACTTCCCGGCTGCCCAGACGATCGACTTTGCCAGAAGCCGGATGAAAACCGGATCCCGGAAGGTCTCATCGGAATGGCCGTAGGTGGTCCCGACGACGCGGGTTCCGTGATATTCGTTTGCCCAAATCACCGGGTGCTCTTTGCCGTCTTTTTCACTCACTGATGTCGCGAGGGCTTTGGCGTTGGGCCAGAGTTTTTCGATGATATAAAGTTCGTCGCTGGGGGTCACCCAGTCAGTAGGGAATCCTTCCATCACGGGGTGGTCGGGAAGGGCCACTTTTACCGCGTATTCGCTTTTATGATCGTGCCGCTTGCTGGTCACTCCGAGAAATTCTCTCCAGTCATCGACTTCGGCGTCACGGTAGGTATGCATCGCGCAGTGAACAACGACGGCGGGGGTATCTTTGTGAGCCGCGGTGATTTTCCGGATGTAATCCGCGTCGGTGGTTTTCGCGAAACATTCGTTGTGAATGATCACATCATATCCCTTCGCCCAGTCGGGATTGTCGTAAAGTGGGATTTGGGCGTCGGTGCCGTTCCCGCCGACATTAACGATTTCAAACTGAACGTTGGCGAGTTTTTGAACGCCGGACCCCAGAGCGTAGGTTTGAAAAAGATAGTTGTGGCAGCATCCCCCGGTGATAATCAGCGCCTTAATCGGCTCCCCGGAATAGAGCTCCTTTTTCGGTGGTTCCTTCTTTTTCCCTTTCTTATCCTGGGCAAAAAGAAAGGCGGAAGTGAGAACGGTCGATACAAGCAGTGCGGTAAAGATGAGGCGTTTCATCCGGGCATTATAGAGAGTTCGCGGAGCGACAAAAGCCCGAATATGCGCTCTTTATTACCTCCGGCAGCCTCTAAAATGAATAACGCGCCCCGACGTTCACACTGTGAGAGTAACTCCGGTCCCTGGTAAATCCGACCCCGACAGATTCGAGATCCACCTCGTCGATGGTGAGAAGCCGGTATTGGGTGAATAGCGAAATGCACTCAGTTACGGGAACGTCCACCCCTGCGATAAACTGAAGTGCCATTGCGGTGTCGCTGTCGAAAAAATTGATGGTTCCCAGTTCCGAATCCACCCCGAACGAGGCTATTCCGAGACCGCCACCGATATAACCGGTCACGCAACCCAGCGGGAATTCTTTTAAAATATTGAACATGGCCGCTTTGATCACGACGTCGCTGCCAACCATCACATCACCATCAAAATCCGGATCTACCATTGGCACCGGAGGTGGTGGAGGAGGGGGCGGCGGTGGCGTAGGAACGTTGATCGTTGCGCTCTTGATCTTAGTTTTCTCGTAGAGCCCTTCGATCTCAAATCTCATGCACCCATGCTTGATTCCCACGCCTGCTCCGATGTTCCAACCACTGTCCATGTTGAATTCGAAGGAGCCGATTCCGCCTGCTAACTGTGGGTCAAAATCGTCATTGAACGAATAGCCACCGAAGACGAAAGCGTAGTGGGAGTGTTCCTGAGCCTTTGCTGCCGATCCGGCCAATGCAACGAAAAGTGAGGCCAAGGCAAAGCCAAAAATCTTGTCAGTTAAAATCATTAATAAATATTAATAATATGATTATGCTAAATTTTGTAATTTCAAGGCGTAATTTAGGTTTCGACGGTTTCAGCGCTATGAGGCTGGAGATGTCATTGCGTATCGGGGAAAGCGATGCCAACGTCATCGAGTGATGGATCAATTTTTCAGCTGGATGGATGCGAACCGGGACTGGCTTGGCTGGGTCGGGGCGGGTTCTTTGATTATGTTGATTCTCAGTCTGATCATCGTGCCGATCCTGGTGGTGCGGATGCAGCCTGATTACTTTATGGAGAACCGGGACAAGGCCAGCTCGATGCAGGTTAAACATCCCGTGTTGGGATTTTTCGGTAAACTGCTGAAAAACCTCGCGGGCGGGCTGCTGGTTATCGGCGGGATCCTGTTGAGTCTGCCTCTGATTCCCGGTCAGGGACTGCTCACAATTTTAATCGGGCTGGCGGTGATGGATTTCCCCGGCAAACGGAGACTGGAGCTCTGGATTATCAAAATGAAGCCCGTGAACTGGGCAATTCAGAAATTGCGCGCCAAAGCGGATCAACCCCCGCTCAATCTACCCAGTTAAGCGGGCTAACGCTTGAATGAAATCCGCCGGACCGGGATCCGACCGGGTTTTCTGACGCCGTCGGACTTTGAAATGTAGGTGCCGCCGATCACTCGACTGGAGTTCCATTCCCGGGTGTCGCCACGGGTGTAGGCCTCGATTTTATCACCCGGTTGCACGGACAGGGATTCACCTTCCAGTTCTGCGAATTTCCCGCCGTTTACGGAAACCATGATCCAGGTGGATGACGGATTCGGGTTTAAAATCGAAAGCTGAATTGGAAACTGGGTGAACCCGAATATACCCGGATCGTGGCTGAAGAGCGGGATTTTCAGATCCTTGGGCTCCCCGGCGTAAACGGTTTCCGGTTCAATTTCATTCAGAGATGCCGGGATCGACAGGACATGCTCCATGAAGCTTTCGTCGGCACTGGTCCGGCTGAGTGACCATTCCGCCGGCGAGTTTTCGACGACAATTGGACTCGGATCATAGGGGAGATCGTGGATCGGTTGCGGCACGACGGTTCCGCCGGTCACAAACTTTTTGATCGACAGCATCGTCAAAAATGACACGCTCCCGACAACGAAAAAGATCAAAAAACCCGTGACAATTTCAATGAGAGTAAAGCCACGGTATTGAAAATTTCCCAGTTGTTTCCACTTGTTAAACTGAACGATCATCCTTCAGGGGATAAAGTTAGACCGAAATGCAGATTTTTCTATAAATTATTATAATTATATCAGATATAACTAATATTGGGGTCGAATTCTCGTTACCGGGATGTGATCGGGGCCGGCGGGCTGGTAGGTTTTGGATAGGTAGCGTCCCCGGGCTACTCCGCTTTCATTCCAGCGCTCTGTATCTCCCCGCACGTAGGCCTCGATGGTGTCTCCGGGGTAAATGAGGAGCGTCCGGGTTTCATATTTGGAAAAGGGACGGCCGTTGACGGAAAGCATCAGCCAGGTCGAGAGGCTGTTCGGATTGGTGATCTGAAGGTTGATCGGAAATTCGGAGCCTTCATAGTAACCAGACTCGTGACTCAGGATTGGATCCTCGAGGTCTTCCGGTGGGCCTTGATGAATCAGGCTGACGATCACAGAATCGTCTTCCCGGGTCACAAAGGAGCCACCGACCTCCGCGGAGTCATCGATTTTCGGTGCAGAAAATTCGCCTGCCTCCACGTAATCGCCAAGGTGGACGGTGTTGGTCAGGGACCAGTTCCCTCCGGTGGCCAAACCGACCGGATTGGATAGGCCACTCAATTTGGTGGACTGAACTGACGGGCGGGCCAGGGTTGACTTCGAATCGATTTTCTTAATCGAGAATACGGTCGCGAAAGACACCGCTCCGACCAGCAGGAGAATCAAAACCCCCATGCCGATCTCACGCAGATTGTACCCGCCAACAACGAATCCGTGCCCTTGTTTCTGTTTTTCCTGACCAACGTTCATTTTTGAGGCAACAAGATAACCTTAAAAAATGAAAATTACATAAATTATTATAATTATGGTAAATATTTTAACCAATTTTGATTAAATTCTTACCATTCTTCGATCATTTTCTCCAATTTCACCACATCAACTGCAAATTTCCGGATGCCTTCGGCGGTCTTCTCGGTAGCCATGGCGTCCTCGTTGAGCTGCCAGCGGAAAGATTTTTCGTCGGTGGGGACCTTGCTCATGGCGACGATTCCGGCATCTTCGGCGCGGAGTTTCTGGGGGAGCTCGTCGTCGGAGTTTTTAAGTTCCTCAAGCAAGCCCGGTGAAATGGTCAACAGGTCGCAACCGGCCAGTTCGGTGATTTCGCCTTTGTTCCGGAAGCTGGCTCCCATTACTTCAGTGTCGTAGCCGAACTTTTTGTAGTAGGTGAAGATCTCTTTCACCGATTTTACGCCGGGATCGCTTTCCGCCGTGTATTCCTCGCCGGTTTTGGCTTTGTGCCAATCGAGGATTCGACCGACAAAGGGGGAGATCAGTTGAACGCCGGCTTCGGCGCAAGCAGCGGCTTGTGCGAGTGAGAAAAGCAGGGTCAGGTTACAGTGAATCCCTTCGTTTTCGAGAGCCTCGGCAGCGCGAATGCCCTCCCAGGTCGAGGCGATTTTGATGAGGACCCGCTCGCGGTCTATCCCTTCGCTTTCATACAACTCGATGAGGCGGCGGCCTTTTTTGATGGTGCCTTCGACATCGAAGGAGAGCCGGGCATCGGTTTCTGTGGAGACGCGACCGGGAACGATCTTTAAAATTTCGAGACCGAATAGCACGAGGACGCGATCGATAATTGACTCCGTGAGATCGGATCCGGTCAAGCTGGACGACTTCGATTCATCGATCGCCTGCTGGACGATGCTGCGGTAATCCTCCTTTTGCGCGGCCTGTAGAATCAGCGAGGGATTGGTCGTCGCGTCCTGCGGCATATAATCACGCATCGACTCGAAATCTCCGGTATCAGCGACTACAGTGGTGAATTCTTTCAGTTGGTCCAATTGATTCATAATACTACCTTTAATCAGGTTACGTCGCCCGTCGTGGTGAAATTCTGACACAAACCGATAAAATATGACGATCGCCGAAGTTTTCTCCGAACTGGAAGCGCTGGGAACCGCGCAAAATCAAAAGATCTACCGTCGGCACGGTGTGACGGATGAGATGTTCGGGGTGAGCTATGCCAATCAGGAAAAACTGGCCCGGAAACTGAAGAAAGCGGGGCTGACGGATCTGGCCGTGCCGTTGTGGGAATCGAAAAATCACGATGCCAAAATTCTCGCGACAAAGTTACTCCAGCCCGAAGCGGTTACGGTAAAGCTGGCCAATCAGCTCGTCCGCGGAGTCACTCATTCGCTTCATGGCACCGGTTTGGCAGCAGTGATTGCGGAAACTCCGGGCGCTGCAAAACTGGCCGATCAATGGACCGCAGTGGGCGTTTCGCGCAGTCACTGGAAAGTCTTTACGGGGTGGGCTCTGATCGCTTCGATGGCGATTGCTAAAAAGCATCACGCGGACATTCCGGACGAATGGTTTTCCTCCCATCTGGAAACGATCAATCGCGACATCCAGACGACAGCGAACGAAATCCGCTCTCAGATGAACGGCACTTTAATCGCGATCGGTTCCCGGAATCAAAAGCTCCGCACCGAAGCCGTCGAGGTAGCGAGGCAGATCGGGAAAGTCGAAGTCGACCACGGGGAAACCTCCTGCAAAACTCCCGACGCCGAAAGCTATATCAAAAAAGTCTGGGACCGTATCGAGTCCCGCAAGCGCAGCTGATTCCGACAGAGGTATAGAACTGTACCCTGTCACACATATCGCACTTGGATTTGGCCGCAAAAAAGGGCTGGAGGCCCGACCAGATGGTAGCCGGTGAAGAAATGAGCGCCAAGCGAATGAGGCACCGGGCCTAAACCCAAACCGCATGCAGTCCCGGAGGGGCGGTAGAACATCGGTGTGGTCTTTAACGGTTCTACCTCCCCTCCGGTGACTACAGTCACGACGGTGTCCGGGTTAGAGGGTGGCGGTGAATTTCCAATACGGCAACGCCGTTACGTAACTCAGCCCATGGTTGCCGCAGTGAAACGGAGGCTACCATGGGATCTACATCCCAGGAGTCTCCCTACGCTGAAGGCGTTGCGAAAGCTTTCAGATCACTTTCAGCGATCAACTTGTCGCACGATAAAATCCCCGGGTAGGCTCTCTGCTTCGCTTCGGTCAACCCGGGGCTGTATTACGTAACGGCGTTGCCGTATCGCGCCTGAAGTCGAAGACTTAGCGATGTTCCGGGGCGCAGTCGAATGTCATTAGTTTGAGCGAACGTAGTGGAGGGTCTCCGCACCCGACGACAGGCTGAGCCATCCTTGTCATGGTCAATGCAGCGGGTGCGGAGACCGGTGCGGAGACCCTTTTCTACGTTACCCAACCATTGAAGACCTTCCTCAAACTAGTGTGATCCAGGGGACAGTCACTAAAAATCCCGTAGTAGCAGGCTTCCCGCCGCCGCCTTTAAAACCATCCCCAAAAAATACCAATACCCGGACATAAAAAATGCCCATCCCTCCGATAGAGAGACGGGCACTTTAAAATCAATCGATCGATTAACCCTGAGAATTCTTCACTTCTTCGTAAAGCTCGAATCCTTCTTTCGGTGTGAGGCCGTCGTGAACCACGCCAGCTACCGCTTTGATCATGGCAAGTGGTGCTTCGGACTGGAAAACGTTTCTTCCCATATCAACTCCGCTCGCACCGCACTGGATCGCGTTGTAGGCAAGCTCAAGCGCTTCCAACTCAGGCAGTTTCTTACCACCGGCAATCACCACTGGAACCGGAGTACAAGCCACTACATTTTCGAATCCTTCGGTGTAGTAGGTTTTCACGATGCTGGCACCGTTTTCAGCACAGACCCGTGAAGCGAGGCTGAAGTAGCGGGCATCGCGAGCCATATCTTTACCAACTGCGGTCACACCCATTACCGGAATGCTGTATTTGTTACCGATATCAACCAGACGGCTGAAGTTGGCGATTGTGGAAGCTTCCGTAGCGGCATCGCCTACAGAAATCATCGCGGCCATGGCGGCAGGGTTCATGCTGATCGCCTGCTCTTCAGAAAGAAGCACGTTGTGGTTCATTTCTGTCAAAATGGTAGTTCCGGTGTCGGTGCGGAGACAGATCGGCTTGGTGTTCTCCGGCGGGATGCAGGAACGAATCGAACCGCGGCAACCCATCAAACAATCAGCGTGCTCAGCGAGAGGCGCGATGTTGATGTCGATCCGCTCAAGACCGGAAGTGGGGCCCATGAGGAATCCGTGGTCAAACGCCAGCATGACAGTACGACCTGACTTGCGATTGAAAATCCGTGACATCCGGTTTTTAATTCCCCAATCGGTGTGATTCATTCCTTTCAGGTAGAAAGCACTGGTGTCCGCCGGAGTGTTAAGCCCGAAATTATCTCCGTCTCTGATGTCGTCTAAGTCTGCCATGGTTGATTAATGGTTTATGGTTTTCGTTTGTGAATTTTAACTAGTAGTTACGCAACAATAGCCAAGGAATGAGTCGTTGCATTGGGAAAGTGCCTATCATTTCACATCCGAAAGTCAACTTCGATGGTTTCCCCGGCTTAATTTGTGTCGGATTTCGCAACCGGAATTCAGAAATCTATGCTACGCTGATTTTCCAATGAAAGATGGCGAAAAAGCTTTGATCAGTCTGGTGCCGGAGGGTTCTGAGCACCGTGTGGTGGGCGATCGCAAAGTGATCCTGCCCAGTATTAATCTGGAGCTCTGGACGACGCGATTGATCCAGCTTTCATCCTGGCGGCTCCGGGGACTCAACGATCCTTTCTGGCGTTTGTATATTCCGGTGGAGGGGAGTGCCCGGCTCACGGTGAATCGCGATCAGGACCGAATCGAAATCGATCTGGAGGAGGGCTCGGCCTATGTGATTCCGCCCCACACCACGATGTTTTCAGAGATGACGGGCACGTTCACCAAGTGGTACATGCACTTTTCTCTCGGGCAACGAGGGGATTGGGTTTCGCCGGGGATTTTTTCGATCGATATGACGCAGACGATGATGGATTCGGTCGCGAATTTGTCGGATTTGGAAAGTAATGCTCATCCCTGGGCGTCCCTGCGAATTGTGGGCGAAGCCCTCGAGCAACTTCCCGAATCAATCTGGGCGCAGCGGAGAGTGGACCATCGGGTCGAGGCGGCGATGGAGTTTATGCACGGGAACATGGGCCGGAAGTTGACCGCGCAGGAGGTGGCTGCCTCCGCCGGCGTGAGTGTGCGCAACCTGAATCACCTGTTTCAGCTCCATCTCGGAAAGTCCCCGATGAATGTGCTGCTCGATTTTCGTCTCAATCAGGCCTGCCGCCTGCTCCGTCACAGCGATATTTCGATCGATCAAATCGCGGAAGACTGTGGATTCCCCAACCGGTATTATTTCAGCCGGATGATGAAGCAGGTTCGCTCCACCTCACCGGCTGCCTACCGGAAAGCGGAGTGGTAGTGCCCGGCTAAATCACGATCTGATCATCCGTGGCCCGTTCCGGTCTCTCTTCGAAAAGCGTAAATTCGAAGATCGTTCCGTTAGGGATTCGTTTTCCGTTCCAGCAGCAGGCCTGTTCCGTGCCATCGTCCGTGCTTGTGGAGGGATGCCCGAAGCCCCAGCCGCCGTAGGTGAAAAGCGTTTCCACCTCAGTGGCGCATTCCTCCGAGAAAAATCCGAGGTGCCGGGCCCCGTAAAAATACTCGTTGGTCCCGTTAAAACCGGCGGTACGACCTTCCCCGCTTCGCTTCAAATCCTCCAGAGAAATCTCGGAAAACACCTCTTCGCCCGTGTCGAGACGCTTGATTCCAAGCCAGGAAACCGCCCCGGAAATTTCGTTGATCGCGATGGATCGATGGTCGTCCCCGTCGTTGGTGGTGGAGTTCCAGATCTCGGGATTATCAGAACGGAAAATGACGAGGCTGGAATTGTCTTCCTCCTTCGATTTCTCCCAGGCATCGCTGTAGGGATTGAATTTGGGCTTGGGCTTCTTCGATGCCGATGCATCCAGTCCAAAATCCAGCGGCGTGGCCCACACGGCGTCGCCGGGGCTGATTTTCATCGGCTCCTCCGGTTCGGTAAAGCCATCGAACGATTCGATCGGCTCCTCTGCAGGCGGCGTGAAACTCGGGATATCCTCCTCATCCTCTTTGGTTCGGAACCGATATCCCTCGTTGGTGTCCGGCTTTGGCTCCGGATTGCCCGATTTCTTCGGGAACTCAAATAAACCGAAGCCCTCCTGATTAAAGGGCGAGTCTTTTCCGGTCTTCTCCTCCTTATCGTCGAGGACGATTTTGGTTTCCTCGAGCAGTTCGGAGGTCATTTCCTCGATTCCCGCTTCTTCATCCTCGAGAAGTGCTTTTTCAGCCGCTCGTCTCGGAGTGATATCCACCTCAACAATGACCTCCTCTTCCTCCTTGGAATGGGGAGTGACGCCAATCAGCGTATCCGCCGGTTCCTCTTTGTCGCTTTTCGCGGTCGCTTCCTTCGCGTCGTCCGAATCCTTAGGTTTTTCTGTCGATACCGGCTCTGCGTTTTTCTCCTGGAAAGGTGCGGCTCCGCCCTCATAAACGGCGCTGCCATGAAGCGCCGACAATGTCGCTTCCGTAGCGGAAAGGAGATCGCTCCGACCTCCCGGGCGATGTTTGCTACTGAACAAATCGAGTGTGGTCTGCTCTTTCCAAACCGCGTGAAGGTCCTCATCCGGGATGTGGCGGGTCGACTCTTTGAAAAGCGCCTGGGCCTGCTCCCCGGTGGACTTTGCGACCGTGCGGAGGCCGTCCGGCAGTTCCGAGAGCTTGCTTTTCACCGTTTCCAGCTGCTGGATCACATCCGGCATCTCCCCGGATGAAATATCATTTCCCCGGGCGCTTTCCTCGATAGCGGTGACCTTCCCCAGCACATTTCGCAGCAGATTCTGCGATTTCCGGAGATCTTCGAGATTACTCTGAATCATCTGGCGACACATCGACATCTTTGAAAGCCAGGTTTCCGTGTGAGCACCCTTGCCGCTTTGAGTGATGCACTCCTTGCCCAGTTTACGGAGGCGACGGTCGATCAGTGATAATTTCGAGATATCAGTTCCGAGATGCTGGCGCTCCTCGCGAATCGATTCCGCGAGGAAAAAAAGTCGCGAAGCGGGGTAGGTGAGCCGGTGGGAATTCTCCGGCGCGATCGAATCAACCAGGACGGCCAGGCGGCTCTGCTTCTCCCGGGCCTGGCGCTCCATGAGGAAGCGTTTTTCCCGGTACCACTCCAGCTCCTGGCTCCGAGCTTCGTTGACTTTCTCATCGAGAAGCGCCTTTTCGGTATCTTTTCGACCCCGGGATTTATTGAAAAGAAACAAGGCCATAACAAAACATAAAAGTGGAAATAAAATGCAAATCACTACAACCGCGCTCAAGGCAGGGCCGGGAGCCGGGGTGCTGAAAGCGTGGATCAGGGTTTGCATCAGTGCGTGAACAGAATAGGAGCGGGAATCTCAGAATTATAAAAATAGCAACTCATTCTGGAAAGCCAAGCGGATTTTATCAAAATCTTGATGCATTTTAGCGAGTATTATAATTTCTGTAATGTGGTAATTACTGGCAAATATTCAGGTAAATACGCGTCTACGATCTTGAGTGCGATGGAATAAAGATTTAGCATGACTTAATGAGACTTTCCTTGCTAATCAGTATTATCACACTTGGTCTGGTTTCTTTGCCCTCAGATGGTGGAGATCTCACTCCGGAACAAGTCGAATCCCTTCGGTTAAAACTGGCTCAGGTAAAGGAGAGTTTAGACGGGCATATTTCGACGAGAAATCAGAGCGCCCGCTCGACCTTCATGTCCGCCTCCAGCGATCCGCGGGCCGCCGTGAAGCTCTATCTCGAATGCTACAAGAAAGTGCATTACGACATGGAGGGACGCAGTGAATCCGATTTCCGCGCCTGGCGGGAAACGCAGGAGAACCGGTTGAAAGACGACAAATTTATCGCTTCGCTGATGATTCAGCTACGCTATCTGGCGTTGAGCTGTCATGCCGCTGAAGTTGAGGAAATTGACGAAGTTTTCTCTCCGCTAACCACCTACGTCGAGAGTTTAAGCCGCATGGAGGAACTGCCCGACAATCTGTTGACCAGTAATGTCGCCAACTCAATTTTCGCTCAAGCCTACGATTTGGATAAGACCCTGAGTTCCAATGAAGGATGGGAGCTGGTGCCTTTTAATATCCCCGGGATCTACGACAAGACGATCCTCCCTCACATCCGGGCGAACAGTCCAAACGCACTGATGAGCGTGTGGGACAAGCGGATTGATCAGCAGAAACGTCTCGTTTTGTTCTTTGAATCCAAGAAAGAGGAGGCGCTTCGGGGGATGGATCGTGACCAGAAAGCAAAGATGAGAAGTCGCCAGGACAATCAGCGGGGCATCATGAAAAGCCACGATCTCGACGACTTCAATCGCGACACCCTTCCCAAGCTGCAATGGTCGAAGATGAAAGATATGTACCTCTACGTCGATCAGCTGGAGGCCGCCAAATTGATGCTGACCTTTGTGCAGACCAATTTAACCACACCCAATGGGCAAGGCTTTTTCAACGACTTCATGGGAATTTTAGAGGGCTCTCTCAAGAAAGAAGAGCCAGCTCCTCAGGAATAAAATATTTGAACACTGTTTGGATGAGTTGTATCGTGATGCAGAAAACTGCATTGCGATTTGAAAAACGAATCTCCGCCCAAACCAGCCCTCGATGAATTACGTCAGGTGCTGAAGACTAAATTTGCTACGGCGCATCGCGACTACACGCCTCGTGAATCCTTTGTGTGTGGCGTGGACTGGATTGATCAGGTGGGTCTTGAAAAAGGCTGCATTTGCGAGATTTCCGGTAACGAAAGCGGGGCATTGTCCGGAGGAGCGGTGGTTCTCGGGCAGATGCTTCGGCATGCGCTGCAGGAGCGGCAGCGCTTTGTGTTGATCGACGGTGCCGATGCGTTTGATCCATCCATATTACCCGTCTTCGGCGCGGAGCAACCGGTCGATGGTCTGACCGTTCCGGGAGGTTATGATCTCGACGGGTCATTTTTATGGGCCCGTTGCCGGGGCGTAGCGGAGGCCGTTAAAGTTGCCGATATGATTTTGCGGGACGGCAACCTTCCCGGGACAGTGATCGATTTGCAGCACAACTCTGTTAAAGACATTCGTTCCATTCCCGCCTCGAGTTGGTTACGATTGCGCTCTCTGGTCGAAGACTCCGGAGTCAGTTGTCTGATTATGACCCCGGTTCCCTCCATCAATTGCGCTGCCATTCGGTTTGAGTTGAAGAGTTGTTTTACCCTCGACGATTTGGAAAGCCCCGAGTTCATCTGGGAGAAGCAAAGCTTTGGCGTGCCCGCCAAGTCAAAGCTCATGCTCCAAAGAGAAAAAAATATCCCAATGGCCGGTTAAAACCATCGCCCCGTCATTCACTCTCCCGGAATCGCCAAAACCACCAGGCCTTTCTAAACCTGGCATCACCAAAAGCCGAAAGAAAAGCGGCCCCCCAAACCGCTCCCAAGCGGCAACCGCACCTCATTCATCCGTGTCCATCCAAAGACCTCATCCCTTCGCTTTTATCCGTGGTAAAAGACTTCCCCGCCAAAGTCATCCATCGCTCAACCTCCGGCCGTAGCAGCGTGCTTCCAGACTCCAGACATCTGTAGCCAGCACTAAAAGCCGAAAGCCTGAATCAAAGCATCGCGGCCATGGCCGTTAAATGATCTTGAGCAGTTTGCGCAAGCAAGCAGGGACGTCCGCTTATGGTAGCGATGCCGGGGGGGAATCTTATCCCATCATTATTCGAGAACCTGCCCCCTTAAAATAGCTGATGTCGAAAATGTAGAACAGGTTTTTAACCTGTTTGCGGAGCCTTTGAGAACAAGTTTTGCCAGTAATCACATAGTTAAAAAAATGTGAACCGAACTCTTTTTGCGCCAACGTCTGAACCGACCGAAAGAAAAGCGGTCTCCCAAGCCACACCCAAGCGGCAACCGCACCTCCTTCATCTGTGTCCATCCCAAGACCTCATCCCTTCGTTCTCATCCGTGGTTAAAATCCTCCAGGTAAGAGCCGTCTTTCCCAAGTATAGAAATCAGCACAGCATCGTTAGCCATCCAAAATAGGGGTTGGGGCAAAGGGAATACACTTCCAGAAGGGGCCTCGCCGTCCGAAGAAAGCCGAAAAACAGCGGTCTCCCAAGCCACACCCAAAGCGGCAACCGCACCTTCTTCATCCGTGTCCATCCAAAGACCTCATCCCTTCGCTCTTATCCGTGGTAAAAAAGCCCCCGCCAATCAACAGGAACCTGTTTCCCGCAGCCATACTCTGTCAAACATTTCGCACCTGGATTTGGTAGCAAAAAGGGCTGGAGGCCCGATCAGATGGTAGCCGGTGAAGAAATGAGCGCCAAGCGAATGAGGCACCGGTCCCAAACCCAAACCGCATGCAGTCCCGGAGGGGCGGTAGAACATCGGCTAGGTCCTTAACGGTTCTACCTCCCCTACGGGGCTCGACGGCCCCCTCTACCTATACCGGTGCCTCGCTCGCTTTGGGCTCGCAGCAACACCGGCTACCTTATACTGCGGCCTCCAGCCTCCCTTCTTTTCTTTACTAAAAAAGCAACCTGTCACACCTTGCGTCACAGCTTCGCCTCCCACATGTTGGAAGCCGTTTATGACATAAGAACGGTGCAGGAGATGATGGGGCACGCCGACGTGTCCACCACCATGATCTATCTGCACGTCATGAAGAAGCCCGGAGGGGTGGGTGCTCCCAGCCCTCTTGACCTGCCAGGGGATTAAATACTGAGGAGAAAAGCTCAGTCCGATCCATCGGCACAGGTAGCAGAACAAAGTTAATATCTCTGATTTTCGAAAACGGATTCCAATCCGAAACGAATCCAACTTGAAAATCAACGGGAAAGGCTCGCATGTGCCCAAATTTTGTGCATAATTAAAACCGAAAACTGGAGGGGGCTCCAGAATAATGTTCAGGGGGGGCTCCTGAATAAAACTGTTAGGCATTAAAATTAATGGCAATAAGCTATAACAAGAAACAGTTGGACTCTTTCTTCGTCGGCGAGGGGGAACTTTATGAACACGATAATGATCTAGGGAGAATCCTCACTTATATCTACCAGGGGAATCCACTAAAATTCGAAATCATGATTCACATGGACAACGATTATGTAGGGATTTCAGGTGACACAGAGCGTCCTTTTGGAGGAGATTCACTCTTTGAGTTTTACGTTCCAGCTGATAATATCAAATTTTATGATTTTGGAGGATATGATAAGGAGTCCCCAATGCTCTCATTTACTTATGGCTTGAAAGATGACCCCCATTACAAAACAATGGGTTTGCACAGAAGCCCCAACCAAAAACTAAAAGTATGGCCAGTTTATGCTTTCCCCAAAGGCCACATTGGTCACCCTACAGCCTAACAAATCAGAGATACCAAGTCTTATATTCTCGGAGTTTGCGAGTGATTTTTCTTCGATTGCATCTAAGGTGGAGAACGCTGAGTGCCATAGTCACCAGACAAGTATCCTTCAAACGATATGTGGCGAAACACCCATTGAAAGAGATGTCTGCAGAAATTCGCAAGAAAGCATTCGACGATCTTTCCTTCAATGGCTAACTCCCGACTCTAGTGATCCGTGGAACGAAAAGTGTCGCTCAATTGCAGCGTGTCTTTTCTTCTGGGAATTAATTGTGGGATTTCTGATTTGGGTAGGAACACCAATGGGAGTGGCTTTCAATCCTGTTGCTACGATCTCGGTGAATGCCTGTATCGCAACCCTAATGCTGATGGTGGGAGTTAGAGGACTGCTGACTCACCACAAATGGCAGGATAGTATCGGTTGCGTAGCTCTTATTGTGCTAAATTGCTGCCTAGTTCTTTTGATCGTTTGGGTTTTAGTGCATCAATGGCAATTTCTTATCAGGTTGGAGCGCAGTTAACCCTGCGCAATGGCCAGTTGCAGTGGCGGAGGGCCTCACGCGGTCGAACTTGGAACGCTTCTCGACCTACGGTTGGCATCCGGCATACACATATCAAACCGCAGCTGGCAAGTGGTACTCCTTGGTAGTTTCCACTCTTTTTAGTTTGGGATTTCGTCTATTATGTTATCATCTGTCAGCACCGGCACCACTGCCAGTGCTCAATCGATATAGCGGAAAATGAAGATAACGATTCGAGCATTCATCTGTAGCATCGTTACTACAGCAGTATTCTATGGACTGATGGTGATCACTGCTCAAGACTACAAGCATGAGGGGCCCGACACCGCGCAATCAGAATTCTTCTTTTGGTTTACCGGATGGCCGCATCTTCCATTCAATTCGTGGAGCTTCTATCCGTTATTATCGGTCTTGGTCTACTATTCGATCTTTTTCGCCATCTTTCTGATTGCCGCGCGAATCTCCCAAAAACCGACGGTCAATTGAAGCACTCATGGGCTTGTATTCTACAGAGAGGTGGTATCTAGTTTCCGATGGCGTCCGGCTGCGACTACGGCCATATCAAATCACAGCAGCCAATCCTTATATTCTTGGAGTTTTTGACGTGACTTGGCTTCGGTTTTGTTTATTGTAGCGGGAGCGGTTCTCGGCATTGGTGCCGGGATCGGCTGTGTTCAGACGTTACGCTTTGAAATATGTCCCGTATCTCCCCTTAATTGGTGCCGCATCTTTCTGGGTGTTGATACATTTCATTGCTTTTGAACTATACTCCGGGACTTCGAAAATTGTGTTTGATGGAGGCGTTTGGTTGGGAGCATTACACGGGAAGATTACCCTTGTAGAACCAGGGTATGTGCGTATAGGCGAACGATTCCAGCTATCCAGTCGGCCTAACGGCCGACTGGAAGATGTGGTTTTTTTGGACGATTCGCAACCCGATCAGGTTGCAAATGTCGTGCCATCCACTATTCAACAAACATTAACCGGGTCGATGAAATGCTCGTTTCACCGGAATCTTGGATACGAATTTATATTTAGTTTCCCGTACTGGATTGTGATTTTGGTGGCCTTACTATTTGCTTGGTGGCTGCGACCGAAACAGCGTAACAAAACGTCGCAGTCAACGCGCTTAACTCTGTGATTTTGAAGTTGATTTGGTGATTTGAATACCTACAATGTTTTCAATTGAGGCTCCAGCGAGTGGCTGTGCTCAATCGTTGTACGCCGTGCAAAGCGAGGCGCTTCTTATTTGGTGAAAGTCCAAATGTTATAAACCT